>JAHEJL010000017.1 GCA_024638885.1 Coraliomargarita sp. | reverse complement strand
CGCTCCCGACAATCCGATTTAAGCCTCCCCGTCCCGTGGAATTCAACCTCAAGAAAATCATCAAGGCCCTCCTGTTCTCGACCTCCGAGGCGGTGTCCATCAAGGACATCCAGAAGGTCGTGCAGCGCTACCACGCCCAGGCGGCCGCCGAGCGCCAGCCCGACCTCCTCGAGGCCGGCGGCGAACCCACGCTGACCCCGGCCACGCCTCCCGTCCAGGAAGTCATCCAGGATATCATCGACCAGGTCCCGACGCTCCTCACGGCCACCCAGATCCGCGAAGCGGTCGACGCCCTCGAGGCCGAGATGCGCGACGCCAACGACGCGTGCCGCATCCTGCAGGGGCCCGAAGGCTTCCGTCTCGTCATCTCCCCGGCCTACGCCGACTGGGTCCGCCTCCTCCGCGGCGAGCCTCGCCCGCAGCGCCTCAGCCCGGCGTCGCTCGAGACGCTTTCGATCGTCGCCTACCGCCAGCCGGTCACGCGCTCCGAGATGGAAGCCATCCGCGGCGTCTCCGTCGACAGCGCGCTGACGCGTCTCCTCGAGCTCGAGCTCGTCGCCGTCACCGGCCGCGCCGACCTCCCGGGCCGCCCGATCCAATACGGCACGACTGACAAGTTCCTCGACTTCACGGGCCTTCGCTCGCTCGGCGAACTGCCCGCTTCCGACGTCCTTTCGCCGGCCCAGATCTCCGAATGGATCACCCGCGCGACCACGCCGGTCGAGGTCGGTGACACCGAAGTCGGCCTGCCGCTCGAAGACCAGTCCTCCGCCGCGATCGCGACGGAGACCCCGCCCGCCGAAGAAAAGCCTTCCGAATGAGCCTCGAAGAGCACCGTCGTGAGGTCGATCGCATCGACCGTGAGATCCTCAGGCTGCTCGGCGAGCGCCTGCAGGTCGCCCGCGCCATCGGCGAAGCGAAGCTGAAGACCGGCGCCCCGGTCTACGCGCCGCAGCGCGAAGAGCAGCTGCTCCGCTCCATCACCGAAGCCGCCCCGACCATCCCGGCCTCGGGCCTCCGCGCGGTCTACCGCGAGATCATCTCCCTTTCCATCGGCGCCCAGATGGCCAAGCCGGTCGCCTACCTCGGACCCGAAGGCTCCTTCACCCAGCAGGCGCAGATCCGCGCGTTCGGCACCAGCGTGCCGTCGCTCCCGCTCCGTGCCATCGGCGACATCTTCGCCGCCGTCGAATCCGGCGAGGCGTCCTACGGCGTCGTGCCGGTCGAGAACTCCACCGAAGGCGTCGTCAGCCATTCGCTCGACCTGCTCGCCGAATCCGAACTCAAGGTCGTGGCCCAGGTCACGCTCTCCGTCGAGCAGTGCCTCGTCGGCCAAGGTCCGCTCGACCAGGTGAAGAAGGTCCTCTCGAAGGACATCGCCCTCGCCCAGTGCCGCGGCTGGCTCTCCCGCCACGTCCCGGGCGCCGCGCTCGTCGAGACCGACAGCACCGCCGCCGCCGTGGAAATCGTCTCGCGCGACCCGCAAGGCCAGGCCGCCGTCGCCTCCGCCACCGCCGCCGAATCCCGCGGCGTGCCGATCCTCGCCCGCGGCATCCAGGACCGTCGCGACAACGCCACGCGCTTCTTCGTCATCGCCAAGACCGCCAACGCGGTCGGCACGAAGGAAGAAGTCACGAGCGTCGTCCTCACGCTTAAGCATGAGCCCGGCGCGCTCCAGGGCGCCCTCGCCGCCTTCTCCGACCGCGGTATCAACCTGATCCGCATCGAGTCGCGTCCGAGCCATCGCCGCGCCTGGGAGTACCTCTTCTTCATCGATTTCCCGGGTCACTGGGACACCGCGGCCGTGCAGGCCGCCGTCACCGAACTCAAGGGTCGCTGCGAAGTGGTGAAGTGGCTGGGCAGCTATCCGCAGTCCGCCGGATGAGCCGACGCGCCCTCGGAGGCGTGATGCTCGCCGTCCTCGGCGTGGCCGTGCTGTGGTCGGCCTTCGCCTGGTGGCGCGCGTGGTCCGCCCCGTTGGTGCAGGTCGTCGTCCGCCCGGCGTTCTCCGTCGAAGGGATTTCCTCCGGCACGCCGGTACGCGTCCAGGGCGTGACGGTCGGGCAGGTCGCTTCGATCGGCCTCGAGCCCGACGCCGACGGCCGGCTCCGTCCGCTCGTCCGCCTCAGCCTCGACCCCGCGACCTTGGAAGACCGTGGTTTCGCCGACCGTCTGCGCGGCGATCGCCTTCGCGCCGAGGTCGCCCAAGGCCTCCGCGCCCGCCTCGTGGCGGTGAGCCCGGCCTCGGGGATGCTGCAGGTCGAACTCATCTGGGATCCGTCCGCGCCGGCGGTGGCCGAGCCGCTCGCGGCCGACGAGATCCCGCTCCTCGGCGGCAGCCTGCAGTCCAGGATCGAAGGTTTCGTGCAGCAGCTCGAGAACCTCGCCGAGAAGGACCTCGTCGGCCTGGCGGCGGATCTCGAACGCGACCTCGGCCGTTTCCATGACGCGACCGACCCGGCGCGCGCCGAACGTTTCTCCGCGATGCTGGTCCGTCGCACGGGCGCGGTCCTCGAGGCCACCGGCGACGGCAAGCTCGATGCGCAGAGCGCCCGGCTCATCGCCGCCTGCGCCCGCCTCCGCGAGGCCGTCGACGCGGCCGACCGTCGCCTGGACGACGAGACGCTGGCGCTCCTCCAGGTCCGGCTCGCCGACGCGGGCGCGGCCTTGGCCTCGTTCTCGACCTCCCTCGAAGGTTCGCAGGCCCGCCTCGACGGCGCCGCGGCGGAATTCTCCGAACTCTTCCGCGCGGTCTCCGCGGCGGCCCGGACGTGGTCCAAGAAGGCCGCCGGCCTGACCACGGAGCCCCGCCCCCGCTGAGGGAAGAGGCTTGCGGCGGACCCCCGGAGCGGGGATAGGTGAGGGACTTTACCAAGCCATGGCCGACCCGACCGACAAGATGGAATCCATCATCAACCTGTGCAAGCGCCGCGGGTTCGTCTTCCCTTCCTCCGACATCTACGGCGGCTTCAACGGCTTCTTCGACTACGGCCCCCTCGGCGTCGAGCTGAAGAACAACATCAAGCAGGCCTGGTGGCAGGACTTCGTGCATCGCCGCGACGACATCGTCGGCCTCGACTCCTCGATCATCCACCACCCGACGACCTGGAAGGCCTCGGGCCACATCGACAACTTCACCGACCCGCTCGTGGACTGCAAGGAGTCCAAGATGCGCTACCGCGCCGACCAGCTCTTCTTCGCCCCGGTGCGCGTCGCCGGCGAGACCATCGGCTACGTCTCCGTCCTCGAGGACGACGGCATGCAGGCCAAGGCCGAGGAGATGGCCAACGACATGAAGCGCAAGCTCGCCAAGCAGGGCGCGCTCGAGCCCGTCGTGCTCAAGGATTACACCGAGGCCAAGCCCGAGGAGCACGCGCTCATCCCTTCGCCCGCCACCGGCAAGCCGGGTTCGCTCACGCCGCCCCGTTCGTTCAACATGATGTTCCAGACGTACGTCGGAGCCATGCAGGACGCCTCCGCCACCGCCTACCTCCGTCCGGAGACCGCGCAGGGCATCTTCATCAACTTCAAGAACGTCGTCGACACCGGCCGCGTGAAGCTGCCCTTCGGCATCGCCCAGGTCGGCAAGGCGTTCCGCAACGAGATCAACCCGCGCAACTTCATCTTCCGCTCCCGTGAGTTCGAGCAGATGGAGATCGAATACTTCATCTCGCCGTCCTCCGACTGGGCCACCGCCCACAAGGATTGGATCGAAGGCTGCCTGGCCTGGTTCGAGTCCATCGGCATCCCGCGCGCCAAGCTCTCCCTCTACCCGCACCCGACCGAGAAGCTCGCCCACTATTCGAAGGGCACCACGGACATCATGTTCGAGTTTCCCTTCGGCGTGCAGGAACTCCAGGGCGTCGCCGCCCGCGGCGACTTCGACCTGACCCAGCACAGCAACGTGTCGGGCCAGAAGCTCGACTGGTTCGACGAGGCCGCCAAGGCCCGTTACATCCCGCACGTGATCGAGCCGTCCGTCGGCGTCGACCGCGTCTTCCTCGCGCTCCTCACCACGGCCTACCATGAGGACGAGGTCGAAGGCGAGAAGCGCGTCGTGCTCCGCCTCCCGGCCCGCGTCGCCCCGTTCAAGGCCGCCATCTTCCCGTTGGTGAAGAACAAGCCCGAGCTCGTCGAACGCGCCGAGGCCCTCTACCGCCGCCTGAAGAAGCGCCACAACGTCTTCTACGACGCCGCGGGCGCCATCGGCCGCCGCTACCGTCGCCAGGACGAGATCGGCACGCCTTACGGCATCACGATCGACTTCGACACCATCGAGAAGGGCGCCGGCGTCACGGTCCGCGACCGCGACACGCTGGAGCAGGTGCGCATGACCGAAGACGAGGTCGTCCGCTTCCTCGACGACAAGGTCAACGGCTGACCTTCGTCGGGGCGGCCGCGAGCTCTTCCGCCAGCTTGGCGATGCGTCGCTTTCCGCAGAGGGAGGCGGCGATCGTCAGGTTGCGCAGGCCTTGCGGCAGGTGCGCGAGGTATTCCGGACGGCCCTTCTTGTGGCCGAGGAAGCCGTAGGCGCCGCAGGCCTGCAGGAGGCGCTGCGTGGCGGCGACGTGGAAGAGGTGCGAGAACTCGTCGCTGGAGCCCTTCCAGCCGGAGACTTCGCGCGCGTGGTCCTCGATCTCGATGCGCCAGAGGTCCATGTCGGGGCGCGTGAGGTACGGGTCGAAGGCGAGCGAGGCGAAGTCGTAGAACATGCAGCCGTGGCGGAGGCCCTGGAGGTCGACGAGCCAGGCGCCGCCGTCGCGGACCATGATGTTCTGGGACTGGAAGTCGCGGTGGATCGTGACGACCGGCTGGGCCATGAGCTCCTTGGCGAGCGTGGCCATCTCGTCCGTGACGGCGCGGTCGGGCTTGCGGCCGCCGAGCGCGTTGTCCTGGAAGTACTGGCGCTCCCACTGGTAGAGGTTCGGACCGAACGCTTCCATGAGCGCGATGCCGGAGCCGGCGAAGGCGTCGACGCCGAGGCGGTGGATCGCGGCGACCTGCTCGAGGGCCGAAGCCACGGGCTGCCACGGGAATTCCTGGCCCTGCGCGAGCGACCAGAGGTCGGTGTCGCCGAGGTCTTCGAGGAGGAGCACGCCGGCGTCCTTGTCTTCGGCGAGGACCTGCGGCACCTGCGCGCCGACCTTGTCGCGGAGCACGCCCGCGATGGCGCCGTAGAGCTGGTTCTCGGCGCGCGAATCGTCGTAGACGCAGAGCACGGCGGTCTCGCCCGTGGCCTTGCGGACGCGGTGGAACTTGCGGCCGGAGCCGCCCTTGAGGACTTCGCCGCCGCCGATGAGCTCGTAGCCGTGCGCCTGCGCGGCGGCCGCCGGGGCGATGGCGCCGCGGACGGGCTTCTCGTGCTCGGCCTTCACGGCCTGGTATTCCTCGACGGTGCCGAGGTCATGCCAGGACTTCGACGAATCGAGGAAGCCCTGGATGCTGCCGGGCTCGGCCTGCACGCGGCGGAGGAAATGTTCGACGAGCGATTCGATCGTCGCGGGCACGCCCTGGACGAAGGCCTTGGTGACGACGCAGATGCCGGTGTACTGGTAGGCCGGGTCGGTCTTGCCGAGGCGGTCGCGCAGGTCGGTGACGAAGCCGTCGTCGGTGATGCGGACGTTGCGGTTCGGTCCCTGCTCGCGGACGACGAGGGTGGCGGCGCCGCCGTTGGCGCGGTGGTGCGCGAAGGCCGCGGCGATGTCGCAGGCGGCAAGGATGTCGCCGTTCCAGACGACGAGGTCCTGGTCGTCTTCGCCGAGCAGCGCGGCGATGTTGGCGAGGCCGCCGCCCGTCTCGAGCAGGACGGGCTCATGGACGAGCTTCACCTCGGCGTCGCCGAAGCGGCCGTCGGGGAAGGCCTGCGTCCACGCCTCGGGGCAGTGGTGCGTGTTGATCAGGAAGCGGCGGGTGCCGGCGGCGCGGAGCTTCTCCATCGCCTGGAGCACCATCGGGCGTCCCGCGATCGGGAGCAGCGGCTTGGGGCAGTGTTCGGTGAGCGGACGCAGACGCGTGCCGAGGCCGGCTCCGAGGATGAAGGCTGTACGAGGGAAATCAGGCATGGGAAGATTGGGTGCAGGCCGGGCAGATGCCGTAGATCTCCATGATATGGGTCAGTTCGGCATAGCCCTTGGTACGGGCGGCGGCTTCGAGGCGCGAGGTGTCGCAGCCGGGCAGGCGTTCGATCCGGCCGCAACGGCGGCAGATCACGTGATGATGGTGATGCCCGGGCGTGACGAGGGCGTAGAGGCTGCGGCCGCGTTCGAGCGGGTGACGCTGGACGATGCCGGCGTCGTCCATGGCGCCGAGGCTCCGGTAGATGGTGACGAGGTCCAGCTTGTCGTCGCCGGCGGCCTCATGGATCTGCTCGGCGCTGAGGGGGTGTTTCGCCGCCGCGAGGACCTTGAGCATGGTCAGGCGAGGAGAGGTCACGCGCATGGACTTCTCCTTCATGCGGAGGACGGCCGCCTCGATGCGATCGCCGGAGCCTTCCCCGCAACATCCTTCCTCATGGCGGTGGCCTTGGGACATGGCCCGTAGGTTTGGGGTCGTTTATGACGAGGCAACAACGAATGGCCACTTGCCTCCCGCCCGGGTCTGGCTTGGCTGGGTGGGTCCATGTCCGACTGTCCGGCCAACCCGCACTCCGCCCGCGAACTCTGCCCGGTCTCGTTCCGCGACTTCGTGTCGTCCGAGCCGTTCAAGCTCGAGCTCGGCGGCGAACTCCCGGCCCTGAACCTGCGTTACGAGACGTACGGCACGCTGCTGCCGGACAAGTCCAACGCCATCCTGGTGCCGCACGCCCTCAGCGGCGACCATCACGTGGCCGGCCGCTACGCCGCCGACGACCGCAAGGCCGGCTGGTGGGATTGCTTCGTCGGCCCGGGCAAGGCCATCGACACCGACCGTTTCTTCGTCATCGGCGTGAACTGCATCGGCGGCTGCCGCGGTTCCACCGGCCCGCTTTCGACCGACCCGCGTACGGGCAAGCCCTACGGCGGCTACTTCCCCGAGATCACCCTCGGCGACATCGTCCGCGCCCAGCGCCGCGTCGTCCGCCACCTGGGCATCACGAAGCTCCACGCCGTCGTCGGCGGCTCGATGGGCGGCATGCAGGCGCTCATCTGGTGCGCCGACTATCCGGCCGAGGTCGGCCGCATCGCCGTGCTCGCCGCCGGCCTCAGCCAGTCGCCGATGGCGATCGCCCTCAACGCCGTCTCCCGCGCCTGCGTGGAGCGCGACCCCAATTTCCGCGGCGGCCATTACACGCCCGGCGAAGGCCCGGATTCCGGCCTGGCCGTCGGCCGCATGCTCGCGCACATCAGCTACCTCTCGTCGGCCTCCTTCGAGCAGAAGTTCGGCCGCGCCAAGGTCCCGGGCGCCGGCGCCGGCGATCCCGTGCACTGGCAGGTGGAAAGCTACCTCGAGCACCAGGGCAAGGCCTTCGTGCAGCGCTTCGACGCCAACAGCTGGCTGCGCATCACCCGCGCCGTCGACCGCTTCGACATGACCGCCCGCGCCTCGTCCGGCACGCTCTTCACGCAGGACGGACCCGACGTGCTCGCCATCGGCTTCTCCAGCGACTGGCTCTACCCGACGAGCGAACTGCGCATGCTCCTCGCCGCGGCCACGGCCGTCGGCGTCAACGCCGCCTATCACGAGGTCGTGACGGACGCCGGCCATGACGGCTTCCTGCTGCCCGACACCGGGCTGGCGGTCCGCCTGCACGCCTTCCTGGGCTGATCAGAGCAGGGGGGCGATGACCTTCGAGACGGCTTCGACCGCGCGGCCCGTCCAAGTGCGGCTGCGTCGGTAGAGGTCTTCCGTGTAGCGGGTGGACTCGCCTTCCCAGCCCGCGATGAGCGCGCCCACTTCGGCCAGCGCCGCCGGGTCGCGCACGACCGCGCCGATCTCGTAGTTCAGGAAGAGCGAACGCATGTCCAGGTTCGCCGAGCCGATCACGAGGTGCTCGTCGTCCACCACGACCAGCTTCGCGTGGAGCACGTCGGGCTTGAAGAACAGGATCTCGGCGCCGGCTTCGCGCAGCGTGCGGAGGTGCCAGCGGCGCGCGAGGTCGAGCAGGCGATGGTCCGAGCGGCGGGGCACCATGATCTTCACGTGGCGGCCGGCGTGCGCCGCGGTCACCAGCAGCGTGAACAGGGTGCGGTCCGGGATGAAGTACGGGGTGACGACGGTGATCGACCGCTTGCAGTTCGAGAAGAGCTTCTCGTAGGCCTCCCAGAGCGGGTCGCCTTCGCAGTCGGGGCCCGACGCGATGACCTCGACGCGGGCGGGTCCGACGTGCGGGCAGCGCTCGCGCAGGAGCGTGGCGAAACGCATCGGCGGTTCATCGGTGGCCTGGCACCAGTCGGCGACGAAGACGCGTTCGATGGCGGCCGCGGTGGGGCCCTGGATCAGGAAGGAGCAGTCGCGGAAACGCCGGGGCGACGGTTTCTCGCCCATGTAGCGCAGGCCGAGGTTCTGGCCGCCGATGATGGCGACCGTACCGTCGAAGACCGCGATCTTGCGGTGGTTGCGCCAGTTGGCGGAGCCTTTGCCTTGCATCGGCAGGGCGGGGTTGAAACGGGCGACCTCGCCGCCCGCGCGACGCAGCGGCCGGCAGAGGCGCAGCGGGATGCCGAAGCTGCCGATGGCGTCGACCAGCAGGCGGACCTCGACGCCTTCCCGGGCCTTGGCGGTGAGCAGGCTCACGAGTTCCCGCCCGACGGCGTCGTTGCTCAGGATGTAGGTCGAGAGGCTGATGCGGCGCCTGGCGCCCTTGATCTGGCGGCGCAGTTCTTCGAAGGTGTCGCGGCCGTGGCGGTCGCCCAGGAGCCGGAAGTGGTTGCCGCCGAAGTCCGGCTCGTCGCTGAGGCGCCAGGCCACGCGGTTCACCTCTTTCTTCGCGTCGGCGAGGGCGACATGCTTGCGTCCGCCGAAGACGAAGATGAGCAGCGCGGTGGGGAGCGGCAGGAGCCAGGCGAGCGGGCCCCAGAGCAGCAGGTAGGCGGGCGAGATGCGGGCCCGCATCACGCGGAGGAGCACGTAGACCTGGCAGCCCGTATGGACGGCCAGCGTCACGTTGTCGGGCAGCAGGTCGGCCCACTCCGCCGCGAGGATGGCGGCGGTCGTCAGCAGCGCCAGCGTCGTGCTGCGCGTCAGCCGGCCGTATCCTCGGAACGGGACCATGCCTCGAGGTTAGGCCGGCCCGCGGCCGTTGGGCACAAAAAAAGACCCCGGTCGCCCGGGGTCTGTTCGGTTCCTGCGCAGGACGGCTTAGTTGCCGGCCTTGTCGAGGAGGTCGCCGAGACTGTTGAAGTCTCCGCTGCCCGACGACGAGGAGGACGAACCGCCGGCCGAGGGGGCCGGGGCGCCGCCGGTGGACGGGCCCTTG
>JAHEJL010000013.1 GCA_024638885.1 Coraliomargarita sp. | reverse complement strand
GGAGACGGTGCCGCGGACCATCTGGTCCGACTGCTTCGGATCGACGCCGAGGAAGGCGGAGATCTCGACGGTTTCGTCGAACTTGGCGCCGGGCATCTTCTTGATGATCTCGGCGGCCTGGGCGACGTCGTACTTGGCCTTCAGGTCGGCGACCTGGAGGGCGGCGCGGTAGCGCTTGCTGGTTTTTTTGCTCATAGCGACTTTTGGTCTCCTGCGGGATGCAGTGGTGTGTGTGGGTTTAGGGTTGGGTGAAATTAACCGACGACTTCGATGCCCATCGAACGCGCGGTGCCGGCGATCATGCGGGCGGCGTTGTCAGGGTTGACGGCGTTGAGGTCCTTCTTCTTCAGCTCGACGATCTCGAGGAGCTGCTTCTTGGTGACCTTGCCGACCTTGTCGCGGTTCGGGACCTTTGAGCCGGACTCGATCTTCGCGGCCTTCTTGAGGAGGACGGAAGCGGGCGGGGACTTCAGGATGAACGTGAAGGACTTGTCCTGGTAGACGGAGATGATGACCGGGAGGATCATGCCGGCCTGGTCCTTGGTCTTGGCGTTGAATTCCTTACAGAACGCCATGATGTTGACGCCCTTCGCGCCGAGCGCGGGGCCGACAGGAGGAGCAGGGTTAGCGGCGCCCGCGGGGAGCTGGAGCCTGATTTCGCCGACGACTTTCTTAGCCATGGTGGTAGTTTAGATGGTTGGGTTGGAAAAAGGGATCACTCGCGGTCGTCGCGTTCGACCTGCCAGAACTCGAGCTCGACCGGGGTGGAGCGGCCGAAGATGTCGACGGAGACCTCGAGCTTGCCGCGGTCGGCGTCGATCTTGTCGATGTTGCCGGCGAGGTTTGCGAAGGGACCGTCGGTGATCTTGACGCGTTCGCCGATGTTGAAGCTGATCTTCGGGACGACCTTGTCCGCGGCGTCGGCGACCTGCTGGAGGATCGTGTTGATCTCCTCGGTCTTGAGCGCGACGGGGTTCTGGCCGCCGATGAGGCCGATGACGCCGTCGGTCTTGCGGAGGAAGCTCCAGGGAGCTTCGAGCAGCGCGCCTTCGTCATCGAAGAGGCGGGCGCGGACGAAGAGGTACGACGGGTAGAGCTTCATCTCGCTCTCACGCTTCTTGCCGTTGCGGAAGTCCTTGACGGTCTTCACCGGCATGAGGATCTCGGCGACGAAGTCGCCCATCTCCTCGTCCTTGATGGCCTTGTCGAGCAGGCGCTTCACCTTGCTCTCGTTGTTCGAGAGGGTCTGGAGGGTGTACCAGCGGAAATCAGAGGGAGAGGACATGGTGGGATCAGCGCACGAGCTTGGTCGCGAACTGGACGAAGTTGGAGAGGGAGAAGTCGCAGAGGAAGACGACGGCGCCCAGGAGGGCGACGGCGGCGATGACGACCAGCGTGGAGTCGGCGAGCTCCTTGGCGGTGGGCCACGAAGCCTTGACGAAGACCTCGGTGATGGTCTCGTTCCAGAATGCGCGGAGGCGTCCGAGGAAGCTGAACATGGTGCTGGTTTTGATGTGGTGAGAGTGGCAGGACGGGAGGGAGTCGAACCCACAACCAACGGTTTTGGAGACCGCTACTCTGCCAATTGAGCTACCGTCCTGTACTGGTGGTTAAAGAGACGAATGCCGGGGCCCTTTTGAGGGGGCCTCGGCACCGTAGTAGGTCGTTTTTGGTCAGGAAATCACTTGGTGATTTCGAGGATCTGGCCGGCGCCGATGGTCTTGCCACCTTCGCGGAGGGCGAAGCGCTGGCCCTTTTCCATCGCGACGGGCTTCTGCAGCTCGATCGTGATCGTGACGTTGTCGCCAGGCATCACCATTTCCACGCCTTCCGGGAGGATCACGGTGCCGGTGGCATCGCAAGTACCGAAGAAGAACTGCGGGCGGTAGTTGTTGGCGAACGAGGTGTGACGGCCACCTTCATCCTGCTTGAGGACGTAGATCTGGGCCTTGGCCACGGTGTGGGGCTTGATGGAACCCGGCTTGGCGAGCACCTGGCCACGCTCGATCTGGCTCTTTTCGATGCCGCGGACGAGGAGACCGACGTTGTCGCCGGCCTGGCCCTGGTCGAGCTCCTTGCGGAACATTTCGACGCCGGTGACGGTGGTCTTGAGGGTGTCGCGGAGACCGACGATCTCGATTTCTTCGCCGACCTTGATGACGCCGCGCTCGATACGACCGGTGGCGACGGTGCCACGACCGGTGATGGAGAAGACGTCTTCGACGGACATCATGAACGGCTTGTCGGTTTCGCGCTTCGGCTCAGGGATCTCGGAGTCGAGAGCGTCGAGGAGGTTCTGGATGGCCTGCTCGCCTTCGGGCTTGGCTTCGAGGGCGGCGGTGGCGGAACCACGGACGATCTTGGCGTTGTCGCCGTCGTACTGGTACTTGTTGAGGAGGTCGCGGACTTCCATCTCGACGAGGTCGATCAGGTCAGGCTCGGAGAGGTCGACCTTGTTGAGCCAGACGACGATCTTCGGCACGCCGACCTGGCGGGCGAGGAGGATGTGCTCCTTGGTCTGGGGCATGACGCCGTCGGCGGCGGAGACGACGAGGATCGCACCGTCCATCTGGGCGGCGCCGGTGATCATGTTCTTGACGAAGTCGGCGTGGCCCGGGCAGTCGACGTGGGCGTAGTGACGGTTGACGGACTCGTACTCGACGTGCGAGGCGGCGATGGTCACGGTCTTGGTGGCGTCACGGACGGTACCACCCTTGGTGATTTCCGAGTAGGACTTGGACTCAGCCAGGCCTTTGCGGGCCTGGACGGCCACGATGGCGGCGGTGGTGGTCGACTTGCCATGGTCGATGTGACCGATGGTGCCGACGTTGACGTGAGGCTTGGTGCGGTTGAACTTCTCTTTGGCCATGGTTTTTGGTGGTGAGGAGGTGGTTAGGTTTGGTGTGTGGAAAGTGGTGGAGCCCCCGACTGGATTTGAACCAGCGACCTCGTCCTTACCAAGGACGCGCTCTGCCAACTGAGCTACAGGGGCGAACCGTCGACGTACTGATGACGCGAAGGGAAGGGTTTGAATGACCATCGAAAACCCCACCGTCAAGCGGATTTTTGCAAGGGTTTTACACCCCTACAGACCCCTCAGGGACCGACGACCAAACGGTAGGCCCCCGGGGGGAGCTGCTTGGACCAATCCACCCCCAGGGCCCAGCGCCGGATGGCCTGATCCAAGGCAGGCGTGCCAGAGAGTCTCACCGGGGCCCCCAGCGGGGCCTTCCCGAAGGAGTCCACGCTCAAAATTACCTCATAAACGGAGTTAAATGGGGCATTATTTGTAAATAAAGCCCCATTTTTTTTATTTTTGTCAATTAATTGGTTAATATTCCCAAACAAGACTGGTTTGTTAGCCCCACCAAGAGGGTAGATTTCAAAAAAAGCGACCCGCGGAGCCACCCCCTCCCCTTTGAAGCCATGGCTGCCGAACGTGGTGAACGGTTCGGCCTCCGCCAAAGGAACGGCCTTCGCGGCGGAGGGCGCGGACTGACGGGGAACCTGGAGGGTCGACTCCTTGCCCAGGGGCTTGGCGGGGTCGAACTGCAGGACCGGCGCGGTCTTGGCAAAGGGGGCATCCTCAGGCTGACCGACTTCGGACCGCCCTACCCCGCCCAGACCGGACTTGCCCGGGAAGTAGACGGCGGAGGTATCCAGCAAGACGACGCTCTCCGTCCGGACGTCGCCCGGAGGCACCAACCGCACCCCTTGCGTGATCGGCTGAGCCGGCGGCTCGCCTCCCGCGCCCGGCTTGAAGACGATCAGGGTAAGCAGGAACAGGCCGAGACCGCACAGCAGCGCGGTGCGCGTCAGCGGCGGGATGCGACCGCCGGTCAGGTGACGGAATGTGGTGAGCGCCCGCATGCTCAACGTTCGATCAGCGCGCGGTCGGCGACGGTCACGCGCGTGATCGAGCCACGTCCCTCGCGGATGAAGTTGAGCGTGAGCACTTCGCCCGGCTTACGGCGCGAGATCGCGAGCCGCAGTTCGTTCCAGTTCTCGAAGGGCTTCCCGTCCAAGGCCACGATGATGTCGCCGATGCGGAGGCCCGCCTTGGCCGCCGGCAGTCCGTCGGTGATGACCGAGACGCGCACGGCGCCGCTCTTGGCGAGGCTCAGCTTGGTCGCCTCCGCCAGGGAAAGGTCGTCGCCCTGCAGGCCGATGAGGCCACGGATGACCTTGCCGCTGTTCGCGAGGTCGGTGGCGACGGAAACGATGAGGTTCGCCGGGATGGAATAACCGAGGCCGATGTTGCCGCCACGCTCCGAGGCCGTCCGGATCGCGGTATTCATGCCCAGCAGCCGGCCTTCGAAGTCGATGAGAGGCCCGCCGCTATTGCCTGGATTGATCGCCGCATCGGTCTGGATGAAATCCTCGAAGGCCATGCCCATGCCCTGCTTGCCGGCACGGCCGAGCGCGGAGACGATGCCCGAGGTCACGGTCATCCCCACGTCGAGCGGGTTACCGATGGCGAAGACCACGTCGCCCACGCGGGCCTTGTCGCTGTCGGCGAACTTGGCGTAAGGCAGGTTGCGGCCTTCGATCTTGAGCACGGCGATGTCGCTGCCGGCGTCGACGCCGAGGACCTTCGCCCGGAACTCCCGGCGGTCCTGCAGCTGCACGATCACGGTCTCGGAGACGGTGTTGCGGTCCTGTTTCATCACGACGTGGCGGTTCGTGATGACGTAGCCGTCAGGGTGCACGATCGTGCCCGAGCCGAGGCCGGTGGGCAGGAGCTTCTCGCCGGTCTGGGCATCCGTGAGGACCTTGTCCTCGATGCGGCCGCGATACCGGTTCAGGACCGACTGCGGCACCACTTCGGCCGTGCGGATGCTGACGACCGCCGGCATGATCCGGGCGAGCATGTCGGCGTAGCTCGCCCCGGGGGCGGTACGGTTGATCGGACGGACATCGGTCTCGAAGGAGACGCCGGCGAGGGCCATGGCCGGCAAGAGGACAAGCGCGGTGAGATGACGGAGCATGACCCCGGCATCCTACCCGTCGGACCGCCCAATGCAAGCGACCTCAGCGCGCCATGGTGAACCCGCCACCCGGCTGGTTCGGCTCGGCCTCGTCGCGCTCCTTGTTGAAGCGCATCGAGAACAGGCGGGTGACGCCCTTCTCCTGCATGGTCGCGCCGAAGATGGCGTCGGCCGCCGAGACGGTACGCTTGTTGTGCGTGATCACCACGAACTGGGAATGGCGCGTGAACTCGCGGATGATGTCCGTGAAGCGGGAGACGTTGGTGTCGTCCAGCGGCGCGTCGAGCTCGTCGAGCACGCACAGCGGCGACGGCTTCACCATGTAGATGGCGAAGAGCAGGGCCACGGCGGTCATGGTCTTCTGGCCGCCGGAAAGGAGGGAGATGCCGCGGAGCTTCGTGCCCGGAGGCTGGGCCACGATCTCGATGCCGCTCTCGAGCGGGTCTTCGGCCTGGACCATCGTGAGGTCGGCGGCGCCGCCCACGAAGAGGCGTTCGAAGGTGAACTTGAAGTTCTTGCGCACCTGCTCGAAGGTGTCGGTGAAGAGCTTGAGCGAGGTCTGGTTGAGCTCGTCGATCGCCTTGGTGAGCTCTTCCTTGGCCTTCCAGAGGTCGTCGCTCTGTTTGGTAAGGAAGTCGTGGCGGTCGCGCAGGGAGGAGTATTCCTCGACGGCGACGAGGTTCACGGAGCCCATGCCGGCCATGCGGTCGCGCAGTTCGGCGATCTCACGGACGAGGGGCGGCCAGTCGGCCGACTCCATGGAGGCGAGGTCTTCGGCGGTCGGTTCGCCGCGGCGGACGACGGCCTTGGGGGCCGGACGGGAACCTTCCTCGTCGGTCTCCTCGAGGTCGTCGAAGCTGGCGATGCCTTCGGGCTCGCCTTCGGAAAGCCAGAGCTGGAGGCGCCAGTCGACTTCGGCGACGTCGAGCTGATGGTCGGCCTGGACCTTCTCGACGATGAAGCCGCACTGCGAGGTCTGCTCGGCGAGCGAGACTTCGAGGCCCTTGAGGCGGGTGTCGGCGACGCGGAGTCGGTCGCGGTCGACGGAGAGGACGCGGTCCTCGGATTCGACGGCGGCGTCGGTCTCGGTGAGCGCGCCGCGCAGTTCGTTGAGGCCGGCGTTGGCGGTCTCGACTTCGCCGGCGAGGCGGGCGGAGGTCTCACGGGCGGTGACGGCCTGGGCCTTGAGTTCGCCGATCAGCTTCTCGTTCTGCTGCGCTTCGATGCGACGGGAGTTGAGACGGGCGACGGCTTCGGCGCGGCGCGACTCGAGGTCGGCGAGCTCGCGGCCCACGAGCTCGAGGCGCTGACGCTGCTCGGCGTGGGCGAGGCGGGCTTCGCCGAGGGCGTTGCGACGCACGTCGGATTCGGCGCGGGCGGCCTCGAGGCGGGCTTCGCCGGCGGTGATGGTCTCGCGGAGTTCGGCCACCTGGGCGTCCTTCGCGGTGAGGGTCACCTGGGCGCGGTCGCGGCGCTGGAGGGCTTCGGACTTGGAATTCTCGATCTCGGCGAGCTGACGTTCCTCGCGGCCGATGCGGTCATCGGCGGCGGTGAGGGTCTGGCGGGCGGCACGCTCGTCGGCCTGCGCGACGGAAAGTTCCTGCGCGGCGAACTGCGTGGCGTCGCGGGCGGCGGAGACGTCGAGTTCGTTGGCGTCCATCGCGGACTGGATGCCGAGAGCCTTCTCGTTGAGGGTCGTCAGCTGGTCGTTCTCGGACTCGAGGCTGGCGCGGACGGTACGGATCTCACTCTCACGGGAGAAGACGCCCGAACCGGCGCTCGCGGCGGCCTTGCGGGGCTTGCCGGCGTAGACGAGACCACGGCGGTCGACGAGGTCGCCGTCGGTGGTGGCGACGAGGAAGAATTCGAAGCCCGGATTCGCGCGCCACCAGGCGATGAAATCGCCGAGAGACGGGCAGACGTAGCAGCCGTCGAAGAGATTGGCGACGAGGCGGGCGTGCTCAGCCGACTTGGACTGGACGGCGGAGGTCGCCGGACGGAGCCAGCCGGGGGCGGCGGAACCGGCGCGGGAGGCGGGCGGGGCTTCCACCTGGAAGACGGCGCGGCCGAGCTGGCGTTCGCCCATCTTGGCGACGATGCCGGGCAGGAATTCGGCGGAGTCGAGGGCGACGGCTTCGGACGCGGCGCCGAGGATGTTCTCCAGGGCGGCGGCGGCGGTGATGTCGACGACCGTGACGAGGTCGGCGAGGGCCGAGGCCTTGCCGGAGCGGAGTTCCTCGGAGAATTCGCCGCGGAGGACGGCCTTGGCGGCTTCGGAGAAGCCTTCGAGACGCGACTGCATCTGCTCGAGCAGGCCGAGCTGGGCGGAAAGCTTGGCGACCTTGCGGTCCTGTTCCGAGATCGTCTGCTGGAGCGCGCGGAAGTCGTTGATCAGGTCGCGGCCCTTCTCGGTCGCTTCCTGTTCCGCGGTGCGGGCGGCCTGGAGTTCACCGTGGCGGGTCGTGACAACGGCGCCGCACTCGGTGACGCGACGCTCGAGGGCTTCGCGCTCCTGCTTGGCCTGGCTGAGGGAAGCGGAGAGGTCGACGTGGCGCGACTGGTAGCCGCGGAGGTCGACTTCGAGGTTGGTGACGTCGCCGCGGGCGCGGGTCATCTCGCCTTCGGCGACGAGGATGTCCTGACGGGCGCGGCGGAGCAGGTTCTCGGCTTCGACGACCTGGCGGGCGACTTCCTCGACCTGGGCGGTCTTCTCGCGATAGGCCGCGTCGGTGGCGGAGACGGAACCGGCGGCGGTCGACTTGGCGTCGGAGCTGCCACGGAGGCGCATCTCGAACTCGGCGATCGAGAGCTCGGCTTCCTGGGCTTCGCGGCGGATCTCGCCGAGACGGGAGGAAAGGTCGTCCGAACGGAGCTCCGAGGTGCGGGCTTCGTTCTCGGCGTTCTCACGGGCCGTGCGGAGGTCGAAAAGGGCCTGCTGGGCGAACTGGACCTGCTCGGCGAGCTCGGTGCGGCGGGCGCGCGTCTGGAGCAGCGCGGCCTCGCGGTCGCGCAGGCCGTCGGTCAGGCCGGCGACTTCGGCGCGGCAGGTCGTGGCGTCGGCCTCGAGCGTGACCACCTGGGCGCGGCGTTCGCCGAACTGCTTGGCATGCCAGGCGAGGTCGAGGTGCGTGAAGCGGTGACGGAGACGACGGAAGCGGAGGGCCTTGGCGGCCTGGCGGCGGAGCGTGGCGATCTGGCGGCCGACTTCGCTGACGACGTCGGTGATGCGCGCGAGGTTGGCGTCGACGCCGCTGAGCTTGTTGAGGGCTTCGCGACGCTGGGCCTTATAACGCGTGATGCCGGCGGCCTCTTCGAAAAGGTAGCGGCGCTCGGCGGGGTTGGCGGAGAGGATCTGGTCGATCTGGCCCTGCACCATGAACGAGTAGGACATGCGGCCGATGCCGGTGTCCATGAACAGGCGCTGGATGTCCTTCAGGCGGGAAGGCTTGCCGTTGATGAAGTAGTCGCTGGCGCCCTCGCGATGAAGGCGGCGCATGACGGAGACTTCGGCGAAGGCCGTGCCCAGTTCCTTTTCGCAATCGGCGAAGATCAGCTCGACCTCGCACTGCGGGAGGGGCTTGCGGCGGTCGGTACCCGCGAAGATGACGTCCTGCATCGCCGGGGCGCGGAGGGACTTGGCGGACTGTTCGCCCAGGACCCAGCGGATCGCGTCCACGATGTTGGACTTACCGCAGCCATTGGGGCCGACGACGGCCGTGACCCCGGGACGGAGCTCGATGCGGGTCCGGTCGGCGAAGCTTTTGAATCCGTTGGCGACGATTTCCTTGAGGTACATCGAGGGGTGAACCGCACGATTGCCCTGCCCTACCCCCGCCGCAAGCGTCTAGTGCCCTCCGGGAGGCCCACTTATTCACGGCTTTAAATACCCTTGGATTCGGGGTTGACGAAAGGCCTCCCCCCTTGTTCTTTCGACCCTCCAAACGCTCACATGTCCGTAGAAATCAAGATTCGCAAAGGCGAGACCGTCGACAAGGCTCTCCGCCGCCTCAAGAAGAAGATCGACCGCGAGGGCATCATCAAGGACGCCCGCGCCAAGCGAGGCTTCGAGAAGCCGGCCGAACGCCGTCGTCGCAAGAAGAAGGTCAAGAACTTCAGCGCCTACCTGCGCAAGAAGTGGGACAACGCCTAAGCGTTCGCCCTGATCCAAGCACCCGAAGGCCCGTCATCGCGACGGGCCTTCTGCTTTGGGGCGGTCGCCGGAGGGGTCGGGCAACAAAAAGGGCCGAACCCGGAGGTTCGGCCCTTGGTCTCGGCAAAGCCGGTGAGGCTTAGCGGAGGAACAGCAGCTCCTGGTAGGACGGCAGCGGCCAGTATTCGTCGGCGACGATCTCTTCGAGGGCGTCGGCGGCGGCACGGACCTTGAGCATGGCCGGGAGGACCTTGTCGCAGGAGTGCTTGGCCTGGGCGTGCGTGTCGGACTTGCTGACTTCGCGGGCGGCATCGAGGGCGTCGATGGCGGCGGCGAGTTCGTCGGCGAGGCCGATGACTTCCTTGCGGAGCTTGCCACCGGACTTGGTCTTCTCGACCGGGGTCAGGTCAGCGGCGTACTTGAGGGCGGCCGGGAGGAGCAGGGTCTTGGCGATGTCGGAGACGAGCTTCGACTCGGTGTTGACCGAGAGCACGTAGGAATGCGTGTAGATCTCTTCGCGGGACTCGAGTTCGGCCTTGGAGAGGACGCCCTGGCGCTCGAAGACCTCGATGGACGACTTGGCGACGATCTCGGGGAGCGCGTCGGGGGTCGTACGGAGGTTCTTGAGACCGCGCTTGGCGGCTTCCTTGTGCCACTCCTCGGAGTAACCGTTGCCGTTGAAGATCACGCGGCCGTGCTTGGTGAGGATGTCCTTGAGGACGCCCTGGAGCGCGGAGTTGAAGTCGGAGTTCTTCTTGAGGGCGGCGGCGAGTTCGTCGGCGAGCTTGTCGAGGGAGTCGGCCATGATCGTGTTGAGCACGGTCAGGGGACCGGCGACCGAGAAGGCGGAGCCCACGGCGCGGAACTCGAACTTGTTGCCGGTGAAGGCGAACGGGCTCGTGCGGTTACGGTCACCGGCGTCCTTCGGGAGGACGGGCAGCGTGTCGACGCCGAGGGTCATGTGACCGCCCTTGCGGGAGGACGAGGCGGAGCCGCTCTTCTTCACCTGCTCGATGACTTCGTTGAGCATGTCGCCGAGGTAGATCGAGATGATGGCGGGCGGAGCTTCGTTGGCGCCGAGACGGTGGTCGTTGCCGGCGGAGGCGACGGAAGCGCGGAGGAGACCCTGGTGGAGGTCGACGGCGCGGATCACGGCGGAGCAGAAGGTCAGGAACTGGGCGTTCTCGTGCGGGTTGTGGCCGGGCTCGAGGAGGTTGCCGACGCCGGCACCGCCGATGGACCAGTTGACGTGCTTACCGGAACCGTTGACGCCCGCGAAGGGCTTCTCGGCGAGGAGGCAGACGAAGCCATGCTTGGCGGCGACGCGGCGGAGCAGCGTCATCGTCAGCATCTGGTGGTCATGGGCGACGTTGGCGGATTCGTAGATCGGAGCCACTTCGTACTGGGCCGGAGCGACTTCGTTGTGGCGGGTCTTGATCGGGATACCGAGCTTGAAGCACTCGCGCTCGGTTTCCATCATGCAGGCGAGCACGCGATC
>JAHEJL010000026.1 GCA_024638885.1 Coraliomargarita sp. | reverse complement strand
AAAGTGGCGGAGAGGATGGGATTCGAACCCACGATACCCTTTTGGGGTATACCCATTTAGCAAACGGGCGCTTTCGGCCACTCAGCCACCTCTCCAGGTCCCTCGTTGATTCGAAGGACGTTCAGTAATGGGGAGCGGCAGGCGATGGTCAAGCCAAGGCCAAGGAGGGATGCAGGCCACGGGGCGAACCGCGGAAACCCCTTATTAAAGAGGCCAGATTCCCTGCTTTGATTACCGGATGCGGGAGCGGTCAATCAGCGGCATGCACTTGCTCTATGTCGATGAAAGCGGGGACACCGGCCGCCATAACCCGGAGAACCATACGTTCGTGCTCTGCGGACTGTTGGTGCACCATGCGGATTGGCATGAAGCTCAGGGCGCCTTCAGGGACATGCGCCTCAGACTACGCATGAATTTCGGCCTGCCGACGGAAGCGGAGATCCATGCGAGCGAACTGCTCGGGAGAAGCCCGCATCACTTCAAGCTAGGCAGGATGCAGCGAGTCAAGATCGCGCTTCATGTCCTGGAGGTAATCCGGGAGCAAGGCATGCTCACGCCGATCAGGGTAGTCGTCGATAAACGTTCAGCCGCCGAAGACCTACTTTCTGCGGCGTGGAGAAGCATGCTCAGCGCTGCCAAAAACAAGATCGACAACACACGACATTCAACCTGTTCGTCACATGGCTTGATTGTAATCTGCGACGACCATCGGACCGCCCCCGCCAGCAGTTGGCTTGAATGGGTCAAAAGCGAACTCGACATTGGACGCCTCCTGGCAGACCAACCGTTCGGGCGTGACTCCAAGGCGAGCGACTTCCTGCAAGCTTGCGACTTGATCGCCTATCTCACCAAACAAACTATCGAGCCGGCAGGCTTCTTCAGGCAGAACAAGTCACGATGGCTGACCAAGCGATGCGACCGACTATTCAACGACCCGGCACGGAGCATCTCGATAAAATGAGAGAGGGCGCTTGCGCGCCCTCTTGATAGGAATCTCGGCGGGTCTTAGCCGCCTACACACCTGAGTTCGAAAGTGGATAAGCGGATACCGGCCGCAAGATTTAAGTCATGGGGGTAATTCAGGGAATACCGCTGGGTAATAAAGTTCGCCGCAGGGCGAACCAAGGTAGGGGCACGATTCATCGTGCACTCCGAGGGCAGGAGGGCGCGGCGGAGCCACGCCCCTACCCTCGGCCGCCCTGCGGCGGCCAGCATAAGGTAGGGTCGAGCATCCCTGCTCGACCGCTCGGCCGACCAAGGATGGTCGGCCCTACCCGAGACCAAGACGGAGGACAGCACGTGGTGCTATCCCTACCCCGAACACAAAAAGGGCGGCCCGGAGGCCGCCCTGTGGCGTCTTCGCCGAACCGACTCAGAGCGAGAGCACGAAGTCGGTCAGGAGCTTCTGCTGGGTCTTGTTCAGCTTGAGGTAGCGCTCCTTGGAGACCTTGCCTTCGCCGTCGTGGGCGACGATCGCGTCGTGGATCGTCGCGGCGCGGCCGTCGTGCAGGTAAGGCGCGCTGCCGGCGGCGCCCCACAGGGGAGGCGTGCGGAAGTCGCGACCGGTGGCCGTCTCCTGGACGATGCCGTCCCCGAGCGAACCCATGTCGTGGAGCAGGAGGTCCGAATACAGGCGGACTTCCTTGTTATTGAGCGCCGCGATCTTGCTGTAGCCGGTACGCATCGTCGGCGTGTGGCACAGCGAGCAGGCGGCCAGGTCGAACAGCATCCGGCCCGAAGCCGTGGCCGGCGTGGGCTTGGCCGCGGGAGGAGGCGCGAGGAACAGCATGAAATTCGCGACCTTCTCGAAGTCGGCCAGTCCGGTGGCCGGCGCGTCTTCGGGATCCAGGACGAAGTCCGTCTTGGCGAGCCGGGCGGCGTCGCCGTTCGGGGCGTTCTCCGTGGGGAAGTAGCGATTGGTCACGCCCATCTCGTTGCGGTAGGCATCGGCCGCGAAGCCGAGCACCGTGGCCTGCTGGGCCTTCCAGCCGAAGCGGCCCGCCATGCGCTTGCCGCTCACCACGTCGGTCACCCAGCCCACGCGGCCCTTGATGCGTTCGTTGGGATAGGCCTTGGCGTTACGCGTGATCTCGGAATCCGGGATGGCGTCGATCAGGCCGAGCCCGAAGAGCGGGGTCGAGTTACGGTGGATCACCACGTTGGCGATCGAAGGCACGAGCTCCTGGGCCTCCGGGGTGATGGCGTTCTCCTGCAGGAGCGAGCCGCCGAGCGCATCGAGCGGATCGAACTTACCCTTCACCGTCAGGCCGAAGCGCGTGACGTTGATGGCGCTCGCTCCGCCCGTGGCCGGGGAAGAGTGGCAGGCGACGCAGGAGTCGCGGTTGAAGATCGGGCCGAGCCCGCCCGCGACGTCTTCGGTCTTCTCGAAGTCGTCCTTGCCGTCCAGGAACAGGTTCAGCTGTTCGGTCGTGAGACCGGGCAGCGGATCGCCGAACTGGGTGAGCACGGACGGGACGTAGGGACGGTTATCACCGACGTGGTCCGGCTTGTGGGCGCGGACCGCGGGAGCTTTGCCGGGATGACCGGCGAGGCCGGCCGGATCGCCCGCCAAAGCCTGTTCGGCCGAAGCGAGCACCGCCAGCAGGGCGATGATGCGAGGATTCATGTTGATTTTATTGGGGTTGGTACGGAGCCCTCTGCGCTTCCGTACATACAATTAAATCAGATGCCTCGCCGATGGGAAGAGGTGTAGAGTTACTTTTGGCTGAAGGAAATGTTAAGAGAGTATCGAGCATGGAGTATTGAGTTCAGGGGAGAGGCAAAGGCCGCCGCAGGGCGGCCGGAGGTAGGGGCACGATTCATCGTGCACTCCTTCCGCGGAGGGCGCGGCGAAGCCACGCCCCTACCTTTGTTCGCCCTGCGGCGAACGAAAGCATCACAGACTCGCACGCCTTCGGCGTGCCGTATCGTTCATTAACCGCTCGATTAAAGGGGTGGTCACGCCCGAACGGGTCATTAAAACGAGCCAATGCCCCTGAAGCGTCTCTTTGCGTGCCTCCTCACCCTGCCCTGCGCTTTGCTCGTGGCGAACGAGGTCGGCCTGGAATCCACCAGCCCCAGCCGCTTCGGCGCGAAGTTCGCCGAGGCCGAGGGCAAGGTCGTCGCCGAGTTCAACGGCGACCATGGCGTCTTCGCGTTCTTCACCTTCGCCGAGAAAGGCGACTGGTCGGCCGAGGCGCTGATCTCCATGCCTGCCGGCAAGACGGCCACGCTGACCGGCAAGATCGCCGGCAAAGCGTTCACGGCCTCCGGCAAGGTCGAAGGCACGGGCAAGCCTGAGTGGGTGGCCCTCGGCGGCTTCAAGGCCCTCCCCGAAACGCCCACAGCGCTGCTCCTCGAAGCCAAGGAGCGCAAAGGCGCGCTCAAGCTGCATGGCTATCGCTTCACCTACGCCACCGACGCGAAGGCCAAGGCGACCGCGATTCCGCTCCTGCACCTCAAGACCGCCTACACGGAGTCGCCGGAAATCTCCGTCGGCGACCGGGGCGGCGTCGGCGCGGCCACGATCCAGAAAGCCGGCGGACGGCTGCTCGTGCCGATCGTCGTCGAGAAGGCGGGCACCAAGAACATCGCGGTGCGCTTCACCGCGAACAAGGGATCCGCCGCCACGCTGGCGGCGCACGTCATCGACAACCTGAAGATCGACGCACTGAAGAAAGCGGCGAAGGTGATCGTCCAACTCGACGGCACCGGGAAGGCCGCGACCTCCAAGGCGATCGCCCTCACCTTCCCCGCCGCGGGCACCTATCTCCTCGCCCTTGAGCCGCAACAGGCCGCCGGGACCGTCACGCTCAACGGCCTGCTGCTGAGCGGCGCCACCAATCCCGAGATCTGGGCGCTGCCGAACGGCAACGCGCAGTCGGTCCACTTCGGCTACGCCCTGCCCAAGGGCGAAACGGCCCAATGGGCATACGCCGAGGCGAAGGCGCTGCCCGGCCCGCCCACGACCTACAATTGCGTGCTGGGCTTCGGCCACGGCTACTTCGGATTCCAGCGCAAGACCGCCGGCACCGAGGCGAAGGACCGCGTCTTCATCTATTCGCTCTGGGATAACGGCTACGTGAAGAACGACGCCAAGAAGGTCAGCGCGGAAGAACTGCGCGACCTGGTGGTGACGACCGTCGCCAAGGGCGACGGCGTCGTCGCGTCGGCCTTCGACCACGAAGGCTCGGGCGGCCACAGCCACCTCGACTACGCCTGGAAGGATAACACGACCTACTCCTTCCTGCTCGGCGTGAAGGCCGATGGCGATGCCGCCGTCTACTCCGCCTGGGTGAAGCTCGCGGAGACGGGCCAGTGGCGCTTCCTCACTTCGTTCCGCCGGCCGAAGACCGCGGCCAAGATCGACGGCCTCTATTCCTTCGTCGAAGACTGGTCCGGCTCCTTCGGCCAGGTCGAACGTAAGTGCCTTTACGCTAACCTCTGGATCCGCAACCCAGCGGGCAAGTGGGTCGCACTCAAAGAAGCCAAGAGCAGCGCCACCTCCGAACTCGGCCGCAAGGACTTCGCCCACACCGTCGAAGGCAACGCCGTCGCGCTCACGACCGGCGGCTACGCGAGCACCGACGGCAAGCGCGGCGTGATCTTGGCGATCCCGGCCGGCAAGGAGCCGGTGGTGGAGTTCGGGAAGTTGCCGGCGAAGTAAGCGCAGGAAGCGAAGCTTACTTCATGGGGGAACTGCTGGCAGGTTCGCCGCAGGGCGAACCAAGGTAGGGGCACGATTCATCGTGCACTCCCTTCGCAGGAGGGCGCGGCGAAGCCACGCCCCTACCCTCGGCCGCCCTGCGGCGGCCCAGATGAAACACTTAGGTAATCAAATAAGTCTCAGAGGTCAGGATGATGACGAAAATGGCGGCATGGAATTCACCCCACGTAAGAAGCTCCCTCATGCCAGACCAAGCTGGACCAAAGATACGGACCCCATCTTCTTGACGATTTGCTGCAACCCACGCGGCAAGAATCAGCTGGCCAACGACAGCGTATGGCGAGCCTTGGCAACGACCGCTGAAGGTATGCTCGAAGAATCGAGATGGAACCCCCGGCTGATGTTAGCCATGCCGGATCATGTCCACCTCATAGCCGATATCCCCAGGTTGACCGGAATACCCGAGGTGATTCGGCTATTCAAAGCCAAGACCGCGATAACGGCACCCATCGATTGGCAAAGAGACGCCTTCGACCATCGCATCCGGAACGAGACTGCGATCAGAGCTAAATGGCACTACGTTCTCATGAATCCCGTCAGAGCCAAGCTGTGCGCCGTGCCAGCCGACTGGCCTTACCAGAAGACCTGGCCCCGCAATCGTTCGCCGCAGGGCGAACCAAGGTAGGGGCACGATTCATCGTGCACTCCCTTCGCAGGAGGGCGCGGCGAAGCCACGCCCCTACCCTCGGCCGCCCTGCGGCGGCCTAGATCTCAAACACTAAACTGAGGCCAACGGCGGACCAGTTCCCCCACGCGGCGCTTCTCAGAAGCGCCGCGTCAGCCCCACATACGCCGAGCGGGGCTGGGCGCCGAAGCCATAGGCCGCCGGCGGCGCGTCTTCGCCGAATAGGTTCTCGATGCGCAGGGAGATCTCAGTGTGATCCGAGAGCGTCCGGCGGACCCAGACGCGCACGAAAGTGGCGTCCGGCAGGCTGACGCGCGAATAGGCGTTCCAGTCGAAATCCTCGCGGCCGCGGAGGTGGGCGGCGGAGATGCCGAAGGTCCAATCGTCGTTCGGGATGACCTCCACGCCGAGCGTGAGGGTGAGCGTCGGGCGGCGGAGCAGCTTGTCGCCCGCAAGACCCGTGCCGAGGTAGTAGTCGGTGGAGCGGATCTCGCTGTCCAGCCAGGTGGTCGCGCCGAACACGCGCAGGCCCTTGGCCGGACGCGTCTCGACGCCGGCTTCGACGCCCTGCGTGCGCGCCTTGGCGATATTGTAGGTCTGGTAGCTGATCGGATTATAATCGATCAGGTCGGTCAGCTCGTTGCGGAAGGCCACGAGCGTCCACGACAGCGCGCCGGGGACGGCATTCTCATGGCGCAGGCCGAACTCGGTGCCGGTGTTGCTTTCCGGACGCAGCGGCAGGCCGAGGTGCGTGCCGTAGGCGAGGTCGTTGGCGGCGGGCGCGCGGTAGGCGGTGCCGACCTTCGCATGCGCGAGCAGTTCCTTGGTCAGGCGATGGGAATAGGAAACCTCGCCGGTGGTCTTGCCGGCGAAATCGGTGAAGCGGTCGTCGCGGACGGAGGCACGCACGCGGTCGGCCGAGGTGACCTGCCAGTCCGCGCGCGTCCAGACGCCGAGGCTCTCATGCGTGTCGGCCCAGGTCAGGCTGCTGGCGGCGACGTCGAACTGCTCGAAGGTCGTGCGTTCATACGAGAGCCCGAGGCCGAGGGTGAGGTCCGGACGCACCTTACGGTCGACGAAGGCCGTGACCTCGTCGCGGTCGAGCAGGTAGCGGTTGGAGTAAGGCGAAGTGAGGCTCGAGACGGCGCTGCCGGCGCGCGACCAGAAGACGGTGGCCTCGGTGTCGGCGTCCTGGAAACGCAGTCCGGGCGAAAGCAGCCAGCCGCTGTCACGCTCCCAATCCGTGAGGCTCGCGGCGCCGCCGATATCCTGGCCGGGCAGGCCCGCCTTGCCGTGATCGGCCGAGCCGACGAGGTCGAAGACGAGGTTCGGCGACAGGCGCCACTCATGCTTGAGGTAGGTGCTCAGCGCGTCGCGATCGCCGTTGGGGCGCCAGCCGTCGTCATGCGAAGCCGAGACGCTGACCGCGGTACCGCTGGTCGCCGCTTGCGCGCCGACGGCGTTGTTCGTCAGGAACGCGAGGCCTACCGAGCCGCGGCCGTAGGAGCCGCCTTCGGCGACGAACGTCGAGCCGGCCTTGGCGGTGAGCGGCGACTGCTGACGCAGGTCGATGACCCCGCCGAGCGCGTTGGCGCCATAGAGGGAAGAAGACGGACCGCGCAGGATCTCGACGGAAGAGAGCCCGAAGATGCGGTAGCGGCCGATCTCATAGGAGTTGGAAAAGCCCTGCGGCAGGCGACGGCCATCGAGCAGCACCGCCGTCTGGGTGGAGTTCGTGCCACGAAGGAAGAGCGAGCCGACCGAACCTTCGCCGGACTGCTCGGAGGCGTAGACGCCCGGGGCGCCGCCGAGGAGGCTCGTCAGGGTCGTCTGGCCGGATTCCGTCGCGGCGGTGACATTCAGGCGACTGACCGAAGGCGAAGCATCGGCCAACGGGGCGGACTGCCGAGTTTCGATCACGACCGTCTCGGGCAGGCGGGTGGGCGCTTGGGCCAGGAAGAACGCGAGGAAAGAGAGCACCCGAGGACAATCCGGCGTGGTTTCGGCCGTTCAACCCAAAAGGGGCTGGAGAAACGCATCCGGATTGTCATAATGCCTTCCGATGTCCGCCGAACTCTCCCAGCAACCTGACCTCGGACCCGTCCGCCAGTTCTCCATCTTCGTCGAGAACAAGGTCGGCCGACTCAACGAGCTGGTCGAGTCCCTGGCCGGCGCCGATGTCCACATCATGGCGCTGTGCCTGGTCGACACGACCGACTCCACGATCATCCGCATCGTCGTCGATTACCCGGAACGCGCCGAACAGATCCTCGACGAGCACCGCTTCGCGCACGACGACGTCCCCGTCGTCGCCATCGAGCTCCAGTCGGAAGCCCAGCTCAAGGACGTGACCCGCGTCCTGCTCAAGGCCGAGATCAACATCCATTACGTCTACCCTTTCCTCTTCCGCCCGAACGGCCGCTATGGTCTCGTCGTCCGCACGGAAGCGCAGGAACTCGCCGCCTCCGTCCTGTCCAGCCACGGTATCACCGTGCTCGGCCGGAATGATATCGCGCGCTAAAAGAGAGTATCGAGTCTGGAGTATCGAGTTTGGGGGTTGGAACGGCTGGCGCCGGATCCCTGCTTCATAACCTATACTCGATACTCAATACTCCATACTCTATTCACAGGCCTCCCTATCCGTTTGCATCTCCGCCCGGGATGGGCAAAGTTCGTCCTCCTTCGCATGAGCCGGTACTACTTCGCCTACGCCTCCAACCTGGATTCCACCCAGATGGAGCGCCGTTGCCCGGGCTCGAGCTATCGCGGCAAGGCGTTCCTGCCGAAGCACCGCATGGCCTTCACGCACCCGAGCTCCACCTGGGGCGGCGGTTCGGCCGACATCCTCGAAGACCAGGATTCGCCCGGCGTCTGGGGCGCGGTGTATGAGATGACCGCCGACGACTGGAAACGCATGGATGACGCCGAAGGCACGCCTTATAAGCGCATCAAGCTGACGGTGCTCGAAGCCGGCCTCGAAGACTGCCCGCTCGACTGCCAAGCCTACAAGGTCGTGGATCCCACCGGTCCGCACCTGCCCTCCAAGCTGTATCACGAGAAGATCGTGCGCGGCGCCCTCGCCCGCGGCCTGCCCGCCGGCTGGATCGCCTGGCTCCGCGGACTGTCGACCAAGGCCTGACCGTGGCCAAGCCGAAGCCACGCTGCTTCTGGTGCGGCGACGATCCGCTCTACGTCGCTTATCACGACGACGAATGGGGCGTGCCCGTGCACGACGACCGGCTGCTCTTCGAACAGCTCATCCTCGAAGGCGCGCAGGCCGGCCTGGCTTGGATCACCGTCCTCAAGAAGCGTGACCACTATCGAAAAGCCTTCGCGAACTTCGACGCGCGCAAGGTCGCCCGCTTCGACGCCAAGAAGGTCGACGCGCTGATGGCGAACCCCGGCGTGATCCGCCATCGCGGCAAACTGGAATCCGTCGCGCTCAACGCCCGCGCCTTCCTCGCGATCCAGGAAGAGCACGGCAGCTTCGCGCGTTGGCTCTGGGCCAAGGTCGATGGCAAGCCGGTCGTCCGCCGCTCGCGCACGCACCAAGCGACCTCGCCGCTCGCCGAACAGATTTCCAAGGAATTGAAGCAGCGCGGCATGAAGTTCGTCGGACCGACGATCATCCAAGCCTACCTGCAGGCCGTCGGCGTGTACGACGAGCACCTGCCGGGGTGCTGGAAGGCCTAGCAGAGAAGAAAAGACTCGGAGGCGCGACGCCGTTCGCCGCAGGGCGAACCCAGGTAGGGGCACGATTCATCGTGCACTCCGCAAAGAGGTGGAAGCGGTTAGCGGCTGGCGGTTGGTAAAACACACGCGACGGACACCCCATGAAACGGAAGTCTGACGACGCCTTCAGGGGTCTCAGCGCCGGGAAAGAAACCAATACCCTCTTCACCTAAGCCCCCTTCCCCACCGCCAACCGCTATCCGCCTACGCCTTCGGAACAGAGGGCACGGCAAAGCCACGCCCCTACCCTCGGCCGCCCTGCGGCGGCCGTCTGATTAAACACGGAACATACCCCGTCAAAATCACTCCAATACGGTGGACAGCGGGGGGCGGTTTACTCAATCCTGCCCCCTGCCCCGCCCACCCCATTTCCAAGCACATGAAATCCCTGACCCGCACCTCCCTGTCCCTGGCGCTCGCGCTGGCGGCCGTGACCGGCCTCGCCCAGGACGCGACCAAGAAGCCCGACGCCAAACCGCTCTCGAAGTGGGAAGCGATGGACTACGGCCGCTTCCTCTCGGCCTCGATCGACAACACCCAAGGCAAGAGCCCCTTCGAGCAGAAGGGCTGCGCCGCCAACAAGGCCGTCCTGGTGAACCTCGGCAACCGGGAAGCCGGTTACGCCTTCGACACCGAGACCCTCCGCGGCGCCGGCGCCTGGACCGGCGGCTGGATGCAGACCAAGGGCGTCGCCTTCGACGGCAAGCACGGCCCGAACCCCGGCCCCGCGGTCGGCGCCAAGGTCTTCTTCGAGACGAACCCCGGCCCCGGCTGGAGCTTCAACGGCACCTTCAACGAGACCCGCACCTTGCCCAAGGGCCCCGAAGGCGTGATGGCCAAGATCGCCCTCGGACCGCTCCCGCGCGAGCACGCGAAGTATCAGGGCCTGTACCTCAACGGTGACCGCGTCGTCTTCGCCTACTCCGTCGGCACCGCCGAAGTCCTCGAGTCCGCCGAGATGGAAAAAGTCGGCGACGTCGTCGTCCTCTCCCGTTCCTTCACCGTGACCAAGGGCGAGCTCGACTCCTCCGTCCGCCTCCTCGACCTGCCCTACGGCGGCAAGGTCGACCTCGCCGACGGCGCCAACGCCATCGTGCGCGTCGAGATCCCGCTCCCGCCCGAACAGCCCGGCAAGAAGGCCGACCCGAAGGCCAAGGCCAAGGTCGCCAAGAACGCCCCGGCCGTCGTGAAGCCCGCCGACGAACTCACCACCGTGACCGTCAACGGCCTGCCCGCCGGTTCGCTCCTCAGCAACAAGGGTAACTTCCTCTCGCTCAAGCTCACCAAGGTCCCCGCCGGCACCTCCTTCAAGGTGTCGTTCGCCCACGGCGCCATCAACGCCGGCGACGTCCTCCGCAAGGTGACCGCCAAGGTCGCCGCCGCGGCCGACCTCCGCGCCTTCACCAAGGGCGGCCCCGCCCACTGGGCCCAGGAAGTCGTGACCGAAGGCGTGCTCGGCGAGACCGACCAGGCCAAGCAGGCCGACTCGCTCAAGGCGCGCATCGAGTCCGAGCAGGACGCCGCGCAGAAGCAGTCCCTCAAGGACCAGCTGACCGAGCTCCTCGCCTCCCCGTACGTCGTCGACACCGTCACCGTGCCGGCCGAGAACCCCTACGCGGCCTGGATCCGCGTCGGCGCGATCGACTTCTTCAAGGACGGCCGCATCGCCTTCGCCACCTGGAGCGGCGACGTCTGGGTCGGCAAGTTCGCCGACGACAAGCTCAGCAAGATCACCTGGCACCGCTACGCCACCGGCATCTTCCACGGCCTCGGCCTGAA
>JAHEJL010000011.1 GCA_024638885.1 Coraliomargarita sp. | reverse complement strand
CTTCGAGAACATCGCCAAGAGCGCCGGCGCCAAGGGCCTCGCGTTCATCAAGTGCGAAGCGGGCGAATGGAAGTCCCCGATCGTGAAGTTCTTCTCCGACGACGAGAAGGCCGCGCTGAAGAATCAGCTCAACATCGAGGACGGCGACATCGTCTTCTTCGCCGCCGCCCCGTGGGAACAGGCCTCGACCATCCTCGGCCGCATCCGCCTCGAATCCTCCTACCTGCTCAAGGCCCGCGGTCGCCTCAACCTCCCGGCCGACCAGTACAACTTCCTCTGGGTCATCGAATTCCCGCTGATGCTCTGGGACGAGGAAGAGAAGCGCTACCTCTCCGCCCACCACCCGTTCACCGCCCCGGTCGTCGAGGACGAGCCCCTGCTCGCCACCGACCCCGCCAAGGTGCGCGGCCAGCACTACGACATCGTGCTCAACGGCGTCGAACTCGGCGGCGGCTCGATCCGCATCCATAACCCGGCCGTCCAGAAGCGCGTCTTCGAGGACATCCTCAAGATCCCGCAGGACCTCGTGGACAGCCGCTTCGGCTACATGCTCAAGGCCTTCTCCTACGGCGCCCCGCCCCACGGCGGCATCGCCCTCGGCTTCGACCGCGTGGTCGCCATGCTCGCCGGCCGCTCCTCGATCCGCGACATCCTCGCCTTCCCGAAGAACCAGAACGGCCGCGACCTGATGGCCGACTGCCCGAGCCCCGTCGCCCCGAAGCAGCTGCGCGACCTGCGCATCCGCCTCGTGGAAGACGAGCCGAAGCCGAAGGCCTGAGCCGCCGAGGCACCCTGACGAAAGGCACGCGCAAGCGTGCCTTTTTGTTGGCCCGGGATTTAGCCTTCCCCCGCAGGGAGGGTCGGCCTATCACCTTCAGCCATGTCCGACGCTTCGCCTTCTCCGCAGCCTGCTCCCCACGTCGTGGGCGAGGGCTACGAGTTCAACGAAGTCCGCGCCTACCTCGGCGGCGACCCGAAGCCCCCGAACTTCGTCATCCATAAGGGCGACGCGGTGATCGGCGTCTGCCTCGGCCTGGGCTGGAACCCGCGCGCCGACAGCGAACCGTGCGAAGTCTGGGTCGGCCGCAAGGACGACCAGCCCAAGTGGGGCATCCGCCTCGCCGAGACCCGCGGCCCCCTGCCGGTCTACGTGCGCCGCACCGAAGGCGGCAAGTGGTTCTACAACGGCCTCTTCGAGGTCACCAGCCACACGACCGACCCGGCCATCATCCGCCCCCGACTGATGCCCCCGAAGATCGTGGCGATCGCCCAGCTGATCTTCCTGAAGCGCTGCGCTTCCTGATCGCATGACCGAAGACCGCCAGCACCCCCGCGACCCGCTGCACGGCGTGACCCTGCAGAAGCTCCTCGAGACGATGGTCGCCAAATACGGATGGCAGGAACTCGCCTACCGCATCCCGATCCGCTGCTTCATGTTCGACCCGACGATCAAGTCGTCGCTCATCTTCCTGCGCAAGACGCCCTGGGCCCGCGAGAAGCTCGAGAACTGGTACGTCGGCGACGTCCGGAAGTCCCAAGGCTTCGGACTTTGAAATAGTTGGCCCGTTGAACAGTTGGCCGGTTGGCCAGAGACTCTACATCCCCTGGCCAACGTGCCCCCGTGTCACCTTGCCCCCTGAGCTCAGGGCATCTCCGCGCCACGGGCCGCGGTGACGAGGTGATACCACTCCTCGCGCGTCAGCTCGAGCGAAGCCGCCGCGGCCAGCGCCTTGATGCGCGCAGGCTGCGTGCTGCCGACGATCGGGACGATCTTGGAGGGGTGCTTCAGGATCCAGGCCAGCGCGACGAGTTCGCGGTTCACGCCACGCTCCTTGGCGATGCGATCCGCGACGGCCAGCACGGCGGTCGGGTTATAATGGCGCTGGCCGGGCAGGAGATCCACGCCGCCCGAGCCGAGCAGGCCGGCGCCGAGCGGGCTCCAGGCCAGCGGGGTCACCTTCTTTTCCTGACACTGGTCGAGCGTGCCGTCGTGCAGCGCGTAGAGCTGCAGCAGGCTGACCTCGACCTGGTTGACCACCAGCGGGAAGGATAGCGCGTTCTGCAGGAGCGAGAACTGGGAAGGGCTGAAATTGCTGACGCCGAACTCGCGGACCTTGCCGGCGGCGCGCAGCTCGGTGAAGACGCCGGCGACCTCGGCGGCGTCCATGAGGTAATCCGGACGATGCAGGTGGAGCAGGTCGATCGTCTCGACGCCGAGCTGCTTGAGCGAGAGCTCGCACTGGGCGATCAGATGGGCGCGGGAGAAATCATAACGGACCGGGGCGCCGACGGGACGGTTCTTGAAGCGGATGCCGCCCTTGGTCGCGATCGTCATCTTGGCGCGCAGGCCGGGATTCTCCTTCAGGATGCGGCCGAAGACGCGCTCGGCTTCGCCGTCGCAATAGATGTCGGCATGGTCGAAGAGCGTATACCCCGCGTCGACGGCGGCGAAGACCGCGGCCTTGGCCGTCGCGTAGTCCGCGGCGGCGTCGCCCTTGGTGGCGATACGCCAGCAGCCATAGGCCAGGCGGCTGGAGGTGAGCTGGCTTTGGCCGAGGGTGACGGTCTTCATGCGGGCTCAAGGAAGCGAAAGCCCCCGCCCTGCCGCAAGCCTATCCCCACGGTGGACAGCGGGGAGAATTCCGCTAGGGTCCTCGCATGGACTTCTCCCAGCTGCTGCAACAAGGCACCGCCCACGCCTGGCTCTACGTTCCGGTCGCGATCGTCCTCGGCGCCCTCCACGGCCTCGAGCCCGGCCACTCGAAGACCATGATGGCGGCCTTCATCATCGCGATCCGCGGCACGGTCTGGCAGGCCGCCCTGCTCGGCTTCTGCGCCGCCCTCTCGCATACCCTCATCATCTGGCTCCTCGCCGGCCTCGCCCTGAAGTACGGCTCCCATTGGAACGTCGAACAGACCGAACCCTACTTCCTGCTCATCAGCGGCCTGATCGTCGTCGGCATGGCGGTATGGACGATCATGCGCCTGCGCGAAGAACAGGGACACGCCCACCACCACCATCACCACGACGAAAGCAAGTCGCTCCGGACCGCGGACGGCGAACTTACCCTCGACATCTTCGAGGACGGAGTGCCGCCCGTCTTCCGCGTCGCCTTCCCCGCCCAGCCGGGCCTGACGCCCGTCTCCGTCCGCACCCTCCGCGCGGACGGCTCCGTCCAGGTCTTCCGCTTCGTCGCCCAGGACGGCTATTGGGAGTCCGACGCCACCATTCCTGAGCCGCACGCCTTCCAGGCTGAGGCGACCGTCCGCGGCCCTTCGGGCGAGTCCGTAATCGCCCTCACCTACGCCGAGTCCGACCATCATCATGCGCATGACGACCTCGAGGACGAAGACGCGCATGCCCGCGCCCATGCGGAGGAGATCCGCCAGCGCTTCGCCAACCGCCAGGTCACCACGGGCCAAATCGTCCTCTTCGGCCTCACGGGCGGACTGATGCCCTGCCCCGCGGCGGTCTCGATCCTCATCGTCTGCCTGCAGGTGAAGCAGTTCTCGCTGGGCTTCGGCATCGTCGCCGCCTTCAGCTTCGGCCTCGCCCTCACGATGATCTCCGTCGGCGTGCTCGCCTCCTGGGGCTTCAAGAAGCTGGCCGAGAAGTCCGGCTGGTTCAGCCGCGTCGCCGACCGCGCCCCCTACGTCTCCTCCTACCTTCTCATCGCCCTCGGCCTGGCCTTCGCCTTCCGCGGACTGGCGATGATGAAGTGACGAAGGTCACGGCCAGGTGACATAAGTTACGGGCAAGGCGCCCACAAGGCGGACGCTGCGCGGATGCGCTGCGCTTGCGACGGTTCCGTGGCGACCGTGTCGTTTGTGGCCGATGCAACCTTTGGGTGTATGACAAGCCTGCCATACGCCTGACGCGGTTCCGTAAGCTCGAAAGGATAGAGTGGCGGTCCCCAACCATGAAAAACATCGCACGCTCGTTCCTCGTCGCCGCGGCCGCCACGGTCTCGCTCTCCGCGCAGAGCCTGATCACCGGACCGTCCAGCAGCCAGACTCCTTACCTCACGCCCACCGCGCCGGGCTGGTCGGCGACCTCGGTCCTGACCGTCGGCGACGCCATCGGCGGCTACCAGATGGTCGGCATCCCGGACGGCCTCGGCGCCTTCGACAACGGCGACGGCACCATGACCGTCCTCGCCAACCATGAGCTCGGCAACACCTCCGGCACCGTCCGCGGCCACGGCGCCATCGGCGCCTTCGTCTCGAAGTGGGTGATCAACACCTCGACCTGGCAGGTGATCTCCGGCGGTGACCTCGTCACCTCGGCCGCCAACCAGCTGATGTGGAACGGCACCACCTGGGCCCAGCCCTCGACGCCGTACGCGATCGCCCGCCTCTGCTCGGCCGACCTGCCGAAAGCCGCGGCCTTCTGGGACTCCGGCAGCAGCTACGGCTACAACGGCCGCATCTTCATGAACGGCGAAGAGACCGGCGTCGAAGGCAAGGCCTTCGCCTGGATCGTCACCGGCACCGAAGCCGGCAAGATGTACGAACTCCCGCACCTCGGTAAGAATTCCTGGGAAAACGCCCTCGCTCGTTCGAACTACGGCGTCAGCCCTGGTGCCGCCAACCTCCTGCAGACCGCCGTCGCCCTGACCGACGACACCACCCCGGGCGAAGTCTTCCTCTACCTCGGCACGAAGACCAACACCGGCAACGCCATCCAGAAGGCCGGCCTCACCAACGGCCAGGTCTACGGCATCAAGGTCAACGCCGCCACCGGCTACACCGGCGCCGTCGCCTTCGAAGCCGCCACCGGCATCAACGGCACCTTCCAGCTCGCCCCGATCTTCACCAACGCGACCATCGCCGCGAAGACCGGCGCCGAGTTCCAGGCCGCCGCCACCGCCGCCGGCGTGACCCAGTTCGCCCGCCCCGAGGACGCCAACTGGCTCGACCATGACTCGCTCGTCTTCGCCGCCACCGGCGCGACGGTCAACGGCGTCGCCGTCACCTCGAAGATCTACCAGCTCGACTTCGCCAGCGACGCGACGAACGGCATCCTCACCACGGGCGGCGACATCAAGGTCGTCGTGAACTCCGCCAACCTGACCGGCACCGACGGCGCCAAGGCGACCACCTTCGACAACCTTACCGTCGGCGAAGACGGCCTGCTCTACATCCAGGAAGACCCGGGTAACAACACCTACGTCGCCAAGCACTGGGTCGTGAACCCGGCCCTCGCCACGCAGGCCCTGCGCGAAGCGAGCGCGGTCCAGATCTTCGAATCCGACCGCAGCCGCTTCACGACCGGCGCCACCCTGTTCCAGACGATCGACGAAGAACATTCCGGCATCATCGACATCACCTCGATCGTCAATGACGGCGTCACCGGCAGCAAGTGGTTCCTCGTGGCCACCCAGAACCACGCCCTCGCGACCGGCGCCAACGCCGCGACCCTGGTCGAAGGCGGCCAGTTCGTCGCCCTCAACTACAAGGCCGGCTCCAACAGCGGCGTCGTCGGCAACCTGATGACCCTCGACAACGGCGGCGCGGTGATCGCGAACGGCGCGGCCATCACGCACAACATCGCGCTGACCGGCACCGGCGGCGTCTTCAACACCACGGCCAACACCTCGGTCTCCGGCGCCATCGGCGGCGCGGGCGGCCTCTGGAAGAACGGCACCGGCACCCTGACCCTCACCGGCCTCAACACCTACACGGGCAACACCAACGTCGAAGCCGGCAAGCTCGTGGTCAACGGCTCCCTCAGCTCCGCGGTACGCATCCTCAAGAACGGCAGCTTCGGCGGCAACGCGACCATCGCGGGCAACCTGACCAACCTCGGCACGCTCGCCCCCGGCAACTCCCCGGGCACGGTCAGCATCACCGGCAACTACCTCGAAGCCGGCACGCTCGACATCGAAGTCTGGGGCCTGACCGCAGGCACGCAGCATGACCAGGTCATCGCCTCCGGCACCGCGACCTTCCAGTCCGGCAGCACCCTGAAGGTCACCAAGACCGGCGGGACGTTCGACCTCGGCCGCACCGAATCCGTCCTCGCCGTCAGCGCCGGCGCCTACTCCGGCTCGTTCACGACGCTCGATCGCAGCACGCAGACCACGCAGGTCTTCTTCAACAACGCCACGGGCCGCATCCACGGCTCGGGCCTGACCGAAGCTCAGACCTTCGCCGACCTCACGGTCGACGCGAACCGCAAGGCGATCGCCAGCGCGCTCTACGCCGACGGCCTCACCAACGGTACGGTGCTCCGCGCCAGCGCCGGCGGCTCCGCCACGGCCAAGGCCTTCATCGCTTCCGGCGAGATGGGCGCCGCCACGGTCGCCTTCCTCGGCGCCGCCAACGTCGACACCGCCCTGGATGCGCTCTCCCCTGAGCCCTATGGTACGTCGATGATCATGGCCTCGCGCAACGCCCTGACGCTGGCCCGCGCCCTGACCACCGCCGTCGCCGCGCCGGAAGGCTGGAACGTGCAGGTCGGCTACGACCAGCAGCAGTCCACCCTGACCGCTTCGCCGACGACCCTCAACGGCAGCTATGACGTGAACTCGACCTACGCCATCGCGACCAAGGCGCTCTCCGCGAGCACCCAGTTCTCGGTGCTGCTCTCCCAGAACGATGGCACCGTCACCGCCTCGGGCTTCAGCTCCAAGGGCTCCGGCCAGTCGCTGGGCGTCGGCTTCGCCGCCGACCTCGGCGCCACCCGCCTCGACGTCGCCCTCACCGGCGGCAAGCTCAAGTCGGATGGCACCCGCAACGGCCAGGCCTTCGCGAACCAGAACCTGACCGGCAGCTCGATGCTGGCCCGCCTGAGCTTCTCCAAGCTCGGCGCCTTCACCCCGTATGTCGGCCTGAGCCGAAGCACGTCCAAGTTCGACGCCTTCACCGAGTCCGGCACCGGCGCGAACCTCAACGTCTCCGGCGCCGCGCAGACGGACACCAATGCGGAAGTCGGCCTGGGCTACGCGATGAAGCTGACCGACACCCTGTCGGTCTCGCTTAACGTGGCCTATGAGCATAACCTCAACAGCACCGGCAACGGCCTGACCGCGAGCTTCGCCGACGCCGCCAGCCCCACGTCCTTCAACGTGGCGACCTACGGCGCCGGCCAGAACGTGCTGCGCGGCGGCATCGGCATCCAGGCCTCCCTGGGCGCCGGTCGCTCCGCGGGCCTGAGCTACGACATGCACTCGGGCGCCGACATGAAGTCGGCCCATGAAGTGAAGGTGAACTACACCTTCCGCTTCTAAGCAGCCCGACCAGCCAGGACGAAGGCCGCCCAACCGGGCGGCCTTCTTGTTTTACCAAGGCGTGAAGCGGAGGCCGAACAGGGCCAGGACGGCGGCGGCGAGCAGGCCCAGCGCCGGCAGGAACAGCGGGTCGTAATAATCGGCGGCCCGCGGCTTCTTCTCGAGCACGACGACCTTCTTCATCTCGTCGATCCGCTTGAAGACGGCGTTGAGCGCCTCGGGGGTGACGGCGTTGAAGGCCTCGCCGCCGGTCGAGCGGCAGATGTTGATGAGGCCGGGGTCGACGGGGTCGTTGGTCAGGAAGACCGCGAAGACGAGGACGCCCTTGGCCTTGAGGTCGGCGACGATCGCGACGTCCTTGGGCGACTTGATGTCCGGGCTTTCGCCGTCGGTGAGCAGGATGATCATGCGGTCGCCGACCGGCCGCTCGGCGAGGTGCGCCGAAGCCCCGTAGAGGGCGTTGCCGATGAAGGTGCCGCCCCAGAGCTCGTCGGGCAGCACATTGGGCGCGATGAACGGACGCGAGAGCATGATGGTCTCGGTGTCCAGCGTCAGGGGCACCCAGTGGATGAAGTTGCGCGAGAAGATGGTCAGGCCGAAGGCGTCGCCCTTGCGGTGGTGCAGGAACTTCTCGAGCGACTCCATGGCGGAGTCGAACCGGCTGTGCTTGCCCTTGCCCTGGTCGCCATGCGCCCCACGCATGCTCCCCGAGGTATCGAGCACGACCTGGATGTTGGTCAGCTGGCGTTCGACCTCCGGCGGCTGGAACGTGATCGGGTGAGCGAGGAACAGGATGGCGACGGCGAGGAGGCCGGCCGGCAGGCAGTTGGCGAGGAGGACGAGGCACCGCAGGAACCAGCCGCGACGGCCTTGGCCGCCGTCGTAAGGCATCGCGAGGGGCTGACCGGGGCGGACCCACTCCCAGAAGGCCAGGATGACCGGCAGGGCCAGCAGCGCCAGCCATTGGGGGTGCAGGAAGGTCATGGGCGGACGGCCGCGGAGGCCGTGAGATGCTGTCGGATGATCGCGGCGATCTCGGCGTCGGCGATGCCGGAGCCGGGACGGTGCAGCCAACGCTGGAGCTGCCCCAAGGCCGCCCCGGTGCGCTCTCCGCGGGCGATGGCGGCCAGGACTTCGGCCATGGGCGCGTCGGCCGGCACGAGGCCTTCGCGCCAGCAACGCAGCAGGAGCATCTCGAGCCGGGCCTTCTGCTCCGCGCTGAGCCCGCCCTGCTCGAGCTCAGCCAACAGGGCCTTGAGCTGTTCCGCGACGGTGAGCGGCGGCCGGACCGGCACGGGCGCGGGCTTGCGAGGTCGACGCCAGAAGATCAGCAAGAGGAGCCAGCCGATCCAGAAGACGAAGAGACCCCAGAGCGTGGCGTGATAATGTCCCCACACTTCGACGCCGATCGGTTCGGTCTCCTTCACGCGGGCTTCGAGCTCCTTGGAAAGCTTGGGGTCGCCCTGGATCTTGAACGAAGGCAGGCCGCTCAGGGTCGAACCGTCGTCGGCCATGAGATACTGGGTCAGGTCATGCTCGCCCTCCCGGTTCACGAGGTAGCGCACGTCATAGACCTTCGCGCCTGGCCGCTCGGTGACCTGGGCGATGCGCACGTTCACCGCCACGCCATAGCGGAACGGCTTCACGACGAGCCCGGGGCCGCTGTAAGTGATGATCGCGGCCTGCTCGACGCCGAGCGGCACCTTGAGGTTGTCGTCCTGCTGCAGGCACCACCAGCCGGCCACGAGGACCGCCAGCACGGCCAGGCCCCGGAGGAGCCAGACGCGGAGGGATGTCTTCGGGGCGGCCATGGTCAGCGGGCGGCCCGGCTAGCGAAGCCGCGGTTCTTGAGGAAATAGGTCAGCTTGCCGAGGATCGGCTCGTCGGTGCGCAGCGGCAGGTAATCGATGCCGAAGCGGCTGAGCTCGGCCTTCCAGCCTGCGGTGTCGACCTGGCGGCGACCGCCGAAGCCGACGAAGCCGCGGCCGGACTCGGCCTCGACGCCGCGGATGATCCCCGCGCCGCGCAGACCCAGTTCGGCCGGATCCTGGAGGTGGAGCACGATGCAGTCATGGCGCTGCGCCAGCACCTGCAAGGCGGGGATGGCGTCCGCGTCATGCAGGTCGCTCAGGACGATGACGGTCGTCCGCTTGGCAAGGGACGGCGCCAGCTCGCGGGCGCGGACGGCCAGCGAGGTCTGCTCCGCGAAGTCGTGCTGTCGCAGCTGATGCGCCCACTCCATCACGATGTTGCGCGAAAGGGTCGGACGGACGTGCAGCTCGCGGGCCCCGCAACCGAGGAGGCCGACGGGCGTGACCGAACTCTGGGCGGCGAGCCCGATGCCGGTGGCGATGCGCACGGCCCAAGCATACTTGCTCAGGGGCTGCGACGACACGCACATGGAAGCGGACGTATCGAGGAGGAGGTAGAGCGGGATCTGCTTGGTCTCGCGGAATTCCTTCACGTAGAGCTTCCCGAGCCGGGCCGAGACCTTCCAGTCGATGAACTTCACGGCGTCGCCGGCGACATACGGACGCGACTGGACGAACTCCAGGCCGGCGCCGTGGAACACGGAATCACGCTGGCCGAAGTCCAGGCTGTTCGCGAGGCGCCGGACGGCGACTTCGAACTGCCGGCTGTCGACCGGATCGTGAGGCAATGTCCGCGGACGCAGCATCGGTTCAGCCCAGGCCGGCGAGGATGGACTCCAGCACCTTGGCGTTCGTCTGCCCGGCGGCCGCGGCTTCGTAGCTCACGCGGATACGGTGCAGGACGACGTCCTCGGCGAGGTCGAAGAGATCTTCCGGGGTGACGTAGTCGCGGCCGCGGATGACCGCGCGGGCGCGGGCGGCGTTGACGAGGGCCAGGCCCGCGCGCGGGCTGCAGCCGAAGTCGAGGTCCTTGGATTCACGGGTGCGGCGGACGAGTTCGACGGAGTGGCGGAGGAAGACCTCGCTCACATGGACGCCTTGGACGGCCTCCATCGCGGCGACGAGGTCGGCCTTGGTGCCGACGGGCGCATCGTCGATCATGTCGAAGGCCGTCTTCGGGACCGCCCCGCCCTCTTCCTTGCGCAGGCCCATGCCGAGCTGGCGCTGGAGGATGTCCTGCTCCTCGTCGCGACCCGGGTAGCCGAGGCGATGGAGGAGCATGAAACGGTCGAGCTGGGCTTCCGGCAGCTCGAAGGTGCCCGACTGTTCGACGGGATTCTGCGTCGCGATGACCAGGAACGGGGTCGGCAGGCGCATGGTCTGGCCGCCCAGGGTGACCTTGCGCTCCTGCATCGCCTCGAGCATCGCGCCCTGCACCTTCGGCGCGGCGCGGTTGATCTCGTCCGCGAGAAGCAGGTTCGTGAAGACCGGGCCGCGGTGGATGCGGAACTCGCCGGTCTTCTGGTCGACGACTTCCGAGCCGACGATGTCGGACGGCAGCATGTCGACCGTGAACTGGATGCGGCGGAAGTCCAGGGCGATGGCCTTCGCGACGGTGTTCACGAGGAGCGTCTTGGCGAGTCCGGGCATGCCCTGCAGCAGCAGGTGGCCGCCGGTGAGGAGCGCGATCATGACGCGCTCGACGACCACGTCCTGGCCGACGACGACCTTGCCGACGCGCGTGCGGACGTCGCCGACGAACTGATGGGCGGCCTGCACGGCCGCGGGGTTGGGATGGTTGCTCATATTTTAAGGAGGATAAGGGTTAGGGTCGGAAAGGGTCGTTCAGCGGAGCTGGCGGAGCCATTTTTCGGCGAGGGCCTTGAGGTCGGCCTCGGTGAGCGTGGGCGCGCCGCCGAAGCAGCCGGCCTGCACGCGCTCGATGTCCTGCCCGAGCTCCGCCTGCTGCGCGGCGTTGAACTTCACCAGCGGGCTGGCGCCGAGCTTGCGCAGCAAGGCGACCACGGCGAAGCCGTCGATCTTGGCGGGCAGCTTGAACACGTCGCGGGCGCGCGGCGGGCGCGGACCGGTGCCGCGCTTGCGGAAGATCAGCCAGCCCACGAAGGCCGCCGCGGCGGCGAGGCCCGCATAGAGGTAAGCGGAGTAGTCGGCGGCGGCCGGCGGGACATAACCGGCGCCGGCGGCGGTCTTGACGCGGTCGAGGAGCACGGAACCCTTGGTCAGCACGACCGGGTCGATGTCCTGATAGGTCCGCCAGACGGTGCTGGTGCTCGCGGCCTTGACCGTCGGGAACGGCACGTCGGTGGCCTTGTCGGCCGCGCGGATGGCGTCGCCGTCCAAGGTGATGGACCAGCGACGTTCGGAGCGCGGCGCGACCTTGTCGCCCCAGGTGTTGAGTTCCTTGACCATCAGCGGGTCGATGGCGGTGACCTGACGGACCTTCGCCACGGCGGTCAGCGGCGCGAGGTCCAGGAGGTCGGCGAGATCAGGGACGAGGCCCGAGGCGGTGGCGGCGACCTCGAGGCTCAGGGAGCCGTTGATCGCGAACTGGCGGGTATCGAGCGTCTGCGTGACCTCGACCTTGTCGGCCGGACGCGGGGTCGGCTTGCCGGCGGCGACCTTGAGCAAGGTCTCGGCGGAGGAAGCCGGGATCGTCACGGGTCCGCTCAGGTCGATGAAGCGGAGCTCCATCTGCACCGGCGGGATCTTGTCGACGCTGGCGTCCTTCGCGCGCACGAGCACGTAGGCGAGCGTCGTCTCTTCCCAGCCGGGACGGCTGGTCGGACGGGCCTTCACGTCGGGCGCGGCGAAGGTGACCGAACGGATCTCGAAGAACGGCGACAGGGCTTCGGTGAGCTTCTGCTCGAACTCGTCGCGCGGGCCTTGCGGATCCGGACCCTTGGCGACCTGCGGGCCGCGGCGCTTGGAACGGGCGGCGACGGCGAGGGCGTCGTTGCTGAGGTATTGGCCGAAGCGGGCCACGCGGCCCATGGCCTCGGTGTGCACGACGCTGACGACGATGCCGAACTCCTGGTTGGCGCCGACGGTGTTCGGGCCGTCCACGCGGGTCTGGACGCGGATCTCGCTCAGGAGTTCGTCGAGGTAGTCCGAGCGCTTCTTCAGGCCGAGGGAGAACGGGTCGTCCTTGGTGACGACGAGGGTGCTGGCGAGGTAGCGGTACTTGAGGTCCTCGTGCATCGGGTTGTTCGTGTCGTTGAGGCGGGCGTTAAGCGTCTTGGCGAGCTGGCCCATGTGGGTCGGGGCGAGCTTGCCCGGCAGCGCGAGGATCGCGGCGCGGATCCGGCCGAGGGCCGCGCGGTTCATGGCCTTGCCGAGGTTGACCTGGCCGTTGCTGCCGATGCCGAGCACGGCGTTGAACCAGCTGAGGTAAGGCTCGATGGAATACTCGTTGGGCTGCAGGCGGACGACCTGGCGGCCATAGGCCTCGGCGGCGCGCTGGAAGTAGTCCTGCGACTGCAAGGTCCGCTCCTTCGCGGCGACCAGCCGCTTGGCGGGCTCGGTCGGCGCGAGGTCCTGGAAGCTCTCGAAGTCGGCCCAGTCGTTGAGCACGACCGCGCCGAGCAGCAAGGCCTTGTAGGCATCCGGGCGGCCGGCCTGCCATTCGTCGATCATCTTGAGCAAGGAGGCGTAGCCGGCTTCGGCCATCGCGTAGGTCTGGGCTTCGTTGCGGCGGGTCAGGCTGCCGCGCTGGATGTCGGCGCGGCGCCAGCGGTCGCCGAGGTTCGCATGCATCTTCTGCGTCAGCAGGAAGAAGAGCTGCTCGTCCATCTTCGCCGTCGGGCCGAAGACGCGCTCGATGTGCGTGTCGCGGTAGGCTTCGGCGTTGCTGTAGGCGAGGTCGAAGGCGTTGACGACCTTGCCCTGGTCGCGCGGCGCCACGCCGGCCTTGCGGAACAGCTCCATCATGCGGGCGAGGCTGTCGATGTTGCGCTCCATCATCACCGGGGTGATCGGGATGCGGGCGTCCTCCGGCAGGCCGTAGCGGGCGCGCAGTTCCGGGGGGAGCTGCGGGTTATGGGCCTGGCCCCAGGCGAGCAGGAAGTCCTCGGCGAGCGCGACGCCGGCCGCGGGATGACGGCGGGCGAGCTCGACGATGCGGTCGGCCGCCAGCTCGAAGTTGGCGCTCACGATGATGGCGCGGGCGAGGCTGGCGTCGAAACGGTCGCGCAGGTCGGCCGGCAGGGCCGCCTGCCACTTGCCCGCGGGGGCGAGCTGGAGCATCTCCTCGGGGTCGATCTCGCTGGAGCCGTTACGGCCGCTGCCGCCGCGACGGGGCACGCCGGCCTGGCGGCTGAAGGAATTCTCGACCTCGGTCATCCACGACTCGGCCATGAGGGTGAGGATCTGCTTCCACGGCTCGGCGCCGGCGTCGACGTTCTCGGCGATGAGGTTGGCGAGGACGGTCTGGGCGCGGAGGTTGTCGATGCGCTGCGCGGCGGCCGCGTGCGTCTCGTTCTGGATCTTGCGGGACAGGCCGCCGACGATCTTGAGGGCGGCGTCCGGCTGGGACTTCATCAGCTCGGCGAAGGTGCCGCTGAGCACGGCGGGCGAGACCTGCGTGAGCACGCGGAGCATCTCACCGGCGGCCTTGCTCTTCTCCCAGTCGTTGACCTTCTTCTCGGAACGCAGGATCGCGACGTTGTCGTTCCAGATGCGGGAGATCTGGTCGCGCTGGGCGAGCTCGGTCGCCTGTTCGGCGGCGAGGAAGGCGGCGATCTCCTGGCGGAGGCTTTCGTCGGCCACCTTGTCGAGGTCGGCGCCGTCGGGCAGGTAGGCCTTGGCGAGGTCGCGGAAGCCGCCGGCGAGCAGGACACGGCCCGCGGCGAGGCGACGGGCGGGATCCTTGCCGCCGAGCTTCTCGGTGCCGCGCGTCAGGCGGTCGGCGATCCAGAAGCTTTCGTTCGGGGCGACGACCTGGCCGAGCATCTGGCCGAGCTTGCGCAGTTCGAGGTCGGTCAGCTCGCCCGGGCCGGCGTCGGCGAGGGCGAAGATGTCCTCGAGGCGGACGCCGTTCTTCGGGCGCTCGGCGAGGTCGGAAAGCATCTTGTCGTAGATGCCGCGGCCGAGTTCGGGCGGCAGCGCGGCGAGCTCGGCGCGGACCTGCGCCCAGTCGCCGAGGCGGAAGGCGGAAAGGAAACGCGTGTCGGCGGTCGCGCGGGCGTCGGGCTTGGCCGACTTCTCCATCGCGGCGAAGACCTCGGTGAGGTCGCGCGAGTAACGATGGCGGAGCAGTCGCTCATACTGCTGCTGCGTCTTGGCGTCGAGCGGCGCGGCCTGCTGGGCGGAAAGCGTCGCGGCGCACGCCAGGGCGGCGCAGAGGAACGGACGGAGGAGTCTCATGGTCTTTTATTTGGTAAAGGGGTGGATCAGGAACCGTTGTCGGGAATCTTCTTGTTCTCTTCGAAGAGCTTGCGGTCGTCGGGCTTCTCGGGCTTGCCCTTCGGCTCAGGGCCGCCGAGGAGCGCGGCGGCGGCCTTGGCCTTCTTCGGCTCGGGCTTGCCGGCCGGCTTCACCTGGAGCGCGGCTTCGAGGTTCTGCTGCTTGCCGGCGCCGATGCCGGTCACGCCTTCGACCGGCTTGATGCCGCCGGCGGCGGGCTTCACCCCTTCGGGCGGCTTGACGCCCTTGACGCCGGCGAGCCCTTTGGGCGCGGGCGGGGGCGGCGTGGCCTTCGTACCGGCGCCCTTCACGGCTTCCGGCGGCTTGACGCCTTTCACCCCTTCGAGCCCCTTGGCGGGCGGGGGCGGCGGGGTCGCCTTGGTCCCGGGGCCTTTGACGCCTTCGGGAGATTTCACGCCTTCGGCCCCGACGAGGCCTTTGGTCGGCGGAGGCGGCGGCGTGGCCTTCGTACCCGCGCCTTCGACGGGCTTGGCGCCTTCGGTGACCGAGGCGGGCGGCGGCGTCTGCTGCACGGGCTTGGCGGCGCCGACGGTCTTCACGCCGTCGACCTTGTCGACGCCCTGCACCGTGGTCGGCGCGACGTTCTTGGCGGCGGGATCGATCTCCTTCACCTTGCCGGAACCTTCCTGACGGACGCCGCGGACGCCTTCGACGAAGGAGGGCGCGGGGGCTTCCTGGGCGAAAGCGAAGGCGCCGAGGGCGCAGAGCAGGCACGTGGTCTTCATAGGTCGTTCTGGCGGACGGAGCGTTTGAATTCGGCCTCGACGCGTTGCTCGTAGTCGGCGAGGGCCGCCGGATCCTGGTGTTCGGCGAGGTAGCGGAACACCTGGCGGGTGCGTTCGGCGTAGGGCCGCCACTCGTCTTCGGTGGCGCCGTTGGCCTTCAGGAGCGAGGTCGCGTAGAAGTAGGCCTTGCCGAGCGTCTCGCGGATCGCGCGGGTGGTCGCGCCGTCCTCGCCGTCGGTGGCGGCGGATTCCTTGAGCAGCTGGGTGAGGTCGGCGATCGCGCCGGCGACGTCGAGCATTTCGATCTTCGCCTTGGCCTTGGCCAGACGGATCTGATGGCGGACTGACGGGCGCTCGGTCGGCGGGAGCTCGGCGGCGAGCTTGTCGTATTCCTCGACCACCGTCGGCCAGTCGGGCTCCTTGGCGCGCTCAAGCTCGCGGATCCGGACGAGATGGTCGCGGGCCTGCTCGCGGGCGAGCTGGGCCTGGCCCTCGTTGAAATGGTAATACACCACGCCGACGGGGAAGAGCAGCCAGAGCAGCGTGAAGAACTTCCTCATCGGGAGGCGCCCTCCCCTGCTTCGTCGTCGCGGCGGACCACCTTCCAGGCGGACCCGAGATACTGCAGCGCCACCGGCAGCAACGCCAGCGTGACGGCGCCGAGCGCCATCGCCAGCAGCGCCAGCTGCGTCAGGTCGAGGCCGGACTTCGGCACCGGCGTCCGCACGACCAGGTCGCCCAAGGCGTCGGTCGGCAGGTGTTTCTCGTTCACGTCGTAATACGCTCCGCGCAGGGCGCGGGCCACGGAGGCGAGCACCTCCGCGTCCTGGCGGGATTGGTGTCCGGCGATGAAGGTGCCCTTGCGCGGATTGCCGAGGCCGAGCACGAGCACGTCCTTGACGGACTTCGGACGCGGCAGGATCGGCTGGAGCGGGACGGTGTCGCCGTCGGTGAAGAGGACGAGCCGCACCGTCTGCGCGGGCAGGCCTTCGACGACCTTCACCGCGGCGTTGATCGCCGTGCCGAGGTCGGTCGCGCCGGCTTTCATCACGTATTGCACGGGCAGGCCGTCGAACACGTTGCGCACGAGCTCGGGGTCATGCGCGTCCATGACGACGGAGTGCGCTTCGGTATAGAAGCCGATCACGCCGTAACGGATATCGCCGCCGACGCGCATCAGCACCGCTTCGACTTCCTCGCGCATGCGCTGCTGACGCGTCTGCTTCCCTTCCGGGCCGGCGTCCTTGAGATACATGCTCGGCGAAAGGTCGGCGACGAAGACGAGGCGCACCGGCTCCTTGGTGTCCGCCGGCTTGCCGTCCTTGGCCGCCTGGTGGAGCTGCCACATCACCGCCAGCCCCCAGGCGAAGGCGGTCAGCGCAAGGCAACGCAGCGCCGGAGCGACGATCGTCCAGCCGCGCGGCCTTCCCTCCGGACCGAAAGCCAGCCGGGCCGCGACACGCACCCGACGAGCATGCAACGTCTCCGCCAAAGCGGACAGGAGCAGCACCAGGATGGCGACGGGCAAGGGGTTCATGGGGTCCGACGCGGGGTGTGCCGGAAGGCCAAGGAGTAGGGTCGCTTCCTACCCGTGGCAAACGCCCTTTGCCCCGAAGTACGGAAGGAAGGCCGGGTGTGAATAACTTACCGTTCGAACCCTAAGCCCCGTCGTCCTGACCATAGCCCTTCCGTCAGGCTCAGAGACGGATGCGGAGGCGGGGCGAGATCGGCGTGCCGGCATCGCGGCGCGGGCCCTTCGGACCCTTGCCCGGAGCCTCGTCATCGGCGGCGAGCGCCTCCTCGAACTCCTTCGGCATCGGGGCCGTCGCCTTGAATTCGACCTTCGCGCCCTGCCAATCGAAGGAAAGCTGCGTCGATTCCGCATGCAGGAAGAGCCGCTTGAAACCACGGGCCGTGCCGACGGCCTTGTTGAATTCGAAATCGCCGTAGGTGCGGTCGCCGAGGATCGGGTGGCCGTGCGCGGCGGTCTGCACGCGCAGCTGGTGCGTGCGGCCCGTGCGCGGCTCGAGCTGGATCAGGGACAGCGGCAGCGTGCCGCCGGCCGGACGTTGCCAGGCGTAGACCGTGACGGCCGGCGCGCCGGCGCCGGTCTCGGAACGCACGCCGCCGCCGGGACCCTTGGACTTCGACATCTGGTCCTGCCACGTGCCGCGCGGGGTGCGCAGGCCGCGGCCGCGGATGAGGGCGACATACTTCTTCGAGACCTGCGAACGCGCGAACATCTTGCGCACGAGGTCGGCGATGCCTTCGTCGAGCGAGAGCAGCAACGTCCCGCTGGTCGGGGAGTCGAGCCGGTTGAGCAGGTAGACGCGGCGGATGCCGCCCTTGCCGTCGCGGACATGGAAGGCCTCCTCGTCGAGCGAGTAGTTGCCGGCGATCAGGATCGTGCCCTTCTCGGCGGCTTCGCCGGGGTTCGGGTGCGAGAGGATGCCGTCCGGCTTCTCGACGGCGATGAGACCGCAGTCATGCGTCGCCACGACGCGTACGCCGCGTCCGAACGGGATCCAATCAGTGGCGAGGGTCATCAGTAATAAAGGAAGTTGATCGTGACCGTGTCGCTCTCGCCGAACATTGCGACCATATCCGCACGCCACAGGTCGTAGGGCGCCGGGGCCATCACGGCGTCCTTGCAGGCCAGCGACATCACGCGGGTGACGTCGTTGCGCAGGATCTCGGCGTCGGTGACGGTGCCGTCGCGGTGCAGGCGGAAGCGGACCGTCACGCGGCCGCGCGAGACGCCTTCGAACTTGGAACGCTCGATGATGCTCCACCAGCTCGACTGGATGGCCTCGAGCATGCGCTGGGTGTAGTCGCCGTAATTGCTGAAGCGGGCGTCGATGCCCACGGCGCCGGCGCGGCTGACGCCCACGGCGTTACGCAGCAGCAGGCCGGTCGTCCCCGAAGGCACGGACGCCCGCGGACGGTCCGGATTGGCGGCGACCGGCGCCGGCGCGGGCTTGGCGGCGGACTTGCCGGGGCCGGGGGGAGGCGCGGCCCTGGTCGGCGCAGCCATCGAGACGGAAGGCTGCGCGCTCGGCTGCGCCTGCGATTGGTCGATGGAGCGAGGCTTGCCCTGAGTCAGGCGGACCTGGTCCGAATCACCCGCCGACTTCGGCAGCGCGGAATTCGTCGGCTGCTTCTCGGGCACCGGCTGGGCCGCGGTCTGGTTGCGCGAAGACGTGAACGGCGCGGTCTTCGGGACGGCTTGGTTCGCCGCCGGATTGGTCTCGGCGAAGCGCAGTCTGGGCGGCAGCCGCGACTCGTCGATCTTCACCGGCGACGTCAGGACCTCGACCGGACGGGCGAGCACGACGACCTTCTGGAAGGTGTCGGGCAAGGCCCAGAACAGGAGCAGGTGCAGGCCGAGCGACGCCACGGCCGCGAGGGCCGCGGTCCGCAGGTCGATGGATTCGTCAGGCCGCACGCCGTGAAGTTAGGCGGCCCGGAGCCGACTTCAAGCGTAGGCAGGGATGATTATCGGCCCGCGAACTCCTGCGCCAGGCTCGCCAAGGTGCGGCGGCAATCCTCGCGGGTGCCGATCACCACGTAGAGCTGGAAGGAATAATCGCCGGGTTTGATCGGCTCGGCCTGCCGGCGACGGAAGACGCAGTTCCACTTCACGACCTGCTCGCGGTCGAAGTCGAAGCGACCGTAGCCGACCGGTGGCTGGCCCGCCGGGGGACGCTCCGGCGTGAAGACGCCCATGGCGTGGGTTCCGGAAGGGGTCGAGAGCACGATCGGGTCGCGGATCTCGCCGTTCTTGCGCGGCACCGGCTCGAGCGTCGCGGACTTGGCGTCGAAACGGAACTCCTCGCTGAAGATCGCCGGCATGTAACCCGTCAGCGCCTCGAACTGGAGATACTTATGCGGACGGTCGGCGGGCACGGTGAAGGTCACCTTGTAATCCAGCACATGGTCCATGCCCGGCCGACCGATGCGCACCACCTTGGAGAGGACGTGGTTCGAGACCAGTTCCTGGTTCTGCGCCAGCTGGCCGTGCGACTTCATGCCCGGGGCCAGCCAATAGGCCATGCGGGTGCGCGTGGTCAGGACGCCGTCCTTCGCGGAAAGGAACTCCAGACGGCTGGTCGACTTCGGGCCGAGCGCGTCGACCACCGAACCGGCCTCGGTCGGGTTATAGCATTCGACATGGAAGACGCCGTCGACGTCGGCGTTGATCGCCGACTGCAGCTGACGGCCGTGGTCGTGCGAGTCGATGAACTCGACGCCGGCCCACTTCACCGAATCGATCGCGCCGGCGAGACGGCTCGTCGTACGGATGACGAGCGGCTGGCCGCCGACGAGTCCGGAGATCTCGGCGTCGCCGCTGACGACCGGAGCCTGCGCGCAGAGGAGCGCCGGCAGGAGACAGAGCCACGCCTTCATGCGACGAGCCTTTCCAGGAGACCGTGGGCGGCGAGACGGGCCTTCACGAATTCGACCGGCAGGCCCATGATCGTCGAGATCGGCTGCTGGTAATCGGCGATGATGATCTCCTTGCCCTGCTGGATGCCGTAGGCGCCGGCCTTGTCCAAGGTGTTCACCAGCGCCTGGTAGCGGGTGATGTCGTCGTCGCTGAGGGACTTGAAGCGGACCCACGCCGTGACGTCATGGGCCTCGTCGAGGCCGAGGGCGGGACAGAGCAGACAGACGCCCGTATGCACGGTATGTTCGCGGCCGGAGAGGTCGCGGAGCATCGCGCGCGATTCGGCCAGGTCGGCCGGCTTGTTCAAGGCACGGTCACCGAGGGCCACGGTGGTATCGGAGCCCAGGACGAGCGCCTCCGGATGCAGGCGCGAGACCGCGGCGGCCTTCAGGCGGGCGTTATGGAGCACCATCTTGGCGGGATCGGTCGTCGGATCCTCATGCTCGGTCACCGCAGCCACCAAGACGCGATGGGGGATGCCGGCCTCACGCAGGAGTTCGGTCCGCCGGGGAGAGGCGGAGGCGAGGATGAGGACGAGCGGCGACGACACGACCCTAAGAGAACGGATTAAAGCAGACCTGACAACCGCAAGAGCCATGCCGCTTTCCGGAAACCGTGCGCCGCTTTCCTTCATTTACTCCCTCCGCCCTGCCCTTATCCCTGTCCTTGCCCCTCCTACGCACTATGCGCCCCCTCCTGTCGCTCCTCGTGCTCCTCGCCTTCGGCCCCCTGCTCGCGGCCGACGAGAGCGCCCGCCGTTTCCTCAAGAAGCCGGACAGCTGGTTCGCCACGCCGGAGGCGAAGAAGGTCGCGGCCATCATCCTGAGCTATCAGACCGACGCCGGCGGCTGGCCCAAGAACACCGACACCATCAGCAAGGCCTACGACGGCGACCGCGCGAAGCTCGTGCCGACCTTCGACAACAAGGCGACGGTCGATGAGCTGCGCTTCATGGCGCGCATGCTCAACGCGACCCAGGACGGGACTTACCGCAAGTCGTTCGACCGAGGCCTGGCCTACGTGCTCTCGGCGCAGTATCCGAACGGCGGCTGGCCGCAGTTCTTCCCGCTCCGCAAGGGCTACTACGACCGCATCACCTTCAACGACGACGCCATGGTGCGCGTGATGACCTTCGTCCGCGAGGTCGCGGCCGAAAAGACCTACGCCTTCCTCGACGCCAAGACCCGCGAGGCCTGCCATCAGGCCTTCGACCGCGGCATCGCGTGCATCCTGAAGTGCCAGATCGTCGTCGACGGCAAGCCGACCGTCTGGTGCGCGCAGCACGACGAGAAGACCTTCGCGCCGGCCAAGGCCCGCGCCTACGAGCTCCCTTCGTTCAGCGGCAGCGAATCCGTCGGCATCGTGCGCCTGCTCATGAGCCTCGAGAAGCCTTCGCCCGAAGTCCGCGCCTCGATCGAAGGCGCCGTGACCTGGTTCGAGACGCACAAGATCACCGGCCTCCGCCTCGACACCGAGAAGGACAAGGATGGCAAAGATAACCGCGTCATGGTGGCCGACCCGAAGGCCCCCACCCTCTGGGCCCGCTTCTACGACCTCAAGACCGGCTCGCCTTACGTCTGCGACCGCGACGGCATCCCGAAGCCCAAGCTCGCGGACATCGGTTACGAGCGCCGCAACGGCTACAGCTGGTTCGGCGAATACGCGCGCGACCTGCTGGCCAAGGACTACCCGAAGTGGAAACAAGCCCACCGTTGAAAATCAGGACTCTCCAGATTTTCCTCGGTCTCGCCGCCGCCCTGCTCCTGTTCGTCGCCTTCGACCTGCTCCGCCTCACCGGACCGGGCGGCGAACATCAGATCTCCCGGTACGCCAACCTCAAGGCGGCCCGCCAAGCGGGCGTGATCGAGCGCGGATGGGTGCCCGCACTCCTGCCCGCCGGCAGCACCGACCTCAAGGAAGTCCATGACCTGGACAAGAACACCGGCACGGGAACCTTCCGCTTCCCTTCCGCCGAACTGGACACTTTCAAGGCGGAGGCCCGCCGGTTCGGCGGCGCGGACGTGAAGGAAGCCGGCACCGTCACCTACGTCGCCTATGCCCAAGACCGGAGCCGGTTCGAGCTGATCATGTCCCCTGACCCCCAGAAGGCCGACGTCATGAACGGAATCTGGGGTATGAAGCCTATCCGCTGAGTTTCGAGGAACCTTCGGCCTCGGCTTGCAGTCTCAATCACGCCCCCTCATTTAGAGGGGGTCCCCCGATGCTTTTGCGACCGTTCACCCTGTCCGCCGCCTGCCTGCTGACCTCAGCCCTCGGCACCCTCTTCGCCGCCGATAACGAGCAGGCCGAGAAGGCCGTCGCGCTGCTGGACTCCCGCTGCTTCAAGTGCCACAGCCACTCCGCCGGCAAGAACAAGGGCGGCCTGGTCATGGATAGCCTGGCCGGCCTGACCACCGGCGGCGACGGCGGCGCGGCGCTGATCCCGGGCGACCCCGCCAAGAGCCTCTTCCTGAAGAACATCCTTTCGACCGATCCCGACGTCATGATGCCCCCCAAGGGCGATCGCCTGACCAAGGACGAAGTCACCTTGCTCCAGGATTGGGTGAAGGCCGGGGCCGCCTGGCCGAAGAGCCGCACCAAGGCGCCGGTCGCCGGTCGCTACCTCCCGGGCACGATCGGCGCCAAGGAGAAGGCCTGGTGGGCCTATCAGACCGTCAAGCGTCCGGAACTCCCCGCCGGCGCCGCCGCCAATCCTGTCGATCGCTTCCTCGACGCCCGTCTCGCCAAGGAAGGCCTCACCGCTTCCGGCGAAGCCGACCGCGCCACCCTGATCCGGCGCGCGACCTTCGACGCGACCGGCCTCCCGCCCTCGCCGGAAGACGTCGCGGCCTTCGTCAAGGATCCCGACCCGCAGGCTTACGAGAAACTGGTCGACCGCCTGCTCGCCTCGCCGGCCTATGGCCAGCGCATGGCCCGCGCCTGGCTCGACCTCGTGCGCTACGCCGACAGCGACGGCTTCCGCATCGACGACTTCCGCCCGACCGCCTGGCGCTACCGCGACTACGTCATCAAGGCCTTCAACGACAACAAGCCCTACGACCGCTTCGTGCAGGAGCAGATCGCCGGCGACGAACTCTTCCCCGGCGACCCCGAAGCGCTCACCGCCCTCGGCTACCAGCGCCACTGGATCTACGAATACAACAACCGCGACGCGCGCGGCCAGTGGGAGAACATCCTGAACGACATCACCGACACCACCGGCGACGTCTTCCTCGGCGCCGGCATGCAGTGCGCCCGCTGCCACGACCATAAGTTCGACCCGATCCTGCAGCGCGACTACTTCGCCCTCCGCAGCTTCTTCACCAACACCCTGCCCGTCGAGAACCGCATCGCGTGGACCACCAAGGACGCCGAAGCCCATGCCCGCCAGCTGGCGAAATGGGAACAGGAGACCAAGGCCATCCGCGACGAGATCGCCGCCCTCGAGAAGAAGTATCGCGAAAAGGCGACGACCGCCGCCGTGAAGATGTTCCCGGACGACGTCCAGGAGATGATCGCCAAGCCCGAGGCCCAGCGTACCCCTTACGAGCAGCAGATCGCCGCGCTCGCGTGGCGCCAGGTCGACTACGAATACAACCGCCTCGACCGCTCCATCAAGGGCGAGGACAGCGTGAAGCACGCCGACCTGAAGCGACAGCTCGCCGAACACGACAAGCTCAAGCCGGCCGAACCGCCTTACGTGCTCGCCGTCCGCGAGACCGGCAAGCAGGGCCTCGACGCCGTCATCCCCAAGAAGAACACCGTCGTCCCGCCCGCCTTCCTCACGGTGCTCAGCGCCCAATACCCCGCCGAACCCGCCAAGATCGCGGCGCCCGCCACGGGCGAGACCACCGGCCGCCGCACGGCGCTCGCGCGCTGGCTGACCGACAAGTCGAACCCGTTCACCGCGCGCCTCGCGATGAACCGCCTCTGGCAGCTCAACTTCCGCCGCGGCCTCGCGCCGTACGCGAGCGACTTCGGCCGCCTCGGCGAACCGCCCTCCCACCCGGAGCTGCTCGACTGGCTGGCCGCGGAATTCATGGCGAAGGACTGGGACCAGAAGGCGATGCATCGCCTGCTGCTGACGAGCGCCGCCTACCGCCGTTCGTCGCTGCACCCGGCGCCGCAGGCGGGCCAGCTCAAGGACCCGCAGAACACCTTGCTCTGGCGCTTCCAGCCGCAGCGCCTCGAGTCGGAGCAGATCCGTGACGCCCTCTTCGCCGCCTGCGGCGAACTCAAGGCCGAGAAGCAGGCCGGCCCGAGCGTCGTCTACGGCGAACCCGTCCGCAGCATCTTCACGCGCATCATGCGCAACAACCGCGATCCGCTGGCCGACGTCTTCGACGCGCCGCAGTGGTTCAGCAGCGCCTCCTCCCGCGACGTCACCACGACCCCGATCCAGTCCCTTCTCCTGCTGAACAGCCCGTTCATGCTCAAGCGCGCCGAGATCCTCGCCGCGCGCCTCGAGAAGGAGAAGCAGGGCGACGAAGCCGCCCAGGTCCGCCGCCTCTACCAGCTGCTCTTCGCCCGTTCGCCCTCCGCGACGGAAGCCGCGCAGGCGGCCGACTTCCTCCGGGAAGTCCGCGCCCAGAAGCCTTCGGCCGCCGTGACCGCCGCCGTCGCCAACGACTTCCAGCCCGAGAAGGTGCCCTTCCGCGACGGCCAGGGGGCGCACCTCGACGCCGGCCACGGCAAGCCGTTCCTCGCCGCGGGCGCGACCGAGGCCGACTTCGCCAAGGGCTTCACCATCGAGGCCGTCATCGTCCCCCGCACCGTCAGCGACACCGGCACCGTCCGCGTGATCGCCACGCAGACCGGCAAAGGCAAGAACGACGGCTACTGGCAGTTCGGCGTCACCGGCCAGAAATCCCGCCGCGCCCCGCGCGTGCTCGTGCTCCAGGCCGTCGGCCCGCTCGCCGACGGCAAGGTCGGCGAGGCCGTGCAGTTCTCGAACCTGCGCATCGAGATGAACAAGCCCTACTACGTCGCCGCCGCCGTGCGCTACGCCGACGAGAAAGGCCCGGGCGAAGTGACCTTCACGCTCAAGGACCTCGCGAACGACGACGAACCGCTGCTGCACGACCGCGTGCCCACCGCGCTGACCGCCGTCCGCACCGCCGGCCAGCCGATCCAGCTCGGCGGCAAGGGCAAGGACCGCGAAAGCTCCTTCCATGGCGTCATCGACGACGTCCGCCTGAGCAGCGGCGCGCTCGACGACCAGGCGCTCCTCTACGCCAACGAAGACGTCAAGCCGAGCGCCCTCGGCTTCTGGCGCTTCGAGAACAAGACCGGCACGATGCGCGACTCCTCGGGCAAGGGCCGCGACCTCTCCATGGGCGAAGCCAAGGCCGCCGGCCCGAAGGCGACCGCCGCCCACGCCCCGCTCGCCGCGCTCTGCCACGCGCTGCTCAACTCCTCCGAATTCCTCTACGTCGAATGAACGACCCCCGCTGCCATCGCGTCGAGGCGACCTCCTCGCGCCGCGACTTCCTCTTCAGCGCCGGCCTCGGCCTCGGCGCCATGGCCTTCAGCGACCTGCTCGCCAAGGACCTCGTCGTGCCCGCCGCGGGCACGCCCCTCCAGCCCGGCGTCGGTCACATCAAGCCGCGCGCCAAGAGCGTCATCTTCCTCTTCATGGAAGGCGGTCCGTCGCAGATGGACCTCTACGACCCCAAGCCGCTGCTCAACAAGCTGGCCGGCCAGCGCCTGCCCGAGAGCTTCGGCTCCGTCATCACCGCGATGGGCGAATCGAAGTCTCCCCTGCTCGCCTCGAAGCGCGAATGGAAGCAGCACGGGCAGTCCGGCCAGTGGTTCTCGGATTGGATCCCGCATATCGCTTCCTGCTCCGACGACCTCGCCGTCATCCGCTCGTGCAAGGCGGACGGCATCAACCATTCCGCCGGCGTCTGCCAGATGAACACGGGCTCGATCCTCGCCGGCAAGCCGTCGCTGGGCTCGTGGATCAACTACGGCATCGGCTCCGAGAACAGTAACCTGCCGGCGTTCATCGTCATGCAGGACAACCAGAACACCGTCATCAACGGGCCTCGCAACTGGGGCGCGGGCTTCATGCCGGCGGTCTACCAGGGCGTGCGCATCTCCGGCGGCTCCGAGCCGATCCCGAACCTCAACACCCCCGAGGCGGTCTCCGCCGACCTCCAGAAGAGCAAGCTCCGCCTAATCAACTCGGTGAACAAGGACTTCGCCGCCCGCTACCCCGACCGTTCCGAGCTCGGCGCCCGCCTGGCGAGCTACGAGATGGCCGCCCGCATGCAGGCCGAGGCCCCCGGCGTCGTCGACCTGACCGGCGAGACCGAAGCCACCCGCAAACTCTACGGACTGGATGACAAGACCACCGAAGGCATGGGCCGCCTCTGCCTGCTCGCCCGCCGCATGGTCGAACAAGGCGTCCGCTTCGTGCAGATCTACCATGGCGCCGGCTCCAAGTGGGACGCCCACGCCAAGATCGAATCCAACCACGCCGGCCTGTGCGCCTCGATGGACAAGCCCGTCGCGGGCCTGCTCAAGGACCTCAAGTCCCGCGGCCTGCTCGAAGACACGCTCGTCGTCTGGGGCGGCGAATTCGGCCGCACCCCGATGTCCGAGAAGGGCGACGGTCGCGACCACAACCCGACCGGCTTCACGATGTGGATGGCCGGCGGCGGCGTGAAGGGCGGCCAGACCATCGGCAGCACCGACGACCTCGGCCTGCGCGCGGCGGAGACCCCGCTGCACGTCCACGACCTGCACGCGACCATCCTCTGGCTGCTCGGCATCGACAACATGGGGCTGACGTACCGCTACAAAGGCCGTCCGGAACGCCCGACGCAGAACGAAGGCGAGCCGTATAAGAAGATCGTCGGGTGAAGGTGGGGCGGCCATCGCCATGGCACGTACGTTTCACTGGGTATAGTCTTTGACCATTTCATCGTCCGTCCGCCCACGGACGTGATGGCAATCACGTCCCTACCCAAGACGGCGAAGCAGAACTCAAAGGGAAACCGGAGACCGGATGATTGGCTGGGGTGCCCATTTTCAGGTCTCGGGTCTCAGCCATCAGGAGCCAGGTTCGGTTGATCAGGTTCAGGAAATCCGCCCTCTGTCATCGATTCAGCCCTCCTTTCATTTCGGGTGGCAGGTGGCAGCCTCGGGTGGCAGGTGGCGGGACTTATCCATACAGTCCTCAACGCAGCCCTCAATTCAGTCCTCCCACTTCACCCCTGTCATCCGTCATCTGTCATCGATTCAGCCATCCACGCTGCCCCTGCATCAATTCATGCACTCCCCCGATACTCGACACTCTCAGTATTCTCCCCAACCGCCAACCGCTGACACCTACCTTTTCAGCTTCGCCAGTTTCTCCCCGGCCGCCTGCAGCGTCTCCTCCTTCTTGGCGAAGTGGAAACGGATGTAGCGATGCTCCGGTTCGCGGAAGAACGATGAACCCGGCACGCCGGCGACGCCGATCTCCTTGATCATCCATTCGGCGGCTTCGGTGTCGGTCCTGAACCCGAGAGGCGAGATATCGAGCAACGAGTAGTAGGCGCCCTGCGGCTCGGTGAACTTCAGTCCCGTCTGCTTCAGGATCGACGTGAACAAGGTACGCTTGGCGGCATACAGTTCGCCAAGGCCGACGTAATACGAGTCGGGCAGCTCCAGGCCGGCGACGGCGGCTTCCTGCAGCGGCGCGGCGGCCCCGACGGTCAGGAAGTCATGCACCTTGCGGGCCTGCGCGATGACGTGCGGGGCGGCCTGCACGTAACCGAGGCGCCAACCGGTGATCGAATAGGTCTTCGAGAGGGAGTTGCAGGTGATGGTGCGCTCGAAGGCGCCGGGGAGCGCGGCGAAATGGACATGCGTGTTCGGCGCATAGACGATGTGCTCGTAAGGCTCGTCGGTGATGACGAACGCGTCGTGCTGCTCGGCGAGCCGCAGGATCGTCAGCAGCTCGTCGCGCGTGAAGACCTTGCCGCACGGATTCGAAGGGTTGCAGACGATGATGGCCTTGGGCTTCTGCGCGAAGGCCTTGGCGAGCTCGTCCGGATCGAAGTCGAACGTCGGCGCGCGCAGCGGCACGTAGATCGGTTCGGCGCCGGAGAGGATCGCGTCGGCGGCGTAGTTCTCGTAGAACGGCGAGAAGACGATCACCTTGTCGCCCGGATTGCAGGCGGTCATCATCGCGACCATCATCGCTTCGGTGCTGCCGCAGGTCACGACGAGGTGCTGGTCGGGATCGATCGCCAGGCCGCTGAAGCGGTTGATCTTCTTGGCGAGGGCCTGGCGGAAACGCGGCGCACCCCAGGTCACGGCATACTGGTGATGCGGGCCGCGCGTGGCGCGCTCCAAGGCGGCCAGCAGTTCCTCGGGCGGGGAGAAGTCCGGGAAGCCCTGCGACAGGTTGATGGCCCCGTGCTGGTTGGCCAGGCGGGTCATCCCGCGGATGACGGATTCGGTGAAACCGGCGAGGCGGCGGGCGGTCGAAGGCATGCCCTACCCTAGCGGGCCGGCCGCCCGGCAGGCAATCCCGGGCCTAGGGGTTGACCCCAAGCGAACGGCGACCCTCAATAGGCGCTCGGCGGAACCCCTCCCGCCCCTCCCCTGTCTTAATCGCAGATGCGTCGTCTCGTCCCCCTTTTCCTCGGTCTCGCGGCCCTCGCCGAAGCGCAGTCGGCGCCGGCATGGTCCTTCGACGGCGCCGCGCGCCCCGAGCTCACCGCCGTCGGCGGCGTCACCTTCAAGCAGCCCGGCCCCCGTCGTCCCGACTACCCGCGCTTCGAACAGACCAACGAGGCCGCCACCTTCGACGGCCAAGGCGCGCGCCTCGAGCTCAAGGACCCCGGGGCGAACAGCCTCTTCGACTTCAAGAACGGCGACGCGATCACGCTCGAGGCCTGGGTGAAGCCCGAGGGACTGCGCAAGGGCGAGAACGCCACGATCATCGGCAAGGGCCGCACGGACCCCAAGGCCGCCAACCCGAGCAACCAGAACTGGGCGATGCGCCTGCGCGTGCTCTACGACACCGCCTGCCTCAACTTCCTCTTCGCGACGCCCGCGGCCAAAGGCGTGCAGTGGCACCGTTGGACCACCCCGACCGGCTTCGCCAACGACCGCCGCTGGCACCACGTCGCCATCCGTTATGAGTTCGGCAAGCCGGAGAGCATCCGCGGCTGGATCGACGGCAAGGAGATCAAGGGCTCGTGGGACATGGACGGCGAGACGACGGCCGAACCGATCGTGGACGACGCCCCGGTCTGGATCGGCTCCTCGCAGGGCGGCCTACCCAACAGCAGTTTCCGCGGCGCGATCGATGAGATCCGCCTGCATCGGTCGCTCGTATCCTCCCAGGAGATCGCGAATCGCTTCGCCACCACCCTACCCCCGGTCGCCAAGGATGAGATCGCCCAGGTCGGCCCGAGTCCCAACGCCGGCAACGACAGCGCCAGCGGCGTGAAGGCCGCCAAGGCGCCGGAAGTCGTCCGCAAGGCCCCGAAGGTCGACTGGACCACCGTCACGAACGGACAGGTACGCGTCGAGCTCTGCGAAGACTGGAAGCCGACCGCCAACGTCTGGCCGGAGAAGGCGCCGGTGGCCACCGATAGCTACGCCGCGCCGGCCTTCGGCTTCGCGCGCGTACCCGAGAAATACGTCGACACCGGCGTCCGCGCCGAACGCGGCCATCCTTACCTGCTCCGCGCCCTCGGCGTCGTGAAGCTTCCCGCCGGCAAGCATCGCCTGCTCCTCCGCGGACGCGGCGCCTCCGCGCTCTTCATCGACGGCAAGCTCCAGCTTCAGACCCCGTTCCCTCCGCCCGGCACGGACAACAAGCCGGTCAAGGACCAGGACAAGTACCTCGACCTCGGCGGCGACTTCCGTTTCGCGCCGCCGGGCAACCGCGACGCCTGGGTCGAATTCGAATCCAAGGGCGGTGAACATCGCGTGATCCTTGAATCCGTCGTCGGCTTCGTCATCAGCAACAAGAACGGCGTGCTCAGTCGCCGCCGCCCGGAACTCGGCGAAACCGTCGCCGCAATCTCGCTCGCCGGCCGAACCCATTGGCAGCTGCTGTCGCCTTCGGATGACAGGCTGACCTACAACGACGGCCTCTGGGAATTCTATGCCGCACAGGAAGAAGCCCGCCTCGGCAAGATCGACGCCGCCGCCCGCGCCGCCGCCCGCGCCCGCCAGGGCGAATACTGGCAGAAGCGCCGCGTGGCCGCGAAGCAGTGGCTTGCCGCGACGCCCGAGACACCGGTCCCAGCCCTCGCCGCCGGTTTCCCGGCGAACAACCCGATCGACGCCTTCCTCGCCGAGAAGATCGTCGCCTACCAAGGCCAGGTGAAGGCCGTGAAGACGGGAGGCGTCGAATTCTACGCCAAGATCCAGCCGATCCTCGAAGCGAGCTGCCTCGAGTGCCACCAAGGCGGCAAGCCGAAGGGCGGCCTGCACCTCGACACCCTCGCCGGCGCCCTCAAGGGCGGCAAGTCGGACGGGGCCGCCATCGTGCCCGGCGATCCCGCCAAGAGCCCGCTGCTCGCGCGTATCCGCTCCGAAGACCCCGATGAGATGATGCCGCCCAAGGGCCATCGCCTCGCCGCCACGGACATCGCGCTCATCGAACAATGGATCAAGGAAGGCGCGGCCTGGCCGGAATACCGTCCCCTCTCCACACGCCTCACGCCGCTGACCGACGACCTCGCCTTCCTCCGTCGCGTGACGCTCGATACCGTCGGCGTGCCGCCCTCGCCCGATGAGATCGCCGCGTTCGCCGCCGACGCCTCGCCCGACAGGCGCGCCAAGGCGATCGATCGCCTGCTCGCCGACCCGCGCGCCGCCGACCACCAGATGGGCTACTGGCAGGACGTGCTCGCGGAGAATCCGAACATCCTCAACCCGACGCTGAACAACTCCGGCCCCTTCCGCTGGTGGATCCATGAATCGCTCGTCGACCGCAAGCCGCTCGACCTGATGGTCACCGAACTCCTGCGCCTCAAGGGCAGCTCCGCCGCCGGCGGTCCGGCCGGCTTCGGCATCGCCTCGCAGAACGACGTCCCGATGGCCGCCAAGGCCACCATCGTCACGACCGCCTTCCTCGGCGTGGAGACCAAGTGCGCGCGTTGCCACGACGCGCCCGCCCATACCTCCAAGCAGGAACAGGTCTTCGCCCTCGCGGCGCTCCTCGAGACCAAGGCCGTCAAGGTCCCGGCCACCAGCAGCGTCTCGATGGCCAAGCTCCGCGAAGGCGGCCGCAAGCCACTCATCGAAGTCACCCTCGAGCCCGGTGCTTCCGTCGAACCGCACTGGCCGTTCCCGGAATTCTCCCAGGAGAGCATCGCCGACGAACTCGCGTTCGACCCCAAGGATCCGCGCGACCGTCTCGCCACGCTGATCACCGCGCCGCAGAACGAGCGCTTCGCGCAGGTGATGGCCAACCGCATCTGGGCCCGCCTGATGGGCCGCGGCCTCGTCGAACAGCCCTGGGACTGGGAACGCTCCAAGCACTCCCATCCCGAACTGCTCCGCTGGCTCGGTCGCGAGCTCGTGCGCAGCGGCTATGACGCCGACCACCTCCGTCGCCTGATCCTGAACTCCCACGCCTACCAGCGCGCGACGGACCTCACGCAGAAGCTGACCAACCCGCTCTACGTCGCCCCGGCCCCGCGTCGCCTCTCCGCCGAGCAGGTCGTGGACTCGATGTTCGCGACGACCGGCAAGCCCTTCCGCACGGAGGAGGCCAGCCTCGATATCGACAGCATCCGCGAACAGGCGAACTCCGTCACGCTCGGCCAGCCGCGCCGCGCCTGGATGCTGACCTCGACCTCCAACGAACGCGACCGACCCGCCCTCGCCCTGCCCCGCATCCAGGCCGTCTGCGACGTCATGGCCGCCTTCGGCTGGCGTGCGAGCCGACCGGATCCGTTGACCGACCGCGAAAGCTCGGCGAATTCCCTGCAGCCCGCGATCCTGAGCAACGGCACCATGGGCACTTGGATCACGCGCCTGAGCGAAGACCACGGCGTGACCGCCCTCGCGGTGTCGGCCCGCACGCCGGCGGACTTCGTCGACGCGCTCTTCCTGCGAGTGCTGACCCGCCGTCCGACCGCCGCCGAGAAGACGAAGTACGAAGCCTACCTTACCCAAGGTTTCGCCGAGCGCCTCCAGCCTCAGCCTACCCGCCCGATCGCCTTCCCTCGTAAGCCCGAATATTACGTCTCCTGGTCCAATCACCTCAACGACCTGGCCACCACCGTGCGCATGCAGCAGGAGGCCGCGGCCCGTAAGGGCGACCCGGCCACGCCTCGCCTGACCGATGCCTGGCGTCGCCGCGCCGAAGATGTGGTCTGGGCGCTCGTCAATTCGCCCGAATTCCTTTACTACTGATCCCATGGACCGCCGCTCCTTCGTCACCGCCCTCGGGCTCGCGCCGTTCGCCGCCTCGCCGCTCTTCGCCAACGCCGGCGTCGCCGGCCCCAGGGGCAAGGCCGAGCACTGCATCTTCATCTGGCTCGGAGGCGGCATGGGCCAGGCCGACACGTTCGACCCGAAGGTCCTCGGCGACAACAAGGCCACGAAGAAGAAGCCCGGCTCGCTCTACCCTTCCATCGAGACGTCCGTCCCGGGCGTGCGCCTCTGCGAACACCTGCCGCGCACGGCGAAGCTGATGGAGCACGTCACCGCGGTCCGCTCGGTGAACCACAAGGTCATCGATGAGCACGCGTTCGCGACGAACCTCGTGCACACCGGCCGCATGATCAGCGGCAACGCCGTCTACCCTTCCATCGGCTCGATCGTCGCGCACCGTCGCGGCGCCGCCGACCCGACCGTCCCGGCCTACATGCTCATCGGCTACCCGAACGTCAGCCGCGGCCCGGGCTTCCTCGGCATCAAGGACGGCTACATCTACCTCGTCGACACCGAGACCGGCCCGAACGGCTTCACCACCCCGAGCGAAGTCTCTCCCGACCGCAAGAACGCCCGCCTCGCCCTGCTCGAAGCCCTCGGCGAACGCGCCCCGGGCGGTTCGGCCGTCGAGGAATACGCGGCCGCCCAGCAGGAGGCCTTCCGTCTGGCGGGTCCTTCGTTCATGCGCCACTTCGACCTCAAGCAGGAGTCGCCCGCCGTGCGCGCCTCCTACGGCGGCGAGTTCGGCCAGCGCTGCCTGCTCGCCCGTCGCCTCGTCCAGGGCGGCGTCCGCTTTGTGGAGGTCTCGCACAACCTGAACTTCATCAACGGCTCCGGCTGGGACGTGCATAACGAAGGCATCGACAACCAGCACGTGCTCATCCGCGAGCTCGACCACGCCCTCGCCGGCCTGATCGAGGACCTCAAGCGGACCGGCATGCTCGACAAGACCCTCGTCGTCATCGGCACCGAGTTCGGACGTCCGCCGGAATTCGACGGCAAGGGCGGACGCGGCCACCAGGGCACCGCCTTCTCGATGATCCTCGCCGGCGGCGGCCTGAAGCATTGCGGCGCCTACGGCGAGACCGACGGCCTTTCCAAGACCGTGGTCAAGGACCCCGTCAGCATCCCGGACTTCCACGCCACGATCCTCGCCGCCCTGAACGTCGACACCTCGCGCGACCTCATGGCCGGCTCCCGCCCGGTCCCCGTGACCGACGGCGGCACGCCGATCGCGAAACTGTTCTGAGCCCAAGGGGTAGGGACGTGATTGCCATCACGTCCGTGGACGGACGGACGTTGGCATGGCCAAGAGACCTTGCCCGGCTCGCCGCACGCACCTCGGCGAACGGCGGCCATGGCAATGGCCGCCCTACCCATTCCATTGCAGGTGGCGGGTGGCGGCCCCAGGTGGCGGGCGGCAGGCCATCAATACCCTGTCATCTGTCCTCTGCCATCTGTCATCGACCCAGTCCTCGATTCAGCCCTCTACGCACCCATCCATTCAGGCCTCAACTCAGGCCTCCGTGCTGGGCTATGCCCTCCCCTAAATTGACATCCCCCCGTTATCCCTTCCTCCTGTGACCATGGCTCGCAAAGGCATCCTGCTCCTCAACCTCGGTTCGCCGAAAAGCACCTCGGTGCCCCACGTCCGGGAATACCTCCGCGAGTTCCTCGGCGACGAGCGCGTGATCGATTATCCCGCCGTCTTCCGTTTCGCGCTGCTCGAAGGCATCGTCCTGCGCACCCGCCCGAAGAAGTCCGCCGCCGCCTATGCGACCGTGTGGACGCCCGAAGGCGCCCCGCTGCTCGTCACGACCGAGAAGCTCCGCAAGAAGCTCGAGGCCGCCACCGGCCTGCCCGTCATCACCGGCATGCGCTACGGCACGCCCTCCTGCGCCGAAGCCGTCCAGGAAGTCCTCAAGCACGGCATCGACGACCTCTTCGTGATGCCTCAGTATCCGCACTACGCGATGTCCTCGTATGAGACCGTCGTGGTGAAGATCCAGGAGGAGCTCGCCCGCCTCGCGCCGAACCTGAAGTATCACGTCCTGCAGCCGTACTTCAACGACCCGGCCTACATCGACTGCCTCGTCGAGTCCGCCAAGCCCTGGCTGAGCAAGCCCTTCGACAAGATCCTGTTCTCGTACCACGGCGTGCCCGAGCGTCACCTGCGCAAGGGCGACGCTTCCAAGGCCCATTGCACCAAGGTCAAGGACTGCTGCCTCCAGGCCAGCCCCTCGCACGCCAACTGCTACAAGCACCAGTGCGTGCAGACCACCCTGCTCTTCGCCAAGCGCGCCGGCCTTTCGCCCGACAAGTTCGAGATGTCGTTCCAGTCGCGCTTCGGACCGGAGAAGTGGGTCCCGCCCTACACCGACGAACGCTTCGAGGCCCTGCCCTCCGAAGGCGTGAAGAACCTGCTCGTCATGTGCCCGGCCTTCACCGCCGACTGCCTCGAGACCATCGAGGAAATCAGCGAAGAAGGTAAGGAAGAGTTCCTGCACGCCGGCGGCGAATCCTTCGAACAGATCCCCTGCCTCAACGACCAGGACGTCTACGTGAAATACCTCGCCGACCGCGCCGCCGCGTGGAAGCCGAATCACGTCTGAGGCGAAGCATAGAGGACTGAATCGAGGGCAGCATCGAGGGCTGCGTCGAGGGCTGGATTGATTTCAAGGCAGGGAAAGGCCGTCCCTGTTGAGTCCGCAGGTAGGGACGTGATTGCCATCACGTCCGGGGGCGGACGGAGTTTTGTCCGGCCGTAAGCATAGCCCGGCTCATCGCACGCGCGGCTGCGAACGGCGGTCATGGCAATGACCGCCCTACCCAGGCAGGTGGCAGAAAGACGACTCCTGCGCTCTGTCATCCGCCCTCTGTCATCGACGCAGTCATCCACGCAGACCTCTACTCAGTCCTCCGTTCAGACCTCAATTCAGCCCTCAACCCTACCCCTTCACCACCGTATCGACGACCGCCTGGAAGGTTTCGATGCGGGCCTGGGGCGTGATGCCGTGGCCGAGGTTGAAGATGTGTCCGGGGTCGCCGGCGTTGTCGGCGAGGACGGCCTGGGTCGCGGCGACCGCGGCGGCGGGCTCACCGGTCATGAACTCAGGATCGAGGTTGCCCTGCAGGCAGATCGGACGGCCGGCCAGCTGGCGTACCTGCGAGAGCGGCATGGTCCAGTCGACGCCGAGGCAAGGCACGCCGGTCTGGGCGAGCGCGGCGGCCTGCGGCGACTTGCCCTTGGCATAAAGGATGACGGGCGCGCCCGCAGGCAGGCGCTCGAGCACCGCGCGGATGTAGCGGAGCGAGAACTCTTCGTAATCGGCGCCGGTGAGCGCCGCGGCCCAGCTGTCGAAGATCTGGATCGCATCGGCGCCGGCGGCGAACTGGCGCGTGAGATACTGCGCGACGGCGTCGGTCAGGATCTCGAGGATGCGGTGCATCATCTTCGGATCGGCCTTGAGCAGCGCCTTGGTCTTCGGGAAATCTTCGGAGCCGCCGCCTTCGACGAGGTAGCAGGCGAGCGTCCAGGGCGAGCCGGCGAAACCGAGCAGGGTCTTGCCCAGGCCGAGCTCCTTGCGGAGGATCGTCAGGGCGTCGTAGACGTATTGCAGGCGGTCGGCGGAACCGGCGAGTTTGAGCGAGTCGACGTCGGCGGAGGAAGCCAGCGCGCGCTCCATGGCGATGCCGCCTTCGTCGCGGAAACGATAGCCGACGCCGAGGGCCTCGGGGATGACGAGGATGTCCGAGAACAGGATCGCGGCGTCGAGCTGCGGAAATCGGCGGAGCGGCTGGAGCGTCACCTCGACCGCGAGATCGGGCGTGCGGACCATCGTGACGAAGTCCGACTTCGCCTTGAGGGCGCGATACTCGGGCAGGTAGCGGCCGGCCTGACGCATGATCCAGACCGGCGCCCGGTCATGGGGCTGTCGGCGGAGGGCGGCGAGGAAGCGGTCGCGGGAGTTCATCAGGACCCTTTGAGCCAATCCTGAGGTTTCAGATAATGCGAGAGCAGACGTTCTTCCGGGCTGCCCGGGGCGGGCTGGTGGCCGTAATGCCACTGCACGCGGGGCGGGAGGGACATCAGGATGGACTCGGTCCGTCCGCCGGACTGCAGGCCGAAGATGGTCCCACGGTCCAAGACGAGGTTGAACTCGACGTAGCGGCCGCGGCGGACCTCCTGCCAGTCGCGCTCGCGCTGGCCGTAAGGGGTGTCCTTGCGGCGACGCAGGATCTCGGCGTAGGCGCGACCGTAGCCGTCGCCTACCTTCTGCATCAGGGCGAACGCCGCCTCGAAGCCGCCTTCGGTGAAGTCATCGTAGAACACGCCGCCGATGCCGCGCTGTTCCTGACGGTGCTTGAGCAAAAAGTAGTCGTCGCACCAGGTCTTGAACTTCGGGTAATACGCGCCGGTGGATTCGCGCGCGGCGCGGTGCCAGGAGACCGCATCCTCGTCGAAGCCGTAATAAGGGGTCAGGTCGAACCCGCCGCCGAACCACCAGACCGGATTAGGTCCGTCGGTGCAGAACATCCGCACGTTCATGTGCGAGGTCGGACAATAGGGATTGAGGGGGTGATGGACGACCGAGACGCCCATGGCGCGGAAGCCCTTGCCCGCGAGTTCCGGGCGGGCGACCGTGGCGGAGGGGGGCAAGGCATGACCGCGGACATCCGAGAAAGCCACCCCGCCCTTCTCCATGACGGCGCCGCCGGCGATGACCCGGGTACGGCCGCCGCCACCTTCGGCACGCTGCCATTCGTCGGTGTGATACTTGGCCTTGCCGTCCACTTCCTCGATGATCGCGCAGAGGCGATTCTGCAGGCCGGTCAGGTAGTTTCTGACGAGATCGGGATTCATCGCCGGCCATTCAATCCGAGGAGAGCCCGATGGTCAACGAAGCCCCGTGCCGACCCCCGAGAATCCATCGCGGCTTATCGTCCTTATGCGGAAGGCATCTAGGTAGTCCTTGATGGGAACCCGGGAATGGGCACCTTGCCGTCAGGCCATGCATCCCGAAATCAAGATCCTCCTGCTATTCGTCCTGGCCGGACTGTTCGCCCTCGGCCTGCCTTGGTGGGCCTGGCGGCGCGTGCGCAGCCTCGAGCAGAAGTATGGCCGCATCCTGCTCGTCCGCGGCGTCTCGGGCGCCCAGGCGGCCCGCATCATCCTGCTTCGCGGCGAGATCCCCCAGGTCGACGTCGACGAGAGCGCGGTGTCCGTGACGGATTTCTATTCGGCCTTCGAACCCGCGATCAAGCTCTCGCCGGCGACCTACGAGGGCAAGCGGCTCTTCGACGTGGCCCGGGCCGCGCGTCTCGCGGGACATGCGCTCCAGCACCGCGACCGCAAGCTCGGCGGACTCGCGTCGTGGGATTCGTTCATGATCCTCTGGGGCAACGTCTGGCCCGTGCTGCTGGTCGTGCTCGTCATCGGCACCAAGGGCCGCTTCGTCTGGGCCGCCATCGGCTTCGCGCTCCTCGCCATCATCCTCGCCGTCGGACACCTGCTCAAGCACACCCATGTCCAGGACGCCGCCCGCCGCGGACGCCAGGAACTCGAGGGCGCCAAATTGCTCGATGGTCATCCCGAGGAAGAGATCGAGGCCGCCTTCCTGGCCGCACGGCTCGACCATATGGCCCTGCCCTACTCGAAAACATGGCTTCGGCTGCTGTTTTCCTGAGCAGGAGGGCTTTCGGCGGCCTTGGGCGGGCCTAATGTCAGCCGGAGCGGCAAGTTCAGCCTTCCGACCGACGTGAAGCCTGACAGTATTTTCAGCATCATCAGGCCGCAGACACGGCGGTCACTTCCCAGACATCATCATGAAGCCGAGCCGCCTGCAGACCCTCCTCCTGATGATGCCGACCTGGGCCTTCGCCCATGCGGTGCTCATCTTCCGGGTGCTGCCGCTCGACCCGAAGGGCACCGCCCTGATCCCGACGGGCGCAGGCAGCTACGCGGTGTTGTATTTTAAGCTCATCGTCGCCATCGCCATGCCCCTCCTCGCCTCGTTCGTCGCCGCCCGCCGCGCGACCGTCCTCGGCTGGAGCCTCCCCCCGGTCCTCGGCCTGCTCATCCACGTGCCTTTCGCCGGCGCCGGATTGGCGCTCTGGCTCGCCGCCACAGGCGACGACACCGAAGGCGAAGCCGCCACGCCGACCGCGATGGCGGGCAGGCTGGCGGTGCCCTTCGTCCTCGCCACCGCCGTGACCGCCGCGCTCACGGCAGGCATGCTGGCCCTCGCCGACATGAAGATGCTCCCGGCCGGGCTCGAACAGACCGGAGGCTACTTCGGTTGGGCGCTCTTCTGCGGATTGCCTTTCGCGATCGGCGTGACCACCGGCGTGAAGGTGCGCCGGGCGGGCGGCAGCTTCGGCCAGGCCCATGCCGCGGCCTTCACTCTGCTGGGCGCGATCCTGCTGATCCTCTGCGGCTGCGCGATGGAAGGCATCATCTGCGTCTTCATGGCCGCGCCCTTCGGCGCCGGCATCACCTTCGTCGGCGCGAGCCTCGGCCATCTGCTCGCCAAGCAACGCATCGCCGACGGCCGGCTGCAGTCCGCCGCCTGGCTGAGCATCGTCGCGATGGTCGCGCTCGAAGGCTGGAATCCGCCGGCGCCGCTCGAAGAAAGCGCCACGACCGAGATCGTCATCGACGCTCCCGCGGCGCGCGTCTGGGCCGAGCTGCACGACATCCGTGACCTGCCGCCGACCGACAACTTCCTGTTCCAGTTCGGCGTCGCCCACCCGATGGGCACCGTGACCGACGGCCAAGGCGTCGGCGCCGCCCGCCTCTGCAAGCTCAGCACCGGCGACATGCCCGAGGTCGTCACGGTCTGGAAGCCCGGCCAGGAACTGCGCTTCAAGGTCCTCTCGACGCCGCCCGCGATGCGCGAACTGGGCTTCTTCGGGAAGACCATCGACGCCGCCCACCTGCACAGCGCCTACGCCAGCCTCGAAGGCGGCTTCAAGCTCGAGCCCCTGCCCGGCGGCCGCACCCGCGTCATCGGCGAAAGCCGCTACCTCCTGAACCTCGCCCCGGCGACCTATTGGAACCTCTGGACCGAGGAAATCGTCCATGCCGTCCACCGTCGGGTGCTGGAACACGTCAAAACCCGGGCGGAAATCGGCCCGAAGGCCTGAACGGACCTTGCCGGAAACTTCGCCTTGGTCGCGGAGTTATAATCCATACAAAGACCCCATGAACTCGAACCGCTTCTTCGCGATCTTCGCCCTCCTCCTCGTCGCCGTCGGCGCCTGGGCCATCCACGTGTTCGTCAACCCGGAGACGGAGACCACGGTGAAGAGCACCGCCAAGCGCACCGCCTCCCCGGTCTCGAAGCTCACGATGGAGAAAGGCACCGTCCGCAGCGCCAAGAACCTCCACCTCAGCCGCAAGGACGACGTCGGCACCGATGTCGAGGAGAAGGACCTCGCGAAGCAGTCCAAGCCGGTCGCCGAACTCGACGCGAAGTTCGCCACCTGGCGCGAAGACGGCCGCAAGGCCGTCGAGGACATGTTCGGCGGCGACCGCCAGAAGATGGGCGACGCCTTCCGCGCCGCGATGCAGAACGAGGAGTTCCGCACCAACTTCGGCCGCATGCGCGAGCTCGAGGCGCAGTACCGCTCGGCCACCGACGACAAGAAGCAAGGCATCATGGACGAGCTCGGCGAGATCCGCGCCCGCGGCCTCGGCATGCTCAAGCAGGCCGCCGCTGGCGCGCCCGCCACGAATCAGCCGACCGTCACGATCACCGGCGCCGGCGTCGTGAACCCGGGCAGCACCGCGGCCCCCGCCGCCGCGCCGGCCGCCCCGGCCCCGGCGCCCGCTCCGCCCATCGTCTTCCAGTGAGCCGGTGACGGCCGCCCCGCCGTCCGCCCCCATGAAAGACTTGCTCGTCCGACGTCCGATGTTGCTCGGACTGACGCTGCTCGGACTCGCGGCTATCGCGATCGCCTGGCTCCTCACCGACGCACCCGCGCCGCGTAAGGGCCAGACGCGCGCGACGAAACCGGCCGGCACCGCCCGGACCGCCGCCAGCCGCGCGGTCGGCGCGCCCCGCAGCACCCAAGGGCTCTCGGTCGACGCCCGGCAAGACATCTCCGCCGACGGACGCCCGCCCGACGCGCGCCGCGAGGGCATCATCCGGACCGGCCTCGGCGAGATCCAGGAGCTGCAGCAGATGAACAAGTCGGTCTTCGATGACGCGGCCAAGCGTTGGAACGCGCAGCCCCGCGTGAAGGAACTCATCGCGCAATGGAAAGAGGTCGAGGAAGCCTGGAAGACGCAGGACGACGAAGCGAAGGCCGCCGTGGTGCCGCGCATGGAAGCGATGTGGAAGGAAGCCCTCGGCCTGCTGCGGGCGGAGGTCGAGCAGGCCGCCCGCGACGCCGAAGCCGGCGTCAAGTAACCGCGTAGCGCGCGAGCTCGGACCGGAAGTCCGCCAGCACGGCCTGGACCCGCGTGAAGCCCCCATGGCGCGCGCCGGTGGACTCGTCCATGTAAAGGTCGCGCCGCACCTCGACCATCAGAGATTCCACGCGGAAGTCTTGGTGGTAATAGCGGGTCGGCACCATCGCGCCCCGGAACGGGACATCGAACCCGACGACGAAACCGCGGGACCGGAAGAAACCTTCGGCGAGCGCGCGCAGGGCCGGCGGCGTGTGCCGCCCCTCCGTCCCGAGGCCGATCTCCGGCGGCGCGGAGAAGTCGACCTGCGTCGGCAGCACCCCCGTCGGGAAGGAATGCGCATCCAGGATCACGCACCGCCCGAAGCGCGCGAGCCGGGATTCGGCGGCCGCCTCCAGCCGTCGATGATGCGGCCAATAATATCGCGCGAGCAGTTCGGCGCGGCGCTCCGGCGACAGCGCGCGCAACGGGCGACCTTCGCAGGTGCGCACATACGTCGCGCCTAGGCCGACGGCCGCGCACGGCTCGTCGCGATCTTCGGGAAATCGTTCCACGTCGACGACGAGACGCGAGACCTCGGCCCGCAGCACGTCGTCCGCCGCCGCGCCTTCCGCATACATCGCCGCCGTGTGCCAATCGGTCAGCCGCAGGAGCTCGTGGCGCAGTTCGTCCGCGGAAATCAGAAAATCCGGCAGCGCTTCGGGCGGGATCACCGTCGAATCATGCGGCAGATGCGTCAGGAGGGGCGTCATGCGAGGGAGGTTGCCGGATTAAGGAGAGATTAAGACTTAAATCATTGATGAAGAGTGTCATAACTTGATTTAGAAACTTGCAACTCGGACGCGGATGTGGGGTTCTATCTATGCACCCCCAATCCAACACACACATGAAACTCAAACTCGCATTCCTCCTGGCCCTGATCTCCTCGGCCGGCCTCATCGCTGCTGACGCTCCGAAGCCCGACGCCCCCAAGGGCGACGAACCGGCCAAGAAGGCCGAAGGCAAGGGCGACAAGAAGGGCGGCAAGAAGGGCCCCCAGAAGCCGGAGTCCGTCGACGAAGCCACCTGGAAGAAGTTCCTCGACGCCAACAAGGCCGCCTCTGAAGACGCTGCCGTGAAGGCCGCCGAAGAAAAGGCCAAGGCTGAGAAGTCCCCTGATAACTTCAAGGCCGTCCAGGAAGCCCGCAAGGCCGCCGTCCTCAAGGCTGACGCCTCCCTCGAGTCCGTCTTCAAGGCCCTCGAAGAAGCTCGCGCCAAGGGCAAGGGTAAGGGCGAGAAGAAGGGCGAAGGCAAGAAGCCCGAAGCCAAGTAATCTTCGGATTACAGGCCTGATCAAGACCCCGGTTCGCCGGGGTCTTTTGTTTGGAGCGATCCCAACACCAGGGGAGACCGGAAACCGGGAAGTGAGCGCGGGCTTTCAAAGATCCTAAGCCAGTCATCCGGTCTCCGGTTTCCCCTTGAGCGGGGGATCCCCTGCGATCGCCTGAACCTTTTACCCCTTTCGGTGTTAACTAGGCATGCGCCACCCCGCCCTGCTCCTCGCCCTCCTGGCTTCGGCCCTGCTTTATGCGGCCGACGAGCCCAAGCCGACCGAAACGCCGGCCACCAAGCCGGCCGAGAAAGCCGCGCCGAAGGCCAAGAAGCTGATGGGCATCCCCGAGATCCCCGAAGGCATCTCGATCGAAGACGGCGTGAAGTTGCAGAACGCCTGGTCCAAGGCCCAAGGCGACGACGCCTACAAGGCCGCGATCGCGAAGGGCAAGGATGCCGACGACAAGCCCAAGGGCGAAGACGAGGGCAAGAAGAAGAAAGGCGGCGCCAAGGAAGCGAAAGGCGAACGCGGTACGGCGGACGAAGCCCTCGCGAAGGCGATGCTCCGCGCCGACCCCTCCCTGAAGCCCGAACTCGTCCGCCAGTTCATCGAAGCCTCCCACCGCAAGGGCGGCGACCGCGCCAAGAAGAAGGCGAAGTGAATTACCATCGATAGCTGAATCGATGGCAGCGTCGATGGCAGCGTCGAGGACAGATCAACCGAAACCGACTTCGAACCCCACCACCCATCATCGACTCAGTCATCGACTCAGTCATCTGTCATCTCCTTAACCATGCGCCCTTCCCTCTTCCTCCTGGCTTCCTTGCTCGCCGTCGCCGGCTTCGCGGCGGACACGCCGGGCGAGACGCCCGCCGCCCCGAAGGCGGCCCGCAAGGCGAAGGCGCCTAATCCCATCCCTGACACCGTCGCCGGCGTCGACGACGCCGAGCTCGCCAAGATCCGCGCGGCCCTGCTGGCCACCTATGCGGACCCGGCCGTCGCCGAAGCCCGCAAGCAGCTCAACGTCCTCCGCGAACGGACCCGCTTCACCCAAGGTCGCAACGAAGCCGAAGACCTCCGCAACGACACCGAAAAGGCGCGCGACGCCATGGTGAAGGCCACCCTCGACGCCGTGCTGAAGCACGACCCTTCCATCAGCAAGGACGCCCTGGTGCTCACCCTCAACGCCATCGAGGACCTGATGAAGAAGCGCAGCCAGGAAGCCCAGCTGAAGGCGCGCGAGAAAGCCGCCGCGGAAGAGAAACTCGCCAAGAAGAACGCCCCGGAAGCGAAGCCCGAAGCCCCGACGGCGAAGACCGAAGAAGCCAAGCCGATGACGCCGGCCCAGATCCTCGCCGACGTCGAAGGCGTCTCCGCCGAGGACATGCAGAAATTCCGCGCGGCCGCCCCCCTCGCCCAGAAGGACCCCACCGTGCGCGAACTGAAGGCCAAGCAGCTCGAGCTCCGCAAGCAGGCCGAGTTCGCCTCGGCCGACGAAAGAAAGGGCATGCGCGGAGAATTCGAAGCGCTCATGGCCGACACCCACAAGGCCACCCTGGCGGCGGTGCTGAAGGCCGCCCCCACGCTCTCGAAGGAGACCGCCGAAAAGATCCTCGAAGCCGTCGAAGCCCGCATCATCGCCGCCAACAAGAGCAACGCGAAGAAGCCGACCAAGACCCCGCAGAAGCCCTTCCCGTTCGCCGAGAAGAAGTAAGGCGCGAGGTAGGGCGGCCATTGCCATGGCCGCCGTTCGCCACGGCAGGCGCGTCCCCCCGGGCAGAGTCTTCGACCATACCAACCTCCGTCCGCCCACGGACGTGATCGCAATCACGTCCCTACCCAAGGCAGGGAGTCCGGATTATTACTACGGGCATATTCCTCGGCCAACCGTCCAGTCTCCGTTTTCCCTTTGAGCGCCCAGCAGCCGTTTCGGGTGGCGGACGGCAGACCCAGGTGGCAGGTGGCAGGGATTCGGCCATCCGTCATCGATTCAGTCCTCCGTCATGGTCCCTGTCATCGGTCCTCGCCCCTGCCTTACAACTTTCCCCCACTCCCGGGGTTTTCCTCATAACTCCTCTCCCCATGAAGCAATTCCTCTCCCTTCTCCTGGCCGCCGCGGTCGGCTCCGCCGCCACCTACTTCGTGATGGACGCCAGGCAGTCCGCCGCGGTCGCCACCCCGGCGCCCGAAAAGGTCGCCGCCCCCAAGTTCGCCAGCAAAGCCGCCGCCCCGAGCGCCGACGCTCCCGCCGCCGAAACGCCGCGCAAGGCCGGCAGTTCCCGCTTCGGCGGCAAAGGCGGCTTCCTGCCCGAGGAGATCGATGGCGTCACCCCTGAGCAGATGAACAAGTGCCGCGCCGCGCTCTTCAAGACCTTCCAGGACGAAGGCGTGAAAGCGGCCCGCGCCAAGCAGGCCGAACTCCGCAAGGAAGCCGAATACGCTTCCGACGACGAGAAGAAGGCCCTCCGCACGCAGTTCGAGGACGCGCAGGCCGAAATCCGCAAAGCCACCAAAGCCGCGATGATCGCGGCCGACGCCGAGCTCACCGAGGACGTCGTGGACAAGGTCTTGGACGCCATCGAGGAACGCCTCAAGCAGCGCGCCCAGCAGTTCCAGCAGAGTAAGAAGTAAGACGCGAGGTAGGGCGGCCATTGCCATGGCCGCCGTTCGCCATGGCAGGTGCGTCCCACCGGGCAGAGTCTTCGACCATACCAACCTCCGTCCACCCACGGACGTGATGGCAATCACGTCCCTACCTCGAGACAGGAACTCAAAGGGAGACCGGATAAATGGCTGAGGGTGTCTCTTTCGGGTCTCAGGCCTCTGCAGTCAGGTGCCTGGTTCGGGTGTTCAGGTTCTGGTTCGGGTTCGGGTGGCAGGAATCCGGCCCTCGGTCATCTGCCATCGATTCAGTCATCTACGCAGTCCTCCATTCAGTCATCCGTTCTGCCCTCAACTCAGTCCTCTACGTTACTTCACTCCCTCGAACACCGCCTTGAGCTCCGCATCGGTGAGCGGGCGGTTCCAAAGGAGGAAACGGGCGATCTCGCCGTCGAAGGATTCCTTGCCGGGATGCTGGATCGCGTCGCGTTCCTGGCCCACGGCGAGCTTCGAGGCGTCGGCCTTGGGATTGACCGGGAAACGGGCGGTCGCGCAGGGCTTGAGATCGTTGACGAAGAATTCCGCGGTCACCTCGCCCTGCCCCGCGCCGAGCCGGCCGGCGACGAAATGGAAACGGCCCTCGGCCAGCTTCGGGCCGACGAGCTTGGGATTGTTCACGTCGAAACGGCCGAAGGTCAGGCCGTTGCGGGCGCCCCACCAGACGGTATTGTCGTCGTCCAGGCAGCCCCAGATGCCTTCGTATTTCTGGCCGTTGCGCAGGTTGCCGAAGAAGGAATTCACGTCCTTCAGGCCCACCCGCTGCGGGTAGACCTTGAGCACGGCGACCCAGGTGCAGCCGTCGCCGCGGATCAGCCCGTCGAAGGCCGACTCGTCATGGCAGACCAGTTCCTGCTGACGGAAGGATAACGCGGGCGGCGTGCCGGCCACGATCGCGGGCAGGCCGGAGTTCGCGTCCGCGCGCCCCTTCGGCTGACCGACGAACGCCTTGGTCGCGTCGCCGCCGACCTGATTCGTCCAAGCCGTCACGCGACCTTGCGCGTCGAGCGTCACGCCCTTCGCGGCGTGGAGGTCGACCAGCAGGCCCGTCGTCGGCACCTCGGCGGCGGCGAGGGCGAGGCAGGATGAAAAGAGGAGCAGGCAGGCCTTCATGAGGCTTCATATGAAGGCCAGGTCTTCGCCGATGGGAAGGATTTACGCCTCAGGTAGGGCGGCCATCGCCATGGCCGCCGTTCGCAGTCGCACATGCGGAGCACCGGGCAAGATCACTTGACCGTACCATCATCCGTCCGCCCACGGACGTGATGGCGATCACGTCCCTACCTTGCGCGGTGGAACCGCGAGGGGACATGCTGGCAGGGTGACACGTGGGCATGGGGAGAGATCGTTGTAAGGCATCGGCTAGGTCGTGACGCGGTCCCGACCCTACCCAAGGGCAACTTCGGTCTTCTGCATTTAGGTAGGGCGGCCATTGCCATGGCCGCCGTTCGCTGTCGCACGTGCGGACTACCGGGCAAGATCACTTGACCGTACCATCATCCGTCCGCCCACGGACGTGATGGCGATCACGTCCCTACCCTTTGGCTACTTCCGGCTCTGCCAGACTTTCTTGTCGGGGGTGACGAGCAGGACGTCGAGCTGTTCGCGCTGGGCGATGACCTTGGCCTGCTCGAAGCCGGCGGCCATCAGCGCGGTCGACCAGCCGTCGGCCTGGAAGCAGCTGTCGTGATACACGACGACCATCTCCAAGGTAGGCTCGACCGGGCGGCCGGTCTTGGGCGAAAGGATGTGGGAGACGGGCTTGCCGGCCGCCTGACGCTTCGCGCGGTAAAGGCCCGACGGGCTGAGGGCGCGATCGGTCAGGACCACGGTGCGGAGCATCACGCGAGGATTGAAGGGGTCTTCGATGCCGACCCGCCACGTGCCGGCGGCCAGGATCTCGCCGCCGACCTCGATGAGGTATTCCGTCTGGCCTTGGGCGCGGAGGAGCGCCGCGGCGCGGTCCGCGGCGTAGCCCTGCAGCACCGAGCCGAGGTCGAGGTTCACGCCCTCATGGCTCTTGGCCAGCGTGAGGTTCTCCCTGTCCAGCTTGAGCTTCTGCCAGCCGACCTTCGCGAGCGCGGCCGTGACCTGCGCCGGCGTGGGGTCGGGCAGTTTGCCTGCCGGGCCGTAGCCCCAGAGGCTCGTGAGCGGCGCGACGGTGATGTCATACATGCCGTCGGAAGCGGCGCTGAGCTTCAGCGCGAACGCCACCGCATCGGCGAGTTCCTGGGAGATGCCGAACGGCTGCGTCGATTCGAGGTGGTTGAAGTCGGCGGTCGCGGATGATTCGCGCCAATGCGAGAGCGAGAACTCGACGCGGTTGATCTCGGCCTCGAGCTCGCGCTTGAGCAGTTCGGCGTCGACGTCGGCGCCGCGGACCTTGATCGTCCAGGTCGTACCGAAGGCCGCGCCGTGCAGTTCGGTGATCGTCTGGCGGGCGGTCGCCTCGGGGGCCTCGGTCTCGCCGAACTCCGGACGCGGCACGAAGGCCACCGCGGCGCCGACGACGAGGATCACGGCCGCCCAGGAGTCCCGGCGGCTCCAGGACTCCGCTTGGCTCGCCGAACGGACGAACTTGAACAGCGCGCCGGTCGGGCAGCCATACTTGCAATAGGCCTGCGGGACGAAGACCGAGGCGAGGAGCCCGACGACCGCCAGGATCAGAGGGATGACCACCCCGGCGCCCAGGATCCAGGCATCGAAGGGTTCGGCCTGCCCCAAACTCCAGCGCGGCCAGGCCAGGGCGGCCAGGAAGGCCCCGGCAAGGGCCAAGGCGGGCAGTTTGCCCAGCCAGCCATGCCAACGGGCGGGGACGGCCACATGGAGCCTTTCCAGGCCGCCCAGGAGCTCCTGAGCAGCCCCATGGGGGCAGGCATGGTGGCAATAGAGCTGGCGACGGGCGCCCCACGGGACGAGCAAGGCCACGGCACCGAGGATCAGCAAGGCCGGGGCCTGGGCCCAGGGGATGCCATGACGGGCCCAGCCGGCGAAGAGGGAGAGCGACAGGAGCTGCCCCAGCCAGAGGCCGAGGCCGACGACGAGGAGCACCTGCCAGAGGCGCCGGATGACCGGGCGTCCGTGCAGCGGCGTGAAGGTCATCAGCAAGGCGCCGGCGACGAAGCACCAGAGCGCGATCCCCTTCAGCCGCTGCCCGAGGCTCACCTTCTCCCGATGGGCGCCATGGGCGTCATCGGCGAAGCGCGTCTGCAGGCCCTTGGCGATCGCGTAGCTCGTGAGCGTCGCGCCGGCGACGGTGTCGAGCTCGGCCTTGCGGAAATCGAAATCGGCCCACTCACGCGTGTTCCACTTCGTCAGGTCCGTGAAGAACGTCCGGCCTTGCGGGTCGGGCTCCTGGTCACGGATACGGCTGACATACTCGGCGGTGTCATACGTCGTCCGCAGCGTCACCTTGCGCAGACGGAGCCCGTCGGGCTCGACGGCGATGAGCGTCTCGCTCGGGCCGGCGTAGCCGAGGATCTCGTCCGCCGACGGCGAAGAGCGCACGACGTAGCCGAGCAGCGCGCGATTCGGGCCGCGCACGAGGTTCCAGCCGAGGCGCGGCACGTTCGGCTCGAAGCCGGTCGCGTCCGGGAAACCGGCGGCCTGGATTTCCTTCAAGGTCAGCGGCGTCGGGAAACGCAACGAGACGTAGTTGCCCGACAGGCGCTTCTGGATCGACTCCGTGATCGCGTAGGCCGTCAGCGTCGAACCCGCGTAGCCGTCGAGCTTCGGGGCGGGTTGGGTGGTCGGGCGCCAGTCCTTGAAGGACTTCTCGAAAGGCGCGTTGGCGCGCAGCTTGTCGACGTGCTCGGGCGTGTCCTCGCTCGCAAGGATGCGCGTCCCGACGACCTTCTCCTGGTTGTCGAGGGCGACGAGCACGTTGCTCGGGCCGGAGTAGCCCAGGATGCTGTCGGCGTCGGGCGAGGTCGTCACCAGGCGGCCGATGCGGTTGCCGAACTGGTCCTGGACGAGGAGCGTCTGGTTAGGGCCGGACTTGAGCCGCTTGGCCCCCGGGAAGAAGGCCTTGGCGTCGTCGAGCCCCAGGCGCGTCAACGCCGACTCCGTCACCGGGGTCGTGCGTTGCAGCAGCAAGGCGGCCAGCAGCAGCGCCGCGAGGCGCCAGCTCTTGACCAGCCAGGCGCTGACGCGGGCCGATGGCATCGCTTAGTCGGCGAGGACGAGCTGGAAGGCGTCGGCGTGGACGTTGCCCTTGGCGCCGTCCGTCGAAAGCACGAGCGTGTGCGTGCCCGCGGCGAACTGGAACTTGCCGAGGGAGACCGGCTTCTCGATCTCGCCGACCTTCTGGTTCAGGCGGATCGTCAGCGGCTTCTCGCCGGCGCGGTTGATCGTGAGGGCGGAGTTGGCCGAGCGATTCTCATGGCCCTGCCAGTAGCCGCGGAGCTCATACTTGCCGGCGTCCTTGACCTCGAAGGTGAAGGTCGCGCGGTTGCCGGCGCCGGAGGCGTAATGATAGCCGCCGCCGAGGTGGCCGAGGCTTTCGCCCTGGGTCCACTTGCCTTCGAGCTTGGCCTGCGAGTCGTCGACCACGATGCCGCCGAGCTTGGCGAGCTCCTTGGCGTCGTCGGCGCTGAGCTTGGTCGGACCCTTCTTATGGAGGTCCATGTTCATCTTGCCGACCGGCAGTTCCTTGAAGTCGGCGATCGAGGTGTCGAGGAAGAGCTCCGAACGGAGGTCGCTGCGACGCATGCGGCCCGGCTGTTCCATGAGCTTGATCAGGTCGGGCAGGTGCTTCTGGTAGACGCCGCGCGGGTCGGTGTTCTCGCGGACGGCGAGGTAGGCGGCCTTGCCGACGACTTCGCCCATCATGCCGATGGTGCGCATGACGCGGACCGTACCGAGGGCCTCGTGGGTGACCGAGATGTGGCGGCCGGCCATGAAGAGGTTGCTGATGTTCTGGGAGTAGAACAGGCGATACGGCAGCGGGTAGCCATTGCGACGGTCCACGGCGACGACGTGCTTGCCGTCCGCGCCGACGTAGCCGAAGGCCGCGCGGGAGATGAACGGATTGTCCGGGAACTTCTTGGCATACTGCTCGCGGGCGTAGTGGAGGTCGATGTCCCAGGTGGTCGGGACGCAGCCGTCGTCGAATTCCTTGCGGTCGACGATGTCCTGCTTGGTCAGGACGATGTCACCGGTGAGCAGGCGCGACTCGCGGGGGCCGCCGACGTGGGAGGCCCACTTGAGGTCGGCCTTGGCATACTTGGCTTTCTCGGGGCCGTTCTTGAGGGCGGAGAAGGCGCCGTAGATGGCGCGGAAATTCCAGTCGCGGATGTACTCGAGGTCCTTGATCGGATCCTTGTCGAAGCCGGATTCCCAGAACCACTCGGCCTTCATGAAGGGCTTATCGTCGATCTTCGACTTGGACTTCTGGAGGGGCGGGAAATCGCCGAGCTCGAGCGGCAGGGCCCACGGCGTGGCAGGCCAGACGCTGGCCTGGGCGTCGTCCTGGTAGAACCACATGTTGGACATGCCCATGCGCTTGTCCTTCTCCTGCGTGTACTTCGCGCCGGCGTAGGCGCCGACCCAGCCGTGGCCGGTGGTGTCGGCCACGAACTTGGCGCGGAAGACCTTCTCGCGGCCGGTCTTGACGTCGATGGCCTTCACGGCGGCGATGCGGTTGCCGTCCATGACCACGCCGGTGGCGAAGTGGCCGAGGAAGAGGGAGATGTTCTTCTCGTTGCGGACGACCTTTTCCTTCAGGTCGTCGCCGAAGCTGTCGACGCGGCCGGGGCTGTCGGGCGAGCGGTCGCCGATCTCCTCGATGATCTCGCCGAGGTGGGGATACTTGCCGCGGGTCGTGCCGCCCATGGCCCAGACGCCGATCTCGGAACTGCCGTTGCCACCGAGGACGTAGCGGTCCTGGAGGAAGGCCACCTTGAGGGACTGACGGGAAGCGGAAAGCGCCGCGCCGAGGCCGCCGTAGCCGCCGCCGACGACGACGAGATCGAACTCGCCCTGGTCTTCGGCGCCCTTGGGGCTGTTCCACTTCGAGCGGGCGGCGACGAGCGCTTCGCCTTCGGGCGGGGTGAACGTGGCGTCCTTGCTGAAGAGGATGGCGTCGGCGCGGCCGGCGAAACCGGTGAGGTCATGCAGGGCGAGCTTCACGTCGCCCGCGGGCAGCGTGACCTTGCCGCCTTCCTGCCAATGCCACTCGGCGCCCTTCGTGCCGAACTCGGCGGCGACGGGCTGGCCGTTGACGATCAGCTGGAAGCGGCCGGGCGTGCCGGG
>JAHEJL010000008.1 GCA_024638885.1 Coraliomargarita sp. | reverse complement strand
GGCCGGGCGTGCGCCGGCGTCGCGGTCAGCGCGAGCAGGGCAAGCAGCATCGAGGACGCGGTCGCACACAGGCGACGCGCGAGGCGTATCACGGGGGTCATGACGGCGCGGAGCGTGTCCGTCGTCCGGTCGGTATCAATACGATTATCATAGCATGATGGCCCGACCGATTTTTACATCTGATTTACGGACGGGGCCGACCGAAGCACCCCGTCTTATTTGTAATAAAGATGTAAATATATGCGTATTATGAAACTTTACTTGAATAACCTCCGCTCGGTTTGATGCTGGGGTCACCCCCGCCGACCGCCCCGTCGGCAACTCCCGCACATGAAGACCATGTTCTCGGACTCCGCGCACGGCGGAGCCGTACGCACCGGCCAGCCGGCCTGGCGCCGTGCCCTTGTGATCATGCTGATCGCGCTGCTCTCGCCGGTCCCGGCCTTGTTCGCCTTCTGGGCCGACGCCTCAGGCGATTGGCTGCCCGACTCCTGGGTCGACCCCTTGAGCGGCCACGTGTTCACCCTTTCCGAACTGGACGCCTTCTCGGACGACATCGACGGCGACGGGCTTTCCAATTCGCAGGAGATGTGGATCGGCACCAACCCCTTCTCCCCGGATACGGACGGCGACGGCATCTCCGACCTGCTGGATCCGCTTCCGCTGAGCGCGAGCAACCTGAGTCCTGCCAACGGAATAGTCTGGGGCGCCATCGCCCTGGACGATGCCGACGGCGACGGCATTCCTAACTTCCTGGATGATTACCCATACGGGCAATACGGCGGTCAGCTCGGGACCCCTGACACGGACGGCGACGGTATCCCTGACTTCATCGACCCGGCGCCTTGGGATTACTCCAATTGGAGCCCCGTCAACGGCCTGCAGTGGATGGGCGACGCCCTTGCCGACGCCGACGGAGATGGCGTGCCGAACTTCCACGACTGGTATCCGTATGATGCTTCCCTCTGGGATCCGCTGCAGGATCCGGACGGCGACGGGTTCGTGAAGGCCAAGGACCCCCGGCCTGACGACCCCTACAATCCCAGTCCCGTCAACGGGGTTAACTGGGGGACGGAGGTCTACGGCGATGCCGACGGCGACGGCATCCCCAACTTCTACGACGCCTATCCTTACGACAGCGGCAACGGATACGTGCCCCCGGAGCCGGATTCGGACGGCGACGGCATCTCGGACTCATCCGATCCGTCGCCTTGGGATTATCATAACTTCAGCGCCGCCAATGGCATCAGCTGGCAGTGGGATGCCCGCGGCGACGCCGACAACGACGGCATCTCGAACTTCTACGACCAGTTTCCGTACGACTTTTACAACGGCAACATGCCGGTCTCCGACATGGACGGCGACGGCATCCCCGATGCCGAGGACCCCGCGCCTTCTGATCCCACCAACCTGAGCCCGATCAACGGGGGCCTCTGGTATACGGCCGCCCTGGCTGACGCCGATGGCGACGGAAACCCGAACTTCACGGACCCCTGGCCTTACGATCCGACCAACGGCAACCTGCCGCCTGAATGGAACAGCCCGACGACCGATACGGATGGGGATGGCATTCCCAACGCGCAGGATCCGGCCCTGGCCGACCCGCTGAACTTCAGCATCTACAACGGCACCTCCTGGTATGGGGCCGCTAATGGCGATATCGACGGCGACGGCATCGCTAACTTCCGGGATGAGCACCCTTACGATTATTATAACGGCGGCTACGCCGGGCCGGATTCCGACGGGGACGGCATCCCGGATTCGCAAGATCCGTATCCCTCAGACCCGACCAACGGTGCGGGCGGCACGGGTGGCGGCGGTGACCCTCAGCCTGAGCCCGACACGGACGGCGACGGCCGGCCGGACTCGCAAGACCCCTATCCGAACGACCCCTACGACAACGCCGACTTCGACCACGACGGCATCCCGGATGTCAGCGACCCGGCGCGATCCGACCCTAACAACCTCAGCCCGTTCAACGGACTAGAGTGGTACGCCGACGTCCGCGGCGACGCCGACGGCGACGGCATCCTTAACTTCTGGGATCTCGAACCTTATGGTCCTCCCCCGGTCGACACCGATGGCGACGGCCTGATCGACAGCATCGACCCGGCTCCGGAGGATTTCTACAACTTCAGTCCTCATAACGGCACCCAATGGCCGTCTGACGCCCTCGGTGATTTCGATGGCGACGGCATCCCCAACTTCTTCGACGTCTGGCCTGATGACCGCCTGAACGGCCAGCCGGACACCGACATGGACGGTATTCCGGACCCTTCAGACCCGGCTCCGGGGGATCCGGTGAACTACAGCTCCTACAACGACCGTAACTGGTATGGGACCGAAGCGCTCGGCGACCTCGACAACGACGGCCGACTCAACTTCTTCGACCGGTATCCGGAAGACTTCTACGACGGCAATCCTCCGGTTACTGATCCTGACACCGATGGCGATGGTCTGGCCGACAGCGTCGACCCTGCCAAGTATGATCCGGATAACTTCAGTCCCCATAATCAGATGTCATGGCCTGGCTCGCGGGCTCTCGACGATGACGACGAGGACGGGATAAAAAACTTCGACGACCCTGAGTATAATCCTAAGCTCCCGGAACCTGAGCCAGAGCCGGGCCCGGGGGGTTGCTCGTGTTCTTGGCCGTCAGCGCCTTCTGTTTACGCATCCTCGTTCGTCCTGCTCAATGATAACTTCGACGAGCTGACCGGCCCATGGACGCCTGAGTCCAAGCGTGATTTTGAGACTGTGACGCTGAAGGCTGGCGGAGAAGGTGCGCCGAAGACCGAGGGTCTTATGCCCCTGGCGATATCCCTTCCGGACGGTTATGCTAACGGTCAGCGGTCGATCGTCATTCGGTCGAGCGGCGCGGGCCAGGTGAGGATCCATGCCGTCCGAGGGAACGAGGAGGACTGTGTTTATAGCAATGGGATGGGATTCGTCCTTAAGCAGGGTGACGGGTGGCAGTATTGGGTCGAGGGGACGAGGGCCGGCGAGGTGACGCTGGAATATGAGTTTCCGGAGTCCGGCGAATACCGCGAAGCACATCGGCCGCCCGGATGCGGGAGTGCGGATTGCATCACCTTGAACTTTGACTGGTCCTCGGCCGATTTTTCGTCAATCGAAGCGGGAACGCTGACGATTCAGGTGGTGAAGGTGGAGTTGAAAGAGGTCAGCTTCGGCGGAGATAAGTATTGGGAACTGAAATCCGACGACGGAAATACACATTATAATGCGCCGCAATGGAAGGACGTCGATGGGAACATGAACCCGACAAATACTGGGCAGGGCGAGCGTGACTATGCAATGGCTTTTACCCGAGCTACCAAGCCAAAGATAGGTGCCAAATTCAGAATTGCCAACGCATCGACATTAGGGGCCATCAAGATCAAGGCCGCAGGGCCGGGCGGGATGTCGATTCCTGAGTCGGCGGCTACCGTGTTCGACGATCATGTAACCCTGCCTTTGGCGGAAGCCTCTTCTGCTTTGGTCAACACGATCAAATTTTACGATAAGAAGGACGAGTCCAAGGCTTTTAAACTGCAATGGCAGGTGAAAGTCGGTAACTTAGATTGGTTTACTGTCGGAACGACGAAGCATACGGTTTATCTGACGTTAATGGATCCAGCTACACATCCTCGCCTTCGTCAAGAAACCCTCTTTGAACTTGGCTGCCGAAATGCTGATGGCGTATCGGATCAAGTCAGCGCTAGGGAAAGAATCTATGGTGAGTTTACCGATCAAGAGGTAAGGCGTTTGGATGGAAAACAGATGACGTATTGGAAATATATAGAGTCAGCTTGGCAATATACAGAATCAGATCAAATATTAGCAAATCCGAGTGCCGATGGGAATTGCCAGGCTTGGTCTGCTCTGTTCCGAGATGTATTACGTCTTCAAGGGATAGAAGCCAATAGAATGATGGTCTTCTCAAAAGACAGGCGAGAGTATGTGCTTGTGAAAAACTGGACATTCTATGGAAGCGGGACTTCAGGAGTTGTAAATTATCCTTTCGTTTCAGGAGTGGATGCATTTCCATCAATAAGAATTCCCGCTCAAGGAAACAGTAATTCGCCACGTCATTTTAACGGCCATTGGATCACTGAATCGGCAGGGGTATACTACGATCCATCATACGGAACTGCACCTGTGGCTGGAGCCAACAAGGATAAAGTTTACGAAGATGGCGCTTTTGATGGGTTTGGGCTACCTAGAATGAGTGATTCAGATCTAATCCGCAAAAATGACACTTCCTCTCTGGGCCTTGTGGAAGTTAATTACACTCTCGATAACTAACACCTATGAAAAAGAGTGTGCTAATCATTTCGGCCCTCGCGGCAACGTCCCTTGTTTTTTGCCTGATACTCGTTCAGGACAAAGCATCAGTGACTTCAGCGCCAGTCTTACCCTTGGTTGATAAGAATGGACAGGAGGACAAGGCTGATAGGAGAACCGAGATGTCAAAGGGAGATAATAATATAAAAGCAGTGCGTTCGGGGGCTGTGAATATTCGTACGCTTCAGCCGCTTCCCCGGGAAGAGACGAAAGTTGTTGTCCCTTGCATTGATTCGATTGGCGATTTGGAATCTATAGTTTCGGCAAGGATGAAGGGCGAACCGAATTTCCCGCTGGCTTGGTTGAGTGACTCGGAGGCAGACCGTATGCCAATAAAACATATTCTTTCTAAGGCCAGATTTCCCTCTAGGGGGTCCTCATTTCAACGCCAGATAGTGACAAAAAACGAAGCAGCCATATTCCTTTCTCTAAGGATAAGTTTTCATATTCTACCGTCACGGGCTTTTGAGTCGGAGGATTATTTTTTCTTTTCCGCTCCTGCGACCGTGGATTTTAGGCGGGGGATTATAGTTATGAAAAAAACTGGCGAAATTGGATTTTGGGACGATTACTGATCCGGCAGTTCGGCCTTTTGGATAGGTGATTTTGATCGGGTCACACTAAATGGGGCTGGGTGGGTCCCGTTAGTATGTGCCAGTTGAAATGATAGCGCAGGGGTTGCCAACTAACCTCAATCTCCAGGTCATACCATAGGACATGAGCAAGAAGTGCCACACGAAGGAGGTCAGGCCGGGCCATCCGCGAGCACGAGTCCCGCCTTGTCCGGCGGTCCGCGAAACTAGTCTGACCGGATAAAGGACAGAATGTGCGACCAGTTCCTTTGGGGCAGTTGAGGCCAAGTTTCCAGCCTCGGGTTACATCATCATCTGTCTCATCCCGCCAACGCGTCCGCTGGAGAAGCTCAGGCACACTATTGGGATGAAGCCAGCGCCGAAGTCAGCCTCGCAGGCCTCGGTCCAGTTGCATGCGTAGCCTTGGTCGCTGGCCAGCCCGAACGCGTTAAAGGGGGCAGCAGGGCTGGCTAAGACTTTCCCGCCATTCACGATAAAGGTACGCCAAGCTTTGCCATGCCAGATTTACGCCAAATATTTATGGGCAGTCCTGGGAGGAAGGTTCGGTGTTTCCATCGCCTTCGGGCTGAGGCGGCGGATTATTCGGATCGTTGGGTTCGTTCGGGTCAGTGGGGTTATTTGGATCCGGTGGATTAGGTTCGTCGTAGGTATCCGGACGAAGGTCGAAGAAGTTCAGGATGGTGTCGTTGTCGTCGTCTCCGAAGATTCGCTGATACCATTGGAGACTATTGTAGCTGCTGTAATTGGAGTAATCTTGGGGCGCGGGATCGTTGTCGGTAAAATGGTCGCCATCCGGGTCGTTAGGGTCGCCATTTGGAGTCGGATCGTTGAAGTTATTGATGCCGTCTCCGTCATTATCGCCGAGCGCGTTGTCATACCAATCCAGTCCATTTTCTTCGCTGTGGTTGTTCGGGTCCTGCGGTGCCGGATCGATGTCATCGGTATAGCCGTCGTCGTCTGAATCCATCATGGACGGGTCTCCATTATGGGAATCATTCGGGTAAGGGTCGAAGAAGTTCAGTGTTCCGTCGTTGTCTAGGTCGCCCAGCGCGTCGAATCCCCAGGTCGTCGAATTGTAGCTGCTATAGTTATCGTAATCAGACGGCGCCGGATCGGTGTCGTCGGTGATGCCATCCATGTCCGAATCCCGGTGGTCGTAGGGGTCATACGGCCAAGCATCGAAGAAGTTGGGCGTACCGTCGCCGTCGTTGTCGCCGAGCGCGTCGGAATTCCAATTCGTATCGTTATAGCTACTGTAGTTGTTGGGGTCGTTCGGCGCCGGATCCACGTTGTCGAGCAGTCCGTCTCCGTCGGTGTCTTGCTGCATCTGGCCGTAGGGCTCCGGATCCCAGTAGTCCAGGACGCCATCCAGATCCGAATCTCCCCAGACCGAGTTGTACCAGGCGATGCCGTTGACAGGGCTCGTGTTAGATGCGTCGTTGGGGGCGGGGTCGTCCCGGTCCGGAATGCCGTCTTCATCTGAATCCGGTTCGTTTTCGGGAGGGCCGCTGGGTGAGCCATTACCATTGTTGGGATCGTATGGCCAAGGGTCGTTGAAGTTGAGATTTCCATCTCCATCCGCATCGCTTAGCGCAGCGCTGAGCCATGCGATTCCGTTGATGGGGCTCAGGTTGATGGAGTCGTAGGGCGCCGGATCTTCCTCATCGGCGATGCCGTCGCCGTCATAATCCGCGAAAAAGACAGGCGGATTGCCGTTGTAGGGGTCGTCAGGCCACTGATCGTAGAAGTTGGCGATGCCATCGCCATCAAAGTCATCTAATGCGGATATGTACCAAGGCTGCCCGTTGGCGGAACTGAAGTTCGAGCTATCCCATGGAGAAGGATCAGAAGTATCCGGTATCCCGTCACCGTCGGAATCGGTCGCCCACATGGGCGGATTACCGTTATACATGTCGTATGGATACTGGTCGTTGAAGTTGGCGATGCCGTCTCCGTCCGCATCGCCTGTGGCGGAGCCATTCCAGGACATGCCGTTGACCTGGCTATAGTTCGAATAATCCCAAGGCGCGGGATCGGTTGAGTCGGGGATGCCATCCCCGTCGCTGTCCGGGTCGGACGGAGGCGGGTTGCCGTCGAACATATCGTACGGATACTGGTCGTTGAAGTTAGGCGTCCCGTCCCCGTCCGCGTCGGACAGGGCATCCTGTCCCCAGCTTATGCCATTCACCGGACTGGTGTTTGAGTGGTCGTAGGGCGCGGGATCGTGGAAGTTAGGTATGCCGTCTTCGTCCGCGTCGCCGAAGCCATCCTCATACCAGGAGAATCCATTTACGGGACTGTAGTTTATCTGATCGTCGGGGAACGTCGCGGCGACACCCATCGACAGGGGGACTTTGACGAAGATGGAGATAATTAGGGCAGCCGCAAGGAAGCGGCGCGCTGCGCGTATCACGGGGTTCATGACGCGGCTCATCGTGCTCGGTCATCAATAGGCAGCAATGGTATTATTGTAGCAATTATCGTCCTGTTTTTTACATACGATTTACGAATTGGAGATCGTAGGAATGGGTTGACGCATGTGGCGGGCTGAGGTGTCATCAGTCACCCCGAGTCATGAAGACCTTTGTATCGCCAGGCATCCTCCTGCTTTTCGCGTCCATCTGCTTGCTGGGGGCACAGGAGGTGGCCAATACTCCTCCGGCTCCGCTTACGCCGGATGAGGCCAAGACCCTTCAGCTGACTCTTGCCAAGGCGATCGCGACTCCGAAGGCGAAGGAAGCCGAGGCCAAGCTCAAGGCCGCAAGAGACGAGGTGGCTAAGGCGAGCAAGGAATATCAGGAGGCCATCGAACAGTCCGCCGTGGAGATCGAGCCCAAGTCCGCATCGATTTTGGATAAGACGCACAAACTTCAGCAGGACATGCAGGCGAGGCGCGCATCTAAGCAGGCCCAGCCGGCGCAGGTGAAGTCCGGGGCTCCGAGGGTGGGGCCTGCTGCTACGTCTGGAACGACGGTCAAGCCGCAGGCTTCTGTCCAGCCGAGGCAGGTCGCATATCAATCGGGGTCTAAGCCGTCCGACTTCCTGGATAGTTGGTCTGCTTTGGCGGTGATTTTCTGCCTAGGCGTGATCGGCGTATTGGTTTTCCGTAAACGCTGATCCCACCCATTCCGGAACCGTATTCCCGGATGCGGCGAGTGTTTCTATAGGCGACTTCGATTGGTCGGGTGCGCTGTGATTTCGTTGGTGTGCCCGATCGGCAGATTTTCTCCCAACATAGCCCAAGCGAGGCCAAATGTCAGATGACAGAGTGACACGCTGACGGTCATCTTTGTCCTGTAGTCATAACTCGTTAAAAGAAAAGGGGGTCGGTTGCCCGACCCCCTGCGCACTCCTTGTCAGTTCCTGGCTGACAAATAGAGGGGTCTGTCAGCCTTGCCGGGTGTTTTTTCGATGGTCGAGACCAAGATGCCCCTTTTCACCAGATCTTCCAGCAGGGCTTGGACCTCGGCCGCGGTCCCTTGTCCTGGGATGATGCTCCGGCGTTGGGCGTCCCGGACGGTGAAGCCTCTAGGGTTGGCCTCGGCTAGGGTAGCGACCACGGCCCTTACTTGGGTGTCCACCTCGACCTGCTGCTTCTCGATGAGGGGTTGGCGCTGACGAATGAACCAGTCCATGATCTGCATGGCTTCTGAGACCCTGGCTGCATCGACGGACATCTCATGGGCTTTCCCGCCGTGATGTCCGGCATGAAGCACTATGGCAATGCGTCGGATCTGTTCTCCATCGCGGCTACGGATAGACCACCCCTCGGTGTTACCCTCGCGATAAGCCTGGACGGTGGCCCTGTCTCGCTCAATTAGCAGATGCAAGGCCTCAGCTGTGAAGTAGGCTGTCGCCGGTTCATCTCGTTCATAATAGGTCTGCATCAGGTCCATCATCAGGGTGTCGTATTTGCGCTGCAGTTCAGGGGGCACGTCTTTCAGCTCGTCAGGCATAGCCGGCTTGGAGTCCGTGAAGGCCACCAAGGTTCGGCACATGAACCCGCTGTCCAGAAGGGCTTTGTTGCCCATGACCTCATTGACCAGATCCGGCTGAACCAAATGCAGCAGGCTAGCGGTAAGCCGGTTGACCGTCACTTGGTCGACCCCGTTCCCGGTGCCGCGTCGCGACAGGCTGACCGATTCGGCGCTCCAGATCTTGATGAGAAGCGCGTCGTCAGGTCCATCCTTCTGATGGCGTCCCTGAAGGTTCTTAATGGGGGTTCGTGCGTCTGAGGAGAAGATCATGCACCGGCCTTTGCTGCCAGCCATGAGCCTGGCCAATGCGCTGGAGGTGAAGTCCTCGGCCACAAGATTAGGCCATTGGAAGGAGTCCTCGATAGCCTCTAGCCGCGCATGGAGCGCGCTGATTCTGGCATCGAGTTCATCAGGCTCGGCTTGAGCCCCCGCTTCCATGCCTTTCAGCCGGCGGCGAACCTCATCATTCCTTATGGCCATTTCCGCGACGAGTCGGTCCTTCTCTGCCAGCATGTCCGGCTTGGTCTTCTTCTTGAACGTATCCTGCAGCTCACGCTCCCGCCGGTAGACCACGTCCATGAAGAACTTGGCCGTTCGACTTTTGCCTGAGCCGCTGATCGCGGAGACGAGGATGAAGAGGCAGGCCGGAGTTCTCAGGCTATCCGACGGCTTGACCCCGACCTGAAGGCCAGGGGCGGTTGCCAGAGCGGTCACGCCGAGGGCGATGATGCCCGAAAGGTCATGACCGCCACCGACGGCGTGCTTCGCTGCGTCCGCCATGTCCCGAAGGACAGGCGGCAGGACGTGCGAAGGGAACGGACCGGCGGGGGTGGGGGAGGCGTCGTCTCTGTTAAGCATGCCCCACCTCCTTGAGTTTCGAGAGGATCACCCTCATGCCAGTCTGGCTGGCAACCAGGTCATTCAGGTCCTTGTGCCCTGGCAGGACGTCCTCGGCTGCAAGGACGACCACGGACCTGGCTAGCCCAAACAGGCTCTTGGTCCAGGCATCAGCCGCCTTCTTACCTGCGGAGTCTGAATGGGCCCAGATCACCACATCTTTGCCCTCCAGCGGGCCGAATACGGCCTTAGAGGGGTGCATGGAGGCCCCGAGCAGGCCGATGGCGCTATGGTCCTCCGGGGTAGCCATGCCGGCGATTACGGCATGGGCGGCGATTAGGTCGGGCGCCCCCTCGGTTATATGCACCACCTTGGCGAGGTAGCACTCGCGTAAGCCGACCGGTAGGGAGGCCTTGGAATGGCGCATGGTGTGAGACTTGGACTTTCCCCACCAGAGGTGACCACTCAGGCGCCTAGCTTGGATGTTCAGGCCACTCGAGTCGTGGACGACCCAGGCGGCATAGCCCTCGTGGCTTCCGAACCCGAGCAAGCCACGGCGGTAGGCCAAGGCCACCCCCTCTTGCGGGATTTTCCGAAGTTCAGCCAGCTGAGCGATTCGTTCATCGATGCCTATCAGGCTGAACTGGAATGTGGGCTTCCGGGTGTCGTCGCGCAGGGCCTCCTTGGACTTTCGCACGATGTGTGCCGTGAAATCATCCACGATCTCTTTAGGGGTCAGGGTCAGGATGCGGAGGGCAGCCTTTCGACTGCAGCCTTTGACCATGGCGTAGAGATCGACGGAGTCGCCTCCGCCGCAGCCGGCGTGACACTTCCACAGGAGGCGGGAACGGTCTCGGCTCTCGAAAATCGAAAGCGAGGCGTTCTTGTCCTCGTGGCAGGGGCACTTGAGCATGCCGACCTGAACAGTCCCCTCGAGGTTCAGGTGGCTCCAGATGAACTCGAGGGAAGGGAGGGGCTTCTTGCCTTGGGTGTTATCCATGGCTTAGGCGTCCTCCTTGTTGAGACGGCCCATCTTCTCGATGAACGCCATCAGGCTGTCGTACCTGATCAGACGGACGCCTTTCTTCGCGCCGCGTTCGCGGAGGCTGATCGAGTCGACCTTGCCTTCGCGGACGAGCTTCGCGAGGAACGAGCGGCCCAGACCGGTGATGTTGCAGTGTTGCCCAGGCTTAGGGAGCCGCACCCACTCGGGGCGGTTCACCTGGGAGTTCTTGTTGCCACCGTTGTTGTCGGCGGTGGCGCCGATTGATGCCATATTCATAGCATCAGGCAAAGTATCGCTGAAGCCCTCTCCCGGAACAACCGAGCCCCACACAGAACCTAAGAGGCGGTTTTATGTGGCAGCGGAATTTGCTAACGCAAAGTGCTGAAAATCATACTGATAGGAATCTGCAGGCTTGAGCTTAGGCGACGGATTCCTTCCTCCCAATTTCGTTCCGGCATGCTGGTCCGATCGTCCTTAAAAAGGGTCGCAAACACCCTCGAGGCGTAGGGAGTGCGGTGCGCCGAGTACTTCTCCAGCTCCTTCATGAATGCCAGTGAGTGGGCCATGTTCATCTTCCCGCGGCCCTTGCTGAATCTCCAGAACATAAGGTTGAGCAGCACGGTCTGATTGCGCCCTCCATCATCTGATGAGAGCATCCGACCGGCGTATACCTTCACTGCGTCGATGATGTCCTGTGTCGTCACTGCTGGGAATGAATGCTCGCTAAAGGTGATGCGAAATTCGCGCTTACCGTTGTTGCTCCTTGGATGATTCTTGTCTTCGACCTGGCCTGGAATCACTTCGTTGACGCTAACTGAGATATCCGTTTCGCCTATTGTGATTGAATGGAAGCGCGCTAACTGATCGCGACATAGCACGGAGTGTGGAGGTTCATCTGAAGCCCCCATCGCCTTGCACACCATAAGCATGTATAGCATCTGTGCAGAGAACTGCCGGCGAGCCTCTGCGCTGCCGATTATAGGGAAAGCCAGGTCGAGGTCTTGCTCGGCCAGGCGCGATACTAGGGAGTCGGCCTTTTCGGTCATGCCTACAGACCTCAGCAGCTGGAGTGCGGTGATGAATGCCTCCCGGATGAATTCATAGTCCCTGACGCGAATGAACTCCTGGACATTCTCGATCCATAGGAAGTCGCGCTCCAGCTCGTCAGTCGGACTGCCCAAGGCTGACAACTCCGTGACATTCACCGGAGCCCTCAAATTGTCGATTAGGGGGCCATTATTTGCCTCTTTCGTGGGTTCTTCCTGCGGGGCGTCAGGGGTTGTCATCCTGTCAGCCTGTCAGAGGGGGTATGTTGCGTGAAGGTTCTATTACTATGAATGAAGTTTAATTCATAAGTTACTGTTATTTATGTCTTTATGAATTTAACATACACATAATGGGCAAGCCCCGGTTGATTTCTTATGCTAGTGAACTAGTGTTCATTTCTCTGTTATGAACTACATTGAACCAAAGCCAAATCTCGCGAAATTCACCTGCCCTCATTGTCATACGATATCGCATCAGCGTTGGAGGGAATGTGATTTTGATTTCACATGTCATGCTATTGCAGTGCGCGCTCCTGGAACATCATTAAGTTCCGTTTTCGGGACTCGCGATCTCAACCCCCTTAAAACTAGCAAATGCGATTGTTGCGGGAACTCAACGGTTTGGGTCCAGCAAATGTTGCTTTACCCCAATACAGGTAGTGCGCCTCTTCCTAACGAAGATTTACCTGCTGCAGTTAAGGCCATTTATGGGGAGGCTGCCAGTGTTGCCAGATTGTCGCCAAGAGCTGCGGCGGCTCTTTTGAGATTAGCTGTCGAGATGTTGTGTAAAGATCTGGGGCAGAGTGGAACGCTCAATGAGATGATTCAGTCGCTCGTTGATGCGCGGAGGATTCCAAGCCAGATTCTGAAGGCGCTGGATGTTATTCGCGTTGTAGGAAATGAGGCGGTTCACCCGGGTGAGATTAGTAAATTAGATGATGAAAAATCCGTCCAAGGGCTTTTCGCCTTTATTAACCTGGTTGCTGAACATGCAATTACACTCCCAAGGGCAATCGACAAGGCCTTCGGTGATTTGCCAGAAGGCGCACGTAGCCATATCGCTAAGCGAACTGAACCGAAGTAGCATCCACACTTAGTGATTTATGACTCGGATGCATATTGAGAATCCTGAAGGCATTCTTCCGTTTCACGAGGTGTTTTACATCATTAATCTGCAGTACAACCTCGAGTCCGCATGGCATTCAGTTGTCTGGATTGAGAATTTTCTTTCGAAGACTGAGATGCGAAATTCTCGAGATGCAGCGATCGTTAACGAGGCTTTGAATCAGATTCAAAACGTCGTTTGCCAGGCGGCGTCGACGTCTTATTATTTTTGGCCATCAAAAGTAAAAGCCATACATCAATCTCGGGCTAATCGATTGCGGACAGCCTTTGGTGTCACTGAGGACAGTGTTTTAAAGAATCGAGATTTGCGAAACATCTTCGAACATTACGACGAGAGGCTAGATGTATTTCTTAGAACAACATATGCCGGTACATTCATCGCTGGGTACGTGGGCGTTGAAGCGCCGCCCGACGCAAGAGCGACGCATAGATTCATGCGGGCGTACTTCTATGACACCGGGATATTCGAGGCGCTCGGCCAACGATTTGAACTTCAGCCTATCGTTGATGAGTTGGGGAGATTGCATGAGCTGCTGCAGTCCTGCCACCCTGGGATGAGGCTGCCTCATTTAATTCCGCCTAAATAATCCGAAGAGGTTATTGTTACTTTGCCGGTGGTATTGCGTATCCAAGAGCCACGTCAGGGTGTGGGTGCTTTGAGTGCGGATACCAACGAGAATCACTCTTGATCATGCCTACCCTTTGTTAGAGTTTTTGTTAGAGTTCCGCCTCCCGGATAACACCAAAAGGACGATAACCCGTTCATGGTTATCGTCTTAGTTCTAGCTGGCGGAGAGGGAGGGATTCGAACCCTCGGTACCTTGCGGTACACTGCATTTCCAATGCAGCGCGATCGACCACTCTGCCACCTCTCCTTTGTTACCAGCTAGAAGGTGCATCAAAGGGAGGGCGGGGGGTGGGTCAAGGGTGAAGAAAGCCTCCAGATAAGAGGCCCGGAGGCTCAGAGGCCCAGAGGCTCAGATAAGCAAAAGACACAGGCCGACAGGCAACGGCATGGCCTGACCGAAGGCCTTTACGCCTTTCCTGGTCAACCGAGCCTCCGGGCCTCTGGTGATGCTTACTTCGCCGCGACCTTCGCCCAGGAGTCCTTCAGGCCGACGGTGCGGTTGAAGACGGGCTTGCCGGGCTGGGAGTCCTTGGCGTCGGCGCAGAAGTAGCCGGTGCGTTCGAACTGCACGCGCGTGCTCGGCGCGAGGGCGAGCAGGGCGGGTTCGACGAAGCCGCGGATGGTCTTGAGCGAGCCGGGGTTGAGGAGCGTGCGCCAGTCGGTACCTTCGGGGATGTCGTTCAGGTCCTCGTGCGCGAAGAGGCGGTCGTAGAGGCGGACCTCGACGTCGCCGGCATGCTTTTCGGAGACCCAATGGATGGTGCCCTTGACCTTGCGGCCGTCCGGGGCGTCGCCGCCGCGGGTGGCGGGATCGTAGGTACAGGTGACTTCGACGACGTTGCCGGCGGCGTCCTTCTTGCAGCCGGTGCAGGTCACGAAGTAGCCCCAGCGGAGGCGGACCTCCTGGCCGGGCGTGAGGCGGAAATACTTCTTCTCCGGGATCTCCATGAAGTCGGCGCGCTCGATGAGCAGCGTCTTGGAGAAGGGCACCTTGCGGGTGCCGGCGGAGGGGTCCTCGGGGTTGTTGACGGCGTCGAGCTCGTCGACCTGGCCTTCGGGGTAGTTCTCGATGACGAGGCGGACCGGGTCGAGCACCGCCATGAAGCGGGAGGACGTCTTGTTGAGGTCGTCGCGGACGGCGTGCTCGAGGAGGGCGACGTCGGAGAGGGAATTATGCTTCGTGATGCCGATCGTCTCGCAGAACTTACGGACCGCGGCGGGCGTGTAGCCGCGGCGGCGCATGCCGGAGATGGTGGGCATGCGGGGGTCGTCCCAGCCGGCGACGCGCTTCTCCTGCACGAGCTCGAGCAGGCGGCGCTTGGACATGACGGTGTAGGTCAGGTTGAGGCGGGCGAATTCGATCTGCTGCGGCTTGGCCGGGGTGTCGAGCGTGCGGAGGAGCCAGTCGTAGAAGGGGCGGTGCACCTCGAACTCCAGCGTGCAGATCGAGTGGGTGATGCCTTCGTACGCGTCCTCGAGCGGGTGGGCGTAGTCGTACATCGGGTAGACGCACCACTTGTCGCCGGTGTTGTGGTGATGGGCCTTGCGGATGCGGTAGATGACCGGGTCGCGCATGTGCATGTTCGGCGAGGCCATATCGATCTTGGCGCGGAGGACCGCCTTGCCTTCGTCGAACTCGCCGCGGGTCATCCGGGCGAAGGCCGCGAGGTTGTCCTCGACGGAAGCGTCGCGCGTGGGGCTCGGCTTGCCGGGGTGTTTCTCGTCGCCGTGGAATTCGCGGATCTGGTCCTGCGAGAGGAAGCAGACGTAGGCCTTGCCGAGCTGGATCAGCTTGATGGCGTCGGCATGCATGCGCTCGAAGTAGTTCGAGGCCTGGTAGTAGTGCTCGTTCCAGTCGAAGCCCAGCCAGCGGACGTCTTCCTTGATGGAGTCGACGTATTCGACCTCTTCCTTGGTCGGATTCGTGTCGTCCATGCGGAGGTGGCAGCGGCCCTTGAACTCGAGCGCGAGGCCGAAGTTGAGGCAGATGGACTTCGCGTGGCCGACGTGCAGGTAGCCGTTGGGCTCCGGCGGGAAGCGGGTGGCGATGGACGCGTGCTTACCCGCGGCCAGGTCGGCGTCGATGATCTGCTGGATGAAGTGGCGGTGGGCCGCCGGCGCAGGGGTTTCGGAAGACATGGACGGATTAAGCGATGAAGGCCTTGAGGCGGGCGAGGGTGGTGTCGCGGCCGAGGACGCGGAGGACGCCGAGGAGGTGGGCGCCGCCGCCCTGGCCGGAGGTCGCGAAGCGGGCCGGCGCGAAGTAGTCGGTGGGCTTGCGGTTGTGCGCCGTGCCGACGGCGGCGAAGGCGGCCTCGAGGGCGGGCTCGGTCCATTCGGCGGCTTCGAGGGCGGGCAGGAGCTCGCGGACGCGGGCGACGGGGTCGCCGCCCTTCTTGGTGAGGTTGGTCATCGCGCCTTCGTCCTTCTTGAAGTCGGCGGTGAAGAAGAAGCCCATGAACTCCGGCAGGTGCTCGAGCGAGATCACCTTCTCCTGGACGATGCCCAGGACCTCGGCGAGGCGGGCGTCGGAGACGGCGGCGTCGATGACCTTGGTCTCGAGCAGGATCGGGCGGGCGAGGGCGGCGAACTCGGCGGCGGGCAGGCCGCGGAGCGTCTGCGCGTTGACGTGCGACATCTTGCGCTCGTCGAAGCGGGCGTTGGACTGGTGGACCGCGGAGATCTCGAACTGGCGGACGATCTCGTCGATCGGCAGCACTTCCTTGCCGTCGGCCGGCGTCCAGCCGAGCAGGCAGAGGTAGTTGCGGACGGCGGAGGGCAGGTAGCGGCGCTGCTGGTATTCCTCGATGAGGGCGCCCTTGTCGCGCTTGGACATCTTGCCCGGGCCGTCGGTCTTGAGGATGAGCGGGATGTGGGCGTACTTCGGCGGTTCGACGCCGAAGGCCTTGAAGAGCTCGAGGTGCTTCGAAGTGTTGGAGAGGTGGTCCTCGCCGCGGATCACGTGGGTGATCTTCATCTCGATGTCGTCGACGACGTTGACGAAGTGGAAGACCGGTTCGCCGTTGGAGCGGAAGATCACGAAGTCGCGGTCCTCGACGCGTTCGACGCGGCCGCGGACCATGTCGTCGAGCACCATCGGGGCGGCGTCGACCTTCTCGTAATCCTTCTTCAGGTGTTCGTCGTAGGCGGCGGAGCGGGCGCCTTCGAGGCGGAGCCACCAGGCGCCGTCCTTCTCGTAGGCGCGGCCCTTGGCGGCGAGCTCCTGGAGCTTGGCCTTGTAGAGTTCAGTGCGCTGCGACTGGAAGTAGGGGCCGTACTCGCCGCCGACCTCGGGGCCTTCGTCCCAATCCATGCCGAGCCAGCGCATGGAGTCGAAGATCACCTTCAGGAAGGCGTCGGAATTGCGTTCCTTGTCCGTGTCCTCGATGCGGAGGATGAACTTGCCGCCCGTGTGGCGGGCGTAGAGCCAGTTGAACAGGGCCGTGCGGGCGCTTCCGATGTGGAAGAAGCCGGTGGGGCTGGGAGCGAAGCGGACGCGGACCTGGGACATTTTGATAGGGAAAGGGGTAGGGGTTGGGGTAGGGGGTGGTAAAGCCGTAATCGGGGCCAAATAAAGAACCCCTCGGGAGGAGGCCTCCGGAGGGGTTCCCGTGGGCCTTGAGACTCCCTTACTTGGCTTGGGCGGGGGCCGGGACGATGTCCTGGATCAGGCCGATGCCGGTGAAGTAGGCGTTACGCTGGGAGACGCGCTGGACGAACAGGCGGCTTTCTTCGACGCCGGACTTGTCGGCCGGGAGGTCCTTCTTGGCCGGTCGGATGAAGACGTAGTCGCCGCTGCCGACGCGGATGGCGGAGGTGATCTTGCCCACGCCGGCGGCTTCGATGAGGAGGCCGGTGTTCTCGTTCACGCCGTTGAGGGCTTCCGGCACGGAGTACACGGAGAAGGCTTCGGGCGAGGTGAGCGTCAGCTTGTGGGCCTTGGCGCTGTCGGTGAAGGTCTTGCCGGCGGCGACGTCGGCCTGGACGGCCTTGCCGACCTTGGCGACTTCCTCGGCGAGGAGGCGGTTATACTGGGACTTCTTCCAGGCCTCGACGGCCTTGGCCTTGGCTTCCTCGAAGGTCGGGAGACGGTCCGGGGTGCGCTTGTTGAGGAAGACGAACGTGGCGCCTTCTTCGGAGCGGTAGACTTCGGTGCGCCATTCCTTTTCGGTGAGCTCACCGGCGACGCGCAGGGCTTCGGCGGGGATCTTGGCGACGACCGGCGGGTTGTTGGCTTCGAAGGTCGGGAGCAGGGTCACCTTGGCGTTCTTGGCCTTGATCCAGGCGGCGAGCTCCTTGCTGTCGGCCTTGGCGGTATCGATGGCGAACTTCTCGGCGAGCTCGTCGGAGACCTGGCCGGCGAGGTTGGTGATGGCGCGGTCGGCGCGGACGAGCTTCTCGAGCTCGGCGCGCTTGGCGAGGGCCTGTTCCTTGACCTTGCCGGTCTCGAACTTGAACTTCTCGGCCTGGTTGTAGCCCATGTTGATGATCTCGTCGTCGGACACCGGGGCGGTGTCGGCGGCGGAGGGGGCGATGGTGACGACGGTCACGGCGACCTGCGGGGGCAGGCGGTAGTTCTCGATGTTGGCCGTGAAGGCTTCCTTCACCTTGGCTTCGTCGACCTTGATCTCGGGCTTGAAGCCGGCGGAGGCGAAGGTGGCGACGTCGACGGTCCACTTGGTGCGTTCGCGGTCGAGGATGCGCTTGATCTGGCTGGCGGTGGCGTGGCCGGAGCCGGCGAGGGTGCTGACCGCCTTCTGGATGCGCCAGGTGTCCTTGATGTAGGTCTCGAAGCGGGCGCGGGTCTCGAGGTCGGACGCGTTGAGCTGCTTGGCGGCGAACTCGAGGAACTTGTTGAGGCCGTCGGCGTTCTTGCCGTCGGGCGAGGTGGTCATCTCGCGGGCGATGCGGCGGATCTCGACGTCGGAGGGGGAGGGGATGCCGAGGCCGTCGGCGAGGCTGAGCTCGGCGACGCGCTGGACGAGGCCGTTGTTGTCCATGCGCTGGCCGGTCATCTGGGCGAAGAAGGTCGCGTCACGGAAGCGGGCGCGGACGGCGGGGTCGTTGAGGTCGACGCCCTGGTACATGTAGGCGCCGGAGCTAAGGGCGCCGCGGCCGGCGAACCCGTAGAAGACGAAGGAGACCACGATGATCACCAGCAGGAAGCCGAAGATGATGCGGTTGTGTTTGCCGGTGGCGTTCTGGAGCCAGGTAATCATTCGGGCAACCTACCCCAGACTTTCGGCGGGTGTCAATCAGTCCAAGCCCACCCCGGCGCTTGCGTCCGGCGGGGTTATTAACATCCCTTGGGCCGTGGCCAAGCCCCTCCAATGCATCGTCGCCGTGGCCCGTAACGGGGTCATCGGCAAGGCGGGCAAGCTCCCGTGGCATATTCCCGAGGACCTGGCCTGGTTCATGGACCAGACCGCCGGGGGCGTCATGATCGAGGGGCCGGCCTGCTACGCCGAACTGGGCAAGGCTTTGCCGGGCCGGGGCACCGTGGTCGTCTCGCGCGACCCGGCCAAATCCTTCCCCGGCGCCGAGCGGGCGGGTTCCTTGGCCGAGGCCATCGCGCTGGCCGAACGCATGCCGCAGTGGCCCGGGCCGACCTGGATCACCGGCGGCGAACGCATCTACGCCGAAGGCACGCCGCTCTGCGAACGCCTGCTGATCACGCGCATCGACCGCGACTTCGAAGGCGACCGTTTCTTTCCCGCCGACTGGCAGCGCCATTTCGCCAAGCTCGTGTCGTCGAAGAAAGGCGAGTATCAGGGGTTGGGGTATGCGTTTGAAATCTGGGAGCGCTGAGCGCGGCTGACGCCGCGAGTGGGCAAGTGGGCAAGGTGACACGTGGGCAAGGGGGTAATGTTGGCGCTCATAGGGAGACCGGTAACCGGGAGTGATGCCGGGGACATGTGCCCTAGCTGATCATCCGGTCTCCGGTCCCCCTTGGAGTTTTGTCTCGAGGTAGGGCGGCCATTGCCATGGCCGCCGTTCGCAACGCAGGGTTCGACGAACCGGGTAAGTTGGTTTGAACGTATGACGTCCGTCCGCCCACGGACGTGATGGCAATCACGTCCCTACCTTGTCCCCGTGCCAGCGAAACCCTTGCTCCCTCGCGACGAGCGCCCATAGTCGCGCCATGCTGCTACCCCTGCTCCTGCTGGCCGCGATGCCGCCGGTCATTTCCGACGAAGCGAAGGTCCCGCCGTATACGTTGCCGGACCCGCTCGTCTGCGCCGACGGACGCAAGGTGACGGATGCGAAGACCTGGAACGAGGTCCGTCGTCCGGAGGTCTTCCGGCTCGTCGAAGAGAACATGTTCGGCCGTACGCCCGACGCTTCGAAGCGGCAGGCCGACGCCGTGGTCGAGGTCCGTGAGCAGTCCAAGGACGCGTTCGGCGGTAAGGCCACGCGCACGCAGTTCAAGGTCTGGCCGATCGGCAAGCAGGGCCCGTCGTTCGATTTGCTGCTCTACGTGCCGAACGCGGCGAAGCGTCCGGCTCCGGTCTTCGTCGGCCTCAATTTCGGCAGCAACCACACCACGACCGAAGACCCGGCGGTCTTGCCCGCCTCGAGCTGGGTCGCGAAGCAGTGGGCCCTGAAGGGCACGACGCAGGCTAATCCGGCGCTCCGGGGCAGCGAGGCGCGCCGCTGGGAGTTCGAGACGCTCATCGACCGCGGTTACGCTTCCGCCACGGCTTATTATGGCGATTTCGAGCCCGACCATCCCGAAGGCTGGAAGAACGGTTTCCGCGCGGCGCTCTCGCCCGATGGCGCGAACACGCAATGGAAAGACGGCGAGTGGGCCGCCATCGGCTGCTGGGCCTGGGGTCTCTCGCGCATGCTCGACGTCCTGGAGAAGGTCCCCTCGGTCGACGCCAAGCGGGCCGCGGTGCACGGCCACTCACGTCTGGGCAAGGCGGCGCTCTGGGCCGGCGCCCAGGATCAGCGTTTCGCTTTCGTGATCTCGAACAACTCCGGCTGCGGCGGCGCCGCGCTCAACAAGCGCATCTTCGGCGAGACCGTCGGCGTCATCACCGGCCATTATCCCGGCCGCGGTTTCCCGCACTGGTTCACCGCCCGCTTCGAGACCTTCTCCGAGAAGGAAGACAAGTTGCCGCTGGACGCGCATTATCTCCTCGCGCTCATCGCGCCGCGCCCGCTCTACGTCGCCAGCGCATCGGAAGACAGCTGGGCCGATCCCGTCGGAGAATTCCTCGGGGCCGTGCACACCGATCCCGTCTACCATGTGCTCGGCCAGCCGGGACTCGGCACCAAGGAGAAGCCGCCGATCAGCCGGCCCGTCGGCCAGACGATCGGCTACCATATCCGCCCCGGTAAGCATGACATCCTCCTCGAGGACTGGAAGAACTATGCCGATTTCGCCGACCGCGTGCTGCCTGCCAAGTAAGGACGGGCCCGCCGGCGGTTCGGGAAGGGTTGACTAACCTGCGTGAAAGGGGATTTTGGAACCTCACGCTCCTGTATTTCAATGGATAGAATGCTAGCCTCCGAAGCCGGCGATTTGGGTTCGACTCCCAACGGGAGCACCACTTTTGGGCGAGCTTAGCTCGCGAGGGGTAGGGGCAGGGACAGTCCCCGCATCAGCTTAGGATTTATCTGGTAGGGCGGGCTCTCCGAGCCCGCCGTTGAACCGAATGACATTCGTATCTCCGATAGCGAACGGACGGCTCGGAGAGCCGTCCCTACCTGGTACAGGACTGAAAGGGAGGCCGGATGATGGGCTAGGGTATCTGACCGCAGCCTACATTCCGGTTTCCGGTCTCCCTTTGAGTTATTCTGCGGTTTCCCGCTCGCCGGTCACCTTGCTGCCGACGGTGAGCATGACGAGCAGGCCGATGACGGCGTAGCAGATCGACGATCCGAGCAGGACGTTGCGCAGCTTGAAGAGGTCGGTCATCCAGCCCATGATGATCGCGGCGAAGGGCAGGAAGCCGAAGAAGCTCAGGCCGGCGACGGCCGAGACGCGGCCGCGGAGTTCGGCGGGCGAGCGTTCCTGGACGATGGTGTTGGCGAGGCCGACGAGCGTGGACACGCCGACCGCGAGGCAGACGAGCGAAGCGCCGGCCCAGATGAGGCCGTTCGCCTGGCTGAGGCTGACGAGCGCGCCGCAGGCGAGGACCATGCCGGTCAGGATGGCGAGGCGTCGGAGGCTCGGGCGCAGGGCCATGATGAGCAACGAGCCGGAGACCGAACCCGCGCCGGAGCAGAGCATGAGCAGGCCCATCTGCTGCGGCGAAGCGTGGAGGTCGTTCTTCGCGTACAGCGGCAGCAGCACGATGATCACCGGGAAGACGAAGAGCGTGTTGGTCGCGAGCAGCGCGACCATGGCGAGGCTGGGCTTGTCCTGGCGGACGTGACGGAAGCCTTCGCCGGCGCCGCCTTGGCGCTTCTGTTCTTCCTCGGCCGTGCCCTGCGGGCGGCGCGGCAGGGTCGATAGCGCGACCATCAGCGCCACGAAGGACGCCGCGTTCAGGTAGAAGGCCCATTCGGCGCCGTAGCGGCCGACCAGATAGCCCGCGGCGGCCGGCCCGACGAGGCGGGTGGCATGGAAGACCGCGCGGTCGACCGAGATCGCCTTGGCGACGTTCTCCTTGGCGACGAGCTCGGGGACGATCGCGGCGGCGGCGGGCATCTCGAACGAGCTGGAGACGCCGAGCAGGGCCGCGGCCACGATGAGGTGCCAGGTGTGCAGCGCGCCGTGCGCGACGAGCTGGCCGATCGCGAGCGCGAAGCCGATCTGCGCGAGCTGGCAGACCTGCAGGATGAAACGCTTGTCGTGACGGTCGGCGTAGGCGCCGCCGAGGCGGAAGAGCGCCAGCATCACCAGGCCGCTCGCGAGGTGGGGCGCGGCCTGCAGCAGGCCTTCGTAATTCTGGAGGCCGTCGCGGACCACGACCTCGGTCATCACCCAGCCGAGCGCCATGCCTTGCATCCAGGTGCCCGTCATCGAGATCCCTTCGCCGATCATGTAGCGCGTGAACGGCCCGTTGGGGAAACGTTCGGCGGCGGGACTGGCGGAGGGGGAGGACATCAGAATCGAGAGTATGGAGTATCGAGTATCGAGTATAGGAAAAGGATGCAGGGTTATTTACCCCGAAACTCTATACTCGATACTCCATACTCTCTGTAGGCCGCTTACTTGCCCTTAAAGGCGGCCTCGGTCGCCTGCCAGGCGGCGTCGACGGCGGGGCGGATGACCTTGAGCATCGCGGCGTAGCCGGCTTCGGAGGGGTGCAGGGCGTCCTTGAGGTAATGGCCGGGGCGAGGTTCGCCGTCGGGGAGGTTGAGGGCCGGATTGATGTCGACGAACGTCACCGACGCATGGGCGGCTGCGAGCGCGCGGAAACCGGCGTCGGCTTTCTTCATCTCGTCCCACTTGGCGCGGCGGGAGGGCGCCTGCGTCGTCGAGAGCAGCACCAGCCGGGCCTGCGGGTGGGCGGCCAAGAGACGTCGATGGTATTCGGTCACGCGGGCGATCACCGCCTCGGCGGTATCGCCGGCGTTGATGTCGTTGCTGCCGCAGTGGAAGATCACCACGCGGGGAGCGTAGGGCAACGTGATGCGATCCATGTAGCCGAGGACCTCGGTCGTCTTCGAGCCGCCGAAGCCGCGGTTGATCAGCGGATAGGGCGCGAAGTCGCGGGCGGCGGTCTTCCAGAGGCGCAGCGAGCTGGCGCCGGAGAGCAGCAACGCGCCGGTCGGCGGAGGGTTGGCCTTGTCCGCGGCCTCGAAGGCCGCGATGTCCTTGTCGTACTTCGACGAGGAGAACGCCGCCGGCTTGGTGACGTCGGCCGCGAAGCCCGTGACGGCGAGAAGGAGGGCGAGGAAGCGGAGCATGGGGGGTGCGATGAGGGGTAGGGGTTGGAGCCGGGGTAGGGGTAGGAAAGGCAGGTAGGGGTGGAGGGCAAACATAAGAGGCCCGGAGGCTCGGAGGCCCGGAGGCACAGAACCGATGAGGTAGACGCGGTGAGCGGTTGGCGGTAGGCGGTCGGGAGTACCAGGGAGCAAGGGGAGCCTGTGGGCCGGAGGGCTTGAGGGCGCGGCGTAGCCACGCCCCTGCCTAGGGCCGCCCTTCGGCGGCTTCAATGCATCTAACCGCTCTCCGCTCAGACCTATCTTGGGTTTTGGCTTTTCACCGTCATCGGTCATCCGTCATCTTGCCTCTCAAATCACCGCCATGCCCCTCGTCCCTGGTCTCCTCAGCCCTTATGAAGCCGTCCGTGGTTTCGTCTACCTGCCGCGTCTCGTCTCGAAGATCCGCCTGCACGCCGCCGGCCAGCTGCACGCCGACTTCGTGAACAACCTGGGCAAGGCCTTCGACGACCGCTGCTGCCAGTATCTCGGCGTCAAGTATGATGACCTCCGCGTCTGGGTGCTGCAGAATCCCGCGGCGACCTCCGAGCAGATCCTCGCCTGGGCCGAGGCCAAGGGTCGCAAGCTTTCCACGAACGACATCGAGATCTGGAACGGCTTCATGACCAAGCGCGGCTGGCGCGACGAAGCCAACGAGGTGCTCGTCCGCCGCCTGAAGGAAAACGGCCTCACCGCCGAGGCCGGCGTGGACACGATGTTCGACTACATCGAGGTCGACGAAGGCCGCCCAGCCCGCCGTCAGGCGCTCTGATCAGGCGAAGTGGCCGAAACCGCGGACCTTGATCGGTGCGCCGTCGGCGAGGTCGCGGGCGAGGCCCGTGCCGGCTTCGACCGTGCCTAGGCGCGTCAGCGGCGTCAGCGGGAAGGCTTTGCGGAACGAGGCTTCGAGCAGGTCCGCGCGATCGGCGCTGACCGCGAAGAGCAGCTCGTAATCCTCGCCGTCCTGCAGCGCGTGCTCCAAGGCCGGCTTGCCGTCGGATTTCGCCAGCGACTTCGCGGCGTCGGAAAGGGGCAGTGCCGACACGTCGATGCGCGCGTCGAACTTCGGACCCAGCAGGCCCGGAAGATCCTTGGCGAGGCCGTCGGAGAGGTCGGTGCAGGCGCTGACTTCGCCGTGGCCGCAGAGCCATTCGCCTTCGGCGAGGCGCGGGACGAAGTCGAGGTGCCGGCCGTAGAGCGAACCGCCGAGCTGGCCGGTCACGAAGAGCGCGTCGCCGACGGCGCAGGTCTTGCGGGTCAGGACGCGGTGGGCGAAGCCTTGCACCGCGAGGGTGCCGAGGAACGAACCGTGGGCGCCGCGGCAGATGTCGCCGCCGACGATGCGCAGGCCGGCCTTCGCGGCGGCGCGTCCCGCGCCATGGGCGAAGTCGGTGAGCCAGGTCGCGTCGACGTCCGGACCGATCACCAGCGAAAGCAGGGCGTCGGATGGCACGGCGCCGGCGGCGGCGAGGTCGCTCAGGTTGCGGTTCACCAGCTTGGCGCCCGCGCGGATGCCGTCGCAGGCGGCGTCGAAGTGGCGGCCGAGCAGCACCGAATCGATGGTGCTCGCGCGGATCGAGCGTCCGCCCGTGGTCGGCAGGTGGGCGCAATCGCCGCCGGGGCCTTCGGGGAACGCCGGCGCGGCGTCGGCGAGCGACTGCACCACGCGGCGGATGATCTCCTCCTCGGTCAGCTTGGCGACCGAGCGGTCCGCAAGAGTCGTGAGGGCGCCCATGGCCTCAGAGCGTGGAGGCGTTCGGGGCCAGTTTCAACCAGACTAAGTTCCAGGCGTTGAAGCTGCAGTGGATGGCCATGCAGGTCAGCAGGCCGTAGCGGTCGCGGACCAGGCACATGAAGGCGCCGAAGGCGAACAAGGGCAGGGCCGCGGAGGGGCTCATGTGCGCGGCGCTGAAGAGCGCCCCGGTCAGGATGATCGCGAGCCAGCGGCCATACCGGTCGGAGGCGGCGCCGAGCCGACGCAGGCCCGGGTAGATCATGCCGCGGAAGGCGAGTTCTTCCATGATCGGGGCGCCGATCGTGACCGCCAAGGCGATCGTCAGGAAGCGCCAGGTATCGACGTCGGTCTTGAGGACCGCGTCCACGATCTCCTGCGGCTCATCCGCGGGCGGCTGGCCGGTCCAGCCGCGGAGGAAGAGCTGCTCCCAGGCGACATGGAAACCTTTCCAGGCCATCGTCGCCGCGAGGCCGAGCGCGAAGATCGCGAGCAAGCCCAGCAGCACGCGGGGGACGGAGAAGCCGGCGAGCGCCTGGCGGAACGGCGAGGCGGCGGACTTCGGTTCCTCCGTCTCCACGGAGGGAGCCCAGTCGAGCGAACGGGGCGCGATGCCGCTCATCCCGAGCATCGCGCCGGCGGCGGCGAGCTGCCCGCAGAAGGCCGCGGTGAAGAGGTGCGCCTGCGCGATGCCGAAGTGGGTGGAGAAGCTCTGGGCGACGAGCTGCGTCACCACGCCGAAGAGGATGCCGAACGACAGCAGGCCGGCGCAGAGACCGATGAGCGCGTCGCTGACCATGGTGGTGGGCGTGGGCGACTTGCCCGGCAGGTTGCGCCAGCATTTCAGCGCGTAAATCCCGATGATCGCCACGAGCAGATTGACGACCACGCATGCCCAGTCCCACGGCCCGAAGGCTTCGAGGGACTGCGTGAGCTCGTCCATCTTCGCTTAGGCGCCGAAGACCTGACGACCGCCGACGAACGTCGCGCGGACGCGGCCCGTGAGGGCGCGGCCGAGGAGCGGGTTGTTGCCGGACTTCGAGACCAGGTCGCCCTTGGCGGGCGTCCAGGCGGCCTTCGGGTCGAGGACGACCAGGTCGGCGAGGGCGCCGGCCTGGAGCGTGCCGGCGGCGAGCCCGAGGGCCTTGGCCGGACCGTGCGTGAGGCGGGCGACGAGCAGGGAAAGGTCGGCGTGGCCGCCGGCGACGAGCGCCGTGTGGGCGGCCGCGAAGGCCGTCTCGAAGGTCGCGGCGCCGAACGGAGCCAGGTCGAACTCGCAGTCCTTCTCGGTGGCCGTGCAGGGCGAGTGGTCGGAGCAGACCGCGTCGATCGTGCCGTCGACGAGCGCGGCGATGAGCGCCAGGCGGTCCGCTTCTTCGCGGAGGGGCGGGTTGGTCTTCAGGCTAGTCTGATAATGGGCCAGCGCGGCGTCGGTGAGGAGCAGGTGGAGGGCGGAGACCTCGGCCGTGACCGAGAGCTTTTTCGCCTTGGCGCGGCGGACGATCTCGGCGGAACCGCCGGAGGAAAGGTGCTGCAGGTGGATGCGGGCCTTGGTGAGCTCGGCGAGCAGGCAGTCGCTCGACACCACGATCTCCTCGGCGGCGCGGGGGAGGCCGCGGAGGCCGAGGCGGAGGGACCAGGCGCCTTCGTGCATCTGGCCGCCGTCGGTCATGCTGCTGTCCTGGCAATGGTCGAGGACCACGAGGTCGAACATCGCGGCGTATTCCAGCGCGCGGCGCATGATCTCGTTGTTCTGCACGCCCGAGGTCGTGTCGGTCACGGCGACCACGCCGGCCTTCTTCATCGTGCCGAGCGGGGCGAGGGCCTTGCCTTCATGGCCTTTCGTGAGGGTGCCCGTGGGCAGCACGCGCACGGCGGCGTCGCGGGAGCAGATCTCGCGGAGGAGCTGGATCGTGCCGACGTTGTCCGCCGCGGGGAGCGAGTCGGGCATCGTGACGAGGGTCGTGAAACCGCCGGCGGCGGCCGCGCGGGTGCCGGTACGGATCGTCTCGCGCGCCGTGCGGCCCGGTTCGCCGAGGCGGCAGTTCAGGTCGACGAAGCCCGGGGCGACCACGAGGCCGGCGCCGTCGATGACGCGGGCCTTGGCCTGGTCTGCGGCGGAGAGCCGGTCGACGAACTTGCCGTCGAGGGCGAAGACGTCGCCCTTGGCTTCGTCGCGCTGGGCGGAGGGGTCGATCACGCGGGCGCCGCGGATCCAGAGAGGGGAGTTGTCGGCGGGATTCATCGGCTGATGGCTCCGGTGCAGAGGTGAAGGACGGCCATGCGGACGGCGACGCCGTTCCGCACCTGTTCGAGGATGACCGAGCGGGGGCCGTCGGCGACTTCGCTTTCGACCTCGACGCCGCGGTTGATGGGGCCCGGGTGCATCACGATCGCCTCGGGCTTGAGCCAGGCGGCGCGTTCGGCGTTGAGGCCGAACTGCGCGGTGTATTCGCCGAGCGAAGGGAAGTGGGTGGTCGTCTGGCGCTCGTGCTGGATGCGCAGGAGCATCACCGCGTCGCAGTCCTGGAGGGCTTCCTTGAGGTCATGGACGATGCGGACCTGCGGGAAGGCTTCCTTCAGCGCGGCCGGGACGAGCGTCGCGGGGCCGGCGAGGGTGACCTGCGCGCCGAGCTTCGAGAGGCAGAGGATGTTGGAGCGGGCGACGCGGCTGAAGAGGATGTCGCCGAGGATCGTGACCTTGAGCCCTTCGACCTTGCCGAAGCGGCGGCGGAGCGTGAAGGCGTCGAGCAGGGCCTGCGTCGGGTGTTCGTGGGCGCCGTCGCCGGCGTTGACCACCGAGATGTCGAGGACCGAGCCGAGGTAGCGGGCGGAGCCGGCGGAGGAGTGGCGCATCACGATGGCGTCCACGCCCATCGCGCGGATGTTCTCGGCCGTGTCGCGGAGGGTCTCGCCCTTCACCAGGGAGGAGGCCGTCGTGTTGATCGAGACGACTTCGGCGCCGAGCTTCTTGGCCGAGATCTCGAAGGCCGTGCGGGTGCGCGTGCTCGGCTCGAGGAAGAGGTTCACCACCGTGCGGCCCTTCATCAGGTCGAGGCCCTTGCCCGGGGCGAGGGCGGGCAGGAACTGGTCCGCTTGGCGGAAGAGCAGTTCGATCTCGGGGCGGGAAAGCTCCTCGATGCCGGTCAGGTCTTTTTTCGTCCAGGTGTCTTGTTGGGCCATGCGGTGCGGTTCCGGTGGCCCTAACGAGGTTAGGACCATGGGGAAAGTGAGGAGGGAAGGCGGTTGGTCAAGGGATTAGAGAGAAAGGGGGCACGTGGGCATGGTGACACGTGGGCAAGGGGGCCCAAGGCCGCTTAACAGAGGGTCTAAGGACCGACGCGTCCCGAGTTTTACTTGGCGAGAAGCTCCCGGACCTTCGCGCCGATGGCGGCGGCGGCCTGGGACTTATTATCCTTATGAGCGGCGACGACGTTGACGAGGGCGCTGCCGACGACCACGCCGTCGGCGACCTTGGCGATGGCCTGGACGTGGGCGGCGGTGGAGACGCCGAAGCCGACGCAGATCGGGAGGGAAGTGTGCTTACGGATCTCGGCGACCGAGGCGGCGAGGTTCGTGGCGAGCTCGGAGCGTTCGCCGGTCACGCCTTCGCGCGAGACGTAGTAGATGAAGCCCGAGGCGTGCTTCGCGATGAGGCCGATGCGCGCGGGCGGCGTGGTCGGGGCCACGATGAAGATGTTGGCGAGGCCGTGCTTCTTCGAGGCCGCGATCAGCTCGTCGGCTTCCTCGGGCGGGCAGTCGAGGACCAGCAGCCCGTCGGCGCCGGCGGCGCGGACCTTGGCGCAGTAGTGCTCCAGGCCGAAGGAGAACAGCAGATTGTAGTAGCAATAGAGCACGATCGGCTTGTCGGTGCCCGCGCGGACCGCGCTGAGGACGTCGAGCAGGCCGTCGTAGGTCATGCCGCCTTCGAGCGCGCGCTGGGAGGCGAGCTGGTTCGTGAGGCCGTCGGCGAGCGGATCGGAGAAGGGGACGCCCACCTCGAGCACGTCGGCGCCGTTCTGCGCCAGGGAGAGCAGCACGGCCTTGGACGTCGCGACGTCGGGGTCGCCGGCGCAGACGTAGCTCACGAAGGCCGGGCGGCCTTCGGCTTTGCAGCGGGCGAACGTCTGGGCTAAGCGATCCATGCGCGGAAGGAAGCGGTCTTTGGTCCGGAGGGCAAGGCGAAGGCGAACGTCGCCCGCTTTCCCGGGTTGCCAATCCGGGGCGCGTCCGCACCTTGGAGGCGTCGGCCCAAGTGGTGGAACGGTATACACATCAGACTTAAAATCTGCCGCCGCAAGGCTTACTGGTTCGAGTCCAGTCTTGGGCACGACATAATGAAACAGGCCGCACGGGTGGTGCGGCCTGTCTTCCCGTTTCCGGGACAAATAAGTCCAGAGTCCTAGCTACGGGACTCTGGGGTCGGGTACGGAGAGTTTGAATCCTGATTCCGTTAGTCGCCCTCGCGACTGATGCGTCCTTTATAAGGGAGGCTCTTACCTGAGTGAAATTGACTGAGGGTGTTGTGCTCACCCCCGGGGTTGTTGTCAACGGCTTCCTCGGAAATCCTCAGGAAGACGACAGGAAACCCCGTTGGAGGGCGATAAAGGCCTCCAATCAGGCCGGTCTCCGCTCAGCGCCGGAGGCTGAAAGGCGTGAAATCCGTGTCGGTGTCGTAGGTGTCGACGCCTTCGGCCGCCTTCAGCTTGGCGCAGACCACGGTGGTCACGGGCGTCATCACCGCCTCGACGAGCACCTTGAAGATCCAGTTGGCGAACATCACGGCGAGGAGCGTCGCCGGGCTCCAGATCCCGACGAACGCGAGCGGGTAGAAGATCAGGCTGTCGACGCCCTGGCCGACGACGGTCGAGCCGATGAAGCGGGCCCATGGGTGCTTGCCGCCCATGCGCACCTTCATCTTCGCGAGGACATAGGAGTTGAGGAAGTCGCCGACGCAGAACGCGACGATCGAGCCGAGCGCGATGCGCCAGCCGCCGCCGAAGCAGGTGACGAGCGCGGGCTGCAGCTGCGCGCTGAACGGTTCGTCCGGGCTGGCCGGCATCGCGAGCACCACCCAGGTCATGACGGTGGCGAAGAGCATCGCGCCGAAGCCGGCCCAGATCACGCGGCGGGCCAAGGCGTAGCCGTAGACCTCGGTGAGGATGTCGCCGAAGATATACGACAGCGGGAAGAAGAGGTTGCCGGCGCCGAAGTCGGTCTTGCCGAAGAACGGCAGGTCGAGCTGCACGACCTTCGCCGGGCCGATGAGGTTGGAGCAGAGCAGCACCGCCACGAACGCGCCGAGGATCAGGTCGTAGTAGCGGAAGCTGCGCGGCATGGAGGCCACCTTGGAGGATTATGTTCCTGACGCCAGCGGCGCGGCGGGAAAATCAGCGGCCGAGGGCGGCCTTGAGGAACGGCTCGAAGATGTCGGCCTGGCGGTAGAAGCCCAGGTCGCTCGCGTGCGAGCCGTCCGTGGCGCCGTCGTTGTCGTCGCCGTAGAGGTGGTCGCCGGGCACGTAGGACAGGCCTTTGACGCCTTCCTTCACGAGCTGGTCGTAGGCGGCCTTGAGCGCGGCGTGGTTCTCGTCGTGGAACTTGCGGCGCGCGGCGAGGAGCCAGGTGTCGGTGTTGCGACGATCCTCGACGAGGACGATCGGGGTGTCGGGGCGGGCGGCGCGGAGCTGCTTCACGAGGGGCGCGCACTTCGCGGTGACGTCCTGCGGGCTCATGTTCGGCAGGCAGTCGATGACGTAGACGGCGGCGTCGATGCGCACGAGGAAGTCGCCGACGGCCTGGTCCATGCGGCCGTTGCCGGAGAAGCCGAGGTTGACGACCGGCACGTCGAAGCGGCGGCCGAGGATCGCGGTGTGCACCATGCCCGGGCGGCTGGCGCAGGCACCGTGCGTGATCGAGGTGCCGTAGAAGACGACGGGCTTGGCGCGCGGCTTGAGGCCCTCGAACTTCTTGCCCTCGGTCACGCCGACGTGGAGGAACTCGACGCCGTTGTAGAGCGGCAGGTAGAGCGCGTATTCGCGTTCGCCCGGGTCGAGGTTCTCGGCGATGCGGACCTTCATCTCCTGGGCGGTGGGGCGGACGACCTGCACCCAGCGCCACTTGCCGTCCTTGTCGCGGGCGTAGAGGTCGAGGCCGCTGACGCCGGTGGCCGGCATGTGCGGCTGTTCGAGCTTCGCCTTTGTGACCTTGTAGTGGGCGTAGATCGACGTCGCGTCGGTGCGGAAGCGGAACATCTGGCCGGCGCTGTCGCGGCTGAGCCCCCAGACCGCGGGCGTGACCTTGCCGTCGGCCTCGGCGGGCAGGCGGTCGAAGTAGCTCTTGCGTTCCGCTTCGGGGAAGGCGCGGCCTTCGAGGTCGGTGTCGCGCACGTCGTGCCACGCGACCTTCTCGTCGGGGCGGAGCGCGTAGCGGTCGACGGGCTTCGGCGCGGCCTTGGCGGCCGGCGCCTTCGCGCCGGGCTTGGCCTGCTGGGCGAGGCCGGCGGAGCCGGCGCAGAGCAGGGCGAGGAGGAGGGCGGTGGTCTTCATGGTCTGGAAATCAGAGGGCGGTGCCGTGCGTCATCGCGATCGCGCGGATCTCGGCGAGCGGCTTCTCGTAGTCGTCGAGGGCCTTCACGTAATCCTCGCGCGCCTTGTCCGCGCGCTGGAAGACGGACTCGGTGGTCGACTTGGTCTTCTCGAGGTTGGCCTGCGCCTTCGCTTCCATGTCTTCGGCGGCGGCGAGCGAGGCGGACGTGTTGCGGATCTGCTCCTGCAGGAACTGCAGCTCGCGGACGTCGATGTTCGGCTGGGAGCGGAGCAGGGCGAGCTGGGCGCGGAGCGCTTCGAGGCTGCGGCGCAGGCGGTTGACGCGGTCCGCTTCGCGCGTGACGTTCTGCTGCGCGCGGTTCACGACCGTCTCGGCCTTGGCCTTGTCCTCGAGCGAACGCTTGTATTCGTCGAAGCGCAGCTTCGTGCGCGGGTAGTTGGCGGCCGACAGCAGGCGGACGACGCTCTCCTTGGTCACGTAGGGCACCTGGTAGCGGCGGTTGTCGATGCGCAGGATGTATTTCTCGCCCGGCTGGTCGTAGAGGATCGGCAGCGACTGCGGGGCGTCCGGTTCGGCCGCGCACGCCGGCGCGAGACCGAGCAGGAGCAGGCAGAGCAGGGCGGGGAGGGCCTTCACGCCTTCTTCTTACGGGCCCCGGCGGAGGGGGTCAACCCGACTCCGGCGGAATTGCGGCGCAGGGCGACGTGCTGGCGGATCATCGCGGCGGCCTGGTCCCGGATGATGCCTTCGGCCGGCGCCGCCAGCCAGGCCTTGAGGATGCCGGCGTAGAGGCAGAACGTCTCCAGCGAAGCCAGCGCGGGCTCGAGGCGCGGGTCCGTGAGGCCGGCGGACTTCGCCTCGGCGTAGAGCGCCGTGATCTCGTCGATGAAGTTGCGGCCCGAGGTCATCAGGTCGTCGCGCACCGTCGCGAACTCGCCGACGTATTCGCAACGCCAGAGCATCACCTCGTAGGTCTCGCGGACCTTGTCCTCCTCGCGCAGGCGGCGGATGGCCTCGAGCAGGAAGAGCTCGAGCCGATGCAGCGGGTCGTCGCCTTCCGCCTGGTTGAGGCGGAGCAGCGAGCCTGTGTCGAGGCGCACGGCCATGAAAAGGTCGGCCTTGTCGCGGAAGTGCCAGTAGACCGCCCCGCGGGTCACTCCGGCCTCCTTGGCCACCTTCTCCAGGGACGTGTTCGTGACCCCGTCGCGGCTGAAGACCTGTCGCGCGCAGGCGACGATCCGGTCACGGGTGAGGGCCGCCTCTGCTTTGGTCTTGCGAGCCATGGTAGGGCAAATAGATTTACATACATGTCTGTATGTAAATCTCGCCCTGTCGAGGGACTTCTTCTCGTCGCCGCGCTTCTCGGCCTCTTCGGCTGCCGTCAGGAACCGACCTTGCCGCCCTCCGGGCCGCTCCCGGTCGTCGTCATCCAGGTGTCGCCGGCCGACCTCGCCCAGACCGCCATCGCGCCGGCCCAGACGGAAGGCGTGCGCGAGGTGGAAGTGCGCGCGCGCGTCACCGGCATCCTGCAGACCGTGAACTACGCCGAAGGCGCCAAGGTCCAGGCCGGCGACCTCCTTTTCCGGATCGACCCCGCTCCTTACGTGGCCGCGCATGCGCTGGCCGTGGCCCAGCTCGCGCAGGAGACCGCGCGCGCCCAGGCCGCGACCGACGAAGCCGCCCGCCAGGCGGCCCTCTTCGCGCAGCAGGCGGCCAGCCGCAAGGAAGCCGACGATGCGGCCGCCTTGGCCGCCGCCGCGAAGGGCGCCCGCGACGCCGCCGCCGCGAAGGCCAGCCTCGCCAAGCTCGACCTCGATTACTGCGAGGTGCGTTCGCCCGTCGCCGGCATCGCCGGCCGCCGCCTGCGCACCGAAGGCACGCTCGTCACCCCGACCGGTCCGGACGGACTCCTCACCACCATCGTGAGCGCCGACGAAGTCTGGGCGCGCTTCGGCCTTTCCGAGGACGACTTCCATCGGCTCTTCGCCGCGGGCGCCAAGGAGGCCCAGGGCGCCGAGGTCACGTTGCTGCTCCCGAACGGCTCCGCCTATCCCGTCCGCGGCAAGATCGACTTCGCCTCGACGCAGGTGGACACCCGCATCGGCACCGTGCAGCTCCGCGCGCGCTTCCCGAACGCCGACGGCGGCCTGCTGGCCGGCCAGTTCGTGCGGGCCCGCGTGACCGGCGGCAAGGCCAAGGACGCCTACCTCGTCCCGCAGCTCGCCCTCGTCCAGGCCCCGTCGGGCCGTTCCGTCTTCGTGGTGGGCGCCGGCGACCGCGCCGAAGTCCGTCCCGTCACCCTCGGCGAGACCCAGGGCAACGACATCGTCATCCTCGCCGGCCTCCGTCCGGGCGACCGCGTCATCCTCAACCAGCTGCACAAGCTGCGCCCGGGCGCCCCGGTCGTCGTCGCTCCGGCCAAGAAGTAAATGGGCTGGGACTTCTTCATCAGGCGGCCGATCTTCTCCGCCGTCCTCTCGGTCGTCATCGTGCTCGTCGGCGGCCTCGCGCTGCTGCACCTGCCGCTGTCGCAGTATCCGCAGATCGCGCCGCCCACCGTCACCGTGGTCGCCAGCTACCCGGGCGCCTCGCCGGAAGCGCTGGTCAACAACGTCGCCGCGCCCCTCGAGGAGCAGATCAACGGCGTCGAAGGCCTCCTGTATTATTCTTCCAACGCCTCGTCGAGCGGCGCCCTCAGCATCACCGTCACCTTCGAGAACGGCGTCGACCCCGACATGGCCACCATCCTCGTGGCCAACCGCGTGAAGCTCGCCGAGCCGCGCCTGCCGGAGGAGGTCCGCCGCCTCGGCGTCATCACCAAGAAGCGTTCGAACGACATCCTCATGTCGGTCTCGATCGTCTCGCCCAAGGCCACGCGCGATTCCGTCTTCCTCAGCAACTTCGCCTCCTCCGTCGTCGTCGAGGAGCTCAAGCGCCTGCCCGGCGTGGGCGATTGCGGCGTCTTCGGCGCCCGCGACTACGCGATGCGCGTCTGGCTGCGTCCGGACCGCATGGCCGCCCTCGGTGTGACCTCCGCGGAGGTCGTGCGCGCGATCCGCGCCACGAACACCCAATACGCCGTCGGCCGCCTCGGCCAGGAGCCTTCGGTCGACGCCGCCTTCGTCGTCCCCGTCATCGCCCGCGGCCGTCTCGCGACCCCGGAGCAGTTCGGCGACATCGTGCTCCGCTCCGGTTCCGCCGAAGGCGTGCTGCGCCTGCGCGACGTGGCCCGCGTCGAGCTCGGTTCCCAGAGCTACGAGCAGCTCAGCATGCTCGACGGCAAGCCCGTGGCCGGCATCCGAGTGTTCCTGCAGACCGGTTCCAACGCGCTCGAGACCGCCGACCGCATCCGCGCCCGCATGGACGAGCTGACCAAGCAGTTCCCGCCCGACGTCGAGTACAGCATCCCGTTCGACACCACCCGTTTCGTGCGTTCCGCCATCGGCGAGGTGCGCAGCACGCTCATCGAGGCCGCCTTCCTGGTGGCCATCGTCGTCTTCCTCTTCCTCGGCTCCTGGCGCGCCACGATCATCCCCATGATCGCGGTGCCCGTCTCGCTGATCGGCGCCTGCGCCGGCCTGTGGGTCCTCGGCTACGGCATCAACATCCTGACCCTCTTCGCGATGGTCATCGCGATCGGCATCGTGGTCGACGACGCGATCGTCGTGCTCGAGAACACCGAACGCCTGATGCGCGAGCAGGGGCTCAGCCCCTATGAGGCCGCGAAGGAATCCGTGCGCGAGGTCGCCGGCGCGATCGTCGCGATCGTCTGCGTGCTCGTCTGCGTCTTCCTTCCGGTCGCCTTCCTCGGCGGCATCGCCGGCGTGCTCTACCGCCAGTTCGCGGTCACCGTCGCGCTGTCGGTGGTCCTCTCGGGCTTCGTCGCGCTGACCCTGACCCCGACGCTCTGCGCGCTCCTGCTCAGGCCGCACGCGGCCGGCGCGCCGGTCGGCCGCCTCGCCCGTTTCGCCGAGGCCTTCGGCCGCGGCTTCGGCGCCGTCGCCGCCTGGCACGGCCGCACGGTCCGCTGGCTCCTCGACCATCCGCGTTCCGCCGCCGCCGGCTTCGTGGCCATCGCGGTCGCGAACCTCGTGCTCGTCGTCAAGATCCCGCGCAGCTTCCTGCCGCCCGAGGACCAGGGCTACCTCCTCGCGATGGTGGCGCTGCCCGACGGCTCCGGCATCAACCGCACCAAGGCCTTCATGGACGACCTCACGCCGAAGCTGCGCGAGAACCCGGCCGTCCGTCACACCTTCGCCATCAGCGGCTTCGACCTCCTCGGCGGCGGCGAGCGCACCAACTCCGGCACGATCTTCCTGCCCCTGAAGGATTTCGGGACCCGTCCGCCCGGCGGCGAGATCCTCGCCCGCCAGCTCAACGCCATCGGCATGACCCAGTCCGACGGCATGTGCCTCGTCGTGAACCCGCCCGCGATCCGCGGCATCGGCACCGCCGGCGGTTTCGAATTCTACCTCCAGGCGAGGGAAGACGACGATCCCGCGCGCCTCGCGGCCAACATCGAGAAGCTCGAGGCCGCCTTGCGCGCCCGCCCCGAGCTCACCGGCATCCGCGTCTTCATGCGTCCCGCCGTGCCGCAGTTCCTCGCCGAGGTGGACGAAGTCCGCGCCGCGGCCCTCGGCGTCACGCTGCCGGACCTCCATGAGGCCCTGCAGGCGACCGTCGGCGTCGTCTACGCCAACGATTTCACCCTCGCGGGCCGCACGTATCGCGTGCTCGTGCAGTCCGAGGCCGCCGACCGCATGGACGCCGCCGCCGCCGGCCGCGTGCATGTCCGCGCCGCGAACGGCGCGATGGTGCCGCTGTCGAGCTTCGTGAAGTTCAAGCCGTCCTCCGGCCCCGAGCAGCTCGAGCGTCACATGGGCTTCCTGTCCGCGCGCCTCATCTGCTCGCCCGCGCCCGGCGTGAGCTCCGGTCAGGCCATCGCGCTCGTCGAGCAGATCGCCGAGGACATCATGCCCGTCGGCTACGGCATCGACTGGACCGCGCAGGCCCTGCAGGAGAAGCGCGCGGCGACCTCGGCCTTGCCGGCCTTCCTCCTCGCGCTGCTGATGGTGTTCCTGATCCTCGCGGCGCTTTACGAGGACCTCGCGCTGCCCCTGGGCGTGCTGCTGACGGTCCCGTTCGCGTTGCTCGGCGCCTTGCTCGCCATCCTCGTGCGCGGCATGCCGAACGACATCTACTTCCAGATCGGCCTCGTGACGCTCATCGGCCTCGCCGCCAAGAACGCCATCCTGATCGTGGAGTTCGCCGAGAGCGCGCGCCGCGCCGGCCGTTCGGCCGCCGACGCCGCCGTGGAGGCCGCGCGCATGCGCATCCGTCCCCTCGTCATGACCTCGATGGCCTTCGTGCTCGGCGTCGTCCCGCTCGCCTTCGCCGGCGGCGCCGGCGCGGCCGCCCGCCAGTCGATGGGCACGGGCGTGCTCGGCGGCATGCTGCTCGACACCTTCGTCGCCACCTTGTTCATCCCGTGGTTCTTCCACCTGCTTTCCGGCCGGAAGGACAAGCCGACCCCCGTCCAGCCATGATGCCCCGTCTCGTCCTCCTCTCCGCCTGCCTGCTCGGCGGTTGCGCCGTCGGTCCGGATTACGTCCGCCCGGAGCTCCCGAAGGCCGATGCCTTCCCCGAAGCCGGGAAGGGCGGGGCGGCCCTCTCCGCCGACTGGTGGAAGTCTTTCGGCGACCCTCAGCTCGACGCCCTGGTGGCGAAGGCCATGGCCGCGAACGCGGACCTCCGCATCGCCGTCGCCCGCGTGGAGCAGGCCGCGGCCGTCCTCGGTGAGACCGAAGGCGCCGCCTTGCCGCAGGTCGACGCCGTCGGCGGCGTGAACGCGAGCAAGCTCAGCGAAGGCGCCTATAACCAGAACCTCTCCACGACCGGCCGCCATCGCACCACCTCGCGCGGCGGGCTCGCCACGTCGTTCGAACTCGATTTCTGGGGCAAGCTGCGTCGCGCCGAGGAAGGCGCCCGCGCCCAGCTGCTCGGCGCGCGCGAGTCGCGCCGCCTGGTCGAGCTCTCGGTCGGCGCCGCCGTCGTCCGCGCCTACGCCGCCGTCCGGGCCGCCGACGCGCAGTCCGCGGCCGCGCAGGAAGTCCTCGCCGCCCGCGACGAGGAAGTCGTCATCGTCGGCAAGCGCGCCGCCGTCGGCGCCGCCGGTCCCGTCGAAGTCGCGCAGGCCGAAGTGGCCCGCGCTTCCGCGGTCGCCGCGCTCGCCGACGCCCGCCGGACTCGCGCCGCGGCGGAGCACCTGCTCGGCCTCCTCACCGGCCAGCCTTCGCTCACCTTGGCCGCCCGTCGCAAGGACGGCCTGCGTCTGCCGGCGCCGGTCGCGACCGGCCTGCCTTCGGACCTCCTCGCCCGCCGTCCGGACGTCGTGGCCGCCGAGCAGGCGCTCGTCGCCGCCAACGCCCGAATCGGCTACATGAAGGCCTCGCGCTATCCGTCCTTCACGCTCACCGGCGCGATCGGCTCCGAGAGCCGCGAGCTCAACGCGCTGTTCGACGGCGCGACCGCGACCTCCTCGCTCGGCGTCGACCTCCGCTACCCGCTGCTCGACTTCGGTCGCGGCGCCGCTCGCGTCGAAGGCGCCGTCGCCGAACAGCATCAGGCCGCGGCCGCCTACGAGAAGGCTTTCCTGAACGCCTGCCGCGAGGTGCGCGACGCGCTGGTCGACGTGCGGGAGACCGCCGCCGCCGCCGCGGCCGCCGACCGCCGGGCCAAGGCGTCCGACGAAGCCTTCCGCATCGCCGAAGAGCGCTCCCGCCAGGGACAGATCGGCCCGATGGAGCTGCTCGCCGCCTGTCGCCTGCGCGCCGAATCGCAGGTCGCCGTCGCCCGCGTCCGCCTGGATCGCCTGGCCGCCCAGGTCGACCTCGTGAAGGCGCTCGGTGGCGCCCGCCCCGACGTCGCGGTCGCGAAGTAATCGTTCGGTCGGGATTGCCAACCACGCCGCCTTGCGGTGAGGTGAGGCATGGCCGCCTCCGCCGACCTCGGGCAGGAACTTTCCGCCGCGCTGGCGGCGGACGGCTTCCTGCTGGCCGGCTCGCTCGTCTTCCTGGCCGCCGTCGTCCACGCCTTCCTGTGTCCTGCGATCGCGCGAGCGGCGGATCGCGCCGAACGGCAGGGTGGGGTGAAGGGCGCGGTGCTGCACCTGCTCGGCGAGGTCGAGGCCGTGTTCGGCCTATGGGCGGTCGTATTGTTCGTCCTCATGGTCGCGTGGCCGGGCAAGGGATGGGAATTCGCCGCGCGCTATGTCGAGACCGGGGACTACGCCGGGACCGCCGCGCCGGGTCCGTCCAAGTTCGTCGAGCCGTTGTTCGTCTTCGTCATCATGGTCATGGCCGCGTCGAAGCCCGTCATGGCGCTCGCCGCGGGCTTGCTCGGAAGGGTCGCCCGGCTCTTCGGCGATTCGCCGGCCGCGCACTGGCTGACCGTGCTCACGTGCGCGCCGCTGCTCGGTTCGCTGATCACCGAACCGGCCGCGATGACGATCGGCGCGTTGCTGCTTTCGGCCCGTTTTTACAGGCTGAAACCCTCGGAGCCGTTGCGTTACGCCACGCTCGCGCTGCTGTTCGTGAACGTCTCCGTCGGCGGCGCGCTGACGCATTTCGCCGCGCCGCCCGTCGTCATGGTCGCCGCGAAGTGGGGTTGGGGGCTCAAGGAAGTCTTCGCGCACTTCGGCGTCGCCGCCCTCGTCGCGATCGCGGTCTCCAACGTCGCCTATTTCCTCTGGTTCCGTCGCGAGCTCGCGGCCTTGTCGGCGAAGGCGGAGGCCGTCGCGCCCGAGGCGGCGATGCCTGCTTGGATCGTCGTGGTCCATCTCGCGTGCATGGTCTGGACGGTCCTGATGCTCACGCAGCACCGGCCGGTCATGATGCTCGGCGGCTTCCTCGGCTTCCTGGCTTTCACCACGGCCACCGCCCGCTGGCAGCCGGCGCCGGGCTTGCGCGGTCCGGCGCTCGTCGGATTCTTCCTGGCCGGGCTGGTCGTCCTGGGCGGCGTCCAAGGCTGGTGGATCTCGCCGGTGCTCAGCCGGATGGGGGAGGGGGCCTTGCTGGTGGTCTCCACCGTCCTCACTTCCTTCAATGACAACGCCGCGGTGACCTACCTGGCCTCGCAGGTGCCGGCCTTCGGGCTGCCTGGGCCGGAGGCGGAGGCGTTGCGGCATGCCGTCTTGGCGGGGGCTTTGGCGGGGGGTGGCCTGACCGTCATCGCCAATGCCCCGAATCCGGCCGGACAGTCCATCCTGGCCCCGTGGTTTCCGGGGGGTGTCTCGGCCGGGCGCCTCTTTGCCTGGGCTTTGGTCCCGACTTTGGTCGCTTTGGCCTGTTTCGTGTGCTTCCGGTAGACCCTTAGGAGGGGGTGTCGGGCGGCTTTTTGACTGTTCAACCGCGTCCGGGGGGCCGTAGAATGAAAACTCCCCAATCCTACCCCGATTTTCCATGACCCCCCGTCGTCGTTCCGGTTTCACCCTCATCGAACTCCTGACCGTGATCGCCATCATCGGCATCCTGGCCGGCGCCTTGTTCCCGGCGATCAAGGGCGTGCGTAAGAAGGCCCAGCAGTCCTCGGCCACGACCGCGTTCACGCAGTGGGCCGGCGGCATCACCCGCTACAAGCAGGTCTTCGGTTTCTACCCCAACGTCGGCACCGCCTACGATTCCTCCAAGGACACCGTCCACGCCCTCGAGGATCCGGCCACCAACCTCAAGTTCGTGAAGGCGCTCTCCGGCCGCCTCCCGACGGGTACCGCCCTCACCACGGCTGACCGCAAGTCGCTCAACAAGACCGCCGAGGAGTTCTGCTCGTTCGGCAAGGACGACTTCGAGGATCCGGCCAATCTGACGGACCAGAGCCTGCTCGTCGACCGCTTCGGCAACCGCAACATCCGCCTCATCTTCGACACGGACAACAACACCAACCTCCGCAACATCGTCGTCCCCGGCGGCGCCGATTCCATGCCGGAGGACATCCGCGGTTCTTCCACCGCCACGGGCATCCCGGCGCGCGTCATCATCTACACCACCGACCTGAAGGGCGACTACAGCAACGCGGAATCCAGCATCGATCCGAGCGACTACGCCCAGGTCATCGCCATCCAATAATGTCCGTCCGTTCCCTCGCCCGCAAGGGCTTCACCTTGGTCGAGCTGCTGGTCGTCATCACGATCATCCTGCTCATCTCCTCGCTGTTCCTCGGCCTCTCCGCCGGCGACGGCGGCGGCCTGCCGGCCGGCCAGCGCTTCATCGCCTCCTCCATCCGCACCGTGCGCGCGATGGCCCTGATGAACCGCGGTCCCGGTTCCACCGGCGTCACCTACGCCAACCGCTACCGCCTGCTGATCCTCAACGATCCGGACGACGAGGTGAACCATCTCCGCCAGTTCGTCATCGCCGTCGGCGGCGTCAGCTCGGCCGACCTCGCCGGCGTCGACCCCGCGACCATCACCAGCACCAGCGCCGCCCCTTACAAGTGGTTCTCCCCGGAGCCGGCCCAGATGCTCCCGAACGGCGTCGTCTTCGTGCCGCCCGCTTCCGACACCGCGACCACGATGACGCTCGCGGTCACCGCGAACACGCGCCGCAGCATCATCGGCCAGCTGGGGGACAACATCCCGGCGACGGCGACGGACTCCCCGGTCAGCTCTCCGCCGTGGATGGTCTACGCGCCCACCAACCAGCCGATGGCCCTCACCGCCATGTCGGCCGACTATAACCCCAAGAAGTGGTATTACGTCGAGCTGCAGGGCACCGGCGCTTCCAACCACCTCGGTCGCGTGCTCCTCGTCCTCGCCAAGGGCGTCGTCCGCAACACCGGCGCCGGCCGCGCCGTGATCGACGTCGGTTCCGAGAACCAGTTCGCCGCTCTTTCCCTCCGCCCCAACGGCGACGTCTCGATGACCCTCGACGCCGACGAAATGGACAAGGCCAAGTGATCTTCACCCGATGAACCCTCCTCGTAATCTTCCGTCCGCCCGCCGGGGTTTCTCCCTGGTCGAGGTGACGCTCGCCATCGGCATCGTCGGCGTCGCCATCCTCTCCCTCGTCGGCATCCTCGGTTCGACCTTCCAGCAGGTCGACGAGATCATGCAGACCAACCGCGCCCTCTCCGGCGTGACGCGTCTCATGGGCGCCCTCGACAATCCCCGCTCGATCGTGTTCCTCGACGCCGCGGGCCAGAAGGTGCCGAACAACACCAAGTACCTGATGGATTCCGGCCTGTCCTTGGACGGCGGCAATCCCTCGGTCTCGAACTTCGACATCGCCTACCGCCTCCTCCAGAAGGCCCGCGACAACGGCGACAACGCCGTCTGGCTCTACGTCTACGAGCGCAAGATCGTGAGCCCCGAGAACGACAAGACCGGCGACACCACCTACGGCCTCTTCTCCAATCCCTCGCTGATGGAAGTCGCCTACTGCGACGGCAACAACCTGTCCGTCGACGCCTCCTTCGGCCGTAACATCATCGGCACCCCGATGCGCGTGCGCCTCTCGCTGTCCAAGCTGCTCGTCGGCCAGCGTCCCGAGATCGACGCCGCCACGCTCGAGCCCAAGACCACCAAGGTCGGCGCTCCGCCCTGGTCCGCCTCGCCGATCCCGGCCAACCCTTCCGCCTACGCGCTGGCCTACCTGCCGGTCGTCGCCGAGTTCTTCCCGCACGACTACAGCGACTATAATTCCTTCAAGACGAAGACCGAGAACCCTCTGCTCGTGCAGAACATCGTCATCAGCCGATGAACCCCGTCGTCCGCTCCGTCCGCGCCGGCTTCACCTTGCTCGAGGTGATGGTCTCCACGGCGATCATGGTCGTCATCGTCCTCACCGTCGTGACGATCGCCTCCGACACGCTGCGCGTCTACGACCGCGCCGTCGCCGACCTTTCCACCCAGTCCGAAGCCCGCGGCGCCCTCGACGCGATGGAGAACGATTTCTCCACCGCCATGATCCGCGCCGACGGCCGTTGCTGGATGGAAGTCGTCGTCCCCGGTTCGACCGACGTCACCGGCATTCCCGGTCCGGTCGGCAACCTCCAGGCCGTCGACCATCCGATCGTGATGCTGTTCGGCGCTCCGCCGGATCGCCCGCGCTGGACTCCCGGCGCCGGTCGTACCGCCCTCCGCGGCGACGTCTGCGCCGTCGCCTACCGCATCGGCCAGCGTTCCCCGTTCGATGCCCCGGGTGAGAAGATCCAGCAGGTCTACGGCGTCTACCGCACCATCATCGATTCCGAGAACACCTTCGTCGACGCGCTGCCGCTGATCCTGAACTCCACCATGGACGCGCCGAAGTCGCCGTGGGACTACTGGTCCACCTCGCGCCGCTTCGCCAACTATTCGAAGCTGCCGACCCCCGACTACGAGACCCGCACGCTGATCGACAACAGCATCGCCAGCGCCACGCCGTGCTGGACCATGGACGAGAACAACTTCATCGCCTCCAACGTCGTCGCGATGAACCTCGTCTTCTGGGGCACTTCCTCGCTGCCGGCGACCGCCACCGCGCCGGCCCTCAAGGATCCGTGCGCCCGTCTGCCGCAGACCCTTCGTCCCGTCGTCCTCGTCGGCAAGTCCGACGACAAGTCCGCGATGGCCGCTTCCAAGGGCGGTTACCTCGCGATGTATAAGTTCGCCGACGGCGCGACCGACATCGCCACCGCGCCGCTGCGCTACGCGCCCAACGGCGCCCCGACGATCCCGAGCCCGACGCCCAACGGTACCTGGCCCAAGGTCCAGCCCTACGACTACTTCAGCTCCCGTCTCCGCGTCTATGCCGACCGCATGTATCCGGACACCCAGCCGCTGAAGCCCACCGCGACCACCTGGGTCCCGTACCTGCCTTACTCGCTCAAGGCCGTCGAGGTCTCGATCACCGTGCTCACGCCCGAAGGCTCCAAGGAGCTCCGCGGCCTGCAGATGATCAACGACAACCAGAAGATCCCGGACGCCGACTTCAAGCGCATCGTCTACATGCACGGCCGCAACTACACGCGCTACATCCGCGTGCTGTCGAACGGCGGCTGAGCCCTCGCGCGAAGGTCCACGAAAAAGGGGCGCCGATCGGCGCCCCTTTCGTTTGGCCTGGTCGGCCGGCTTATTCGGAGAAGACGCCCATCGCGCGGAACTTCGCGTAGCGCATCGCGATCAGCTTCTCGGGCGAGGCCTTGGAGAGGTCGGCGAGCGAGTCGCGCAGCGTCTTGCGGATGGCGGAGCCGGTGGCGGCCGGATCTTCCTGGGCGCCGCCGAGCGGTTCCTTCACGACGCCGTCGACGACGCCGAGCTTGAGGAGGTTCGGGGCGTCGAGGCGCAGGGCTTCGGCGGCCTTCGGGGCATGGGCGCGGTCCTTGAAGAGGATGGCGGCGCAGCCTTCGGGCGAGATGACGGAGTAGTAGGCGTTCTCGAGGATGTAGACCTTGTTCGAGACGGCGATGCCGAGGGCGCCGCCGGAGCCGCCTTCGCCGATGACGAAGGTGATGATCGGCACGGCGAACTGGCTCATCTCGCGGAGGTTGACCGCGATGGCTTCGGCGACGTGGCGCTCTTCGGAGCCGATGCCGGGGAAGGCGCCGGGGGTGTCGACGAGGGTGATGATCGGGAGGCCGAAGGTGTGGGCCATCTTCATCAGGCGAAGGGCCTTGCGGTAGCCTTCGGGATTCGGGCAGCCGAAGTTACGGCGGAGGTTCTCCTTGGTGTCGCGGCCCTTCTGCTGGCCGATGACCATGACCGGACGGCCTTCGAAGAACGCCGTGCCGCCGACGGTGGACTCGTCGTCCATGTAGAGGCGGTCGCCATGCAGTTCCTGGAAGTCGTCGAACAGCATGCCGATGTAGTCCAGGGAGTAGGGGCGGCGGGGGTGGCGGGCCAGCTGGACGCGCTGCCAGGGGTTCAGGTTGCCGTAGACCTCGCGGCGGGTCTGCTCCATCTTGGTCTCGAGGGACTTGACCTCCTTGGAGACGTCCATCCCGGCGGTCTCGGAAGAGGCGCGGAGGGAGTTGATCTTGTCCTCGAGCTCCCGGAGGGGCTTTTCGAATTCGAGGGTGAAGCGGGCCTTGGGCGCGGACATGGGCCGTAAGTTGGGGAATCTGGCGGGGGAGGGCAATGGAATAGGGGTAGGGGCAGGGGTAGGCTTAGGGCTGAAATGGGGGTGAAATAGGGTTTTTAGGGGTAGTTCTAGGGGTGGGGTAGCGGTAGTCGTTTCGGGTGACAGGTGGCGGCCCCAGGTGGCGGGTGGCTGGATGGACTACCCCTACCCCTCGATGTATTACCCTTTTCCCAGAACCTCGGGTCCTCCAACCTGTCTACACCCCCACTCCCTATGCGTCTCGCTTCCTACCTGTCCCTGCTGGCTGCGGCCGGCCTTGTCGCCGCCGAAGGCTATACCGACACCCCCCTCATCCCGGGCACCCAGTGGCACGTCCATGATTCCGCCCGCCCGCAGCCGCCTCGCGCCGACGCCGCCAAGCTGAAGTGCAACGAGGCCCCGGCCCCCGCCGGCGCGATCGTCCTGGTCGGCGGCGCTGATTCCGCCGGCGAGTGGGAGCCTGACGCCGTTCCGAGCGCGAAGCTCAAGACCCCGGTCACCTGGGAGATCAAGGACGGCGTGATGATCGCCCGCAGCAACGGCATCCGCACCAAGCGTGCTTTCGGTGACATCACCCTGCACGTCGAATGGCGCTCCGCCGCCGGTTACGACACCGACCCCAAGAAGAAGAGCCAGGGCAACTCCAACAGCGGCATCTTCTTCATGAAGACCTACGAGCTCCAGGTCCTCGACTGCTCCAAGACCGAGACCTACGCCGACGGCATGACCGCCGCGATCTACGGCCAGCAGCCCCCCGCCTTCAACGCCTGCCTGCCTTCCCGCACCTGGAACAGTTATGACATCGAGTGGACCGCCCCGCGCTTCAACGCCGACGGCACCGTCGCCAGCAAGGCCCGCATCACCGTCGTCATGAACGGCGTGAAGGTCCAGGACGGCACCGAATACATCGGCCCGAGCAGCCATAAGAAGAATCCTCCTTACGTGAAGCATGCGGACAAGCTGCCCCTCGGCCTCCAGTGGCACGGCGATGCCGTCGAGTTCCGCAACATGTGGGTCGTCGAGAAGAAGTAAGCGCCCCGCATGGATCTCCTAGCCCACGCGAAGCAGCACCTCCTGGGGCTCCTTCTCGTGGGCCTGGTCTTTTATGTCATCGAACGGGTGATGGGCGCGCGCCGTCGGCCGGGCTACTTCCGGCCCGGCATGCTCACGGACGCGACTTACTTCTTCACCGTCGCGTTCTTCAAGCAGGCCTCGCGGGTCCTGTTCATCGTGCCGTTCTTCTTCCTGGTCGTCGCCGGCGTCACCACGGGCGAGGTCGCGAAGGCAGGGCAGTATCATGGCTTCGGCCCGGTCGCCGCGCAGCCGGTCTGGCTGCAGGCGCTCGAGATCTACCTGCTGGCTGACTTCCTCGGCTACTGGATCCATCGGCTGTTCCACACCGGCGCCTGGTGGCCTTTCCATGCGGTGCACCATAGTTCCGAGGACCTCGACTGGCTGTCCAGCGTGCGCGTGCATCCCGTCAACGAGGCCGTCGACAAGATCGCGCCGGCGGTGCCGATCCTGTTCCTGGGCTTCGATCCGACCGTGACGGCCGGCGTGACGGGCTTCCTGACCTTCTACGCGATCTTCCTGCACGCCGACGTCGACTGGGACTTCGGTCCGCTGCGGTCCGTCATCGCGACGCCGGTCTTCCATCGCTGGCATCACTCCAAGGACCCCGCGGCCATCGACAAGAACTTCGCCGGGCTCCTGCCGCTGTGGGACATCCTCTTCGGGACCTACTACATGCCGCGAGGCCGGAAGCCTTGCGACTTCGGCGTGGCCGAGCCGGTGTCGAAGGGCTACTTCGGCCAGCTCTGGCATCCGTTCGCGGGCTGGTTCAAGCGCAAGGGGCCGCCCGCCTGAGTCCAAGATGCTTCCCCGTTTGCATTGGGGGCCCGGACCGTTAGGTTGTCTGGCTTAGCCGATGTATCCTCAGGACCTCCGCGAAAACTGGCATGCCGGCCAAGGCCGATGGAAAGACGTGCCCGCCGCGGAGTGGAATGACTGGCACTGGCAGCTGCGTAACCGGATCACCACGCTGGCCCAGCTGGAGTCGATGCTCGAGCTCACGAAGGAGGAGCGGGAAGGGTGCCTGTTCGCGCCCAACAAGCTCTCGCTTTCGATCACGCCGCATTTCTTCAACCTCATCGACCCCAAGGACCCGAACTGCCCGGTCCGCCGGCAGGTCATCCCGCGCATCGAGGAATCCTACGTCGCCGCCGGCGAATCCGAGGACCCCGTCGGCGAGGAGGGCACCATGCCCGTCCCCGGCATCGTCCATCGCTACCCGGACCGCGTGCTGTTCCTGGTCACCGACCGTTGCGCCTCTTATTGCCGATATTGCACGCGCAGCCGCCTGGTCTCCAACGCGCAGGCCTATGACTTCCATCCTGAGCTCGAGGCCGGCCTGAAGTACATCGAGGAGCATACCGAGATCCGCGACGTGCTGCTGTCGGGCGGCGATCCGTTGCTGCTTTCCGACGCCAAGCTGGACGCGCTCCTCGGCCGCCTGCGGGCCATCAAGCACGTCGAGTTCATCCGCCTCGGTTCGCGCATCCCGGTCTTCCTGCCGCAGCGCATCACCCCGGAACTCGCCGAGATCTTCCGCAAGCATGGCCCGGTCTGGATGAGCATCCACACCAACCATCCGAAAGAGGTCACCCGCGAGCTCGCCGCCGCCTGCGAACGCCTGTCTTTCGCCGGGGTCCCGCTGGGCAACCAGTCCGTCCTGCTCGCCGGCGTGAACGACGATGCCGAGGTCATGAAGTCCTTGGTGCATCGCCTGCTGATGATGCGCGTCCGGCCGTATTACCTCTACGCCTGCGACCTGATCGAAGGCTCGACCCATTTCCGCGCGCCCATCCAGAAGGGCATCGACATGATCCGCGCGCTCCGCGGTCACACCACCGGTTACGCCGTGCCGCAGCTGATCATCGACACCCCGGGCGGCGGCGGGAAGGTGCCGATCAATCCGGAATACGTCCAGGCCGTCCATGACGGCATCGTGGAGCTCCGTAACTTCGAGGATCGCGCCTACGTCTATCCTTCCGGCAAGCAGATGCCGGATGTGTATAAGGTGTAGGCGGAAAATTCCCGCCAGATTTAGCTTTTCGGTCGATACGATAACCATCTCTTGGTGAGATGGTTTCCTTTGAGTAGCAGGAAGTTGATCGCCAGCCATTGGGTGTAGCCGCACAAGAGTATTTCGCTCCATTGCCACCAGATGGGAGTGCTATTCGCGAAGGTTGCTTCGACTAACCTTTCGATGAACGAGATTTTTGTCACCAAGAGGGCTGGGTAGCTCCCCAAGGCTCCGAAGAAGATGCCGCCTCCGCCAGCTAGATAGAAGTAGGCGCACCATACGACGAACGTTAACGGCAAAACGTGGCAGCTCAGCCGTTTGATCAGGGGCTTCTCGTTTGAAACGGTCATGGCGGGGCTGAGGTGACTCTGCCGGTTGCTTTTTTGTTCGCAAGGGTGTGTTGGTCGCCGCCCTTGGCCCGCATTCTTGCCTCCCTGTCCGCCAACCACTTACCGGCGGCCGCTGGTTATCGCGTAAATACAACTAACCGGGGTTTTAATCCGGTTAGCGCTCAAAGTGGTGGGCTCGTAGGGATTCGAACCCCAAACGTCTGATCCGTAGTCAGAAATGATATCCATTTCACCACGAGCCCGTAGTGAGGGGTTTGAGCAAACGACCCCGGGCCCCTAAGGCAAGGAATTTTTCAGGCTTTGGCCTGATGGAGGGCCACGGTGCCGAAAAGCATCCTTTTATGGCTAACCTTGGCGAATCCGGCGGCCTTGAGCTCCGCGTCGAGCCCTGCGGCGTCCGGAAAACCCGCGATGCTGGTGCCGAGATATTTGTAAGCGCCGAAGTCCCCGGTGAGGAGTCCGGCCAGGATCGGCAGCACGCAACGCACGTGGATGAAATGGAACGGCGCGAACCAGGCGCTCGGCTGGGAGAATTCGAGGATCAGCAACGTGCCGTCCGGACGCAGGATGCGGCGCAGTTCGCCGAGGCCTTTCGCGCGGTCTTCGAAGTTGCGCACGCCATAGGCGATCGTGACGACGTCCTGCGACGCATCGGCGATCGGCAGGCGCATGCAGTCGCCGGTCTTGAATTCGAGCGAGACGTGTTCTTTCCGGGCGCGGACGCGGCCGAGCTCGAGCATCGGCTCGCAGAAGTCGTAGCCGACGACCGCGCAATCGGCGGGCAGGTCGCGGCGCAGCGCGAAGGCGACGTCGCCGCTGCCGGTCGCGAGGTCGGCCACGGTCTTGGGCTGGGCGGCCTTGGCGGCGGCGACCAGTTCTTCGCGCCAGCCGACACAGAGGCCGAGGCTGAGCACGCGGTTCGCGAAGTCGTAACGGGAAGCGATCCCGGAGAACATGCGTTGGACTGCGGAGCCTTCGGGCATGGGCTTACCCTCCGCACAATCGGACGAAGGTCAAGTTGGCGCGACGGGAGGGGGCACGTTGACACGTGGGCACGTGGGCAAGGGGCGAAAACTCGCTCAGATAGCCACAGGGGGCATGGGTGCCCCGTTGCCATCTCCCCTTGTCAACGTGCCAGCGTGCCCACGTGTCCCCTCATAGGAACACTCCCCCGCCCATGAGGACGCGGTCGTGGTAGACGGCGAGGACCTGGCCGGGGGCGAGGCCGCGCTGGGTCTCGGCGAAGCGGAGCCGCACGGTGCCGTCGGCCTGCGGGCTGAAGCGGGCGGGCGTGGCCTTGTCGCGATAACGCACGCGGGCGAGGATGTCCTGCTCGCCGCTGACGGGCTGGTTGATCCACGTGAAGTCGCGCGCGACGGCTTCGCCGGTGTAGAGCCAGGGGGCGTCGGGCTTATCAAACGCCACGTGGAGCGTGTTGGTCGCGAAGTCCTTCTTCACCACGACGAAGTATTCGTGGTCGGTGTTGGAGGGGAGGCCGATGCCTTTGCGCTGGCCGATGGTGTAGCGGTGGAGGCCGCGATGCTGGCCGATCGCCTTGCCGGCGGCGTTCACGATGGGGCCGGGCGCATCCGGGATGTGGCGTTCGAGGAAAGCCTGCACGGGCACCTGGCCGAGGAAGCAGATGCCTTGGCTGTCCTTGCGTTCGGCGTTGGGCAGCTGCGCGTCGGCGGCGAGCTTGCGCACCTCGGGCTTGAGGAGTTCGCCGATCGGGAAGATCGCCTTCGCGAGCTGTTCCTGCCGGAGCAGCGCGAGGAAGTACGATTGGTCCTTGTTCGGGTCGAGGCCTTCGAGGAGGTCGAACGTGCCGTCGGCGTTCGCGCGGCGTCGCGCGTAGTGGCCCGTCGCGATCACGTCGAAGCCGTCCTTCAGCGCCTTGCGCAGGAAGACGCCGAACTTCATCTCGCGGTTGCAGATGATGTCGGGGTTCGGGGTCAGGCCGTTGCGGTAGCCGTCGACGAGGTATTGGACGACCGTGTCGCGGTAGTCCTGGACGAGGTCGATGATCCGGAAGGGCAGGCCGAGATGCGCGGCGACCGCCTGGGCGTTGCGGACGTCGTCCTCCCAGGGGCATTCGCCGGGGAAGGGCAGGCCTTCCTCGTTCATCCAGGTCCGGAAGTAGGCGGCATGCACCTCATGCCCTTGTTGCTTGAGCAGAAGGGCCGCCACGGCGCTATCGACGCCGCCGGAGAGGGCTACCAGGACCTTGGACATCGGGGGCAAGGTAGGGCGAGGCGGGCCGGGGATACAGATTATTCAAAAGGGCAGGGGTGGGGGTAGGGCTATATTAGCCTGGCCCCGGTCCTGCCCCTACCTTGCTTGCTCTCCCTCCTTGGGCATGTTTTCCTTGGTCCATGCGTCTCGGCATCCTTTTCCTTCTCCTCGGCCTCCTTCCTCTCTCGGCGCAGAACGCGCAGATCGCCGGCATGCAGCAGGACCTCGCGGAACTCCGCAACGAGGTCGAGAAGCTCAAGCTCGAGAACGCCGACCTTCGCGCCGCGCTCAACCATCAGAAAGCCGGCCAGTCGCAGTCGGCTTCGCAGGCCGATGCGCTCGCCAAGGCCCGCGCCGAAACCCTGAACGAAGTGGACCGTCGCCTGAAGCAGCAGACCGCCGACGTGAACGCCGCGCTGGCCGAACTGACCCGCCAGGTGAACGCCGCGCTCGGCAAGACCGGCCCCGCCCCGACCGCGAAGTCCGGCAAGGCCGCCAAGCCGGCCGCCCAGGCCGAGGCCCCTGCCGCCGAGGAGGGCGTCCCATCGGACATCCCGCAGACCGGCATCAAATACCACGTGAAATCGGGCGATACCGTCATCAAGATCGCCCTCCGCAACGGCTCCAAGGCCGAGTGGATCCTGAAAGCGAATAACCTTTCCTCGCCTGCCGCCCTGAAAGCGGATGTCGATATCTTCGTCCCGCAGGCCGAAACCCCGGCTCGCTGACCCCTTTCAAAGCCCCATGGCCACTCCTCCCAAGAAATCCCTCGGTCGCGGTCTCGGTTCCCTCATCGGTGGCGGCGTCGCCAAGCCCGCTCAGCCCGCCGCCGCGCCCGCGCCGGCCGCCCCGGCCGCTCCGGCCGCCACGCCGGCGCCTGCCCCGGTCGCCGCGCCCGTCGCGCCTGGTCTCTTGCTGCAGGAACTGCCGCTGACCGCGATCGTCCCGAATCCTCGCCAGCCGCGCCGCGACTTCGATGACGCCCAGGTCAAGGAACTCGCCGACTCGATCCGGTCCGAAGGCCTCATGCAGCCCATCGTCGTCCGCAAGGTGAAGGACGGCTACGAACTCATCGCCGGCGAACGCCGCTTCCGCGCCTTCAAGCTGATCGGCCAGAAGACCATCACCGCCCGCATCCTCGAGGCCAGCGACACGTCCAGCGCCGTGCTCGCCCTCGTCGAGAACCTCCAGCGCGCCGACCTCAATCCGATCGACGAAGCCCTGGGCTTCGCCTCGCTCATGCGCGACTTCAACCTCACGCAGGACGCCGTCGCCGAGCGCCTCGGCAAGCCGCGCACGACGATCGCGAACAGCGTCCGTCTCCTCGCCCTCGACAACGAGATCCAGGCGTACCTGCGCAAGGGCCAGCTTTCGGCCGGTCACGCCAAGGCCTTGCTCGGCATCGAGAACGCCGCCCACCGCGTGCAGGTCGCCCGTCTCGTCATCGAGAAGGGCCTTTCCGTCCGCGCCACCGAAGCCGAGGTCAAGAAGGTCGTCTCGACCAAGAAGACCGAGCATAAGAAGGCCGTCCAGACGGTCGTCGCCGACGTCCAGAAGCGCCTCGCTTCCCACTTCGCCACGCCCGTGACCGTCGTCCGCAAGGGCAACAAGGGCAGCATCTCGATCCCCTTCGGCAGCGACGACGAACTCGCCCGCCTGCTGGAGAAGATCGGCGTCAAACTCTGAAGGGGGCACGTGGGCAAGTTGACACGTGGGCAAGGGGATTTCTTGTCCCTTTGATCAAGGCTGTCAGCGCAATGCCCAGAAATAAAAAGGCCCGGGGTCGGCAGACTCCGGGCCTTTTTGTTTCCGATCGCTAGCCGCTCAGTGTTTGAAGTGGCGCATGCCGGTGAAGACCATCGCCATGCCGCGCGCGTCGGCGGCGGCGATGACGTCGGCGTCCTTCACGGAGCCTCCCGGCTGGATGGCGCAGGTCGCGCCGGCGTCGGCCGCGG
>JAHEJL010000030.1 GCA_024638885.1 Coraliomargarita sp. | reverse complement strand
GCTTTTGGTGCTCAGGAAGGGACTTGAACCCTTACGCTTTAGGGGCACTGGAACCTGAATCCAGCGTGTCTGCCATTCCACCACCTGAGCATTAAAGCGGATAGGTGAGCAAAGGGTTAGCGCTCCCCCTGTCAAGGTCAGGGCTGGCGCAAGGCCTTCAGCATGTAGACACAATCGAGTTTCTGGCCGAATTTGTGCCCGACCCCGCGCAGGAGTCCGGCCTGTTCGAAGCCCAGTGAGGCATGCAGGCGCAGGCTGGGGGTCTGTTCGCCGGAGATCCGGGCGATGACGGAGGTGTGGCCGATGGCCTCGGCGCGGCGTAAGAGCTCCTGGAGCATCCGTTTACCTAGGCCTTTGGCGTGATGGGCGTGATCGATGAAGATCGAGTCCTCGACCGTCGCCGACCAGCCCTGACGGGTATTATAGGTCGAAAGTGAGCCCCAACCGACCACTTTGCCGTCGGCTTCGACCACCAGGGCAGGGTGGGCTGGGCCCCGGTTCCGTAGCCAATTCAACCTTCCTTCGTCGGTTTCCTCGGTCAGATGCCAGGTACAGGTGCTGGTCCGGACATAGTGGTTGTAGATGGCGTTGATCGCCCGGATATCGGCCGGCAGGGCGGGGCGGACGCGTGTTTCCATGGGTCAGAGTGATACTCCGGACGAAAGCTTAAACAAGCATAGGAAATCCCGTTGACAGTCGCTCGCAGGTTACCTTTGTTGGCCGACCTGCCGTTACTAAAACGGCTCTCCCGACCATGAAAGTCTCCTCCTCCCTCAAGTCGCTGAAGAAGCGTCACCCGAATTGCCAGGTAGTTCGCCGCAAGGGCCGTATCTACGTGATCAACAAGACGCACCCTCGCTACAAGGCGCGTCAGGGCTAACCCCTAGCAAACCCCTTATTTTATGAAGAAGGAAGGCCATCCTGATTATAACAACGTCGTCTTCGTGGATGTCTCCACGAACCGCGAGTTCCCTGCCCGCTCGACCATGAAGTCGAAGGAGACCAAGGTGATCGACGGCGTCGAACATTTCGTCATCCGTCGCGAAGTCACCATGGACTCGCACCCCGCCTACACCGGCGAGAAGCGCTTCGTGGACTCCGCCGGCCGCGTCGAGAAGTTCAACTCGAAGTTCCGCCGCAAGTAAGCCTCCCCGAGAGGCCTGCTCAAAACCCGCCAAGTTCGCTTGGCGGGTTTTTTGTTGCCCCCCGCCCCCACCCCCTGGGGGCGGGGGTCAGGGTGGGATGGGAACGGCGGGGGAAGATTATGCTTGGTTCGATAAAGGATGGGGGCGCCCCGAGTTCATGGGGAAGGAATCAGGCCTTATAGTGGGTTTTAAGCCCTTTTATCGTTAAAACACTCATTTTGCCTGTTTTCTGCCCCTGGGGATCGCGGGGTAGGGTTGGGCATCTATGGGAATAAGTCTGTTTACCCCCGCTGCGGGAGTCTCTCGGGACAAGGCACTACCCCTTGATCATCAAGAGCCCCCAGCTTTATTCACAGGGGATTGTGAATGAGAGTGGGTAAATTTGAGGTGTGTGGCTTTTCGACAAAACGTGCTTGATTTTGTCCCGGACCTGTAGCAATACTGACAACGCTATGAAGCATATCCTCCCGATCATCACCATCACGACCCTCGCTGCCGCTGCCTCTGCCCAGAGCGCTGCTGCTTCCGGTCTCTCCTACAACCGCGTTGGCCTCGGCTACAACACGGACAGCAAGGGCTACTCCCTCTCGGCTTCGGCCCTGATCGGTGGCTCGAACTTCCTCGTTGGCGCTGAAACCACCATCGGTGGCTCCGGCACCAGCAACGGCGCTGACTCCGTCTCCCTCGGCTACGTCTTCAAGAACGTCGCCTACGGTATCGACGCCACCGTCTCGGTTGGCTCGAACGAAGCCTACGGCCTCAACCTCCGTAAGGACCTCGGCAACAACCTCGAAGCCGCCGCTTCCTACTCTCGCGAGTCTGGCGTCAGCGGTTGGGGCATCGAGCTCGCCTACAACGTGAGCAAGCAGATCCAGGTCGCCGTCGGTTACTCCGACACCCAGAGCACCTCTGGTACGACCGACATCTCGGTTCGCTACAACTTCTAATCTTAGGATTAGAGGCTGATCACAAGGGCCCCGGCAACGGGGCCCTTTTTGTTTATAAATAGGATCGGCGCAGACGATTGTGACGGGCTGATGTCAAAAACGCACATTTTTGTTGTTTTACGCTCAGTCATGCCTACTACCCAACACGCATATGAAGCACATCCTCCCGATCCTCACCCTCACGACCCTCGCCGCCGCGGCCTCCGCCCAGGCTGCTGCTGCCGCTCCGGCCGCCGCTGGTCTCAACTACAACCGCGTTGGCCTCGGCTACA
>JAHEJL010000007.1 GCA_024638885.1 Coraliomargarita sp. | reverse complement strand
CGCCTCGAGCTCGCCAAGCGCGCCACGCAGATGGCCGAAGAAGGCAAGGTCCGCGTGCGTAACGCCCGCCGCGACGCCCTCGAACTCCTGAAGAAGGGCAACAAGGACAAGGTCGTCACCGACGACGACCTGAAGCGCTCCGAGAAGGAGATCCAGACCCACACCGACAAGTTCACGGCCGACATCGAGAAGAACCTCAAGGCCAAGGAAGCCGACCTGAAGGGTTAATCCGCAAGCCCGCCCCCGTTTCCATGAATATTCACGAATACCAAGCCAAGGAACTCTTCGAGAAGTTCGGCGTCGCCGTGCCCAAGGGCGTGGCGGTCAAATCCGCCGCCGAATTCGAAGGCGCGCTCGCCAAGATCGACACCTCGGGTGGCATCATGGTGAAATCCCAGATCCACGCCGGCGGCCGCGGCAAAGGCACGTTCACCGACGGCTTCAAGGGCGGCGTGAAGTTCTCGCCGACCAAGGAGAAGGCCCTCGAGAACGCCAAGGCGATGCTCGGCAACACCCTCGTGACCGCCCAGACGGGCGCCGAAGGCCGCAAGGTCCAGACGATCTACTTCACCGAGGCCGCCAACCTGGGCAAGCGCCCCGACGGCCGCGACGACGAGTACTACCTCGCCATCCTCCTCGACCGCGCGACCTCCTTCCCGGTCATCGTCGCCTCGACCGAAGGCGGCATGGAGATCGAACACGTCGCCCACCACACCCCTGAGAAGATCTTCAAGGTGCAGGTCGACCCGGCCGTCGGCCTCCAGGCCTTCCAGGCCCGCCAGATCGCCTTCTCGCTCGGCTTCTCCGGCGACCTCTTCAAGCAGTGCGTCACCCTGGTGACGAAGCTCTACCAGTTCTACTGGGAGAAGGATTGCGCGATGGTCGAAGTGAACCCGCTCCTCGTCACCAAGGAAGGCAAGCTCCTCGCCCTCGACGCCAAGGTGTCGTTCGACGACAACGCCCTCTTCCGCCACCCTGACGTGGTCGCCCTCCGCGACCTCAACGAAGAAGACGCCAAGGAGATCGAGGCCTCGAAGTACGGCCTCTCCTACATCGCCCTCGACGGCAACATCGCCTGCCTCGTCAACGGCGCCGGCCTCGCGATGTCCACGATGGACATCATCCAGCACTTCGGCGGCAGCCCGGCCAACTTCCTCGACGTCGGCGGCGGCGCGACGAAGGACCAGGTGACGGCGGCCTTCAAGATCATCCTGGGCGACGCCAACGTGAAGGGCATCCTGGTGAACATCTTCGGCGGCATCATGGACTGCAACGTGATCGCCACCGGCATCATCGAGGCGGTCAAGGAAACCGGCCTCAAGCTGCCCCTCGTGGTCCGCCTCGAAGGCAACAACGTCGAAGCCGGCAAGGCCACCCTCGCCGCTTCGGGCCTGACCATCGTGTCGGGCGATTCGATGGCCGACGCGGCCCAGAAGATCGTGAAGCTGGTCAACAACAAGTAACCCCTCACCGCACACTCTCATGTCTATTCTCGTCAAAGAAGATACCCGCATCCTCGTCCAGGGCATCACGGGCGATTTCGGCGCGCGCCACGCCCGCCTCTCGCTCGACTACGGCTCCCAGGTCGTCGCCGGCGTCACCCCCGGCAAGGGCGGCCAGGTCTTCGAACACGCCGGCAAGAAGGTCCCGATCTTCAACACCGTCGCCGAAGCCGCCAAGCAGACCGGCGCCACGGTCTCCGCGATCTTCGTCCCCCCGCCCTTCGCGGCTGACGCCATCCTGGAGTGCTTCGACGCCGACCTCGACCTCGCCGTGGCCATCACGGAAGGCATCCCGGTCCGCGACATGGTCCGCGCCAAGCGCGCCATGGCCGGCCGTCGTACCCGCCTCATCGGCCCGAACTGCCCCGGCCTCGTGACCCCCGGCCGTGGCGACAAGTCCTCCGGCGGCTGCCGCATCGGCATCGCCCCCGGCTACATCCACAAGCGCGGCAACGTCGGCGTGGTCTCCCGCTCCGGCACCCTCACCTACGAGGCCGTCTGGCAGCTCACCTGCCGCGGCAAGGGCCAGTCGACCTGCGTCGGCATCGGCGGCGACCCGGTCAACGGCACCTCGCACCTCGACGTCATCAAGCTCTTCAACGACGACCCGGAAACCGAGGCCATCATCATGATCGGCGAGATCGGTGGTAACGCCGAAGTCGAGGCCGCCCGCTGGATCAAGCAGCACTGCAAGAAGCCCGTCGCGGGCTTCATCGCCGGTGCCACCGCTCCGGCCGGACGTCGCATGGGTCACGCCGGTGCCGTCATCGGCGGCGCCGAAGATACCGCCGCCGCGAAGATCAAGATCTTCCAGGAGTGCGGCATCTCCGTCGCGGCCACGCCGTCCGACATGGCCGACGCCCTCCTCCGCATCTGGAAGGGCTGAAGTCTAATCGACGCTATTCCGTCACGAAAAGGCCATGTTCACATGGCCTTTTTTGTTTACGCTAAGTTATAATATCGATTGGGTGAACTCACACCACCCAAACAACCATGACCGAAAACTCCGCCTCCGCCCCGAAGAGCAAGACGCTCTTCATCGTCCTCGCCATCCTCTTCGGCCACCTCGGCATCCACAATTTCTTCATCGGCAACACCAAGCGCGCCGTCATCCAGCTCCTGGTCTCCCTCCTGACCTGCGGTATCGGCGCCATCCCGATGTGGATCTGGGCCATCGTCGAGGCCTTCACGGTCACCAAGGACGCCCAGGGCGTGCAGTTCAACTAAGCCGTCCGGCTTCCCGACAAAAGGCCGCCCAATGGGCGGCCTTTTTCATGCCCGAGCACCTGACCCACCCCCTTTAGGCTTTAACCTCGGAACCAGCCCGACTACACCCGTCCCCATGTGGTATTACGAACAACACGGTAATCGCATCGGCCCGGTCGACGAAGCCACCATGCGCTCCCTCATCGCCAACCGCACCATCTCCATAGACACGCTGGTCTGGACCAACGGCATGGCCAACTGGACCCCGCTCCAACAGACCCAGCTCGCCGCCGGCCTGCCCGTCCCGCCACCCTCCCTCAACCCCGCTCCGCAGGCCGTGAACCCTCAGGCCAAGGACCGCGTGATCTACGTGCTCCTGGCGATCTTCCTCGGCATGGGTATCCACAACTTCTACGCCGGCTACACCACGCGCGGGCTCATCCAGCTGCTGGTCACTCTCCTGACCTGCTTCATCGGCGCCATCCCGATGTGGATCTGGGGCATCATCGAAGCCTGCACGGTGGAGCAGGACGCCAACGGCGTCCGCTTCAAGTAAGCCTCCGCTTTCATGCTAACAAAAAGGCCGCCCCTCGGGCGGCCTTTTGCTTGGCTGGTCTGTCGGCTTACTTGCCGGCGACGTACGCGAGGCCCGACGCGGTCTTGGCGACCGAGTCGGCGCCTTCGAGGAGGTCGGCGATCGGGTCCCACTTGCCGTTGACGAGGCCGTCACGGGCGGAAGCGGCGATGCTGGCCTTCCAGGTCTTGGCGCCGGCGGAGACGGTCAGCTTCTCGACGTCGACGGTGACTTCGACGTCCGGGTTGGCGCGGACGAAGGCGTCGCACTCGGCGAGGTCTTCCTTGGAGAGGGTGACGCAAGGCACGCCGAGGGTCGTGGAGTTGCCGAAGAAGATCTCGGCGAAGCTGCCACCGACGAGGGCGGTGAAGCCGAAGCGCCAGATGGACTGCGGGGCGTGCTCGCGGGAGCTGCCGCAACCGAAGTTGAAGCCGACGACCATGACGCCCTTCTTGGCGGCGGCGATGCGGGCGGCCTGGGCCGAGTTCATCGGGTGCGGGCGCTCCTTGCCGTCGGGGCCGGTGCGCTCATCGCGGAAGGCGTGCTCGCCGAGACCGTCGAAGGTCACGCAACGGAGGAAGCGCGCGGGGATGATGCGGTCGGTGTCGATGTCGTCGCCGGGGACGGCGAGGGCGAGGGCTTTGACCTGGGTGATTTTGGCGAGGGACATGGCGGTTTTGAAAGGGGTTAGGCGGCGACGGGGCGACGGATGACGCAGACGGGCATCGCAAGCGCGGAAGCCAGGGAGGCGAGACGATCTTCGGCGACGGAGGCGGCGACGGTCTCGTCGGCCATCAGGAGCGCATGGCCGTCGACGACCCACGGGAGGGTCACGGTGCACACGGGCTTGCCGTCGTAATGGGCGTCGACGCGCACGTCGCGCTGGCAGGCGAGCCCTTCCGCGGAGCAGGCCGCGGCGACGTCATCGCCCTGGGCGATGCGTTCGAGCACGCGGTCGACTGACGCGGAAGCGGACATCAGACCTTGAAGACTTCGCGGGCGTCGGCGACGTGGCCGGTGATGGCGGCGGCGACGACCATGATCGGGCTCATGAGCACCGTACGGCCGGTCTGCGAGCCCTGGCGGCCCTTGAAGTTACGGTTCGAGGAGCTGGCGCAAAGCTGGTCGCCGACGAGCTTGTCGGGATTCATCGCGAGGCACATCGAGCAACCGGCGCCGCGCCATTCGAAGCCGGCCTCGGTGAAGACCTTGTCGAGGCCTTCATGGACGGCCTGGATGGCGGTGAGCTGGGAGCCGGGGACGACGATGGCCTTGACGGTCGGGCTGACCTTGCGGCCCTTGAGGTACTTGGCGGCTTCGCGAAGGTCGGAGATGCGGCCGTTGGTGCAGGAGCCGAGGAAGCAGACGTCGACCTTAGTGCCCTTGATCGGGGTGTTCGGCGACAGCTTCATGTGGGCGTAGGCGTCTTCGGCGGTCTGACGGTCGGCGGCGTTGAGGGTCTCGAGCGCCGGCATCTTCTCGTCGATGAACACGGCCTGGCCAGGGGTGATGCCCCAGGTGACGGTCGGGCGGATGTCCTCGGCCTTGAAGACCTTGACGTCGTCGTACTGGCAGCCGGGGTCGGAAGCGAAGGAAGCCCAGCGGGCGACGGCGGCGTCCCAGTCGGCGGCCTTGGGGGCGTAGGGCTTGCCCTTGATGTAGTCGAAAGTCTTCTGGTCCGGATTGACGTAACCGCAGCGGGCGCCGCCTTCGATGGACATGTTGCAGACCGTCATGCGCTCCTCGAGGGAGAAGCCGTCGAAGGTCGTGCCGGCGTATTCGTAGGCGTAGCCGATGCCGCCGTTGACGCCGAGGACGCGGATGATGTGCAGGATCACGTCCTTGGCGTAGACGCCCGGGGCGAGCTTGCCATTGACCTCGATGCGGCGGACCTTGAGGGGGCTGAGGGCGAGGGTCTGGGTCGCGAGGACGTCGCGGACCTGCGTGGTACCGATGCCGAAGGCGATCGCACCGAACGCGCCGTGGGTGGCGGTGTGGGAGTCGCCGCAGGCGATCGTGGTGCCGGGCTGGGTGATACCCTGCTCCGGACCGACCATGTGGACGATGCCCTGGGTGCCGGTCGTGGTGTCGAAGAAGCGGATGCCGTAGTCCTTGGTGTTCTTACGGAGGGCCTCGATCATCTCCTGGGCGATCGGGTCGGAATAGGGTTCCTTCAGCTCGTTGGTCGGGACGATGTGGTCGACCGTGGCGAAGGTGCGCTGGGGATACTTCACCTTGAGGCCGAGGTCCCGGAGCATGCCGAAGGCCTGGGGGCTCGTCACCTCGTGGATGAGGTGCGTGCCGATGAACAATTGGGTCTGCCCGTTAGGCAGCTTGCGCACCGTATGCGCTTCCCAAACTTTCTGGAACAGGGTCTTGGCCATCTTGGTAAAAGGTGAAGGGTCAACGTAGGACGGGACAGGGGTTGGTCAATCCCGCAGGCGAACCCCGGCGGGGCATATTTCGCGATAAAAACGCCGCCCGCCCGGGACCGGCGCCGCCGTGTCTTGACCCCCTCGCCCCTCCCCTTCCATCCTGCCCCATGGCCCGCACGCTTACCCTCAGCTTCTCCTGCCCCGATACCAGCGGCATCGTGGCCGAGGTCTCCGCGTTCGTCGCCGGCCACAAGGGCTGGATCACCGAGGCCAGCCAGCACACCGAGCACGAGCTCACGCGCTTCTTCATGCGCGTCGAGATCCGGGCGGACTCCCTGGACTTCCCGGCCGGCGAATTCGCCCAGCGCTTCGCCCCCTTGGCCCAGAAGTTCGCGATGGACTGGAAGGTCTCCGACTCCGACCAGCCCCGCCGCGTCGTCCTGCTCTGCTCGAAGCAGGAGCACTGCCTCTACGACCTCCTCGCCCGCCACGTCGCCCAGGATTTCCCGTTCGTGGTCCCTTGCGTGATCTCCAACCACGAGAACCACCGCAAGCTCGTCGAAGCCCACGGCATCCCGTTCCACTTCGTCCCGGTGACGCCCGAGACAAAGCAGGCGGCCTACCGCAAGATGGAGCAGCTCTTCCGCGAGGCGCAGGCCGACCTCATCGTGCTCGCCCGCTACATGCAGGTGCTCGACGAACAGATGTGCCGCGACTTCGCCGGCAAGATCATCAACATCCACCATTCTTTCCTGCCTTCGTTCGCCGGCGCCAAGCCCTACCACCAGGCCCATCGCCGCGGCGTGAAGCTCATCGGCGCCACCTGCCACTTCGTGACGCCGGAACTCGACGAAGGCCCCATCGTCGAACAGGACGTGATCCGCATCGACCACTCGGACACCCCGGAAGACATGGCGCACCTCGGCAAGGACATCGAGAAGGTCGTGCTCGCCCGCGGCCTCCGCGCGGTCGTCGAAGACCGCGTGCTGCTGGCCGGCAATAAGACCGTTATCTTCCGTTAAAAAGCGGCCCTGCGGAAGGGTTTGGCGTTGGCGAAGAAGATGCGCGAAGACAAGGTGAGGTCACCCCTCCCCATGCGCCTGCTTTGCGTCCCCCTGTTCGCGGCTTCCGTCGTCTTCGCCGCCGTCTCCCCGGAAGAGATCTCCCCGACGAAGAAGAACCCGTTCGTGCCGCCCGCCGAAGCCGGTCGCACCGAACTGAACGACGCGATCAAGGCCTACATAGCCCAGGAGCCCGGCACGTTCGGCCCGCACGCCGCCGCGAAGGACTTCCCCGGGCTCGTCGAGGCCAAGGAACGCGTCAGCCGCACGGTCGCCTACGACTCCAACCTCGTCCACCGCTGGGACACCACCGCGGGCAACGCGCCGAACCTCGCGACCAGCCCCGACGTCTGGCAGGAGACCGGCCTCTACGCCGCCCCCGGCGAAGTCGTCATCGTCAAGGTCGCCGCGATCCCCGAGAACCGCGTGGTGAAGGTGATCGTGGGCTGCCACCGCGACAGCCTGCTGAAACTCGAGAAGTGGCACCGCTTTCCGGTGATCGCCCGCACGTACGAACTCAAGGTCGGCGACAACAAGATCGCCAACCCCTTCGGCGGCCAGCTCTTCATCCAGAGCTCCCACAAGGACTGGCGCAAGCCGGTGAAGGCCTCGCCCGCCACGCCCCTGCAGTTCAGCAACGCCGTCGCGATGCCGACCTACGTCCTCGGCAAGGACACGCCGGAGAGCTGGATGAAGGCCAAGCAGCTGCCCGCCCCCTGGGTCACGCTCGTCGGCAAGCAGGTCATCCTGCACGTCCAGGCCTCCGAAGTGAAGAAACTGGCCGACCCGAAGGCGCTCCTGGAATGGTGGGACAAGGCCATGGCCCTCGAGGACGACCTCATCGCCCTCAACCGCCTCGCGCCCGAACGCGTGGTCCCCGACCGCCAGATCTCCGCGGGCTTCATGCACTCGGGCTACCCGTTCATGTGCTGGATCGAACCGTCGCAGAAGGACAGCATCGACCTGCCGAAATTCCTCAAGGAAGGCAACTGGGGCTTCTTCCATGAGCTCGGCCACAACCACCAGCGCACGACCTGGACCTTCGACGGCCAGACGGAAGTGACCTGCAATCTGTTCTCGCTCTACGTGATGGAGAAACTCGTCGGCAAGCCCCAGGGCCGCGGCCATCCGGCGATGGAAAAGATCGACGAGCTGCTCGCCAAGCGCTTCGCCCCCGAGCCCAACAAGGGCCCCTTCGAGCAGCTGGCGACCTTCGTCGTCCTGATCCGCGCGCACGGCTGGGGTCCGCTCCGCGAGACGCTCCGCTCCTACGCCACGGTGGCCACGCCCAAGGGCGCGACCAAGGAACAGCTGCAGAGCGTGTTCGCCGAACGCTACGGCAAGGCCGCCAAGGCGGACGTCAGCGAGTATTTCGAGAAGATGGGCTACCACGTCGAAGGCACGGCCAAGGCGGCTCTCAAGGGCTTCCCGGCCTTCAAGCCGACCCTGCCCTCGCCCGCTAAGTGACGCTCCCGCAACGGTTCGCAGGGCGACGCCTTCTGCCTCGCCCTGCGGGCTGATTTAAACTTAATAAGCCCCCGTCGGCCCTCACCGACGATTTCCGACCATGTCCCTCATTTCCCGCCTTTCCGCCCGCCTCCAGAACCACCCCAAGCGCATCGTCTTCCCCGAAGGCGCCGACGCCCGCGTCATCCAGGCCGCCCGCCAGTTCGTCGTGAAGAAGCTCGGCGTGCCGATCCTCGTCGGCGACCGCCAGCGCATCAAGGTCAACGCCGCGCGCCTCAACATCAGCCTCGAAGGCATCCGCGTGGTCGAACCCGAACGCAGCGACGAGCTCAAGAGCTTCGCCGAGAAGCTCGAGTCCATCCAGCGCTACGGCAACACGAACCTCCAGGGCAACCCGGCCGAACTGGCCCTCAACCCCAACTACTTCGCCTGCCTGATGGTCGCCACCGGCGGCGCCGACGCCCTCATCTCCGGCGCCACGATGCACGCCGCGTCCGGCCTGCGCGCCATCCTCCAGGTGATGCCCCGCCAGCAGGGCGTCGAGACGGTCTCCTCGATGCAGATCCTCGAATCCGAAGAAGGCAAGTTCGGCATCGAAGGCGTGCTCTTCCTCGCCGATTGCGGCGTCATCCCCGAACCGACCGCCGAACAGCTCGCCGACATCGCGGTGACCACCGCCGGCCTCGCCGGCCACCTGACCAACACGACCCCGAAGGTCGCGATGCTCGCCTACTCGACGCACGCCACCAACCCGCGCCTCGCGTCGGTGAAGAAGGTCCAGGTCGCGACCGACCTCGCCCGCCGCAAGGCCCGTGAGCTCGGCATCAACTGCGACATCGACGGCGACATGCAGGCCGACGCGGCGATCAACCCGTTCGCCGCGCAGGCCAAGGAAGTCGCCGGCGCCGTCGCCGGCCGCGCGAGCGTGCTGATCTTCCCCGACCTGAACTCGGGCAACATCGCCTCGAAGATGGCCCAGCACATCGCCGACATCCCGGCCTACGGCCAGATCCTCACGGGCCTCGAGCGCCCCGCCGCCGAGATCTCCCGCGGCGCCAGCGCCCACGACATCTTCGGCACGGCGGTCATCGTCGCCGCCCAGGCGGTCGACAAGTCCTACCTCTTCCCGAAGCTCAAGGACGGCCCCGCCGCCTGACCATGGCCGTCCGCAAGCGCTTCGCCGACAACGTTCCCGGGCTGCTCATGCGCCCGATGAACCTGGACACCCGGCGCATCTTCGTCGCGGCGACGCGCATGAACGACGGCAAGACGACCACCTGCCTCGGCCTCACCGCCGCCCTGCAGGCGATGGGCCTGCACGTCGGCTACATCAAGCCGATCGCCCAGCGCGTGGTGATGTCCGGCGAAGACCAGGTCGACGAGGACACGCTCCTCATCGATGGCCTCTTCGACCTCGACATCCCGATCGCGGCGATGTCTCCCGTCGCCATCGGTCCCGACTTCACGAAGCAATACCTCGAGAACCCCGACGAGATCGGCCCGCAGCTCAAGGACCGGATCTGCCGCGCGTTCGACCGCACGGCCTACGGCAAGGACATCGTGGTGGTCGAAGGCTCCGGCCACGCCGGCGTCGGCTCCGTCTTCGGCGCCTCCAACGCCGATAACGCCCGCGTCCTCGGCTCCAAGGCCATCATCGTCGCCGCCGGCGGCATCGGCAAGCCGATCGACGAGATCGCCCTGAACAAAGCCCTCTTCGACAAGGCCGGCGTCGAGGTCGTCGGCGCGATCATCAACAAGGTCCTGCCCGACAAGGTCGACTTCATCCGCGATTTCGCCGGCCGCGGCCTCCGTCGCATGGGCGTCCCCCTGCTCGGCGTCGTCCCGCTGCAGGAGATGCTCGTCTACCCGAACCTCGACCAGGTCGCCGACGAGACCAAGGCCCGCTGGATCCACCAGCCCGAAGGCCTCCGCCGCGTCCGCCGCGTGGTCATCGGCGCGATGTCCGCCCGTCGCTCCGCCGAATACCTGCGCATGCCCGGCACCCTCGTCATCGTCCCGGGCGACCGCGAGGACCTGCTCGAAGCCTTCCTCTCGGCGGCCGACGCGAAATCCCTCACGGGCGTGATCTTCTCCAACGGCCTGCTGCCCAACGACGACATCGTCCGCCGCATGAAGGAAGCCGGCATCCCGATGGCCGCCGTGGAGGCCGAGTCCTTCGCGGTCACGGCCCGCATCAACAACATGTCGGTGAAGACGATGCGCCAGGACGCCGACAAGATCCCGGTCATCCAGAAGATGATCTCGGAATCGGTCGACATCCCCGGCCTGCTCCGCTCGCTCTGAGGCGAGCCTAAGGGTCAGGCGTCCCGCTTGTCCGCGGTGATGCGTCCGTAGAGCCAGGCGATCGCGAAGAAGGCCACGGCCACCGCGGCGCAGGCCGCGACCCGACCCAAGAGGTCGGTGATGTCATGGGATAGCACGCGGATCGTCGCGACGCCCAGTCCGACCAGGCCGATCATGCGGAAGGAACGGGTCGCCAACAGGTGGCCGAGCACGAACATCATCATGGCCGCCAAGGCCCAGAAGAGCGAGACGCCGGCGCCGGGGAGAAACGCCAGCATGACGTAAGCGATGAGGAGGGTGACGGCACCGAGGACGGCTCGATGCACCGCACCCCATCCGCCCTGTTCCTTCGTGTGGACGGCGAGGACATGGAGCAGGCCGGCCAGGCCAAGCAGGATGAAAGGAGAGTGTGGCAACCCGAGCTTCGTGATTCCGGCACCGGTGGCGACGACCCCCTGGATGACGAAGCCGACCAGCGCCCCGCAGGCGGAGAGAGCAAGATCTTGAGGGTTGGCTCCGCACCGTCGCCAAAATGCGCCCCAAGACACCAGCAAGCCAGCACCCAGGCTCCAGGCCAAGGCGAGCCGTGCTGCAATCCTCGGCGAGCCCTCCGTCAACGGAGCCAGCACGAGCACCGCGAGATGCATGCTCAAGGCATAGGCGACGACCGCGGTAGCAAACGCCAGCAGGTGACGCAGGACGGCATTCGCGGACCCTCGGCGCTCCCTCAGTCGCCAGAGGGCACAAGCATTGATCGCGAGCACCCAGGCAGCCCAGCCGGCAGCCCAGCCGGAGGCGCCGGCGCCCGTGAGCGGGCGCCAGAAGACGACGATGATCGTGGTCAATAAGTACGCCGGAGCCGCAGCCCAGAGCAACGCAGGGCGGAAACGAACCGCGGCGACCAGCAGCAGCACGACCCATGGCCAGCCGCTGTCTGCCCGCGGCAGCTGGTCCTGCACGGAAAGTGCCGCGAATGCCAGGCAGAGGATGCCGACAACGCGGCGGAACTGCTGGAAGCCCGACGGGCGTTCCCAATCTTCGCGCAAGGCGAGCATGAGCCCGAAGGCGGCGATTCCCGCCAAGGCGACCCAAGGCTTGGAAGGAGGGTGGGCAAGGAAGGCGAAGGCCGCGACGCCGGCCAGGGCCTCGGCCGACCAGCGGACGAGCTCCGAGCGCGTACGCGTGCCGACCACCAGGGTCGCGGCGGCGGCCAGCGCCCAGATCAGCGAGACGAGATGCGGATCGACCAGCCAAGCCAGGCCGGCACCGACGAAGCCGACGGCCGCCAAGAGCAGGACTTCGCTCACGAGGCGGCTTCGTCGCTGCTCCACGTAACCGACGATGGCCGCCACGGCGGCGATGAGTAGGGAGACCGTCGCGCGATCGTTGTCGCCGCCGTTCGCCAGGAACAAGGCGAGGCAGGCCGGGGCGAAGAAGCTCACGAGCTGGAAAGCGACACGGGCGTCGACGCCCCGCAGGACATCATCGTCTTGCAACAGACGCTCGCCAATCCACAGCACGAGGAAAGAGGCCAGCGCGACAAGCTGCAGCGGGAGATAGTCAGCCCCCTTCGTCGGCATCGCGTCGTAAAGGAACAGCAGGCACGCCTGCGAACCGACCAGGCCGAGGATACCTGCCGAACCCCACGGACCACGCACCATCAGGATCACGCCGACCAGCGCGACCAGGCCGGCGCCGATCGCGGTCGGCCAAGGCGCGGCGCCGGTGCCGATCGAGAGGTAGACCGCGAAGGCGGCGAAGGCCACCGCCAGCTGGCCGAACAGCTTGCTGCCCTTCCAAAGGGCGAGACCTGCCACGACGAGCGCGACGGCGAACTGCGCCACGGCCGCCTGCGCCGGGGTGTCGCAGACCCGCATCTTATCGAGGCCATAGGTGGCCCAGGCCGCGAACTGCCAGACGCCGAGACCTGCCGCGGCGAGCACTTCGCCCAAGTCCTTACGCTTGGCCGCGAGGCGCAGACCGCCCCAAAAAAGACCGGCGCCGACCAAGGCTACTTCGAGGACGCGCACGGCCGGCGGAATCGTCGAACGCAGATTGAGCCAGATACCGAGGAAGACGACGGCGGCGACGGCCAGCAAGCCCCCGACGCGCACGGCCCACCAGGCGCCGAGCGCATACTCGCCCTTGAGATCGGACGGCGGCAACAGGCCGAGGTCACGCAGGCGCAGGAACAGCGGATCGGGTTCGGCGACGACCGGCTTCGGACGAGACGCCGCTTGCGCGGGCCGGACAGGCAACGGAGGCGGCGTCGATAACGCGGCCGGAGCGGCGGGCACGGCGGCCGGCTCGGACGAAGCGCGGACGGGGACCGGAGGCTGTCGGTTCGCCAGCAAGCTGACTTCCTGCTCCAGCCTTTTCACCTGGCCGATGAGCATGAAGAAGCGGACCGGCAAGTAGATCAGGAAACCGAGCAGCGTGATCGCCGCGATAACGCCGAAGAATTCATCAGGGGCCATGACGAGAATGTGGCTCCTCTCCCCGTGGAGGCGAGGCTTAGCTGCACCAAGGACGCATCGTTATTATCGATGCGGCGGCCGTCAGACGACCCGGCGGCCACGTAACCAGACCTCGGCGACCTCGGGGACGGCGGCGGTGCCATCCCACTTCCAAAGGACGATGTCGGCCGGCTGGCCCACGGCCAAGACTCCCCTGCCCCCAAGAATCTTCTCCGGAGCCGCCGTGATCAGCGCGACGGCCTCGCCCAAAGTCAGGCCAACCTGATTCACGAGCACGGGCACGGCGGCCACCAAGGGCAAAGCGGCGCCAGCCAGGTAATTCCCGGTACCATCGTCGATCGCCAGGAAACCATCGGCGCGAAGTTCGACCTTTCCGCCGATCGGCGTCTGATACTTTCCGGCGGGCAAGCCGCCGAGCGCCACGGTGTCAGAGACGATCATCGCCCGGCCCGGACCTTTCGCCCTCAGCATGGCCTTGAGCTGGGCCGGCGTCAGGTGATGCCCGTCGGCGATGAACATGGCGGTCAGACGATCCTCGGCCAGCTGCGGCCACAGATGGTTGTGGCGACGGTTGAGCATCGCGTGCGAACCGTTGCCAAGGTGTGTCGAAAGCGTCGCCCCGGCCTCGACCGCCGCGGCGATCTGCGCGGCGTCGGCGGAGGTATGGCCAAGGGAGACGATGACGCCGGCCTTCACGAGATGACGGACGTAGGCCGGCGCTTCCGGCCAATGCGGAGACAAGGTGACCAGCCTCACCAAGCCTCCGGCGGCCTGCTGCCAGCGGTCGAACTCGGCAACGGAAGGAGCACGCACCTCCGCCGCGGGATGTGCGCCACGCGGGCCATCTTCCGGAGCGATGTGCGGGCCTTCGACATGGACGCCGGCGACCATCGCCGCGACCTCCGGGTGCTGCGCACAAGCCTCTCGGATCGTCCGTAAGGCGGCGACGAGGCGCGCCTCGGACGCGGTGATGAGCGTGGGCAGGAAAGTCGTCACGCCGACCTTGAGGAGGGCGTGGCAAAGCGAACGGACCGTGGCGACGTCGAGGGACGGACCGTTGAGGTCATGCCCGGCATACCCGTTGACCTGCAGGTCCACGAAACCCGCGCTGAGCCAGCGATGTTCCGCGTGCTCGACGAACTCGACGGACTTGATCACGCCGCCTTCTGCGGTGACCGCAACGCCCCGCCCCGTCGACGGGTCGCGGCCTAAGAGACGCTCGGCGGAGGCGACGGACACGGCTCAGCGGGAAAGTTCCGAAGCGGCGGCTTCGTCGACGTACAGCGTGCAATCGGGGTGCCGCTGGACGATCGAAGCGGGACAGGTCGGCGTCACCGGGCCTTCGACGGTCGCCTTCACGGCCGCGGCCTTCCGCTGGTCAGGCACCGACAGGATGATGCAGGCGCTCTTCATGATCTGGCGGATCGACATCGAGACGGCCTGCTTGGGCACGGCGTCGAAGGTGGGGAACCAGCCCTCGCCGAACTGCTGCTGGCGGCAGGCGTCATCCAGGTTCACCACGATGTAAGGCACCTCGGTCGCGAAATCCGCGGGCGGGTCGTTGAAAGCGAGGTGCGAATTCTCGCCGATGCCGGCGAAACAGAGGTCGATCGGGCACGCGGCGATCCGCTCGTTGAGTCGCTTGAGTTCGGCGGCCAGGTCCTTGGCGTCGGCGTCGACCGGGATGAATTCGGCCGGCGCGGGGAGCTGGCTGATGAAACGTTCGCGGAGATACTTGCGGAAGCTGGCGCCGTGCGTTTCCGGCAGACCGACATACTCGTCGAGGTGGAAGACCGTGACGCGCGTCCAATCGATGCCCGGCTCCTTCACGAGGCACTTCAAGGTCTCGAACTGGCTCGCGCCGGTGGCGACGATGAGGTTCGCCCGCGCCTTCCTGGCGAGGACCTCACGGAGCACCTTGGCTCCCTGCGCGCAGGCGGCCTGCCCCATCGCGGCGGCATCTTTCAGTTTCTCGATCTTCATGAATTAGGGGTGAGCCCGAATCTGCCGTCGGAGGGAAAACGGGCAAGCGTCGAACCGCCCCCATTTGGCAGGTATCGGCCAAATAAACCCGAGAGCCCTGCTTGTCCCCGGACCGCCCTCACGCTACGGGTATGCCATGAACAAGGCCCACCCCGCCCTGCTATCCCTCTTCGTCGCGCTGACGCTCATCGGTGCCGACAAGCCCTCGCCCTCCGGCCACGCCCCCGTGCGCGACGAGGCGTGGATGAACGAGCGCCCGGCCGACAACAAGAAGGTCTACAGCGGCCAACAGCTCGACACCGTCGGCGAACTGGTAGACATCCCCGGTCGCCTCCTGGCCATCGAGTTCGCCCGCGGCGGCAAGTTCGTCCTCGTCAAGACCACCACGGTGCTCGCGAGCCTCGATGCGGCGACGATGCAGGTCATCCAGAAGGCCGACTATCCGATCGTCAAAGGAGGCGGCTCGATGCACGGACTCGCCGTCGCGGCGGACGGAGCCAGCGTGCTCGTCTCGGGCGGACGCACCCACCTCTATCAGGCCAAGGTCGCCGCAGATGGTAAGATCACCTGGGGCGCGTCGATCGACGTCTCCGGCGGAGCGAAGAACGTGAATCCGCTGGGCATCGCCCTGACGGCGGACGGCAAGCAGGCGCTGGTGGCCCTCTCGATGGCCAACCAGCTCGCCTTGGTCGACCTGACCCTGGGCAAGGTCGTGACGACCGTCGGCGTGGGCGTCTGCCCTTACGGCGTCGCGCTATCGCCGGACGGCAAGACCGCCTATGTCTCCAACTTCGGCGGCAACGCCCCGGGAGCGGAAGACCTCGCCGAGGCTTCCGGCGGCACGCTGGTCGCGGTCGACAAACGCACGGTCGCCCTGCGCGGCACGTTGAGCTTCGTTGAGGTCGGCGCGGCTTCCTTACGCGAGAACGGACGCACCGAAGTCGGCCTCCACCCTTCCGAAGTCCTGCTGGACGCCCCGCGCCAGCGCCTCTTCGTCGCCAACGTCGGCGGCGACAGCGTCAGCGTGATCGACACCGCCCTTCGCAAGGTCTCGCAGACCGTGGACACCAAGCCGGACCAAGACCTGCCTTGGGGCATGCTCACCGACGGCCTGGCGCTCTCCGCCGACGGCCGGACGCTGTTCGCGGCCAACGCCGGCATCAACGCCATCGCGTGCGTCGACCTCACCTCACCCCGGACCGCGCCCAAGCTCATCCCCTCCGGCTGGTATCCCGGCGCCGTCCGCGTCCGCGACGGCCAGCTCTTCGTGGGCAACGTCCGCAACGGCGTGCAGAAGGTCGCCCTCCCGACCGATGCGAAGACCGTCGCCGCATACGATGCCCGCGCCCGCGCCGCCGCCCACCTCGCCCACGCCCTCCGTTACGCCAAAGGTCCGCAGACGACCACGGCCACCGCGGCGCCGGTCCCCGTGCCCGCCGAAGTCGGCCAGCCTTCCTCGATCAAGCACGTCGTCTACATCATCAAGGAGAACCGGACCTTCGACCAGGTCCTCGGCGACATCGGACGCGGCAACGCCGAACCGAAGCTCGTGCTGTTCCCTCGCGAAGTGACGCCTAACCACCATGCGATCGCCGAACGCTGGCCGCTGCTGGACAACTACTATTGCAACGGCGTGAACTCCTCCGACGGCCATGCCTGGGCCAACCAAGGCATCGTCGGCCCCTACCGCGAGAAAGACCGCGTAGGCTTCCGCTGCGCCTATGATTTCGGCACCGACGCGCTCTTCTTCGCCGGCTGCGGCTTCCTCTGGGACCACGCCCTCCTGCACGGCCGCTCTTTCCGTAACTACGGCGAGATGGACAAGCTCACGAAGCTCCAGGGCAAGACCTACGACGACTTCTTCACCGACCGCCAGAACGGCGGCGGCAAGACGGCCTTCACCACGACCTTCTTCATCGACGCGCTCCGCCGTTACAGCTGCCCTGGCTACCCCGGCTGGGACATGGCGATCCCCGACCAGACCCGCGCCGACCACTTCCTGAAGGACCTCGCGGCACTGGAGAAGAAAGGGACGTTCCCGGACCTGACGATCATCTACCTGCCCAACGACCACACCGCCAACGAACTGACCGCCAAGTCCTACGTGGCGGACAATGACCTCGCCTTGGGGCGCGTCGTCGAAGGCCTCTCGAAGAGCCGCTTCTGGAAGGACATGGCGATCTTCGTCAACGAGGACGACCCGCAGACCGGCGGCGACCACGTCGACGGCCACCGCTCCTTCTGCCTCGTGATCAGCCCTTATGCCAAGAAGGGCGCCCTGATCAGCAAGTTCTACAACCAGACTTCGGTGCTGCACACGATGACGCGCATCCTCGGCATCCCGCCGATGAACCAGGTGGTCGCGGCCTCCCCGACGATGGAAGACTGCTTCACGACCCAACCCGACTTCACGCCCTACGTCAGCCTCACGCCGGCGCAGAAGCTCAACGAGAAGCGCCCGGCGGCGAAGAAGAAGACCGGCTTCTGGCCGCCCTTCCCCCTCGGGGACGATCGCCTGACCGCGCAGTTCGAAGCGCTCGACTTCAGCGGCCCTGACCGCATCGACGACGACACGCTCAACCGCGCGATCTGGGCGCAGACCCGCCCCGGCGAACGCTATCCGCGCGAATTCATGGGCGCCCACGGCAAGGGGCTCAAGGCCCTCGGCCTGCAGCTCGACCCGGACGCCGACGACGATGACGACGAGTAAGCCCCGCCGGCCTTAGCCGACGAGGTTCAGCCCGCGCATCGAACCGGTCGACGACGCGAACTTGTCGGCGTCGATGCCCATGCGCTGGAGCATCGAGACGAAGAGGTTCGGCAGCGGGTAGTTGTGCTCGGTGTCGAAGACGTGGTGCTGGCCGTGATTGAAGCCGCCGCCCATGAACAGGGTCGGCAGGTTGGTCGTCGTGTGGGCGCTGGCGTTGCCGAGATTGCTGCCGTAGAGGATCATCGTGCGGTCCAGGAGCGGCGCACCGTCCTCCTTGGAGGCCTTGAGGTCGTCCATGAGCTTCGCGAGCAGGCGCATGTGCATGCTGTCGATGTCCTTGAGCTGCGCGAGCTTCTTGGCCGAGCGGCCGTGGTGCGAAAGGCTGTGATAGCCGTCGGTCGTCGTGTGGACGTGGTCGATGTCGAGGGCGGGCGTGTTGACGCTGTCCAGCATGAGCGTGACGGCGCGCGAGGAGTCGGTCTCGAAACAGAGGCGGGCCATGTCGTACATCAGGCGGACCTTGTCCATGTACTCCTTGGGGCTGCTCGGATCGAGGGGTGCGGAGGTCTTGGCGACCGGACGGGGCTTCTTCTCCCACTCCTTCGACATCTGCATGCGCTGCTCGAGTTCGCGGACGCTGGTGAAATACTGGTCGAGACGGTCACGATCCTGCGCGCCCATGGAACGACGCAGTTCGCCGGCCTGGCCGCCGACGGCGTCCAGGATGCTCTGGCCGAGCTGGAGGCGGCGCTCCTGGGCCTGCACTTCGGCGGCGGAACCGCCCATGAACATCTTGCGGAAGACTTCCGAGGCCTTCTCTTCGGTCGGGATCATCACGCCGCCGGCCGTCCAGGAAAGGCTGCGGGAACCGCGGGCGCAGTTGACGCCCAGGGTCATCGACGGGAAACGGGTCAGGTGACCGATGCGCTCGGCCATGAACTGATCGAGGGAGATCGTGTTGCGGAAGCCGCCGCTGCTCGGGTGCGGGGCGGCGGTCAGGAAGCAGTTGTCCGCCGGGTGGCCGCCGTCGACGTCGGGGTGCGACACGCCCGAGAAGACGCTGAAGTCGTTACGATGCGCCTTCAGCAGCTCGAGGTAGGGCGAAGCCTTGTAGTCCTTGCCCTTGCCGGTCGGGAAGAAGTAGTCGGGCACCAGGCCAAGGTTGTTGCAGATGCCCAGCATGCGGCGCGGCTTGGTGGTCGTCGGCGCGGCGGCCGCGAAGGCCGGGGTCATCGCGTCGAGCATCGGCAAGGCGAGGAGGACACCGGTGCCGGCCAGGAAGCGACGTCGGGAGACGGCGCGCTTGAAGGCGACATACGGGGCGTTGGCCGGATTCAGGGACGAAGGGGCGGACATGGGGATAAGATTACTTGTTAAGGAAAAGGTCGCTGGAAACAAGCCCGTGGACGAGGTCACGGACGCCATAATGGCCGTCTTTGACCTGATCGAGGACGGCCTCGACCTTCGGACGGTCGGCGAAACCGACCGGGGAGCCGGTCGCGAAGACGGTCAGCTGGCCGATGAGGTTGCGCGCGAGCTGACGCTCGTCGGCGGCGACGATCTGCTTGAACTCGCGGATGTCCTTGAACTTCTTGCCGTCGAGCTCGCCATACGCTTCGACCGCGAGGGCGTTGTGGAAGGCGTACTTCTGGCCGTTCTTGCCGATGCCGACTTCCGGGGTCTTGCCGTCGAGCGCGCGGTAGCGGTCGCGGAAGCCGCCCATGACGTCGAAGCTTTCCAACGCGAAGCCTGGCGGGTCGATCTTGGTGTGACAGGCGGAGCAGGACTCCAGCTTGCGATGCTTCTCGAGCTGCTGACGGATGGTGACCGCGCCGCGGGTATCGGGCTCGACGGCCGGGACGCTGGCGGGCGGGGGCGGCGGCTTGCGGCCGAGCACACGCTCCATGATCCAGGCACCGCGGGTGACCGGCGAGGTGGTCGTGCCGTTGGCGGTGACCTTGAGCACGGCCGCCTGCGTCATGAAGCCGCCGCGGACGCTGTCCTTGGGCAAGGTGACCTTCTGGAGCTTCGCGCCGGCCACGGGCGGCAGCTGATAGAGGTTCGCGAGGCGCTCGTTCACGAAGACGAAGTCGGCGTCGACGATGGTGCGGGCCGGCAGGTTGCCGCGGAGCAGTTCGGCGAAGGTCGCATGGCTTTCGTCACGGGCCGATTCGACGAGATGGTCGTCGAGATAGTAGTCCGGATAGAGGAGGTTGTCCGGGTCGTTGGCGCCGGCCTTGCGCAGGTCGAGCCAGTAGTCGGTGAAGGTGTCGACGAAGCGGGCCGAGCGCGGATCGGCGAGCAGGCGCTCGGTCTGCGCGCGCAGGACCTTCGGTTCATGCAACGTGCCGGCGGCGGCCAGGGAACGCAGCTGGGCGTCGGGCGGCGAATTCCACAGGAAGTAGGCCAGGCGGGCGGCCAGGGCATGGTCGTCCAGGCGGCCGGGCTTCTCCTGCAGGTAGAGATAGGTAGGCGAGCAGAGCACCGCGGTATAACCGGCGAGCATCGCCTCGGCGAAGGTGCTGCCGGACTTCATCGCGCCGAGGATCACCGGGAGGAAGCGGACTTCTTCCTGCGACGACACCGGCGTGCGGTAGGCCTGCTTCACGAAACGACGCAGCAGGCGCTCGGCGTCCTTCGGAGCATCCGCCGTCTCGACGTCATAACGGAGGGGCGAACCCACGGCGCGCTTCGGCGGCAGGTTGTCGAAGAGCACGGCGTAGGGCGCGGCGGGCCACTGCGGAGCCAGCGGGCCTTCGACCTCGATCCAGCGCATCACGAGGCCGGGCTGGCCTTCGGGGGTCGCGAGCGGATTCTGGGCGCGGCTGGCGCCCGGGCGCGAACGATAGAAACGGACGGTGTCGATCTGGATGCTTTCGCCCGCCTTGAGCACGACATCGAGCTCGTTGACGGTCGGATCCGGATTGAAGTCGACGTTGCCGATGCGACGCAGCACGCGCGGGGGCGTCAGGGCATACACCGTGACCGGCTCAGGACGACGGCCCTTGGAGATATCGTCGAGGTCCGGGATATACCAGCGGGCCGGGCCCTTGCCCGTGGGCTTGCCGGGGCCGACCCACACGGAATGACCGCACAGCTTGAGCTTGTATCGTCCGGCGGTCGGCGCACGGAACGTCCCGAAGTTGGGTTCGACCGGCTCATAGGCGCCGTGCACCACGCCCACGCCTTCCTCGTCGCGCACCTTCGGGTTGGCCTTGCCGACGGTCATCGGCGCTTCGCCACGGCGGACCGCGGGCTGGCCGGCGAAACCGAGCGTCGGGAACGTCGCGCGCTCGGGCGACATGTTGAACTCCGAGAACTTCATCTTGCCGGTGTAGCTGCCCTGCTGGCGCGCATAGTAACGCTTCGGCGAGGCGTCCGGCTTCTCGACGGAGGAAAGGAAGGCGGACTTCAGGCCTTCTTCCGCGGCCGTCAGGTAGCGCTGCAGCTGCACGTGCGAGACGTCGAGCGCCTGGCCGGTCTTGTTGAAACGGAACGCTTCGGTGTCCTCAGGCAGGATCTCCTTGAGGTCGAGCCAAGGCGCCTGCAGGAGGTCGCGCACGGCGTTCTCATACTCGAAGCGGTTCATCCGTCGCTCGACCGTGCGGCCTTGCGCCGCGATCCGGGCGGCGTCGCTCCGGAGCAGGAGGGCGGAAAGGTCGCCGAGGTAGGCGGACTGCTGCGCGGCGTCCGGACGCGCCTTCTTCTTCGGCGGCATCTCGCCGCTGGCGGTCCGGTCGAAGACCTTGACCCAGGTCTCGAAGCTCTTGCGGTCGGACAGGTCGGACTTGAGGGCGGTCAGGTCGAGGCCGCCTTTCTTGGCGTCGGCATCATGGCACTCGACGCAGTGCTTCTCCAGGAACGGAGCGACGGCGCCGAAACCGGCCAAAGGGGCGACCAGCAGGAGGATGAGGGGACGGAAAGTCATGAAAGGCAGCCATTGAGACAGCCGAAGCCCCGAAGGGTTGCCAAGGTAAACCACCCAGCAATGGGCAGTTCTGCCGAGATTTAGGCCCTAAACGTCGGGGGTTGTGCCCCCTTCCGATTCCCCCTGCCCTGCGGCATGCTCTCCGTCATCCGTTCGGCCGCCTTGGTCGGCGTCGAAGCCGTCCCCGTCGAGATCGAGGTCAACTCGGGCGAGATGGGCGAGTTCGGCCTCTGGCTGGTCGGCCTGCCGGATGCCGCGGTGAAGGAATCCGAGGAGCGGGTCCAGTCGGCGCTCCAGAACAGCGGCCTCCGCCTGCCGGAGACCCGCACGACGATCAACCTCGCGCCGGGCGACCTGAAGAAGGAGGGCGCAATCTACGACCTGCCCATCGCGCTCGGCATCGCGGCGTCGACCGGCCAACTCGATCGCGCGTTCCTGAAGCACTACCTCATCGCCGGCGAACTCGGCCTCAGCGGCGCGACGCGTCCCGTGCGCGGCGGCGTGGCGATGGCCATCCTCGCGCGCAAGGCCGGACTCCGCGGCGTCATCCTGCCCCGCGCCTCCGCGGAGGAGGCCGCGCTCGTCGGCGGCATCGAGGCGATCCCGGCGGACACGCTCGACGGGGCCCTGCGCTTCCTCACCGGCGAAAAGCAGGTCGCCCCGCTGACGGCGCCCGCGGTGGAAGCAATGGTGCCGGAGGACCAGCCGGACTTCGCCGAAGTCAAAGGCCAGGCCGCGATCCGCCGAGCCGTCGAGGTCGCCGCGGCCGGCGGACACAACCTGCTGATGATCGGCCCGCCGGGTTCGGGCAAGTCGCTCATAGCGAAACGCATCCCGACCATCCTGCCGCGGCCCGACGCCGAAGAGTTCCTCGAGATCCTCGGGGTGCATTCGGCCGCGGGCACGACGTTGACCGACGGGCGCAGGGGCTGGCTCAGGCCTTTCCGTTCGCCGCACCACACCATCAGCGACATCGGCCTCATCGGCGGCGGCAGCATCCCCGGACCGGGCGAAGTCTCGCTGGCGCATCTCGGCGTGCTCTTCCTCGATGAGTTGCCGGAGTTCCGACGTTCCGCGCTCGAGGTGATGCGGCAACCGCTCGAAGACGGACAGGTCACCGTCTCGCGGGCCGCGGCCAAGGTCACCCTGCCCTCGCGGCTGATGCTCGTCGCCGCGATGAACCCATGCCCTTGCGGCCACCTCGGCGACCGCCGGCGCGAGTGCCGCTGCTCGCCGATGCAGGTGCGGAAATACCGCGGCAAGATCTCCGGCCCGCTCTTCGACCGTATCGACATCCAGGTCGAAGCGCCTGCGCTCACCTTGGAGGAACTCCGCGACGCCGCTCCCGGCGAACCGTCCGCCGCGATCCGGGCGCGCGTCGAGACGGCGCGGGCCCGGCAACGGCTCCGCTTCGCCAACCGGACCGGCGGCTGCAACGCGTTGCTGGGCGGCCGGGAGCTGCGGGAATATTGCGCCTTGGAAAAAGCCCAAGGCGACCTCCTCCAGCAGGCCATGGAGAAGCTCGGCCTCTCCGCCCGCGCGTACGACCGTATCCTCCGCGTGGCCCGCACCATCGCCGACCTCGCCGGCGCCGACCGGATCGCCACCGCCCACCTTTTGGAGGCGATCCATTACCGCTCCCTGGACCGTTCCTGAAAAACGCTCGCCCGCCCCCGGGAAATGCCTCCAATGAGGGCCTCCCCATGAAATCCCTGCACAAGCTCGGGCTCGTCTGCCTGCTCGCCCTCCTCGCCCTGCCCCTCGGCGCGGCCGAGAAGATCCGCGTCCTCATCCTCGACGGCCGCAACAACCACGACTGGGCCCGCACGACCGAGTCGACCAAGGCCACCCTCGAAGCGACCGGCCTCTTCACCGTGACGGTCTCGACCGCCCCTGCCGGCTTCACCAAGCCGAAGCCGGGCAAGCCCAAGGCCGGCGACGCCGCCGCCAAGAAGGCCTTCGACGCCGCGATGAAGGCCTGGAACGCCGAAGAGGCCGCCTTCAACCAGGCCCACGCCGCCGAATGGGAAAAGTGGGCGCCGAAGTTCTCCGACTACCAGGTCATCGTGAACCATTACAACGGCCCGGAATGGGGCTCCGCCATGAAGGATGCCTTCACCGAGTTCGTCATGAACGGCGGCGGTCTCGTCAACGTCCACGCCGCCAACAACGCCTTCACCGGCTGGGATAACTTCAACGAGATGATCTGCGCCGGCTGGCGCGGCGCCAACTTCGGCAGCCGCATCGCGGTCGACGACAAGACCGGCAAGGCCGTCGCGCTCGTCGACGCCGACGAGAAGATCACCACGAAGGGTTTCGGCTCCGGCCACGGCTCCAAGCACGCCTTCACGCTCAAGACCCGCGACGCCGCCCACCCGATCATGCAGGGCCTCCCGGCCGAGTGGCTCCATGCCACCGACGAACTCTACGGTCGCATGCGCGGCAGCGCCGACCATATGCACGTCCTCTCCAGCTCCTACTCCAAGCCCGAGACCGGCGGCACCGACATGCATGAGCCGATGGTCTGGTACGCTCCCTTCAACAAGGGTCGCGTCGTGACCACCTCGATGGGCCACCTCTGGGTCGGCGACACGAGCTTCGACGCCCTCCACTGCGTCGGCTTCCAGACCATCCTCGCCCGCTCCACCGAGTGGGCCGCGACCGGCAAGGTCACCCTGCCCGTCCCGGAAGGCTTCCCGACCCTCGACAAGACGAGCGTCATCGAGCCCGCCAAGGTCGTCTGGAAGAAGTAAGCGTCCCGCTTACCTGAACGACGAAGGCCCGCGAAAGCGGGCCTTCTGCTTTTCAGGCGAAGCGGCGCATGGCCACGCCGACGGTCGCGCAAATCTGCTCCGGCGAGAGGGCGATGCTGACGTGCAGGCACTTCTCCGTGGCGAGGTTCGGGCGTTCGAGCGTGGCGAGCTGGCTGCCCAGCAGGCCGGGCGGCATGAAGTGCCCCTTGCGGGCATCGAGACGCGCCTGCAGGAGCTCCTGGCTGCCGTCGAGGAACACGAAGAAGAGATCGGGGTCGCCTGCGCGTAGGCGGTCGCGATAGGCCTTCTTGAGGGCCGAGCAGGTGACGGCCATCGCTTCGCCGCGGGCCTTGCCTTCGGCGAGACGGGCGGCCATCGCGGCGAGCCAGCCTGCGCGATCGGCGTCGGTCAGCGGCGTGCCGGCGCTCATCTTCGCGATGTTCTCCGGCGGATGGAAAAGGTCGGCCTCGATCAGCGTCGCGCCGGTGCGTTGCGCATACAGCTCCGCGACGGTGCTCTTGCCGCAGCCGGAGACGCCCATGAAGACGAGGTTAGGATGCGCCATCGCCGCTCAGAGGTTGATGGTACGGCCTTCGCGGAACGACTGGTCCGCCGCGGCGACGATGCGCATCGAGTTGACGGCGTCATCCATGTGGGCGGTCAGGTCGATGTCCTCGCGGATGGCTTTCTCGAAATAGGCCTGCTCGCGTTCGCAGAGGCCGTCATGGCCGGGGTCGGCCTCGGTCGGCACGAGCTGGTCGGGCTTGGCGAACTTGCCGTCCGCCCCGAGCGCCGCGTGGTGGACCTTGAGCGCCTGGGCGCCGGTGTGCCCGTCGACGTCGGCCGAGTTGCCTTCCTGCGCGCCCTTGCCGGCGACGATGGTGACGGAGCCTTTCGGGCCGACGACATCCTTCACGAAGAACGCCTCTTCGGACATCATCGGACCCCAGCCGGCCTCATACCAGCCGACCGAACCGTCGGCGAAGGTGACCTGCAGGTGGCCGTAGTTGACCATGCCCGCGGGGAGCTCGTCGGAGAGGCGGGCGCCGATGCCGGACACGCGTACCGGACGGCTGCCGGTCATGAGGCACATCACGTCGACGTAATGCACGCCGCAGTCGACGATCGGGCTGCAGGTCTGCATGAGCGCGCGGTGCGTCTTCCAGTTCTCGCCCGAGCTCTGCTGGTTGAGGTTCATGCGCATGACGAGCGGCTTGCCGAGCGTCTGCACGGTCTTGATGAACTGGGTCCAGGCCGGGTGGTGACGAAGGATGTAGCCGATGACGACCTTGCGCCGCACGGCCTTCGCCTTCGCGACGATCTGCTCGGCCTCGGCGACGGTGACGGCCAGGGGCTTCTCGACGAAGACATGGCAGCCGGCGTCCAACGCGGCGACGGCGTATTCGGCGTGCGTGTCGGGATAGCTGGAGATCGAGACCGCGTCGGGCTTGGTCGCCTTGAGCGCGGCATGGAAATCGCCGTATTCGGCATAACCGCCGCCGAGTTCGGCGTTCAGCTTGGCGCGGGAATCCGCGGAGCGGGTGACCAGGCCGACGATCTGGAAACCGGGCAGCTTATGATAAGCCAAGGCGTGCGAACGGCCCATGTGACCGGCGCCGACGCAGAGGACTCGGATGGGGGGCTTGCTCATACGCCGAGCATCACCCTTCCCTTCTCCGCTTCAAGTCGGGACCACGCGGCCCGCCGGAATTATTCGAGCGATTAGTTCGGTAACGGCTGGCCGACGCCCTTCGCGCGCTGCGCCATCAGCAGGGCTTTGAGACGCTCGACGATCTCCGGATGATCCTTCGCGACGTTGTTCCGTTCGCCGGGGTCGTTCTGGAGGTCGAAGAGGCGCGGGCCCGCCTGGTCACGACGGTCATTGGCTTGCTCGGACTCGGCGCCGAGGAGGTCGACGACCGGCCCCTGCGCCTTCTTGCCCTTGGCGGGCGCGCCGACGCCGGAGATGAACTTCCAGCGGGCGTCACGGATGGAAAGCTGGTTGCCCTGCGTGCTGGAGATCAGCGTCTCCCGACCGGCGCCGCCGGTGAGGACCGCGGAGACGTCGACGGCATCCAGCTTCAGGAAATCAGCCGGATCGCCGCCGGCGACCTTGGTGAACACCGCCGGGAGGTCGACCTGGGAGATCAGCGCGTCGGAGACTTTGCCGACCGGCGTATGGCCCGGCCAGCGCGCGATGAAGCCGACGCGCGTGCCGCCTTCGAGGATGCTGTACTTGCCGCCGCGGAAGGGGCCGGCCGGCATATGGCCGGCCTGTCGGTTCAATTCCACGGCCTTGTCCTTATAGCCATCGTCGAGGACGGGCCCGTTGTCGGAAGAATAGATGACGAGCGTGTTCTCGGCCAGGCCCTGCTTGTCGAGCTCGGCGAGGATGCGGCCGACCTGATCGTCGAACGCCACGACCGCGTCGCCCCGCGGGCCGAGCGGGGTCTTGCCGGCATAACGCGGATTATGCACGCGCGGGACATGGTTCTCGTGCGAGGCGTAGTAGAGGAAGAACGGCTTGTCCTTGTGGCGGGCGATGAAGCCGCAGGCCTTGTCGGCGAAGGTGTCGCCCATGGTCTCGTCGTTCCAGAGCGCGGCCTTGCCGCCCTTCATCCAGCCGATGCGGCCGACGCCGTTGACGAGCGCCATGTTATGCCCGTGCGACCAATCCATCTTCAGCTTGGCGCGCTCGGCGTCGGTGGTGAGGTCGGGGTCACCGGGATACGGCGCCTTGTAGCTGACTTCGATCGGGTCCTTGGGATCGAGGCCGACCACGGAGCCGTCTTCGACGAAGACCGTGGGCACGCGGTCGCCCGTGGCGGCCATGATGAAAGAATAGGTGAAGCCGATCTGGTTGGGCGAAGGGTCGATCTTCTGGTTCCAGTTCACGTCGCCGGCCCCGAGGCCGAGGTGCCACTTGCCGACCACGCCCGTGGCGTAACCGAGCTTGGCGAGGCTGGCGGCCATCGTCGGGCGACCCGGCTTGATGATGAGGCGGGCGTCGCCGGGGAGGACGCCGGTGCCTTGGCGCCGCCAGGCATATTCGCCGGTGAGCAGCGAGTAGCGGGAAGGCGTGCAGGTGGCGGAGGTGCAGTAACCGGAAGTGAAGCGGGTGCCCTGCGACGCCAGCTTGTCGAGGTTCGGGGTCGGGATGACCTTCGCGCCGTAGCAGCCGAGGTCGCCCCAGCCGATGTCGTCGGAATACAGCAGCACGATGTTCGGCGGACGCTGGTCGGCCGCGAAGGCAGACAGGACGCAGGTCAGGGCAACCAGGGGCAGGAGGCGCATGGGCATCTTCTAACGGCCGGGCCGAGGGAAAGAAAGCCATGATTGGCCGGCCGCACCCCTTGCTTGCCAAACGGGCCGTTAAACCTCAATCAGAGGGCGAACATGCGCTTCGCCAAATACCACGCCCTCGGCAACGACTACCTCGTCCTCGAGCCCAAGGATTGCCCCGCCCTCTTTTCGCCCGAAGCCATCCGCAAGGTCTGCCACCGTCACTTCGGCCTCGGCTCCGACGGCATCCTCTACGGCCCGATCGAGCGCACCGACGGCACGTTCGGCCTCCGCATCCTGAACCCCGACGGTTCCGAAGCCGAGAAGTCCGGCAACGGCATCCGCATCTTCTGCCGCCACCTCCTCGAGACCAAGCGCATCCAGGAAGGCCAGGAGTTCCGCCTGCACACCCTTGGCGGCATCGTCCGCTGCGAAGTGTTCGACGGCGGCAACCGCATCCGCGTCGAGATGGGCAAGGTCTCCTTCCGTGCGCCGGTCATCCCGCACGTCGGCGCCGACCGCGAAGTCCTCGGCGAAGAGATCACCGTCCTCGGCAAGACCTTCAAGTATTGGGCCGCCACCGTCGGCAACCCGCACTGCGTGATCCCGGTCGACGACCTTACGCCCGACCTCGCCAAGACCTACGGCCCGCACCTCGAGACCCACCCGAATTTCCCCAACCGCACCAACGTGCAGTTCATGAAGATCGTCGACCGCAAGAACGTGCGCATCGAGATCTGGGAACGCGGCGCCGGCTACACGATGGCCTCCGGCTCCTCCTCCTCGGCTTCGGCCGCCGTGGCCCGCAAAATGGGCCTGGTGGACGCGGATTTGACCGTAAATATGCCGGGAGGTCAGATTATCATTGGCATCGGCGATGATTATTCCATCGTGATGACAGGCCCGACGACCCCCGTTGGCATCTTCGAGATGCACCCAGGAGTCCCGGTCCAAGACGTCGCCGTCTAAGGCGATACGTCTTCCCACTCGGTTTTCCCTCCTTTGGCGCGTCCGTTCGGACGACGCTTTTCACCGCACACCCTCACCATGGCGCCGCGTCAGCCGTTGCCCAACATCTCCGAAGACGATCTCATCGATCTCGCCGGCGGTGCGACCGTGCTCCTCGCCAAGGAGCTGGTGGCCAAGGGCAAGGTGAAGAAGGCCGTCTGGGTCCCCCCGGTGGCCGAAGCCCTCGTCGACGACGGCACCGAATCCCGCGAAGCCCGCTGGAACCTCCGCTCCGTCACCTTCCAGCGCAACGAGTGCGGCTGTGACGTCTCGGTCGGCCGAAGGAAGCTCTGCGTGCACTCCGTGGCGGCCTACCTCGTGCTCGCCGCCAAGGAGGGCTACCTCAAGGCGGAGGCCGCGCCGCCGCCGAAACCGGCCGCGCCGCCCGGCAAGGCGGCGACGACGGCGACCAAGGAAAGGACGGCGGACGGTAAGAAGGAAAAGTCTAAGGAAGCGGAGACGACCCCGGCAGGACCCCGGCTCAAATCCCTCACCCTCTCGGAGAAACGCGGCACGCCCATCGAGGTGCGCTTCATCATCCCGCCGAACATCGTCACCGCCGCCGCGCGCGACGAGATCATCTGCCGCCTCGAGCTCCGCGTCGACGGCGTCCAGGTGGCGCCCGAGAACCTCGACCGCAGCAAGGCCTGGACCATCGAAAGCGACACGGTCTTCTTCCTGGCGATCCTCGAGAACCTCTGCCACGGCAAGCTCCAGGGCATCCTGCCCCTCACCCGCCGCCACCTCCGCCAGCTCCTCGCCATCGGCAAGGGCCTGAAGATCTTCCGCATGGCCAACGCGCCGGAGACCCCGCTCACGTGGGACGGCGACCACCTCGACAAGGTCCACGAGCACCTCGACGAACCCGTCGCGACGCCCCAGACCAACGCCGCGGGCGAAGCCCCCGACGACGGCCCCGAGGAGCAGGAAGTCCGCTCCCAGGAACGCGGCCGCGAAGACCGCCCCTGGGTCGACGGCTCGATGAAGTGGCTGCGCATCCGCCTGCCGCAGCAGTCCTCCGGCCCCGTCGCCGAGCTGCGCGACGTCCTCCAGCGCAGCGGCTTCACGCTCGAGACCACCACGCGCGAGTGGTATCTCGCCGGCACCATCCAGGTGCTCAACTTCCTCGCCCGCCATCACAAGCTGCTGATGACGGACAACGACGCGTTCTTCACGCACAACCTCTCGCACTCGCTGCGCAACGTCGACCTCGCCAAGGCGAAGTGCGACGCCGCCGAGGAGAACGACGGCTTCCGCTTCGCCATCGGCATCGACCCCGAAGGCAAGTCCCCGAAGGTCATCCAGGAGGCCCTCTCGAGCGGCCGCATGTTCTTCTACACCGACCAGGGCCCGCGCCTCATCACGCCGGAGCTCATGGAGTCGATCCGCAACGCCCAGCGCCGCATCACCGGCGAGGCCAAGCGCGACGTGGACCTGGACCTCAACCTGAAGATCGGGTACGCCGACCTCGCCAGCGCCGACGCGATCGCCGAGGAACTGCAGGCCGCCTTCGCCCCGCCCGAGACCTGGAGCAAGCGCTCGTCCGCGATCCGTAACCTCTCGAAGCTGCAGCCTGCGCCCATCCGCGAGGACCTCGGCAAGATGCTCCGCATCTACCAGCAGGTCGGCGTGGCCTGGCTCTGGCACATCCACAACAACTCCCTCGGCGGCCTGCTGGCCGACGAGATGGGCCTCGGCAAGACCGTGCAGGCCCTGGCGTTCATGGAAGCCCTGCGCCAGCATCGCCCCGAGGACGGCCCCTGCCTCGTCGTCTGCCCGGCCTCGCTCGTCGAGAACTGGCGCCGCGAAGCCCGCCGCTTCACGCCGTCGCTCAAGGTGCTCGCCCACCACGGCCAGAACCGCTTCACCGCGCAGGAATACCTGCAGCGCTTCGACCTCGTCATCACGTCCTACGGCACGCTGTCGCGCGACATCTCGGCCTTCTCCGTCATCACCTGGGGCGCCGCGATCTGCGACGAAGGCCAGAACATCAAGAACCCGCGCGCCCAGGCCGCCAAGGCGGTCAAGCAGCTGATCGCGAAGGGCCGCTACATCCTGACCGGCACGCCGGTCGAGAACTCCCTCGAGGACCTGCGCTCGCTCTTCGGCTTCCTGATGCCGGGCTACCTGCCCAAGCCCGAGGAACGCGTCCACGCCGAGGAACGCAAGTGGCACGACGACCGCCTGCTCCAGATGGCCGCGCCCTATATCCTGCGCCGCTCCAAGGTCGCCGTGGCCCCCGAGCTGCCCGCCAAGATCGAGCAGATCGTCTACTGCGACTTCGAGGACAACCAGAAGAAGATCTACGACGAGATCCTCGAGTCCACGCGCCAGGAGATCTTCGAGATGGAGATGGGCGGCGCCACCCAGGCCCGCATCCAGATGGCGGCCTTCAACCAGCTGCTCCGCCTCCGCCAGATCTGCGCCGACCCGCGCATCCTCGACCCGAAGATGGCGGAAGGCGACTCCGCCAAGCTCCAGGCCTTCCTCGAGCTCGTCGAGGAATCCAAGGACGCCGGCCACCGCATGCTGGTGTTCTCCACCTTCGTCTCGGCGCTGCAGCTCCTCAAGGAAGCCCTCGAGGACCGCGACATCCCCTACTGCTACCTCGACGGCTCCACCAAGGACCGCCAAGGCGTCTGCGACACGTTCAATTCGACCCCGTCCATCCCGGTCATGCTCATGTCGCTCAAGGCGGGCGGCACGGGCCTCAACCTCACCGGCGCCGACACGGTCATCCACTTCGACCCGTGGTGGAACCCGGCCGCCGAGGCCCAGGCCACGGACCGCGCCCACCGCATCGGCCAGACCCGGACGGTCACCAGCATCAAGCTGATCGCCGCCGGTACCATCGAAGAACGCGTCATGGAGCTCCAAAAGTCCAAGTCTGAGATGTTGCGTAAGCTCCTGACCGAATCAGACTCCGTCTCGTCCGGGCTGAGCCTTGACGTGATCAAGGACCTCCTCCGCAAGGAATAACCCCCATGCTTTCCAACCTCATTCGCCGCAACCGCCCCCGCAGCGAGATGTCCTTCCTCGAGCATATCGAGGACCTGCGCACCTCCCTGATGCGCGTCCTGGCCGTCTTCGCCATCGGCGTGGCCGTGGCCCTCGTCTTCTACAAGGAGATCCCGGTCCTCCTCCAGCTGCCGCTCGAATGGGCCCGCCAGATCGACCCCGAAGGCATGTCCCAGCCGGCCGTCCAGGGCGACCTGCTCTTCCTCGGCGTGCTTTCGATCCCCTCCTGGCTGGTCAGCGTGCCCGCGATCTCGACCCAGCTCCAGGAGACCCAGTTCATGGGCGTCTGGTCCGTGCTGATGTACGCCGCGATCGCGGCCGGCATCGCCATCTCCTCGCCGGTCTTCCTCTACGAGGTGGTCCGCTTCGTCGGCCCGGCCCTCAACACCAAGGAGCGCCGCGGCCTCATCCCCTTCTGCGCCGCCGGCCTGGTCCTCTTCCTGATCGGCGCGGCCCTCGCGTTCTTCTGGCTCACGCCGATGTCCATCGTGGTCGTCCACCACGTCGCCCACGGCATGGATATCCGCATCAACTGGCAGGCTTCCGACTACTACTCGCTGGTGGTGATGATGTCGCTGCTGACGGGCCTCTGCTTCCAGTTCCCGCTCGCGCTCATCGTCATCATGTGGCTCGAGCTCGTCCGCCCGATGACGCTCCTGAAGTCGTGGCGCGGCATGTTCGCGGGCATCACGATCGGCGCGATCCTGATCACGCCCATCGGCGACTTCATCTCGCTCGCCATCCTCGTGGCGGCCCTCTTCGCCCTCTACCTGATCGCGATCTTCGTGGGCTCGATCATCGTCCGGCGTAAGCGCGTCGCCCGCGGCGACAAGCCGAACCCGGAAGACGACGACCTCCCCGAAGAAGACGACGAAGAGGACGAATCGGACGATGACGACGACTCCCGCCCGCGCCGCCAGAAGCCGGTGACCCCGACCGACGGCAGCTCCGCGCCGGCCAAGCCTAAGTCCACGCCGCCGCCCGCCGAAGGCGACCTTTCCTCCCTCGACTGACCCCATGCGCCTGCTCCTCGCCCTTCTCGCCTCCGCCGTCGCCCTGACGGCCCAGACGACCGCCTTCGGCACGAAAGTCACCGAGGCGACGCCGGCCGCTCCGGCCGCCGCGCCCGCGGCTCCGGCTGCCGGGACCGCGACGACCCCGGGCACGAAGGCCGCCGCGAAGGCGACGGAAGATGAGGTCGATAACTCGGTCGTGATCACGCCGTTCCGCTCGCTGACGCCCCCCGAAGCCAAGACGAGCCGCACGTTCCAGCTCTCCAAGGTCAACAAGCTCGGCTTCACCGAGACCTCCAAGGAACTCCAGCGCCTCTACTCGGCGTTCGCCACCCAACGCATCGTCGACGGCTCCCCCTCCGGCTCCAGCAAGGCCACCGGCTACCTCGCGACGGTCAACTACACGCTGGTCCAGGACCTCGGCGACAACCGCTTCCTCGCCAAGGCCGCCTGGCCGGCTTCCGGCCCCAACGAAGTCCTCGCCGCCGGCGCCGACACGATGGCCATCCTCCTGCTCGACAAGCCGGCCAAGGTCGGCGACTCCGGCCGGATCACGGGCATGCACGTCGGCACGGTCGCCCTGCTCTTCACCGCCAACTTCCCGCCCCTCACCGGCAAGCGCCTGACGCTCCGCCGCGAGGCCTTCGTCGAGTGCGCCACCCTCGAGGACACCCCGGCCGGCCTCCAGAAGTTCGTGGAGTCCGTCAACGCCGGCGCCGAGATGACGGTGACCACGAACGAACAGGTGACCTGCAAGAAGTGCGGCGGCCTGGGCTTCACCCGCGAGGCCCAGAAGGGCCAGCTCCTCGACAAGCGCGTACCTTGCGCCGAATGCGCCAGCAGCGGCAAGGTGATCGTGTCCGTCGAGACGAAGTTCGCTCCGTAAGCGGCCTCGGCCGGCTTCCTGCATCCTGCGCTTGCGCCAGGACGGCTTCGCTCGCACATTGCGGCGTGTCCTCCCCGCTGCACGCCGGCCTTGAAGCCCACTTCGCCGCGCTCGAGAAATTCCTCGCGGCGCAGGAACTCGCGTTCGAGCCGGAAGTCCGCCCGATGGTGCGCGACGTCCTCGCCCATCCGGGCAAACGCCTCCGCCCGCTCCTCGCGTTCGGCGCCGGCGCCGGCGGCCCGCCGCCCGAAGCCCTCGTCCGCGGCGCCGGGATCATCGAACTCGTCCACCTCGCCACGCTGGTCCATGACGACGTCCTCGACGGCGCCGACACCCGTCACGGCAGCGACACCCCGAACCGCACCCACGGCGCCCACGCGGCGGTGCTCTTCGGCGACGCCCTCTTCGCCCACGCGCTCGTGCTGTCCGCCGACCACCCGACGCCGGAGCTCTGCCGCATCGTGGCCCGCGCCTCCCGCGAGGTCTGCTCCGGCGAAGTCTGCCAGACGTTCTCCCGCGGCCATGACGACCTCTCCCTCGAGGACTACTACCGCCACATCCGCCTGAAGACCGCCGAGCTCTTCGAAGGCGCCTGCCAGACCGGCGCCCTGCTCGCCGGCCGCCCGGCCGAACACATCACGGCCTGCTCCCTCTTCGGTCGCCACCTCGGCATCGCCTACCAGATCTACGACGACCTGGTCGACCTGCTGCAGGACGACGCCAAGGCCGGCAAGACGCTCGGCACCGACGCCGCCAGCGGCAAGCTGACGCTGCCGATGTTGCTCGAACGCGACCTCTCCGGCAAAGGTTTCCTGACCGCGCTCCGCGCCGGCGGCGACGCCCGTCGCCTGATCTCGGCCGAAGCCTGGCGCGAATCGTTCCGCCGCCTCGACGCCGAGATCGCCGCCGCCGAACAGGCCCTCGAACCGATCGCCGGCTCGCCGTCGCCTTACTTCCTGCTCCGCCTCACGGCCTTCCTGCGCGAAGCGGCCGCCCGCCTCGCCCCGAAGGCATGAGGATCTTCCGCACCACCGCGGCGGAACGCCTGGCGCTGGCCTTCGTGCTCGGCCTCCTGGCCGCCGCTACGGGCCTGCTGCTCCTCTGGCGCTCCCTCTGATCAGGGCAGGAAGCGCTTCGCGTCGAAACCGCGGGCCTTCAGGGCCGTGCGCAGGTCTTCCACGCTGACCTTGTCGCCCGGCTTGACGCCGAAGTGGCCGAACCAACCGGCGCGCATCTCGACCGCGAAGCGGACCTGGTCGCTGCCCGAAGCCGTGGTGTCGGTGTCGCCCGCGGTCATGGTGCGCACCTCGAGCACGGTGCCGTCGCGCGCGACGAAGGCGATGTCGAGGTCGAGCGGAGTATCCTTCATCCAGAAGCGCATCTGCGATTCGGCGTCGTACATGAACACCATGCCCTCTTCGTCCGAGAGCTTGGTCACGCCCATCAGGCCGCGGGCCTTCTCGAGGTCGGTCGCGGCGACCCGCAGCTGGCTGAGCACCTGGCCCATGCGGACCGGGAAACGGGTCTCGATGCCGAGCTCGACCGACGGGGCGGAGACGGACTTCTGGCTGTCGCAGGCGACGAGCGCCAAGGCCAGGGCGAGGAAGAGCGACCGAATCATCCGAGGCAGTGTTCCTGCGATTGCCTCGGAGGCAAGATTCGCTTGCGTCACCCCATGGAACGCGACCCGCAGGCCCACTGGCTCGAGACCGAGACGGCCCTGCACTACGCCCGCGCGGCGGTCCGTGTCGGGCTCTGGGCCTCGGAGCGCGTCTTCCTCGATCGCTACTTCGCCAAGGACCAGCGCATCCTCGAGCTCGGCTGCGGGGGCGGCCGCGTCGCGCTCGGCTTGTTACGCTCCGGCTACGCCGACGTGACCGCGACGGATTTCTCGCCGATCATGGTCAGCTTGGCGAAGGCGGTGCTGGCCGACCACGACGAGGCCTGGGAACGCTGCGTCGCGCAGCAGGACGCCACCGCCCTCACCTATCCGGACGCCAGCTTCGACCGCGCGATCTTCGCCTTCAACGGCCTGATGTGCCTGCCGAGCCGTGCCCACCGCCTCGCCGCCCTGCGCTCGATCCACCGCGTGCTCAAGCCTGACGGGATCTTACTCTTCACGGCGTCGGACCGCGAGAAAGGCGCCAACGCCGCCTACTGGGCCCAGGAAGCGCGGCCAGCCGACGTCATCCCGGGCGACCGCTGGCACGAGAGCGACACCTCGCCGGTCTTCATCCATAGCAGCACGGAAGCCGAGACACGCGAGGAACTGGCGGAGACCGGCTTCACGGTCATCGAATGCCCGCTGAGCACCGCCGTCGCGTCCGACGGTCCGCTGGTCCGAGAGTTCGCCGGCGAGACCCGTTTCTACGTCGCGAGAAAGGCTTGAGGGAACCGCCCACGGCGGGTCTTGTCGGGATAACCATGCCTTTCCGCTGTCCGACCCTCCTTGCTCTCCTGCTGCCGTTCGTCGCTTCGGCGCTGGACCTGCACGTCTCGCCGATGGGCAATGACGACTGGTCCGGTCGCCTCGCCACGCCCAACGCCGCCCACACCGACGGCCCCATCGCCACGCTCAACGGCGCCCGCCTCGCGGTCCGCAAGCTCCCGCGCCCCCTCACCGAGCCCGTACGCGTGATCTTCGCCGAAGGCACCTACCGCCTGACCGAAGCCGTCGCGTTCGACGGCCAGGACTCAGGCGAAGAAGGCCGCCTGATCTCTTACGAAGCGGCATCGGGCGCCGAGGTCGTGATCTCGGGCGGCAAGGAACTCCCGGCCTTCACCGCCGGCAAGGACGGCCGCTGGACCCTGCAGACCCCCGCCGGCACCGAGACCTTCGAGCAGCTCTGGGTCGGCGACCATCGCGCCACGCGCGCCCGCAGCAGCCAACCCGGGACGCGCTTCCTCCGCAGCGTCGAGAACGAAGCCCCCATCCCGGGCGGCGCTCCCGCCGGCTTCACCGAGCAGACCCTGCGCATCGACCCGAAGGAGCTTTCGCCCTTCGGGGAAGTCAGCCCTGCCGAAGCCCAGGACGCCCTGGTGACGTTTTATCATAAGTGGGATTCGACGAGGAGCCGCGTCGAGTCCGCCGACCCCGCGGCCGGCAGCCTGAAGATCCGCGGGCCGGCCCAGAAGGCCAACACGGCCTTCGACCATCTCACCGGCATGGTGGTCGAGAACCTGCCGTCGTTGCTCGATGAGCCGGGCGAATGGTTCCTCAGCCGGTCGGGTCAGCTCACCTACCTCCCGCTGACCGGCGAAGCCGTCGCCGGCGTCCGCGGCACCTACCCGGTGGCCGAGAAGCTGCTGACCATCACGGGTAAGCCCGGCAAGCCGGTCCGCCATCTCGCCTTCCGCGGACTGCGCTTCAGCCACGCCAAGGGCCTCCCCTCCCTCGCCATCTCCGTCCCGAACCAAGGCGCGGTCCGCACGGTGGACGGCGTGGTCACGCTCGAGCACGCGCAGAAGATCTCCTTCGAAGGCTGCGAACTCTCGCACGTCGGCACCTATGGTTTCTCCCTCCGCCAGGGCTGCCGCGAAGTCTCGCTCGAGAAATGCCTCATCACCGACCTCGGCGCCGGCGGCGTCAAGATCGGCAGCCTCAACGACGAGGCGAAGCCGGAAAACCATGCCAGCCATAACCGCGTCCACAACTGCATCATCCGTGACGGCGGCCTCTTCTTCCCCTGCGCGATCGGCGTCTGGATCGGCTCGTCCTCCGACAACGTCATCACGCACAACGAAGTCTCCGACTTCTTCTACTCGGCGGTCTCCGTGGGCTGGCGCTGGGGCTACGCGCCGAGCGCGGCCAAGCGCAACCAGGTCGAATGGAACCACCTCCACCACCTCGGCAAAGGCCTGCTCAGCGACATGGGCGGCGTCTACACGCTCGGCCCCTCGGAGGGCACCTCGGTCAGCCATAACCACATCCACCACGTGATGTGCCTCCAGTATGGCGGCTGGGGCCTCTACACCGACGAAGGCAGCTCCGGCATCACGATGGAAGGCAACGTGACGCACGACACCACGGACGGCGGCTTCCACCAGCACTACGGCAAGGACAACGTCATCCGGAACAACGTCTTCGCCTTCTCGGAAGAGTTCCAGGTCAAGCGCTCCCGCGCCGAAGAACACCTCTCGTTCACCTTCGAGCGGAACATCATCGTCTACGACCGGGGCGAACTGCTCGGCAGCAACTGGGCCGGCACGACGGCCAATTTCCTGAACAAGGCCAACGTCTACTGGGATTACTCCGCCCGTCCGGTGACGTTCACCGACAAGAAACTGAGCCTGGCCGACTGGCAGCAGAAAGGCCAGGACGTGGGCTCGGTCATCGCCGACCCGCTCTTCGTCGACCCCGCGAAGCGCGACTTCCGCCTTCGCCCGGGTTCGCCCGCGCTCGCCCTCGGCATCAAGTCGATCGACGTCGCCCCGATGGGCGTCCTGCACGACGATCCGGCCTGGCGGAAACTCGCGGAGACGTTCGAGCGCGGCCCCGAAGCCGTCCGCCCGACCCGCCCCGAAGCCCACCCGCTGAACCTCCGCCAGGCCTTCGAAGGCCGGATCGTCGACCAGCAGCGTCCCTTCCCGCACGCCACGCCTGCGCTTTCGCTCCTGAGTTCTCCGCCCGGCAAACCGCGCGTGAGCCTCGGCGACGCCCTACGCCTGACCCCGGCCAAGCAGGCCGAGGGCAAGCAGTCGCTGCTCTTCCAGGATGCGCCCGGCCTGCCCTCGCGCTACCTGCCGATGCTCTCGTTCCATCCGCATCACCGTGCGGGCACCTCGACCGTCAGCTTCGCGCTCTACATGGAGCCCAAGGCCATCTTCATCCACGAATGGCGTTCGGAAGGTAACCCTTACCGCACCGGCCCGGTCATCCACGTCCAGAACGGCCGCCTCACGGGCGTCAAGGGCCTCGACCTGGCCTTGCCGCTCCAGAAGTGGGTCCGCTTCGAGCTGTCCGCCGTCATCGGCGATGCCGTGACGGGCCGCTGGAACCTCAAGGTCACGCCCGCCGGCGAAGCCACCAAGGAATTCAAGGACCTGCCGTGCCGCCACCCGGATATGAAGACCCTCTCGTGGGTAGGCTTCATCAGCAACGCGGACGAGAAGACCGAATTCTACCTCGACGACCTCGCGATCCTGACCGACGACCCGGCCCGCTGATCACTTCGCCGGCTTGGGGTTCTCCTTGAAGAACCGGACGATGAGTTCGGTCGAGCCCTTGGCGTATTCGTGGCCGCCGGCATGGATGGCGGTGACGAGCGGAGCGCCCTTGGTCGAAGCGTAGAGCGTCGCATCCAGCACGCCTTCCTTGGCCCACGGCTTGCCTTCGTCGGCGCAGGCGTTGAAACGGCGGACGGCGGCGAACGTCATCTGCTGCCAGGCGAACTTCACGAGCGGGTCCTTCTCGCCCGCGACATGGATGACCGGCATCGGAGAGGCGATCTTTGCGTCCGCCCGCAGACTGCCGGCGACGGAGCCGATGGCCGCGAGGACCTCGGGACGGGCCTGCCAGAGGAGATAGCTGAACGCGGCGCCGTTCGAATGCCCCATCGAGAAGATGCGGCGGCCGTCGACGGAATGTTCTTTCTTCAGATCGGCCAGGATGGCGTCGAAGAGATGGATGTCCCGATCGCCTTCGCCGCCGACGGAGGTCTGCCACCCGGGCATGCGTCCGGCCTTGTCGACCAGCGGCGAGACGGTCGGCAAACCCTGCGGAAAGACCAGGAGCGAAGTCGTATCGGCCTGATCGTAACCCCAGCGGCCTGCCGCCTGGGCGGCCCGGCCACCATGCCCGTGCCAGCAGAAGACGACGGCGACCTGGCCGGAGACGCCGGCCGGGATACGCACGAGGGCCGTCCGCTTCACGCCGTCGACCGTCCACTCACGTTCGACGAAGCCGGCAGGCGCCTTGGCCGAGAGCATGTCACGTAACCGCTCCTGGGCCGGCATCGCGATGGCGTAGAACAGGAAGAACGCGATGAAGACGATCTGGTGCATAAATAAGGAGGGCTTCCCGATGTAACACCGGGAAGCCCTCCGTGGTTGCTCGAAAAGACGGCTTAGTCGCGGCGGCTGCCGGCGAAGAAGCGGATGACGTAGAAGAGCAGCGTGACGAACGAGGAGAACAGGATGAAGGCCGCGGCGACGTGCTGGTCGGTCTCGAGGGTGTTCTTGATCTCGTTGGTCTGGTAAAGGATCACCGTGGCCATCAGGACGATCATCGCGATGGAGAACCAGGCGCCGAGGCTCAGGCCGGCGATGGCGGCCACGATGACGATGGCGAGGACGGCGAAGCTGCCGAGGATGATGGCGACCTTGAGGAAGGAGAAGTCGAGGTTCGTCATGAACACCAGGGCGGTCAGGCCGCCGATCATGCCGGCGGTGACGATGCCGGCGGGCAGGAGGACGCTGCTGGCGTTACCCTTGGTGGAGAGGATGACGTAGCCGATGAGGGGGATGAAGATCAGGGCCTCGAGGACCACGTAGAGGCCGAGGCCGGCGTATTGGGCGCCACGGGAGGCACGATTGAAGGCCATCGACTGGGCCAGCGTGGTGGCGCCCCAGAAGGCGAGCATCACGAGGAGGATGCTCCAGCCGCCGAGGGACTGGATCATCGAGAAGAGGCCGGAGAACAGCGCGTAGGCGATGCCGGTCTTATGGTCGAAGCCGACGAAGAAGATCGCCAGCAGGGCCGCGAAGGCGGCGAAGCCGATGGCCACGAGGCCGTAGGTACGACGGAAGAAGGCGGCACGATCGGCGGCCGGGGCGTCAGCGACGATGAAGGGATTGGATTCCATGCCTTCCATCATAGCCCTTTTGCCTGTCAGTCAAGTCCACCCCGCCCCTTCACCGGTTACGAAAACGCACCGAAATTATCCGGAAGCGCCGTCCCAGATGCGCCACGTCGTGTTCCTCGGCGACACGCTGGATGATCATCTCGCTTACGCAGGCACCACCCTCCCCAGTGGTCGAAGCCGTCAGCCTGAAGGTGTCGCCGCGCACCGTCAGCACCGGGGCCCAGGCTTCGAGCAAATCCTCGGCCCGCAGCTGAATCGGAAGTTCCGCCGCTATCGCTTCATAAGGCTTACCGATGCCTGAGGCCAGCAAGGCGTCGTCCAAGAGCCGTGACTCCGCGAACGCCTGCAAAGAACGGAACGGCCAGCCATGCGTCGCCTGAGCGTCGACGATCGCGCATGCCAGACGGGCCAAGTTCTCGGTGTCGATCAACCTTACGGACTGCTGCCCCGCCACGGCATCGTGAGCTAGCTCCGGCAGGCGCCCGATCGTCGGGTCATCCAGGTCGACGGAGGTGACCGCGCCCCACTTGCTCAGCGTCGCCCCGGCCGGACGCGTGAAGAACAAGGCGCCTTTCATTTCATTCGGTTCGAAGGGCCCACCCGGATCAGCTTTCCATCCGCAGCTCGCATCACGCAGGAAGGCTTCCCACTCCTTGGCGTCCCGGGAGTTGACGTTGAAAGGGCCGACCACGGCCATGCCGCGGGCCGCCTCCGGCGTATCCGGGCTGACTCCTTGTCCGAGTGAAGCCAGATAAGGATGGTGCGACAGCACGCCCGCCTCCGGCGATGCCAAGGGAGCTCCGAAGAAGGACCGATCCAACTCGGCCATCCATTCTTTGGAGCCCGCCGGCGCGAGATGCCTCAGCGTGCCGACCGATAGCCGGGGCCAGCCAGGGAAGTCATGCAAACGGACGGAGGCGAAACTGCCGACCTGGTCCGCGTCATGACGATTAGCATGCAGGTCCCACAGAGGCCCCATCAGCGGCGAAGCATCATGGTCGACGACATCCAACGCCGCGAGCACGGGATGCTCGACGACCCACTCGGCGGCCTCGCTCGGCTGCGCGAAATCCCAGACCGTCTTCCGGAGGTCGGCCGACCAGAGTTCGCGGGAAGGCCGAGGACGCAGCCGAAACCGCAAGCAAGCCCGACGCTCTTCGATCACGTAGCCGGCGCTATCGTCACGGGAGTAGTCTTCGCCCGTGGTCCGGAGGACGAAGTCAGGGAAGCTGAGGTTCCGGAACGTCAGCATCGCCCGCCCGGCATAATCTGCGATCGCTTCGTCGCGCGCCGGCTCCCCGGCATAAGCCCTCAGCCGGACGGTGACCTTATCCCGGAAACGGATCGCGATCTCGATGCGGTCGGTCGGCAGGAAGACCGTCGGCTCGGGCCGTTTCCATCCGGCACCATGATAAGTGCGGTCCATCTTCCACGTCGTCTTGGTCAGGATACGGGCCAACCCCTGAGGCTGCGCCGACGGCGAAGGGTTCACGAGCGCGTAGACCTCGCCCGGCAAGAGCCCTCGCGACGCCATGCCATGGTTGGCCGGATCGTTGACCTCGGCCCAGCACCACAGGCCACGCTCGCGGAGCCCTTGCCGGATGATGCCGAAATCGTCCTGCGGGCAGTCGTCCAGATCGACCGTGAAGGCATGCTGCGTCTCGAGGTTCGTCACCGTGACCTCAGGCAGACCCTCGACTTCCACCAGACAGAGCTTCCCTTGCGGACCTGCGAGCACCGGCACGGACCAAGGATTCCAGAACACCGCGGACCCATGAAACCGCAGGCGATGCCGGCCGTCGCTCCGGGCGTTGAAGAAGCCGAGGCTCAAACGGAAGTCCGTCAGGACCGGCATCGTCGACAGCACCTGCGGGCCGGCCTCGACGCACACCATCGGATAGCCACGCATGGGCGGTCCCACGAAGGCCGGACTCCGCAGGTTGTCCGCCACGGACCGTCCCCAGGCCGACTCGGCCACCGAAGGAGCAGAGAGGTTTCGACGCCAGCCTCCGCGCACCGGATCCGTCAGCAGGCCACGCACCTGCCAGCTCGCCCCGGCCGAAGGAGGCAAGCCTACGAAGTCCCGACCGCCGACCGCCAAGGCCACCTGCTGGGACGAGGTCACGGCTTCCGCCAAGGCGTGCGGCAGCTTGGCCCGACCAGCGGTCGTCTTCGCCCAAGCCGAGGCCTGCGTCGCGGCCACCAGTCTGGCGGCGGCATCATACCCCATCGAAAGATCCGTCACCTCCCAGCGCGACACGAGGGAACCCTCGGCGATTTCTCCGGTCATAGGGACCACGCCGGTCTTCGTCATGACGCGCAACGCGCCATCCACCCCCGGCGCGGTGGCGGCGACGTCGGGACCCAGCGTCGCCTGCGTTTCCGCCCAGGCCCGCCGGAGCGCGGCTTCGTTGGCACGACGTAGCCGTCGCTGACGCTCGCATGCCTCCGCCTGCCTATTCTCAATCACGAGCAACGAGGCCAGGCACAAGGCCAGGAACACCGTCGCCGCCGACAGCATCAGCACGACCAACAATGCTAATCCATTTCTCTTATTCATCGATGGGGAATAAGCCCTATCGTGTTTCCGTTGAACCCTGCCGGACAAACCCGGAGATAACTCATGTATCGATTCCATGAAGACATCATTGCGCAAACTCCGCGTCAGTCGTCCGACCGGCGAACGTCCGACCTTCCCGCTCGCGAAGAAACCCGTCGCTCCCGCGACGCCTGACGCGAAGAAGCGCGTGCTCGTGATCGAAGACCAGTCCGCGGTCTGCGACCTGGTCGCGGAAATGGTGCAGGCGCACCCGCGTTGCGTCTCGGTCGGCACCGCGTCCGACGGACAAAGCGCCATCGAGATGGCGCTGCGACTACGCCCGGATATCCTCGTGCTCGACGTCATCATGCCCGGCGTCGGTGGCATCGAGGTCCTCCGTCGCCTCGGCGGCAGCGTGCCGGCGATGAAGGTGCTCATCTTTTCGGGCAAGCAGGAGCCGCACATCGTCCGCGCGCTGATGCAGGCAGGCATCCATGGCTTCGTGAACAAACACGGCCCGCTCTCCGAGCTCCGCAAGGCCCTCGAAGCGCTCGCGCTGGGCAACACCTGGTTCAACGAGGACTTCAGCCGCACGGTCCGGCAGGCCCTCGCCTCCCCCGCCCACCTCGGCGAAGGGATGATCGACCAGCTCACCCCGCGCGAACGCGAGATCGCCGTGCTCATCGCCCAGAGCCACAGCAGCAAGGAGGTCGCGGGCCGCCTGAACATCAGCATCAAGACCGCCGAGAACCATCGGGCCAACCTGATGCGCAAGCTGGGCGTCCGCGACGTGGCCGGGCTGGTCCGCTTCGTGGTCCGCCAAGGCCTGGTCGACCCGGCGGCGGAATAAGATTTTTACCAGGCGACTCCTTTTTGCGTTCGCCTGCGGCCGGGGGAGGCCCAGAATCTCCGTCATCCCCCATGAAGACAACTTCCCGGAAGGCGAAATCGGTCGTGGTCGTGGAAGACCAGACCGCCATCTGTGAACTGATCATCGAGATGCTCGAGGCGCGCGGCGCGTATCGCGTCCTGGGTTCGACGGCCGACGGCAACGAAGGCCTCGCCCTCGCGAAGCAGCTGAAGCCCGACATCCTCATCCTGGACATCCTCCTGCCGGGCATCAGCGGCCTGGAGATCCTCCGCCAGCTCCATGACAGCCAGCCGGACCTGAAGGTGCTCATCTTCTCCGCGAAGTCCGAGAAGCAGATCGCCCGCGGCCTCCTCAAGGCCGGCGTCCGCGGCTACGTGCCGAAGAGCGCCCGCCTCTCCGAACTCCGCCAGGCGGTCGACGCCGTCGCCGCCGGCGACACCTGGTTCAGCGAAGCCTTCCAGAAGGCGATGGCCGACGCCCTCACGGCCCCGGAAAGCGACGTCGACGCGAAGGGCGCGACGCTCACCGACCGCGAGAAGGAGATCGCGGTGCTCCTCGCGAAGAGCTACTCGAGCAAGGAAGTGGCCGTGAAGCTCGATATCAGCGCGAAGACGGTCGAGAACCACCGCACCAACCTGATGCGCAAGCTCGGCGTCCATGACGTCGCCGGCGTCATCCGTTTCGTGGTCCGCCAAGGGCTCTACGACCCGTCCGAGGGCTGAGCTGTCTCGCTTCTCGCCCCGCGCCAGCGGGGCTTTTTGTTGGGTGAACCGACGACGTTGCCTCGCCTCCGAGCGTCGTGCGGGTATGCTGACCTGATGAACGCCGCTCCCACCTCCGAACACCGGGACCCGGTGTGTGGCATGTCGGTCCGCGCCGATTCGCCTCTGCGCCACACCCACGCCGGGACGACCTACTATTTCTGCAACCCGAGCTGCCGGCGGAAATTCGCCGCCGATCCGGCCAAGCATCTGCAGGCGCCCATGCCGACGGATTGCGGCGACGCCTGCTGCACGGTCGAACCGACGGACGGATTGAGCTACGCCTGCCCGATGCACCCGGAGGTGACGCAACCAGGACCGGGCACCTGCCCGAAGTGCGGCATGGCGCTCGAAGCGTCCGCACCCGACCCCGACCGAACCGACCCGGAACTGGCCGACTTCCGCCGCCGCTTCTGGTGGACGCTCCCGTTCACGCTGCTCCTGGCCGCGCTCGAGATGTCGGGCCATGCGCTGACGTTCATCCCGCACGCCGCCTTCCCCTGGCTCGAACTGGCGCTCGCCGCTCCCGTCATCTTCTGGGGCGGGCATACCCTCTTCGCCCGCTGCGAGGCTTCGCTCGCGCAACGTAGCTTCAACATGTGGACGCTCATCGGCCTGGGGGCCGGCGCGGCCTTCGGCTATAGCCTGGCGGCGACCTTCGTCCCCGGAGCCTTTCCGTCGTCCTTCATGGAGATGGGCCGTCTCTCGCTGTATTATGAAGCCGCCGCGGAGATCGTCAGCCTGACCCTGCTCGGCCAGATCCTCGAACTCCGCGCCCGGGCCAGCACCTCCGGCGCGCTCGCCGCCTTGCTCCGCCTCGCCCCGAAGACCGCTTGTCGCGTCAACGCCGAGGGCATCGAAGAAACCATCCTCCTCGGCCAGATCCGTGTCGGCGACCTGCTCCGCGTCCGCCCCGGCGAGAAGATCCCCGTCGACGGCGTGGTCACCGCCGGCGGCAGCGCGGTCGACGAAGCGATGCTCACCGGCGAACCCTGGCCCGTGGCCAAGCACCCGGGCGACAAGGTCACCGGCGCCACGCTCAACATCGACGGCAGCTTCGTCCTGCGCGCCGAGAAGGTCGGCAACGACACGATGCTCGCGCAGATCGTGCAGATGGTCGTCGACGCCCGCCGCTCCAAGGCCCCGCTGCAGAAACTGGCCGACGTCGTCGCCGGCTATTTCGTCGTGACGGTCGTCAGCATCGCGGTGGTCACCTTCTTCGCCTGGGGCTTCTTCGGACCCGAACGCGGCTGGCTCTTCGGCCTGATCTGCGCGGTCTCGGTGCTGATCATCGCCTGTCCGTGCGTGCTCGGACTGGCCACGCCGATGTCCATCCTCATCGCCACCGGACGCGGGGCCACGCAGGGCATCCTCTTCCGCGATGCGAGCGCGATCGAGACGCTGGCGAAGGTCGACACGCTCGTCATCGACAAGACCGGCACGCTCACCGAAGGGAAACCGCGCCTGACGTCGGTGCTGCCGACGGAGGGTTTCACCGCCGACGAAGTCCTCCGGCTGGCCGCCTCCCTCGAACTCGGCAGCGAACACCCGCTGGCGTCCGCGCTGCTTACCGCGGCCAAGGAACGTGGCCTCGCCCCGCAGGAGACCATCGGCTTCCGGGCTATCACGGGCCAAGGCGTCCGCGGCCAGCTCGAAGGACGAGAACTCGTCCTCGGCAACGCCACCCTGCTCCTTTCCGTCGGCGCCGACCCGGCCGCGCTGGCCGTGCTCGCCGAACCGCACCGTCGTACCGGGGCCAGCGTGCTCTTCCTCGCCGTCGACGGCCAAGCCGCCGGCGCGCTGGTCGCCGCCGACAACGTGAAGGCCACCACCGCGCAGGCGCTGCAGGAGATCCGCGCCGCCGGCCTGCGCATCATCATGGCCACCGGGGACGCCGAGACCACCGCGCAGGCCATCGGCCGTGAACTCGGGCTCGACGAGGTCCACGGCGACCTGACGCCTTCAGGCAAGCAGCAGCTCGTCGCCCGCCTCCGCGCCGAAGGCCGCATCGTCGCCATGGCCGGCGACGGCATCAACGACGCCCCCGCCCTCGCCCAGGCCCATCTCGGCATCGCCATGGGCGACGGCACCGACGTCGCCATCCGCAACGCCCAGGTGACGCTCGTCAAAGGCGACCTGCGCGGGATCGCCCAGGCCCATCGCCTTTCCCGCGAGACCGTGGCCAACATGCGGCAGAACCTCGGTTTCGCCCTCGGCTACAACCTCCTCGGCATCCCGCTGGCCGCCGGCGTGTTCTACCCGCTGACCGGCTGGACCCTTTCGCCGATGTTCGCCGCGGCGGCCATGAGCCTCAGTTGCGTCTCGCTGATCACGAACGCCCTGCGGCTACGTCATCGGAAAGCCTGAGGCTCAGTAAGGGTAGCGGGCCTGCAGCACGTAGATCACGCCTTTCTCGACCCGATAGACCAAACGGTGCTCCAGCGTGATCCGGCGGGACCACCAGCCGGACAGGTCGCCCTTCAACGGCTCGGGCTTACCCACGCCCTTGAACGGCGATCGGGCGATCTCGGCGAGCAGCCGCTCGACGCGCTCAAATGTCCGCGGTTCCTCCCTCCGCCAGTAGGCCCGATCCTCCAAGGCCGCCGATGACCGGCGGACCTCAGCCACGGGGAGCCTTCTTGAACTTGCCGGACTTGAATTCGGCGAGGCCCTTGCGGAGGCGGTCGGCGTTGCGCGGCGAAGCGAGGAGATGGAAGGTCTCCGCCATCGCGGCGTATTCGGCCGCGTCGACCAGCACGACGGAAGCGGCCCCGTTGCGCGTGATGGCCACGGGCTCGCGGTCCGCGTTGGCCGCCTCCATGAGGCTGGCCAGCTGGTTGCGGGCGTCGGTGTAGGAGATGGTCTTCATGGCGACAGTCTGCCCTCTGTACAGAATTCTGTCAAGTAGGTCGACCTCGCTCGGGGATGGCATCACGGATGGCATCCTTCCATCCTGCCGAGTACGCCCGCCGGAAAGAAATCAGGGCAAGCCACCAGCCTTGGCCCGATGCTTCTCCCCGGCTTGCTTATCGGCTCGTTACGCTTACCTGTCAGGCCTCCCTTCCATGACTACCACCGCCAAGGCCTACGGTTCCGCCTCCCCTTCCTCGCTGCTCGCCCCGTTGCAGATCGCCCGCCGCGCCCCGGGCCCGACCGACGTCGAGATGGAGATCCTTTACTGCGGCGTCTGCCACTCCGACGTCCATACCGCCCGCGGCGAATGGCCGGGCACGAACTACGCCTGCGTTCCGGGCCATGAGATCGTCGGCCGCGTCACCCGCGTGGGCGCCAAGGTAACCAAGCTCAAGGTCGGCGACATCGGCGCGACCGGCTGCATGGTCGACTCCTGCCGCACCTGCCCGAGCTGCCAGAAGGGCCTGGAGCAGTTCTGCCTCACCGGCGCGACCTTCACCTACAACAGCCCCGACAAGCACCTCGGGGGCCACACCTTCGGCGGCTACTCCTCCGCCATCGTCGTCGACGAAGCCTTCACCCTGCGCGTCCCGAAGGGCATGGACCTGGCCGCGACCGCCCCGCTCCTCTGCGCCGGCATCACCACCTACTCCCCGCTGCGCCACTGGAAGGTCGGCCCCGGCCAGAAGGTCGGCATCGTCGGCCTCGGCGGCCTCGGCCACATGGGCGTGAAGCTCGCCCGCGCCTTCGGCGCCCACGTCGTGCTGTTTACCACCTCCCCGTCCAAGGTCGCCGACGGGCTCCGCCTCGGCGCCCATGAGGTCGTCGTCTCCACTGACGCCGCCGCGATGGCCAAACACGCCTCGTCGCTCGACTTCATCCTGGACTGCGTCTCGGCCAAGCACGACCTGAACGCCTACCTCTCGCTCCTCCGTGTCGACGGCACCCTCTGCCTCGTCGGCGTCCCCGAGCAGCCGCTCGCGGTCCACGCCTTCAGCGTGATCATGCCGCGCCGCAACTTCAGCGGCTCCTGCATCGGCGGCATCGCCGAGACCCAGGAGATGCTCGAGTTCTGCGCCCAGCACGGCATCGTCTCCGACATCGAGCTCATCCCGATCCAGAAGATCAACGAAGCCTGGGACCGCATGATCAAGCAGGACGTCCGCTACCGCTTCGTGATCGACATGGCTTCGCTGAAGCAGGCCTGAGCTCAGGCTCCAGGCAACAGAAAGGGCCGCCCGTGGGGCGGCCCTTTTCATGTCCTGATCGGAAGGCTTACTTGAGCAGCTCCTTGACCTTGGCTTCGACGGCGTCGGCCCAGATCTGGTAGCCCTTCGGGTTCGGGTGCAGGAGGTCGGGCATGATGCTCTTGGACAGCGTGCCGTCGGCTTCGAGGAACTTGGCGCCGATATCGAGGAAGAAGACCTTCTTGTCGTCGGCGAAGCCCTTCACGAGGGCGTTGGTGGCCTCGTTCTGCTGGCGGAACTTGTCATCCTTGTTCGCGCCGCGGGGGAAGATGGCGAGGACGAGGATCTTGGCGTCGGGGCACTTCTGCTGGAGCTTGGCGATGATGGCCTTGATGCCGTCGGCGGTCTGCTGGGCGGTGCACTGGTAGACGGCGCCGTTCAGTTCCTTCTGCGGGCGGCCCTGGTGGCCGGTGTTGTTGGTGCCGATCATGAGCACGATCTCCTTCGGCTTGAGGCCGTCGAAGTTGCCGTGCTCGAGGCGCCAGAGGACGTGCTCGGTGCGGTCGCCGCCGATGCCGAAGTTGGCGGCCTTCAGCGGAGCCCAGGTCTTGTCCCAGATGGCGCGGGCCTCGGGGGTGCGCTCCCAGCCGTGGGTGATCGAGTCGCCGAGAAAGACGAGCTGGGCTTCGCCCTTCTTCGAGATCTCGTTGAAGGATTCATGGCGCTTCTCCGTACCGGGGTGGAGTACCGGCTGGATGGCGTAGTTGGTCTCGGCCGCGACGGCGACGAGGGACGCCACGAGGGCGAGGAGGGACGTGAGGCGGGTCTTCATGGGGGTAGGCGCACCCTACCCCTCCATCCGCGGCTGGCAAGCCCCTCTCGCGCTCAGGCCGGCCCCGGGAACATGCCGCGTGACAACGCGACCAAGACAATCACGAGCATCGCCACCCAGGCGCCTGAAAGGATGAAGACGGCCCACGCCGTCCGACGCTCCCAGACCGGCGCATCCTCCGGAACGCGCAGACATAAGAAGACCCCCGAGGAAAGAAAAGCGACGGGGATGGCCACGAAACTCTGAAGGATATGCAGGGAGCGCTGATACCAACCCATCAACTCGGACACCAGCACACAGGGCATGCAGACCAACACCACCGACGCGGCCAGGATGAACGTGTGGCGGATCGTCCGGCGGATCGTCCGCATCGAAGTCATTTGATTTCCGGGAGCGCGTAGTACGCGCACTCCGCGAAGAAGAACTCCGCCATGTTGAGCTTGGCGTAGTCGTAATGGCTCATGGCCTTGAGGACCAAGGGACGAGCCGAAGCATCGCCGGACAGCGCGATGACCGCGGCCGCCGCCAAAGGATGGCGCATCCACGTCGCTTCGTAATTCTTACGCGGTCCACGCTTCTTATAGTCGACGATCTTGGCCAGACGCTCGGCCTCAGCCTGCGTAGGCTGCGGGAACCAGGTCGGGTTGGCGGCCCGCCAATCGGCGGCACCGAAGAAACCTTGGTCGGCGTTGTCGAACTGGGCATAGGTCTCCGCCGCCGGGACCGCGAACGCGGCGTTGACGGCCAATCCCTTGCGATACGCGGCCTGCACCGCGGCGTCGGTCTCGACGGCGGCGAGGCGGGCGAGGCCGGCCTGGGTGCCGACATAGATCCAGAACTGACCCTTCTGGATAGTGGGGATGAACTTCAGGTCGCGCGGGCAACCGAGGGCGCAGATCTCCTGACGCGTCTCGGCCGACTTCTCCGGCTTCTCACCAAGGGCCTTCCGATAGCGCTCCAGCCAGACGGCGTCACCGGTCATCTCATAGGTGGCACGCAGCATGTGCAGGTAACGTACGACGTCCCGGAAATGCTCGCCTTTGAAGCCGCCGCGGAAATCGCCCTTGAAGGCGCCGTCGCACGGGACCTTCCAACCATAGGACTCCAACGCGGCGGCGACCTCGCGCACCTTGGCCACGAGCACCTTCCGCTCGTCGGCGGTCGGGATGTCGCTCCCGAGATAAGCCTGCAGGCCGAGGAACCACGGGTGCATCTGGTCGTCGGAGCTCAGCGGGTAATGGCACTTGCCGTCGGAGCCCACGCCGCGGGCGACGAAGCCGGGGACGTCCGACACCGAGGCGCACTTGAGCAACCCATGCGCAAGCTTACGGGCCTGCTCCTTGTCGGCGGCGGCGCCGGAGCGACGGGCCCGCTCGACCATGGCGTTGAGATACATGCCGGTGAACATCGGCCCATTCTCGATCGGACTCCACCAGCCGATGGCGTTAGGCTTGCCGAGGCGGCAGTCTTCCGGCGTGGGCAGCTCACCGACGTAGTCACGGACGATGCCGTGCTCATCCACGAAGCGACGCCAGGTCTCGGCATGGGCCTTCTCGATGGCGCGGGCCGGCGAGACGGCTGCGGTCAGCTCCTTCATCACCGCGTCGAAGGCGGGCTTGGGCTTGCCTTGGCGATCGAAGAGCAACGGATGGTTCACGCGCTTCCAGGGGAAGTCGTTGAGCCAGCTCTGGCCGTCATGGAGGTTCCAGAAGGAGACGCGGGCGATGACGTCTTCGTACTTACGGAAGAGGCGGAAGAGCTGCGCATACTGCTCGGCCTGGCGGGCGAGGATCTCCGGCGGGCAGCCATCGACGTAGGGGTTGATCTTCGCCATCTCCGCGCGATGGCGGTTATTGTCGGCCCACCAGCGGCCACGCGGGATGACGTCGATATCGAGCTCCGACACCACGACCTTCATCCCGATGGCGCGGAGGGCGACCAAGGTCTTCTCGAGCTGATCGTAGGGCACGCGGTCGATCTCATAATGTCCCTGCAGGCCGACGGCGTGGATCGGGGTATTGCGCGCCTTGAGCCTGGTCAGCAGGGCCAGCATCTTCTCCCGCTTGCCGTCCAGTTCGTTGTTATAGTCGTTGTAGATGAGCTGGGCCGACGGGTCGGCCGCATGGGCGTATTCGAAGGCGCGGGCGATGAACTCCTCGCCGGCGATGCGCAGCCAGCCGGAGTCACGCAGTTCGGGCTGACCGTCGTCGAGCGCCTCGTTGACCACGTCCCAGGTCGCGATGCGGCCCTTGTAGCGGCCGACGACCGTCTCGATGTGCGACTTCATGCGAGCCAGCAGGACCTCCTTCGAAGCCGGTGCCGCGCCGTCCTGATAGAACCACGCCGGCGTGCGGTCATCCTTGGCCCAGACCAGGCAATGCCCCACGACCTTGAGGTCCTTCGAGTTAGCGAACGCCACGAAGCGGTCGGCCTGCTCGAAATTCCACGACTGTTCAGTCCGGCGCAGGGCATCAGGCTTCATGCAGTTTTCCGGCGTCACATGGCTGAACTGCGCGGTCAGCAGCGGCCAGTCGGCCGGACGGTCCGCGATGCGGTCGGCGAGGCCGACGCCCACCGCCCAAGGCGAGGCCTGCCGGAGCGTCTGGGCGCTCCCGAGGACGGAGGATAAAGTCAGGAAAAGGGTAAACCAAGCGCGCATCATGCCCGCATCAAACGACAGGCCCTTGTCATGTAAACTCCTTACGGACTAGGCCGTTGCCGGAGGCCTATGATTAAGGCGACGGACGCCGGCGCTCCTACCACCTCACGCCGAAAGGCACCGCCGCGAAGGGGGCGTGACTCCGAGCCTAAGTCGACTCAGTGATCGCAGCTGCAGGCGTATTCCTGATGTTTGCAGCCACCGCAGTTGGCGGTGTTGAGAGTAAGGCGGAAGTTCGTCGGCTTGGCATCGGCCGTCGTGCGGACCTGGACGACGATCGGGGCGGGCTCCTTGGCCGCGAGCGGCTCCTTGGAGAGGAATCCTTCCGGCTTGGGCTCAAGGGCGAGGTCCTTGCCGTCGACCTTCACGACGACGCTGCGTTCGCCACGAGCCATCGGCTTACCGGCGGCGTCCAGGAACGTCAGGGCCACATGACGGTCGGGCTTGATCAGGAACTCGGCCTTCACCCCGGAAGCCTCCAGGAGACGTCCGGCACGGCCTTCCGCCGGAGCCTTGGCAGGCTCGGCGGCGACAAGCGCGCAGATCGAAAGAAGGGAGAGGAACAACGTTTTCATGGGATTAGTCAGGGCTGGAGGAAGAAGCAACGAAACGGGATTCGAGCCAGTCGTAGAGCACGGGCAGGAGGAGCAGCGTGAGGGCGGTCGAAGTGACGATACCGCCGATGACGACCGTCGCCAGCGGCTGCTGGACCTCCGCGCCCGGCCCGGTCGAAAGGGCCATGGGGACGAAGCCGAGCGAAGCGACCAAGGCGGTCAACAGTTTCGGGCGTAGGCGCGTCAACGTGCCTTCGGTCACGGCTTCGCGCAAAGGCGTGCCCCCGGCCCTGAGCTGGTTGATGAAACTGATGAGCATGATGCCGTTGAGCACCGCGATGCCGGACACGGCGATGAAGCCGATGCCGGCCGAGATCGTGAACGGCATCCCGCGCAGCCAGAGGGCCAGCACGCCGCCCGTCGCCGCCAAGGGCACGCAGGTGAAGACCAGCGCCGCCTGCCGGAAACTCCCGAAGCCGGCATAGATGAGCAGGAGGATGAGCCCCAGCGCCGCGGGCACCACCAGGGCGAGCCGCTCACGGGCCCGCACGAGGTTCTCGAATTGCCCGCCGAACTCCCAATAGACGCCGCCGATCGGCTTGAGCTCGGCCTTCAGGCGTGCTTCGGCCTCACGCACGAAACCCTCGGTGTCGCGGCCGCGCACGTTGATCAGGATGGCGAGGCGCCGACGGGCGTCTTCGCGGGTGATGACCCCCGGTCGTTCGACGGCGCGGATATCGGCGACCTTGGAGAGGGCCACGGTCGTGCCCGAACCATCTTCCGCCGACACCGGCAGGTCGCCGATCCGAACCAAAGGCGTCTGCTCCGCGTCGGGCAGACGCACCACGACGTCCAACGGACGTCCCGCGGTGGGAATCTGGCCGGCCTTGGCGCCACCCAGCGCCACCGAGACGACCTCGTTCAGCTCCTCGGCATGTAGGTTGCGACGGACGAGTTGATCGCGCTTAGGGACGATGTCCACGGAAGGCAACCGGCCCGAAGCTTCGAACTCGACGTCCCCTCCCCCGGGAATCTTGCGCAGCACCGCCACCGCCTGGGTGGCGACCGACTCCATATCAACCAGCTCATCGCCGAAGACCTTCAGGGAAAGATCGGCCCGCGCCCCCGCCATGATCTCATTGAAACGGAGCTGGATCGGCTGGGAGAACATCACGGTCTGCCCAGGGACCGTGCGCTCTAACACGCCGGACATGAGTTCGACCAAACGCGCTTTGCTGACGATGGCACCGCCCTCCCGCCGCCAGGTTTCACGCGGCTTGAGGGTGACATAGGTGTCGGCCACGTTGGGGCCCATCGGGTCGCTCGCGATTTCCGCGGTCCCGATGCGGGCGAACACATGGTCGATCTCCGGGAAACGTTCCCTCAACAAAGCCTCGGATTTCTTCTGCAGTTCGACCGAGGAACGCAGGTCGAGGCTCGCGGCCCGGACGAACTGGATGCTGATCGAACCCTCGTCCAGCTGGGGGATGAAATCGGCGCCCAGCCGGGTGAAGCCAAAGGCGGCGGCCAAGGCGGCCAGCAGCGTGACGCCCAAGGCGAGTCCTCGATGCGCGAAGCACCAGGCCAAGGCCGGAGCGAAAAGGCTCCGGAGCCTACGGATCAATCCGCTCTCCTCGCCGTGACCGGAGGGACGGAGACCAAAGGACGCCAGCGCCGGCATGACCGTGAGGGCGACGAGCGCGGAAGCCGCCAAGGCGACGACCACGGCTCCCGCCATGGGCTTGAACATCTTACCTTCGATGCCTTCGAGGGCGAAAATCGGGACATAGACGAGCGTGATGACCGCGACGCCGAGGAACATCGGGCCGGCGACCTCGCTGGCGGCCGCGGAAAGCTCCTCGGTGCGCTCGTCCTCGGTCAGGGAGCGTCCCAGAGAACGGACGCGGTCGTCCATCCGTCGCAGGAAGTTTTCCACCATCACGACCGACCCGTCGACGATCAGGCCGAAGTCGATCGCCCCCAGGCTCATGAGGTTCGCGCTGGCCTTGGTCGCGGCCATGCCGGTGAGCAGGAGCAGGAAGGAAAGCGGGATCGCCAAGGCGACCAACAAGGCCGCACGCCAATGCCCAAGCAGCAACAGGAGCACGACGACGACGATCGCCGCGCCCTCGAACAGGTTGGTCTCGACCGTGCGGATGGTCGCGCCGACCAAGTCGGAACGGTCGTAGAGCACGCGGATACGGACGCCTTCCGGGAGGTGTTCGCCGATGACCCGCAGCTTTTCGACCGCACGGCGGGACACTTCGCGGGAGTTCTCGCCGGCCAGCATGATGGCCGCGCCGACGACGGCCTCACGCCCGTCGACGGTGGCCGCGCCCATGCGCGAGGCGCTGCCGACCGAGACCTTGGCGACGTCGCCCACTGTCACGGTCGGACCGAGGCCCGCGGGGCGCAAGGGGATCCCGGCGACATCCTGCGCGGTACGCACGCGGGTATCGGCACGGACAGTGAAGGCTTCGCCACCGACCGAGATGACGCCGCCGCCGGCGTTCTCCGTATTCTTGCGGACAACCCGAAGCAGTTCGGACATCGGTAAGGCCGCCTTTGCCATCTTGGCGAGGTCGGGTTCGACCAGCATCTGACGCTCGTGACCACCGATGACGTTCACATCGGCCAGGCCTGAAGTCGATCGCAGGGCCGGACGGACGCGCGTGTCATGCAGCAGACGCAGCTCACGCAGGCGGGCGGCCTCATCGGCCGGCGCCTTGGCGCTTTCGACGAACTCCAAGGCATAATAGACGATCTCACCGAGGCCGGTGCTGATCGGCGCCATGACCGGGACGACGCCAGGCGGAAGGTTGCCGGCAGCCTGGCCGATACGTTCGGTCACCAGCTGGCGGGCACGGAAGATGTCCGTCCCCTCTTCGAAGACGAGGGTCACCTGCGAGAGGCCGGTCTTCGAGAGCGAGCGGAACTCGACCAGCCCGGGCAGTCCCGAAAGCTCGGACTCCAGCGGAATGGTCACCCGGGATTCGGCTTCATCGGCGGCGAGGGCGGGCAAAGCGGTGTTGATCTGCACCTGCGGACCCGTGATGTCGGGCATCGCGTCGATCGGCACGCGCGCGGCGGACCAGAGGCCGAGCAGGCTGAGCAGCAGGGCGACGGTCAGGACGGCTCCGCGACGTCGGATGGACCAGCGGGCAAGGGCGGCGACCATCTCAGTGTCCGTCGGCGCAGCCGACGCCCCCCTTGATCGCCTGGAGTTCCGCAAGCCAGAGATACCAACCCCCGGCGACGGCGACGATATCTCCCTCGAGCAGACCGTCGGCGACGTCGACGACCTCACCCGATGCCGCGCCGAGCTTCACCGCGGTACGCAGCCAGCGCTGTCCGTTACGGACGAACACGTGCTTGCCCTCCGAGGTTTCCACCACGGCGGATTGAGGTATCCGGACGAGAGTCCCTTTCGTCTGAGCTTCGGCGGAGCGCAGCCCGATGAACCGGGAAGCCTCCTCGGTGAGCAACAGCCCCTGCCCTTGCTTGAACTCGGCGGCCTTATGCGCCGGGCCGGAAGACTCCGCGGTCGACACGGACTTGCCGCATGCGACCAGCAGCGCGGTGGTCAGGATCAGGATAAGGTTCCTCATCGGGTCGAGACGGGGCTGAAGGTGGTCCCGCTCAGTTCGCGCAAGCGGAAGCCCGCCTCGACGGCCTGCTCTTGGAGCAACAGGGCCGAGTCCACGGCCTCGAGATAACCGGCCTGGGCGTCCATGAAGAGCGGCAGCGACAACGCCCCGGCCCGGAAGTGGGCTTCAGCCTGGCGGGCGGCCTCGGCGAACCGCACCGCCGGGTCATCCTGATGCATGCGGAGCTGGTCGAGCTTGGAAGCGTAAGCGAGCCAGGTCTGGCCGAGGTCGCGCTCGACGTCGCGCCAAGCGGCCGCGAGCACGGCCTTGGCCTGGCGACGCTTTTCCAAACCGGCACGATCGGCCGAAGCGGAACGCGCGGTCACCGGCAACGGAACGTCGAAGCGCAGGCCGACGATCGTCTCGCGTCCGCCCACGCGGTCTTGGGAGACATAAGGTCCGGCGGTGAAACCCGGGACGCTGTCGGAGCGGGCGAGGTCGGACTGCAGGCTGAGCTTTTCGGACTCGAGCACCTGCATGCGGTAGCCGAAATTGCCCTGCGGTGCGGCCAGCAGGAGTTCCTCCAGCTTAGGGGCATCGCGGAGCGCGAGCGACGGAGCCTTGACCACGAGAGGCGCCAAGGAAGGCGCTCCGCGTAATTGGTTCATTTCCAGCAGCGCCTGCTGCAAGGCCAGCCGCGCCTCCTCCGCCCTTCGGCGGGCGACGACTTCCGCGGCCTCGACGGAGCGCAGCTCGATGATCGGGGCAGGCCCGGAAGGATCCCGGCCGACCAAAGCCTTGCGGAGACCGGCGTAACGCGCAGCGACCTCCTCGCAGGCCTGGGCCCGGAGCTGGGCGCGCGAAAGGCGGAAGGCGAGGACGGTGGCCTTGGCCTCGATGGCCTGCTCGAATCGACCCAACCCTAACTTAGCCGCCTCGACCTGACGGTCGGCGAGGGCGCGACGCAGCCGGACGCGTTCCGGCCACTCGAAGGTCTGGCTCAACGAAGCCGTCCAGACCTGCCCCTCGTCCAAGAAGGCGCCGGCGGCATCGCGCAGCCGCTTGCGACCGACCTCAAGAGACAGCACCGGATCCTGATGGGAACCGGCGAACGAAGCCGTCTCCCTCTCGGCCGCGAGCGCGGCCTCATAGGCCTGACGCTCGGGATTGGTCGCCACCGCCTGACGGACCAGCTCGGTGATATCGACGGGTTGAGGCGCGACCTCCGCGGCACGCACGAAGCAAGGAAGGATGAGGATAGGAAGGAGAAGTCTGGAAAGGTTCATGGGATTGGATGCATGCGGGCGTGAGCCCAGGGTGCCCCCTTGGACGACGAAAAGACCTACGGCAGGCCTCACATCCGTCGCGGACGCATGGCCACCGGGCGGCGAACGCCGCCAAAGTCCAGGACATCAGATCCGCAGGCACATCGCCCCCGCGCTCAAGGCAGGCGGACGACACGCTGGACAGATAGAACTGAAAATGGGGCGAACCGTCGCAAGGGCAGGTCTGTCGACGTGAGCGAAGAGCGGAGCCAGCAAGGGCGCGCCCAGCCAGATATGAGCCGAAGGGAGCAAGGCCAACGGCTCATCCGCGAGGGCGGACGGAGAGGCCGGAACCAAGCAATCCGTACAGTCATCAGGCTGGGCGCAGGCTTCGCCCGCGTGCTCGCAAGCCGACGAGACATCCTCACAGGCGCAATGTTCGACCGCCAGCACCCCGACCGTCGCCCATAGAAGGAAGGCGAGGCAGGCGAAGAGTCTGGAACGGGCAGCAGCCACTGACATCAGAATTCTGGCCACCTGAGCGAAGTCAAGCAAGCCAAGGATTTCCGGTCCGAGGCTCCCTCGCCAGATACAGTCACGCGCACCGAACGGTTTCTCATCCCATCAGACAAGGGCATCTCCTTCTTGCCCACCTGCCCACATGCCAGCCGGCCAGCTGGATAAAAAAGTGGCGGAGAGGATGGGATTCGAAGTCCGTTCCTCATAGCGTAAACCTTAATGTTTATTGATGTTCGCCGTTTCGTTGGACAAACTATTGGACAACTTAACGACCAATTCAGACTAATCCTGCAGAACGTGCAGACGCAAGGGGGTTTCGCGCGGATTTATTCCAGGGAGAGGGAGGATGGTCCCTGTACCCATCCTTGCTACCAGGCCTGGGACCGGCCTGGACAGAGGCACCCAACTCGCTCTCTCGCGGCGCTTCAGCCTGGACAGTGACCGGTTAATCGCGGCAAGAGAAAACGCCCTGGGCCCAAGCCATCGCCGAGCCATTCGCTCAGCTCCTAGTGCTCCGGCTGGTCAGGATCGACCAGTGCTCCCAGAACCGCGGGATACCTTAACGCCGCGCCCCTGTCATAGGGCTGCCCGGATTGCACCGAGCCAGGCAGCGACACTTCCCGTCCGCACCCTCTACAACGAGGAAAGGCCCCCACAACGGAATGGACTACCCAGAAAAATAGCCTCGGCGCGATGCTGCACCTTTCGTCCGTACGCTTGAGATTAAAGAAGTACGACTGACACAGCCTCGAAAAATCAAACGGTCATCGGGCAGAACCTCGCTTGTCCTCCCGAAACAAGTTGTCCTTCGGGTTGAATTCTAAGTTCCGGTCGTTGGGCACAGGATTGTAATAATATGTAAAATGCATTTCGCCATTTGAGGGATTAAACACAATATCCTCATGAATCTTACAATAGTTAGCTGAAATAATATTGGCAGCCTTGTCTAATTGCACCCGTGTTCGGAGAAAAAACCCAACATCGTGGCGAAACTTGGGGTAAGAGTAGGTATTTGTCGAAAACTCTAAAGCAGACAAATATCCGCCTACAGGAGCCAGATGTGTCATCTTCATTTGGCTATATTCAATGAATTTTTGCTCAACGGCCCCCTCTTCCTTTCCTGGAAACGCAACCTGCAAGACGCCTTCCCACTTGCCATTTTCGCCCTTAAATTTCTCAAACGACCATTCTTCTTTCACACGGGCGTCTCGAGCCTTGGTTTCGGCCATCATCTTCTCCCGCTGGAGCGGATCGACAACATCATCGTTCCACCCCCTAAAATTCGACGTATACCGGAAAAGCACGTCAGCCGTTTTACCTTTACCGTGCGGAACAACCCAGTCCGCAGCATCAAAATCAAACCCATACCACGTGCCAGCCGATGGGATCCTAGTCCAAAAACCGTCCTTAGCGAAAAGCGGGATCGGATTAAGTATGCGCGGCAATATCAGCTTAACATCATGGCTCATGCCGTTCTTCAGGTTATCCACTCGAGAAGAATAGTGCCCTGAACACCCAGCGATGATGTCCACGCCCAGCGTCGACCGACCATTTGCTATATATGTCCCGTCTAAACCCGTGATACCCGTGATTTCGTCAGACTTCCCCTGTTTAACAAAGAAAACAGATATCTTAGCTCCAACAACAGCATCCCCTCTGTCATCAAAGGCCTGAATCTTCACTTCATATGCCGCTACGTACACACATAAGACCAAGGCTAATAAGACATATTTCATAATTATTCGGAAAGCGCCCCCTCATCAATTAGCTTTTATACATTTTAGACACCGGTATAAACCGTTTTTGGTCCAGCGAGGCGCATTTCAGGGGGTGGCTAAGTGTTATGATTAAGCTGCTACAAGAGTCAACAGGTGAGCACGCCGGTCGACAGGCTTCCCCTGGCCTTCGGAGCCGTCCTACAACTAGGCTGCCGTCAGCCTGCTCATCGCGTTGGGAGTCATCGCCCTGCTGCTCCTGCGCAAGCGCGGCTGAGACGAGGACAAAAATAGCTCAAGGCCTGTGGCGGATGGCAATTGGAGCGCCATCTTGGTTTCGGACTTCGATCTCCTGAAGTCATTGGACAAATATTGGACAAGACGGGGAGTGATTTTGCAGAACCTGCCTAATTCCGCAAAAGCCGAAGCCCCATTTTACTGGGGTTTCGCGTTCAAAGTGGCGGAGAGGATGGGATTCGAACCCACGAT
>JAHEJL010000027.1 GCA_024638885.1 Coraliomargarita sp. | reverse complement strand
TCGCCGTCGGTTACTCCGACGCCCAGGGTCAGGCTTCCACGACCGACATCTCGGTTCGCTACAACTTCTAATCTTAGGATTAGAGGCTGATCACAAGGGCCCCGGCAACGGGGCCCTTTTTGTTTATTTTTAAGATCGGGCTCAGGCTGCCTGTGTCAGTTGGATGACAAAAACGCACTTTTTTGTTGTTTTACGCGCATCGATACTTACTAACCACCCTGCATATGAAGCACATCCTCCCTATCCTCACCGTCACGACCCTCGCTGCCGCTGCCTCCGCCCAGGCTGCCGCTGCTGCTCCGGCCGCTGCTGGTCTCTCCTATAACCGCATCGGTCTCGGCTACAACACCGACACCAAGGGCTACTCCCTCTCGGCTTCGGCCCTGATCGGCGCCTCCAACTTCCTCGTTGGTGCCTCCTCCACCATCGGTGGTGCTGACACCGCCAACGGCGAAGACGCCGTCTCCCTCGGCTACGTCTTCAAGAACGTCTACGCCGGCATCGACGCCACCGTCGCCGTCGCCTCGAACGAAGCCTACGGCCTCGGCCTCCGCAAGGACCTCGGCGTCTACAACCTCGAAGCCGCTGCCTCCTTCGGCCGCAACTCCGACGACAACAACGTCTGGACCGCTGAGCTCGCCTACAACGTGAGCAAGCAGATCCAGCTCGCCGTCGGTTACTCCAACGAGCAGGGCGTGGCCGGTGGCGTCACCAGCCTCTCCGCTCGCTACAACTTCTAATCTTCGGATTAGCAGCTGAACGAAGGGCCCCGGCAACGGGGCCCTTTTTGTTTTCCGGGCTTAACGCGAGCGCAGGCCCTGCGCGACGGCTTCCTGGAGCTGGTCGAAGAGGGCGTAGCGGCGCGCATAGAGCGGACGCTTGTTCGCCTTGATCTCCTCGCGGGTGCGGCGGACTTCCCGGAGCGGCAGTTCGAACCAGCCGCCTTCGACGGGCTTGCCGTCGGCTTCGGTCCACATGCCGTCATAGTTGAAGGAGATCTTGTTCCAAGGCACATGGATCATGTGCTTGGCGTTGCTCATCTGGATCGAGTTGCCGGCGCCCAGGAGGCGGCGGAAGCCGAGGGTGCTCACGACTTCCTGGAGGGCGAAGATGGCCATGGCCTTGGCGCGTACGCCGTGCATCGCCTTCGCCGAAGCCTTGATGGTGGCCTCGTTGGCGCCGCTGCCGCCCTGGATCGCGCCCGCGTAGGCGACCCATTGGCCGTCGATTTCCTCGACGGCGAAGGCGATGGAGCAGAGCTCGCCGCCGATCTGGTCGCAGAAGACGCGGAGGGTCCATTCGCCCTCGCGGCGGAAACGGTCGTCGGAGGCCAGGGCGAAGCGGATCGTGCCGGCTTCCTCGCCTAAGGGGACTTCGGCGAAGGTGTAGCCGAGGTTCTTCTGGCCCAGCAGGCAGTCCAGCAGGGGGCCGGGATGGGCCTGGGCGAAGCGATAGGAGTCGCGGAGGACCTTCAGTTTCTGTTGCCCATCCCAGCGGGTGGACATGTAGCCGAGCAAGGTCCGGTGCCAGAGCATCGGATTGGCTTCGGCGAAGCGACGATGCTCGGGCTGGAGCAGGAAATCGACCCAGGCCGAGAAGGCGCGATGGTTGGCGAAGGCCGTGAAGGCCCGGCCGACGCACTTGGTCAGCGAGGAATTCCAGGCCCGATGGGCATGGATCTGCTTGGTGAGGTTCCAGGCGCAGGCGAACGAGCCGAACGGAGAGGAAGGAGCCTTGGAAGGGACAAGCAAAGACATGAGGACGACCGCGATGTCAGCGAGCGTGCACGCCCGGCCCGGCTTGGGCGATACTAGAACACCGTCGGACTTACTTTGCCTCCACGTGCACCGTCACGCGCATCTCGCGATCGCCGCCGCCCCAGTAGCTCCCGCTGACCGGGGTGGCGTCGCGGTAATCCCGTCCGACCGCCGAGGCCACGTAGGCCTCATGGATGACTTTCTTGTTCGTCGGATCGACGCCCAGCCAGCCGTAGCCCGGGATCCACGCTTCGCACCACGCATGCGAGGCGTGGCTGCCGATGACGTCGCCGCGCTTGGCGTCGTAGACATAGCCGCAGACGTAGCGGGCGGGGATGCCGATGGAACGGCAGAGGGCCAGCATCAGATGGGCGTAGTCCTGGCAGACGCCTTGGGGCTTGGCGAAGAACTCCTCGGTATGGGTGCCGATATGGGTCGCGCCCGGGACGTAGGAACAGGTGGCGTGGATGTAGTCCATCAGGCCGATGATCACCGAGAACAGATCCCCCCGGTCTTTCTCGACGTCGACCGCGGCCCGCCAGATCTCGGGGGTGATGCGGATCGGGCCGTCGGAAAGCAGGTAGGGCTGGAAGCTTTCGATGACTTCTTCCGACCGGACCGTCGCGATCGGGACATCGGTGGGGACGGCGGAGACCGGTGTCGCGACCGTCTCGACGATGCTCGAGACATCGATCACGAGCTCCTTGTGCGGCTCCTCGATCTCGAACAGGTGGACGGAGTTGCGGTAGAGGTCCGGGTAGCGGCGCATGCGTACCGCCGGCAGGACGCGGACCAGGTGGAGGCCCAGTTTCTGGCGGAGGTTCGTGAGGGGGGTGACGCGCAGCTCGTTGGTGTTATTGCGGACGGGCAGGGCGTAGCGGTATTCGGTCCGGTGGAGGATGCGGAGCTTCATGGCGCGGTCGGCCTTATTGCTGCTGCTGTTGCTGCTGCTGTTCGCGTTGCCAGTCGGAGAGGGATTCGGGGCGCGTGCCGCGCGGGAAGTGCCGGTCGACCTCGCCGGGTAGCAGCACGTAGTTCTCGAAGACCGCCTGGCCGGCGGCGTTCAGCTGGACCTGGAGCTCGTCGATGTAGGCATGGAGGCCGCGGGCCATCACCTCGGGCGGCCCGGCGAAGCTGAGCTTCGCCAGCAGGGCGCCGGTGATCTTCTCGCAGCCGTTGGAATAGCGTCCGGTCGGCGTGCCGGAGATGTCGTGGAGCACCTCGTCGGCCCGGCGGATGCAGTGGCGGACCGAGCGGGGGAATTCGTTGGAGAAGAGGAGCAGGTCGACGACGCCTTCGACGCTGATCTCGCCGCCATGGACGCGACGGTAGCCCGCATGGGCGCTGCAGGCGCGCAGGACGGCGCCCCACTGGAGGGATTCGAGGGCCGAATCGCCGTCGGCGGCCGGGGTCTGCGAACGGATATCCAGGAAGCGGCTGGTCATGTCCGCGCGCTCGAGCAGGCGGCCCAGCTGCAGGAAGTTCCAGCCCTCGTCACGGGTGAGCGTGGCGTCGGTGATGCCGTCGAAGAGCATCGAGGAGGAGATGATCTTCTCGTAATAGGCCTGCGGGAAGCGTTCGAGCAGCTCGAGGCCTTCGGCCGAGGTGACGAAGAGGTTCAGCGCGTTGATCTCGGACCACATCTCGTCGGAGATCTTGTCGCGCACCGAACGGGCGTTCTCGCGCGCGAGCCGGATGCACGAGAGGATCGAGTCCGGATTGCGTAGGTCCAGGGTGAGGAAGCGGGCCACGTCGCCCTGCTGGGGCTGGGGGTAGAGCGTGCGGAAGGCGCCTTCCATCGCCGTGGCGGCCAGCACGGGAGTCCAGTATTCCTGGGCGGTCCCGCGGCCGAGGGATTCGTCGTCGAGGAGCATCTCCTCGGAGACGCGCACCAGGCGGGCGAGGTTCTCGGCCCGCTCCATCTGACGGGCCATCCAATACTGGTGGTCGGCGACTCGGGAAAGCATCATGGCCGTGAGGGTCAGGCCGCGAGGACCCAGGTGTCCTTGCTGCCGCCGCCCTGCGACGAGTTGACGACGAGCGAGCCGCGCGTGAGCGCGACGCGGGTGAGGCCGCCGGGGAGCACCTTGACGGTGTCGCCCCAGAGCACGAAAGGCCGCAGGTCGACGTGCCGTCCTTCGAGGCCGCCGTCGACGAGGGTGGGGTGCTGCGAGAAGTTCACGACCGGCTGGGCGATGTAGTTGCGCGGGTGGTTGGTCACCTTCTGACGGAACTCCTCGATCTGGGCGGCCGTGGCGGCCGGGCCGATGAGCATGCCGTAGCCGCCGCTTTCGTTGGCGGCCTTGACCACCAGCTTCGGGAGGTTCTCCAGGATGTATTTCTTGTCGCTGTCGCGCCAGGCGAGGTAGGTCGGCACCTGGTCGAGGATCGGCTCCTGGCAGAGGTAGTAGCGGATCATGTCCGGCACGTAGGCGTAGGTCACCTTGTCGTCGGCCACGCCGGTGCCGATGGCGTTCGCGAGCGCCACGTTGCCGCGACGGACGGCGTCGACGAGCCCCGGCACGCCCAGGCAGGAGTCCTTGCGGAAGACCTGCGGGTCGAGGAAGTCGTCGTCGATGCGGCGGTAGATGACGTCGACCTGGCGGAGGCCGCGGGTGGTCCGCATATAGACGAAGCCGTCGAGCGCGATGAGGTCGCGGCCTTCGACGATCTCGATGCTCATCTGGCGGGCGAGGAACGAGTGTTCGAAGTAGGCGCTGTTGTGCACGCCCGGGGTCAGCAAGACCACGTTGGGGTTCGGGTTCTCGCGCGGCGCGACGTGGCGAAGCGTGGCGAGCAGGTCGGCCGGATAGGTGTCGACCGGGCGGACGCCGCTGGCCCCGAAGAGCTGCGGGAAGACGCGCTTCATCGCGGCGCGGTTCTCCAGCACGTAGGATACGCCGGAAGGGCAGCGGCCGTTGTCTTCGAGGACGAGGTAGCGGCCGTCGCGGTCGCGGATCAGGTCGGTGCCGCAGACGTGGATGTAGGCGTCCTTCGGGACGGAGACGCCGACGAATTCCGGGCGGTAATGGGAGGCGCCGAAGACGACCTCGGGCGGGATGATGCCGTCCTTGATGATACGCTGTTCGTGGTAGACGTCGTAGAGGAAGAGGTTGAGCGCCGTGATGCGCTGCACCAGCCCGGCTTCGATGTGCTCCCATTCGCCGGCGGGGATGACGCGCGGGAAGGGGTCGAAGGGAAAGACGCGCTCCGTGCCTTTCTCGTCGCCGTAGACCGTGAAGGTGATGCCCTGCTTCAGGAAGAGCAGCTCGAGGCTGCGCAGCTTCTGGCTCAGTTCCTCGCTGCCGAGGCCCGTGAGCTTGTCGGCGACGTTGCGGTAATACGGGCGGATCTTGCCCGAGGCGTCGACGAGCTCGTCGAAGAGGTTGGCCCCCTTGTAGTCGGTAAGGATCATGCTCATAAGTAAGCAAGACCCCTGCCATCCCTCCGATCCGGCGGAGATGGTCAAAAACCTCGGGGGCGTAGGCCTAACTTAGGCAACGGACGCCAAAAACAGGCAGGCTCAGAGTCCTTCGCGGGCGACCCGACCCTTGGGCGGGACGACCATGCCCTTGGAGCGGAAGAACTCGCTGAGGACCTCGGAGCGCGCTTCGGCGAGCTTGTTCTTCTTCACGTCTTCCGGCGTCAGGAGCTTCTGGCGTTCGGTCATGATGCGGCGGAGCTGCATGAGGGCCGACTGCTGGAGCTGGCGGACGCGTTCGCGGGTGAGCTTGAAGCGTTCGCCGACTTCTTCGAGCGTGAGCGGGCTTTCGCCGTTGAGGCCGAAGCGGTGCGTGAGGATCTCGGCTTCGCGCGGGTCGAGGGCGCCGAGCATCTCCGCGATCTCGTCGTTGTCGGACTTGCCGCGGAGCGTCTCGAAGGGCGTGCGTTCGGAGTCGTCCTTCACCAGGTCGCCGAGCGTCGCGTCGCCTTCTTCGCCGACGGGCTGGTCGAGCGAGGCCGCGCGGTTGGCGATCGACTTCATGTGCACGACCTTGGCGAGCGGGATCTCCATCGCCATGGCGATCTCCTCGTTGTGCGGCTCGCGGCTGAGTTCGGTCGTGAGGCGGGCGATGATGCGACGCATCTGGGCGATGCGGTCGACCATGTGCACCGGGAGGCGGATGGTCTTCCCGTTGGAAGCCAGCGCGCGCTTGATAGCCTGCTTGATCCACCAGGAGGCGTAGGTGCTGAGCTTGCCGCCCTTGTCGGGGTCGAAGCGTTCGACGGCCTTGATGAGGCCGAAGTTGCCTTCGCTGATGAGGTCCATCAGCGACAGGCCGAAATTGTCGTAGTCCTTCGCGATGCGGACGACCAGGCGGAGGTTCGACTGGATCATCTTCTGGCGCGCGGCTTCGTCGCCCTTGAGGACGCGGCGGGCCAGCGCGGTCTCTTCCTCGAGCGTCAGCAGCGGCGTCTTGCCGATCTGGTCGAGGTAGTAGCGGATCGGCGAACGCTCTTCCGTGGAAAGTTCCTCCCACGGCAGGCCCGGTTCGGTCGGATCCGTGTCCGGGCTGGGCGCCGGGGCCGGGGCAGGGCGTAGCACCGGCGCGGGCGCGGGCTTGGGTGCGACGGGCTTGGCCGGCTTGGGCGGCACGGGCAGCTTCTTCGGTTCCTTCTTCGTCTGCTTCGACGGCTTGGCCACAGGGGTCGCCTTCTTCTTGGCGCTCTTCTGGGGCTTGGACTTAGGCACGGGCGTGCGGTTAGGAGCGTAGGCCCGCGGCAAGGCCGAGGGCGCGGAGGACGCTCTTGGACTTGTTGATGGTCTCTTCGTATTCGGAAGTCGGCACGGAGTCGGCGACGACGCCGGCGCCGGCCTGGATGCTCGCGACGCCGTCGCGCAGCGAGGCGGTGCGGATGACGATGCACGAGTCGTGCCCGCCATCGAAGCCGAAGTAGCCGACGGCGCCGCCGTAGATGCCGCGGCGCTCGCCTTCGAGTTCGGAGATGACCTGCATGGCGCGCACCTTGGGCGCGCCGGAAAGGGTGCCGGCGGGGAACGTCGCGCGGAAGAGGTCGAACGCGTCCTTCTCGGGCGAGAGCTGGCCTTCGACCTGCGAGACGATGTGCATCACGTGCGAGTAGCGTTCGACGATCGCGTAGTCGGGGACCTTGACGGAGCCGGGGACGCAGACGCGGCCGAGGTCGTTGCGGGCGAGGTCGACGAGCATCAGGTGCTCGGAGCGTTCCTTCGGGTCGGCGAGCAGCTCGGCTTCGAGCTGGCGGTCGCCGGCCTCGTCGACGCCGCGGGGACGCGTGCCGGCGATGGGGCGGATCTCGCAGAGGCGGCCGGTGAGGCGCACGTTCACTTCGGGCGACGCGCCCACGACGTCGAAGCCGCGGCCGGTCTCCATGACGAACATGTAGGGCGAAGGGTTCACGTGACGGAGCACGCGATAGAGGTCGAGCGGGTCGCCCTTGAAGGCGACGTCGGTGCGGCGCGAGAGCACGACCTGGACGCAGTCCCCGGCGCGGATGTATTCCTGCGTCTTGCGGATGGCGGCCTCGAAGTTCGCCTGGCTGAAGTTGGCCTGGCCGGTGGCGAATTCCGCGACGGCCGGGAGTTCCGCGGCGACCGCGGTGCGAGGGCCGGTCACGACGGCGCGGAGGGCTTCGAGTTCCTGCTTCGCGGCTTCCCACGCGGCGTCGGCGTCGGCCGGCGACTTCACGCGGGCGTTGACGATGAGGCGGAGGGTCTGGCGGGCGTTGTCGAAGGCGACGACGCGGTCGACCAGCATGAAGTGGAGCAGGGGGGTGCCGGCCGGGTCCTTGGCGGCCTTGGGGACCGTGGGCTCGACGCGGTGGACGTATTCGTAGCCGACCATGCCGACCATGCCGCCGACGAACGGAGGGAGGCCGGGGATCTTGGCCACGCGCAGGCCGGAGAGTTCCTTCTTCACCAGCGTGAGCGGATCGGCCGGGGTCGGGATGGTCTCCTTGGAGCCGTCGCGTCGGGTGATCTCCGTGCGGTCTTCCCAGGCGGTGAGGGTCATCGCCGGGGCGGCGCCGCAGAAGCTGTAGCGGCCGAGCTTATCTCCGCCCGTGACGGACTCGAAGAGGAAGGGCGAACCCAGCGCGCGGAGGCGGGCGTAGACCGACACCGGTGTCTCCAGGTCGGCCATCAGGTCGAGGCACACCGGGATGAGGTCGGACTTCTGGGCCAACTGGCGGAAGGTAGCTTGGTCGGGCACTAGGCTCACAGGTCCATTTAGATGCCCAAACCTGCGGTTTGGAAACCAATTAAAGCGTTCCGGCCAGATTGAAGCCGGGCTGATGCCTTACCCCTGCTTGCCGGATGTCCAGCGACCCCACAGCGAAAGCGGCAGGAGGCGGCCGGTGTCTTCCTGCTTCAGGGCCAGCTCGCCGATGTCGACCTTGCCGCCGAGGCCGCGGGTGACTTCTTCGAGGAGGTTATGGCAGAGGATGGAGGACGCGTCGATGGTGTAGACCGTCAGGATCATGAACTGGGCCTGGGGGGAGAGCAGGTCGCGGCAGGCGCGCAGCAGCGGGGCCAGGTCGCGTTCGACCTTCCAGAATTCGCCCGTCGGGCCGCGGCCGAAGGCGGGCGGGTCGAGCATGATGGCTTCGTACTTGTTGCCGCGCTTCACCTCGCGCTTCACGAACGTCATCGCGTCCTCGATGATCCAGCGGATCGGTTCCTGGGCCATGCCCGAGAGCTCCTGGTTGCGGCGGCCCCAAGCCACGGCGGGCTTGGAGGCGTCGACGTGGGTGACGTGCCAGCCGGCCTGCGCGGCGACGAGGGAAGCCGCGCCGGTGTAACCGAAGAGGTTGAGCAGGCGGGGGCGGGGTTCGAGCTTCTGCGGGCGCGAGGCGACCCACTTCCAGTGCGGGGACTGCTCGGCGAACACGCCGAACTGCTTGGAATTGTCCATGAACCGGAGCTGGAAGCGCAGCTTGCCGAGCTTGGTCTCCCATTCCTTGGGGCAGTTGCCCTTCAGCTTCCAGCGGCCTTCGCGGCCGCCTTCTTCGTGCTCGGCGACGGCGCGGGCCCATTCGGCGGCGGGCAGGGATTTGCTCCACCAGGCCTTGGGCTCGCTGCGGATCATGCGGACGCCGCCGATCTCCTCGAGTTTGAACCCGTCGCCGGAATCGAGGAGGCGGTGTCCCTCCCAGTCGCTCACTAGTACGCTGATTTCCACGCACGCATCGTGGGGAACCCTCGGCCGGGAGGGAAGCCCGCTTTTGCTCGCCAAAACTTTTTCCGCCCTTCCTCTTGGCGTGGATGACGAGACAGCTGGCCAGCGCGCGCTGGGAGACGAAGGTCTCCGGTCTGGTCATGCTCACGCGCGACTGGACCAAGCCGGGCTTGCCGCCGCTGTCCCTCAGTCCGCCCGCTCGCCTCACGTTGCTCGAGCCCGCCGACGCCCGCGCGTGGGCCTGGCGTTCCGGCCACTGGTGGGAAGCCGGCCGCATCCATTTCTTCTTCTGGAAACCGCTCTGTCCGGAGGCCGCCCACGGCACGCTCAGCGTCGCCGGACCCTTCAATGACTGGGGTAAGGCTGTCGACATGGAGCGCTGGACATTGCGTCCGGTCTGCGTCGGCGGGGCCGAAGGCTTCGAGCTGAGCGTCGCCGCGGAAGAGGTGCTCGGCGCGGCCGAAGAGGCGGAATTCAAGTTCCTACGCGACGGCGACCGTTGGGTCGAGCCGCCGCATGACGCCGATAACGTGCGTCGTTCCGCCGACCACCATCGCAACCTCGTCGTCTCGCGCCGCCGCACCGACCGGCACGTCTTCCGTTTCCATGCGGCCGACGCCGATCCTTCCGCCGCGCCGTTGCGCATGGTCTTCGAGACGCCGGAGCTCCTGGAACTGGGCGATATCCTCGCTTCCGACCCGCTCGACGTGCTCGAGCCGCCCGGCAACTTCGGCGCGATCGTCGTCGAACGCTCGACGCAGTTCCGCGTCTTCGCGCCGCGCGCCCGCGCGGTCGAGGTCACCTGGCGTCATCCGTCCGGCGGCGCCAGCCACCTGCTGGCGCTGAAGCCCGAAGGGCAGGGCGCCTGGTCGGCGACGCACCCGGAGAACCTCTCCGGGGCGCACTACTGGCTCTCGGTCGCTTCCAGCGAAGCCGGGGCGCAGGAGTGTTTCGGCGAGACCCAGTCCGTCGATCCATGGGCCCGCGCCGTCGTGGGTCCTCGCCAGGCCGCCGGCCTCGTCGTCGGCCCGGAATCATTGGGTGCTTTCAATGACGGGTTCGTGCCGCCGCCGGTGGAGGACCTTGTCATCCTGGAAGGCCATCTGCGCGACCTGCTCGGCCTCGCCGAGGGCGCGCCGTCCGCCGGCGGCTACCGCGACCTGGCCCGCTACGTGCGTTCGCAGGGCAACTACCTGCGCGCGCTCGGCGTGAACGCCCTCGAGCTGCTGCCTTGCGCCGAGTTCGAGCACGCCGACCAGGAAGAGTATCACTGGGGCTACATGCCCGTGAGCGCCTTCGGCGTCGCGAACCAATACGCTTCCGCGCCGGGCGCCGTCGCGATGGAGGAATTCCGCGACCTCGTGCGCGCCTGCCATGAGGCCGGCCTCGCGGTCATCATGGACGTCGTGCTGAACCATTTCGGCGCGCCCAACGCGCTCGGCGCGATCGACGCCCCGTATTATTATCGCGTCGACCCCCAGGGCGAACTCACCAACTGGAGCGGCTGCGGCAACGACGTGCGCGCGGAGGCGCCGATGTTCAAGCGTCTGGTGCACGCGGCGCTCCGCCACTGGACCGAGACGCTCGGCGTGGACGGCGTGCGCCTCGACCTCGCCGAACTGCTCGGCACGCCGTTGCTGCGCGAGATCGAGGCCGATTTCCGCGTGCGCGCGCCGCACAAGATCCTCATCGCCGAGCCGTGGAGCTTCCGCGGCCACGCGGCCCGCGACCTCGACGACACCACCTGGACCAGCTGGGACGACGCGTTCCGCGAGTTCCTGCCGGCCTACGTGCGCGGTCACGCGAAGGCGTCCGACCTGCTGCATCACGTGGCGGCCTGCGCCTTCCGCCCGTCGGCCCGCCTGCGTTACGCGCAGTCGCACGACGACATGGCGTGGCTGGATCGCATCACCGAACGCGCGGGCGGCGACGCCCTCGACCCCGCGCCCAACGACGTCCTGCGCACGCGCATGATGCACGTCGTCCTGCTCTGCGCGGCGGGCGTGCCGATGCTCTGCGCCGGGCAGGATTTCCTCATGACCAAGCGGGGCGTCAGCAACACCTGGCGCCGCGGGGACCTGAATCGCCTCGACGCCGTGCGGCTGGACCGTTTCCGGGCCGAGCACGAGTTCGTGGCCCGCCTCATCGGTTTCCGCCTCTCGGCCGCCGGCGCCGTCATGCGCCCGCGTCAGGCCGTGTCGCCGGGTTGGATGCAGGTGACCCATCAGGAGGGCGGCGAGGCCTTCGTGGCCGTCCTGAACGCCGACGGCTCGCTCGGCTCCCCCCGGGTGCTCCTGGCCTGCAATCCCCATGACCATGAGGTCAGCCTGGCGCTGCCTCGGACCGGCAATTGGACGCCGGTCGTCGTCTCGCCTTTCCCGTCCTGCCTCCATGCGCCGGGTCCCGTGCCGCGGATCGAGGCGGGCAGGGTGGTTTTGCCGCCTTTGGGCTCCGCCGTCTGGTCCGCGGGGGCCTGATTCGCATTCTCGCTTGCCAATGCGGGGCGGCAGGGCCTTTTTCATCCCTTTCCCGCTCCAGCGAGAACCCACTCTTCTACACACCATACCATGGCCACCAAAGTAGCTATCAACGGATTCGGCCGCATCGGCCGTCTCGTCTTCCGCGCCCTCGTCGAACAGGGCCACCTCGGCACGACCTTCGACGTCGTCGCCGTCGGCGACATCGTCCCTGCGGACAACCTCGCCTACCTCCTGAAGTACGACTCCACCCAGGGTCGCTTCAACGGCACCGTCTCCTCCAAGAAGTCCTCCCCGGACAAGCTGGAAGACGACGTCCTCGTCGTGAACGGTAAGGAAATCCTCGTGGTTTCCGCCAAGACCCCGGCCGAACTCCCCTGGGGCAAGCTCGGCGTCCAGGTCGTCATCGAGTCCACCGGCCTCTTCACCGAAGCCGCCAAGGCCAAGGGCCACCTCGAAGCCGGCGCCAAGAAGGTCATCATCTCCGCTCCGGCCAAGGATGAGGACATCACCGTCGTCATCGGCGTCAACGACGACAAGTACGAGGCGGCCAACCACCACATCATCTCCAACGCTTCCTGCACCACGAACTGCCTCGCGCCGCTCGTCCACGTGCTGCTGAAGGAAGGTTTCGGCGTCGCCGAAGGCCTGATGACCACCGTCCACGCCTACACCGCCACCCAGAAGACCGTCGACGGTCCGTCCAAGAAGGACTGGAAGGGTGGCCGTTCCGCCGCGATCAACATCATCCCGTCCGCCACCGGCGCCGCCCGCGCCGTCGCCCTCGTCCTCCCGGAAGTGAAGGGTAAGCTGACCGGCATGGCCTTCCGCGTGCCGACCCCGACCGTCTCGGTCGTCGACCTCACCGTCAAGACCACCAAGGACACCTCCCTCGCCGAGATCAAGGCCGCCCTCAAGAAGGCGTCCGAGACCTACATGAAGGGCATCCTGGCCTACACCGACGAAGAAGTGGTCTCCTCCGACTTCATCCACGACAAGAGCTCGTCGATCTTCGACGCCGGCTCCTCGATCGAGCTGAACAAGAACTTCTTCAAGCTCATCAGCTGGTACGACAACGAGTGGGGCTACTCCAACCGCGTCGTCGAGCTCCTGGGCAAGGTCACGGCCAAGCTCTAAGCCTCGCTTAGTTTCCTCCGCGACAGGCGGCCCATCCGGGCCGCCTGTCTTGTTTTGGGCTCCCGGCGGGGCGGGGGAGGGCGGTTACGAGGGTTTGCGAGGCCGTGGGCGGTTTGTTCTTCCCACCCTTGGCCTTACGCCTTTCTGTGCTCCCTTTCACCACCATGCCTGCTCCTACCCTCCGCGAACTCGGCTCCGTCAAGGGCCAGCGTGTCCTCGTCCGTGTCGACTTCAACGTCCCCCAGGACAAGAAGACCGGCGCCATCACGAATACCCAGCGTATCGCCGCGGCCCTGCCGACGATCAAGTTCCTGCTCGAAGGCGGCGCCTCCTTGGTGCTGATGTCCCACCTCGGCCGTCCGGACGGCAAGGTCGTCGAGAAGTTCTCCCTCCGCCCCGTCGCCGCCGAGCTCGAGAAGCTCCTCGGCAAGCCGGTGAAGTTCGTCGCCGCCTGCGTGGGCGCCGAGGCCGAAGCCGCCGCCAAGGCCCTCCAGCCGGGCGAGATCCTGCTCCTCGAAAACCTCCGTTTCCACATCGAGGAAGAGGGCAAGGTGAAGCTCGAGGACGGCACCAGCCAGAAGGCCGACCCCGCTAAAGTGGCCGAATTCAGGGCCTCTCTCTCGCGTCTGGGCGACGTCTACGTGAACGACGCCTTCGGCACCGCGCACCGCGCCCACTCCTCGATGGTCGGCGTGAACCTCTCCCGCAAGGCCGCCGGTTTCCTCCTCGAAGCCGAGCTCAAGGCCTTCGACACCGTGCTGAACAACCCGAAGCGCCCGCTCCTCGCCATCCTCGGCGGCGCCAAGATCGCCGACAAGATCCCGCTCATCCGCAACCTCATCGAGAAGGCCGACGAGATCATCATCGGCGGCGGCATGGCCTACACCTTCCGCAAGGTCTGCGACGGCATGGAGATCGGCAATTCCCTCTACGACGCCGAAGGCGCCAAGATCGTCCAGGAGCTGCTCGACAAGGCCAAGGCCCGCGGCGTGAAGGTCACCCTCCCGGTGGACTTCGTCTGCGGCGACAAGTTCTCCCCTGATTCCAACACCCAGCCTGCCACCATGCAGACCGGCATCCCCGCCGGCTGGGAAGGCATGGATTGCGGCCCTGAGTCCATCAAGCTGTACGAGGCCGCCATCGGCCGCGCCGGCACGGTGGTCTGGAACGGCCCGTGCGGCGTGTTCGAATTCGAGAAGTTCGCCGTCGGCTCCAAGGCCATGGCGGCCGCGGTCGCCAAGGCCACGGACCGTGGCGCGATCACCATCGTCGGCGGCGGCGACACCGCCACGGCGGCCAAGAAGTTCGGCGTCGATACCAAGGTCTCGCACTGCTCGACCGGCGGCGGCGCTTCCCTCGAATACCTCGAAGGCAAGATCCTCCCCGGCGTCGCGGCCCTGTCGGCCTGAACCGTCGCCTGACCCCGCGAACACGCACTTAAAACCCTCCCATGTCCAAACGCACTCCTCTCATCGCCGGTAACTGGAAGATGAACAAGACGGCCACCGAAGGCACCGACCTCGTCAAGGCCATCGCCGCCGCCGTCGGCATCGAATCCGCCGTCCA
>JAHEJL010000033.1 GCA_024638885.1 Coraliomargarita sp. | reverse complement strand
GCCGAGATCGCCGACAAGACCGTCACCATCGCCGCCATGGCCCGCGACCCGGGCTACCGCACCAAGATCGCCGTCGACTCCCGCGACCCCAAGGTCGACCCCGTCGGCGCCTGCGTCGGCGCCCGCGGCGCCCGCGTCCGCAACATCGTCAAGGAACTCGGCGGCGAGAAGATCGACATCATCCGCTACCATGCCGAGCCGCTCAAGCTGCTCGAGGAGGCCATCCGCCCCGCCAAGCCGCGCAACGTCCGCATCGACGAACGCACCCGCTCCATCTTCTTCGAAGTGGACGAGGATGACATGCGCATCGCCATCGGCAGCAAGGGCCGCAACGCCCGCCTGACCTCCAAGCTCATGGGCTGGGGCCTCAACATCCAGAAGGCCACCCACGCCGCCGAAAGCTTCGAAGCCAAGGCCGGCGACGCCGCCGTCCGCATCGCCGACCAGCTCGGCCTCCCCGCCGAGCTCATCGCGAAGTTCGTCGGCCTCGGCATCTCCAGCGTCGAAGCCCTCGAAGGCGCGACCGTGGAAGACTTCAAGGAAAGCGGCATCCCGACCGAAGAGGTCGAAGCCGTCCTCGCCGCCTACGCCAAGGGCCGTCGTTCGTAATCCTTCCGCCGCACACCCTATCGTCACCCCTCGCACGCGCACATGACCGAGAAGAAGAAATCCGAAGCCAAGAAGCCCGCGACCACGCAGCGTTTCAGCGACGTGGCCAAGGAGCTCGGCCTCGAGGTCAAGGCGCTGCTCGCCCTGGTCGACCAGTTCGTGGTCGCCCGCCCCGAATACAAGGACTACGTCTACACCGACGGCAAGAAGCCCGCGGCTTCGAGCAACTTCGGCAAGATCTACCGCGACGAGTTCCTGACCTTCGCCGCCGACAAGCTGCCGAAGAAGGCCGAGCCCGCCCCCGAACCCGTCGTCGAAGCCCCGAAGGCCCCTGAGCCGGCCAAGCCCGCCGCTCCGGCCGCCCCCGTGGCTCCGGTCGCCAAGCCCGGCACGCCGCCCCCGGTGAGCATGCCGCCCCGCCCGACCATCGCGCCGACCCCGCCGCCCGCGGCCCGTCCGCCCGTCGCGCCGGTCATCCCTCGCCCGACCATCGCGCCGACCCCGGCCAAGACCGACCTCCCGCCGGTCGTCGTGAGCACCCCGCCGCCCGTGCCCGTGCGCCCGGCCAACGTGCCTCCGGTCGTCCGTCCGCCCATCGCGCCGGTCGTCAACCGCCCCGCCGCCACCGGCAACCAGGCCGCGCCTGGCAGCAAGGGCGTCATCACCGTCCGTCCGCCCATCGTGGTCCGCGACTTCGCGATCGCGCTCAACCTGAAGCCCTTCCAGGTCATCGGTAACCTGATGGAACTGAACAAGGTCGTCAGCGTCTCCTCCGTCATCGAGGAAGCCGACGCCCGCAAGGTCGCCGAACGCCACGGCTACACGCTCGAGATCCGCCACCGCGGCGAAGGCGTCCAGCCCGTCAAGAAGGTCGAGAAGCCTTCCGAAGACGATCCGGCGCTCATGACCGTCCGCCCGCCCGTCGTCTGCGTGCTCGGCCACGTCGACCACGGCAAGACCACCCTCCTCGACTTCTTCCGCAAGACCAACGTCGTCTCGGGCGAAGCCGGCGGCATCACCCAGCACATCGGCGCCTACTCCGTCTCCTACCAGGGCGAGAAGCCCGAGTACAAGGGCAAGACCGTCACCTTCCTCGACACCCCGGGTCACGCCGCCTTCGCCAAGATGCGCGAGCGCGGCGCCTCCGTCACCGACATCGCCGTGCTCGTCGTGGCGGCGGACGACGGCTTCATGCCGCAGACCGAGGAAGCCCTCAAGTTCGCGCAGAAGCATGCGAGCGCCATCGTGGCCGCGATCAACAAGGTCGACGCCAAGGGCGCCAACATCGACCGCGTGAAGCAGCAGATGCAGCAGCGCAACCTCACCCCGGAAGACTGGGGTGGCGAGACCATCACCAGCCCCGTGTCGGCCCTCAAGGGCACCGGCATGACCGAGCTGCTCGAATCGATCCTCCTCCAGGCCGAAGTCCTCGACCTCAAGGCCAACGCGAAGTGCCCCGCCCAGGGCGTCGTCATCGAATCCCAGATGGAGACCGGCCGCGGCCCCACCGCCACCGTCATCGTCCAGAAGGGCACGCTCAAGCCCGGCGACTCGTTCGTCTGCGGCGAGACCTGGTGCAAGGTGCGCGCGCTCATGGATGAACGCGGCAACCGCATGACCTCCGCGGCCCCGGGCGCTCCGGCGCTCGTCCTCGGCTGGGACGCCGTCCCGGCCCCCGGCACCAAGTTCAAGACCGTCAAGAACGACCGCGAAGCCCGCGAGATCGCCGAAGAAGCTGCCCTCGCCGCCCGCAAGGCCGCCGAAGCCGTGCAGCAGGCGCCGAACACCGGCGCCCGTCCCGGCATGTCGGACCTCGAGCGCCTCATGGCCGCCCTCGTCCAGGACAAGGAGAAGATCCTCCGCGTGCTGCTCAAGGCCGACGTCAACGGCACGCTCGAAGCGCTCGAAGGCTGCCTCCTCGAGATCAAGTCCACCAAGGTCCGCCTCGAGGTCGTCGGCGGCTCCGTGGGTCCGGTCACGCAGGGCGATGTCGCCCTCGCCGAAGCCTCCAAGGCCCTCATCGTGGCGTTCGACACCAAGCTCGAGAACGGCGTCCAGCCGCAGCTCAAGCGCACCGGCGTCCGCCTCATCACCCATGACATCATCTACGAGCTGATCACGCTCGTGAAGGAAGCCATGGCCGAACTCCTCGACCCCGAAGTCCGCGAGAACAAGCTCGGCGCCGCCGAAGTGCGCGCCGTCTTCCCGCTCGGCAAGGAACACAAGGTCGCGGGTTGCATGGTCACCGAAGGCCTCATCCGCCGCGCCGCCAAGGCGCGCGTGGTGCGCGGCGGCAAGATCATCCACAACGGCCCGGTCGAGACCCTGCGTCGCTTCAAGG
>JAHEJL010000032.1 GCA_024638885.1 Coraliomargarita sp. | reverse complement strand
CACAAGGTCGCGGGTTGCATGGTCACCGAAGGCCTCATCCGCCGCGCCGCCAAGGCGCGCGTGGTGCGCGGCGGCAAGATCATCCACAACGGCCCGGTCGAGACCCTGCGTCGCTTCAAGGACGACGCCTCCGAGGTCAAGGCCGGCTTCGAATGCGGCATCAAGCTCGGCGGTTACGACGAGTACCAGCCCGGCGACATCATCGAAGCCGTCGAGATGCTGCAGACGCGTCCGTCGCTCTAATCCTCATGTCCCAACGACAGCTCCGGGTGGCCGAACTGATCCAGCGCGAGGTCTCCTCCGCGCTGCGTCAGGGCTGGCCCACGGAAGCCGCGCTCATCACGATCACCGTCGCGAGCGTCTCCCCCGACCTCCGCCAGTGCCGCGTCGGCTACGCCGTCTCGGGCGACGACGCCGAGCGCAAGAAGGCCCGCGCGTTCCTGAAGCGCGTGCGCACCGAGCTCCGCTCGACCATCGGCGGCATCCTGCAGATGAAGCACACGCCGGACATCCTCTTCACCGAGGATGACATCACCGGCGGCGTCGCGCGCGTGCAGGCCCTGCTGGACGAGATGGCCCGCAAGGATCGCGCGGCCAATCCGCCCAAGGCCGACTAAGCGGTCGGCGGGACGACCTCGGGGAAATCCTTCAGCGCTTCGCGGACCACCGCGGCGCGCCGACGGTCGCGTCCGTCGCTGTCGAGCTCCTGGCCGGCGCGCGCCTGGACGTGGGCCGGCTGGCCTTCGATCATCAGGCGGTCGACGAGGTGGCGGCGTTCCTCCGGCAGGCAGCCCATGTCGCAGGCGAGGCGGAGGTGCGACAGCATGTTCATCGCCTCCGAACTGGTCAGCAGGCGGGCCGAGCGCAGCACGCCGAGCGAACGGGCGAGGCGGTCGACGAACTTCTCCCCTTCTTCCTGGGCGAGCTTGCGGCGGGCGTTCCACTCCTGTTCGACCAAGTTCTTGATCCAGCCGCCGAGGTGCTTGAGGATCGCTTCCTCGGAAAGCCCGAGGGTCTGCTGGTTCGAGATCTGGAAGACGTTGCCGGCGGCTTCGGTGCCTTCGCCGAGCCAGCCGCGGACGGCGAGGCCGTCCTGGTTGAGCGCGCGCGAGACCTTGTCCATGTGGCCCGCCAGGCAGAGGCCCGGGAGGTGCACCATCGCGGACGCGCGGAGGCCCGTGCCGACGTTGGTGGGACAGGCGGTGAGGTAGCCGAGGCGATCCGAGAAGGCCAGCTTGAGCGCGGCGCCGAGGGCGTCGTCGAGCTGTTCGGCGATGTGCCAGGTGCCGCGCAGGTGCCAGCCCGCCTTGACGACCTGGATGCGGAGATGGTCCTCTTCGTTGACCATCACGGAGCAGGTCTGGTCGCGGCTGATGACGGCGGCGCCGCTCTTGCCCGCGGCGAGCTCCTTGGAGACGAGGTGGCGCTCGACGAGCACCGAGCGGTCGCGGTCGCCGAGCTCGCCCATGCGCAGCACGTGGCCGCGGCGGAACTTCGGCAGGGCCTCGAGGGCGCCCACGCAGCGGTCGGCGATCTCCTTGCGCTGCGGGACCTTGGCCCAGCCCGGGAACGGCATGCCTTCGAGGTTGCGGGCGAGGCGGATGCGCGTGCTGAGCACGACCGCCTGCTGCGCGCCCAGGAGGTGCGTCAGTTCGTTTTCGGCGGCGAGGATGTCTTCGACGGACATGGTCAGAGGGTCGCGAGCTGCTGCTCGAGGGAGGCGATCTCGTCGCGCAGGCGCGCGGCGGCTTCGTAGTCTTCGCCGGCGACGGCCTTGTCCATCTCGCGACGGGCGTCGTCGAGGCGGCGGCGCAGCTGGCCGGAGGGCACGACGCCGGCCGGGGCGCGACCGACGTGCGACGCCTCGTGCTGGACCTTCAGCAGCAGGCCGCCGAGGGCGTCGCCGAAGGTCTCCCAGCAGGAGGGGCAGCCGAGGCGGCCGCGCTTGCGGAAGTCGATGTCCGTGAAGCCGCACTGCGGGCAGGTCAGCGTCGGGGACGGGGAGGCGGTCGTGAGGGCGTCGGCCAGCTGGAAGACGGCCGGATCGGTCGCCCCGCCCTTCTGGGCGCAGGCCTCGCAGAGGTGCACCTTGGTGACCTTGCCGTGGACGACCTGGGAGAGGTGGACCGTGGCGGCCTCCTCGCAGAGCGAACACTTGATCGGCTGGGACATCTGCCTTCAGAGAAGGGCAAGGGAGCCAATTGGCAAGGGCAAGCGGGGAGCCGGGTTTGACTTCACGCCCGGCGGACGCTTGATGGGAGGCAGTCAGATGTCCTCCAAGCCCCGCATCGTCATCACCGGCCTCGGCCTCACCGCCCCCAACGGCAACTCGCTCGCCGAGTTCCGGGCCAACCTGCTCGCCGGCAAGGCCCGCATCGCCGTGATCGACGTGCGCCACATGGGCAAGCACCCGGCCGGCGTCTGCGACTTCGACGCGACCAAGTGGCAGAAGCGGAAGGAAATCCGCAACGGCACCCGCGTCGGTTCCATCTCCATCTTCTGCGCCCGCGAAGCCCTCGGCGATTCCGGCCTCGACTGGGACAAGGTCGACAAGTCCCGCGTCGGCGTCTACCTCGGCATCACCGAGCACGGCAACGTCGAGACCGAGAACGAGATCCATAACATCTCCCAGTTCGGCAACGACACCAAGTATTGGACCCACCATCACAACCCCCGCACCGTGGCGAACAACCCGGCCGGCGAGGTCACGATGAACATGGGCATCACCGGCCCGCACTACACCATCGGCGCCGCCTGCGCCGCCGGTAACGCCGGCCTCATCCAGGCCGCCCAGATGCTGCAGCTCGGCGAGGTCGACATCGCCTTCGCCGGCGGCGTCTCGGAATCGATCCACACCTTCGGCATCTTCGCCGGCTTCAAGAACCAGGGCGCGCTCGGTGCGCACGAGGACCCGACCAAGGCCTCCCGCCCCTTCGACAAGAACCGCAACGGCATCGTCATCTCCGAAG
>JAHEJL010000031.1 GCA_024638885.1 Coraliomargarita sp. | reverse complement strand
GTGCGGCTGCCGACGAGCATGTTGCCGCGGTCGTTCAGGCGGTAATAGTCGTCGGTGAGCGTCGACATGTGCACGAGGCCGTAGGCCTGCGAGGCGTTGAGCTCGACCATGAGGCCGTGCGGCTTCACGTCGGTGATCGTGGCTTCGAACGGGCGCTTGTCCGGGCGGGCCGCCTCGCGTTCGAAGAGCTCGAGGAGCTTGATCTTCACCGAATCGCGTTCGGCTTCGGAGCTGTTGCGCTCGGTGATCGAGATGTGTTCGCAGGAACGGGTCAGCTCGCCGATGCTCGGCGAACGCAGGGGCTCCTTGGGCGCGGAACGCACGCCCTGCTTCTGGATGAAGGCGTCGAAGATGCGGTGCTCGAGCAAGTCCGAGTAACGGCGGATCGGTGACGTGAAGTGGGAGTAGTGCGTCTTCGCCAGGCCGAAGTGGCCGTCGGGCGACGGGCGGTAGCAGGCCTGCTTGAGCGAACGCAGCAGCTGGATGCGGATGGAATAGCCGTCCTCGCGGTCCTTGAGGCTGGCGAGCAGCTTGACCATCTCCGAGCGATGCGTGAGGTCGCCGACCTTGAAGCCGTTGCCGGCGAGCTCTTCGCGCAGGGCGGCGAGCTTCTCGGGATCCGGGTCGTCGTGGACGCGGTTGACGTGCGGGATGGAGGCCTTGTCGAGGGCGGTCGCGACGCTCTCGTTGGCGAGGAGCATGAACTCCTCGATGAGCTGGTGGGACTCGTCGTGCTGCACGACTTCGGTGCGGTCGGCCCAGCCGTCTTTGTCGCAGTAGATCTTGATCTCCTTCATCTCCAGGTCGAGCGACCCGGCGCGGAAGCGTTCGGCGCGCAGCACCTTGCCGATGCGCCAGAGGTCGTCGATCATGCCCTGGATGAGGTCCAGTTCGGCGTCGGTCAGTTCGGCGAGCGGCCGGCCGGGCGAGCCGGTCTGGTGCGGCGGCGGCGTGGGCAAGGCCCGGATGCCGTCCTTGGTGAGGCGTTGCAGGAAGCCGTAGGCCTGCTTGTAGGTGAGGCGCTTGACGCTGCGGATGACGGAGTTCGCGAACTCCGTCTTGACCAGGCGGCTCTCGGGCGAGAACTCGCAGATGACCGTCTTGACCAGGCGGTCTTCGGCTTCGACGAGCGAGCACAGGCCGCTCGAGAGCGCGTGCGGGAGCATCGGGATGACCGTGCCTACCAGGTAGGTGGAGTTGCCGCGTTCGCGCGCCTCGACGTCGAGGGGCGAGCCGGTCTTCACGTAGGTGGAGACGTCGGCGATGTGGATGCCCACGCGGACGTTGCCGTTGGGCAGGCGCTGCACCGACAGGGCGTCGTCGAAATCCTTGGCGTCATCCGGGTCGATAGTGATCGTCGGGATCTGGCGGAAATCTTCGCGGCCGACGCAGTCGGCCTTCGTGACGACCTTGCCGAAGGCATTGGCTTCGGCGGCGACGGCGGGCGGGAATTCCGGGCGGAGGCCGTAGCGCCGGAGGATGGCGAGGTATTCGGCCATCGGCGTGTGCGTCACGCCGAGGACTTCGGTGACCGTACCGGTCGGGTTGAGGTTGCGGCGTTCCCACGCGTCGAGGCGGACGACGACCTTGTCGCCGGGTTTCGGCGCCGGGGTGAGGCCGGCGCGGGCGGGGTCGCGGACGATGATCTCGCGGGAGATGCGGGGGTCGTCCGGGACGACGAACCACTGCAGGCGGTTGTTGCCGATGGTGCCCGTGAGCTGCGTGAGCGCGCGCTTGACGATGCTGACCACCGTGCCCGTGCCCCAGTCGTCGCCGTTGCGGTCGCGGCGGTTGGCGTTGAGCTTCACCAGCACGCGGTCGCCGTGGAGGGCCACGTGCGTGTCATCGGCGTCGACGTGCAGTTGTTCGCGGGGCGGCGAGCCGGGGACCGCGTCGAAGACGACGCGGGCGGAGCCGCTCGGGCGGAAGAGGATCGTGCCTTCGAGGAGGTCGGCCGCGGGCTTGCGCGTGGTCGTGCCGGCGGCGGCGCCGGCGAAGGGCAGGGCGAGCAGGTGGCCTTTGACGGTCACGACGGCGCCGGCCTTGATGAGGCGCGGGATCGTCTTGCTCAGGCGGCGCAGGTCATCGCGCGTGCCGCCGAGGGCCTGCACGATGGCTTCGAGCCGCATCGGCTTGTAGCCGGGCCGGGCGAGGAACTTCAGCAGGACTTCTTCGGCGCTCATGCGCTTTCGTTCGCGCCTCCGAGCAGGCTGCCCAGGTAGGGCATGAGCTGCTTCTTGCGGCTGACGATGCCCGGCAGGTCGAAGATGTCCGGCGGGCGCTTCTGCGGGTAGGTGATGGCCTGCACGACTTCGGCGTCGCCGCGGATCAGGAAGAGCGAGCTCTGGGTGTCGATGTCGGTCACGAGGAGGCAGGAGAAGTTCAGGCCGTTCTCCATGCGGTATTTCTCGAGGGCTTCGAGCAGGCCTTCCTCGCACTTCCAGAAGTTCGTGAAGCCGAGTTCCTCGACCTGCGAGACCGAGAAGCGGCGTTCGCCCTCCTTGTATTGCTTGCAGTCGGCGCGCACGGCGGCGGCGGGGCTGAGGGAGGCGAGCACGGAGCCCGCGTTGAAGATCATGTCGGCCAGCGAGCGCGGGTCGGCGTCGGCCAGGCGGGCGAGCCACTGCAGCAGGTCGGCGTCGAGCGGCGTGGTGGTGGGGCTCTGGAGCAGCAGGGTGTCCGAGATGATGCCGCACATCATCAGGCCGGCGATCTGCGGCGAGGGCTTCAGGTCGGCGGTGCGGAACATGTCCGCGACGATCGAGCAGGTGGAGCCGAGCGGGCGGTTGATGAAGAGGATGGGCTGGTGCGTCGGCGCGTTGCCGAGGCGGTGGTGGTCGACGACCTCGGCGATCTCGACTTCGGCGGCGCCGTCGACGGCCTGGGAGAGCTCGTTGTGGTCGACGAGCACGAGCTTGGCGCGCGGCGGGTTGATGATGTCGGTCTTGGTGAAGACGCCGAGCAGGCGGCCGTC
>JAHEJL010000029.1 GCA_024638885.1 Coraliomargarita sp. | reverse complement strand
TCAATCAGCTGAAACAGGCATTGCCTGCGCAGTATCACGACGTCGGCATCGCCGAGGAGCACGCCGCCCTGTTCGCCGCCGGCATCGCCGCCCGCGACCTTCGTCCGGTCTGCGCGATCTATTCCACCTTCATGCAGCGCGCCTACGACATGGTCATCCATGACGTCTGCCTGCAGCGCCTGCCGGTCACCTTCTGCATGGACCGCGCCGGCGTCTCGCCGAGCGACGGCCCGACGCACCACGGCCTCTTCGACATCGCCTACCTGCGCTGCGTCCCGAACGTCACGCTGATGCAGCCGAAGGATGAGGACGAGTTCGCGGACATGCTGCACACCTCGCTGCGCTCCGGCGCGCCGATGTTCATCCGCTACCCGCGCGGCGCCGCCGCCGGCAAGGCGATCAAGGCGCAGCCCGCGCTCATCCCCCTCGGCAAGGCCGAGGTGCTCCGAGCCGGCGCCGACGTCCAGCTCTGGGCCCTCGGCACGATGGTCCCCGAAGCCCAGGCGCTCGCCGACAAGCTTGCCGCCGAGACCGGCCTGACGATCGGCGTGGTCAACGCCCGCTTCGCGAAGCCGATCGACGCTGCTTTGCTCGTCGAGCAGGCCAGGTCGGCCAAGCTCATCGTCACCCTCGAAGACGGCGCCGTCACCGGCGGCTTCGGCACGGGCGCGCTCGAGGTGCTCGCCGAACACGGCGTGCGCACGCCGATCGTCCGCCTCGGCTGGCCCGACCGCTTCGTCGGCCATGCCACCGACGTGAAGACGCTGCGCGCGGCCAACGGCCTTTCGCCCGACCAGATGCTGGCGACGGTGAAGGCGGCGCTCAGGTAGGGACAGCACCACGTGCTGTCCTGGTGTCTCTGGGTAGGGCGGCCATTGCCATGGCCGCCGTTCGCCGATGCACCTGCGCGTCACTGGGCAGACTGTTTCGATATTCCAAGCTCCGTCCGCCCACGGACGTGATGGCAATCACGTCCCTACCTCCGGGCCCCAGCCAATCATCCGGTTCCCGGTCTCCCCTTGAGTTTAGTATCTCTGTCTCGGGTAGGGCTGGCTATCCTTGGCCGGCCGCGGCCGAGCAGGGATGCTCGGCCCTACCTAGATTCGAAACAAAAAGGACAGCACGTGGTGCTGTCCCTACCCAGTGAACGGCTGCCTTTCGGTCGCCTCAGAACTCCCAGGACAGCGCCAGACGCGCCTCGTAGGGGCTGTATTCGGAGACGTTCAGGCTGCCTTTGTTCGCCGGCGCGCCGGTGAGCTGGGCGAGCACGGTGAAGGTGGCCGAGAAGTTCTCCTTGCGGTAATTGAGGGCGGGGCCGACCTGCACGCCGGACTCTTCGAAGTCGGCGCCTTCGATCCACTCGGACGCGCCGATCGCCTCGAGGCCGACGGTCCATTCCTTGGTCAGCTGATAGGCGATGCCCTGGGTCACGAAAAGCTCGAAGGCGTCCTCGCCGCCCTTGGTGTGCAGCAGCTCCATGCCGACGTTGGCTACGTACATCCACGGGCTGTTTTCGCCGAAGTTATGTTGGAAGATATACTTCGACTCGACGGTCCAGCGGTCGCGGAGATGTCCGTCATGCAGGCTCGCCTGCGAATAGCCCAGCTCGAGGTAGAAGGCGCGGCCCCAGGCGTGCTTGTCCGGGTCGGCGAGCATCTTGATGTATTCCACGCTCACGCCGCGGAAGCGCAGGCCTTCGCGGTCGGCGGTGTCGAAGTAGGTCTGGTCGAACTCGATCGCGACCTGCTCGGTCGGCGACAGGCCGTATTCGATCTCGGAACGGAGGTCGAAGCCGCGGTAGCGTGCGTCATAACCGGCGCCGAGGTCCTTGCCGAACCGGCCGGTGACGAACTGCTCGAACTCGTATTTCCCGGGCTTCAGGGTCTCGGCGATATAGGAGTAGCCGAACGGGTTCTCGCAAGCGAAAGCGGTGGCGGCCGTGGCGAGGCACAGGAGGGCGGGCGTGGGGAGGCGCATGAGGTTTTTCTTAACTTTGCTTCGGAGTATTCAAGGTGAATCCGTCCAGGCCGGACTCAGAACTCGATGCCGCAGCGCAGGCGGGCTTCGTAAGGGCTCTTCTCGCTGACGTTCAGGTTGCCCTTGTCGGCGGGCGAACCCATGACCTGGCCGAGCACGGTGAAGGTGGCGAAGAAGCCGTTCTCGCGCTGGTAGCGCACGCAGGGGCCGGCGAGCACGGCCGCATATTCGAAGTCGTTCAGCTCGGCCCACTCGGCTTCGGCGACGACTTCCACGCCGGCGATCCAGTGCTTGTTCAGTTCCCAGGCGAGGCCCTGGGTGAGCTTCAGCTTCACCGCGTCGGCGCCGGTCGCCGGCTTGCGTTCGACTTCGGCGATCAGGTTGGCGGCGTAGACGTTCTCCTGGGAGGCGCCGAAGTTGTGCTGGACGAGGTATTTCAGCTCCAGGCTGTATTCGTCGCGGATCGCGCCATCCTTGGAACTCGTCTGCGAGTAGCCGGGCTCGATGTAGATCGCCTGACCCCAGGCGGCCTTGTCGGGATTGGCCAGCATGCGCATGTAGGCGACCTGGATACCATCGAACCGCAGGCCTTCGCGCACGCCGTTGTCGAGGTAGCGGTTGTTGAAGTAGAACGAGAGCTGCTCGTTGGCGGAGAGGCCGATCTCGTATTCGGTCTTCAGGTCGAACCCGCGGTAGCGGGCGTCGTAGCCGGAACCCATGTCGCGACCGAAGCGGCCGGTGACCCACTGGACGATTTCCGTGCGGCCGGGCTTGATCGTCTCGGTCAGGTACGAGTACCCGAAGGGATTGTCGCAGCCGAAGGCGGTGGCGGCAGTGACGAGGGCGAGGGTGGAGAGGATGGTTTTCATGATGAGGGAACGATTCCTAATAATGAGACTCGCTCTCATTTGTCAAAGATGAAACTGAGTCTCATTCTCATCTCAATCGCATCTTTTGGACGAAAGGTTTGAGTTATCGAAGGAATTGGAGGATTTTAAGTCACCCCGATGCCCCTCCTGATTGTCATCCCTGTGCGTAATGAGGAGCGCCGTCT
>JAHEJL010000022.1 GCA_024638885.1 Coraliomargarita sp. | reverse complement strand
GCCGCATCGCCTTCGCCACCTGGAGCGGCGACGTCTGGGTCGGCAAGTTCGCCGACGACAAGCTCAGCAAGATCACCTGGCACCGCTACGCCACCGGCATCTTCCACGGCCTCGGCCTGAAAATCGTCGACGAGAAGATCTACGTCCTCGGCCGCGACCAGATCACCCTGCTGCACGACCTCAACAACGACGGCGAGGCCGACTTCTACCAGAACTTCAACAACGACGTCCAGGTCACCTCGAACTTCCACGAGTTCACGTTCGACCTCCAGACCGACTCGCAGGGCAACTTCTACTTCCTCAAGGGCGGCCCCGTGAATCCGGGAGGCCGCGGCTGGGGTCCCCTCAGCGAGCACCACGGCGCGATCTTCAAGGTCTCGCCCGACGGCCAGAAGTTCGAAGTCTACGCCACCGGCATCCGCGCCCCGAACGGCATGGGCGTCGGCCCCAACGGCGAGATCTCCAACGGCGACAACCAGGGCACCTGGGTCCCCGTCGACTACATCCATTTCTCCAAGCCCGGCGACTTCATCGAAGTCCCCGACCTCTCGCACCGCACCCCGGCGCCGACGAAGTACAGCCCGCACCTCTGCTGGGTCCCGTACGACATCGACAACTCCAACGGCGGCCAGATCTGGGTGCCCGCCAACAAGGGCAAGTGGGGTCCCTTCGAAGGCCGCATGCTCTACCTCTCCTACGGCAAGTCCTCGCTCTTCGCGGTCCTCCAGGAACGCGTCGGCGACGTCGCCCAGGGCGGCGTGGTGAAGTTCCCGCTCAAGTTCGCCACCGGCCTGATGCGCGCCCGCTTCAGCCCCGTCGACGGCCAGCTCTACGTCGCCGGCCTCAAGGGCTGGCAGACCAACGGCGTGAAGGACGGCGCGATCCAGCGCGTCCGCTACACCGGCAAGTCCGTCACGATGCAGGAAGCCCTCCACGTCTCCAAGAAGGGCATCACGATCCGCTTCACCGGCGCGCTCGACAAGAAGTCGGCGTCCGACCTGCAGAACTGGTCCATCGAGCAGTACAACTACCTCTGGTCGAGCGCCTACGGCTCCGACACCTACAAGGTCAGCAAGCCCGAGGAAAAGGGTTCCGACCAGGTGCCGATCCAGTCCGTCAAGGTCGCCGAAGACGGCAAGTCCGTCTTCCTCGAGGTGGCCGGCCTGATCCCCGTGATGCAGATGCGCATCAAGATGAACGTGAAGGCCGTCGACGGCTCGCGCGTCCCGGACGACATCGCCCACACGATCAACGTCGTCCCGGAGAAGGAAGGCGAAGACTACCGCTCGTTCGCCAAGTAAGCTGAGGCGAAATCCTCACGGCCAAAGGCCCGGTTCACGCCGGGCCTTTTTGTTGGGGGCTTGCCTGACGGCGGGAATGCCTCCCAATGGAGACGTCCCGCCGCCATGCTTTTCCGCCGCCTCCTCTGCCTGCTCGCCGCGACCGTCGCGACCGCCCTCTCCGCCCAGGATCTGCCCGGCCTGAAGGTCACGTTCGTCGCCGCCGGCAAGACCGACGTCCGCTCCGAGCGTCTCCTCGCCCTCTACGTCCCGGCCGGCCAGGCGCCCACGCCCTTCCTCGCCGCCGGCCCGTTCACCGCCAAGTGGGAAGGCGACCTGCAGTCGCCGCTGCGCGGCACGTTCAAGCTGAGCGCCGAATCCTCCGGCAAGTTCAAGCTGAGCCTCAACGGCCAGCCGCTCCTCGACGGCCCGGGCCTCAAGACCGTCCAGCTCAACAAAGGCGCCAACCGCCTCGTCGCGGAGATCGCGAGCGCCGACAAAGGCGACACGTTCGTGCGCCTCAGCTGGGCCTCGAAGGATTTCCCGCTCGAGCCCGTCCCGCCGACGATCCTCACGCACCCGGCCGACAAGGACCTCGACGCCGCCCTGCAGCGTCGCGAAGGCCGCCTGCTCTTCGCGCAGCTGAACTGCGCCGCCTGCCACGCCGACGCCGCCCTGCTCCCCGCCAAGGGCACCGGCATGCCGGAACTCGGCCAGAACGCCCCGCTGCTCGCCGAACTCGGCGCGAAATACCGTCCGGAATGGATCGCCGACTGGATCGACCATCCGCACGGCTTCCGGCCGCACACGCTGATGCCGAAGGTCTTCCACGGCGCCGACGCCCACCAGAAGGCCGCGGATATCGCCGCGATGCTCACGCAGGGCGCGAAGCCGATGGAGCTGCACGACAAGCAGGACCTCGCCCCGCAAGGCGGCGCGCTCTTCGCCAACCTCGGCTGCGTGGCCTGCCACCAACGCCCCGACGCCGAAGGCGCCGACGCGCATGACCGCATCCCGCTCGGCCACGTCAGCGACAAGTGGAACCAGTCGGCCCTCGTCGAATTCCTGAAGGACCCCGCCAAGAACTACGCCGCCACCCGCATGCCGCACTTCCGCTTGGAAGACGAAGAAGCCGCCCAGCTGGCCTCCTACCTGATCAACCGCGGACGCATGATCAAACGCCTGGCCCTCGCCGGCGACGCCACCCGCGGCGCCGCGTTGATCGTCAGCGCCGGGTGCCTGACCTGCCACGCCGGCATGCCGGCGACGACCCAGCCCACGCTCGCCGCCGTGCTCAAGGCCGGCGAGAAAGGTTGCCTGAGCCCGGATGACAAGACCCGCGCCGGCGCGCCGGACTTCGCGCTCACCGAGAAGCAGCGCGCCGCGCTGAAGGCCTTCCTCGCGACCGACCTCGCCTCGCTCAAGCAAGATACGCCGGCCGAATTCGCCGAACGCCAGATCAAGAACCTCAACTGCGTCGCCTGCCACGCCCGCGACGGCAACGTGAGCACCTGGACCAAGGTCGACGGCGAAGCGAAGAAGCTGCGCGACGCCCTGCCGCCGAAGGAACACGTCGAAGGCGAGCCCGTCCCGGACGCGCCGATCCCGCCCCTCACCTGGCTCGGCGAGAAGCTGCGCCATGACTGGATGAGCAAGTTCATCGCCGGCCAGGTCGACTATAAGCCGCGTCCGTGGCTCATCGGCCGCATGCCCGGCTTCGCGCATGTCGCCGACGGCGTCGCGCTCGGCCTCAACCACCAGCACGGCCTGCCGCAGACCGAAGCCGCCGAGCCCGCGGCGACGCCGGAGATGATCGCCAACGGCGAGAAGCTGGTCGGCGCCGACGGAGGCTTCAACTGCATCACCTGCCACGCCGTGGGGGAGAAGGAAGCCACCGCCGTCTTCGAAGCGCCCGCCATCAACTTCGCCCAGACCGCCGAACGCCTCCGCAAGGGCTACTTCCATCGCTGGGTCCTCGCGCCGACGCGCATCGACCCGGACACCAAGATGCCCAAGTACGCCGACCCTGAAGGCGTGACCCAGCTTTCCGACCCCTACGAGGGCAAGGGACCGACCCAGTTCGAGGCCATCCGGCAGTATATTAAGTCGGTAAAGTGATGATGCGTCAGGGGTAGGGGCAGGGGCTTGGGTTGGGATGGTACTGTATGCAAGTCACTAATTATTAGTGTCTTGCGTGATATTCTAGGCCACTTCCCCCACCCCAAGCCCTACCCATGCCCCTGTTCGGCTATCCTGCCGATATTCGGCTAGGCGGTGCCTTGGAACAATCTCGACTCAGACGGCATCTCCTTATGCTCAGCCTCTACCCCCAGTCATAATCATGTCCCAACTCAATCGTCGCACGTTCATCAAGAACTCCGCCTTGGCTGCCGCCGTGGCGGGCCTCAGCGCCCAGACCTACGCCCAGTCCGCTGGCGCCAACGGTGACCTCCGCGTCGCCGTCGTCGGCTTCCGCAGCCGTGGTCTCGAGCACATCAAGGAGCTCAAGAAGATCAAGGGCGTCCGCATCGTCGCCCTCTGCGACGTCGACTCCCGCGTGGTCGCCAAGGGCCTGAAGGACATCCCCGGCGCCAAGGGCTACACCGACATCCGCAAGATGCTCGAAGATAAGGATATCGACGCCGTCTCCATCGCCTCGCCGAACCACCAGCACTCCATCCAGGGCATCTGGTCCCTCCAGGCCGGCAAGCACCTCTACGTCGAGAAGCCCCTCTCGCATAACATCTTCGAAGGCCAGCAGCTCGTCGCCGCCTCGAACCACTTCACCAAGCAGATCGTCCAGGCCGGCACGCAGAGCCGCTCCGGCGTCGGCATCCGCGCCGCCATCAAGGACGTGCACGCCGGTAAGTACGGCAAGGTGAAGCTCGCCCGCGCCATCTGCTACAAGCGCCGCAAGTCCATCGGCCCGGCCAAGAAGAACGCCATCCCGTCCGAGATCGACTACGACCTCTGGAACGGCCCGGCCGACATCCAGGAATCCATCCGCGGCAACCAGACCGACAAGGTCAACGAAACCGGCAACCAGGGCCCGGTGCACTATGATTGGCACTGGTTCTGGAACTACGGCGGCGGCGACCTTTGCAACCAGGCGATCCACGAGATCGACATCGCCCGCTGGTTCCTCGGCACCCACGAAGTCGCCCCTGAGGTCGTCTCCGTCGGCGGTCGCTTCGGCTACACGGATTGCGCCGAGACCCCGAACACCTTCGTCTCGATCCACAACTACGCCGCCGCTCCGCTCATCACCGAAGTCTACGGCCTCACCTCGAACGGCAAGATCGACGGCCCGATGAACAAGTTCGGCCAGTTCTCCGAACTCAACAAGGACCAGAAGTCGGCCAAGTCCCCGGACATCGGCATCATCGTCGAGTGCGAGAACGCCACCCTTGTCGTCCCGGATTACAACTCCTGCCAGGTCTACGACAAGGACGGCAAGTTCGTGAAGTCCTACGGCAAGACCGTCGACCAGGTCGACCTCACCGGCGGCGCCTCCGGCCACCACGCCAACTGGGTCGCCTGCATCCGCAAGGGTTCGGCCGAGAACATCAACGCCCCGGTCCGCGAGTGCCACGTCTCCACCGCCCTCGTCCACTCCGCCAACATCTCCTACCGCGTCGGCGCCAAGAAGAGCGCCGGCGAGATCAAGGAAGCCATCAAGGCGAGCTCCGGCCTGGCCGAAGCCTTCGGTCGCATGGCCGAGCACCTCGGCCGTAACGGCGTGAACCTCGACGAGACCAAGGCCACCCTCGGCGCTCCGCTCACCCAGGACACCAAGACCGAACTCTTCACCGGCGCCAACGCCGAGGCCGCCAACCGCGACCTCGTGGCCAAGCGCGCCGGCCGCAAGGGCTTCGAGATCCCGACCACGTTCTAAGCTCCTCCGACGAAGCGGAGCGGTCGCAAGGCCGCTCCGCTTTTTCATCTCTAAACCAAATCACGCCCACCATGAAAAAGACCCCGCTCCTCCTGAGCCTCACGGCCGCCGCCCTCCTCCTGGTCGGTTGCGCCACCGACGACAAGTCGGCCGCCCCCAAGACCGCCGCCGCGGGCACCAAGGCCGCCCCGGCCGCCGCCGCCCCGAAGGCCAACCCTAACAAGGTCGAGATCTTCAACGGCAAGGACCTCACCGGCTTCAAGAAGCTCGGCGGCGAAGCCGCCTACGCCGTCAGCCCCGAGGGCAACCTCGTCGGCACGTCGACCCTCAACACGCCGAACACCTTCCTCGCGACCGACAAGGACTACGGCAACTTCGTCCTCGAGTATGACTTCAAGAACGACCCGCGCCTGAACTCGGGCGTGCAGTTCCGCAGCCACGCCGAAGCCAAGGAGGTCAACTACAAGACCCCCGAAGGCAAGGCCGCCAAGGTCCCGGCCGGTCGCGTCCACGGCTACCAGGCCGAGATCGACACCGACCCGAAGAACGTGAAGAAGCCCGACACCGAGGCCCGCATGTGGTCCGCCGGTCTCTATGAAGAAGGCCGTCGCGGCTGGATCTTCCCGGGCTTCGGCGGCGGCGACGCCCTCGCCTTCTCCAAGCAGGGTCGCGAGATCTCGAAGGTCGGCGAATGGAACCACGTGAAGGTGGAAGCCAACGGCAACCGCATCCGCACCTGGCTCAACGGCGTCCCGCGCGTCGACGTGCGTGACGACGGCTACAAGACCGGCTTCATCGCCTTCCAGGTCCATGGCATCGGCAAGGACGCCGCCAAGGCCGGCACCACGGTCGAATGGCGCAACATCTCCCTCACGAAGATCAACGACAACAGCCTGACCGATTCCGAGAAGGCCGACGGCTGGAAGCTCCTCTTCGACGGCCGCACCAACAAGGGCTGGCGCTCCGCCAAGGGCCCCGAGTTCCCGAAGACCGGCTGGTCCGTCGAGAAGGGCATGCTCCACACCGCCGCTTCCGGCGGCAAGGAATCCGCCTCCGCCGGCGACATCATCACGATCGAGCGCTACAAGCAGTTCGAGATCTCGGTCGACTTCCGCCTGACCAAGGGCGCCAACAGCGGCCTGAAGTACTACGTGCAGCCTGACCTCAACCAGGGCGCCGGCTCGGCGTTCGGCCTGGAGTTCCAGATGCTCGACGACGCCGTCCACCCGGACGCCAAGCTCGGTCGCGACGGCAACCGCACGGTCTCCTCGCTCTACGACCTGATCACGGCCTCCAAGGACAAGCGCCCGAACCGCATCGGCGACTGGAACAACGCCTACGTCATCACCAAGGGCACCAAGGTCGAACACTGGCTCAACGGCCGCCTCGTGGTCTCCTATGACCGCAGCACCGACGAGTTCCGCGCCCTCGTGGCGAAGTCGAAGTACGCCGATCCCAAGTACGGCAAGAACTTCGGCGAGTGGGCCGACGGCCACATCCTCCTCCAGGAGCATGGCGACGAAGTCTGGTTCAAGAACGTGAAGCTCCGCGACCTCGCCCCGGCCCCGAAGCCGGCCGCGAAGGCTCCGGCGAAGAAGGCTGCGGCCAAGAAGGCCGACGCCCCCGCCAAGAAGTAAGCTGACTCGCAGCTCCCGCGAAGGCCGGACGACGCAAGTCGCCCGGCCTTTTCTTTGCCCGGCTGGCTGAGGCATTGCATGCGTCCGGCCGCCGGGCTTAGTATGGCTCACCCCGAGCCATGCGCCCCACCCTGCTCTTCGCCGCCCTCTGCGCGGCCTTCGCCGGCCTCACCGCCGCCGAACCGACCCGGCCCAACGTGCTCTTCATCATCGCCGACGACTGGGGCCGCGGCCACGCCGGCGCCTACGGCTGCCCCTGGGTGAAGACGCCGAACTTCGACCGCGTCGCCAAGGAAGGCCTGCTCTTCCTCAACGCCTACACGCCGACGGCGAAGTGCACGCCCTCGCGCTCCACGATCCTCACCGGCCGCCACCCGTGGCTGCTCGGCGCCGCCGCCAACCACCAGTGCGTCTTCCCGCCGGAACATGTCATCTTCCCGGACGTCCTCGAGCAACATGGCTACGCCTACGCGACGACCGGCAAGGTCTGGGGCCCCGGCCAAGCCTTGAAGGCCGACGGCACGCCGCGCGCGATGGCAGGCAAGCTGTTCAACCAGAAGAAGGCGAAGCCGCCGACCACGGGCATCACCAATAACGACTACAGCGCCAACTTCGAAGCCTTCCTCACGCAGGCCAAGCCCGGCCAGCCCTGGTTCTTCTGGCTCGGCGCCATCGAGCCGCACCGCGACTACGAGGAAGGCTCCGGCGCCCGCCTCGGCGGCAAGAAGCCGAGCGACATCGACCACGTGCCGGCCTACTGGCCCGACAACGACACCATCCGCGGCGACATGCTGGACTATGCGTTCGAGGTCGAACACTTCGACCGCCACGTCGGCCGGGCGCTCGCGCTGCTGGAAAAGACCGGCCAGCTCGAGAACACGATCGTGGTCGTGACGAGCGACAACGGCATGCCCTTCCCCCGCGTCAAAGGCTCGGCCTACGAGAACGCCAATCACCTGCCCCTCGCGATCCGCTGGCCCAAGGGCATCAGGAACCCCGGCCGTAAGGTGACCGACTACGTCAGCTTCGTCGACTTCGCCCCGACCTTCCTCGAAGCCGCCGGCCTCCCGCTCGACGCAAAGCTCCTGCCGACCTCCGGCCGCAGCCTGAGCGACATCTTCCGGAGCGGCGTCGACGGACGCTCCAACCCGACCCGCGACCACACGCTCATCGGCCGCGAACGTAACGACCTCGGCCGCCCCGGCGACGTCGGCTACCCGATCCGCGGCATCGTCAAGGAGGGCTTGGTCTACCTCGAGAACTCCGAGCCGTCCCGCTGGCCGGCCTGCAACCCCGAGACGGGCTACCTCGACACCGACGCCAGCCCGACGAAGTCCTTCCTGCTGCACGCCCGCCGCGAGAAAGGCGCGGACCCGTTCTGGGAACTCTGCTTCGGGATGCGCCCGGGCCAGGAACTCTACGACCTGGGTGCGGACGTCGACTGCGTGAAGAACCTCGCCGCGACCCGCGTCGTCGACCTCGAGAAGCTCCGCTCGCAGCTATGGACCGAGCTCAAGGCGCAAGGCGACCTCCGCGCCCTCGGTCGCGGCGCCGAATACGAGGCCTACCCTTCCGCGGACCGGAAGAAGAACCGTTTCTACGAACGCTACATGGCCGGCGAACTGCTCGACGCCGGCTGGGTCAAGAAGGACGACTTCGAGAAAGCCCCGCTGAAATAATCCCATGCGCCTCGCCTCCCTGCTCCTGTCCTTGTGCGCCGCTTCGGCCTTCGCCGCCGAAGTGAAGCGGCCGAACATCGTCTTCTGCTTCGCCGACGACTGGGGCCGCTACGCCAGCTGCTACGCCAAGGTCGACGGGCGCCCGGGCATCAACGACGTCATCCGCACGCCGAACATCGACCGCATCGCCGGCGAGGGCGTGATGTTCCGCAATGCGTTCGTCACCGCCCCCAGCTGCACGCCCTGCCGCAGCTCGCTGCTCTCCGGCCAATACTTTTTCCGCACCCATATGGGGGCGATCCTCAATGGCGCGCGCTGGGACTCCTCCATCCCGACCTACCCGCTGATGCTGCGCGACGCGGGCTACCACATCGGCAAGAGCCACAAGGTCTGGAGCCCGGGACAGCCCGCCGACGCCCCGTATGGCGGCCAGAAATACGCCTACGAGAAGGCCGGACGTAAGTTCAACAATTTCTCCGAAAACGCCACCGAGATGGTCAAGGCCGGCGCGACCTTCGCCGACGCGAAGGCGAAGCTGCTCGCCGAGGTCAGCGGCAACTTCCAGGCCTTCCTCGCGGCCCGTCAGGACGACAAGCCCTTCTGCTACTGGTTCGGCCCGACGCTCACGCACCGCACCTTCGAGAAACACAGCGGCGTGAACCTCTGGGGCATCAACCCGGACGACCTCAAGGGCAAGCTGCCCGCCTTCCTGCCGGACGTCCCGGAAGTCCGCGACGACGTGGCCGACTACCTGGGCGAATGCCAAGCCTGGGACGCCGGTGTCGGCGTGCTCATCGCCGAACTCGAAAAGCGGGGCGAACTGGCCAACACCCTCTTCGTCATCAGCGGCGACCACGGCATGCCCGGCGTCCCCGGCGGCAAGTGCAACCTCTACGACCACGGCACCAACGTGGCCCTCATCGTCCGCGGCCCGGGCATCAAGGGCGGGCGCATCGTCGACGACTTCGTCAACCTGATGGACCTCGCCCCGACGTTCCTCGCCTTCGGCCGTGTCGCACCGCCGGCCGTCATGACCGGCCGGAGCCTCCTGCCGGTGCTACGCGACGAAGGCAGCGGCCAGATCGACCCGTCACGCACGTGGGTCGTCACCGGCCGCGAGCGCCACGTGGGTTCCGCCCGCGAAGGCAACCTGCCCTACCCCCATCGCGCCCTGCGCACGAAGGAGTTCCTCTACGTCCGTAACTTCGCCCCGGACCGCTGGCCGCTGGGCAGCCCGCACTTCACCTCGCGTGCCGACCTCCCGAAGTTCGAGGACCTCGAGAAGATCACCTATACGGCCTTCGCCGACATGGACGCCAGCCCGACCAAGGCCTGGGTCGTGCATCACTTCGACGACCCGCAATACAAGTGGGTCTACGACTATGCCTTCGGCAAGCGTCCCGCCGAAGAGCTTTACGACCTCACGAAGGATCCGGAACAGCTGAAGAACGTGGCCGCCGATCCGGCCTACGCCGCGACGCTCAAGCAGCTGTCCGGCCAGCTCCTCACCACGCTCAAGCAGGTCGAAGACCCGCGCGTCGGCCCGAGCCCGGTGAAGTTCGAACTCCCGCCCTTCACGCAGCCGGGGAAGTAGGCCCAACGGGAGTATCGAGTTTGGAGTATCGAGTATCGGCGGGTTTCAGGTACTAACCCGTCTTCATTCGCCGCAGGGCGAATCCGAGTAGGGGCAAGGCTTCGCCTTGCCCTCCTCAACAAAAGGGCGCGGCCAAGCCACGCCCCTACCCTCGGCCGCCCTGCGGCGGCCCGATGCGGCCGCTTACTTTTTACCCAGCTCTTCGCCGCGCTTCTTGGCGGCGACGAGGGCGGAGGCGACGATCTCGCGAAACTTGCCCGTTTCGAGCGCATCGAGGCCGGCCTTGGTCGTTCCGCCAGGCGAAGTGACCTGGATTCGGAGGTTCACGGGCGTCTCACCGGTGGCGGCGAGGAGCGCAAGCGAGCCGCTGAAGGTCTGGCGGACAAGGAGTTTGGCCTGCTCCGGCGTGAAGCCGAGCGCGACCGCGGCCTCTTCATAGGCGGCGACGTATTCGAAGAAGAAACCCGGACCGCTGCCGGAGACGGCGGTGACGGCGTTGAACATGTCCTCAGGGAGGTCGATGGTCTGGCCGAGTCCGGAAAGGATCGAAGCGATGAGCGCGGCATCGCCGGAGCTGAGCGGCTGGGCCGAGCACTGGGCGGTGATGCCCTGCCCGACCGCGCCAGGCGTATTGGGCATCGCGCGGGCGACGTTGCGGGCGCCGGCGAAGAACGCACCAAGGGTCGCAAGACGAGTACCGGCGAGGACGGAGAGGATCAGCTTGCCCTGGGCGTGCGTGGCGAAGGCCGCGTCTAGGCCGAGGAACTGCTGCGGCTTGCAGGCCACCACGACGGCGTCCGCGCCGGCAAGAAGGTCGGCCGGGGACGTCGCGAGGCGCACGCCGGTTTCCTTGGCGAGATTGCCCGCCGAAGCACCGGCGCCGCCGAGGACGGCGATGTCCGCGGGCGCGCAGGCCTTGGAACGCAGGAGGCCGCGCACCATGGCGCCGGCCATCCGTCCTGCCCCGATGAAAGCGAGCTTGGCCATGTTCAGAGGGCGCGCACGGCGGCGTCGAGGACTTCGCAGGCCTTGTCGATGTCCTTGCCCTCGTGGGCGGTGGAGATGAAGGCGGTCTCGTACGGCGAAGGCGCGAGGTACACGCCCTTGTCGAGCGCGGTGCGGAAGACCTTACGGTACAGGTCGCCGTTGGAGGCGATGGCCTGGTCGTAGTTACGGACCTTCTCGGTGTTGAAGTAGAGCGAGAACATCGAGCCGACCTGCGGGACCTGCAGCGGGATGCCCTTGGCCTGCGCAGCGGCCAGCAGCGTGTCGCGGACGCGACGGCCGAGGACGTCGAGACGCGCATACGGGTTCTGGGCCTTCAGCTTACGGACCGCGGCGAGGCCGGCGGCCATGGCGAGCGGGTTGCCCGAGAGCGTGCCGGCCTGGTAGACCGGGCCGAGCGGCGCGAGCTTGTCCATGATCTCGACCTTGCCGCCGAAGGCGCCGACCGGGAGGCCGCCGCCGATGATCTTGCCCATGCAGACGAGGTCCGGGACGACGTCATGCAGGCCCTGCGTGCCCGCGAGCGAAAGACGGAAGCCCGTCATCACTTCGTCGAAGATGAGCACCGTGCCGTGCTTCGTGCAGAGTTCGCGCAGACCGGCGAGGAAGCCGGCGTCAGGGAGGATGAGGCCGACGTTCGCCGGGAACGGCTCGACGATCAGGCCGGCGATCTGGCCGGCATTGGCGTCGAAGAGCGCGGAGAGCGCCGGGAGATTATTATATTCGGCGACGAGCGTGTCGGACGCGGTGCCGGGCGTGACGCCGGCGGAGTCGGGGTTGCCCTGCGTGAGCGCGCCGGAGCCGGCCTTCACGAGGAGCGAGTCGACGTGGCCGTGGTAACAGCCGGAGAACTTGATGATCTTGTTACGGCCGGTGTAGCCGCGGGCGAGGCGGATGGCGGACATCGTGGCCTCGGTGCCGCTGTTGGTCATGCGGACCTTCTTCACCGCCGGGACGCAGGACAGGATCAGCTCGGCCATCTCGACCTCGAGCGGGTTCGGGGTGCCGAAGCTCGTGCCGCGGTCGAGGGCCTCGCGGACCGCCGCGCGGATGTCCGGGTCGTTGTGGCCGTGGATGGCCGGGCCCCAGGTCAGGACGAAGTCCACGAGCTCCTGGCCGTCGGCCGTCGTCAGACGGGCGCCGTTGGCCGACTTCGTGAAGAAGGGGGTGCCGCCGACCGAGCGGAAGGCGCGGACCGGGGAATTGACGCCGCCCGGGATCATCGAGAGGGCGCGTTGGAAAAGCTGCTCCGAGGTATTCACGCCTTCAGACCTACGGAGTCACCCGAGAGGGGCAAGACGACATGCACAAAAAGGGCCGGAGTCGCGTGACTCCGGCCCTGATCAGGCGCTGGCGAGGGTCGCTTACTTCTTGCCGTCGTCGACGACCTCGAAGTCACCGTCGACCACCTTGCCGTCCTTGGCCTTCTTCTTGCCTTCGGGGGCAGGACCGGCGTCGGCCTGCGGCTGTTCGCCGGCGGCGGGCGGGACGGACTGGGCGGCGGCCATCAGCGCGGTCTGGAGGGCCGTGGCGGCCTTCTCGAAGTCCTCGGCGGTGGCGTCGGTCTTCTTGAGGGCTTCCTGGGCTTCCTTGAGCGCGGCTTCCGCGGCGGTCTTGGCTTCGGCGGGCATCTTCTCGCCGTTGTCGGCGATGAACTTCTCGGCGGCGAAGACGCCGGCGTCGAGGCGGTTACGGGCTTCGGCGAGCTCGCGGACCTTCTTGTCCTCTTCGGCGTGGAGTTCGGCTTCCTTGCGGAGCTTCTCGACTTCTTCCTTCGAGAGACCCGAGGAGCCCGTGATGGAGATCTTCTGCTCCTTGCCCGAGCCCTTGTCGACGGCCGAGACGTGGAGGATGCCGTTGGCGTCGATGTCGAAGGTCACTTCGATCTGCGGTTCGCCGCGGCGCGCCGGCTTGATGCCGTCGAGCTTGAACGTGCCGAGCTGCTTGTTGTCCTTCGCCATCGGGCGTTCGCCCTGGACGATGACGATGTCGACGGCCGGCTGGTTGTCGGCGGCGGTGGAGAAGACCTGCGACTTCTTGGTCGGGATGGTCGTGTTGCGCTCGATCATCGGCGTGGCGACGCTGCCCATGGTCTCGATGGAGAGGGTGAGCGGGGTCACGTCGAGGAGGAGGACGTCCTTCACGTCGCCCTTGAGCACGCCGGCCTGGATGGCGGCGCCGATGGCGACGACTTCGTCCGGGTTGACGCCCTTATGGGGCTCCTTGCCGGCGAGGCTGCGGGCGATCTCGATGATCTTGGGCATGCGGGTCATGCCGCCGACGAGGACGAGCTCGTCGACCTGGGCCATCTTGAGTTCGGCGTCCTTGAGGCAGGACTCGAAGGGACGACGGGTGCGCTCGGAGAGGTCGTCGCAGACCTTTTCCATCTGAGCGCGGGTGAGCGTGACGTTCAGGTGCTTCGGGCCGGAGGCGTCGGCGGTGATGAACGGCAGGTTGATGTCGACGGAGTTCGAGGACGAGAGGGCGATCTTGGCCTTCTCGGCTTCTTCCTTGAGGCGCTGGCGGGCCATGGCGTCCTTGGAGAGGTCGATGCCGGACTCGGTCTTGAAGCCGTCGATGAGCCACTGGATGATGCGCTCGTCCCAGTTGTCGCCGCCGAGCTCGGTGTCGCCGTTGGTCGCCTTCACTTCGAAGACACCGCCGCCGATCTCGAGGACCGAGACGTCGAAGGTGCCGCCACCGAGGTCATAGACGGCGATCTTTTCGTCGCCCTTCTTGTCGAGGCCGTAGGCGAGGGAAGCCGCGGTGGGCTCGTTGACGATGCGGAGCACTTCGAGGCCCGCGATCGTGCCGGCATCCTTGGTGGCCTGGCGCTGCGAGTCGTTGAAGTAGGCGGGGACGGTGATCACGGCCTGCGTGACCTTCTCGCCGAGGTAGGCTTCGGCGTCGGCCTTGAGCTTGGCGAGGACCTTGGCGGCGATTTCTTCCGGCGCGAACACGCGGGGCTTGCCGTCGACTTCGCATTCGATGGCGGCGTCGCCGTTCTTGCCCTCGACGACCTTGTACGGGAGCTTGGCGGCGATGGCCTTCACTTCGGCGAACTTGCGGCCGATGAGGCGCTTCGCGGAGAAGATCGTGTTCTTCGGGTTGGTGACGGCCTGGCGCTTGGCGGCCTGACCGACGAGGATGTCGCCGTTCTTGGTGAACGCGACGATGGAGGGCGTGGTGCGCGCGCCTTCCGAGTTGGAGATGACGACGGACTCGCCTGCTTCCAGGACGGCCATGCAGGAGTTGGTGGTGCCGAGGTCGATGCCGATGATTTTACTCATTGTGTGTTTTGGTAGATGGGTGATGCCCCTTATTGGCAGGGCGTGTGCCAAGGGAAAAACCCGCTTTTAGGGTGGTTTTCAAAGGTCCGCCGGCGGACTGTCCCTGTCCCAATCGGGTCACGATGACAAAGTGTCCCACTCGGCCGCGTCCCAATGGCTTCGCCGTTGCCCTACCCCGCCCCCATCCCTATCTAGACCCTCCGATGTCGGCCCCCCTCGACCAGTCCGTCCGCCTCCGCCGCCTCCGTGCTTCGGCCGGCATCCGTGCCATGCTCGGCGAAACGGTCGTCGAACCCCGCCACCTGATCCAGCCGCTCTTCGTCACCGAAGGCGACGTCGCCGAGCCGGTCGGCTCCCTCCCGGGCGTCAGCCGTATCCCGCTCGCCCAGCTCGGCGCCAAGTGCGCCGAACTCCTCGCCCTCGGCATCCATGGCGTGGCCCTCTTCCCGAAGGTCGACCCGGCCCGCAAGACCGCCGAAGGCGCCGAAGCCCTCAACCCGTCGAACCTCGCC
>JAHEJL010000006.1 GCA_024638885.1 Coraliomargarita sp. | reverse complement strand
TGCGGCCTCGACCCGAACGAATGGTCCGGCCTCGCCTTCGGCCTCGGCCTCGAACGCATCGCGATGCTGGTCCACGGCATCGACGACATCCGCCACTTCTACAACAACGACACGCGCTTCCTGCGCCAGTTCGCCTAAGCCATGAAAGTCTCCTTCCAAGCCCTCTCCCGTCACCTCGACCTCGCCGGCGTCACCGCCGAGCGCGTCGCGGAAGTCCTCCCGATGCTCGGCCTCGAGGTGGAGTCGGTCACGACTTTCGGCCTCGCCCCGCTGCCCCTCGTGGTCGTCGGCGAGATCAAGTCCTTCGACAAGCACCCGAAGGCCGACCGCCTCAGCGTCTGCCAGGTCGACGTGGGCGACGGCTCGCTCCGCCAGATCGTCTGCGGTGCGAAGAACTTCAAGGCGGGCGACCGCGTGCCGGTGGCCCTGCCGGGCACGGTGATGCCGGGCGGTTTCGAAATCAAGGTCTCGAAGCTCCGCGACGTCGACTCGGCGGGCATGATGTGCTCCTCCGAAGAACTCGGCCTCGGCAAAGGCGAGGACGGCCTCCTCATCCTGACGCCGCGCCAGCCGGCTCTCGGCACGCCCCTGAATTCCCTTTTCGGCGCGCCGGATACGGTGCTCGAGATCTCGGTCACGCCTAACCGCGGCGATTGCCTCGGCATCCGCGGCGTCGCCCGCGACCTGGCCGCCGCCCTCGGCCTGACGCTCAAGCCGCTCACGGTGAAGACGGCCGCCGGCCTCGCCGCCGCGCCTTCCGCCGCCGATGCGGTGAAGTTCATCCGCTCGTCCTCCGAATTCTGTCCTTACTACACGCTGCGCACGCTGAAGAACGTGAAGGTCGGCCCGAGCCCCGAATGGCTCCGCCGCGACCTCGAGGCCGCCGGCCTCCGTCCGATCAACAACGTGGTCGATATCACGAACTGGGTGCTGCTCGAACTGGGCCAGCCGCTCCACGCGTTCGACGCGAAGAAGGTCTCCGAAGGGATCGAAGCCCGCCCGGCCCGCGAAGGCGAAGAGATCGTCCTGCTCGACGGCAAGAAGGTGAAGCTCGAGCCCGGCGTCTGCGTCATCGCCGACGCCCAGCGCCCGCTCGTCGTCGCCGGCGTGATGGGTGGCGCCGATTCCGGCGTGACCGAATCCACGACCGACGTCCTCCTCGAGGCCGCCTGGTTCCGTCCCGGCGAGATCCGCCGCGTCGCCCGCCGCCTCGGCGTGTCGACCGATTCTTCCCACCGCTTCGCGCGTGACGTGGATCCGGCCGGCGTCGAGCTCGCCTCGCGCCTCGCCACGGACCTCCTCGTCGAACTCGCCGGCGCCCAGGTCGTCGGTCCCGCCGTCGCCGTCGGCCAGCCGCCGCGCGCCGACGTCACGATCGAGCTCCCCGCCGGCTACGTCGCCGCCAAGCTCGGCACGCCCGTCGCCGACGCCGACGTCTCCGCGGCCTTCGCCCGCCTCGGTTTCACGGTGAAGGCTTCCGCCGCCGGCTTCTCGGTGCTGGTGCCTTCCTTCCGTTCCGACGTGACCCGTCCGATCGACCTCGTCGAGGAATTCATCCGCATCCACGGCACCGACAAGGTGCCCGCCGGTCGTCCGATCGCCCCGCTGCCGGGCGACGAGGACGCGCTGACGTCCGTCTTCACCCGCGAAGTCTCGGCCCGTCTCGTCGGCGCCGGTTTCACGGAGTGCTGCCACTACTCGCTCCGCGACGCCGCGGAACTCGAACGCACGCTGGGCGCCGACAAGGCCGCCCTCGTCGCGATGGATAACCCGCTGACCGCCGAACAGACGCACCTCCGCGCCTCGCTCGTCCCCGGCCTCGCCGGCGCCCTCGCGCTCAACCTCTCGGTCCACGCCGACCCGCGCGGCCTCTTCGAGGTCGGCACGGTCTTCCGTCCGCAGGCCGACGGCACGGTGCGCGAATTCCTCTCCGTCGCCTTCGCGATCGTCGCCGAACCGGTGACGCGCTCGTGGAAGTCGCGTGAGGCCTTCGACGCCCTCCGCGCGAAGCGTCTCCTGCAGGATGCCGCCGCCCTCGCCGGCGTCGCCTCCGTCCGTCTTTCGTTCGCCGCCGCCACCGGCGGTCTCTGGCAGGCCGACCACGCCGCCGCCCTCGTCGACCGCGGCCGCGCCGCGGAAGGCGCCTGCGGCGTCCTCGACCTCCGCTGGACGCGCTCCCTCGGCCTGAAGAGCTCCGTCATCGCCGGCGAAGTCTGCTTCCCGCGCACGGCCTTCGCCGAAGCCCGCAAGGTCCCGCGCTTCGAGGCGTTCTCCTCGTTCCCGCCCGTCACCAAGGACGTCGCGGTCATCGTCCCGGTCGGCGTCGCCGCCGCCGAAGTCGAAAGCCGCGTCCGCCAGGGCGCGTCCAAGGCCGCCGGCAAGGAGTTCGCGCTGGAGTCGGTCAACTGCTTCGATGTCTTCACCGGCCCGGGCCTGCCCGAAGGCCACCGCAGCCTCGCCTTCGAGATCCGCTGGCGCCACGCGGCCCGCACGCTCACCGACGAAGAAACCAACCAAGCCCTCGGGGTCGTCATCGCCACGCTCGAGAAGGGCGCCGGCTGGACCGTCCGCCGCTGACGCCCATGGCCGAAGGTTTCGACATCGACCACCTCGCGAAGCTCGCCCGCCTCAGCCTCACGGCCGAGGAGAAGGCGCTCTACTCGTCGCAGCTCAGCCAGATCCTGGGTCACTTCCAGGCGCTGGCGAAAGCCGACCTGCCCGCGACGATCGACGACGCCCGCGTCGTCGACGAAGCCGCGCTCCGCTCCGACGAGCCGGGTCCGGTCCTCGGCGCCGACGCCGTCACCCGCATCGCCCCCGCCTCGCGCGACGGGCAGATCTCCGTCCCGCGCGTCGTGGACGACGAATCCTAAGCCATGGCCGACGCGCTCCACACGCTTTCCGCCGCCGAGCTCGGCCGCCGCCTCGCGGCCGGCACGCTCACGTCCCGCGCCCTCTGCGAGGCGCTGATCGCCCGCTACCAGGCGGTGAACGACAAGGTCGGCGCCTTCACGCACCTCGACCAGGCCGACGTGCTCGCGCAGGCCGACGCTTCCGACGCCCGCCGCAAGGCCGGGCAGGGCAGGGGCCCGCTCGAAGGCATCCCGGTCGCGATCAAGGACAACATCGCGGTGAAGGGCCAGCCGCTCACCTGCTCGAGCAAGATGCTCGCGCCGCTGGTCTCGCCTTACGACTCCCACGTCGCCGAACGCCTCCGCGCCGCCGGCGCGATCCTCTACGGTCGCCTGAACATGGACGAGTTCGCGATGGGCTCCTCCACGGAGAACTCGGCGCTCCGCAAGACGTTCAATCCTTGGGACCTCGCCCGCATCCCGGGCGGTTCTTCCGGCGGCAGCGCCGCGGCCCTCGCGGCCGGCCTCGTGCCGCTCTCGCTCGGTTCCGATACCGGCGGCTCGATCCGCCAGCCCGCTTCGCACTGCGGCGTGGTCGGCCTCAAGCCCACCTACGGCCTGATCTCCCGCTTCGGCCTCGTCGCTTTCGCTTCGTCGCTCGACCAGATCGGCCCGATGGCCCGCAGCGTCGAAGACTGCGAACTCCTGCTCGACGCGCTGGCTTCCGCCGACGCGCGCGACATGACCTGCTTCGGGCCGTCCGACCGCGCGCTTACGCCGGCCGGTGACGCCAAGCAGCTGCGCATCGGCATCCCGAAGGGCTTCCTCGGCAAGGGCGTCGCCCCCGAGGTCGCCGCCGCGGTGAACGCCGCCGTCGAGTTCTACCGCGCCCAGGGTTGCGCGATCTCCGAGGTCGAACTGCCCTCCGCCGACCTCGCCGTGCCGACGTACTACGTCGTCGCGACCGCCGAGGCTTCCTCGAACCTCGGCCGCTATGACGGCGTCCGCTACGGCCATCGCTCCGCGGTCGCCGGCACGCCGGTCGAGATGATGACCGCGAGCCGCTCCGAAGGCTTCGGCCCCGAAGTGAAGCGCCGCATCCTGCTCGGCACGTTCGTGCTCAGCGCCGGTTACGCCGACGCGTATTACGTCCGCGCCCTCCGTGCTCGCGCGAAGATCCGCGCCGAGTACCTCGCCGCCCTCGCCGGCGTCGACGTGCTGCTCACCCCGACCGTCCCGACGCCCGCCTTCAAGGTCGGCGAGAAGGCTTCGGATCCGCTGCAGCTCTACCTCGAGGACATCTTCACGATTCCCGCGAACCTCGCCGGACTCCCGGCGATCTCGGTCCCTTGCGGCAAGTCCGGCCATCTCCCGGTCGGCTTCCACCTCGTCGGAGCGCCGCTCTCCGAAGCCAAACTCCTCGCCGCGGGCCGCCTCTTCGAGGCCGCCCATGGTTTCGCCCACCAGCAAGCCGCCCTATGAGCAACGTACCTTCTGATTGGGAAGTCGTCATCGGACTCGAGGTCCACGTGCAGCTGCACACCCGCGCCAAGGTCTTCGCCTCGTCCCCCTGGGGCTTCGGCAAGGAGCCCAACGAGCAGGTCGACCCGGTCGTCCTCGGTCTCCCCGGCACGCTGCCGGTGGTGAACCGCGAGGCGGTCGAGAAGGCCATCCTCTTCGGCCTGGTCGTCGGGGCCGAGGTTCCCGAGCGCTGCGCCTGGGACCGTAAGAACTATTTCTACCCGGATAATCCGAAGAACTACCAGCTCACGCAGAAGGATTTCCCGGTCGTCGTCGGCGGCCAGGTGGAGATCGAGCTCCCGGGCGCTTCGCGCAACGTGATGGGCGAGCACAAGTTCATCCGCATCCACCACGCGCACCTCGAAGAGGACGTGGGCAAGCTCAGCCACGCGGGCAGCGGCTCGCTGGTCGACTATAACCGCGCCGGCGTGCCGCTCCTCGAGATCGTCACCGAGCCCGACCTCCGTTCCTCGGCCGAAGCCGAAGCCTTCCTGCGCTCGCTCGTCGCGATGCTCACCCAGGCCGGCGTCGCCGACTGCGACATGGAGAAGGGCCAGCTGCGTTGCGACTGCAACGTCTCCGTCCGCCGTCGCGGCGACGCGAAGCTCGGCACCCGCACCGAGACCAAGAACCTCAACTCGATCTCGAGCGTGCGCGACACCGTCATCTACGAGACCGCCCGTCAGATCCGCGAACTCGATGCCGGCCGCCCGATCACGCAGGAGACCCGCGGCTGGAACGCCGAACTCGCCCGCGGCTACGTCCTCCGCGACAAGGAAGACGCCCACGATTACCGCTACTTCCCGGATCCGGACATCCCGACCCTGAAGATCTCGCGTGAGACCGTCTCGCGCCTCGCCAAGCAGGTCCCGGAAAACCTCTACGACCGCCAGCGTCGCTACGTCGAGAAGCTCGGCCTGCCTTACACCGCCGCCTCGGTGCTCGTGAACGACCGCGCCCTCGCCGAATGGTTCGAGGCCGCCGTCGCCGCCCATCCGGCCAATCCGTCGGGCATCGCCAACCTCGTCGCCAACGACCTGCTCCGCGACCTCGCCGCCTCGGCGGGCGCCGCCGGTGCTTTCGACGAAGCCGCCCCCGCGCCGCTTTCGCTCGCGTCCTGCCCGATCAAGCCCGCGCAGCTCGCCGGCTTGGTGAAGCTCACCGACGACGGCGTGATCTCCAAGCAGCAGGCCAAGGAAGTCTTCGCCGAGATGTTCAAGTCCGGGAAGGACGCCGCCGCCATCGTCGACGCCAAGGGGCTCCGCCAGAACAGCGACACCGGCGAGCTCGAGAAGATCGTCCAGGAAGTCATCGCCGACCCGGCCGTGGCGAAATCCATCGCCGAATACCGCGCCGGCAACGAGAAGGCCATCAACGCGCTCAAGGGTCCGATCATGAAGCGCACGCAGGGCAAGGCCAACCCGGTCCTGATCGATCAGCTTCTCCGCAAGTTCCTCGGATGACCGACGCTTCCGCCTCCCCCCTGACCGCCGGCATCAAGGCTGCCCGCGACAACGCCGTCCCGCTGGCCATCATCCTGCTCGGCGCGGCCGGTCTGGTCGTGGCTTATTACAACGTCCCGGCGGTCGCCGTGGGCCTCAACCGGATCGGCGCCCTCAACCGCGCCAACCCGATGGCCTTCGCCGCGATCTGCACCGCGATCACCTCCGGCCTCACGCCGTGGATCTTCCGGATGCTGTTCCCCAAGCTGCGTCCGAAGCACCCGTTCCTCGACCTCATCCACAGCATGACCTGGTGGGCGCTGATCGGGATGATCGTCAGCTACTTCTACGGGCTGCAGGCGGCCTGGTTCGGCAATGAGCCGACGATGGGCACCGTGCTGCTCAAGGTGCTGGTCGACATGTCGCTCTTCACCACGCTCATCGGCGCTCCCGGCAACGCGATCTCCCATCTCTGGAAGGATTGCGAATGGGACCTCGGCCGTCTGCGCGAGGCGATGCGCCCGGGCTGGTATCGCCGCGTCGTGCTTCCGAACCTGCTGACCAACTACTTCGTCTGGCTGCCGGGGACGCTGATCTTCTACAGCATGCCGCTCGACCTCCAGCTGGTCGTGGCCAACTGCATCGGCTGCTTCTGGGCCCTGATGTGCGCCCGCATCGCGGCCCACTCGGGCACCCCGACGATCGACGTCCACGCCTAAGCGGCGTCCCTTTATGTTCCGCCTCGTCTGCTGCTGTCTCGTCCTCACCGCCGGCGCGGCGGAAGGTTTCGTCTTCGCCGGTTCGGCCGAACGCCCCTCGGGCGCGTATCGCGAACCTCGGCCGGAAGGGATCTACCAGGTGACGGTCGAGTTCGGCGCGGCCGATGCCGACTCGGTCACGACGGTCAAGGCCGAGGCCCGCCGGCTGATGGCCCTCAACGTGACGGTGCCGAAGGGCCGCACGGAGACCCGCACCTTCCTCATCGATGTCCGCCGCCCGGAATACGCCGGGGGTCGCGTGGCGATCAAAGGCAACACGTCGGGCATGCCGACCTGGGACGATGCGTTGTCCCTCGAATTCCTCGGTACGACGGCCCGGGCCCGCGTGGTCTCGGTGCAACCGGCGGACCCGTCGGTGCTCCGCGTCTTCCTCGCCGGCGACTCCACCGTCTGCGATCAGAACCACGAACCCTACGTCGGTTGGGGCCAGGCGCTGCCGCTGTTCTTCGGCCCGAAGGTCGCCGTCGCCAATCACGCCGAATCCGGCCGGGCGCTCCGTTCCTTCAAGGGTGAGCGTCGTTTCGACAAGGTGCTCTCGCAGCTCCGGGCCGGCGACTTCGTGCTCATCCAGTTCGGCCATAACGATCAGAAGGAGAAAGGGGAGGGCGTCGGCGCCTTCACGACTTACGCGAACAGTCTCCGCGAATATGTCGCCGCCATCCGCGCCAAGGGCGCCAAGCCGGTGCTGATCACCGCCGTGGCCCGCCGCCGCTTCGACGAGCAGGGCAAGGTCTTCGAATCGCTGGGTGACTTCCCGGAGGCCGTCCGCCGCGTCGCCAAGGAACTATCCGTCCCGCTGATCGACCTCAACGCGACCTCGAAGCAGGTCTATCAGGCCCTCGGCGTCGAACCGAGCAAGCTCGCGCTCCTCCACTACCCGGCGAACACCTTCCCGGGCCAGACGGCTCCGCTCCGCGACGATACGCACTTCAGCGCCTATGGCGCCTACGAGATGGCCCGTTGCGCGGTCGAGGGCATCCGCAGCGGCGTCCCCGAGCTGGCGCCTTTCCTGGCGGCTTCGGTGGTCCCGTTCGACCCGTCGCACCCGGATGAGCCGGCCAAGGTCGCCATTCCGGCCAGCCCGCTGGTCAAAGGCGAGAAGCCGGCAGGCAAATGAGGGTCCGGTCGGTAACCCTCGCTTGAATCCCCGCTTCGCCTCGGCGAGGCTCCTCCTGTGCCCGATCTCTTCGGAGAAATCGAACCCGGCGTCGCCGAGGTGGTCCCGTTTGACGGCGGGGCCCGGGCCTACTCGTACTCCGTCCCGGCGGCCCTGAAGGACATCCTGCAGGTCGGCCAGCTGGTCCGCGTGCCTCTTGGCGGACGGACGAGCATCGGGGTCGTCTGGAAATACCCGGCCGAACCGCCGCCCGCCGCGCGCCTGCGCAGCGTGATCTCGCTCGAGCACGAGCAACCGGTGATGACGCCGGACTGCTGCAAGCTGGCCGAATGGATGGCCAGCTACTATGGCTGCGGGCTGAACTCGGTCTTGGAGACCGTCCTGCCGGCCGCGGTCCGCAAGGGCGTGCGCCCGGTGCTGCGACGCCTGCTCACGCTCATCGCGCCGCCCGACGCCGAGACGCTCGCGAAGCTTCGCAAGAAGGCCCCGCGTCAGGCGCAGGTCATCGATTTTCTTTCCGGTCAGAAGGAGCCCGCCGATCGCGCCAAGATGGTCGAAGGCCTCGGCGTCGCCCAGCAGGCCGTCGACGCCCTCATCAAGGCCGGCACGGTCAAGGAAGACGCCAGCGTGCTCTGGCGCGTGGCCTACAACGACCCTTATGCCGAGGGGGAGACCGTCGCCTCGGTCGGACATACGCTGAACGCCGAGCAGGTCGCCGCGGTGGACTCCGTGACGAAGACCCTCGATGCGAAGGCCTTCCGGGCGCACCTGCTGCACGGCGTCACCGGCTCCGGCAAGACCGAGGTCTACGTGGCGCTCATCCGCAAGGTCGTGGCCGAAGGCGGCTCGGCGATCTTCCTCGTCCCCGAGGTCGCGCTCACGCCGCAGACGGTCGGTCGCCTCCGTTCCCGCCTCGCCGACCTCGGCGCCAAGGTGGTCGTCTGGCATAGCCACCTTTCCGCCGGCGAGCGTTTCGACGCCTGGATGGCGATGTCGCTGGGGCAGGCGAGGGTGGTGGTCGGCGCCCGTTCCGCCGTCTTCGCCCCGCTGCCGAACCTGCGCCTCATCGTGGTCGACGAAGAGCACGAGCCTTCCTTCAAGCAGGGCGAGACGCCGATGTACCATGGGCGCGACGTCGCGGTGATGCGCGCTTCGATGCTCGGCGCGGCCTGCGTGCTGGGTTCCGCCACGCCGTCCCTCGAGACCTGGAAGAACGCCGCTTCTGGCCGCTACGTGCTGGACGTCATGGCCAAGCGCGTCGACGACCGGCCGATGCCGGCTTTCCGTATCGTGGACATGCGGCGCGAGGTCCTGCATGCGAAGGGCCAGCACATCCTTTCCCGCGAGCTGACCGACGGCATCCGCGCCCGCCTCGAACGCCGCGAGCAGTCCATCCTCTTCCTGAACCGCCGCGGCCATTCGCGCTCGCTGGTCTGTCCGGACTGCGGGGAGGCCGTGCAGTGCAAGCGCTGCAGCGTCTCGCTGACGCTCCACCGGACGGACGACACCGCCCGCTGCCACCTGTGCAACCACCAGGAGCGCGCCCCGGTGCTCTGCCCGAGCTGCCGCTCGCCGAAGGTCCGCTGGAAGGGTTACGGCACCCAGAAGGTCGAGGAGACCATCGCCCAGCTGTTCCCGCGCGCCCGCGTGGCCCGCATCGACGCGGATACCATGGGCAAGAAGGACCTCTTCCGCAAGGTCCTGTCGGACTTCCGCGCCGGCAAGTATGACATGCTCCTCGGTACGCAGATGATCGCCAAGGGCCTCGACTTCCCGCGCGTGACGTTGGTTGGCATCCTGGACGCCGACCTCTCGTTGCAGCTGCCGGACTTCCGCGCCGCCGAGCGTACGTTCCAGCTGCTGACCCAGGTCGCCGGCCGCGCCGGTCGCGGCAACCTCGAAGGCGTCGTCGTCGTCCAGAGTTTCCAGCCGGCTTCCGACCCGATCCAGTTCGCCAAGCGGCTCGACTTCCACGGCTTCGTGGCCGCGGAGCTCGAGAAGCGCGCCGAGTTCGGCTACCCGCCGGAACGTCACCTCATCCGGCACGTCTTCCGCGGCCGCAACGCCGAGAAGGTCAACTTCGTCGCCGACGCGTGGGTCAAGGAACTCGAACGGCTCCATCCCGGCCTCTGCGAGATCCGCGGCCCGGCCCCGTGTCCGTTCGAGAAGGTCCAGGACCAGCACCGCGTGCACATCTGGTATCTCGTCACCGGCGTGAAGTCCCTCCTCGCGGCCCTGTTGCCGCTGCGGGCGAAGATCCTCGGCGACGAGGACGTCATCGACGTCATCGACGTCGACGCGCAGGATTGTGCGTGAGGCGAGATGACTGAATCGATGGCAGCATCGATGACAGCGTCGATGGCAGATAAGGCAGGGTGTCTTGAATCCTTAGGCTGGCATCCGTTGGTTTTGGCTGACGTGTCTCACCTGTGATCGATCCAGCCATCGACTCAGCCCTCTCTTCTGCGGCGCTTCGCGCCCTCAGAACCACCGCTTGCGCTTCATCCAGATGATGATGCCCGTGGTCAGGACCACCATCGAGCCGAGCGCGAAGAAGTAGCCGTATTTCTCGCCCCACGGCGTGTGGATCTCCGGCATGAAGTGGAAGTTCATGCCCCAGAGACCGACCAAGAACGTGAGGGGGATGAAGACCGAGCTCATCACGGTCAGCACGCGGATGATCTCGTTGGTCTTCCGTTCCTGCTGGGTGTGATGGTATTCCTGGAGGTCCTGCAGGATCATGCGGGCGTGCTCGATGCGGTCGGCCGCGCGGATCGCATGGTCGTACAGGTCGCGCAGGTACATGTCCAAGGTGGGCGGCAACAGCGGATGCTCGTAGTGTTCGAGCACGCTGACCATGTCCTTGAGCGGCTGGGCGAGGCGGCTGAGGCGCACGACGACGCGCTTGAGACGGTAGACCTCGTTGAGGTCCCAGTCATCGGTGCCCTTGAGGATGGAATCCTCGAGTTCCGTCGTGGCGTCCTCGATCTCTTCGGTCTGGTAGAGCAACCGGTCGACGAGCGTGTCGAGGAGCGAGTAGAGCAGGTAGCCGGCGTGCCACTTGCGGATGTTGCCTTTGTTGTCGGTGATGCGCTTCTCGACGGCCTCGAAGACCTTCTCGTCGTTTTCGTGGAAGGAGATGACCCAGTTCTGGGCGGCGACGATGGAGATCTGCTGGCCGCGCGGGGTGTCTTCCTCGACGCCGATGCGGACGGCGCGGGCGATCGCGAGGAGCTTGTCGCCGTGTTCCTCGAACTTCGGGCGGGAGGTGGCCGTCAGGATGTCTTCCTGGGCCAGCATCGGGATATCGAAGAAGGCGCCCACGATGTGGACGATCTGCGGGTCGGTGATGCCGAGGACCTGGATCCAGACCATGCCTTGCTTGCCGGCGTAGCGGCCGACGGAATCGAGGTCGGAGAACTCCTCCACCTTGCAGCTGGTCTCGTCGTAGGAGAAGACGCGGAACTTGGTCGGGGCGGTCGATTCGAACGGGGAGGCGGCGGGCAGCTGGCCCGGGGCGCGGCCGATCTCGGTGTCCTCGTAGGCGGCTTCGCCGGGCAGGGGGGCGGCGTCGGCCTTCAGGTTGAGGCGGGTCCGCAGGTCGTGCATGCGACGTTCCAGGAAGGAACGCGCCCGGGCCACTTCTTGCTGACGCCTCTGCTGATGCCGGCTCATGCCGCCATCTTCCGAGGCCCCGGGTCCTTGTCAACGGGGACAGGTGGTCCCGGAAGGGGGCAGGTCAGGCCTTGCGGAGGCCCTTGGCGTTCCGGCGACCGTTCTTACCGATGCCCATGGGCACGAGTTTGCCCTGATTGACCTTCTGGAACAGGTTGTTCGAGTTGGTGACCCCGAGGCAGTAGAGGACCGCCGCGACGTCCTGGGCCTTGTCCTTGGGGACGAGGCCGGCGTTGGTCAGCCAGGTGGCCAGCGCGTGATGGAAGTTGGGCGGGCTGATGTCCATCTGCTCGCCGCCGAAGCGCAGCCAGAGGTCGGCGCGATCCTTCATGGTGCAGTTGCCGCGTTTCTCCTGCCGCTCGTGGAGATGGGCGAGGAGCTCGTTGAGATCGTCGGGCAGTTTCGAGGACTCGGACATCTGAGGCGGAAGGAAGGCGGGAAGAAAGAGAGGGCGTCTTGCTGGCATCGGCCCGCAAGGAGACGCCATCGAAGGCCCATGGATTAATTAGGCGACAGTTTGCTGGGAACACCTAATTACAATCTGACCTCTAATATTATAAACTAATAGAAGCCGCGGCCGACGAAGCGGCGGGCGGGAAAGTCTCCGGGTGGTGGTCGCGACAGGACTTGAACCTGTGACTTCAGCAATGTGAATGCTGCGCTCTAACCAACTGAGCTACGCGACCGTGACCCGGACGGACATCATATCCCTCCGGGGTGGGCGGCGGGCAAGCCTGTTTTCCTGCAGGGGAGGGGCTTATCCGCGTGGCGGCTTGTCTTTGGGCGGGTTCGTCGCATTCCTGTGCAAAGATGGACAACACCGCACCAGCCGCCGGCCCGCGTATCGCCGATGAGCGCCTGATCCGCCTGACGGCTCCGGCGGGGGTGAAGGTCCGTGCCTTGGCCGCCCGTGAGGCCCAGGGCAATTTCCTGCGGGTCGCGATCTCCGGCGGCGGTTGCAACGGGCTGTCCTACAAGATGCGTTTCGTGGGCGAGGCCAAGCCGGCCGACATCCTGGTCCGCTCCGAAGGCGTCGAGGTCCTGGTCGACCCCAAGTCCGCCCTCTATCTCCGGGGTACCCAGCTCGACTACTCCGACAAGATGATCGGCGGCGGCTTCAAGTTCTCGAATCCCAACGCTAAGGCCAGCTGTTCCTGCGGGGAGAGTTTCTCGCTCTGACCGAAGGTCAAAGCGAGGGGGCATCCTACCTTGTGGTAGGGCCGACCATCCTTGGTCGGCCGCGGTCGAGCAGGGATGCTCGACCCTACCACAAGGTAGGATGCCCCCTCGCTTTCCGGGCTCCCTATGCTTCCGGCCTTAGTCCGCGGGAATCTCGTCCTTCGCGCCGGCTTCGTAACGTTCGCACCAGGCCTTGGACCACGAGGCGAAGTCGCCCGCGGCGATGTGCGCGTGGGCCTGGGCCATGAGGTCCTGGAGGAAGTGGATGTTATGCAGGGCGAGGAGCGTGCCGCCGAGCTGCTCGCCGGCGTGATGCAGGTGACGTAGGTAGGCGCGCGAGAAATGGCGGCAGGTGTAGTTGTCCATGCCTTCGACGAGCGGACGATGGTCTTCGCGGTAGCGCAGGTGCTTCACGCTGATCGGGCCGTCGGGCGTGAACGCGCCGCCGTGGCGGCCGATGCGCGTCGGCATCGTGCAGTCGAACATGTCGGCGCCGAGCGCGACCATGCGGAGGAGCTGGGGCGGCGTGCCGACGCCCATGACGTAGCGGGGCTTGTTCTTCGGGAGGAGCGGGGCGACCAGGCCGACCTGGTGGAGCATGTGCTCCTCGGGTTCGCCGACGCTCACGCCGCCGATGGCGTGGCCGGGGAAGTCGAGGCCGCCGAGCTCTTCGGCGCAGCGGATGCGGAGGTCATCGTAGACCGAGCCCTGGTTGATGCAGAACAGGTGGCGGCCCGAGGCGAGGAAGCCGCGGTCCTTGGCCAGCTGGAGCATCTCCTTGGCCCAGCGGATGGAGCGGGTCACGGCGACTTCGCACGAAGCGCGGTCGCACGGGTAGGGCGGGCACTCGTCGAGCACCATCGCGATGTCGGAGCCGAGCGCGTCCTGGATGTCGAAGCAGTCCTTCACGTCGAGGAACAGCTTGTTGCCGTCGAGGTGGGAGCTGAAGTGGATGCCTTCGTCGGTGATCGTGCGGAGTTTCGCGAGCGAGAAGACCTGGAAGCCGCCGCTGTCCGTGAGGATCGGCTTGTCCCAGTGCATGAACTTATGGAGACCCCCGGCGGCGCGGACGATCTCGCGGCCCGGACGGAGGTTCAGGTGGTAGGTGTTGCTGAGCAGGATCTGGGCGCCGGTCTCGGCGACCTGCTGCGGCGAGAGGCCTTTGACCGTTGCCTGGGTGCCCACCGGCATGAAGACCGGCGTGCGGACCTCCCCGTGGGGGGTCTTCAGGACGCCGAGGCGGGCGGCCGTCGTCGTATCGGTCTTCAGGAGGGTGAACACGGGCGGAAACTAGGGGGCAGGCTGGCGGGGTGGCAAGGGGACAAGAAGAGGACAGATGACTGAATCGATGGCAGATGACTGAAGCGATGGCAGAGCCGAACAGACTTGAAGGGGTGGTTAATCAAGACCGACATGCTCGACCCCCTGCTGTCTTTATCGACTCAGGCCTCTGTCATCCGTCATCGACTCAGTCATCTATGCCGCGCTTCAGCGGCAATTCCCGTCGAACGTCAGCCTCATCCCCTTCGGGGCGTCGGGGCGGATCTGGCCGTCTTCGAAGACGCAGGCGCCGTTGACGAAGGTGCGTTCGATGGTGCTGCCGAAGGTGTGGCCTTCGAGCGGCGACCAGCCGCACTGGTAGAGGATGTTGCCGGTCCTGACCGTGTAAGGCTTCTTGGGGTCCACCACGACGAGGTCGGCCCAGTAGCCTTCGCGGACGAAGCCGCGGTCTTCGACGCCGAAGAGCACGGCGGGGGCGTGGCAGGCGCGTTCGACGGCGGTCTCAAGCGTGAGCACGCCCTGGGCGACGAGGTCGAGGAGCACCTGCAGCGAGTGCTGGACGAGCGGCAGGCCGGACGGGGCCTTGAAGTAGGTCTGCGCCTTCTCCTCGCGGGTGTGCGGGGCGTGGTCGGTCGCGATGACGTCGATGACGCCTGCGGCCACCGCGGCGCGCACGGCGGCGCGGTCGGCGGCGGTCTTCACGGCCGGGTTGCATTTGATCTGATGGCCGAGGCGGGCGTAGTCCTCTTCGGCGAACCAGAGGTGATGCACGCAGGCTTCGGCGGTCAGGCGCTTGCCCTTGAGCGGCGCGGCGCTGAAGAGCGAGAGCTCCTTCGCCGTCGTGATATGCAGGATGTGCAGGCGCGCGTCATGGCGCCGGGCCAGCTCGACGGCCATCGAGGAGGAGGCGTAGCAGGCCTCGGCCGAGCGGATACGCGGGTGTTCGCCCGCGGGGACGTCTTCGCCCCACTTGGCCTTGGCGGCGGCTTCGGCCGCCTTGATCGTCGGGGTGTCCTCGCAGTGCGTGGCGATGAGGGCGGGGGAGTGGCGGAAGATGCCTTCGAGCGTGGCGGCGGCGTCGACGAGCATGTCGCCGGTCGAGGAGCCCATGAAGACCTTCACGCCGCAGACCTTGCGCGGATCGGTGGCCTTGACCGCGTCGAGGTTGGAGTTCGTCGCGCCGAAGAAGAAGGAGTAGTTGGCGACGGAGGTCGCCGCGCCGACGGCGTATTTCTTCTCGAGCTCTTCGTGCGTCGTCGCCGGAGGATTCGTGTTCGGCATCTCCATGAACGAGGTCACGCCGCCGGCGACGGCCGCGCGGGCTTCGCTGGCGATGCAGGCCTTGTGCGTCAGGCCGGGCTCGCGGAAGTGCACCTGGTCGTCGATCAGGCCGGGCAGCAGGAGCTTGCCGGTCAGGTCGTATTCCTGGTCGGCCGGCGTGCCGGCCGGGATCGTCCCGATGCGCTCGATGCGGCCGGCGCGGATGAGGACGTCGGCGCGGAGGCGACGGCCTTCGTTGATGATCTCGGCGTTGCGGAGGACGACGGTGGACATGGGCGGACTCATTCAGCCCGAAACCTTGCCCACCGCAAACGGGAAACGGCGGATCAGCCCGAGACCTTCACCATGTCCGAAAGGTCGGCCTTCTTGACGCCTTCCGGGTTGATGTTGACGGCGGAGACGCGGAACTGTGCGCCGCGCTTGTGGCTGAACTTCAGGATGAAATTGGTCACGACCAGCTTTTCCTCGGGATAGAGCTCGGTCTTGCGGGCGACCATGGTGGTGACGAGTTCTTCGACCTGCTCGGCGGTGGCGCCAGGGAGCTTGGCCAGGGTGGTCTTGGCTTCCTGGATCTTGGGGCCGCCCTCGATGGCCGCGTTCCAGATGAGGATGGCGACGTTCATGGCGCCCTTGGCGGCGGTGTGGTTGCCGCCGGCCTGTTCCAGGATGGGCTGGGCGAAGGTGATCAGCTTGTCCGCGAAGCTGGGTTCGCGGGGAGTCGTGTCGACCGGGGCCGGCTCGGGGCGGGTGAAGTCGCGCTTGATGTCGCGAGGCTTGTTGTTGCCGAAGGCGCCGGTGGTCTTGCGACGGGAATGGGGGGAGGCCATTGGAAAGGGTGTGCCCCAAGGGAAGCCCGAGCGGTCCCCGCCGCAAGCCCTTTCCCCTTGGGCGTCCCTTGACACCCCGCCCCGGGCACGCCAGCCTGCCTTCACCGCCACCACCCGTGTCCGACTACAGCGACGTCATCCGCGCCCACCGCCGCGACCATCTCGCGAAACCGCACTCGCTGCCCACCGGCGTCCACCGCTACTTCGAAAGCACGCTCCTGCCGCTGCCGATCGAGCAGGTGTTCGACTTCTTCTCGAAGGCCGAGAACCTCCAGGCGATCACCCCGCCCGAGCTGAGCTTCCGCATCAAGACCCCGCTGCCGATCGTGATGAAGCAGGGCGCGCTCATCGATTATGACCTGAAGATGAACGGCATCCCGTTCGGCTGGCGTACGCGCATCACCCACTGGGAGCCGCCGTACGCCTTCGCCGACGAGCAGATCAAAGGCCCGTATGCCGTCTGGTTCCATACGCACACGTTCGCCGACGAAGGCGGCAAGACGCGCATGGACGACGAAGTCCTCTACAAGCTGCCGCTCTGGCCGCTCGGCGAGGTCGCCTATCCGTTCGTGAAGACCAAGGTCCAACGTATCTTCCGCTATCGCCGCGCGAAGATCCGCGAGATCCTAGGCTGCTAAGCCCCGGCCTTCCGCCTCACTTCTTCGGCTGCGAGTCGGAGGGGAAGGACGGCGAGAGCGACACGCGCGACCAGAGGTCGTATTCGCCGACGTTCTCGCGTCGGCCGGCCCAGGCGATGCCGCGGAGGAGCAGGAGCTTCACGTCGACGCGGCTGAAGTTGAGGTAGGTGTGGCCGGGGATGAAGACGAACGCGCGCTGGGCGCCGGGCTTCTCATACGTCCAGAGCTGGGTCTGCTCCTCGAAGCCTTCGCCTTGCTTCTTCGGCGTCGGCGCGGTCGCGAGCGCGTGGATGTCCGCGCGCAGGTCCATGTCGTAGTAGATCTCGTCCTTCATGCCGAAGTCGGCGACGTCCTTCGCGATGCCGTGGGCCTTGTCGACGAACTTGAGTTCCATCGGGCCTTCGCGCCACTTGGTCACCTTCTGGCGCCAGGAGCCGCCGACGAGGTCCTTGTAGAAGTCGGCCGAGGTGTTGTTGCCGGCGACCGCACCGGCGTGGATGACCACGAAGCTGCCGCCGCGGGCCGCGAACTTCTCGACGCGGGCTTTTTCGTCCGGCTTGAAGTCGCCGCCGCCTTGGCGGTGGATGATGAGCACGTCGGTGCGCGCCAGTTCTTCGTCGGAGGGGAAGGTCTGCACGCCCTTCGCGTCGGCGTCGCCGACCGAGACCTTCATGCGGGCGGCGGTCAGCAACGGCTGCCAGTCGCGGGCGAAGGCCGGATGGTCATGGTCGCCCGGGCCGTGGGTCTTGGGGCCGCAGCGGATGAACACGCGGAGCGGGGCGGGGGCGTCGGCCGCGAAGGCGGAGACGAAAGCGAGCAGGGGCAGGAGGCAGCGCATGTTCAAAAGGTAGGAGCATGGGCTAAGGATGGCAAGGAGTGAGGCTGGTGCTGGCGGTTGGGAAAGAAAAAGACACGAGAAATGTATCACCCTCTGTCTCTTTGCGAATCCCCAGGCGCTAACCGCCAACCGCAGGTAGCCGTCAAGGTAGGGTCGAGCATCCCTGCTCGACCGCGGCCGACCAAGGATGGTCGGCCCTACCTTAGGTTGCGCTCGAGGGCATTGTCCGGGCACAAAAAAGGACGGCCTGCAGGGCCGTCCTTTTTGCGGGAGGGTGGCTTCGCTTACTTGCAGCAACCCGGCTTGCCGGCGACGAGGTCGGCGGCGCGGGCGAGGAGGTCCTTCTTCGAGGCTTCGTCGGTCGCCGAGGCGGCGAGCAGCTCGAGGGCCTTGAGGTTGTTGGCCTTCACCATGGCGTGATGGGCGGCGGAAGCGCGACGGCGGGCGAAGAAGAGGGCGGTGAGCAGCAGCGCGAATTCGGCGGCGAAGATCGCTACGTAGCCGACGATGCGCTCGGCGGTGCCGACGTTGCCGGCGGTCGAGTTATGGATGAACTCGGTGCCGCCCTTCACGATGACGAGCGTCAGGATGACCGCGAGGGCGACGAGCACGCGACCCATCAGGCGGTTGCACTTGGAGGCGCGGCAGAAGACTTCGGAAGCGGAGGTAGGAGCGGTACAGGCCATGGTGCGAACGAGAGTGAGCAACCCCGCCCCGCTGGCAATCCTGCATTGGGCAGGGTCGGGCGGCTAACGGAGGACTGAATCGATGACAGTATTGAGGACTGCATCGAGGGCTGAATCGATGAGGACAAACAATCCGGCCAACTGCCACCCGGGGCTGCCACCCGCCGCCCGAAAAAATCCAGATATCGAACCACCCATTTGAGGAAGGCACCACGCATCATCCCCCCATACTCCATACTCGATACTCCATACTCTCACTCACCGCCCTTACTTGACCTTATCGGCGCCGCGGTTTGTAGTCCCTCGTGGCCACGAAGCTCCTCCTTCTCGATTGTGATTCGACCCTCTCGTCCATCGAGGGCATCGACGAACTTGGCCGCCTCCGCGGTCCGGAGACCTTCAAGGCCGTCGAAGACATGACCAACGCGGCCATGGACGGCGGCACGCCGATGGAAGCCATCTTCGCCAAGCGCCTCGAGATCATCAAGCCGACCAAGGCCGAGCTCGAAGCGATCGGCGCGAAGTATATCGCGACCGTCGAGCCCACCGCCAAGGCCACCTTGGAAAAACTCCGCGCCGCTGGCTGGAAGATCGCCATCGTCAGCGGCGGCTTCACCCAGGCCATCCTGCCTCTCGCCGCTTTCCTTGGCATCGACCGCGTCGAAGCCGTCATCCTTCGTTTCAACGCCGATGGCTCCTACGCCGGTTTCGACGAGTCCTGCCCGACCTGCCGGTCCAAGGGCAAGAACGTCGTCGCCCGCCGCCTCCGCGCCGAGCACCAGGCCACCCACGTCGTCATGGTCGGCGACGGCGCCAGCGACCTCGAGGTCAAGGGGGACGCCGACAAGGTCGTCGGCTTCGGCCGTTATGCCGTCCGTGCCAAGGTGAAGGCCGGCGCCGACGTTTTCATCACCTCGCTGGACCAGCTGCCGGCAGTCGTCTGAGCCGCAGGCTTTCCGTCTCTGGCCGCCGCAGGGCGGCCGAGGGTAGGGGCGCGGCTACGCCGCGCCCTCCGAACAGGATTGCACGATGAATCGTGCCCCTGCCTTGGTTTGCCCAGCGAAGAATGGCATTCCCCAGCCGTCAGCCGCTTCCACCTGATAATTCACTTTCGATCTCTCTTCTCTTGTTCGAGGGAGGCCTTGATGGAGTCGTTGAAGGCCTTGGTGCGTTCGGCTTCGGTCAGGGTGGCCGGGGGGCGCTGCGTCAGGCCATACGAGCCTCCCTCCCAGCGTAGGTTGCGAATCTTGAGCGCGAACCCGCGCGTCCAACCTTTCGCCGGAGTCATGTCCGCGGTCTTGAGTTCCGCCGGGATATTCGGCGTTAACCCGATTTCGGTCAGCGTGCTCCAGTCGGCGAGCTTCGCCTTGGTCGTGCCGATCGCGCGCACTTCGGATAGGTCGACTTCGACCGTCGCCCAGCCGTCCTTGATCGCGAGTTTCTTCACGGCGGCGTATTCGGCTTTCGATCCGGGGGAAAAAGCACCCCAGTCGTTGCTGACGAAGCGAATCGCCAGCCAGCTGTCTTCACGGGCGGCGATCTCGAAGCATAGCTTGGCCCCCGTCGGCCCGCGCCACCTTGGGTCCTTCACTTTGCGGGTATACACGCTCCAGAGGTCGGAGTGGCCCCAGTTGAGCTGATACCAGTCGCCCCAAGCGGCGCTGTCCGCGCAGATCATCCGCTCGGGACTATCTTCGATGAGCACCTTGGAGGCGCTGAGTTGAGCCGGCGTGGCCCAGGTCTCGCGGGAACTGATGTGATAGGTGTCCGTATTCGCTCCACCCGGCGGGTGGGCGATCTTACGATACGCTTCCGGCGTCGCGTAGACGGCGTTCGCGTAGGCGAAGAGCGGCTGCCGGTGATCCGCCAGCAAGGCCTCGGCGATCCAGCGTCCGTTTTCCTGGCGGACCTCGGCGCTGCGCCAGAAGCGGGTGAGTTCATGGACGTCCTGGCTGTAGTAGATGCGGACAGTCTTACAGGGCAGGGCTGGGTCGGGCGTGACGATGATCTTGGGGGTGCGTCCGAGCTCGAGGGCGATGTTAGGCGTGGCGGGGATGAGCCCGGTCTTCCCCTTGAGGTAGGTCTCGAACCAGAGGTGCTGCGTCAGGGCGCTGGCATGGTCGTGCCGGTGGTTGAAATGCGGCGACACGCTCAAACGCAGGAGCGCATCGGGGACGTCGCGCCACGTCCAAGCCATGTTGTCCATAAGCGCGTGGAAATCATTCGTCGGCGAGAGCCACAGCGTCGGTACGGCGAGGCGGCGGATGTAGGGGTTTTCCGAGATCGTCGCCAATTCGAGCGGCGTGGCCTTGGAGCGTTGACCGCCGGGCATCTCGTCGGGCGTGGCGGTGAGGTCGCCCGAGCCGCCGCAGGACGGTACCGCGGCCTTCACGCGCGGGTCGATGCCGGTGAGCTGGGTCGTGAGCCGGCCGCCCATCGAATGGCCGTAGACGCCGAGGCGGGCCGGGTCGACCTCCGGCTGGTTTTCGAGGAACGTCAGTCCGCGGCGCGCGGCGAGCGTGACCAGGAACCAGTTGTCGTTCCGCGGAGAATCCACCGCATCGAGCGTGAAGGCATCGGGCGCCGTGCCGCCGGCGAAGTGATTGACCTTGTTGCGCTGAGGCGGGTGCGTGGCGTCGAGCGCGCCCCAGTCGGTATTGAGACCGTCGTAGACCTTGCCGTCAGCCAGCGTCATCTTGTTGCCGCCCCAATTGAGCGACAGGCTCGCGTAGCCGCGCTTCGCATCGGAGATCACGTTGCCGAGGTTGGCGGACTGCCCGCCGCCGTGGATGTGCATCAGGCCGGGCAAGAGCTTCGCGCCTTTCGGCGCGGCGAAGAAGGCGGCGACCGTGGCCGGCTGGCCCTTGAAGACGCCCACCCGGTAGCGGACGATCTTACAGACGATGCCATCCTGTTCCCATTCCTTGGTCACCTCAGCCTCGAGCGGTTCCTTGCGTGGATCATGCCCAGCCCAGAGCTCATCGAGGATCTGCGGCACCTTGCCGTCCTTCAGCGGAGGCAAGGTCTCGGCGCATACGCACGTCAGCATGGCCAGCAGGGCCGTCAGGCAAAGCAGCGGATATCGCATGGGGGTGAGCACAGGATGGGCCATGTCCGGACGGAGACGAGTGGTAATCACGCCATACCGCCGCCTGCCGTCCGAAAGGTGATTAACTTCTCCGTACCCAGCCGATCAGCTTGCTGAACCAGCGTGTGGGCTTGGCGGCGGCGCCGCGGCGCTCGCGGAGGAGGACGAGGATTTCCTGGCGGCCGAACATCGTGGCGTAGTCGACCGGGGTCTGGCCGCCTTGGTCCGCGATCGGATCCGCGCCGGCGTCGAGGAGCAGGGTGGCGATGTCGGCATAGCCCTTGAAGGCCACGCCGCCGAGGGGTGTCTGGCCTTTCGCGTTACGAAGGTCGACCGAGGCGTTCGCCTTGAGCAGCATCGCGACCGTCTCGGCCTTGCCGTGATAGGAAGCCAGCATCAGCAGCGAGTTGCCCTTGGCGTCCTGCGCGTCCACCGCCAGGCCGTCCTTCAGCAGTGCCGCCAACCCAGCGGTGTCGCCCTTGCGGGCGAGCTCGGCGGCGGCTTCAGGGAGAGGGGTCGAGGTCATCGGGAAGTCACTTGGCGGAAGCGGTTTTCGTAGTCGGGGTGGTTGGTGCCCATCCAGCGGTCCCAGTAGTTGAAGTACAGGCCGTAGTTCCCCTTGAAGCTCTCGTGGTGCTGGACGTGGTTCGTCGGGGTGTTCAGGAACTTGCCGAGCCAGGAGTCCATGAGCCACTTGGCGTGGAACTCGTAGCCGGTGTGGCCGGCGACGTTGAAGGTGATCTGCCAGAGCATGAAGAGCCCGAACGCACCGGGGTGGATCGGCACGGTCAGGGCGACGAGCGGGAAGATGCCCGCCTGGATGACGGCTTCGCCGGGGCTGAAGCAATACGCCGCCCATGGGCTGGGATTATGGCTCTCGTGGTGCACGCCGTGGAAGAAGCGGAACAGCTTCGGGTGATGGATCAGCCGGTGCGTCCAGTAGAAGTACGCGTCATGAACGAAGATGACCACGACGATGCTGCCCCAGAACCAGCCCCAGCCGTAGTCGTCGACCTTGGTGTAGAGCTGCGTCCAGCCGAGTTTCTTGAGCGCGAGGGTGGACGCGCCCACCAGTCCGTAGATGACGACGGTGAGGGCCGACCACATCGCCTCGCGACGCATGTCCGCGCCGGTGGGCATCTCCGGGATGATCTTGCGGGCGTGCCACCAACCCCGGAAGAGCACGTAGCCGAGCAACCACGCCGCTCCTGCGAAGAGCAGGTAATGCGTCAGGTCGTTCAGCGCGATGAACGTCATCGTCTTCCCGAAGCTCGGAATCTCTTTCGGGAAGGACAGCGCGAGCATGGCCTTAGCTGCCGAGCAACGCGCGCAGGCCGGCTTCGTCGAGGATGGCGACGCCGAGTTCCTGGGCCTTGGTGAGCTTCGAGCCGGCTTCCTCGCCGGCGACGACGTAATCGGTCTTCTTGCTGACGCTGCCCGAGACCTTGCCGCCGGCCTTCTCGATGAGGTCGCGCGCTTCGTCTCGTCCGAGCGTGGGCAGGGTACCGGTGAGCACGAAGGTCTTGCCGGCGACGCCTTCGACCGAGCCTGCCGCGGCGGCTTCGACGAGATTCAAGCCGGCCGCCCGCATGGCCTTGACCCAGTCGCGGTGATTGGGGTCGCTGAAGAACGAGAGGATCGATTCGGAGACTTCGATGCCGACGCCGGAGATGACCGACTCATACGAGACGCCGCCTTTCTTGCCGACCTTGGTGACGAGCAGGTCGGTCGGTTGCGCGGCTTCCAGCGCGTCCATGGATTTGAAATGACGGGCGAGGTCCTTGGCGGTCTGCATGCCGACGTTCGGGATGCCGAGCGCATGGATCGCGCGCCAGAGTTCGCGCTGCTTGGCCTGCGCGAGGCCGGCCAGCATGTTGTCGACGGACTTATCCTTGAAGCCTTCGAGCATGCGCCATTGGGCGGTGGTGATGCTCAGGGCGTCGACGGGGACGTTGACGAGCCCGAGGTCGACAAGTTGTTCGGCCACGGCGTCGCCGAGGCCGTCGATGTCGAGGCACTGCTTGCTGGCGAAGTGCACGAGCCGGCGGATCTTCATCTCGCGCGAGGGGGCGCGGAGCTTGTAGGCGGCTTCTTCGCCGTCGCGGGTCGCGTCGAGACCGAGTTCCTTCAGGCGGGCTTCGAAGTCGAAGGGCTGGGCCTCGGCAGGGCGTTTCTCCCGCACGACCCCGAGCACCTGCGGGATGATCTCGCCGGCCTTCTGGATGCGGACGGTGTCGCCTTCGCGGATGTCTTTGCGGGCGATCTCGTCGGCATTGTGCAGCGTCGCGCGGGCGACGGTCGAACCGGCGAGCAGGACGGGGTCGAGCTCGGCCACGGGCGTGATGGCGCCGGTGCGGCCGACCTGCATGCTGATCTTGCGGAGGATGGTCTCGGCCTGGTCGGGCGGGAACTTGAACGCGACGGCCCAGTGCGGGAACTTGCTCGTCGTGCCGGCGCGGCGCTGGTCTTCGAGCCGGTTGACCTTCACCACGGCGCCGTCGGTCGGGAAGGGCAGGTCGCGACGGAGGACGTCGAGCTGCTGGATGGCTTTCCAGGCGGCGTCGACGCCTTGCTGGACGTCGATATCGTCGCGGATGGGGAAGCCCCAGGCCTTCAGCTTGTGCTTGAAGTCCTTGAGCGTGGCGAAGGCGGAAGCCGGCTCGCAGGCGCCGAGGCCGTAGCAGACGATGCTGAGGCGGCGTTTGCGGGCTTCTTCGCCGTCGAGGAGCTTCACCGTGCCGGCGGCGAGGTTGCGTGGGTTGGCGTAGAGGGGTTCGCCGGCGGCTTCGCGGAGCTGGTTGAGGCGCTGGAACTCGGCGAGCTCCATGTAGATCTCGCCGCGGACCTCGAGGAGGTCGGGCGCGCCCTTGAGCGTGCGAGGAATCTCGCGGATCAGGCTGACGTTGGCCGTCACGTCATCGCCCCGGGCGCCATTGCCGCGGGTGACCGCGCGCACGAACTGGCCCTTCTCGAAGGTGAGCGAGACCGCCACGCCGTCGACCTTGGGTTCGACGATGAATTCGAGGCCCGTGCCGCCGAGGGCCTTGTAGAGGCGGTCGCCGAAGGCGCGGAAGTCGGCTTCGTCGTAGGTATTGTCGAGCGACAGCATCGGGGCCTTGTGGTCCGCCTGCTGGAAGCCCTCGGACTTGTCATCGCCGATGCCGAGGTCGGGTCCGGCGAACATCGGGAACTCGCGCTCCAGGTCGGCCAGTTCGTCGACGAGCTTGTCGAATTCGAAGTCGGAGATCTCGGGGGCGTGCTTCTTGCGATACAGCTCCTCGTGGCGCTGGATGGCGGCGCGGAGGCGGAGGATCTGGTCGCGAGGGGAGGCCGACATGGACGTCAGGGGAGGATAAAGGGGGAGAGGAGGGGAGGGGAAGGTTTTCATTCGAGGACTCGAGGGTCGCAGGGCCTGAGGGCTCGAGGTGGGTGGGGTCGGGATAGCACCACGTGCTGTCTCGGGTGCGAAAGTGCAAATCGGCCTGAGGCCTGTGCAAAGGTGCCAAAGTGAGTGACCGTCGCTTCGGTTCGCGGATGGCAGGTGGCGGGGAGGGCATGAACTCAAAGGGAAACCGGAGACCGGATGGTTGGCTGGGGACATTTATGGCACCGCCGCATCCTTCCCGGTTTCCGGTCTCCCTTTGATTGGCTGCCTACCCTTACCCCCACCCCTATCTCTTTTCACACCTTTGCCCTTTTGCACCTCCGCACCTTTGCACATTGTGTCCGCATGGCCTTACCCCCTCTGCCTGCCGATCTGCGTGCCCGTCGTGATTTCCTCCGGCAGGTGGCCCTGGGCGCCGCGATGTTCGCGATGCCCGGTGCGTTCGCCGAAGCGCTCACCCGCACGCCCAAGCAGACCGAAGGCCCGTTCTACCCCGACAAGCTCCCGCTCGATACCGACAACGACCTCATCATCGTGAACAACGGCATCACGCCGGCGGTCGGCGAGGTCGCCTGGCTGTCCGGGCGCATCCTCGATGAGCATGGCGACCCCGTCCGCAACGCGCTGGTCGAGATCTGGCAGGCCGATAGCAACGGTGCCTACCTCCACACCAAGACCGGCAACGCCGATAAGCGGGACGGTAATTTCCAGGGCTTCGGACGTTTCCTCACCGGCACGAACGGCGAGTATGTGTTCCGCACCATCAAGCCCGTGCCCTATAAGCCGCGCACGCCGCACATCCACCTGGCCGTGCGCATCAAGGGCAAGAAGGAGCTCATCACCCAGTGCTATATCAAGGGCCACGAGCTCAACGCCAACGACATGGTCTATAAGGGCATCAAGGACGCCAAGCTGCGCGAGAGCGTCACGCTCGACTTCAATCCGCTCAAAGGATCCAAGGCCGGCGAGCTCTCCGCGCGCTGGGATGTCGTGCTCGGGTTTACGCCGGAAGGGTAGTGAGGTGGGGGCAGCACCGCGTGCTGCCCTAGCTGTCTCGAGGTAGGGCCGACCATCCTTGGTCGGCCGCGGCCAAGCAGGGATGCTTGGCCCTACCCGATGCGGGAATTGTCATCTCAAAGGGAAACCGGAGACCGGATGATTGGCTGGGGAGCCTATTCCGGGTTCGGGTAAAGGTGTCAGGCGTTCGGCCATCTGTCCTCTGTCATCGATTCAGTCATCCATTTAGCCACTTCCCCCACCTTTGCCCTTTTGCCTCTTCGCACTTTTGCACACTGTCTCGTCATGACTACCCCACGTCGCGATTTCCTGAAACAGTCCGCCTGGCTTTCGCTCGCCGCGCTGGGCCTGACCGCACGCGCCGCCGAGTCCGCTCCGGCCGGCAAGCTCTCGCGTCTGCGCACCTCGCTCAACGCCTACTCGTTCTACGTCGAACTCAACCAGGGCCTCAAGGATCCGACGCATCCCAAGGCGATGAACCTGCATCAGCTGCTGACGTTCGCCGCCGAGGCCGGTTTCGACGCGATCGACCTCACGGGCTATTTCTTCGCCAGCTATCCCAAGGCCCCGACCGACGCGGAGATCTTCGCGATCAAGCACGAGGCCTTCCGCCTTGGTCTCGAGATCAGCGGCAGCGGCGTGAAGAACGAGGTCACCACCACCGACAAGGCCCTGCGCGCCGAAGGCAAGCAGCGCATCAAGGACTGGGTCGACGTCTGCGTGAAGCTCGGCGCCCCCGTCCTGCGCGTCTTCGCCGACACCAATATCCCGCCGCAGAAGTGGCAGGCCGTCTCCGGCGGCGCTTCGCGTGACGTCGTCGAAGGCTGGATCGCGGACGACTTCCGCGAGTGCGCCGAATATGCCGCCGCCCGCGGCATCTTCCTCGGCGTGCAGAATCATGGCGATTTCCTCACGACCGGTACCGAGCACGTCAGCCTGCTCAAGCGCGTGAATCACCCGAACTGCCGCGCCATCGTGGACACCGGCAAATACCTCACCGAGGACCCTTATGTCGACATGGCCCTCGCCGCTCCGTATGCGGTGAACTGGCAGGTCAAGGAGACGCCGTTCGGCAAGCCGAACAAGCCGCTCACCGACATGCGCAGGATCGTGAAGATCGCCCGCGACGCCGGCTACAACGGCTACCTGCCGATCGAATCGCTCCCGATGGGTCGCAAGAATTACGACACCCCCGGCGAGCTCCGGCGCATGCTCAAGGAATTGAAGGCGGCGATCGCGGAGTGAGGGGTTGACTTGAGGTAGGGGCAGCACCGCGTGCTGCCCTCGTTCGCCGTAGGGCGAACCAAGGTAGGGGCACGATTCATCGTGCACTCCTGAGCGGAGGGCGCGGCGGAGCCACGCCCCTACCTTCAGCCGCCCTGCGGCGGCTTAATCCAGGCTATGTCGTGACGCGGTCCCGACCCTGCCCAAGGCAAGATGGTGGAACTCAAGGGGAAACCGGAGACCGGATGATTGGCTGGGGACGCATTTTCAGGTCCCTGGTTCGGGTCGTCAGGTGCGGGTGTCAGGCCCGGCACCGGTGCCCGAACCTGATGCCAGATGGCCGAGACCTGAGCCCCGAAATAGTTCCGCAGCATCCTTCCCGGTTTCCGGTCTCCCTTTGAGTTTCATGCTTTTATCGAGGCACAAAAAAGCCCCCGGCATCCGGGGGCTTGATGTTCGCGTGGTAAGCGAGGCTTACTTCGCGTGGGCCTTGACGAAATCGATGTTGGCCTTCACCTGCGGGACGCTGTCCTTCCAGTCGGCTTCGTGCTCGACGGAGATGTGGCCGTCGAACTTCTGGCGCTTCAGCTCGTTGAGGCAGCCGTCGACGTCGACGACGCCCTTGCCGGCGACGACGACCGTGGCCTTATGGCCGAAGTCGGACTTGTCCTTGAGGTGGACGCTGACGATGCGGCCTTCGAGGACCTTGAGGGCCCAGACGGAGCTCAGGTTCGAAGTGGCCCAGTGGCCGATGTCGGCGCAGGCGCCGACGCGGGCGTCGCGGCTTTCGACCACGCCGAGGATGTAGAGGGGATCCCAGACCTTGTACTTGGTGTCGATCTTGCCGTCCTTGGTGAGGCGGGTGCCGTGCTCATGGAAGGCGACCTTGATGTCGAACTCCTTGGCGGCTTCTTCCCAGGCGGCGACCTGTTCGGTGGATTCGGTGCAGACGGCGTAGAGGCCCATCTTCTTGGCGAACTTCATGATGGCGAAGACCTCTTCCTTGTTCTTCGCGCCGACGACGCCGTAGTTCACGGCGCGGACGCCCTGACGGTCTAGCTCGGCCTTGATCTCGGCCATGGTGGCGTCGGACATGGAGTGGTGGGTCTTCTCCTTCGAGCCGGGCTTCACGGACTGTCCGGGGAAGAGTTCGATGATGTTGCCGCCGGCTTCCTTGGTCTTGGCGATGGCCTCGAAGAAGGAGAACTCCTTGAAGGTGTAGGCTTGGGCGCCGACGAACCAGCCGTTCTGGCGGTAGGATTCGGGGATCGGGTCGGCGCTGACGCAGGCGGCGGCGGCGAGGGCGAGGAGGGTGAGGAGACGCATGGGTGTGGGGTGTAAGGACAGAGAAAGGGGCCTAGGGTTCCCTAGGTCAAGAACCCCTCCGCCGCGGTATGGCGGAAATGACCCGTTTTGGGTGTCATCGGACATGATCCTGACCGAACTCCGGCAAGCTTTCCTGGCCTGGTGGCGTGGCCGCCCGGCGCCGACCAATCTCGGCGCGTTCGGCGAGCGGCAGGCCGAGGCGTATTACCGTCGGCGCGGCGGCCGTTGCCTCGCCCTCAACTGGCGGCATGGGCGCGACGAGTTGGATCTCGTCGTCCTCGAGGGCGAGGTGCTGGTCTTCGTCGAGGTGAAGACCCGGACGGCAGAACAGGGCGGGGAAGGGTATTGGGCGGTGAATCGACGGAAAAAGAGGGCTTTGCGGCGGGCGGCGGCCGCCTGGATTCGTCAAATCGGGGGTGCGTGTCATACCCGCTTCGACCTCGTGGAAGTTCTGGTTTGCAAGAAAGGCACCGTCCGCCTCCTTCAACACCGTGGCGAAGTCCTCTTCGGACGCCGCCGTTTCTAGACTCCGATGTCCGACACCGACCGTCATCCTTTCCTCTCCGGCCTGAGCAAGCACCGTGGCGCCCAGCCCACCTGCGTGGTCATCTTCGGCGCCTCCGGCGACCTGGCCGCCCGCAAGCTGCTCCCGGCCCTCTACAACCTGGCCGTCGACAGCCTCCTGCCGGCCGACTTCCATCTGATCGGCTTCGGTCGTAAGCCCGTGCCGGACGCCGAGTTCCGCACCCAGGCCGCCGCCGACATCAAGAAGTTCTCCCGCCGCGAGTTCCGCCCGGACATCTGGCAGCGCGTCGAGGCCAATACCTCCTACCAGGCCGGCGGTTATGACGACCCCGCGGCCTACGCCGCCCTGAAGGAGCAGATCGCCGCCGCCGAGAAGCGCGCCGGTCGCCCCCTGCAGCTCGTCTTCTACGTCTCGACTCCGCCCACGGTCTTCGAAGCCATCCTCGAGAACCTCGGCCAGTCGGGTCTCGCCGGTCGCGGCATCGGCACCGAGCTCGAGAGCAAGGTCATCATCGAGAAGCCGTTCGGCAAGGACCTCGACTCCGCCGTCCACCTGAACGCCGTCGCCGCCCGCAACTTCCGCGAGTCGCAGATCTTCCGCATCGACCACTACCTCGGCAAGGAGACCGTCCAGGATCTCCTCGTCCTGCGTTTCGCCAACCCGATCTTCGAGCCGCTCTGGAACCGTCGCCACGTCGACCACGTCCAGATCACCGTCGCCGAAGAGCTCGGCGTCGGCACCCGCGGCGGTTATTACGACGGCAGCGGCGCCACGCGCGACATGCTGCAGAACCACACGATGCAGCTCCTCGCGCTCGTCGCGATGGAACAGCCGCGTTCCCTTTCCGCCGAGCATATCCGCGACGAGAAGGTCAAGCTCCTCGAGTCCATCCAGCCGCTGCGCCTCGGCGCCAACGCCGACGCCGTCCGCGCCCAATATGCCGACGGCCTGTCCGGCGGCGAGAAGGTCCCCGGCTACCTCGGCGAGAAGGACATCCCCAAGGACTCCGCCACCGAGACCTTCTGCGCGCTCCGCTTCTCGATCGAGAACAGCCGCTGGTCCGGCGTGCCGTTCTACATGCGTTCCGGCAAGCGCCTCGCCCGCCGCGTCTCCGAGATCGCCATCCAGTTCAAGCAGCCGGAATCCGGCCTCTTCGCCGGCGACGCCCGCTACGACCTCGCGCCGAACCGCCTCGTCATCCAGATCCAGCCCGACGAAGGCACGACGCTCGTCCTCAACTCCAAGGTCCCCGGCCTCGAGCCCCGCACGCAGCCGGTCCGCCTGAGCTTCCGTTACGCCACCACCTACGGTTCCAACACGCCCGAAGCGTATGAGCGCCTGATCCTCGACGGCATCGTCGGCGACCGCACGCTCTTCATCCGCGGCGACGAGACCGAGGCTTCCTGGCGCCTGTTCACGCCGCTCCTCCAGAGCTGGCAGAAGCAGGGCCGCGAAGGCATGGAAACCTATGCCGCCGGTTCCTGGGGTCCCGCGGGCGGCGACGCCCTCCTGGCCGCCCACGGCCACGCCTGGCGCAACGCCGGCCGCTGATCATGGCTCACCCGCTGATCGACGCGCTGCCGGGCTTCCCGGCCAAGATCTCCGCCGTCCTCCCGTCGCTCGACAAGGCGTGGGCCGACGAAGGCGAGGACGCCGCGCGCGCCTCGCAGATGAACCTCGTGCTGATGTTCGGCGCGGGCGTCACCCCGGCCGACGCGCAGGCCCGCTTCGACGAAGCCATCCGCTTCGCCCAGCGCTATCCTTGCCGCCTGGTCATCCTCGCCGCGCGTCCCGCCGCCGCGGCCGCCGCGCCGCTCGAGGCCAAGGTCAACGTCCTCTGCTTCTTCGATCCGTCCCGCCGCGGCAAGCGCTGCTGCGAGGCGCTCATGCTCGCCCACGGCGCGCCGACGCCGGAACTCGAATCGCTCGTCTCCACCTGGCTCGAGGGCGACCTGCCGACCAACGTCTGGGCGCACGGCGTGACCGTCGAAGAGTTCAAGCCTTGGCTGAACTGGACCGCCCGTTGCCGTCGCGTCGTCGCCGACCGTTCGCTCGCGGGCGACGCCTTCTTCCTGCAGGCGTTCCCGAAGCCCAAGTCCGTCCGCGATCTGGCCGTGGCCCGTTGCCTTCCTGTCCGTCAGGCCCTCGGCCAGTATCTCGCCGCGCATAAGCCGGCCGACCTCGTCCGCGGCCTGCGTTCCGTCACGGTCTCGCATCGCGCGGGCATGCGTGGCGAAGCCTACGGCATCCTCGAGTGGATGCGTTCCTGCCTCACGCACTGCGCGGGCCTGACGCGTTCGCACCTCGACGTCGCTTTCGCCCTTTCCGAGAAGCCTCCGGCGGGCGACTGCCTCGACGCCGAATGGGTCTTCGCCGACGGCGCCCGCTTCTCCTGGGAGCACTCCGAAGGTTGTTCTAACGCCACGCTCGCCTTCTCGCGCAGCCACGACACCCGCAAGATCTCGCAGCGCGTCGCCTTCATGGGCGCCCCCGAGGCGTTGTCGGAAGCGGTGTTCTTCTGAGCGCGAAGAGCGGTTTGAAAGGCAAAGGGAGACCGGGAACCGGAAAGGATGCTGCGGTTATCAATAACCCCAGCCAATCATCCGGTTCCCGGTTTCCCTTTGATTTCTGCGACTCTCCTTAGGCAATACCGTTCTCGCGCAGCCAGGCGGCCATGAGCTGGAAGGCCTTGGCGCGGTGGCTGATCGCATCCTTCCTGGCGGGGCTGAGCTCGCCGAAGGTGCGTTCCTCGTTGGCGGGCACGAAAAGCGAATCGTAACCGAAGCCTTCGGTGCCGACCTCGGCCTCGAGGATCTTGCCCCAGCACTGGCCGACGAACTTGCCGACTTCCTGGTTGGGCCCGAGCAGGATGAGGTGGCATTCGAAGCGCGCGCCACGCTTGTGGGGCGGAGCTTTCTTCATCGCTTCGAGGAGCTTCGCGCGGTTCTGCGCGTCGGTCGCGCCGACGCCGGCGTAGATCGCGGAGTCGACGCCCGGGCCGCCCTGGAGCGCGTCGCAGCACAGGCCGCTGTCATCCGCCAGCACCCACGCCTTGCGGGGCGCGATGGGGCGCAGGGCTTCGGCCTTCATGCGGCAGTTGCCGTTGAAGGTGCCGCTGATCTCTTCCACGTAAGGCATGCCGCCGAGTTCCTTCGCGGAACGCACGCGGACGTCGAGGCGCGCCTTGGCGAACATACGGCCGAATTCCTCGGCCTTGTGCGCATTGCCCGTCGCGAGAAAGATATCCATGGCGGGAATGTGAGCGGGAGGGTGGGGCGGTTGCGAGTATCGAGTATGGGGAGAGGTGGTCGTTTCAGGTGGCGGGTGGCGGCCCCGGGTGGCAGGTGGCGGGCGTTTGCATTCAAGGGGAAACCGGAGACCGGATGATTGGCTGGGGGTATTAATATCCGCCGCATCCCTTCCGGTTTCCGGTCTCCCTTTGTTATCACTGCCTTTTCTATCCCTATCCCAACCTCTGCCCCTATCCCTTCGCTATTGTTTCCGCCCCCATCCTCGGCCAAGGTGACCTCCCCGGCAGTCAGCGGCCATCCTCGGCCCTCTGTCCTCCGTCATCTGCCATCTTTCCCGTCCCTTGTCCCTCCGCTGCCTCATCACCGCCGGCCCGACCCGCGAGTTCTTCGATCCGGTGCGCTTCATCAGCAACCCTTCGACGGGCAAGATGGGCTTCGCCTTGGCGGCCGCCGCGAAGGACGCCGGTTGGTCGGTCGACCTCGTCACGGGGCCGGTCTCCTTGCCGGAGCCGGATGGCGTGATGGTCTACCCGGTCGTCACCGCCGCCGAGATGCATCGCCAGGCCGACGCGCTCTTCGGTCCGTGCGACGTCCTCATCATGACGGCCGCCGTCAGCGACTGGCGTCCGAAGACGACCGAGCCGCAGAAACTCAAGAAAGACGGGCAAGGCCTGACCATCGAACTCGAGCCGGTGCCGGACATCGTCTCGGCCCTCGCCGAAGAACGTCGCACCGACCAGTTCCTCGTCGGCTTCGCCGCCGAGACCGAGAACGTCGAAGCCAACGCCCTCGACAAGCTCGAGCGCAAGGGGCTCGACCTCATCGCCGCCAATTCCGTGGCCGGGGCCGAAGGGGCCTTCGGTTCCGACCAGAACAAGCTCATCCTCCTCGGCCGAAACGGCTTCCGCGAGGTCCTCGGCCCCGCTTCCAAGGCCGTCGTCGCCCGCGGCCTCATCGACGTGATCGCCCGCCTCGTCGCGGCCCGCGCCGCTTCCTGACATGGCCCGCCGTCGCTTCAGCCCCCTTGATCGCGTCCTCGGACGCATCGACGACCTCGACGCGCAGAACCTCGCCATCCTCGCCCGTCGCCTCGAGCGCGAGCGCGACCTCATGGAGACGGTCTTGGACACGCTCCGCGAGGGCGTGATCGTGCTCTCCCATGACGGGGCCATCGAATACGCCAACGTTTCCGCGGTCCGCCTGCTCGGCGTGAACTCCGAGGACGTCGCCGGCGCCGAGCTGCGTCGCCTTTCGCCCGACATCGCCCAGGCGCTCGAACTGCCCGAGACCGTCGGCGCGCTCACCCGCGAACTCGAGGTCCGCTACCCCGAGCCGCGCCTGCTCACGTTGCACCTCACGCGCGTCGGCGAACAGCATGGTGCCGAGCGCAGCCGCCGCGTCGCCGTGCTCAGCGACGTCACCAAGGAGCGCGTGCAGACCGAAGACCGCGTCGAGAGCGAACGCATCGACTCCATCGTCTCGCTCGCCGCCGGCGTGGCCCACGAGGTCGGCAACCCGCTCAACGCGATCGGCATCCATCTCCAGCTCCTCCAGCGCGAGGCCGCCAAGCTCGGCGATTCGCCCGCGGCCGACAAGGTCCGCAAGGCCGCCGAGGTCTGCCAGGGCGAGATCAAGCGCCTCGACGGCATCGTCCGCGACTTCCTGGGCGCCGTGCGCCAGACGCCTCCGAACCTGACCGACACCGACCTCGTCGCCGTCGTCGCCGAAGCCACCGGCCTCCTGCGCGAGCAGATGGAGCAGCTCGGCGTGCGCGTCTCCCTCGACGTCCCCGGCGAGCTCCCGCTCATCCTCGGCGACCGCAACCAGATCAAGCAGGCGCTCTTCAACGTGATGAAGAACGCCCTCGAGGCCATGGACCGCGGCGGCGACATCCATGTGAAGCTGACGTCCGACGACGAGTGGGTCGTGCTTTCCATCCGCGACACCGGCGTCGGCATCCCCGCCGACAAGCTGACCCGCGTCTTCGACGCCTATTACACCACCAAGGCCTCCGGGGGCGGCATCGGCATGCTGATCCTGCTCCGTATCCTCCGGGCCCACGGCGGCACGGTGGACATCCAGAGCACGCCCGACGTGGGCACCACGGTCATCCTGCGTTTCCCCCTCAAGCACCGCCGCGTCCGCACCCTGGAAGCCCCCAAGGCTTGAAACCGCGACCCGGTTCCGTTGTCTCATTCCCATCCCCTTACCATGAAGCACCTCGCTCTCTGCCTCCTCGTCCTGCCCCTGGCCCTCTTCGCCGAGGATAAGGAGCTCCCGCTCGTCCTGCCGAAGTCCGTCGCGCTCGGCACGCCGCGCCCGATGAAGATCAACAACCTCGAGCCGGTGTCTTCCGCTCCGCGCAAGCTCCCCAAGGTGCCGGCCGAAGCCGTCAACCTCGCCAAGGGTTGCAATGTCACCTCCTCGGCCCGCGAGGCCGCCGCCGGCGATTTCTCCTACCTGACCGACGGCGACAAGGGCGGCGAAGAAGGCTTCGAAGTCGAGCTGCCGCGTGGCGCCCATTGGGTCCAGATCGACCTCGCTAAGCAGGCCGAGATCAGCGCCATCGCGCTCTGGCACTTCCACCGCGAGCGCCGCGTCTACTTCAACGTCATCGTCCAGATCTCCAATGATCCGGCCTTCAAGAAGGACGTCACCACCGTCTACAACAACGACTCCGAGAACGAGCTCGGCCTGGGCAAGGGCAAGGACTACTGCTACTACGAATCCAACGAAGGCCGCGTGATGGCCGTCAGCCCCGCCGTCAAGGGCCGCTACGTCCGCTTCTACTCCAAGGGCAACTCCGCCGGTCCCTCGAACGACTACATCGAAGCCGAGGTCTGGGGCGTCCCGGCCAAGTAAGGCGGGACTTTGCTTGAATCGGGCGGGCTTGCCCGCACCTTGAAGCCGTGAAGGTCATCCGAGCCAAGTCCGCGGGTTTCTGCTGGGGCGTCGAACGCGCCATCGATATCGCCCGCGAATACGCGCAGAAGGGCCGCCATCCCGTCTACACGGACGGCCCCCTGATCCATAACCGCCAGATGATGGAAGTCCTCACCGGCGAGGGCATCCGCGAAGTCGGCGATTACCGCAGCGAGACGAAGCTCGAGGTCTCGAAGTCCACCGACGCCAACGCCGTCATGGTCGTCCGCGCCCACGGCATCTCCCCGGAGCGCCGCGATTACCTGAAGTCGCTCGGCATGGAATTCCGCGACGCCACCTGTCCCGACGTCGGCATCATCGCCGGCAAGGTGCGCATGCACGCCCGCAAAGGCTTCGCCACCGTCATCTTCGGCGACCCGCAGCACCCCGAGGTCATCGGCCTGCTCGGCTACGCCGAAGGCAAGGGACACGTCATCACCTCCGAGGCCGAGATCGACGCGCTGCCGGACCTGGGCGCCCAGCTCTGCATGGTCTCGCAGTCGACGATGTTCACCGACGAGTTCGAGAAGCTCGGCGCGCGTCTCAAGGCCCGCTTCCCGACGGCGCTCATTTTCGACACCATCTGCGGCGCGACCAAGGACCGCCAGGCCGATATCCTCGAACTCAAGCGACAGGGCTGCCAGGCGATCGTCGTCATCGGCGGCCGCCATTCGGCCAACACCGTGAAGCTCGCCAAGCTCGTCGAGATCCAGGGCCTGCCGTGCTTCCACGTCGAGACCGCCGCCGAACTCGACTTCGCGGCGCTGGCCCGTTTCACCGCCGTCGGCGTCACCGCCGGCGCGTCGACCCCGGCCTTCCTGATCGACGAAGTCTGCGCCCGTCTCGAAAAGGCCGCCTAAGGCGGTCCGGGCAGGGTAGGGCGTTCCAATTCACGCCTATAATTATCAAATCGACGGTCCATGCCGACTTGCAGGCCCGGCCGGCTTGGGTAGATTGGCTCCCATCATGAGCGCCGCTGTCTCCGTCCTCCTAGTCATCCTCCTCGTCATCGTCGGTGCCCTCGTCATCGCCGCCATCTGGGGCGTGGGCATCTACAACAGCCTCGTCGGCCTGCGGAACACCTGCAAGAACGCCTTCGCCCAGGTGGACGTGCAGCTCAAGCGCCGCTACGACCTGATCCCGAACCTCGTCGAGACCGCCAAGGGCTACATGGCCCACGAAAGCGGCACCCTCACCGCCGTCGTCGAAGCCCGCGCCAAGGCCACCCAGGCCAACGTCCGCTTCGCCGGCAACCCGAACGACCCGGCCGCCCTGCGCGACCTCAGCCAGGCCGAAGCCGGCCTCAGCGGCGCCCTCGGCCGCCTGATGGTCGTCGCCGAACAGTATCCGCAGCTCAAGGCCGACGCCACCATGCGCAGCCTGATGGAAGAGCTCGCCTCGACCGAGAACCGCATCGCCTTCGCCCGCCAGGCCTTCAACGACGCCGTCCTATTCTACAATAACGGCCGCGAAGTCTTCCCGCAGGTCTTCATCGCGAACGCGTTCGGCTTCGCCGCCGGCGAGTTCTTCAAGATCGACGATCCCGCCGAGAAGTCCGCCCCGAAGGTTTCCTTCTGAGAAAACCCCAAGCCTAACCCACACCCATGAGCCTGAATCCTGAGCAGCTTGGCATCGTCAACCGCGCCAAGAACGCGGTCAGCCCCTTCGACATCGGCGCCTGCCTGACGGATGGTTTCGCCGCCTTGAAGCGCGACTTCTGGAACGTCGTCCTCGTCAATCTCGTCGGCCTGTTCCTCTGCTGTTTCATCGTCACCCTGCCGCCCCTCATCATCGGCCTCATCCGCTTCAACGCGAAGGCCGTCGCCGGCCAGAAAGCCTCGTTCGACGATCTCTTCAGCGGTTTCGCCGAGTTCGGGACTTCTTGGCTGATGTTCATCGTGATGATCCTTCTGCTGTGCGTAGGATTCGTCCTTTGCTATCTGCCGGGCATCTATCTCTCGATCGCCTGGATGTTCGCCTGGAACCTCCTTGCCGACAAGCGGGGTAGCTTCTGGGAATGCCTTGAGATGAGCCGACAGGCCGTCACCGCCCACTGGGGCTGGGCTTTCCTCCTGACGATCGTGGCTCAGATCATCGCGAATGCCGGTCTCATCGCCTGCTTCGTAGGCGTCCTCGCGACGATGCCGCTCTACGGGCTGATGCTCGCCGCCGCTTATCGTCGCCTGTTCGCTGAGACTGCGGCCACGGCCTGACCGCTGACCTCGGCCCATGGCCGGCACGATGAATTTCTTCCGGGCCCAGGATGAGGCCCGTGGGCGCACGACCAAGCTGGTCGTGCTGCTCGTGTTGGCGATCCTCGTGCTGACGGGCTCGCTCTACGTGATCGCGGTCTACCTGACCGATTTCCGGAGCGTGGCGACCGGCCGTGGCCGCTCGACCTTCGTCTTCGACGCCGCGCAGCACGACTGGTTCCAGCCCAAGCTGTTCTGCCTGACGACCGGCCTGGCGCTCACCATCATCATCGGCGGCAGCCTCCTGCGCATCGTCGAACTGGCCAAGGGCGGCGGCGCCATCGCCATGCGCCTGGGCGGGCGGCTGGTCGCCGCGAATACGACCGACCCCGCCGAACGTCGCTACCTCAACGTCGTGCAGGAGATGGCCCTCGCGGCCGGCCTGCCGGTGCCGCTCTGCTTCGTCATCGATGGCGATGACTCCATCAACGCCTTCGCCGCGGGCAACGACCCGCAGGATGCGGCCATCGGCGTGACGCGTGGCGCGCTCCGCAACCTGACGCGCGACGAGCTCCAGGGCGTGATCGCCCATGAGTTCAGCCATATCGGCAACGGCGACATGCGCCTGAGCATCCGCATCATCGGCGCGGTGGCGGGCCTGACCGCGCTCGCTCAGCTGGGCTACCTCCTGATTCGCGTGGGCCTCAGTTCCGACTCCGACCGCAAGAAGAACGCGCTCCCGCTGGCGCTCGTCGGCCTCGTGGTCGTCCTCGTCGGCCTCGGCGGCGTCTTCTTCGCGAAGCTCATCCAGGCCTCCGTGTCCCGTCAGCGCGAATACCTTGCCGACGCCTCCGCGGTCCAGTTCACGCGCAACCCCCTCGGGCTGGCCTCGGCCCTCAAGAAGATCGCCGGCTTCACCGGCGCGCGCCGGGAGGCTTCCGAGGCCGACCTCGAATCGCAGCACCTCTTCTTCGCTTCCTCCGGCGGCTTCATGGAAGCGCTCTTCTCGACGCACCCGCCGATCAACGAACGCATCCGCCGCATCGATCCGGCCTTCGACGGCATCGTTCCCGACGTCGCCCCGGCCGAACCGGCTCCGGGTGAAGTTGCCGGTGTCTCCCGTGTTTCCGCTGGGGCCGTCCCGCCGCCTCTGCCTGCAGGCCAACCGCGGGCAGTCCCGAGCGACCTCCAGATTCAGGATTCCGTCGGCTTCCGCGGCGCGATCCCGGCCGCCCTTCGCGAAGCTTCGCAGGATCCTGTGAGCGCGATGGGGCTCGTCCTCGGCCTGCTATTGCGTCGCGACGCCGCCTCGCGCACGGCCCAGCTCACGAAGGCCCGCGGGCTCGCCGGCGGTGAAGTCGTCCGCGAGGCCGAACGGCTCGAACCTTTGCTTCGCGCGCTCTCGGCCGGCTCTCGCGTCCCGCTGTTGGACCTCTCCATGCCGGCGCTGCGCCAGCTTTCGCCCGAACAGGAAGCCTTGTTCCGTCTCGCGATCGAGAAGGTCGGTTATGACGCCGAGGACGGCCTGATCGTGCTGCTCATCCAGGCCTCGATGCGCCGCTATCTCTCCAAGGGCAAGAATCCGCCGTCTCGCGAAGGCGACCTGCCGGCGGCTTGCGGGCTCGTGCTTTCGGCGGTGGTCCGTACCTCCAGCGAAGCGCCTGAAGCCCAGGCCCGCGCCTATCAGCTCGGCGCCACGGTGCTTGGCTTGCCCGGCTTGAAGGCTACCTTGCTTCCGGCCGAGCAGCTCGATCTGCAGCAGGTCGACGAGGCCTTGGCCGTCATCGCCGGTCAGAGCGTCTACGACCGTCGCAAGTTCGTCCGCGCGTGCGGCGCCGCGATGTTGAACGACGAGCGCGCCGAGCCTGCCGAAATCGAGATCGTCCGCGCCGTCGCCGATTCGCTCGGCATCAGTTTCGCGACCGGCCTGAACAGGTAGGGGCGAAGGTAGGGCGGGCTCTCCGAGCCCGCCGCCTATCTTGCAGTGAACGGACGCCTCGGAGAGGCGTCCCTACCGGAGAATGCATGGGTAGGGCGGGCTCTCCGAGCCCGCCGCCTTGATGCCTTCTTCGGGATGATCCACCAGTCTCGTCATAGGCGATCACCTGGCTTAATCGCCGGCGATGTCTGTGTAAGGTCTTGGCATGTTGCCGATCCGAAAGCAGTTACCTCACGGTGTGCCGAGTTGGGTGGATCGGGATGATCTCTGGTTCGTGACGATCTGCTGCCAACGCCCTTGTTCTACGATTCTGACTGGTGATGAGGTCGGCCGTGGAATCAGGGCCAGTCTTTCGCAGGCCCAAGGCGAAGGCAGGCTCTATGTTCGCCTTTGTACTTTGATGCCGGACCATTTGCATCTGATAGCCCAATGGAAGAGCTCTAAGGGCATGCGGCACGAGGTCGCCCAGCTTAAGCGCTGGTGGGCTCGCCATCTGGGTGTCGTATGGCAGCGTGACTTCTTTGACCACCGTCTAAGGTCCAGGAACGAGTTTGAAGAGAAAGCCTGGTACGTCCGAATGAACCCGGTGCGTGCCGGACTCGTTGAACGACATGCGGATTGGCCGCATACCTGGACTGGATGAATTCCATGAGGGCTGGCGGACGCCTCGGAGAGGCGTCCCTACCACGATACACCTAGGTAGGGCGGGCTCTCCGAGCCCGCCGCGTATCTGAAAGTGAACGGACGGCTCGGAGAGCCGTCCCTACCTCGATGGGTGTGTGCTTACCCGGCGATCAGCGACTCGCCGGTCATCTCCGCCGGCTTCGGCAGGCCCATGAGGGCGAGCAGGGTCGGGGCGACGTCGGCCAGGCGGCCGGTGGGGCGGGTCTTGAGGCTCTTGCAGCCGGCGCCGTAGAGGACGACCTCGACGGGGCTGAGCGTGTGACGCGTGTGGGCGCAGTTCTCTTCCGGCTCCCACATCTGGTCGGCGTTGCCGTGGTCGGCCGTGACGAGGGCCTTGCCGCCGACCTGGTCGATGGCGGCGAGGAGGACGCCGAGGCCGCTGTCGACCGCTTCGCAGGCCTTGCAGACCGCGGCGAGGTCGCCGGTGTGGCCGACCATGTCCGGGTTGGCGTAGTTGACGACGATGAGGCCGTACTTGCCGGAGAGGATCGCGGCCTTGGCCATCTCGGTCACGTGCGCGGCCGACATCTCGGGCTTCTGGTTATAGGTGGAGACTTCCTTCGGGCTCTGGGCCATGCCGCGCTCTTCGCCGGCGAAGGCCTCTTCGCGGTAGTCGTTGAAGAAGAAGGTCACGTGCGGGAACTTCTCGGTCTCCGCCGTGCGGTACTGCGGGATGCCCTGCTTGGCGACCCACTCGCCGAGGATGTTCACCATCTTGGCGGGCTTGTCGAAGACGACGTTCGGGCAGAGGCCCTTTTCGTAGTTCGTGAGGGTGGCGTAGAAGATCTTGAGCAGCTTCGCGCGGGGGAAGCCCTTGAACTCCGGATCGATGAAGGCGCGGGTGATCTCGCGGGGGCGGTCGCCGCGGAAGTTGAAGAACAGCACCGAGTCGCCGTCCTGGATGAAGGCCGTGCCCTTGATGCGGGTGGCCGGGACGAACTCATCGCCGACGGTGTTGGCGTCGGTCGGCTTGTCGTAATAGGCCTGCACGGCGGCGGCGGCCGAGGCGGCTTCCGGGGCCGGGGCGCCGGTGAGGGCGTCGTAGGCGGTCTTCACGCGTTCCCAGCGGTTGTCGCGGTCCATGGCCCAGAAGCGGCCGGCGACGCTGGCGACCTTGCCGAGGCCGATCTTCACGAGCTCGGCTTCGAGCTGCTGCAGGTAGCCGAGGCCGGAGGTGGGCGGGCTGTCGCGGCCGTCCATGAAGGCGTGCACGTAGACCTTGGTGAGGCCTTCTTCCTTCAGGAGGCGGAGGAGGGCGTAGAGGTGGGGCAGGGTGGAGTGGACGCCGGCTTCGGAGCAGAGGCCCATCAGGTGGACCGCGCCGCCGGTGGCCTTGACGTTCTCGACGAGACCGCGGAAGGCCTTGATCTGGCGCATGGCGGCCGGATCTGTGAGGCCCTTGTCGATGCGGACGATCTCCTGGTCGACGATGCGGCCGGCGCCGATGTTCTGGTGGCCGACTTCGGAATTACCCATGATGCCGACCGGCAGGCCGACATCGAGGCCGTGGGCCATGATCTCGGTGCGGGGCCAGTCCTTGGTGAGGCCGCGCGAGACCGGGAGGTTCGCCAGCTTCACGGCGTTGAACTTGTCATGCTTGGGGTTGTGGTTTTCGCCCCAACCGTCGCGGATCACCAGAAGTACGGGTTTCATAAGTGGATAGGAGGAAGAGATAGGGTGAGTTAGGGCAGGGAGGCAAGAAGCAGGTGGGGAAGCCGATCGTTTCGGGTGGCAGGTGGCAGTCTCAGGTCGCGGGTTGCGGGGCGATCGCCCGAGTCCTGCCACCCGGGCCGGCCACCCGCCACCATCGGATGAAACGGTTGGCTTTGCAGTCCCTCGCCCTTGCGCCTATGCCTCCTGCCATGCCCCGCATTCTCCTCGCTCTGCTCGGAATGGCGTTCTGCGCCTTCGCTTCGGCCGCCACGGTCGAGAAACTGACCCTCGACGGCAAGGCCGTGACGGTGAAGGTCCCGGCCCAGGCCGCCCCGGGCAAGCCTTGGCTTTGGGTCGGCGAATTCGGCGGCCATCTGAAGTCGCTCGAAGACGGCCTCGTCGAGAAGGGTTGGCACGTCGTGTATGTCGGCGTGAGCAACCAGTTCGGCTCCGCCCGCGCGATGGCGACCTGGGAAAAGGCCTACGAAGAATTCCACGGCAAGCGCGGCCTCTCCGCCAAGCCGGCGCTCCTCGGGATCTCCCGTGGCGGTCTCTACGTGAACGCTTGGACGCGTCTGCACCCGGATCGCGTCAGCGTGCTCTACCTCGACAATGGCGTATGCGACATTCGTTCCTGGCCCGGCGGCTTCGCGCTGACGCACCAGAGCAAGGGTAGCCCGAAGGATTGGGCGATGTACAAGACCGAGTTCGGCTACGCGAACGACGAGGAGGCCAAGGCCAAGTCGCTGCAGCCCGCCGAAGGCCTCCTGCCTGCCATCAAGGCCGGCGTGTTCCTGATCTCGTGCCACGGGACCGCCGACAAGACCGTGCCGTTCGAGGATAACGCCGCGCATGTCCTCAAGCTCTGGCAGGACAACGGCGGCCGCGTGAAGCTCTTCCCCAAGGAAGGCGGCGACCATCACCCGCACGGACTCCCCGACCCCAAGCCGCTCATCGAGGTGCTGACGGCGGAGGTGAAGTAACCGCAGCTAAGACTGCCGAGGGGGCGAGTGGGCAAGGTGACACGTGGGCAAGGGGGATGCCTTAAGCCCATGTCCCCTTAACTCGTGCCCACGTTACCCGTGGTAGCCTACGCGTCCACCCAGCGTCCCTTTTCCTTGATGAGGTCGACGAGGCGCTCGACGGCTTCTTCCTGGGGGATGTTGAACTTCACGGGGGTCTTGCCGACGTACAGGTTGATCTTGCCGGGCGCGCCGCCGACGTAGCCGAAGTCGGCGTCGGCCATCTCGCCGGGGCCGTTCACGATGCAGCCCATGACGGCGATGGTGACGGACTTGAGGTGGCCGGTGCGCTCCTTGATCTTCAGGGTCGTCGACTGGATGTCGAAGAGGGTGCGGCCGCAGCTCGGGCAGGCGACATACTCGGTCTTGGTCTGGCGCATGCGCGCGCCCTGCAGGATGTCGTACGCCAACGTGAGGGACTTCGCCGCGACGGTCGGGGTTTCGCACGACAGGAGGTCGCCGTAGCCGTCGACGAGCAGGCCGCCGGCAAGGATCGAGGCCTCGATGAGGCGGGACTGGAAGCCGGGGTCGAGGAGCGTGGCGTTCGCCGTGGTCGCGCGAATCCAAAGCGGTGCCTTCAGCTTCGCTTCGGCGGCGGCGCGGACGAGTTCGCGATAGGTGCCCGTGGCGTGCAGGCCGTCCTGCGGCTGGGAGGACGTCAGGATGAGGCGGCCGGCGGGAATCGCCGAGAGTTCCTTCGCCAGCGCGGTGAGCGTCGGGCCGTCGAGGTCGGCGGCCAGGATGGCGTCATGCTGGGCGACGGCTTCGCCCCAGGCTTTGACGGCGGCCCCTTCGGTCGCGGAGAAGGCTTTGACGACCACCAGGCGGCTACCGGAGCCATCGTAGGGGAAGTCGGCGGGGGAGAGGCTCGTCTCGACGAGCAGGGCCGGTACGGCCTGACCGAGGGCCTTGCGCAGAGAGCGGAGGCCGGCGGCGTGGGCGACGTCATCGAGACGCACCAGCAGGCCTTCGGCGCGGACTTCGCGCTGGGCGGCATGGGCGTCGAGGACTTCCTTCGCGGCGGCCTGCCAGTCGGCGAGGCCGGCGAGGCTGCGGACGACCACGCGGGGGACTTCGCCCGAGCCCGCGAGGCACTGGGTATTCAGTCCGACGGTGTCCGTCGCGCGACGCGCGAAGGAGAAGGGGTCGGCCGGATCGGCCGGCAGCTTGACCGACGAAGCGGCGCCGAGCGCGGCGAAGCTCTCGGCGCGGCGGACGATCTCCTTGCAGGCCGGGATTTCGTGCCAGGGGTCTTCGGTCAGCGAGACGCGGATCGTGTCGCCCAGGCCGTCGGCCAGCAGCGAGCCGATGCCGATGGCGGACTTGATGCGGGCGTCTTCACCTTCGCCGGCCTCGGTCACGCCGAGGTGCAGCGGGTAATCCATGCCGAGTTCGGCCATGCGGGCGGCGGCGAGGCGGTAGGCCTCGACCATCACCTTCGGGTTCGAGGACTTCATGGACAGGATCATGTCCTTGAAGCCGTGGGATTCCGCGATGCGGATGAACTCGAGGGCGGATTCGACCATCCCGTTCGGCGAGTCGCCGAAGCGGTTCATGATGCGGTCGGACAGCGAGCCGTGGTTGGTGCCGATACGCAGGGAGCGGCCGAGGGCCTTGGCCCGGAGCACCAGCGGCGTGAAGGCCTCGTGCAGGCGCTCCAGCTCCTCGGCGTAGGCCGCGTCGGTGTATTCCAGCACCGCGAACTTCTTCTTGTCGGCGTAGTTGCCCGGGTTCACGCGGACCTTCTCCACGTGTTCGACCGCCTCCATCGCGGCGACCGGGAGGAAATGGATGTCGGCGACCAGGGGCTGGCCGAAGCCCGCCGCGCGGAACTGCCGGTGGATGTCCTTGAGCGCGACCGCGGCGGCCTTGTTCGGGGCCGTGATGCGGATGATCTCGCAGCCCGCTTCCGCGAGGCGGATCGCCTGGGCCACCGTCGCCGCGACGTTCTCCGTGTCGGAGGTCGTCATCGACTGCAGGCGGATCGGATTCGTCCCGCCTACGGCCACGTCGCCGACGTTCACGACGCGGGTGAGGCGGCGGACCGTGCGGTGGCGGGAGGGACAGTAGTCCGAGGACATGGGGTCATCTCAACCCCTTTGCCCTCGGCCGTCAACGAGCGTCAGAAATCCCAGCGATGGGACGACGGGATCCACTGGTAACCCTTGCGGCCGTTGGGGACGACCACGCCCAGGCCGGGCCAGGGGAGGTGGAAGCCGTAGGCGCGTTCCTTGGTGACCGCGATCTCGGCGAAGACCTTCTTGCGGGTCGCGATGGCCACGGCCGGGTCGTGGTCGAAGTCGATGAACCAGTTCGGGTCCTCGAGCATCAGCACGTGGTTGTGGGCGAGGTCCGAGATATGGAGCAGGGAGTCGTTGCCGGACTTGATGCGGAAGATCGCATGGCCGTCGGTGTGGCCCGGGGCGGCGAGGATCGTGATCGCGCCGTCGAGGATCTGGTCGCCGTCCTTATGGATGACCAGGTTCGGCTGCAGGGTGTCGAACGAGCCGCGCACGCTCTTGATCATGCCCTTGATGTCGTCGGTGCGGTGCGACTTCGAGAAGTCGGGCTCCTTGCCGCGCCAGAAATCGACTTCTTCCTTGAGGACGTGGACGGCCGCGTTGGGGAAGAGGATCTTGCCGCCGCTGGCGAGGCCGCCGATGTGGTCGATGTGCGAGTGGCTGAGGAGGGCGTGGGTGACGTCCTTGAAACCGATGCCGATGGTGTCCATCGCGTCGGCGAGCCAGCCCCAGGTGGCGTTCTTGTGGGGGCCGAAGCCGGCGTCGACGAGGATGACTTCCTTGTCCTTACGCAGGAGCAGGATGTTCACGTAGAGCGTCATGTCGTCGGGGCGTTCACCGACCGCGGCGAGAGCCTTGGACATCTCGGCGCGTTCAGCCGGCGGCCACATCTTCTTCGTCACGCCCTGCTTGAAGGTGCCGTAGCCGTCGCTGATGGACCAGGCCTCGAACTTGCCGATCGAGAACTTGTAGATGTACGGGTTCGAGATCGTCTTCTTCGGGATCGGGTTGCCGGCGGCGTCCGTCGCGGCCTGGGCGGCGGCGAGGGAAGCCGGGATCGTGAAGGCGGCCAGCGCGGCGCCGAGGCTGCCGAGGAACTGGCGACGGGAGTTTTCCGGGAGGGGCTTTTCCATGTGGGTATGAGGTGAGATAAGGTGCAAACGGGCGAAAGTGCAAACGTGCAAAAGGCACGTAGGGGGTGGGGTAGGGGTAGGTGAGGGCGAGGTTGATTGCTACCCCTACCCCGATCCCTATCCCTACCTAGGGTAGGGGCGACCATCCTTGGTCGCCCGCGGTCGAGCAGGGATGCTCGACCCTACCAGGCTTGGCTCACTTCTTCGCGCCGAAGTCCTGCTGCTTATAGACGTGGCGTTCCAGGAGCTGCTGCTTGAGCTGGAGCTCGCTGTCGCCGGAGCAACGGCGGACGTCGTGCAGGATGATGTAGGCCATCAGCGAGAGCAGGAGGCCCATGAAGGTGTATTGCAGGATGATGACCGCCTTGTTGTTCAGGACGCCCTTGGTGAAGCGCTGGATCGTGGCGATGAGCATGTGGCCGCCGTCGAGGACCGGGATCGGCATCAGGTTGAGCACGGCGAGGTTCAGGTTGATCAGCACCGTGAACCAGAGCACGCGGCGGATGTCCTCGGAGAGGTTGTAGTAGGTCTTCGTGATCGAGATCACCGAGGCCAGCTGCTTCACCTGGATGTCGGAGCCGCGGTCGAAGAGGCGGCCGAGGGTGGTGAAGGTGGACTTCACGATGCCCGAGCAGGTCTCCCAAGGGTTGCGGTAGGCCAGTTCCGGCTTCGTCACGAAGAACGTGCCGATCTGCGCATGCTCGACGGGCTTGCCGCGGCGCACCTGCGCGTTGCGGAGGGTGAGGTTGCCGGCGTCGCCGTTGGCGCGGCGCCAGTAGACGGTGAGGTCGCGGGCGGGACCGGCGCCGGCCTTCTCGAGCTCCTCAAGGGAATGGACCGAGACGATCTGCTCGCGGCCGTCGACCTTGTCGATGATCGTGCCGATCTTGAGGGTGTCGGCGAGGGCCGGATCTTCGGGCGAGATGCCGAGGACCATCAGCTGGTCGCGGACGGCGGCGGGGTCCTTGGTGAGGAGGTCGCGCGTGGCGGGCAGGACGATGAGCGAGCGGCGGTTCTTCTCGTCGCCGTAGGCGATGATGCTGACCGGGTTGACCGTCGTGTTCACCTGCGGGGTGATGGTGACCTTGAGGCTGACGCCGCCTTCGCGCTCGACGAGGAGCACGCGGGGCTTGGCGCCGCCCTTGCGGAGCAGTTCGCGGAATTCGACCGTGTTGTTGAGCGGCTGGCCGTCGATGGAGAGCACGCGGTCGCCGGCCTTGAGCCCGGCCTTCTCGGCGGGGGACTTCGGGGCGGGCGTGCCGATGATGACTTCGGTGCGGGGCTGGAGGCCGGCCATGCGGACCTTGTCGCCGGACTTCGCGTTGAGCTCGATGCGCGCGGGCTGCACGACGACCTCGAGGACCTTGCCGTCGCGTTCGACCTTGAAGGTCGCGGTCGGGTTGCCCTGGGAGTCCTTGCGGTTGCCGAGCATCACCGCCTCGGTGATCTGGTTGAAGTTCGCGACCGGGTTGTCGTCGACGGCGAGGACCTTGTCGCCCGAGCGCAGGCCGGCCTTGTAAGCCGGGCCCGGGATCGTGTTGCCCAGGCCGAGTTCGGCGAGGTGGCCGGAGCTCGTGACGATCTGTTCGGGGACGTAGCCGATGACGGTGCTGGAGGTGCCTTCGGCGACCGGCATGCCGGTGAACCAGAGCACGCAGGCGAGCACGAAGGCGAAGATGACGTTGAAGACCGCGCCCATGACCGAGACGATCATCTTGTCGGCGTAGGAGATCTTCGGGAGCTTCTCGGCTTCTTCGCTGCTGGCGCCTTCGATGCCTTCCATCTCGGCGAGCTGGGGCAGGGCGACGTAGCCGCCGAGCGGGATGATCGAGACGCGGTAGTCGACGCCGTCCTTGCCGGTCCAGCCGAAGAGACGCGGGCCGAAGCCGATCGAGAAGCGTTCGATCTTCAGGCCGCGCTTGCGGGCGGCGAGGAAGTGGCCGAGCTCGTGGACGAAGATCGAGCCGCCGAAGAAGACGGCGACGAGGGCGATGCCCCAGAGGGAGCCGAGGAGGTCGCCGAAAGAAAGATTATCCATGGAAAGAGGGAAGAGGGGTTATCTCAACGGGCGAGGCCCAGGGCGAGCCTGGACGTCACCGCGCGGGCTTCCGCGTCGGCGCCCAGGACTTCGTCCAAGGAGCCCGGTTCGCGGGCCGGCACGGCCGCCAGGGCGCGTCCGACGAGTTCGGCGATGCCGATGAAGAGCAGCTTGCCGGCCGTGAACTCGGCCACCGCGACCTCGTTGGCCGCGTTGAAGATCGCCGGGGCCGTGCCACCCGTGGTGGCGGCCGCGCGGGCCAGGCCGAGGCAAGGGTAGCGGGCGGGGTCGGGCGGGGTCATGCCCAGCGTGAGCGCCTGGGTGAGGTCGAGGCGCGGGGCGGGGCAGGGCAGGCGGTCCGGGAAGAGCAGGCAGTCCTGGATCGGGTAGGCCATCGACGGCGTGGAGAGCTGCGCCTGCAGGCTGCCGTCGGTGAGCGTCACCAGCGAGTGGATGATGCTCTGCGGGTGCACCACGACGTCGATGCGGTCGGCGGGGACGTCGAAGAGCCAGCGGGCTTCGATCACCTCGAGGCCCTTGTTGGCCATCGTCGCGGAATCGATCGTCACCTTCGGGCCCATGTTCCAGTTCGGGTGCTTCAGCGCCTGCGCGAGCGTGACGTGCCTCAGGTCGGCGAGGGGCGTGTCGCGGAAGGCGCCGCCGGAGGCCGTGAGCACGAGCCGGGCGATGTCTGCCTTGGGCTTGTCGCGCAGCAGCTGGTGGATCGCGTTGTGCTCGCTGTCGACCGGCAGCAGGCGCGCGCCGGAGACGCGGGCCGCTTCGGTGACGAACTTGCCGGCGAGCACGAGGAGCTCCTTGCTCGCGAGGGCGACGTCCTTCTTCGCCTGGAGGGCGGCGAGCGTCGGCGCGAGGCCGGCGGTGCCGACGACCGCGGAGACGACCATCGAGACTTCGGGGAGGCAGGCGACCTCGGTCAGGCCGGCGGTGCCTGCGAGGATGCGGGTGCCGGCCGGGAAGGCGCCCGAGGCGCGGGCCTCGGCGGCGGCGGCCGGATCGGCCAGGGCGATGACGCCGACGCCGAACTCCTTCGCCGGCCCGACCAGTTCGCGCCAGCGGGAATGGGCGGCGAGGCCGGCGATACGGAGGCGGGACGGATGGGCCCGGACGACCTCGAGGGTGGTCGTGCCGATGGAGCCGGTGGCTCCAAGGATGGCGATGGCCCGGGCGTGCATGCGGCTTGGGTGAGTTCGAGGCAACCGCGGCGGCGGAATGAGGCAAGCAGTTTGGGGCCCATCGGCGCTTTCGCCGTTCGACGCTTGTCTCTTTCGCCGAGATTGGTTGCCTGTCCGCATGGCCACTCAGCCTCAGGACCTCAGCGGACTTTCCCACCTCGGGAATACCCAGAACAAGCCCCAGCAGACGCTGGAGACCTTCCCGAACCGCAACGCGGGCCGGAACTACACCGTCGAGCTCTCGACGGAAGAGTTCACCTGCCTCTGCCCGGCGACCGGCCAGCCCGACTTCGCCAAGATCACGATCCGCTACGTGCCGGGTCCGCGCATCGTCGAATCGAAGTCCCTCAAGCTGTATTTCTGGAGCTACCGCCAGCAGGGCGTGTTCCATGAGCACCTGACGAACAAGATCCTCGACGACCTCGTCGCGGCCCTCGACCCGATCTGGTGCGAAGTCACCGGCGCCTTCGGCGTCCGCGGCGGCATCGGCATCACGGTGCGCGCCGAGCACGGCAAGAAGCCGCAGCCGTGAAGCGTCGCCCCGTCCAGCCAGACGACGGGGAACCGACGGATTGGCCGGGTTCGGCCCAGGTGTCCGAGTTCCTGACCCGGCAGCTGGCGGGGCGTCGCCTGGCCGCGCGCTCCTGCCTGACCTACGGGCGTTCGCTCAAGGGTTTCGCCCTCTGGATGAAGGCCAACGGCGGCTGGGACGGCGACTGGTCCAAGCTCACCGCGCGCAACCTCCGCGACTTCGTGATCGAGCGCCAGGGCACGCATCACCGACGTTCGGTGCATAACCAGGTCTCCGCCTTACGCGCTTTCCTGGCCGACCTGCGCGAGCGCGGCGGCATCACCACCACGCCGGCCGCCGGCCTGGTGCTCCCGAAGCTCCCGAAGTCGCTGCCGAAGTTCCTCACCGAGGCGCAGACCGATGCCCTCATGGACGCCGCGGAAGATTCCGAGAAGGACGACCCGCAGGAGGTCGCGCGCGACATGGCGATCCTCGAGCTGCTTTATGGCGGCGGCCTCCGCGTGTCCGAACTCTGCGGCATCGACGGCGGCGACCTCGACCTCGGCAGCGGTCTCGTGCGCCTCCTGGGCAAAGGTTCGAAGGAGCGCGTCGTGCCCGTCGGCGACAGCGCCATCCAGGCCGTGCAGGCCTACCTCGCGCTGCGCGGCACGCCGGCCCGGGGCGAACCTTTGTTGCTCGCCGCCCGCGGCGGCCGCCTGCATCCCCGCGCCGTGCAGCTGATGCTGAAGCGGAAGCTCGCGCTCGCCGGCCTGCCTGCGGACCTCACGCCGCACAAGCTGCGCCATGCGTGCGCGACGCACCTGCTCTCGAACGGCGCGGACCTCCGCCTCGTGCAGGAGCAGCTCGGCCACGCCTCGCTTTCGACCACGCAGATCTACACGCACCTCAGCGTCGCCAAGCTGCGCGAGGTGCATCGCAAGTCGCACCCGCGGGCCTGAGGCGTTGATTCGCCTCGCCTCCGCGGGCCGGCCGGACCATCGTGACCGCGTGCTCGTCGAAGCCGCCCACGCGAAGCTGAACCTCTCGCTGGCCATCACCGGCCGGCGCGCGGACGGCTTCCATGAACTCGTCAGCCTCGTCGCCCCGATCGCGCTCGCCGACACGCTCACCCTCGAGGTCGGCCGTCCGCTCGGGCTGACGTGCGACGACGCCTCGTTGCCGGTCGACGGCGCGAACCTCGTGCTCAAGGCCGCCGCCGCGTATGCGCAGCGTCGACCGTCCGCGCCGACCGGACATTTCCATCTCGCCAAGAAGGTGCCGCATGGCGCGGGCCTCGGCGGCGGCAGTTCCGACGCCGCGGCCGCGTTGCGTCTCCTCGATCGCGCCTCCGGCGATCCGCTCGGCCCCGCCGCCCTCGAAGCGCTCATCGCCGCGGTCGGTTCGGATTGCCCGTTCTTCGTCCGCAGCCAGGCTGCCGTGATGCGGGGCAGGGGAGAGCGGCTGGAAGTCCTCCCGCCGGCGGCCCGCGCCGCGTTGGCCGGCCGGAAGGTCCTCCTCGTGAAGCCGCCCTTCGGCATCCCGACCCCCGAGGCCTACGGCCTGCTGGCCAAGGGCGGCAAGTATCGTCCGGCGGCGCAGGCCGAGGCCGAACTCGCGGCCTGGGTCGCCCGGCCGGCCGCCGACCCCTCCGCCTTGGGCAACGACCTGGTCGCTCCGGTCTTCGCGAAGTACCTCGCCTTGCCGGTCGGGCTGGCCTCTTTTGAGGCAATTACCGCCACGCCTTGGCGGATGACCGGCAGCGGCAGCGCCTGTTTCAGCTTCGTCGCCGACGGTTTCGCGCACGCCCGCTTACGGGAAGACGTCCGCAGGGCCTGGGGCCCGGCCGCCTGGGTCGAAGAGACCGTTATTTCGGCTTAGTTTCGGCTTTACTGTCGGCCGAGGGGTCGCCAAGTTGCGAGTCACTATCACCCATGGGAAGCCTCAAGAAGAAGCGTCGTCTGAAGATGAACAAGCACAAGCGCCGCAAGCGCTCGAAGGAAAATCGCCATAAGAAGCGTCTCTGGGGCTGATTAACCCACCCCACGGAACGAACCGGGCGGCCCAAAAGGCCGCCCGGCTCTTTTTCGGGCTTGCTCCGACCGAGGCCGTTCCCAAACCTCAACCTTCCAACCGACAAAAAACATGGCTCGCGAAATCGTTATCATTGAATGCACCGAAGCCCGCAAGGAGGGCAAGCGCCCTTCCCGTTACATGACCACCCGTAACAAGAAGCTTTCCCAGGAGAAGGTGGAGCTGAAGAAGTACAACCCCTCCATGCGCCGTCACACGCTGCATAAGGAGATCAAGGGCTAAGCTCCTTTCCGCCTCACGCCAGAAGGGCCGGCCGCAGCGATGCGAGCCGGCCCTTCCGTTTTGGCGGGGTGGCGCGACCTCAGGCCGCCTTGCCCGTGCGGCGCAGCTGGCGCCAGCGGGCCCGATGGTGGCGGGTCCAGTCGATCAGCGCGCGCTCGAAGCCGATGTCGCGGCCGGCCTTCTCGGACTCGATCCACTTATGACGCAGGATCTCCTCACGCTCGGCGAGGAACTCGGCATAGAGGGAAGAACGGGACGCCAGGTCGGCGTCGGTCTTCGGCTCCTGATGCACGTCGCTCATTCTTGTCCCCGAGATTGAGGAAAATATGACGAACTTGCAAGCCGTAGGCGACGGCCAGGTTACGCCTGTTTTTCGAGGCCCTGCAGGACCGTCAGGCCGACGGAGCGGAAGACCCGGGCCGGATTGCTGTCCGGATGGCTGATGACCACCGGGATGCCGTGGTCGCCGCCCTGGCGGATCGTCTGGTCGAGCGGGACTTCGCCCAGCAGGACCGTCTGGAGGGCCGTGGCGACCTTGAGGCCGCCGCCCTGACCGAAGAGGTATTGGCGGGAACCGTCGGCGCCTTCGAGGAAGCTCATGTTCTCGGCCACGCCGAGGATCGGCACGCCGACCTTCTCGAACATCGCCGCGCCGCGGAGGGCGACGGAGACCGCCGCGGTCTGCGGGGTGGTCACGATGATGGCGCCGCTGAGGGCCATCGACTGCGCGATGGAAAGCTGGGCGTCGCCCGTGCCCGGGGGCAGGTCGATCAGCAGGACGTCGAGTTCGCCCCAGCGCACGTTCGTCGCGAACTGCGAGATCGTCTTCATGATCATCGGTCCGCGCCAGACCACCGGGGCGTCGGCGTCGATGAGGAGGCCCATCGACATCACCTTCACGCCGAAGTTCTCGAGGGGGAGGAGGGTGTCGCCTTCGAGGAGAGGGCGGCCGTTGACCCCGATCATCAGGGGCACCGATGGGCCGTAGATGTCGCAGTCCATCAGGCCGACCTTGCCCGGACGGCCTTGGTCGGAGAGCGCGCGGGCGAGGGCGCAGGCGAGGTTGACCGCGAAGGTGGACTTGCCGACGCCGCCCTTGCCGCTGGCGACCGCGATGATGTGCTTCACCTTGCCCACGCCGGCGTCGGCCGGGAGCTTGGTCGGGGCCGCCGGCGCGCCGGCGGGGGGCGGGGTGCCCTTCGGGACGGTGACCGTGATGGCGATCTCGGGCTGCTTGGCGCCGAGGCCCTTGAGGACGGCTTCGATCTCGGCGTAGAGTTTCTTCGGGACCTCGGGGTCGGCGCTCGTGACGGCCAGGCCGACGCTCACCTTGCCGTCGAGGGTGACCTCGATGCCCTTGACGAGGCCGAAGGAGACGATGTCTCGGCTGTAGCCCGGGTAGCGGACCTGACCGAGGGCCTTCTGGACGGATTCCTTATCGAGCGACATCAGCGGGATTGAACTCCCTGCCCAACCTAGGTCAAACTGCTAACCTCAAAACATCCCCGCTCGATGCGCCTTCTCGTCCTCCTCGCCGTCCTCTTCGCTTCGCCGCTCTTCGCCCAGGGCAACGTCGTCGTGAACGATGACATCGCCGGCGCGATCAACCGCAAGGTGCTGCCGGTCGCGATCGTCTCGGACGACCCGACGTTGGGCGGCCTCGTGCAGTTCGCGCTCTCGACGCACGGCGCCATCCAGCTGTCGCCTTCCTCCTCCGTCAAGGTGCGCATCGGCCGCACCGCGCTCGCCGCCGTCGTCTCGTGCGACAACGCGCTCTGCGCCTTCGCCACGAACGTCGAGGCCAAGGACGAGGACCAGCTCGCGCTCAAGGTCGCCGACGCCGCGATCGTCGGCCTCGGCCGCCGCTGGCAGCTGAAGCCGCTCTTCGCCGACACCAAGGTCGCGTTCGTCTCCCGCATGACCGGCAACGCCGAGATCTACGTGACCAACCTCGCGCGCTCGAAGACGCTCCGTCTGACGAACTACCGCAACACGTCCATCGGCCCGCGCTGGTCGGCCGACGGCTCCCGCATCTTCTTCATCTCCTCCTTCCGTTCCAACTGGCCCGAGATCTTCTCGACCAACGGCGTCGGCGAGGCCGCCAAGGTCATCACCAACGTGCGCGGCGCGCTCGGCGCGGCGAGCAGCGGCCCTGACGGACGCATCGCCTTCGCTTCCTCCAACAAGGGCACGATGGACATCTTCGTCGCCGGCCCGCAGGGCCAGGCGCCCACGCGCGTGATCAAGGCGCCGAGCATGGAGTGGGTGAACACCGACCCGTCGTGGTCGCCCGACGGCGGTCGCTTCGCCCTGACCGGCGGCCCCACCGGCCGTCCTGGCATCTACCTCGCCAGCACCTCCGGCGGCGCCCTGCGTCCGGTCTCGACGGGCTTCAGCTATAGCACCGAACCCCGCTGGAATCCGGTCGTCCCGAACCAGCTCGTCTTCACCTATCAGAGCGCCGGCGCGCTGCGCCTCGGCCTCATCGACCTCGCGGCCGGCACCGTCACGCCGATCCAGACCAGCAGCCCGGCCCCGCTCGCGCATGCTTCGTGGTGCGCCGACGGCCGCCACCTCGTCGCCGCGCAAAGCGGCTGGCTCGTGGTCGTCGACAGCGTCACGGGCAAGGTCACGCGCCTCACGCCCTCGATGCTCGGCGATTGCTCGGAGCCCGACTGCTGGACGCGTCGCGCGAACTGAGCCGGCCTACTCGTTGGTCAGGCCGTCCGGTCGCGCCGATTCCTCCGCCTTGAGGTAGAGGTCGGCCTTGGCGAGTTCCGTGAGCTCGAGCGGCGCGCCCTTGGCGGCCGCCGCGTAGGCCTTCTCGTCGACGAGCGCGAAGATCGGCTCCTTGTCGGTCGCGCGGGCGATCGCGAGGTAGTGCCAGCGGGGCGAGACGCGCGTCTTCACGAAGACGTGGCTCGACGTCTCGAAGCGCGCGTAGAGGGTCCGGCCGCCGACGACCGTCTTGTCCACGACCTTGTAGCGTTCGCGTTCGATGAAATGCGTCTTGGGGAGCGTCTCGCTGCGCCAGTCGCCGGCGCCGAGGTATGGGGAGCCCCAGCGGAGGTAGACCGTGTCGCCGTTGAGGCGCGCGGTGACGATCACCTGGTCGAGCGACGTCGCGTTGATGCTGGGCACGCCGTTGACGGTGAAGGTGCCGTCAGGGTTGATCTTGGCTTCCTTGGCGCCCGAGGTGAGCACCCAGGCGGCCAGTTCGGCGCCCGGGCCGGCGTTGAATTCGCTCCAACGTCGGCGGCGCGCCTCGGGCGCCGTGCGGGCATGGACCTTGGCTTGGAGGGCCTTCAGCCGGTCGGAGAAGGCGGTCAGTTCGGTGCTCCACTGTTTCTGGGCGGAGACGGAGGCGGCGGCGCGGGCGCGGAAGTCGACGCGGTCGATGAAGATGCCCAGCGCGCTCATGCGCATGCCGGCCGCGTCGTTGCGCAGGAGGCCCGCTTCGGTGAACGTCGCGGCCGGGAAGCCGGTCATGACTTCGGCGAAGAGCTGGCTGAAGCCGGCTTCGTCGAGCGGAGCGCTCAGGACCTGGTCGAGCACGTCGACCTGCGCCTGCAGGAGTTCGGCGGGCCGCCCGGTGGGCCGGTCGCGCAGCACGTAGATCCGGCGGTCGGCGTCGGGCGTCAGGCCCCAGACGGCGGTCTTGCGCGCGAGGGGCGTGGTGTCGGCCTGGCCGCGGAAGGCGAAGGCGGTGGCGGGGTCGATGTTGAGGCGGCTGGCGATCAGGTTGAGGCCGGGCGCGCCGCCCTTGGGCTTCTCGAAGACCGCGCGTTCGGCGCGGGCCTTGATCAACGCGAACTGCTCGATCTCGCTGCGGAGCACGGACAGGCGGGTCCGTGAGTCGCCGCGCTCCGTGATGACGGGGCGGGGGAGGAGGGCCAGCACGTCGGCCACCGGGCCGGCCGTGAGGCCGAGCCAGACGCCGCCGAGCGCCGCCAGGCCGAGGGCGGCGAGGCCCGCGTAACGGTGGAGGTCGAGCTGCGCGCGGAGCTGCTTCTCGTGGTCGGCGATCGCGAGCATCGCCTGCACCTGGGTGAAACGGTCGACGGAGACCGCGTCGGCCAGCCCGTAGACGAGCAGGCGTTTGCGGGTGTCCTCGTCGAGGCGGGTCGCCGCGATCTCCTCTTCGCCTTCGGTGGAGACCGGCTTGGACCAGCGCACCTTGAGCGTGCTGCCGAACTTGAAATGGGTCGAGAGCGGCACCCATTCGGTGGCGCCCTCGGGCAGGCAGAGGGTGTCGGCGGACAGCGCCCCCTCGGCGATCATCGCGGAGATCTCGTCCTCGGTCAGGGGGCCGCGGGTCTCGTTGCCGAGCTGGAGAGAGAAGTGACGCATAGGGCGAGCCGTCCCTCGTCGGAGGCTCCCGCAAGCCTGTTCGCCGGCGATGGTTACGCAAGTCCAATGGGCTCGGCGATACCCTTTGCAAATCGCCCTGGAACCGTTTTTGCTGGGGACCGTCGATGGCTAATCCAGGCATCAATCAATCGCAGAAGCAGGTGCAAGGCCTCGTCCTGACGCCGCAGCTTCGCCAGTCGCTCCGCATCCTCCAGGTGCCGGCGGCCGAGCTCCTGCGTGAGATCTCCGAAGAACTGGCCGCCAATCCTCTGCTGGAGGAAGTCGAACCGGTCTCCTCCGAAAGCCTCGACGCGCCGGTGCCGTCCGACGAGCCCGAGGAGGACGGCCCGCGCGAGCTTTCCCTCGGCGAAGATGATTTCGACGCGCTGAAGCGCATGAAGGAAGACTGGGACGAGAGCTACTACGAGGAGATCCGCTCCCAGGGCTACACCCAGGAGGACGAGGAACGTCGCCGGCACATGATGGAGTCCGCCACGGGCGAAGCCTCCCTTTCCGAACACCTCGCCGACCAGGCCCGCACCGCTTCCGACGACCCGGCGGTCCAGGAAGCGCTCAAGCTGCTCATCGCCTCGCTCGACGAGCGCGGTTTCGTCGAAGAGGACCTGTCGTCGATCGCCCTCCGTTCCGGCCAGCCGTATGAGGCCGTGATGACGGCCCACACGTTGCTGATGGCCTTCGACCCGCCCGGCATCGGCGCCCGCGACCTCCGCGAGTGCTTCCTCGCCCAGCTTCGCCTGCGCGGTCGCGGCCTTTCCACCGCCGCGCGCCTCATCACCGACTGCTGGGAGCCGATGATGGGCCGCCGCCTCGAGGAGTGCGCCCGCGTGCTCGACGTCGAGCTCGACGACATCCGCGAGGCCCTCGCCGAGCTCGCCAAGCTCGAGACCGTCCCGGCCCGCCGTTTCGCCCGTGACGACAACCGCGTGGTCACGCCCGACGCCACCGTCGAACTCGACGAAGACGGCAAGTGGAAGGTCACCATGGACGACCGCCACGTGCCGCGCCTGCGCCTCGTGCCGGCCTACAAGGACATGCTCGCCGGCCAGGCCCTCGGCGACAAGGAGCGCACCTACATCCTCGAGCGCATGCGCCAGGGCAAGTTCCTCATCGGCGCGATCGAGGAACGTCAGCGCACCATCGAGAAGCTCGCGCACATCATCGTCGAGCGTCAGGCCGATTTCTTCGAGCACGGTCCCGCCAAGCTCCGTCCGCTCACCATGACCGACGTGGCCAAGGAGATGGGCGTCCACGAGACCACCGTCGGCCGCGCCGCGGCCAACAAGTGGATGCTCACGCCGCACGGGCTGCGCGAGTTCCGCTGGTTCTTCACCTCCGGCGTCTCGACCTCCGACGGCGGCACGGTCGCCCAGGAAGGCGTGCAGGAGATGATCGCCGACATCCTCGCGCGCGAGAATCCGGCCGAGCCGCTCGCCGACGAGGCCATCACCGCGGAGCTGCGCAAGCGCGGCGTCCAGATCGCCCGCCGCACCGTCGCCAAGTATCGCGAAGCGCTGGGCCAGCCTTCGGCGCACATGCGCCGCAAGCGTCTCTGATCAGGCGAGCCGGCCGAGGACGGAGTCCCAGCCGAAGTTCGCCATGTCGGGGAAGAGGAACTGCACGCCGCCCGTGAGCCCGTCGGGCAGCCGCGCGGGCGCGGCCAAGGCGGGCAGGCCCGCGAGGGAGGCCGGGCCGTTGAGCGCCAGCAGGCGGCGGCGGTGCGTCGCGTCGGAGTCGGCCTTACGGACCGCGCCGCCGAAGGTCGCGGGGAGGGCGATGAAGTGGTGGCGGCGGAAGACGGTGCGGAAGGCGTCGATGACGCGGGCGCGGACGGCTTCGGCGGCGCGCAGTTCGTCGTGCGTGCGACGACGGCCCGCATCGAGGCGGTCCCAGACGACCGGGTCGTAGTCGGCGCGGCGGCGTTCGAGCCACGCGGCGTGCACGCGGGCGGCGGCGTGGCCGCCGAGCGTCGGATAGGCGTCGGCCGCTTCCGCGAGCGCGAGGCGGAGGAGCATGGCGGCGGCCGGATCTTCCTGGGCGCCGGCCTTCAGGGCGACGGCCCGCATCGCGGCGAGGTCGCCGGCCGGGATCCCGAGGCCGAGGTCGCCGGCCCAGAGGCCCGCGCCCGCGGGCGGCGCTTCGCCGAGCACGGCGGCGGAAACCTGGCGGAGATCCTTGGCCGTGCGGGTGATCCAACCTTGCGTGTCGTAGCCGGGGGAAAGCGGGAAGATGTCGCCGACGGGCGCGACGTCGGGCGAAAGACGCAGGCCCCAGAGGCCGCAGTAACCGCAGGGCACGCGGATCGAGCCGGCGGTGTCGGTCGCCAGCGCGAAGGGCACGAGGCCGCGGGCCACGGCGAAGGCGGAGCCCGAACTGGAGCCGCCCGCGAGCAGTTCGGGGCGTTCCGGGTGCGGGCAGTCGCCGAAGTGCGGGTTCTCTCCCGTGAGCCCGAAGGCGAACTCGTTGAGCTGCGTGCGCCCGCAGGCGATCGCGCCGGCGTCGTTCTCGAACGCGGCCGGCAGCGTGGACGTCACGCGGGCCGGGCCGATCTCCTCCGGCAGGAAGGTCGAGCCCGCGAAGGTGGGTTCGCCGGCGCGGAAGTAGAGGTCCTTCGTGAGGAAGGGCACGCCGCCGAGCGCGGCCTCGCGCAGGGGCCAGGCCGCTTCGAAGCGGCGGGTCAGCGTGGCGACGTCGGGCAGGCCGCAGAGCGCCGCGCGCTGTTCGTCGGGAGCGAGCGCGCCGAGCTTGATCAGGAAAGCTTCCGCCGCCATGCGAGGACCGCGCGTGAGGGTGAACTCACGCCAATCTTCGACGGACTGCGGCAGCAGGCTCACAGTTCGAGAGGGACGCCCGGTTCGGGGTCATGCACGCGCGTGCCGGGCAGGGCGGCGGCGAGCGTCTCCTTCATCCAGGCGCGGGCGGGCGGGTCGCCATGGGTGAGGACGATGTCCTTCGGGGAGACCGACTTCGCGAAGTCGACGAGTTCCTCGCGGTCGGCGTGGCCGCTGAGGTGGAAGCGTTCGACCTTGGCGCGCAGCGTCGAGGTGTGGTCGAGGGACTTGAACTTGAATTCGCCGCCGGGGTTCATGCCGATCAGCTCGCCGCCCGGGGTCTCCGGGTCGCAGTAGCCGACGAAGAACACCGCGTTCTCCTCATGGTCGAGCATGTTGGCGGCGACGCGCCAGGCGGGGGTCTTCTCGACGAGCATGCCGCTCGAGAGGAGGTAGATGCCGCGCTCGGGCATGTTCTTGCCGGGCTGCGTATACTTGCGGGAAAGCGGCAGGATGCCGAGGTCGCGCAGGACCTGGCGGCTGAACTTCACCTGCTTGGTCTTCTTGCTGGCGGCGTCGAGGTAGTCGCAGAGATCCATGCCGAGGCCCGAGCAGAAGATCGGCACGTCGGCGAGGTTGCCCGCGTCGGCGGCTTCCTGGAGCAGGAGCAGGATCTCCTGCATGCGGCCGAAGGCGAAGGCCGGCAGGAGCACCGAGCCGCCTTCGTCGCAGACCTCGTTGATGGCCTTGATGAGGCGCTGTTCCTCGCGGCCGCGCTTGAAGTCGGGGACCGTGGTCGTCGCGCCGCGGGTGCATTCCATCACCAGCGTGTCGACCGGCGTGCGCGGGAAGTTGGCGCCGGCGACGGTGCGCTGGGCCTGGAAGTGGACGTCGCCGGTGAAGAAGTGCTTCTTCCGGCGGTGTTCGATGAGGCAGCCGACCGCGCCGGCCACGTGGCCCGCGAGGTGCATCGTGAGGGCGACCTCCTCGCCGCCGCGGCCGATGACGCGGGGGTTGGCGAGGGGCACCGCGGCGAGCGCGTGCTCGACGCGTTCGACGTCGGTCTCGACGTAGAGCGGGTAGTCCTGGTTGCCGGTCTCCTCGCGCTGGCGCTTCATCACCTGGATGGAGTTGCTGAGCAGGCGGCGGACGAAGAGCGTGGTCGCGGCGGAGGCGTAGACGCGGGAGGACGGGTGCTGCTTGAGGAGCAGCGGGAGCGAGCCCAGGTGGTCCAGGTGGCAGTGGGTGAGGATCACGCCGTCGACGTTGCCCTGGATCTTGTCGATCTGGGGCAGGGCCTTGCGGCCGTCGAGCTTGGGGTGGAGGCCGCAATCGATCACCAGGCGCAGGCCGCCGAATTCGGCGAGCATGCAGTTGGCGCCGATCTCACGGCCGGAGTTCAGGTCGGTAAGTCGCATCAGGAAGGGTCGGGAGGAGGGGTCATGGCGAAGACCGGGATGCGCGTGAAGACGCGTTCGCCGGACAGGGTCGTGCCATGGAAGGAGCCTTCGGCCGTGGTCGGGCCGCCGGCGAGGTGGTAGCTGTTATAAGAGAACTGCTCCCCGGGGGGCAGGGTGGGGGTCTCGCCCACGATGCCGTCGCCTTCGACGATCTCCGTCGGGCCGTCCGGGGTGCGCATGATCCATTTCCGGCCCAGCAGCTTGACCGTCTCCTGCGAGAGGTTGCTGATGGTCAGGAAGTAGACGAAGGCGTGCGGGGTTTCGGGCGGGAAGTTCGCATCCCGATGGTGGACCACCTTGTCGACGGTGACCCTGAGGCCTGGGAGTTCCTTTCCGGTGGGTTGCACGTAGCCCAAGACAAGAGGGGTTGGCCGTGCTACGGAAGCCATAAATCGGCCAATCGTGCGGTATTTGCCCTTCCCGTCTTGCTCCGAGGGGCCGACGACCTTTGATGGGGGTCGGATGCCTACCTCAGCCGAGCGCAAGCGCAACCTCGGGCGAGTCCCGGGGCGCTGGTGGCTCGTTTCCCTGTATCTGGTCCTGCTGGCCTTGTCGGCCGCCTTCCCGTTCTTCAGCGCCATCGAGACCATCGCCGACGGCGAGCCGATCCACGTCCCGGCCGTCGATTACCGCGGGGACAAGGTCCAGAAGCTCGATTACAACATCCCGATCCGGGCCCGCCTCCATGGCGTGCTCGGCGCCGAGGAGGCCCAGGAGTTCGTCCAGCCCCGCTTCCGCAAGAACGTCATCGTCTACCTGCACCGCATCCCGTGGGACGATCGCGGCTCCCAGTTCTGCGAGGAGCTCGCCCGCGACCCGAACACGTCGGTCATCGAGCCCTTCATGCCGGGCTTCCGCAGCAGCCCCGGCGAGGTTCCCAGCCACTCGATGGAGGCCAACGCCGAGGTCGTCGCCTCCCTCGTCGCGCACTACGGCATCAAGGAGTATCACGTGATCGGCCAGGGTTACGGCGGCGTCGCCGCCCTGGAACTCGCCTCGGCCTACCCGCAGCGCGTCCGCTCCATGACGCTCATCTCCTCGCCCGGCGCGCAGGAGTTCGAACTCCTCGGCAATCCGCTGGTCAACAAGATCGTCTACGGCTTCCAAGGCGCCGGCTTCTGGGTCTTCACCCGCTTCACGCCTTCCTTCGGCGCCGTCGACCTTCTGCCGCTGGACCGCAACTACGCCAAGACCGTCTTCGACACCGACATGGCGGATTCGAAGAAGATCCTGCATCAGTGGACCAAGCCCTTGCTGCTCATCCATGGCGACGCCGACTGGCTGACCCCGGTCGATGCGGCCAAGTATACCGCCAAGCTCGCCCCGCAGGCCAAGCTCGAGGTCCTCGCCGGCGGCCGCGACGTCGCCTTCGATGCGACGTCGGAGGTCGTGGGCAAGATCAAGGACTTCTACGCCGAGATCCCCAAGGGTCCGGCGACGAAGGAGGCCGCGCCTTCGAAGGAGTATCCGCCGATCCCGCACGCCACCGGTTCGCGCTACTGGATCCTGCTCATCATCATCATCCTTTGCACGTTCGTCGCCGAGGATCCGACCTGCCTGGCCTCGGGCCTCATGGTCTCGGTGGGCATCATCGATTTCTGGTCCGCCGCGGCGGCCTGCACGGCCGGCATCTTCATCGGCGACACCGTGCTCTACTCCGTCGGCCGCTTCCTCGGGCGGAAGGCGATCCGCAAGGCGCCGTTGAAATGGTTCATCAAGGAACATAAGGTCAACCAGTGGGCCGGTTGGTTCTCCACGCCCAAGGGCATGATGGTCGTCGTCAGTTCCCGCTTCGTGCCCGCCAGCCGCGTGCCGACGTTCGTGACCGCGGGCATCATGAAGCTCAACGCCTTCCGCCTCGGCCTGCTGCTCCTCGTGGCGGCGCTGATCTGGACGCCGCCGCTGATGTGGCTGGGCTATACCTATGGCGCCGCCGCGATGGACATCCTCTACCGTTTCAAGAGCAACGCGCTCTGGGTGGTCGTCGGCTTCCTCTTCCTCCTGCACGTCATCACGCATTGGATGGTGCCGGCGCTGACCTGGCGCGGCCGCCGCCAGATCGTCATGAAGGTCCGCGGCTTCCTGCAGCCGTCCCTCTGGCCGGCCGCGGTGCTCTACCTGCCGGTCCGCCTCGGCATCATGGCGCTGTGCCTGCGCTACCGCCGCCTGACCGCCTTCGCCTCCGCCAATCCCGCCTTCGGCCGCATCGGCGGCTTCATCGGCGACTCGAAGTCGCTCCTGCTGCGTCCGTTCCAGCGCGACTCACGTTGCTGCCCGACCCTCGCGCTCTCGCTCGAGGACCCGAAGGAGGAACGCGTCAAGGAAGCGGCCGCCTTCGCGGCGTGCCATGGCTTCCCGGTCGTCTTCAAGCCCGAGGTGGCCGAGGACGGCGCCGGCCTGCGCTTCGTCCGCACCCAGGAGCAGCTCGAGCAGCTCGTCCGCGGCGCCAAGGAGGATTTCCTCCTGCAGAAGTTCATCCCCGGCTTCGAGTTCGAGGTCGTCTGGCGCCGCAACCCCGGCAAGGACGACGGCCGGATCATGGCGATCGTGCAGAAGCGCGACGTCACCGTCCGCGGCGACGGCGAGCAGACGCTCGAGGAGCTCATCTGGCTCGACGAAGTGGCGGTCTCGCGCGGCGAGCTCTTCATCCAGTGCCATGCGCGCGACCTGAACCGCGTCATCCCCGCCGGCCAGAAGGTGACCCTCAACCTCACCGGCAGCTACGGCCACGGCGCCCGCTGCCTGCATCGCCACGACCTCATCACGGTCGAGCTCGACACCGCGATGACGGCCTTCGCCAAGCGTTTCCCGGGCCTGCACTTCGCCCGCTTCGACCTGCGCGCGATCTCGCTCGAGGACCTCAAGGCCGGCCGCTTCATCGTCACCGAGGTCGGCGGCTGCTGCCACGTCTCGAGCCTCCTGCGCGACGAATCGCTCCGCTTCGCCCGTTCGTATGCGGTCGTCTGGAGCCAGCTCCGGGCCTGCCTGGAAGCCGGCGCCTACAACCTCTCCCAGAACGTCCGTCCCGTGCCGATCGACGAGCTCATGGCCCGCTGGAGCCAGGCCCGCGGTCGCCACGACGAGTTCGCCGTCAGCGAGGATATCTGATCAGCCGCGCGCGGTGAACGCGTGGCACAGGGCCGCCGCGGCCGCGTCGGACTCGTCGAGCGCGAGCTCCTCGCCGAGGCACAGCACCGAGCGGATCATGCGGCCGACCTGTTCCTTGGAGGCGCCGCCGTGGCCGGCGACGGCGAGCTTGATGCGCGTCGGGGCGTATTCGCCGACCTTGACCCCGAGGCGCGCGAGCACGCTCAGGGCCGCGCCGCGCGAAGCGCCCATCGCCTGGGCGGTGCGGAAGTTCTGGACGTAGATCGTCTCTTCGATCGCCGCTTGCGTGACGGCGTGTTCCTTGGCGAGGCGTTCGACGGCGTCGGCGATCCGGCCGAGGCATTCGTAAGGCTCCAGCTTCGGCCCCAGCTTCAGCGTGACGCTGGCGAGCAGGCGCATCGGTTCGGCGCGGGCGTCGATCACCGCGAGGCCGGTGCCGCGCAAGGAAGGGTCGATGCCGAGGATGATGGCACGGCAACCGCGGGCCGCGGCGACCGGCGCGGCCTTGCGGGCGCGCGGAGCCTTGGCGCCCGTCGGCGTCGACGCGACGCCCCGGAGCTTATCCGTCCAGAGCGAGCGCGAGGATTTGCGAGCCATGCCGCGAGGATGGATGCTCGGGACCTGATTTCGACAGCAAAAGCGGCGGCGACGGATTGCCAAGCAGGCAGGCGGGGGTAACTTGGCGTGATGCGGTTCCCCCTCCACCTCGCCTGCCTCGCCTGGGCCGCCGTCGGCGGCTGCGCGGAGCCCGAGGTGATCCGCCGCGTGGCGCCCGAGATGCCGGCGCTGGAACTGAAGAGCGCGGGCAAGCTGAACCTCAGGCTGGTCCCGGAGTGTTCGGCGCTGTGGGCGCATCCCGCGCAGCCGGGCGTCTTCTGGACCCTCGCCGATTCGGGAGCCAAGCCCACGGTCATCCCGATCCATGCCGACGGTTCCGCGGTCATCACGCCCAAAGGGGTCGCCGGCCCCGTCACCCTCAAGGGCGCGACCAACGTCGATTGGGAAGCCATCGCGGGCGACGCCGCCGGCAACATGGTCGTCGGCGACGTCGGCAACAACGTCTCCCGGCGCAAGGAACTGGCCCTCTATTGCTTCAAGGCGCCGGCGCCGGGCGACGCCGAGGTGACCGACGTCCGCAAGGTGACCTTCGCCTGGCCGGATCAGACCTCCTTCCCGGATCCCGAGCTCTCGCATGATTGCGAGGCGATGTTCCTCCTGCGCGGGAAGCTCTACCTGCTCACCAAGCATCGTCGCGACACCCTGACGGACCTCTGGCGGGCGGACATTCCCGCGACGGGCGACCGCGCCGTCCTCACCAAGCTGGCGCGTTTCGACGTGGGCGGCATGGTCACCGACGCGGCGCTGTCGCCGGATCAGAAGCGCCTCGCGATCCTGACTTACCGTAACGTCTGGGTCTTCGACGTCCCCGCCGTGGGCGAAGATATCTTCCATGCGCCCGCGCTGCATGCGCCGATCGCCCCGCCGATGCTCTCGTTCCAGGTCGAAGGCTGCGCGTGGCTCGACGCCGGCCATCTCCTCGTCGGTTCGGAGCAGGGCGACCTCTTCCGTATCGCGCTGACGGACCTCCGCGAGGCCAAGTGACCTCCGCCAACAAGAAGACCGGCGGCCTTGCGGCGCCGGTCTTCGGTGCGACGGCTGTCAGGACGCTCAGAGCGCCTTGGCGGCGGCGACGACGGCTTCCTTGGTGATGCCGAGTTCCTTCATGACCACGTCGCCCGGGGCGGAGAGGCCGAAGGTGTCGGTGCCGAGAGCCTTGCCGGCGGTGCCGACGTAGCGGCCCCACGAGATCGTCACGCCGGCTTCGATGCTGACGCGCTTCGTGCAGGAGGAAGGCAGGACTTCTTCCTGGTAGGCCTTCGGCTGGCGCGCGAAGACTTCCATCGAAGGCATCGAGACGACGCGGACGCCCGCGCCGAGTTCTTCGCCGGCGGCGAGGGCGAGCGAGAGTTCGCTGCCAGTGCCGATGATGATGTGGGTGAGGGGAGCGGTCTCCTTGCGGAGGACGTAGCCGCCCTTGAGCGTGCCCTGGCGGCGCGTGGCGACCGGGATGGCGTCGAGGGAGGGGACGTTCTGGCGGGAGAGGATGAGGGCGACCGGGCCGTCCTTGCGGGCCACGGCGTGGGCGAAGGCGGCGGCCGTCTCTTCGGCGTCGCCCGGGCGGACCACGTCGAGGTTCGGGATGCAGCGCAGGGCGCTCACGGTCTCGACCGGCTGGTGGGTCGGGCCGTCTTCGCCGACGCCGACGGAGTCGTGCGTGAAGATGTAGAAGGCCTGGAGCTTCGCGAGGGCGGCGACGCGGATCGAGGGGCGGAGGTAGTCGGAGAACGTCAGGAACGTCGCGCCGGAGCCCTTGAAGACGCCGTGGTAGGCGATGCCGTTGAGGATCGCGCCCATGACGTGCTCACGGATGCCGAAGTAGAGGTTGCGGCCGGCCGGGGTCGCGATGTCGAAGTCGCCGACGTCCTTGATGTAGTTCTTGGTCGAGCCGTGGAGGTCGGCCGAACCGGAGAGCACGAGCGGCGAAGCCTTGGCGACGGCGTTGATGCAGGTCTCGCCGGAGACGCGGGTCGCGAGCGAGTTCTTGCCGAACTCCGGGATGGCGGCGAGGAGGGACTGGACGTCGCCGTGGTCGCCCTGCTGGGCCTTGGCGAGGAGGGCGGCCTTCTCGGGGTTGGCCTTGGACCAGGCGGCGAAGGTCTTCTGCCATTCGGCGTGCGCGGCGGCCTGCTGGGCCTTGCGGGCGTTGAAGTAGGCGCGGGTCTCGGGGGAGACGTAGAACTTCTCTTCCGGGAGGCCGAGGGCCTTGCGGGAGGCGTCGACGAACTTCACGCCGGCTTCGCCGTGGCCCTTCGAGGTGCCCTGGACTTCGGCGATGCCCTTGCCGATGACGGTCTTGCAGATGATCAGCTTCG
>JAHEJL010000005.1 GCA_024638885.1 Coraliomargarita sp. | reverse complement strand
TTATAGCGTTCGAAGACCGGGATGGGGTCGGCGTACAGCTCGACGCGGGAACGGGAGCGCGGCGACACTTCGCCGACGAGGTCCTGGACCAGCTTGAAGTCCTCGGGGTTGTCGACGAGGATGCGGTCGACTTCTTCCGTGAGGAAGTCGCGGACGGTACGCTCGATCAGGCCGGGCTCCTGGTAGAGGAGGACGGGCTTGCGGTCCGGGGCGTTGATCTTCTCGACGATGGCCTGCCAGCGCTTGAGCAGCATGTGCAGGTCGCGGACGAACCAGCGGGCCTGCTTGCCCTCGCCGGCGGTGCGGATGATGACGCCCATGCCCTCGGGGATGGTGAGGGAGCGGAGGATGTCCTTCAGGCGTTCGCGCTCGGAGGATTCCTCGATCTTGCGGGAGACGCCGCACGCGCCGCTGAACGGCATCAGCACGAGGTAACGGCCGGGCAGCGCGATGTTGGTGGTCGAGCGGGGGCCCTTGGTGCCGATCTGGTCCTTGACGACCTGGATGACGATGTCGGAGCCGGCCGGGAAGAGCTGCGGGATGTCCTTCGCCTGGTAGCGGGCCTTGCGCTGCTTCTGCTCGGCGGACTCGTTGTCGCGGATGAACTCGACCTGCGAGTCGTTCGCGGCCGGGAGCATGTCCCAGTAATGGAGGAAGGCGTTCTTCGGCTGGCCGATGTCCACGAAGGCGGCCTTGAGGCCGGATTCGAGGTTCTGGACGCGGCCCTTGAAGATCGCGCCGACCATGCGGTTCTCGCCCTTGTGCTCGATCTCGAACTTGTCGAGGACGCCGTTGGTGAGGAGCGCGACGCGCTTCTCCAGCGTCTCGGCGTTGATCACGAGCTCTCGGTAGACGGCGCGGTCCTTCGAGAAGTGTTTGACGATGCGCTGGAGCAGCGGGAGCTCCTTGCGCCGCTTGGCCGCCTCGTCGGCCAGCTTGCGCTGGTCGATTGGGGAGGTCTGTTCGCCGCCCTCGGGCAGCTCGTCGTTGATATCTTCGGGTTCGTTGTTTTCGGGCATCTCGGTCAGGCGGTTAAGCCGGTTGCCGGAGAGCCTCCGCCTTCGCCGCCACCGGCCGAATGCCGGTGAACGCTCTGGACTAGTCCAAGGAGCAGGAAACAGCTGAGAACGAAAGACCCTCCGTAGCTAAGGAAAGGAAGGGGGACCCCGGTGACGGGCATCAGGTTGATGTTCATGCCGATGTTGACCACGACGTGCGTGCCGAGCACGACCGCCGCGCCAATCGCCAGCAAGGAACCAAAACGATCCGCCGCCCGGGCCGCCGTTCGCACGACGCGCCAGAACAACAGGACAAATGCGCCTATCACCAAGAGTCCGCCGGTGAAGCCGATCTCTTCGGCCATCCCGGAAAAAAGGAAGTCATTGTGGGCCGCGGCCTCCGGCAGGTAGCCGAAGCGCGCCTGCGTGCCGTTGCCGACGCCCTGCCCGCGGAAACCGCCGCGACCGACGGCGATGACGGCCTGGTTCACGTTCCAGGTCACGCCGAGCCCCTTGGGGTCGATGACCTCGGGAGCGACGAACGACATGATGCGCTCGCGCTGATAGTCCTTGAGCAGGAAGAACCACGCCTCGGCGTCATGCTCGCCGCGCACCGCGCGGGCGGGATCCTTGGCGTTCGGATTGGCCTTCGCGTACTGGTCGATCTTGGCCGCGTATTCCCGCATGTCCAAGGCCACCACGCCGATCAGCAGAAGGGCGGCCGCACCGGCCACCAGGAAGAACCTGAACGTCAGGCCGGCGACGAAAAGCAGAAGGAATGAAAGCGGCAGGTAGATGAGCGCAGAACCTAGGTCTGGCTGCACAAAAATCAAGACAAACGGGACCGCGGCGGCCCCGAGGCAGCGCGCGACGGTCGGCCAGGTCGCGCGGAACGAACCGATCGGCAACCGGGCGAGCAAGGCGGCGAGGAAGACGAGCGCCCCGATCTTCGCGAACTCCGACGGCTGGATCGAGAACGGGCCGAAATCCATCCAGCGGCGGGCCCCGTTGATGCTGCGGATGAAGCCGCCGAGGTCGCGTTTCAGCAACGCGCAGGCCGAGACAGGCACCAGGAGGGCGATGGTCACCAGGTAGACCCGGCTGGCGTAGCGCTGGATTTGGCGGTAATCCAAGGAGGAAACCGCCCAATAAGCCACCCAGCCGATCGCCACGAAGACGATCTGCGAGCGGTAGAAGGTGGATTCGCGGGCGCTGCCGGCCGACTGGATGGCGACGACCCCCAGTCCGCTCAGGAAGAGGATGATCACCACCTGCGTCCAATCGGTCCGCCAGGCGAAATTGGCGAAGTTATCCCACCAGACCGCGGCCGGAGACCGCTCATCGTCAAGGTGTTGGGACATGCCGGAGGCAACCCCGATTCTCGGCCGGAGGCAAGGCGAACCTCCCGAAAGGGCTTGCCGAAGGGGCTCCGTCCGCAAGGGTATCCCCCCGGACCTCCGGAAACCGCGACGACCATGCCTGTGGCAGCCGACCAAAGCATCCTCGCCGCCGTGGCGTTCTCCTCCGGAGCCATCGTGGCCTATGCCGTGGCGAAGTGGCGCGACAACACCCTCGGGGCGATCCGCGAAGCCCGCCTGCGTTCCGAGGTCGAGCTGGCCCGCCGCGAAGCCTCCGTCGAGGCGGCCGAGCTGCACGCGAAGGCCGAAGCCGAACAACGCGAGGCCGCCCGCGTCAAGGCCGGCGCCGAAGCCCAGGCCGAAGCCGCCGCGGAGATCTCCCGCGAGAACATCCGCCACCGCGACCACCTGCTCCGCGAACTCCAGCGCCTCGCCAAGGTGACCCCCGAGGAGGCGCGCGCGCTGCTCCTCGACCACCTCCGCGAGGAATACGGCGAAGAAGCCCAGCACCTCCGCCGCTCCCTGCTCGACCAGGTCGAACAGGACATCGACGACGAAGCGCGCCGCAAGCTCCTCTCGGCGATGCAGCGCCTCACGACCTCCACGACGCAGGACGCGACCGCCCTCTCGGTCTCGTTGCCGAACGAGGACATGAAGGGTCGCCTCATCGGCCGCGAAGGGCGCAATATCCGCACCTTCGAACAGAGCACGGGCGCGACCCTGCTCATCGACGAAACCCCCGGTTTGGCGATGGTTTCCTGCTTCGACCCGGTCCGCCGCGAGATCGCGCGCATCGCCCTCGAACGCATCGTGAAGGACGGCCGCATCTCGCCCGGCCTGATCGAAGACAGCGTGCGGATCGCGAGCGACGAAGTCGTGAAGCATGCCCGCCGGCTCGGCCGCGACGCCGTCCGCGACCTCGGCCTGCCGCCGATGGACGCCTCGGTCGAGGAACTGCTCGGCCGCCTCCACTTCCGCCTCTCCGCGAACCAGAACACGCTCGCCCACTCCGTCGAGGTCGCGCAGCTCTGCGCGATGCTCGCCGCGGAGATCGGCATCGATCCGATCCCGGCGAAGCGCGCCGGACTCCTGCATGACCTAGGCAAGGCCATCGAAGCGGAAGCCGGCAGCAGCCACGCCCTCGCCGGCGCCGCCCTGCTCCGCCGCCTCGGCGAAGACGTGCGCGTGGTCAACGCGGTCGCCGCCCACCACCGCGAAGTCGAAGCCGAAAGCCTCTACGCTCCGCTGGTGATGATCGCCGACGCCGCCTCCGGCTCCCGCCCCGGCGCCCGCTCCTCCACCCTCGAGTCCTACGCCCAACGCGTCCGTCGCCTGGAAGAGGTCGCCCTCTCCTTCGACGGGGTCAAGGAGGCCTACGCCTTCCAATCCGGCCGCGAGCTCCGGGTCATCGTGGACCCGGGCAAGGTCGACGACTTCGGGGCCACCGAGCTCGCCCGCCGCCTCCGCCTGAAGGTGGAAGAGACCCTTTCCTACCAAGGAACCGTCAAGATCGTGCTGATCCGTGAACAAAGGTTCACGGAAGAGGCCCGCTGAGGGACTTTCTTGTTGTTAAGCCGGAGGGGGTAATTATTCACATTTCTCCCGGGAGTCGCTCCCGGTCCATTTCGGCACCCCAAGGAGGTTCGTCCTCCGTCACCAAGGGTCCGACAAACCGCGACGCCGCTCCACAACGGAGCGGCCGCATCATCCGGTCGGCCACAACGAAGGCCGCCCCAACATAAGCAACATGAGCCAAGAAGAAACCCAGGGCCAGGAGCCAGTCTCCGCCCACCAGCCCGCCGCGGACGCAGGCGCCAGTGAAGTCCGCACCCCCGCACCCCGCCTCAACGAAGCCAAGCTGGAGTCCGCCCACGCGGAACTCCCTCCGCTCTCCGTGATCGGGGCCTCGTCCGAACCCGCCGCCAAGCCCGGTACCATCACGACGCCGAAGCAGTTCGGTCGCCGTGGCACCCCGCGTGGCGTCGCCCCGTCCGCCGCCAACGGCCAGGCCGCCCGCCCGGCCATCGGCGTCGTCGAAGACCCGTCGCAGCTGACCGAGAACCTGTCCGGTTCCCTCGCGAAGCAGTCCGCTCCGGAACAGCGCGAACCCCGTGAACGTCGCGAGCCCCGCGAACGTCGCGAGCCGCGCGAACCGCGTCCGGAAGGCGTCGCCGAAGAAGGTCGCCAGCCCGGCATCCCGGGTGACCGCCCGCGTCGCGAGCCCCGCGCCGAAGGCGAACGTGGTCCGCGTCGCGAACCCCGCGAACCTCGCCCCGAAGGCGATCGTCCGCGTCGCGAAGACCGCCCGCGCCGCGAAGAGCGTCCGCGCATCCAGATCGAGCCCGTCGTCATCCCGGTCCAGGCCCCGATCGGCTTCTGGGCCTCGCTGAAGCGCAAGCTCGCCACCCTGTTCGGCGTGCCCGACAAGGCCGTCTTCGTGCCTTCGGCCCGTCCTCACCAGCCCCGCGGCGAACATCGCGGCGAACGCTCCGACCGCGGTCATCGCGGCGGCCGTGGTCGCGGCGAATTCCGCGGCGGTTCCCGCGGCGGCCGTGACGGCTCGCGCGGAGGTCGCGGCGAATTCCGCGGCGACCGCGGTCCTCGCAACGGTCCTCGCGAAGGCTGAACACGACGGGGGCGCCGCACGGCGCCCCCGCTTCTTTTCTCCGACATGCTCCAGGTCGCGCGCATCCGCGGTGGTCACGTGCTGCAAGGCTCGGTCCGCGCCGCGGGTTCCAAGAACGCCTCGCTGCCGCTGCTCGCCGCCTCGCTCCTCACGGGCGAGACGGTGACGTTGCGCAACGTGCCCGACCTGAGCGATGTCCGCTACATGGCCGAGATCCTCGGCCACCAAGGCGCGACCGTCGCCAATCCCGCGCCCGGCGTCTGGACCATCCGCGCCGAACAGGTCGCGCACCGCACGCCCTACGACCTCGTCCGCAAGATGCGCGCGTCGGTCTGCCTGCTGGGCTCGCTCGTCGGCCGCCTCCGTCAGGCCGAGATGGCCATCCCCGGCGGCTGCGTCATCGGCCCGCGCCCGATCGACCTCCACCTCAAGGGCCTCGAAGCCCTCGGCTGCGTCGTCACCGTCGAGGCCGGCCTGGTCCAGGTCGACGCCTCCCGCGCCCGCGGCGACACGGTCTTCATGGGCGGCCCGATGGGCAGCACGGTCCTCGGCACGGCCAACCTCGTGATGGCCGCCACCCTCACGCCCGGCGTCACGCGCATCGAATGCGCCGCCCGCGAACCGGAGGTCGTCGACCTCTGCGCGATGCTCCTCAAGATGGGCGCGAAGATCCGCGGCCACGGCACCGGCGTCATCGAGGTCGAAGGCGTCGCCGCCCTCCATGGCTGCGACCATACGGTCATCGCCGACCGCATCGAAGCCGGCACCTACCTCGTCGCCGGCGCCATCACCGGCGGCGACGTCACGGTCACGCACTGCGACCCGTCGCATCTGACGGCCTTCCTCGACAAGCTCCGGGAGGCCGGCGTGCACGTCGAGACGGGCGTCGATTTCATCCGCGCCCACGGCAAGCCGACGCGCGCCGTGGAGATCATCACCGAACCTTACCCGGGCTTCCCGACCGACCTGCAGGCCCAGTTCATGGCCCTGCAGCTCCTCGTCGACGGCCGCAGCACGGTCACCGAGAAGATCTATCCGGCCCGCTTCATGCACGCCGCCGAACTCCAGCGCATGGGCGCCGAGATCGCCATCGACGGCGCCACGGCCGCGATCTACGGCGACCGCCCGCTCTCCGGCGCGCCCGTCATGGCCTCCGACCTCCGCGCCTCCGCCGCCCTCATCCTCGCGGCCCTCGTCGCCAAGGGCGAGACCTGGGTCCAACGCCTCTACCACCTCGACCGCGGCTACGAACGCTTCGAGGAACGCCTGCGCTCCCTGGGCGCCGACGTCGAACGCCTCCCCGCCTCCGCCCTGCCGAAAGGCTTCGCCGAGGACTGAGGGTTGCCAATTCGCCCCGAGCCCGCACCTTGCGCCCATGGCCCGCAAGGATTCGCCCGATGACCCCCAGCCGCTCGCCGGCAAGGAAGCCGTGTCCCGCGCGAACCGCTCGCTCGACGCCGCCCTGCGCCCGCCGAAGCTCGACGACTTCGTGGGCCAGCAGCGCACGGTCGAACGCCTGCGCGTGATGATCGGCGCGGCGCGGCGCGAAGGCCGCACGCTCGACCACATCCTGCTCCACGGCCCGCCCGGCCTCGGCAAGACGACCCTCGCGATGATCCTCGCCGAAGAGATGGGCCGCCCGATCCGCGTGACCTCCGGTCCCGTCGTCGAGAAGGCCTCCGACCTCGCCGGCCTGCTCACCAGCCTGCAGGAAGGCGACCTGCTCTTCGTCGACGAGATCCACCGCATCCCGAAGACGGTCGAGGAGTTCCTCTACTCGGCGATGGAGGACTTCCGCATCGACATCATGATCGACCAGGGCCCCAACGCCCGCAGCGTGCGCCTCGACCTCCCGAAGTTCACGCTCGTCGGCGCGACGACGCGCACGGGCCTGCTCACCGCCCCGCTCCGCAGCCGCTTCACGCTGCAGACGCGCCTCGACTACTACACCCGCGAACAGCTGCTCAGCATCGTGCGCCGCAACGCCGCGCTGCTCAGCCTCGACATCGACCAGGGCGGCGCCGACGAGATCGCCCGCCGCGCCCGCGGCACCCCGCGCATCGTCAACAACCTCCTGCGCTTCACGCGCGACTACGCCCTCGAACGCGCCGGCGGCAAGGCCGACGCCAAGGTCACGGCCGCGGCCCTCGAGCTCCTCGAGATCGACCAGCACGGCCTCGACGACATGGACCATCGCTTCCTCCGCGCGATGGCCGAGAAGCATAACGGCGGCCCGGTCGGCCTCAGCAGCATCGGCGCCGCCATCGGCGAGGACGCCCACACGCTCGAGGAAGTCCATGAGCCGTTCCTCGTGCAGGAAGGCTACGTCGTCCGCACCCCGCAGGGACGCGTCCTGGCCCCGAAAGGCTGGCTGGCCGTCGGCCTGCAGCCGCCTTCGTTCTGAGGTCGGCGTTCTGACGCTGGACAACGGCGTTTTCCCTCGGCTAAGGTCGACCCCACAAAGCCATGGCAAAACGATGGGTCATCAAGCTCGGTTCCGGCCTCCTCACCCGCAAGGACGGCAAGGTGGACCGCGTCCAGATCGGTCGCATCGTCGACCAGGTCGCCGGCCTGCATAAGCGCGGCATCCAGGTCGTGCTGGTCACCTCCGGCGCCGTCGCCGCCGGCATGACCGCCATGGGCCTCGAGAAGCGCCCGAAGGAAGCCCGCGAACTCCAGGCCTGCGCCACCGTCGGCCAGCCGGAGCTGATGTCCGAATACGGCAAGCACCTCCGCCGCCACAAGCTCCTCGGTTCGCAGATGCTGCTGACCTACTGGGACCTCGACAGCCGCGCCTGCACCCGCAACGCCCGTGCGACCCTCGACCTCCTCCTCGCCCGCAAGCGCTTCGTCCCGATCATCAACGAGAACGACGCCATCGCCGACGAAGAGATCAAGGTCGGCGACAACGACCGCCTCTCGGCCCACGTCGCCGCCCTCGTCGGCGCCGACCTCCTGGTCATCCTGTCCGGCATCCAAGGCCTGATGACGAAGTCCGACGGCACCGGCGACCTGATCCCTTCCGTCCGCAAGATCGACGACTCCGTCCGTGCGCTCGCGGGCGGCGCCGGCTCCGAACGCAACGTCGGCGGCATGGTCACGAAGCTGCTCGCCGCGGAGATCGCGGCCGAGGGCGGCGTCGACACGGTCATCGCCAGCGGCCGACGCGAGAAGGTCCTGCTCGAACTCGCCGACGGCAAGAAGCTCGGCACGCGCTTCTCGCTGAAGAAGAAATGAGCGATCTCCTCCAGCGCGTGACGGCCATCGCCCGCACGGCCAAGAAGGCCTCGCGCGCCCTCGCCCTCGCCCCGACCGCCGTCCGCGACGCCGCCTTGCGCGCCGCCGCCCAGGCCCTCCGCGCCGACGAAGCCGCCATCCTCGAAGCGAACGTCCAGGACCTCGCCGCCGCCAAGGCCAAGGGCCTCACGGACGCGATGACCGACCGCCTGCGCCTCGACCACGCCCGCCTCGAGGACATCGCCGTCGCCTGCGAAGCCGTCGCGAAGCTCCCCGATCCGGTCGGCGAAGTGACCGAGGATTGGACCCGCCCGAACGGCCTGCGGATCCTCCGCCGCCGCGTCCCGATCGGCCTCGTCGCCATCATCTTCGAATCGCGCCCTAACGTCACCGTCGACGCCGCCGCCCTCTGCCTGAAGTCCGGCAACGGCTGCGTGCTCCGCGGCGGCAGCGAGGCGATCCACACGAACATCGCGCTCTCCCGGTCGTTCGCGACGGGCCTCCGCGCCGCCGGCCTGCCCGCCGAGGCCGTGACGCTCCTCCCCTTCACCGACCGCGAAGCGGTGCCGGCCCTCGGCTCGCTCCGCGGCATCGTCGACATCATCGTGCCCCGCGGCGGCCCCGGCCTCATCGAGGCGGTGGTCAACTCCGCCAAGGTCCCGGTCATCAAGCACGACGCCGGCATCTGCCACGTCTACGTCCACGCGCAGGCCGACCTCGCGATGGCCGAGCAGATCGTGCTCAACGCGAAGTGCCAGCGTCCCAGCGCATGCAACGCCCTAGAGACCCTCCTCGTCGACGCCGCGGTCGCGGCCACGTTCCTGCCGAAGATGGCCGCCGCCCTCGCCGCGAAGAAGACCGAGGTCCGCGCCTGCCCGCAGTCGCTGCCTCTGATGGCCGGCGCCAAGGCCGCGACCGAACAGGACTTCCGCACCGAACACCTCGGCCTCATCCTCAACGTAAAGGTCGTCGCCGGCCTGGCCGAGGCGGTCGCTCACGTCGAAGACTACGGCTCGCACCACTCCGACGCCATCATCACGGCCGACGAAGCCGCCGCCCGCAGCTTCCTCGCCCAGATCGACAGCGCCTGCGTCTATTGGAACGCCAGCACCCGCTTCACGGACGGGGGCGAGTTCGGCTTCGGGGCCGAAGTAGGCATCTCCACGGACCGCCTGCACGCCCGCGGACCCATGGGGATTCGCGAATTGACCACCTGGAAGTTCGAAATCGTCGGTCAGGGTCAGGTTCGGGGTTAATTTCGGTCGGTTTTCCGTTTGACAGACCCCCGTCCGAAAACCTTTGTTACCCTTCCTTTTGGCTACCGGGGTGGTAGCTCAGTTGGTTAGAGCGCCGCACTGTCACTGCGGAGGTCACGGGTTCGAGTCCCGCCCATCCCGCCAGCCAAAAGGGTTTACTTTCCGACCGGTCCGCCGGTCCGGAAAGGACTGCCCACGTGTCGTCGCCTGACCGTCACCGGGCCTTGGCGGGACTGTGCATCCTTTTTGCTTCCCCCTCCGTCCCGAGTGGACAGAAATCAGTCACCTCATGAGCAAAAAAGTCCTGATCATCGGCGCCGGCGGCGTCGGCAACGTCGTCGCCCATAAGTGCGCCATGGCGACCGAGTCCTTCTCGGAAGTCATGCTGGCCTCCCGCAACGAGAACAAGTGCAAGTCCATCGCCGCCGACGTCAAGGCCGCCACGGGCCGCACGATCCGCACCGCCGCCGTCGACGCCGACGACGTCAAGGCCACGGTCGCCCTCATCAAGTCCTTCGGCGCCGACCTGCTCATCAACGTCGCCCTGCCCTACCAGGACCTCAACCTGATGGACGCCTGCCTCCACGCCGGCATCCATTACGTCGACACCGCCAACTACGAGCCGCCCCACCTGGCGAAGTTCGAATACTCCTGGCAGTGGGCCTACCGCGAGCGCTTCCAGAAGGCCGGCCTCACCGCCCTCCTCGGCTCCGGCTTCGACCCCGGCGTGACCAACGTCTTCTGCGCCTACGCCCAGAAGCACCTCTTCGACACGATCGAGACGATCGACATCATGGACGCCAACGCCGGCGACCACGGCTACAAGTTCGCCACGAACTTCAACCCGGAGATCAACATCCGCGAGATCACCCAGCGCGGCCGCTTCTGGGAAAAGGGCGAGTGGAAGGAAACCGATCCGCTCTCCGTTAAGTGGGTCTACGACTACCCGGTGGTCGGTCCGAAGGACAGCTACCTGCTCTACCACGAGGAACTCGAGTCCCTCGCCCTCAACATCAAGGGCCTGAAGCGCATCCGCTTCTTCATGACCTTCTCCGAGAACTACCTGACGCACCTGCGCGTCCTCGAGAACGTCGGCATGACCCGCATCGACCCGATCGACTTCCAGGGCCACAAGATCGTCCCGATCCAGTTCCTGAAGGCGCTCCTCCCCGACCCGGCCTCCCTCGGTCCCCGCACCAAGGGCAAGACCTGCATCGGCTGCGAGATCACGGGCACCAAGGACGGCAAGCCCCGCAAGGTCTTCATCTACAACGTCTGCGACCACCAGGAGTGCTACGCCGAGGTCAAGTCCCAGGCGATCAGCTACACGACCGGCGTCCCGGCCGCCATCGGCGGCGCGATGCTCGCCGGCGGCCAGTGGCTCAAGCCCGGCGTCTGGAACATGGAAGAGATGAACCCGGACCCGTTCATGGAAGAGCTCAACAAGCGCGGCCTGCCCTGGCACGTGAAGGAGCTCCCGGTCGCCTGAACGGCCGCCACCGAAGCCCGCCCCTCCGGCGGGCTTTTCGTTTGCACCGCCCCCCGCCCCTCCCAATTTCAACGCCGTGTCCGACGCCCTCACCGAAGCTTTCCGGAAAGTCGACCTGAGCCAGGTCCCGAGCCCTTGCCACGTCCTCCATCGCGGATTGCTGGAACAGAACCTCCGCATCCTCCGTTCCGTCATGGATCGCTCGGGTGCCAAGATCCTCCTCGCGCTCAAGGGCTTCGCCCAGTTCAGCGAAGCGAAGACGATCTCGAAGTACCTCGCCGGCACGACCGCCAGCGGCATCCACGAAGCGCTCCTCGGCCGCGAAGAGTTCGGCGGCGAAGTCCACGCCTACTCGCCGGCCTTCAAGGACGAGGAGTTCGCCCACCTGCTGCGCGTCGCCGACCACGTCTCCTTCAATTCGCCGACGCAGTGGCAGCGCCATAAGGCCGCCGCCCTCGCCGCCGGCCGCAAGATCTCCTTCGGCCTCCGCGTCAACCCGGAGCACGCCGAGGTCGACGTCGAACTCTACAACCCTTGCGCCGCCGGCTCCCGCCTCGGCACGCTCCGCTCCGAGATCAAGTCGGCCGCCGACCTCGATGGCCTCGAGGGCCTGCACTTCCATACGATGTGCCAGCAGGGCTCCGACGTGCTCGAACGCACCGTCGCGGCCTTCGAAGCGAAGTTCGGCGAGTTCATCCCGCAGATGAAGTGGGTCAACTTCGGCGGCGGCCACCACATCACCCGCGAAGGCTACGACCTCGAACGCCTCATCCGCGTCATCACCGGCTTCCGCCAGCGCTGGGGGCAGCATATCCAGGTCTATCTCGAACCCGGCGAAGCCATCGGCATCGGTACCGGCGTGCTCGTCGGCACCGTCCTCGACATCGTGCATAACGGGGTCGACATCGCCATCATCGACGTCTCGGCGACCTGCCACATGCCGGACACCCTGGAGATGCCCTACCGGGCGGACATCATGGACGCCGACCTCCCGGGCAAGCTGCCCCACACGTACCGCCTCGGCAGCGTGACCTGCCTCGCCGGCGACGTCATCGGCGACTACTCCTTCCCCGCCCCGCTCAAGATCGGCCAGCGCCTGGTCTTCATGGACATGTCGCACTACACGTTCGTGAAGAACACGACCTTCAACGGCGTGCCGCTCCCGGCGATCGCCAGCTTCGACCCGGCCTCGGGCCAGACCCAGGTCGTGCGTCGTTTCGGTTACGCCGACTATAAGAACCGCCTGTCATAAGCGGGGGGTAGGCACTTGACCCCACCGCGGGGGCGGGCAAGGATGCGGCCAATCAATCATTCATGAAGACCCGCGAAATCATCCTCATCCTCATCGCCGCCGCCTTCGGTGGCGTGGCCATCGTCACCTGGAGCGGTGAAGAAGCCGCCAACGAGCGCGCCGCCAAGATCAGCAAGGAAGCCGCCGAAGCCCGCCTCAAGAGCGCCAAGGAAATCAAGGACCTGAACGACAAGCTCGCCAAGGACGCCGCCGCCGCCAAGAAGGCCGCCGCCGACGCCGAAGCCGCTTCCGTCGCCAAGCTCGGCGAAGCCGATGCCGCCAAGAAGAAGGTCGAAGCCGACCTCGCCAAGGCCAAGGACGACGCTTCCAAGGCCGCCGTGAAGGCCGCCGAGCTCGAGAAGGCCAAGGCCGACGCCGCCAACCGCATCAACGAACTCAACGCCGAGATCGCCCGCCTCCGCGACGGCTCCGAACTGAAGGACGCTCTCGCCAAGCAGAAGAAGGCCGAAGCCGACCTCGAAGCCGCTTCCACCGCCCTCCGTGAAGCCAACGCCAAGGCCGCCGCCGCCACCGCCCGCCTCGCCGAAGTCGAAGAAGAGAACCGTCGCCTCCGCGAGCAGACCAAGGGCACGGACAACGTCTCGCCGAACTACCGCGCGCTCTGAGCCCGGCCCGAGGCCGACCGATCAGCCCGACCATCCGGTCGGGCTTTTTCGTGCCTAGGCGAAGCGACGCCGGAGCTTGGCAAGCAACGCGACGCGCGCCTTCACGCGGAGCTCATGCTCCCAGAGGCGCACGACCTGCCAACCGGCCCGGCGCAGGTTACGGGTGTCGCGCCGATCGCGCTCGCGGTTACGCCGGAACTTGGCGCGCCAGAAGGCGGCGTTGCCCTTGGGCTGGGTGCCGTGCCGCGGACAGCCATGCCAGAAGCAGCCGTCGACGAAGACGACGAGCCCCCGCGCCCGGAAGACGAAATCCGGCCGCACCCGGAACGGCGCACCCTGCGCGTCGCGACCGCGCACGGACTGCTGGCGACGCCAGCCGGACCAGCCTTCGGCCCGCAGGACGGCCGCCAAGGCGCCTTCGGTGGTGGCGTTGCCGCGACCGCGCACCTTGGCCATCAAGGCGCTGCGCTGGGCGCGGGTGTAGATGTCCGCCATGCCTTATCTTGGATATGAAACAGCCCGGACCGCAAGGCCCGGGCTGTCGGCGAATCCGCCAAAGAAAGAGGGCCGGCATCCCTGCCGGCCCTCGTGCTATGAAGCTGTCCTCGGTTCGCCTTAGAAGGCGACCTGAGCCTGGAGGCGCAGGGTGTCGACCGTGGCGCTGATCTGGCTCGCGCCGGTGGCGAGAGTCGAGGTCGAGGCCTGGGTGATGACGTCCTTGAACTTGGCGCGTTCGAAGCCGAACTGGATCTTGGCGTTGTAACCGTTCACCTGCTGGCCGAGGGCCTCGAGGTTGAAGTAGTAGTTCACGCCGAGGTAGACCGCGTCGGACTTGTCGTAGAGCGAGCCGGTGCCGGTCGCGGCGGTGGAGGCGGCGGCGAAGCCACGCTCACCGTCGGAGATCTTCTGGCCACGCATGTCGGTGTCGAGGCTGGTGTAGCGGACGACGCCTTCCCAGTTGTCGTTGATCTTGTAGACGACCATGGCGTTGTAGCCGGTCGGGGTGTGGTCCTGGTCGTCCGTGTTGGCGGCAGCATCCTTGGAGGAGGTCACCTTGGTGCTCATGTACTCAGCCTGGAAGGTCCAGTTGAAGTACTTGACGCCGACGAAGGGGTTGTAGCCTTCCATGTTGGCCAGGGTGTTCACCGCGCTGGTGGAGTTGAAGTAGCGGGAAGAGCCCCAGTTCACGCCGACGGCGTAGGCTTCGTTGTCCGAGACCTTGTTGTTCCAGACGACGTTCGCGTAGTAGGCGAGATCGTTGTTGTTGGTGCCTTCGGTGAAGCGACCCTGGGCCGAGTTCACGATGGAGGCGCCGTATTCGAAGCCCTGCGGGTTCACGACGCTGTTGTAGTGGAGACCGGTGTGGTGGGCGGCGAAACCGAGACGACGGCCGTCGGAGCGGTTGGCGCTGCCGTTTTCACCTTCAGCCCAGTAGCGGTTGGTGATGCCACGCTCGACGGTGGAGAGCTTGCCGGAGGAAGCCTTGAAGAGCGAGGAGACGGTGCTTTCTTCGTAGCCCCAGGTCACCTTGCGGTAGCCGAGGTCGAAGGTGCCGATTTCGCTGGAGTGGGAAACCATCGCGCGGTCGAGCCAGGAGGTCGAGCTGGAGGAAGTGTTGCCCGAGGTATCGAGGACGATGTTACCCGAGATGCCGTTGCCGACGTCGGCGAGGAGCTCGAGGTAGAGGCGGCGCATCAGGAAGCTGCCCTGGGTGGGAGCGGAGGCGGAGACGCCGGTCGCGGTGGTCTGGGAGTAGTCGAAGTTCTGGTACTGGGCCTGGAAGTAGCCGCCGATGGTGAGGCGCTTGGTCGCGTCTTCCTTGACGAACACCTTGTTCACGCCGGAAGCGGAACGAGCCTTGGCGGCTTCGTCCAGGGTCTTGGCGCGCTCTTCGGCGGTGATGAGGCCCTTCTTCACGAGAAGATCGAGCGTGGCTTTGTCTTGGGCGAAGGCCGAGACCGACGTAATGGCGGCAGCGGCGATCAGCATGGACTTGAGGGTGCTATTCATGGGTGTTGGTGCGGTTATGCGACGGGACTATCTCATCCTATTGTTACAGGATGAAGACGGTCCCGTGAAGAAACGGGCGTAATACGTAGTCCCTTAGACGGAGGAAAACCTCAGCAAAGCTGACTTAGACCCGCGAAAACGTCCTTGAACCGAGGTTCCCACGGCAATTCCGACCGGATCAGGGCCACCGACACGATCCGGTTAGGCTGCGTCCGCCCGCCTTTCGCGACCCGCGGACCCGCCGGAGCCGAGGGATCGAACACCGGCGCGACCAAGCCCAGACGCGCGGCGATCCACTTCGCGAGCGCTTCCTTCGTCACGGGACATCCGTCGCCGACGTTATAGACGCGCGCGCCGACGGGACCGCCGACGAGAGCGGCGAGGATCGAGGACGCCGCGTCGTCACGGTGCAGGTAATTGATGAAATGATCCACGCGGCCGCCGATGACGTTATCACCGCGACGCAACTGATCGACGAGATGATGCCGGCCCGGGCCGTACAAACCACCGAAGCGCAACACGCGGGCCTGCGCGAAACCGGCAGCGAGCACGGCCTGTTCGCCGCCGAGGATCGCATCCGCGGTCGGCGCGCCGCCGGCCGGTGAGCCTTCGTCGACGATGCCGCCGTCATCCTGGCGATACACGCCGGTGGAGCTGGTGAAGACGAAGCGCGTGGCGCCGACGGACCGCGCCCAGGCCAGCGCCCGGCGCACGCCGACATCATAAGCCAAGACATAGGCCTCGGGGCCGCCGCCACCGGTGCTGGCGGCGTAGACGACGGCGTCGAACCGCTGCGGCAGCTGCGCCCAATCGCCGGCGAAGAGGTCGAACGCCTCGGCGGAGAGGCCCTCGGCGCGAAGCTTGTCGCGGGAGGCCTCGGAGCGGACGACGCCGAGGACCTCATGGCCGGCCGTGCGGGCCTGGCGGGCGAACTCGGCGCCGACGTAGCCGCAGCCGAGCACGGCGATCTTCAACGGAGCGCTCACTTGGGCAGGAAAGTGGCGACCCATTCGGCCGGCGTGGAACCGGACTGGGCGGAAAGCATGCGGAGCAGCTCACCGGCGTCGGCGACGGCTTGGGCGCGCGGACCGGGGGCGTCGACGCACTCACGCAGGCGGGCGGCCAAGGCGGCCGGCTCGCAGGCCCCCTGCAGATACTCAGGCCAGGCCTGACGCTTCAGGAGGATGTTCGCGATGCCGAGGTTGTCCACGCGGCCGGCGATCAGGCGACGGCCGACGATCCAAGTCAGCGGATTCGCGCGGTAGACGACCGCACCGGGGATACCGGCAAGCGCGACGGTCAGCGACATGGTGCCCGAGCTGACGAGGGCCGCGCAACCGGCGGCCGGACCTTCGGAGACCGGGCGGAGGTCGATGCCCTTGGCCTGATCGCCATACTCGGCGAGCAGGCGGTAGAGTTCCGCATGCACTTCGCCGCCGGTGTGTAGGACGAGCGCGCGGCGCTTGGGATGGTCCTTACGGAAGAGCGCGAAGGCCTCGACCAGCGCAGGGAAGATCTTGCGGACCGGCTTCGGGCGGCTGCCCGGCAGGAGCAGGACCGGACCTTCCGGGTCGTACTTCAGGCCGTGCTGATGGTCGGCCTCGGCGAAAGGATGGCCGACGAAACGGGCGTCCAGCTTCGTGTCGGCATAGCAGGCCGGCTCGAACGGGAAGATCGTACCGACGCTGTCCAGGTCACGCGCCATGGTGAAGCGGCGCTTGGGCTTCCAGGCCCAGAGCTGCGGGCTGACGTACTGGATGACCGCCGTCTCGCCGAACCCGGCGCGAGAAAGGCCCGCCTTGCGGAGCTCGTTCGCGAGGCGGAGGTTGAGCCCGGGATAATCCACGAGCACGACGACCTTGGGCTTCCACTGCAACGTCCAGGCCGTCATCCGCGAGAAGAGCCGGCGGTAGAAAGGATAGGCGGACAGGATCTCCACGATGCCGACGGCGGAGAACGTGGTCATGTCCATCAGCAGCTGGGCGCCGGCGGCGCGCAGCTGCGGTCCGCCGAAGGCCGCGATGCGCAGCCCCGGACGGGCCTTCAGCAGTTCGGCGACGACCTTCGCGGCGTGCTGGTCGCCGGAATGCTCCCCGGCCACCACGAGCACGTCGACCTCGCCCGCGCGGGGACGGTCGAAGTTCGCCGGGATGGTGGGGAACGCGCTCATTTGCGCGCCATGCCGGCGCGGATCTGTTCGGTGATCTTGATGGCGACTTCCAAGGCCGTGCGGCCGAGCTCGCCGCTGACCTTCGGGCTCTTGCGCTCACGCACGCAGGCGGTGAACGAAGCGAGTTCGATGGCAAGGGGTTCACCCTTCTCGATCGGGATCTCTTCCTTCGCGAAGCCGCCCTCGGCGGCCGGATCCACCTTCACGGTGTGGCCCTTCTGGCCCATGAAGTCGATGGAGAGGTAGCCGCCCGTCTGGAAGACGCGGATCTCGCGGTTCTTCTTCAGGGAGACGCGGCTGGCGCTGAGATTGGCGACGCAGCCGTTCTTGAAGGCGATGCGGGCGTTGGCGATGTCCTCGGTCTTGGTCACGACCGAGACGCCGACGGCGTCGATGCGTTCGACGGGCGAGTTGGCGAGCTGCAGGACGATGCCGATGTCATGGATCATCAGGTCCAGCACGACGCCGACCTCGGTGCCGCGCGGGGTGAAGGGCGCCAGGCGCTCGGCGGTGATGTAGCGGGCGTCGGTGACGGCCTTCTCGAGGTAGGACATCACGGGGTTGTAATGCTCGATGTGACCGACCTGGACGATGCGGTCGGCCTTGGCGGCGGCGTCCAGGATCTGGGCGGCCTCCTCGAGGGTGACGCAGATGGGCTTCTCGATCAGGAGGTGCACGCCCTTGGCGAGCAGGGGCAGCGCCACGGCGGCGTGGTGGTTGGTCGGGACGACGACGCTGACGGCGTCGCAGTGCGCCGCCATCTCGTCGAGGGTGGCGAAGCGACGGCAGCCGTGCTTGGCGCAGATCTCGGCGGCGCGGGCGTCGTTGGGTTCGAAGATGCCGGCGAGTTCGGCGCCGGGCAGGGTCGAGTAGATGCGGGCGTGGTGCTGGCCGAGCGAACCCGTGCCGGCCACCCCGCAGCGGATGCGCGTAGCGGTCATGGCCCCAGACTCCCCCGCCCTACGGCATCCTTCAATCCGAAAACCCGCCCGCGTTGACCTCGAAGCCGAGGCTGTCCTTGGCGCGCTTGACGCGGACCAGGCTGCCGTCGGGGATTTCGCCGGCCAGGATGGCCTTGGCGAGCGAGGTCTCGACTTCGCGCTGCAGGTAGCGACGCAGCGGACGCGCTCCGTACACGGGGTCGAAACCCTTCTCCGCGATGAGGGCCAGGGCCGTCGGGTCGAAGTCGAGGCGGATCCGCTTGGTGGCGAGACGCTCGTTGAGGCCGCGGAGCATGATGGCCGCGATGGCGGCGACCTGCTCGTGGCCGAGGGGACTGAAGAGCGCGATGTCGTCGATGCGGTTCAGGAACTCGGGGCGGAAATGCGCGCGGAGGTCCGCCATGACGGCTTCGCGGACGCTGTCCGTGAGCCCGAAGCCGGCCTGCTCGGCGATGTGCCGGCTGCCGATGTTCGAAGTCATGATGAAGATCGCGTTGCGGCAATCCACGGTGCGGCCCTGCGAGTCGGTCAGGCGACCGTCGTCCAGGACCTGGAGCAGGATGTTGAAGACCTCGGGGTGCGCCTTCTCGACCTCGTCGAGGAGCACGACGGCGTAAGGGTGACGACGGAGGGCCTCGGTCAGCTGACCGCCTTCCTCGTGGCCGACGTAGCCGGGAGGCGCGCCGACGAGGCGGGATACGGCGTGCTTCTCCATGTACTCCGACATGTCGATGCGGATCATCGACTTCTCGCTGTCGAAGAGTTCGGTCGCGAGGGCCTTGGCGAGCTCGGTCTTGCCCACGCCGGTGGGGCCCAGGAAGAGGAACGAGCCGACGGGGCGGCGGGGATCCTGCACGCCGGCGCGCGAACGCTGCACGGCTTCGGCGACGACGCGCACAGCCTCGTCCTGGCCGACGACGCGGGCCTTGAGGTTGTCCGCGAGACGGAGGATCTTCTGGCGCTCGCCCTCGAGCAGCTTGCTCACGGGCACGCCGGTCCAGCGGGCGACGACTTCGGCGACCTCTTCGGGCGTCACGGTCTCGCGGAATAGGCCGGTGGCGGACTTCGCGGCGCCTTCGAGCTTGGCGACCTCCTTCTCGAGGTCAGGGATGGTGCCGTAACGGAGCTTGGCGACTTCCTCCAGCTTGCCGGCGCGTTCGGCCTTGGTCATCGCGGTCTTGGCGTCCTCGAGCTGCGAACGCACGGAGCGGACCTTGGTCACGGCTTCCTTGTCGGCCGTCCAGCGGGCGCGGAAAGCGGTCTGCTCCTCGCGGGCGGCGCCCAGCTCCTTGCGGAGCGCGGCGAGCCGGTTCTTGGAGGCTTCGTCCTTCTCGTTCTTCAGGGCCGATTCCTCGACCTCGAGCTGGAGCACGCGGCGGTTGAGGGCGTCGAGCTCGGAGGGCACGCTGTCGATCTCGGTACGGATCTGCGCGCAGGCCTCGTCGATGAGATCGATGGCCTTGTCCGGCAGGAAGCGGGCGGTGATGTAGCGGTCGGAGAGCGTGGCGGCCTCCACGAGCGCGGCGTCCTCGATGCGCACGCCGTGGTGCACCTCGAAGCGTTCCTTCAGGCCGCGGAGGATCGAGACCGTGTCGGGCACGCTGGGCGGATCGACCAGGACCTGCTGGAAGCGACGCTCGAGCGCGGGATCCTTCTCCACGTGCTCGCGGAATTCCTTGAGCGTCGTGGCGCCGATGCAATGGAGCTCGCCGCGGGCCAGCATGGGCTTGAGGAGGTTGGCGGCGTCCATCGCGCCGTCGGCCTTGCCGGCGCCGACGAGCGTGTGCATCTCGTCGATGAAGAGCAGGATGCCCCCCTCGGCGGACTTCACCTCGTTGAGCACGGCCTTGAGGCGCTCCTCGAACTCGCCGCGGTACTTCGCGCCGGCCACGAGCGAGCCCATGTCCAGGGAGAACACGGTCTTGTCGCGCAGGCTCTCGGGCACGTCGCCGTTGACGATGCGCTGGGCGAGGCCTTCGACGACGGCGGTCTTGCCGACGCCGGGTTCGCCGATGAGCACGGGGTTGTTCTTGGTGCGGCGGGAAAGGATGCGGATGACGCGGCGGATCTCCTCGTCGCGGCCGATGACGGGATCCATCTTGCCCGTGCGGGCGCGGGCGGTGAGGTCCTGGCCATACTTGGCGAGGGCTTCGTAGGTGGCCTCAGGGTTGGCGGACGTGACGCGCTGCGAACCGCGCACGGCCTGGAGCGCGGCGAGGATCGCCTTGCGGTCGAAGCCGACGGCGGCGAACGCCGGGCGCAGCGAAGGGGCTTCGGCCAGGGCGAGCAGCACGTGCTCGGCCGACACGAAATCGTCCTTCATCGTCTCCGCTTCGTCCTTGGCCTTGAGCAGGAGCGCATGCGTCTCGGACGAAAGCCCGGGCTGGCCCGCAGCCTGGGCGAGCTTGGGCAGGCGGGCGAGCTGGCCGGCCACGGCGGTGGCGAGCGCGGCCTCGTCCTTGCCCGCGCGGCGGCAGAGCGAGGACGTCACGCCGCCTTCCTGGGCGAGGAGACCATGGAGGATGTGCGCCGGCTCCAGCGAAGGATTGCGACGCTGCATCGCCTCGCTCTGCGCCTGCTGGAGGGCTTCGGAGGTCTTTTCGGTAAGGTTGCCGTAAGGAGAGGACATGCCACCCTTCATGCACCGACCGTTCCAAAGGCGGAGCGTCGGTTCGAGGCCCGAAATCCTCGCCATTCCGCGGCGAAGCGAGACAGCCGAGCGACATTGCGTCCCTTGGGCGACGAGTTGTCGCTCCTTCCGTCAACCCCTAAAAGACCGGCGAGGCCGGACTCCCTTGTTGCCGTAGCCCGCCCTTCGTCGGTAGAAAACCGCCATGACGCACGACGCGGAGCTGGCGACCTTGGAGCGCCTCCTCGACGACCCTTCGCCGGTCGTCCGCCAAGCCGTGCTCGGGAAGCTGAAGGCCGCCGGACTGCCCGCCGTGCTCTGGCTCGAGACGCTGACCAAGGACGAAGCCCTCGCCGCCCACGCCCGCACGCTGCTCGCCGACCTCCGCACGCCCGAGGCCGCCGCCCACGCCTTCCTCGCGCACATCGGCGACGCGCACTGCGACCTCGAGGAAGCCTGCCTCCTGCTGGAGCGCGCCACCGACCCTTCCCTGTCGGACGAAGCCTACTCCGCCGAACTCGACCGCCTGGCCGACCGCACCCGCGACCTCGTCGCCGAGCCGCTCGACGTCCGCGCGAAATGCCGCCTGCTCTGCCGGGTGATCTTCGGCGAGGAAGGCTACCGCGGCGCCCAGGAAAGCTTCGCCGCCCCGGCTTCTTCCCTGCTCTCGCAGGTCATCCGCAGCCGCCGCGGCATCCCGATCTCGCTCTGCCTGATCTTCCTGCTCGTCGCCCGCCGCCTCGGCCTGCCCGTCGAACCGGTCGGCCTGCCCGGACGCTTCATGGTCGGCATCTTCCGCGGCCGCGAACCGATGTACATCGACTGCTACGAAGGCGGCGCGTTCCGCACCCGCGCGGAAGTCCAGCTCCTGCTGCTCGACAACCAGCTGCCGGCCGACGAAGCCTTCCTGCTGCCGGTGACCACGCACCAGACGCTCGCGCGTTGCTGCCGCAACCTCGTCTCGCAGTTCGAGGCGCAAGGCGACGACCGCAGCAGCCGCCTGTTCCTCTCCTTCGTCCACGCCCTGGAAAAGACCGATGAGCGCGCCTGACACCCTCACGCTGGCGTCCCTGCGGACGACCGACTTCGCGCCCGGCCAGCTCGGCGTGCTCGGCGACCCGATCGCCCATTCGCTCAGCCCCGCGATGCACAACGCCGCGCTCGCGACGCTGCTCCCGACGCACCCGCGCCTCGCAGGCGTGCGCTACCACCGCCTGCACATCGTCGCCGAAGAACTCCCGGCGGCGCTGGCCTTGCTCCACGCCAAGGGCTTCGCCGGCGTCAACCTCACGGTCCCCCACAAGATCCAGGCCCTGACGATCGCCGAAGCCCTTTCACCGGAGGCCCGTCGCGCCGAATCCGTCAACACGCTCGTCCGCACCGCGACGGGCTGGACCGGTCACACCACCGACGGCCAAGGCTTCCTCGAGGCGCTGCGCGAACGCACCGGCCGCACGACCCAAGGACGGCCCGTCATCCTGCTGGGCTCCGGCGGCGCCGCCCGCGCCGTCGCCGCGGCCTGCCTCGCCGACGGCTGCGCCTCGCTCCACCTTCACAACCGGGACGTCGCCAAGGCGACGGACCTCGCCGCCGCGCTCGCGGATCCGCGCGTCCGGGCCGCCGGCCTCGCCGACATCCAGGCCTCGCCCGAAGCGGTGATCGTCAACTGCACCACGCTCGGCCTCAAGCCGACCGACGCGTCGCCGTTCCCCGCCGACCTGCTCGCCAAGGGCCAGTTCGTCTTCGACACGACCTACGGCACCGAACCTTCGCGCCTGCTCAAGGACGCCCGGGAACGCGGCATCGCCGGTTGCGACGGACGCTCGATGCTCCGCTGGCAGGGAGCGCTCGCCTTCCGCCTCTGGAACGGCATGCTTCCGCCCGAAGCCCCGATGCGCGCCGCGCTCGGCGAAACCGCCCCCTGACCATGACGCTCGCCGACCTGCAGACCTTCGCCAAGCTCCACCCGGGCCTCGCGGCGCTCTCCGCCGGAGCCTTCGGCGCCTGCGTCGGCAGCTTCCTCAACGTCTGCATCCATCGCCTCCCGAAGGGCGAGTCGATCGTGACGCCAGGCTCGCGCTGCGCCTGCGGCCAGCCGATCCCGTTCTGGTTCAACATCCCGCTCTTCGGCTGGCTCTTCCTGCGCGGTCGGGCGAAGTGCTGCGGCGCGACCATCTCCGTCCGCTATCCGCTCGTCGAACTCATCACCGCCCTGCTCTTCGTCGCCGCCTGGGCCTACCTGCCGCCCGCCAAGGCGGCGGTCGCCTGCGTCTACCTTCCGTTGCTCGTGCTCCTCGCCGGCTGCGACCTCGACGACATGATGGTCCCCGACGCGCCTAATTTCACGTTGGTCGGCACCGGGGTGATCCTCGCGATGCTCGTCCCCTCCCTGCACGGCGAGACCGCGCACGCGATCGAAGCGGTGAACCGCATGCGCGGACTGATGGACGCCTTGGTCGGCATCGCCGCCGGCACCGCCCTGGTCTGGTGGATCCGGACCATCGGGACGGTCATGGCCGGCCGCGAGGCCATGGGGGAAGCCGACATCATCCTCTGCGCCGGGGTCGGCGCCTATTGCGGCTGGCAGGGCGCGGTCTTCTGCCTCTTCGGAGGGTCCGTCATCGGGGTCATCACCGCCCTCCCCGGCCTGATTCAGGCCAAAATCAAGGGGGAAGAGTATGCCGGCGTGGTACCTTTCGTGCCCAGCATGGCCATCGCCGGGGCGGTCTGGTTCTTCCGCGGACCCGAGCTTGTCGCCCTCTGGCAGGGCTGGGCGGCATCGTGAATGGTTCTGACTTGTCAGCCCCCACCCCCCGTCCAATCATCGGAACTCACCCCACTATGAAGCAGCTCGCCCTTGCTACCTTGATCGCTTCCGCCGCCCTCGTCGGTTGCACCACGTACGACACCCCGAACCACGGTCGTAACGTCTCCATGGAGCCGTCCCACAACTTCCTCGGCCTCGTCAAGGTCGAGTCCGGCTCCTACGCCCCTTCCGAAAAGGCCACCGTCGGCGCCAACATGCGCGAGTTCTCCGGCCGTCGCATCACCTCCGGCGACCGCATCACCCTCCTCTGGGGTGCCGTCACGCTGACCGACTACTAAGCCGACAAGTAGCCCTTGCAGAAGCCCCGGATTCGGGGCTTCTTCGTTTGTAGGCCATGAACGTCACCGGAAGCAATGTCGCCCGCCATCTTCGGATCGCGGCTTCCGTGCGGCCGGAAGACTTGGCCACGAAATCTCCGGTCGGTGTCACGGCTTCCGGCGCGGTCCGCCACGAGGTCCGCACCTTCCGTCAGCTCGACCAGGAAAGCGACGGGGCCGCCGGCCGCTTCATCGAAGCAGGCATCACCGCCGGCGACCGCGTCCTGCTCGCCGTCCGGCCGGGCCACGACCTGATCGTCGGGATGTTCGGCCTGCTCAAGCTCGGGGCCATCCCGGTGGCCATCGACCCCGGCATGGGCTGGTCCGCCTTCCTGACCTGCGTACGTCGCTCCCGCCCGACCGCGCTGGTCGGCGTGAACGCCGCCATCTGGCTGAGCTACCTGCCTTTCGCCGCGTTCCGCACGCTCCGCCATCGCGTCACCGTCGGCGACTCCGCCTGGCGCCGGGCGCTCGCGGCGACGAATCCGACTCCGCGGCCGCTCGCCGACGTCCGCTCCGACACTTCGGCGGCGATCCTTTTCACGTCCGGCTCCACCGGCGCGCCCAAGGGCGTCAGCTACACCCACGGGATGTTCGACGCGCAGATCGAACTGGTCCGCACGACCTACGGCATCCGCCCGGGCGAGACCGACATGGCGATGCTACCGCTGTTCGCGCTCTTCAACCCGGCCCTCGGCACCACGACCGTCACGCCGCTGCTCGACCCTTCCCGCCCCCTCGCCGCCGACCCTGCGCCGCTCGTCGCCGCGCTCATCGCGGAGAAGGTCACGTGCTCGTTCGGCTCGCCCGCCATCTGGGGCAAGGTCGCCGATCACTGCGAAGCGAAGGGCCTGAAGCTGCCCGACCTCCGCCGCCTGCTCGTCGCGGGCGCGCCGGTCTCCGGCGAACTCCTCGCCAAGCTCCGCGTCATCGCGCCGCATTGCGTGACGCACACGCCCTACGGCGCGACGGAATGCCTGCCGGTGACGACGATCACCGCCGATGAACTCCTGGGCGAAGCCCGCCAGCTGGCCCTCCGCGGCCAGGGCACCTGCGTCGGCCGACCGGTCAGCGGCGTGGAGCTCCGCGTCATCCGCGAGACCGATGGCCCGATCGCGACGCTCGCCGAAGCGGCCCAGTGCGCGCCCGGCGAGATCGGCGAGATCATCGCGACCGGTCCGAGCGTGACGCGCGAATACGACGGGCTGCCGGAGGCCACGCGCCTCGCGAAGATCGCCGACGGCGACCGCGTCTGGCATCGCATGGGGGATCTTGGCACGCTCGACGCGTCCGGCCGCCTGTTCTTCCTGGGTCGGCGCGTCGAAGCCGTGCGCACCGCCGACGGCGACCTGCCGACCGAAGCGCTCGAACCGGCCTTCCGCCAGCATCCGCACGTCTTCCGTTGCGCGTTGATCGGCCTCGGCGCCGCCCCGGGCCAGACGCCCGCGCTGGTCGTCGAACCGCGCGCCGGACACTTCCCGGAATCGGACGTCGCGCGCACCGCGTTCATCAAGGAGCTCAGCTCGGTCGCCTCCGTGCATCCGCAGGCCGAACGCGTGAAGCACATCGTCTTCCAACGCGCGTTGCCGGTCGACGTCCGTCACAACGCCAAGATCCATCGCCTGCGGCTCGCCCAGGACTGGACCGCCCGCCTCGCCCGATGAACCCGCCTCTCGTCCTCGTCACCGGCGGCGCCGGCTTCCTCGGCCAGGCCGTGGTGCGCCGTTGCCTCGCCCGCGGCTACCGCGTCCGCGTGCTGGGCCGCACCCCGCTCACCGGCGAACTCGCCGGCCAGGTGGACTTCCGTCGCGGCGACATCGCCGACCGCGCCGCCGTCGACGCGGCCGTCCAAGGCTGCGACTACGTCTTCCACGTGGCCGCCAAGGCCGGCGTCTGGGGCCCGTGGGAAGAATACCTGCGCATCAACATCGACGGCACCTCGCACGTCGTCGCCGCCTGCAAGGCGCATGGCGTCCGCGCCCTCGTGCACACCAGCACCCCGAGCGTCGTCTTCAACGGCGAGGCCTTCCGCGGCGCCGACGAATCCCTGCCCTACGGCGACAACTGGCTCTGCGCCTACGCCGAGACCAAGGCCATCGCCGAGGAAGTCGCGCTCAAGGCCGCGTCGGAACGGCTCAAGGTCTGCGCGCTCCGTCCGCACCTGATCTGGGGCCCCGGCGACCACCATCTCTTCCCGCGCGTCCTCGCCCGCGCCCGCGCCGGCAAGCTGCGGATCGTCGGCGACGGCGAGAACCAGGTCGACGTCACGCATGTCGACACCGCGGCCGACGCCCACCTCGGCGCGCTCGACGCGCTCCTCGCCGGACGCGCCAACGGCAAGGCCTACTTCCTCTCGCAGGGCGAACCCGTGAAGCTCTGGGCCTTCATCAACCGGCTGCTCGTCGGCGCCGGCGAAAAACCCGTCACGCGCCGCCTCAGCCAGCGGTCGGCCTATTGGCTTGGCGCGCTGCTCGAAGGCGCCTGGACGCTCTTCCGCCTCAAGGGCGAGCCGCCCATGACCCGCTTCGTCGCCGTCGAACTCGCCAAGGACCACTGGTTCGACGTCTCCGCCGCCCGCCGCGACCTCGGCCTGAAGCCTGCCGTCGACACCTGGGCCGAGCTCGACCGCCTCGCCGCGACCTTGCGGACGAAGTGACAGGTTCGCTTGCCCCGGCAGGCTTTCGCCCCATCCCTTTCCTCATGCCCGCCGACGGACTCCAGCCCGACAAATCCTTCGTCGCCACGATGAAGACCTGGTTCGACCAGACCGATGGGCTCGGGATCCTCCACCACTCGCACTACGTGCTGCTCATGGAGCGCGCCCAGAAGACGATGTTCGTGGCGATGATGGGCAAGGATACGCTCGACCCAGCCGTCGCCCCCGACGTCTACGTCGTCGTCCGCGACATCGACCTGCATTACCACGCGCCCATCCGCCCGGAGTGCGACGTGAAGCTCATCCTCAGCGTGCGCAAGGTCCGCGCCGCCGGCCTGACCGTCGATTTCGAGTTCCGCAGCGCCGACTTCTCCGTCCTGCACGCCAAGGCCTCCCGCACCGTGTGCCGCATGGACGGCACCACCCATCAGCCCGCCGCCTGGAGCGAAGAGTTCCGCGCGAAGCACGAAGCCCTTATCAGGGCTTAAGCGTAGATGACTGGATCGATGGCAGAGGACAGAGGTCTGCATCGATAAAGACAGCCAGGGAAGACGGATAAAGCTCTCTGTCTTGAGTCATTCACCCGTTGATCGACTCAGCCATCCGCCATCTGTCATCGACTCCGTCATCTGTCCTCGATTCAGTCCTCTATTTCTTCGCTAGCGCCACGCAGATCCCGCACGTCTTCCCGTCGCAGCCGCGGGCGGTGCAGTGTTCGCGGCCGTAGAAGATGATCCGGAGGTGGAGCTTGTTCCAGCTGTCTTCGGGGAACAATCGCTTGAGGTCCTTCTCGACCTGCTCGACGGATTTGCCGGGACTGAGTTTCCACCGCTTCGCCAGCCGATGAATATGCGTGTCGACCGGAAAGGCCGGCACGCCGAAGGCCTGCGCCATCACCACCGAAGCGGTCTTATGGCCGACGCCAGGCAGTTCCTCGAGCTCCTCGAAGGTACGTGGCACGACGCCGCCATGTTTCGCCATCAGCATCTTGCCCAGGCCGACGAGGGCCTTGGATTTCTGGGGGGCCAGACCGAGCTGGCGGATGAGCGTCAGCACGCGGGCCTCGGTCATCGCCGCCATCTTGGCGGGCGTCCCCGCCTCGGCGAACAACGCGGGCGTGACCTCGTTGACCTTCTTGTCCGTGCACTGGGCCGAAAGCACCACGGCCACCAGCAGCGTGAAGGCGTCCGTATGATCCAAGGGGATGGGCGTCGTCGGGTAGAGCTTCGCGAGCTCCTTCCCTACGTAATCGGCACGTTCCTGCTTGGTCATGCGCCGACGATGAGAAGCCCTCGGCCGTTGGCAACGCACCTCGGCCGGAAGACTTATTCACAAGCCTCCGAATGGGTTGCCAAACCTTATGTCGGAACCGTGATTCTCTAATACCCCCACCCTCGCTTGGTGGGCGGTTGCGACACCCGTTTCCTCCTTCAAAAACCATTCCCACTTCCATGGCCCAGCTGCCCTACGATCCGTCCAAAATCACCCGCGAACTCGCCCGCCATTACATCCCGGCGACCGAGGCCGACATCCGCGCGATGTTCGCCGCCATCGGCTCGAAGGATTTCGCGGACATGTATTCCCACATCGACGCCTCGGTGAAGTTCGCCGGCGTCCAGGATCTCCCGGATGAGCTGGAGTATCAGGCCCTCGCGGACCGCATGGAGGCCCTCTCCAAGAAGAATTCGGTCAAGATCGCCTTCCTCGGCGACGGCCTGCAGGTCTACCGCACCAACGAGATGGTCGGCCACGTCTGCTCCATCCGCAACCTGACGACCTCCTACACGCCCTACCAGCCGGAGCGCTCGCAGGGCACGCTGATCACCCACTGGATCTACCAGTCCACGCTCTCGCAGCTGACCGGCTTCGAAGCCGTCAACTCCTCCCTCTACGACCGCGCCAGCGCGCTCTTCGAAGCCGCCGTCTGCGCCGTCCGCATGGGCGACGCCGAAGCCAACACGGTGCTCGTCGCCGCGAACCTCCTGCCCTGCGACCTCGAAGTCCTCCGCACGCACGTCGCCGACACGTCGGTGAAGCTCGAGTTCCTGGCGCCCGACGAAGACACCGGCCGCCTCACCGCCGCCGGCGTCGCCGCGGCCTCCGCCCGCCTCGGCAAGCAGCTCGCCGCCGTCATCTTCCCGCAGGTCAACGCCCTCGGCCTCCTCGAGGACGTCGACGCCCTGACCGACGCCTGCGCCGATGCCGGCGTGAAGTCCGTCGCGGTCATCGACCCGATGCTCCTCGCCACCGGCGGCCTCAAGGCCCCGGCGCAGTACGGCCGCAAGGGCGCCGACATCCTCGTCGGCGAAGGCCAGCACCTCGCCATCGGCGCTAACTTCGGCGGCCCCGGCCTCGGCGTCTTCGCCGTCCGCCATAACGCCGACAAGAAGAACGAAGTCCGCGAGACGCCCGGCCGCTTCGTCGGCAAGGCCAAGGACAACGCCGGTCGCGACTGCATCGTGATGGTGATGTCCACCCGCGAGCAGCACATCCGCAAGGACAAGGCCACGTCCAACATCTGCTCCAACCAGGCCTTCATCGCCACGATCGCCGGCGCCTCCATCCTCGCCCGCGGCGAAAACGGCATGGCCGCCAGCTGCGTCGCCGGCCGCGACCAGGCCCGCCGCGCCGCCGCCAAGCTGCACAACATCCCCGGCCTCAAGGTCTGCTACGCCAACCAGGCTTTCTGGAACGAGTTCAGCCTGATGCTCCCCGAGCCCGCCGCCGCCGTCATCGCCAAGGGCCGCGCCGCCGGCCTGCACGTGGGCGTCGACATCACCGGCCGCACGCCCTGCCGCTGCTCGCTGCTCAAGATCTCCTTCAGCGACCTGCAGACCGCCGCCGACACCGACAAGCTCATCGCGTTCTTCGAAGGCCTGTACGGCCAGTCCGCCGGCTCGAAGCCCCTCGCCGAAGTCCCCGCCGCCCTGCTGCGCCAAGGCGCCATCGGCCTGCCCTCCTTCCCGCTCGCCGAACTGAAGGCTTACTACACCAAGCTCGGCGAACTCAACGTCTCGCCCGACACCGGCTGCTTCCCGCTCGGCTCGTGCACGATGAAGTACAACCCGCACATCAACGACTGGGCCGCCGGCCTGCCGGGCTTCACCGATCTCCACCCGCAGGCGCCCTCCGAGGATGCCCAGGGTTCGCTCGAACTCCTCTGGCAGTCGCAGGAGTGGTTCCGCAAGATCACCGGCCTCGCCGGCCTGACCACCCAGCCCGTCGCCGGCGCCCAGGGCGAACTCGTCGGCCTCAAGCTCTTCCAGGCCTACCACCGCCACCACGGCCAGCACCGTGACATCATCCTGATCCCGTCGACGGCCCACGGCACGAACTTCGCCACCGCCACCACCGCCGGCTACGCCACCAAGCGCAACCCCGACGGCTCGCCCTCGGGCATCGTGATCCTGAAGTCCGCCCCCGATGGCCGCGTCGACCAGGCCGACTTCGCCGCGAAGATCGCCGAGTTCGGTCCGCGCATCGCAGGGATGATGGTGACCAATCCGAACACCTCGGGCGTCTTCGAGACCGACTTCCAGAAGATGGCCGCGGAGATCCACCGCATCGGCGGCCTCGTCTACATGGACGGCGCCAACATGAACGCCATCGCGGGCTGGGTGAACCTCGGCGCCCTCGGCGTCGACGCGGTCCACAACAACCTGCATAAGACCTGGACCGTCCCGCACGGCGGCGGCGGCCCGGGCGACGGCATCGTGGCCGTGTCCGAGCGCCTCATCGACTTCCTCCCGGGCTTCCAGATCGAGAAGCGCGGCGACACCTACGTGCCGGTGAAGCCGAAGCACAGCATCGGCTCCTTCCACCGCCACTGGGGCAACTTCGCCCACAAGGTGCGCGTCTACTCCTACCTGCAGCGCCTCGGCAAGGAAGGCGTCCGTCGCATGGCCGCGATGTCCGTCCTCTCCAGCCGCTACCTCTTCTCCAAGCTCGGCAAGTCCTTCCCGTCGCTCCCCGCGGCGGCCGACGGCGTGCCCCGCATGCACGAGTTCATCCTCACGCTCACCGAAGAAGACTTCAAGCGCATCGAGGCCGCCGGCATCCCGCGCGCGAGCATCATCGCCCGCGTCGGCAAGCTGTTCCTCGACTTCGGCTTCCACGCCCCGACCGTCGCCTTCCCCGAGGTCTTCGGCCTGATGATCGAGCCGACCGAATCGTACACCAAGGACGAGCTCGACCGTTTCGCCGAAGCCGTGCTGGCCATCGGCGAGATGATCCGCGAGCGCCCCGAGGTGCTCAAGTCCGCCCCGCGCTTCACGCCGGTCGACCGCGTCGACGAAGTCGCCGCGAACCGCAACCTGGTGCTCAGCGAACGCCTCACGGCGCTCCCGCTGATCAACGAGAACCGCCTCTCGCCCGTCCTGCTCAACGCGATGCCCGTCGCGGAGATCAAGCAGCGCGTGCTGGCGACGGTCTGATCAGGCCTTCGGCAGGCGGACGACGAAGACGGTGCCCTTGCCGACCTCGCTGGTGACGGCGATGGTCCCGCCATGGGCTTCGACGGTCTGCTTCACGATCGCGAGGCCGAGGCCGGCGCCGCCGGTATGCCGCGAGCGCGAGGCGTCGATGCGCCGGAAGCGCTCGAAGATGCGCGGCAGGCTCTCGGCCGGGATACCCCGACCGTCGTCGGCGACGCGCAGCTCAGACAGGCCGTCCGCCACGCCGGTGGTGACGGTGACGGTCACGCCGGCTTCGTTGTGGAGGATGGCGTTGATAGCGAGGTTCAGGATCACACGGCCCAGGCGGCCGGCGTCGCCGACCACGGGCGCGCCTTCGAGCTGGGGCACGAGCTTGGCGCCATGCTCGCGGGCCACGCGGCCGAGCAAGGCGACCGATTCGTCGGCGAGGTCGGCGAGGTCGCACGGATCCTGCGCCACGGGCCGGCCGGCATCGCCTTGGGCGAGCTCGAGCAAGGCGTCGGAGATGGACTTCATCCGGAGGGCCGACTGCTTGATGGTCTCGAGGGTGGCGCGGTATTCCTCCGGGGTGCGCTCCTGACGCAACGCGCCTTGGCTGTCGGAAAGGATGACGGTCAGCGGCGTCCGCAGCTCATGCGAAGCGTCCGCGGTGAACTGCGCCATGTGCTCACGGGCGGCGTTCATCTTGCCGAAGGTGTCGTTGAGCACGACGGCGAGACGGCCGAGTTCGCTCTCGGTGTCTTCGAGGTCGATCTTCCGCCCGAAGTCGCCCGCGGCGATGCCCTCGGCGTCCGCGGCGATACGCTCGATGGGCTTGAGCGAACGGCCGGCCAGGATCCAGCCGATGCCGCAGCCGACGAAGACGACGGCGCAGCCGGCCAGGGAGAGGCTGCGCGCCAACGACGCCAAGGTCGCCTCAAGCTGGGCGGTCGGCGCCCCGAACATGACGAGGATGCGACCAGGCGGACGATGCAGGAGGACGCGCTGCCCGGGCAGCATGACCATGAGGTCCTGCGGTCGGGCCGGGCCGTCTTCGGCGGGAATCTCCAGCTCCGCCAACGCCTGCGTGACGAGCCCCTGCTCGGTCGGGGCGTTAGGCGAACGATACAGCGCCTTGCCATCGAGGTCGACGGCCTGGACCCAGACGCCCGTCTCGACGATCTCCGTGAGCGCTTGGCGGGCTTTGCTCGTCCGCTGTTCGGAGTTATCGCCGCGCGGGGCGGCCTTGCCTCCGGCCCGCGGAGCCGGCGCCGGATTACGCGGTCCGGCCACGCCGGGGACGACCTCATTGACCGCCCCCATGCCACGGGTCATCTCCTGACGCAGGCGCAGGTCCAGCTCCTGGAGGCGGGCCTGACGTTCATGGCGATAGAATGCCACGAGCAGCACGGAAGCCGTCGCGGCGAGCAGGCCGAAGTTCCAGGCGAGGATCCGCCAGCGGATGGATTGGAAGACCATGGCGTCTTACTTGGGGGAAGCCTCGATGACGTACCCCAGGCCTCGGCGGGTCTTGATCAGTTCGGCCCCGAGCTTGCGACGGAGATTGCAGACGTGGACCTCGAGGAGGTTCGAGAGCGTGTCCTCGTTCTCGTCGAAGAGATGTTCGTAGAGTTCGGCGCGCGGGACGACGGCGCCGCGGCGGTGCGCCAGGTATTCGAGCAGTCCGTATTCGCGGCCGGTGACCGGCTCGTCCTTGCCGGCCTTGGTGACGCGACGGGCGACGGTATCGATGACGACGTCGCCGAGCGAGATGACCGCGGCGGCCGAGCTATGGTTGCGACGGACCAGCGCGCGGAGGCGGGCGAGCAGTTCCTGCTGCACGAAAGGCTTGGCGACATAGTCGTCGGCGCCGAGGTCGAGGCCGACGACGCGATCGTCGACCGAGTTGCGGGCGGTGAGCATCATCACCGGCGTCCGCTTCGTATGGCGGAGGCGGCGGAGCATCTCGCGTCCGTCCATCACCGGCATGAGGTAATCGAGGACGATGGCGTCGTAGTCGCACTCCATGGCCTTGTGCAGGCCTTCCTCGCCGTTGGCGGCGCCGTCGGCGGCGTAGCCTTCTTCGCGCAGCAGCTTCAGCAGACCGTTACGCAAAGGGGCTTCGTCTTCTACGATCAGGATACGCATCGGGGCTTGGGTCATATTCTACCCGAAACGCCCTTAATCCAAGATTAAGAAGCTACTCCGCCCGGATGAACCGACCCCGGGAGATGGCGGCATAGGCCCCGGTCAGCAGGGCGCAGGCCCCGCAGAGCCAGAAGACCTGCCCGGTGGTCAGGTGCAGCTGCCTGGTCGCGAGCCACTGGACGCCGGAGGCCCCGAGGATACCGACGAAACTGAGGAGGTTCGCCGCGCCTTGCACGGCCCCCTTGTTTTCCGGCGACGGACGGTGCTGGAGGACGGCCGCGATCGGCACGATGAAGAAACCCGCGGCAAAACCGAGGCCGACCAGCGCGGCGGTGAAGCCCGCCACGCCGACGCCCGCCACGCCCATGGGAATCGTGCTCAAGGCCAGTCCCACCGCCCCGATCGGCACGAGCCGATATTCGATCCGGCCGCGGGAAGCGAAGCCGGCGGCGACGCTGCCGAAACCGATGCCAAAGGCGAGCGCGGCGCTCAGGAGTCCGCTGCGCGTCTCGCCGAGCTTCAGGACGTCCTTCGCGTGCAGGAGCAGGTTCATCTGCACCATCGCCGCCACGAAGAAGAAGCCGACGTTGCCCCAGTTGGCTCGCCAGAGATCGCGGTCGGCGCGCATGACCTTGAGCTGCTTCCAGAGTTCGGCCACGGGATTAAGCGGCAAAGGACGGGCGGGCGCCGCGGCCGGCACCGACAGGACCTGGCGGCTGCAGAGCCAGCCGCCGACGGCGAGGACGGCGAGGATGACGCCGGCAAGCCCCGGAGTTCCTGCCAACGATTCGGCGAAGAACGCGCCGACGACCGTGCCGAAGATGATGCCGAGGAACGTCAGCAGCTCCAGGATCCCATTCCCCCAGGAAAGGCGGTCGTGCGGCAACACTTCCGGCAGGATCCCATACTTGGATGGACCGAAGAGCGCGCTATGGCAGCCCATCAGGAAGACCGCGGTCAGCTCCAGCGGCAGGCTGCGCAGCGACAAGGCGAAGGCGGCGAACAGCATGATGGCGACCTCGGCCAGCTTCACCGCCGACATCACGCGCTGCTTGCTGAAGCGATCCGCGAGCCAGCCACCGAGCATCGAGAAGAGGATGAAAGGGGCCGCGAACAGGGCCGCCGCCAGCGCGACATAGGTATCACGCTCCGGCTCGGAGAGGCCGCGGGCCATGACGAGGAGGATGACCAGGTTCTTGAGCGCGTTATCGCTGAACGCATTCTGGAACTGGGTCGCCATGAGGCACCAGAAACCGCGACGCCAGCCGCGAGGCTGCTCCGCTTCGGTCAGCTGATCCGGGGCTGTCGCCGGCTGAGGCTCGCGCATACGCCTGATTCAGCCCGGCGCGCGACGGATGACAAACCTAATGCCCTCAGCCACGGAGGGCCGCGAACAGGTCCACGGCCGACTCGGCCTTGTTGAGGATATAGACGTGGTAACCGGGGGCGCCGCGCGCGATGAGGCCGCGGACCTGGCGCACGGCCCAGGAGACGCCGACCTGACGCTGGGCTTCCTCGTCCGGACCGCAGGCTTCGAGCTCACGCACCAAGGCGTCCGGGATGCGGGCCTTGCAGAAACCGCAGAAGTTGCGGGCCTGCTTGAGCGAAAGGACGGGCATGACACCCGGCAGGATCGGCACCGTCACGCCGGCCGCGCGGGCGCGGTCGACGAAGCGGAAGTAATCCTCGTTATCCAGGAAAAGCTGCGTGGTGACGAAGTCGGCGCCGGCCGCGACCTTGCCGGCCAGGAAGCGGATGTCGCTCAGGTCGTCCACGGCGTCGGGATGGCGCTCGGGGAAGCCGGCGACGCCGACGGCGAAACGACCGGGACGTTCGGCGGCGATCAGGCGGACGAGACCCTGCGCATGCGCGAAGCCCTCGGGGTGGGCCACGAAATCCTTCTGACCCTTGGGCGGATCGCCACGCAGGGCGAGGATGCCCGAGAAGCCGGCCCGGTCATACTGCTCGATGATGCCGGCGAGCTCGGCGCGGGCATGGCCGACGCAGGTCAGGTGGCCGATGAGCGGGATGCCCATCTTCACGAGCTCGGCGCCGTACGTGATGGTGGTGTCGCGGGAAGTGCCACCGGCGCCGTAGGTCAGCGAGGCGAAATCGATTCCCAGCGGCTTGAGCGTCTCGGCGACCTTAAGCATGCGGGCGCCGCCTTCCGCGTCCTTGGGCGGGAAGAACTCCACCGACACCGTGGGGCGCACGGGGCTGCGGAGGGCGTCGATGAGCAGGGAGCGGGACATCCGAAGTATCTTCTTATCCAGATACGAAGATGTAAGTCAAGGCCAGAGGGTCACTCAGCGGGGTCCTGCCCTCCCCCGTTCGCGGGGAGTTCCCCCGGCATGGCCACGTGGTAGGCCATCACCATCCAGCACAGCATGACGGGATAGATGAGGACGATGAAGCCGAAGGAGCCGAAGATGCCGAGGAGGACGCCAGCCGTGACGGACAGGACCTTGGCCGAGACGAGGAAGCAAATCGGGATGATGACGAACAGGATGGCGGCGACGTAGCCGATGGAGGTCGTGCCGGAGTAGATCCCGGCCGAACGGGCCAGGTCCATGCCGCACGACCGACAAGCCTTCCCCAGCCGGAACCAGGAAGCGAGGAGCCCGCGCTTGCCGCAGTTAGGGCAATGGCAAAGCAAGCCCCGGGCGATGATGTCGCCGCGCGTGACCTTCAGCTCAGGTTCGTCCATGCCGACAGCCTCCGCAGGAGCAAAAAGAAGACAAGCGAAGACCCGCCCGGCCCTACACCCGCAGGAAGACTTTCTGGCGCTTGAGGAACCAGAAGAGCGCCCACTCGACGGCAAAGACGCCCACGGCGAGGAGGAGCGCTCCCACGGCGGGAGACACGGCCGAAGCGACGCCACCGAACAAGGCACGCGCGGTGTAGTCATAGCTGATGAACTTGCCGGAGAGATAGATCAGCACGGAGTTCATGCCGATGACGGCGAAGAAGGCGCCGAAGCCGCGCAGCCAGCCGCGGACATCGATCGTCCAGTAGAAGAAGGCCAGCAGCAGGCTGCCCCACCCGCAGGTCCACAGGACGAACGAACTGGTCCAGAGGTTCTTGTTCAACGGAAAGACGCAGTTCCAGAGGCCGCCCACCGCGAGCAAGGCGAGGCCGGCCAGGGCCAGACCGGCGGCCTTGCGGTCGCCCGAGGCCTCTTCCGAAGAGCGACGCAGCCAGAGGCCGGCCAGGATGCCGAGCAACGCGTTGCCGATCGCGGGAAGCATCGCGAGCAGGCCTTCGGGGTCGTGGATCTTCTTGTGCAGTTTGCCGGGCAGGAGCAGACGGTCGACGTAACTGGCGAAGTTACCTTCCATCGTCAGGTCGCCCGGAGCGAAACCCGGGGCATGGCCGAACGACATAACCGCCCAATAGCCGAGTAGGATGCCGGCCAACCAATACCAAAGTCGCTTGGGGGACTCGAAATGGAAGGCGAAGATCAGCTGGGCGAACATGCCGGCCAGACCGATGCGGCCGAGCACGCTGCCGAAGCGCATATTCTCGAGCCCCTTCCACTGGAGGCCGTTGTTATAGATGACGCCGAGGAGGACGAGGATGAGACCGCGCAGGATGATCTTACGACAGACTTCCCCGCGGGCTCCTTCCGTCAGGCGACGCGTCAGCGAATAAGGCGTCGAGACGCCCGCCATGAACAGGAACAGCGGGAAGATGAGGTCGTAAGCCTGGAAGCCGTTCCAATCGACGTGCTTCAGCTGCGCGTCGATCGCACCCAGCCAGCCCCACTCGGTCAGTTTGAAGAGCGCGACGAGGATACCATGCCCGCCGACGATCCAGAAGAGGTCGAAGCCACGCAGGGCATCGAGCGAGAGCAGACGTTCGGACTTCGGGGCAGGAGTCTCCATGGGGTGAGACTTTTCTACCCTACCCACGAGAGAGGTCTACCTGGAAAAGACCGAGGGGCACGCGGGCAAGGAGTCACCCCGCGCCCACTTACCCACGTGCCAGCCTGCGCCCTCGTCGCCTTACGGCGCTTACATGCGTTCCACCGGCTCGATGCCGAGCAGGCGGAGGCCGGTTTCCATGACGGCGCAGGTGCGCGAGCAGAGCATGAGTCGTCGGGCCTTCACGGCCGGGTCGTCCACGATGACGCTGTCGGCAGCGTAGAACGTGCCATAGGCGGCGGCGAGCTCGTGCAGGTAGGTGCAGAGATGGTGCGGGCGGAGCTCTTCGAGCGCCTGGTCGAGCGCGGCGGTGAACGCCAGCAGCTTGCGGGCGAGCGCGATCTCGGCCGGGGTCTCCGGATCGGTCGCGCCTTCTTCGCCCTGCCCCACGGCGAGGCCGCTCTTACGGAAGATGGAGCGGACACGCACGACGGCGTACATGAGGTACGGCGCGGTGTTGCCTTCGAAGGCGAGCAGCTTGCCCCACGAGAAGGTGTAATCCATCGTGCGGTTCGACGACAGGTCGGCATAACGCATGGCGGCGACGCCGATGGCCTTACCGATGGCCTTACGTTCGGCCTCGGGCAGTTCGGGATTCTTGCTGGTGACGGCTTCGAAGGCGAGCTTCTCGGCCTGATCGATGAGTTCCTGCAAGCGCACGGGCTCGCCAGACTTCGTCTTGATGGCCTTGCCGTCCTCGCCGAGGATCGTGCCGAACCAGACGTGACGGAGGCGCGGCAGCTTGCGGTCCGAAGCCTTGAACCACTTGGCCCCGGTCAGGAAGAGCTGATGGAAGTGATCCTGCTGGCGGCCGTCGGTGACGTAGACGATCTCGTCGGCCTTGAAGTGCTCGGCGCGGTAGAGAAGCGTGGCGAGGTCGGTCGAAGCATAGTTCGAGGAACCGTCCTTCTTGCGGACGATGAAGGGCATCTTCGTCTCGGCGTCGCGCGAGAAGCGGGGCTCCTCGTCATGCCAGACCACGAGGGCGCCTTCGCTCTCCTCTGCCAGCTTATGCTTAGCCAGCTCGGCGTAGACCTGGTCGACCTTGTCGCGGTAGAAGGATTCGCCGAGGATGACGTCGGTCCTGAGGCCGAACTGGTCGTAGATGCGCTGGCAGGCGGCATTGGAGACCTCGACGATCTCTTTCCAGAGGGCGGTGTTGGCGGGGTCGCCGGACTGGAGTTTCGCGAGCTCGGCGCGGGCGGCGTCCATCAGGGCCGGGTCGGCCTTGGTGGCGGCGCTGCCTTCCTTGTAAAGGCGCTCGAGGTCCTCGAGGGCCGTCGGGCTCTTGGCGTCGAGCTGGAAGCCGGCGCGGCGGATGGCGAGGATCAGGATGCCGAAGTTCGTGCCCCAGTCGCCGATGTGGTTGTCGCGGACGAGGTCGGCGCCGCAGAACTCGATGAGGCGGGCGACGGCCTCGCCGATGACGATCGGACGCAGGTGGCCGACGTGCATCTGCTTCGCGGTGTTCGGCGAAGGATAGTCGATGACGACCTTGCGGCCGCCCATCAGGCGGGCCGCGCCGGCGCGCCACTTGGATTCGTCGCGATACTCGCGGAGCCAGGCGCCGAGGGCGGCGGGCGTGAGCTTGAAATTGATGAAGCCCGGGCCGGCGACTTCCATCTGGACGATCTTATCGTCGAGACCGCCTTGGGCGCGGACGGCTTCGACGAGGGCGGTGGCGAGGGCGCGCGGGTTGGCCTTGGCCTTCTTGGCGGCGGCGAGGACGCCGTTGGCCTGGAAGTCGGCGTGACGCGGATCGGACGGCTTCAGCTCGGGGTTGAAGTCGGCCTCGAGGCCGGGGACGGCAGCGGCCGCCTTGCGCAGCAGGGCGTCGATTTCGCGGGCAGGATTGAACCAGACGGACATGCCTCAAGCCGTAAGCCCCTACGTCCCCTCGGCAAGCGAAGAAGGCGCAGGGGCTCAGGCAGGGCTTATTTCAGCGTCTTCAGGTAGGCGAAGAGGTCCGTGACCTGCTCGTCCGTGAAGCCGTCGAGGAGACCTTCCGGCATCAGCGAACGGCGCAGATACTTGGCGGACGCGACCTCGGCCTTCGGCACGCGACGGTCGGCGCCGCCCGGCTGACGGAGCACATAGGCGGTCGCGTCTTCGGAGACGTAGAAGGCCTCGATCACTTCGCCGGCCTTGAGCTTCACCTGGAAGATACGGTAGGCGGCTTCGATCGCGGCGTTGGGGTCGATGATGTTGCGCAGGACGGCTTCCGTGCCCATCGCGCCCGCGCCGGAGAGGTTCGGTCCGATGAGGCCGCCCTGTCCGTTGATCATGTGGCAGGACTGGCAGAGCGCCACGACGACCTTGCCCTTGGCGGGGTCGCCGCCCTTCTGCGCCAGGGCGAAGTAGCGCGCGGTCTTCTTCTCCAGGGCCGCGAACTGCTCGGCGTTGAGGAGCGGCGGCGCGTCGGTGGTGCGCACGACCTTGGCGCCCTTGCCGAGCTTACCCCAGGCGTTGCCGTTGGCCGAAGCGAAGACGAGCGACGTCGGGAGCGACTCGCCCGCGAAGGTGCGGGTCATGTTCGTCCGGATCTCGGCCGGCTGACGCTCGACGTTCCAGATACGGTATTCGGCAAAGGCGCCGAGGGGGCCGCCCTTCGGTCCGGACCAACCGATGGTCAGGCCCGTCAGGTCATGCGCGACGGCGACCTTGGAGGTGCCGGTGAGCTCGCCATCCTGATAGAGGCGCAGGATGCCCGCGGCGTCGCGGGTGAACGCGACGTGCGTCCAGATGCCCGCAGAAACCGGCTTGGCCGAGATGACGGCATCGCGAATCTCTCCGCCCAGATAGGCCCGGAGCGCGCCGCCGAAGAAGTTGAGGTCCAGCTTACCGGCCGCGCCGAGCAGGCTGGCCTTGTTGTCGATCTTGCCGTCGAGACGCACCCACGACTCCACGGTGAAGGGGCCCTTCAGCGCGATGCCGCCGCCGGCGACCGCGTCGTCGGTACCGTCGAGGGCGAGCACGCTGCGGAACACGCCGCCGAGCTGGGCGGACACCGCCGCGAGTTCAGGACTGTCGCCGAGGGCGATGGCCAGTTTCTCGGCGACAGGGATCTCGATGTCGGCGACCGCGACGGACTTGTCGGCCAGGCCGGCCGCGATGGCCTTGGCGCCGGCCTTGGTCCCGCTGATGCCGTCGAGCACGACCTTGCGGTCGTTCACGGACAGGGACGGATAGAGCTTCATCGCGAGGACGGAAGCCTGCGGAGCGCGGGAAGCGACCAAGGCGCGCAAGGCGAGGTTCGACACGTCGGTCGGAGCCGTACCGACCAACGCCGCGAGCCCCTCGGGCTTGGTCGTGCGCAACTGCTGCAGGCCCAACAGGGCCGCGCGGCGGGCATCCTCACGGCCAACCAAGGCAAGAAGCGCGTCCTCGAGCTCGAGCAATTGGAAGCCGCCGATCAGCTGGGCGGCCAGCGCCTGCTCGGCGGCACCCTGCTTCAGCAGCGCCTGGGCGGCCTCGGTGACGACGGGCCCGACCTTGGTCGGATCGAGGTCGGTGCGGAAGGCGAGCAGCTGCTCCGCGACGCGATTACGGACGGAGGCGTCGGCCAGGAGCTTGCGCAGCACGGCGACGCTGGCGGGCTGATCGAGCGTCTTGGCGACGGCGAAGAGTTCGTCCGGGCCCGGCGCGCGGTTCAGCTGGCCGACGAGCTCGGCGACGAGCGGCGCGCCGACCTTCGGGTCAAGCGCGAGCGCGGCGAACATGCGCCCTTCGGCGGGCAGCGACTTGGCTTCGGCCGAGGCGAGGAAGGCCGCGACGGCTTCGGGCTGACGCTCGAGATACATGCGCACCAGGAAGCGTTCGAACTCCCGCTCATAGGCGGCGCTGACCTTGATCGGCTTGCCGCGGCGATCCGGGGCGACGGGGCCTTCGAGCGAAGGACCGGCGAAGCGCATCATCACGCCGAGGGCGGCGGGATGCTTGGCGGAGGACTCGCCCAGCGCCTTGATGGCGGCGGCGCGGACTTCGGCATCCGGATCGGCCGAGAGAGCCGCGAGCGCGGCGAAGTGCGGCGACCAAGCGCCAAGATGACGGAGGGCGTTGACGGCCTCGCGGCGGACGTTGCGATTCGGATCGACGAGCAGACGCTCGGCGAGCGGGCCGACCTTCTGGCCGTACTCGGCGAGGACCCAGAGGGCCTGGATGCGACGGGCCGCGGGGGCGGAGACGTCGCCCGCGATCGTGGCGAGCGTGGCGGTGATCGCCTCTTCGGGGCGACGGTCGGCGAGGGTCTGCCAGGCGAGGTGGGCGTCGGCGGTCACCTTCGAGCCCAGACGGGCGACCAGGTCGGCGGAGGCGAGCTTGGTATAATCCGGCACCGGCTGCGGGACGAAGCCCTTCGGCTTGATGCGCCAGATGCGGCCGGACTGCTTGTCGCGGTCGGGATGGTTACGGGCGACCTCGTTGTGGCTGATGATCTTGTTATACCAGTCGATGACGTAGAGGCAGCCGTCAGGCCCCATCGTCATCGCGATGGGGCGGAAGAACGGATCGTCGCAGGTGATGAAGTCGTCGAGGTGTTCGAGGCGATAGCCCGAGCCTTCGCGATGCTGGCGGATCGCGTTCACCTTGGAGGTGATCGGATTCGCGACATACATCACGCCGTCGTAGCCCTTCGGCCAGACACCGAGGTCGGAAAGCGCCAGGCCGCTGAGGCCCGTGCCGCCCATCTTGAAGTCGGGTGCCTGGACGGGGAACGGCGGCTGGTAGGACTTCGCGAGGCGGTCGGCGCAACCGGGGTAGAGGGCGTACTCATGGAACGGCATCACCGGATAGCCATAGTCGTTGGCCTCCTGGATGAACGCCTCGCCTTCGCCCGTCAGGACGAGGCCCCAGATGTTGCACGGCCCGACGCTCGTCGGCTCGAAGAAGCTGCCGTCGGCGCGGAAGCGGGCCATGCGCGTGCTCGGGAAATCGGTCACGTCGCCCTTGGCCGAGGTGACCTTGCCGGAGTTGAAGGCGCCCTGCGCGAGCCACATCCATCCGAACGGCGCGCGCGTGAATTGGTGCGGGAAGAGGTGAGAATCCTGGACGCCGAAGCCCGTCAGCAGGACCTCGCGCCGGTCGGCCTTGCCGTCGCCGTCGGTGTCGCGCAGGAACACGACGTCGTGACCATGCTGCACGATGGCGCCATCCTTGAGCGGCAGGACGCCTTCGGGAATCGCGAGACCGTCGGCGAACGCGCGCGGCTGACGTACGCCGGACGCGAAAGGCTGGTCGAAGACGACCACCTTGTCGCGGGCCTTGGATTTATAAAGCGCTTCGGCCGCGGCCGGGTTCTCGTTGGCGTCGACCGGGTATTCCAGCGCGGTGCTGGACCACGCCCTGCCCTGCTGGTCGAAGATCAGCATGATGAACTTGCCGAAGTCGGCGGACTCCTTGGCGAAGAGCTCGATCTCGAAACCTTCGGGCAGCTTGAACAGCTTCTGCTGTTCCTCGGCCGAACGGCGGACGCCCTGGACGTCGTTGTAGCTCGTATCCTTCTTCGTCGACGCGGCCTTGGCCGGCTCGGCCTTCTTCGGCGTCGGCTTCACCTTGTCCCACGTCAGCGCGCCGGGCGTGGCGGGCAGTTCCTCGATCGTGATGTCCTTCGCCTGCACCTCGGCCAGGCCGCCGGAGTGGATCTGGATGCCGATTTTGCCGTCGGCGGCGATGTTCGGCTCGTTCTCGACATAGTCGAGCGCCGGCACGCCGTTGACCCAGCTGCGGATGCGGTTGCCTTCGGCGAGGATGCGATACTCGTTCCACTCGCCTTCCTTCACGGCGGCGAGCACGGCGGCGGCATCCTTCGATTCGGCGATGACCTTGTTGCGACGGCTCTCGTCGTAGAGTTTGCCGTACCAGCCCTTACCGTAGTCGACCTGGTAGCCGCTCATCTCGGAACTGTCCGGCACGCGGACGCTGCGCATCTGGATGCCGCTGTTGACGAAGCCCGTGCCGGTCAGGCGCAGCTTGATGCGCAGGTCGAAGTTCTGGTAGGACTTCTCCGTCGCGAGGAAGAGATTCTTCGGGACCTTCGTCTTGAAGGAGCCGCCGCGGATCTCGCCCCCCTCGACGCGCCACCAGGCGGTGTCGCCCTCCCAGCCGGCCAGGGTCTTGCCATCGAAGATCGGCACGGGGGCGGAGTGAAGGGACAAGGCGAGGAACAGAGCCAGGAAGCTACGCATGGGAAGAAGGGGTTGCGGACAAGTTAGCCCGCGGCCGGCCGGCCACAATCCCGCACGTCATCGTCTCCTGCAACCCGACCACCGCCAAAAGCACATCCGGGCCGCACCCCACGCTTGCGTCCCGGGGGTTAACCGCCTGTTTTCTCTGCATGTCCTCCGTCCATAAGCTCATCCGCGACAGCGCCGCGACCTTGATCCCTGCCGGGGACATCGTGGTGCTCGAAGCCGGCACGGAAGTCACCGTCTCCCAGGCGCTCGGCGGCTCGGTCACCGTCCGCACCCCGATGGGCCTTTTCCGCATCGCCCCGGCCGACATCGAAGCCCTCGGGCCGGATGCCGTGGCCCAATACGGCAAGAAGGAGGAAGCCGTCGTCAGCGGCCCGGTGAACCAGGAAGCGCTCTGGGAAGCCCTCAAGGGCTGCTTCGACCCCGAGATCCCGGTCAACATCGTGGACCTCGGCCTGATCTACCACCTCGAGCTTTCGCCCGGCGAACGCGGCGGCCAGAAGGTCGCCGCCAAGATGACCCTCACCGCCCAAGGCTGCGGCATGGGCCCCGTCATCGCGGCGGACGCGAAGTCCAAGCTCGAAGCCCTGCCCGGTGTCGAATCCGCCGAGGTCGAGATCGTCTGGGACCCGGTCTGGAATCCGCGCATGATCTCGGAAGCAGGCCGCAAGCAGCTCGGCCTCGAGTGATGTCCGCGCCCGTCCAGTCCGCGACGGCGCTGTACCTGCACGTCCCGTTCTGCGCGTCGTCCTGCGACTTCTGCTCCTTCTACCAGGAGCAGCCCAAGCGCGGGGAGATCGAACGCTACCTCGCCGCGATCGAACGCGAGATGGAACTGCACCCGCCCGGCCGCGTCGAGACCGCCTTCTGGGGCGGCGGCACGCCGGGCCTCCTGCCCGCCGACGACCTGCGCCGCCTCGGCCACGCGATGACCAAGGCCGCCGGCCGGCCCGGCGAATGGACCGTCGAGCTCGCGCCTTCGTCGGTGCGCGCCGACAAGCTCGCCGCGCTGAAGGAGATCGGCGTGACGCGCGTCTCGATGGGAGTGCAGAGCTTCGACGACGCGACGCTCGACGCGCTCGGCCGCCGTCACTCGCCCAAGCAGATCATGGAGGCCTGGGAGCTGATCGAGGCCGCGGGCTTCGCCTCGCGCAACCTCGACCTGATTTTCGCCATCCCCGGGCAGGATGAGAAGCGCTGGACCGACGACCTCGCCCGCGCGATGTCGCTCCGACCCGACCACCTTTCGACCTATTGCCTCACGTTCGAGGAAGACACCGCGATGTTCGTGAAGCTCTCGCAGGGCAAGGTGAAGATCGACCGCGAGCTCGAAGCGTTCCTTTACCGCCGCACCTGGGAGACGCTCGAAGCGGAGGGCTACGCCCAGTACGAGACTTCCAACTTCGCGCAGCCGGGCCACGCCTGCCGGCACAACCTCATCACCTGGGAGATGGGCTCCTGGATCGGCTACGGCCCCTCGGCCGCTTCGCAATGGGGCGACCGTCGCTGGACCAATCCCGCGAACCTCGACCAATGGATCAAGGGCGTCGAAGCCGGCCAGCCCGTGCTCGAACAGGTCAAGGACCTCAGCCCCGCCGACCTGCTCTGCGACGCGCTCGTCTTCGGCCTGCGCCTGAACGCCGGCGTCGACCCCTTCGCCCTCGCCACGCGCTTCGGCACGCCGCTCCCGCAGGGCGTGCGCGACCTCTTCGCCGACCTCGTCGAGGAAGACCTCATGGAACTCGCCGGCACGCATTTCCGCCTGACCGGCGAAGGCCGCATGCGGGCTGACGCCGTCGGCGTGGCCGTCCTGGAGAAATTCGACTGATGGACTACGCCCTCGGAGCCGCCTTCTTCTACGCCTGGTCCGTGACCTGCGCCCGTCGCAGCTCGGCGCACCACGGACCCGACCTCGCGAACCTCGGCCGGCTCATGGTGGCGATCGTGGTCGTCGGTCTCTTCGTGCTGCTCAGCGGCCGGCATCCCTTCTGCGCCGGCTGGGGCTGGCTGATCCTCGGCGGCGTGCTCGGCCTCGGGATCGGCGACATCGCCCTCTTCCACGCCCTGCCGCGCATCGGCGTCGGCCTGACCATGCTGCTCACGCAGTGCCTGGCCGCGCCGATCGCCCTCCTCCTCGAATACGAAGCCCTCGGGCTCTCGCCCAACGGCGCACAGATGCTGGCCGCGCTCGTGATCCTCATCGGCGTCGGCGTGGCGCTCGGCGCTCCCGCGGAAGGCGACCCCGCGGACCGCCGGACCGGCGTCTGGCTGGGACTCCTCTCGGCGTTCGGCCAGGCCTGCGGCGCCGTCAGCACGCCGATGGCGGCCGAGGCCTGCCGCCAGGCCGGCGAAACGATTCCCGACGGCTTCGCGCAGGCCTTCGTGCGCCTCCTCGGCGGCGTCCCGCTCGTGATCCTCTTCGTCCTTTGGATGTCCCGTAAGGACGGCCTGCTCGCGAAGGTGCGTCGGCCTTACGCCTTCGCGACCGCGCCTTGGTGGATGCTGATGAACGGCATCGCCGGACCGGCCCTCGGCGTGGCCTGCTACCAATGGGCGCTGACGCTGCATCCCGCGGCGCTCGTGCTCAGCGTCGTCGCGCTCACGCCGCTCTTCGGCCTGACGATGCAATGGGCCGTGGAAGGCCAGCGCCCGTCGTGGCGGCTCTGGGTCGGCGGCGCCATCGCCATCGGCGGCGTGATCCTGCTACGCCGCCTCTGAGCGGCTGATTTTGGGAGCGACCTCTCCCGGCCGTCGGCCTATCAAGGCCTACCCCGCCATGAAGACGCTCCTCCTGCTCGCCGCCTGCGCCCACCTCGGCGCCGCCGAAGTCATCCCGCCTGCGCCGAAGCAGACCATGCCCGTGCCTTCGGCCGAAGAGAGCCTGGGATGGAAGAGCCTCTTCGACGGGCAGACGCTGAAGGGCTGGACCGGCGACCCGAAGTATTGGCGATGCGAAGGCGGCGCGATCGTCGGCGAGATCACCCCGGAGACCATCGTGAAGCGCAACACCTTCATCATCTGGGACGGCGCCCTGCCCGGCGACTTCGAGCTGAAGGCGGAATACCGCATCTCGGAGCGCGGCAACAGCGGCATCAACTATCATAGCGCCGACGTCGCCGGACTGACCTTCGCGCTGACCGGCCCGCAGGCGGACATCGACGGCCAGAACAAATACACCGGCCAGAACTACGAGGAACGCGGCCGCACGTTCAACGCGCTCCGCGGCCAGATCACGCGCATCCGCCCGGGCCGGAAGGCCGAAGTCATCGGATCGGTCGGCGACCCGAAGGAGCTCGCGGCCTTCATCCGCAGCGGCGACTGGAACGAATACCATCTCATCGTCCGCGGCGGCGTCCAGACGCACCTCTTGAACGGCCACGTCATGAGCGTGGTCATCGACGACGATGCGGCGGCCCGTCACCCCGAGGGCAAGCTCGGCGTCCAGGTGCACGTCGGCCCGCCGATGAAGGTCGAATACCGTAACCTGCGCGTCAGGCAGCCTTAAGGTCGCCGACGATCGCATCCCACAGGGCGATGCGCGCCTCGATGGCGGCGACGGAGGCGTCGGCGGCCTCGGCCCACTTGCGATCGTCGTCGCCGCAGAGCAGCTCGACCATGCGCAGCGAGATGGCGCCGTGGTGGCCGCCGTCGACCTCGATGTGGCGCTCGAGGTAATAACGGAAGGTGTCCAGTTTGCCCGGATACTCGCGGCTCAGGCGCGTGACCAGTTCGGTGAACATATCGGGGATCAGGTCCTCGCGGCCGAACGTGAAGGCCGCGGCGACCTCATGGGACTTGCCGTTCGCCGCGAGGGCGAAGGTCGCACCAGAGAAAGCGGCGGCGCCGGCCGTGACGCCGGCCGAAACCAGCGCGGCGGCGGTCGAGCCACCCGCGCGGACGGAAGCCAGGGCCTTCTCGACGGAAGCGGTCTCGGCGCCGGCTTCGCGCATCGCGCGCAGATACAGGTCGAAGTGCGAGATGCGGGTGCCCTTCGGGTCGACATCGGATTCCTCGCCGCAGACGATCTCGTTGATCAGGAAACGTACTTCCGCATCGCCGACGGGCACCCAGGGGACGGTCACGCAGGTCAGGTCGCGCTGCAATCGCTTCAGCAGCGACATGAAATCCCAGACCGCGAAGACGTGGGAACGCATGAACACGCGTACGTCGTCGAGCGAAGCCATGCGCGCGTAAAGCGGGTGCGCGAGCAGGCGGGCGCGGGCGGGCGCGATACGGGCGCGGACGGCGTCGATTCGGGTCATGAGGAGGAGGGTAAGGGAGCGGACGGAAAGGCAAGCGGGAGGTCTAGATGACTGAGTCGATGACAGAGGGCTGCATCGATGACAGAAACCGCCCGACAGGCGGCTGGGGTGCTGCCCTCGTTGCCATACGTGAGCCAAGCGACCACCCTGGAGCATGGATTCTTCGGCAGAAGGCCCGCCTTACCGCCAGCTGAAGGCTTGGGCGGAATCCAGGGACTTGGCCGTTTTGATATACAAGCTATGCGTCAGACGACGCGCGACCATCGACCGAGGATTGGCCGACCAGCTACGACGCGCAGCCATTTCCATCCCATCGAATGTCGCCGAAGGCAATGGCAGGGGGACCAACCGAGACTCGCTGAGATTCCTTTATATTGCCCGCGGCTCACTCTGCGAACTCGAGTCTCAGATAGATGTCTGCCAGCGCGCTGGCCTGATCGAAACAGAGGACAGCCGAAACATCACCGGACAGATGACCCTAGTGGGCCGACTCATCGGCGGCTTGATATCCTACCGAAAATCCCGACCGGACTAAACGCCACCTGTCCTCCATTTTCAGCCATCCGTCATCTGCCATCGACTCAGTCATCTGCACTTGATCTGCCTCAACGCCTCATACGTCGCGATTCCGCAGGCGGTCGAGAGGTTGAGCGAACGGGTCTTGTCGTTGAAGTGGGGGATCTTCACCTCGCGATCGGGGCCGAACCAGGCGTGGATCTCTTCGGGCGTGCCGGAGCCCTCGTTACCGAAGACCAGGCCATCGCCTTCCTGGAACCGGGCGTCCCAGAGGCCGCGCGTCGTCTTGGTCGTGAAAAGCCAGAGTCGCTCGGGGCGGCCGGGCGAGGCCAGGAAGGCCTCCCAATTGTCATGATGGCGGACGTCGAGCTCGTGCCAGTAGTCCATGCCGGCGCGGCGGAGCTTCGCGTCGTCGATCCTGAAACCCAAAGGGTGGACGAGGTGCAGCACGCAACCCGTGACGGCGCACATGCGGCCGACGTTGCCGGTGTTCGGCGGGATCTCCGGACGGAGCAGGACGAGGTGGAGCGGCGGCTTCACTTCCGTCGGCTCATCGCGCGCGAGATCTCGCGCTTCGCTTCGCGTTCCTTGATGTCCTGTCGCTTGTCGTGCATCTTCTTGCCCTTGCCCACGGCGAGCAGGCACTTCGCGAGGCCATGCTTGAAGTAGATCTTCAACGGCACGATGGCATGGCCGCCGGACTGGATCTCCGCGGCGATCTTCTCGACCTCGGCCTGCTTCAGCAGCAGCTGGCGCGTGCGGTAGGAGGCGTGGTTGTTGAGGTTGCCGAAATCATACTCCGCGATGTGCGCGTGGTAGAGCATCACGCCCTTCGGGCTGATCTTGATGAACGCGTCGGCGATGTTGGCCCGGCCGGCGCGAAGGGACTTCACCTCGGTGCCGCGCAGGACGATCCCGGCCTCGTAGGTCGGGCCGATGAAATAGTCGCGACCCGCCTTCGGGTTGTTGACCTCGGGAAGAGACTGTTCGCGGCGGGCGGCCATCGGAAAACGAAAAGGCTACGCGCCGGGAGACCGGCTGGAGCGGAAAGCCGCCTTAGGCAGGCAGACGGTCTTCGGGGCGGAACTCCCAGGAGATGCGGCCTTCGATGACTTCGCGCAGGGCGATGTCTTCGGGGGAAAGCTTTTCGAACACGTCGCCCAGGGTGTGGTTATACTTCGGGGGCTGGACGGAGTAGTCGGCCGTGCTGCGAAGCTGCTTCACGCGCTTGGAGATCACGTTGATGAGAATGTTCGCATCAGGGATGATCTTACGGGCTTCCTGGAGGTAATCGTCGCGCATGGTTGGTTTTCCGACTAAGGAACCACTGAACCTAGGGTAGCACCCCCCTCTGGCAAGCGATTTTTGGGGGCCAAAATTGCCTTTCCCCTGCGAAAACAGGGCCTAAGGTGCCTCCAGATGTCCAACCCGGAGCCCTACGGCCAGTCCATGAAGTCCAAAGGCGGCTTTTCCCGCCTGGTCAGCGCCCTCGGCTATACTTGGGACGGCCTCAAGGCCGCGGCCACCCACGAGGAGGCCTTCAAGCAGGAGCTCATGGTGGTCATCCCCCTCTCGATCGTCGCGTGGTTCGTGCCGGTCAGCCTGCTCGAGAAGGCCCTGCTCTTCTCCTCCCTGCAGCTGATCCTGATCGTCGAGCTCATCAACTCGGCCATCGAGGCCAACACCGACCACATCTCGCTGGAGCGCCATCCGCTGGCCAAGCGCGCCAAGGACATGGGCAGCGCCGCGGTCTTCCTGACCATCGTCATCGCCCTGGCCATCTGGGGCACGGTGCTCTGGCAGAAGTTCGCCTAAGCCACCCCGCCCTGCTCCGGGCACAAAAAACCCGCCGGGTCACGGCGGGTTTTTGCTGGGGTCGTGAAACCGAGGCTTAGGCCTTGGTGACGAGGCCGGCCTTGAGGGCCTTGACCGAAACCCACTGGCGCTTCACCGAGCCGTTAGGCTGGAGGACGCGGATGCGCTGGACGTTCGGCTTGAACGTGCGCTTGGTCTGCTTCACGAGCTGGAAGCCGATACCGCCGCTCTTCTTGGACTGACCGCGGTGAATGATTCGGCGGCCCTTGACGGGGCGCTTGCCGGTGACGCTGCAGATACGGGACATAGTGTTCGGGCTCCTTTTGGAAAGTCGGAGCAAAGGAGTGCCGGGGCCGTTGGCAAGCGGTAATTACCCCTTAAGTCCGCTTCAAAGCCCGGTCGAGCCCCTGGAGGCCCGCCGAAAGGGCGTCCGGAGGGGTCAAAAGGCTCAAAACGACGCTCGGGACGGTGGTCGGCATCCCATAGAAATAACCGGGATGCGCCCAGACGCCCTCGCTGAGGGCGTTCATCAGGAAGCGATCTTCGTGCACGCCGGGGGGCAAAGTCAGGATGGCGGTCCAGCCGGCCGGGCGCGGAAGGACCGTGCAGCCGGAGGCGGTCGAGGTGGCCCAGGCACGCAGCGTGGCCTCTCCTTGGGCGACGCGGGTGCGGACGAGGGCGCGGAGCGGCTCGGCGCGACGGAGCAGGTCCGGCAAGGCCAGCTGGGCCGGAGTGTTCACCGAAAGGAAGGCGTCGGCGATGTGCTCGAGACGTCGGCAGGCCTCGAGCGTCGAGGCGGCCGGGCCGGCGACGACGATCCAACCGAGCTTGAGCTGCGGAGCGAGCGCGACCTTGGAGAGTCCGCTGAGGACGAACGTCATCACGTTGGCTTCGCCGGCCCACGTGCCCGGCGAGGCGACGCCTTCGGCGGGGTAATCGAGGAAGACCTCGTCGCACACGATCGCGAGGCCGTGCTTGAGCGCGAAGCCGCGCAGCACGTCGCGGTCGCGACGGCCGACGAACGCGCCGGTCGGGTTGGAAGGATTGATGCAGAGGACCGCGCGCGTCTGGCGGTTCACGCTCAGCGTGGTCGCGTCGATCACCCACTCGCCGGCGAGCTGCACGAGCTGATACGGACGGAGCGTCACGCCTTCGAGGGCGGCGATGACCTCGAGCAACGGGTAGGCCGGCTCGGGCACGAGCACCTCGTCGCCCGGATTGCAAAGCAGCTTGAAGACCCAGGAGTAGGCTTCGCTCGTGCTGGCCGTAAGGAAGAGCTGGTCGACGGGCACGCGGGCGCCGCGCGAAGAATAGTAATCGGAGATCGCCGTGCGGGCCGAGGCCATGCCGAGCGGATTGGGATCCTGGCGCTGGACGCCGTCGCGGCGGAGCAACGGACCGAGGTCGGCGGCGGACCACGCGAAGCCCGCGTTGGCGGGATTGGAATCGGACAGGTCGAGCACCGGCTGACCGGCCGCGAGTCGCTTCGCCTTCGCCTTGCTGAGGGCGTTGGTCGTGTCGGCGAACGCGAGTCGGGTGCTGAACATGGGAAAGATGGAAGCGGTAGGCGGTGAGCGGTTGGCGGCAGGACCGCGAAGGTGGCAACAATCCGCAAGCAGACCCCACAAGCAAGGGTTATGAAGCCCACCGGACACTTAAACGCTAGCGACGAACATCGGGCGGACGGAACGACGGCGACGATGGCCTGGCGGAGGACGGAGCCTCCGAATCACCATCGCGACGCGAAGCGCGAAAACGAACCAGCCCTCCGAGGAGACGGCCCGCCTCTTCCGTGCGTCCTAAAAGCGACTCGCATAAGCGCGAATCCAAGAGGCCGGCCTCATGAATCACCTCCAACTGGGTGCGAAGCTCGCACAAAGAGCCCCTGGCGATGTACAGGAACCGGAGGGCGTCCTGATTCGTGCCTCTGCCGGCACCCTCGGCGATGTTGGACGGGATGGAAATCGCCGACCGTCGTAGCTGGTCGACAAGGGCGAAATCGTTCCGCACCGACACGGCGTTGACGGCCCGATAGACCTCGACCGCAAGGGCCTTGGCCGACTTCCACGCCGAAAGGTCACGATAGCTCACCACCTTGGGATTCTCTTGGGGATGCATAGGCGACCTAGCATCAAGATAGCCACGGCCGACGCACTTCCCGCGATTACCTACCAACCGCCTGAAGCACCCACCCTACTTCCGACCCCCAGCAACCTCCCTCTCCGCTCTTTTCATGCTTACCCTGATCGCCAACCGCCAGCCGCCAACCGCCAACACCTGCCTTAACTCCCAATTCCAGATTGAACTCATCCCCTCCCCCTCCAAAGGTGTGCCCATGTCCCAGCAAGTCCTGAAGCCTCGCGTGCGCGGGTTCATCTGCATCACCTCCCACCCCGACGGCTGCGCCGCGGCGGTCCGCGAGCAGATCGCCTACGTCAAGTCCCGTCAGCCCATCCAGGGTGGCCCCAAGTCGGTCCTGGTGATCGGCGCCTCCACCGGCTACGGCCTCTCTTCCCGCATCTCCGCCGCCTTCGGTTCGGGCGCCGCCACGCTCGGCGTGTTCTTCGAGCGCAACGGCGAAGGCGACAAGCCCGGCTCGCCCGGCTGGTATAACACCGCCGGCTTCCACGCCGAAGCGAAGAAGGCCGGCCTCAAGGCCGTCTCCCTCAACGGCGACGCCTTCTCGGCCGAGCTCAAGGCCCAGGTCATCGAGTCGATCAAGTCCAAGATGCCCGGCGGCAAGGTCGACCTCATCGTCTACTCCCTCGCCTCCCCGCGTCGCACCGCTCCCGACGGCGTGACCTACAAGTCCGTCCTCAAGCCGACCGGCGCCCCCTTCCACGCCAAGAACCTCGATACCGACAAGAAGGTCGTGAACGAGGTCACCCTCGAGACCGCCTCCGCCGACGACATCGCGCAGACGGTCAAGGTCATGGGCGGCGAAGACTGGGAACTCTGGATGAACGCCCTCGACGGCGCCGGCGTCCTCAAGGAAGGCTGCCAGACCGTCGCCTACTCCTACATCGGACCGCAGGTGACCTGGCCTATCTACAAGGATGGCACCATCGGCAAGGCCAAGGAAGACCTCGAGCGCGCCGGCCGTAAGATCGACAGCCTGATGAAGCTCCACCGCGGCCGCGCCTTCGTGTCCGTGAACAAGGCCGTCGTCACGCAGGCCAGCTCCGCCATCCCCGTCGTCCCCCTCTACGTCTCGCTGCTCTTCAAGATCATGAAGGCGAAGGGCACGCACGAAGGCTGCATCGAGCAGATCCAGCGCCTCTTCGAGAAGCAGATGTACAACGGCAACGCCCTCGACTTCGACGAGAACGGCCGCGTCCGCATCGACGACTGGGAAATGGCGCCCGACGTCCAGAAGGCCGTCTTCGAAGCCTGGCCCCACGTCACGACCGAGACCTTCGACGCGCATGCCGACTTCGCCGGCTACCAGTCCGACTTCATGAAGAACTTCGGCTTCGGCCTCGCCGGCATCGACTACGAGGCCCCGACCGAAGTCGAACGCCCCATCGAGGACGCCTAAGTGGCCAAGGTCTTCTCCATCGCGAACCAGAAGGGCGGCGTCGGCAAGACGACCACCACCGTGAACCTCGGCGCCGGCCTCGCGCGCCTCGGCGTCCCGACCCTCATCATCGACCTCGACGCCCAGGCCAACGCGACCAGCGCGCTCGGCATCGAGAAGACCGAAGGCAAGTCCCTCTACAAGGTCCTGCATGGCGAGGCCAAGGCCGCCGACATGATCGTCGCGACGTCCACCGAGAAGCTCGACCTGATCCCGTCCGAGGTCGACCTCGCCGCCGTCGAATCCGAACTCTCGCAGGCCGAGAACTACCTCGGCCGCCTGCGCGAAGCCCTCGCCCCGGTCGTCGCCTCCGGCAAATACAAGGCCATCCTCATCGACTGCCCGCCGGCCCTCGGCATGCTCTCGATGAACGCCCTCGGCGCGTCGGACCACCTGATCGTCACGCTGCAGACCGAATACCTCGCGATGGAAGGCCTCGGCCAGATCCTCGGCGTGGTCGACCAGCTCAAGGCCGCCGGCGCCAGCGACAAGCTCACCGTCGGCGCGATCGTGATGACGATGTACGACGTGCGCACGAAGCTCTCCCGCCAGGTCGTCGAGGAAGTGAAGACCCACTTCCCCGCCCTCGTCATGGACGCGATGATCCCGCGCACCATCCGCCTGTCGGAGTGCCCGAGCCACGGCCAGACGATCTTCCAGTATGACGTCCACTCCCCGGGCGCCGTCGCCTACGACGCGCTCGCCAAGGAGTTCGCCAAGCGCTTCGCGCTGAAGTGAGCGGCGCCGGCCAGCCGCGCGTGCGCCACGTCGGGAGCTTCGCGGAGCTGCGTTCCACGCGCTTCGCCGACGGCGTCAACGCGCTCTGCTGGGCACGCACCCTGCCCGGCGACTACGCCGAGGTCATCGCGAAGCTCGGCCCCGGCGAAGGCATCGTCGCGCTCGAAGACGAACGCGTCCGCGCCCTCGACCTGACGCCGGCGGGCAAGCTCGCCGCCGAGGCGATGCTCGCGGACCAGCAACTCCTGCGCGACCACGACCTCGCCCCTTCGCTCAACTGCGTCTATGACTGCGTACGCGGTCCGGACGCCGGCACGGTGCCGACGGACGTGACCTCGTTCCACGTCGACAGCGCGCCGGTCGAGGTCGACACGTGGCTCTGCACCTACCACGGCGCCTGCAGCGAAGGCCTCCGCAACGAAGACGCGTGGCTCAAGGTCGAGCTCCCCGAGATCCGCGCGGAACTGCTCAAGGAATACGGCGGCCTGGACGACGCCGGTTTCGCCGAATACCTGCACGAGCACAGCTACGACTCGCACTACGCCCCCAAGCCGGGCGCGACGCCCTACCCCTTCGGCACGTTCGCGCTCTGGCGCATCGCCACGCGCTGGCCCGGCAGCCCCGTGGCGCCGTGCGTCCACCGCGCCCCGGAAAACAGGCCGGGCTCACCGCGGCTGCTGCTGATCAGCTGACATCACTGACCCGGCACGACGGCCTTCAGCTTGCTGAGGTAACCGACGCCGCCGCTGAAGACCACGGCGACCTCGGAGTGATCGACATCGAAGCCGGGGTTCTTGACCGAGACCGAGCCGCCCCCTTCGATGGAAGCCTTGAGCTCATCTCCGACGATGCTCACGGTCAGCTCATACCATCGACCCGCATCGATCTTCTGCGTGGCCCGTCCGAGGTCGACGAACTTGCCCTTCTCCGTGTGCGTATCATCACGGGCCTGGAGTTTCTGCACCAAGATGGAATCGCGATAGATGACCAGACCCACGGACTGGGCACCACGCCAGCCTTCGAAGCGGACGATCAGGCAGATGTTGTCGACCAGCTTGAAGCGGGTCGTCAGCAGGACGTCATGGTAGCGACGAGGATAGACGAGGGCCGGCGACTTACGACCTCCGACCGTGCCCATCAGCACACCGTCCTTGATCGTCCAATGGCCACCGACCGTGGTCCACTTGCCCGCGGCCTCAGGCTTGGAGTAATCCTCGTCGAGGATGACGGCGCCGGGCTTGATGATCGGCTTGTCCTGAGCTCCAAGCGAGGCGGCCAGAAGCAGCATGGCGATGACGAGGCGGAAGCTCATGGGGCATGCTTCCTATGGCGTCCCCCGCGGAAAGCGTCAAGCCGACGGCTACTTCACCAGCGTCAGCTTGGACGGGTAGCGGCGGTCGGCGTTCCATTCGCCGAGATAGATGTCGCCGGCGGAATCGACGAAGAGGTCGTGGCCGTGCTTGAAGACGGGCTGGGCCTGGCGGAGCGGCTGGAGCTTGCCATCGACATAGGTCGGCTCGCTGCCACCCGGCGCGCTGAGCACCTTCTTCGTGGAGCGGTCCAGCACGAGCAGGAAGCCGGACTGCGCGAGGCGCTTGCCGTTGGCGTCCTTGCTCCAGCAGACGGCGGTATAGATCTTGTCACCACAGAAGCACAGCTGGCCGGCGAAGGCGCCCGGCAGGTCGAGGGTGTCGACATGCTTGCCGTCCAAGGTGAACGCCTTGACCTGGTTCTGGCTGCGCGAGGGCACCCAGACGAGCGGACCGCGGGGATCGGCGGCATCGAGGGAGATCCCGTGGGCGTTGCTGAGGTTGGCGGCGTCCTTGGCCGGACCGCCCCACTTCTTGAGCAGCTTCCCTTCCAGCGAGAACTCGTAGATGAAGTTGGAGCCGTAGCCGTCGGCCACGAGCAGCGTGCCGGCCGGCGTCCAGGCGACGTCGCACGGCATGAACTTGCCGTCGCTCAGGCCGAGCTCCTTCGGCGTCGGGAACTTCCGCACGACCTTGCCATCGGTGGTCAGCAACGTGATGCGCCCTTCGACCGCGGAAGGATTCCATCCTTCGGCCGCCATGTGCCAGCCGGAGTCGACATGCACGAGGTACTCTACGCCGCCTTGCTCGAAGATCTCCAGGCCGTGACCGCCGCCCAGTCCGGCGCTGATCGAACGGACATAACGGCCATCCTTCTCGAAGACGATGAAGTCGTTCTTCGGATGGTCGGTCACGAGGTATATGCGGCCCGCCTTGTCCTCGGCGAGGGCATGGGAGTTCACCACCGGGGCGACGGCCGGATCGGCCTTGGCCCACTTCAGGTCGACCGCGTAGCGGGCGGAACCGTGCCCCAGGATGACGGGCCTCTCCTGGGCGACGGCGACGAGGCAGAACAAGAAGGCGAACAGACGCATGACGACAGGGTGATGGCCGCACGATGGCCGAACGACGATGGCAAGCAAGGCCCGGCGTGCGGGTTCTTCTATAGCCGTAATCGAACTCCCCTTGCCTTCATCCGCGGGCCGGCTTGGATGAACGCCGTCCCATGCGCCGCAAACTCCTCCGGCTCCGCCCCTACATCATCGCCGCCGCCGTCGGCACGATCCTGACCGTCGACCTCTCCAACCAGTGGGAAGTGCCGATCGCGCAGCTCCCGAACGAACTGCACGACCGTTACGTCAGCGAGCTCAAGGCCGACGCCAAGCCCGCCGAACTGCTCAGCCTGGCCGAAACCGGCAATTCCCAGGCCCAATACATCTACGCGCTGCGTCACACCGCCTACGCCCCGGCCGAACTGCAGATCAAGGATGACCAGAAGGTCGCCTTCAGCTGGATGCTCAAGGCGGCCGAAAACCGCCACACGCGCGCCATGGCCGTCGTCGCCCTCTACTACGCACGGGGCCTCGGCGTAGCGAAGGACGAAACCAAGGCCGCCGAGTGGGCGAGCAAGGCGGCGGACAAAGGCCAGCCGATGGGCTATCGGGTGCTGGGGGATCTCGCCAAGGCCAAGGCGGACGCCATCAAGCCCGTCAAGGGAGCCGCGGACGCCGCCAAGCAGCAGGCCGCGCGCGAAGAACTGCTCGGCGAAGCCTACACGCAATACCTCCGCGGCGCCAACGCCGGCGACCGCCACAGCCTGCGCGAACTCGCCAAGGCCTATGAAGTCGGCCAGCCCGGCCTGCCGCAGAATTACCGGCTCGCCGTGGATTACTACACCCGCGCCGCGACCCGCCGCGACGGCAAGTCGATCCGCATCCTCGCCGACCGTTACGAATCCGGCGAGAAGACCCCGAAGGACCTGCAGCAGGCCTACGCCTGGCGGCTGGTGCTGATCGAGATCGAAGATAATCCGGAAGACGTGACCAAGCTCGGCGAGCTCGAGAAGAAGATGAAGCTCGAGGACGTGCAGGCCGGCCAGGAACTCGCGGTGAAGCTCATCAAGGACCTCCCCTCGGAAGCGTCGGACGCCCTCTCGCGCCTGAACCCCGGTCGCTGAGCCATGACCCCCGCGCAGCTCAAGGCCTCCGCCGCCCACGACGCCAAGCCGCCGGCCGGCCTCTCGCGCGAAGCGAAGGCGCTCTGGTTCACCAAGCAAGGCGACTGGGAGGAAGCGCATGGCATCGCCCAGGACATCGAGACACCCACCGGCTCCTGGTTGCACGCGCTGCTCCATCTCATCGAAGGCGACCTCGGCAACGCCCGCTATTGGTTCATCGAGGCCGGCCGACCGGTGAAGAAACCCGCCCAGATCGACGAGCTCTGGGACGAAATCGCCGAAGAGGTCCTGAAGTAAGGGGTTGGGTTTGACGCATCGGGGCTTCCCGCCTCGATAGGCCCCATGTCCGCTCAGCCACGCCGTGCCCTGACCGGCGTGCCCGCGCACGCCTGGGCGGCCTGCGCCTGCTCGGAAGGCGCCGCCCGCGGCGTCATCGTCTTCCTCGCCTCGAACCTCGGCGCCGCCGAGACCTTCGCCGAGGAGACCGCCCAGCTGCTGACGCTGCTCAACGCCGCGCAACCGGTCGCCCGCACCTTGACCGAAGCCGACGCCGCCGTGCCGGCCTTCGAAGCCGACTGCGACCTCCTCGGCGTCCTCTCGCTCCTGCGCCATGGCGGCCATGACGCCAAGCGGCCGTTGCTCATCGCCTGCACGCCCGGCTCGCTCACGCGCCGCTCGCCGGCCCCGGAGGCCACCGCCAAGGCCGAGATCGTCGTCCGCAAGGGCGAGAAGCTCGCCCTCCGCGATTTCGCGAAGCGGCTCGCCGAAGACTTCGGCTACGCCCACGAGGCGCTCTGCGAACAGCCCGGCGAATACGCCCTCCGCGGCGGCATCCTCGACGTCTATCCGCTGAACGCGCAGATGCCCGTGCGCATCGACCTCTTCGGCGACACGGTCGAATCGCTCCGTCCGTTCGACCCCGCCACGCAGCGCAGCGAAGGCGAGGTCGACGGCCTCGTCATCTGCGCGCCGCGCGATGATTCCGGCTCCGCGCCCGAAGCGCCGTTCTTCCGCCACCTGCCGCCCGACGCGCTCATCGTCTCCGTCGACCGCTGCCATGAGGACGTCCTCTGCGCCGAACTGTCCTCGGCCAAGGTCGACGAACTCGTGCTCGAAGAAACCGATGACGCCCCGGCCGGCTATGCGGCGCTCGCGCTCGAGTCGACGCCCGCCGAATCGTTGCTCATCGGCTCCGCCACCGACAGCGCCGAGACGCGCCCCGCCCTGCTGAAGGCCGCGGCCTCCCTCGCCAAGGACGGCCGCCCCTGCCTGCTCGCGGGCGACACCGACGGCTCGGTCGACCGCCTCAACGCCGACGTCGCCGGCGCGAAGATCCGCGGCTTCGCCCCCCGCGTCATCCACGGCCGCTTCGGCGGCGGCGTGATCATCGCCCCCGGCAAGCTGCCCGGCCTGCTCAAGGAAGGCCTGCTGCTGCTGACGGAACGCGAGCTCTTCGGCCGTCGCAAGCGCCCGCTCGCCGTCCTGCCCCGTCGCCGCACCGCGATCCGCGCCGCCGTCGGGCGCGCCCTCGACTTCGGCGAACTCGCCGACGGCGACGCGCTGGTGCACGCGACGCAAGGCGTCTGCCTCTTCCGCGGCATCAAGGCCCACGAGCACAACGGCCGCACCGAGGACTTCATCGGGCTCGAGTTCGCCGAGAAGTCGATGCTCCACCTGCCGGTCCGTGAGTCGCACCTGCTCACGCGCTACATCGGCATCGGCCGCGCGCACCCCAAGCTTTCCAAGCTCGGCGGAGGCGGCTGGGAGAAGTCGCGCAAGGCCGCCGAGAAGGCGACCGCCGACCTCGCCGCGCAGCTGCTGGCCATGCAGGCCGCGCGTTCGACCAAGCCCGGCATCACGCACCCCAAGGACGCCGACAACGCCTGGATGGGCGAGTTCGAGCGCTCCTTCCCGCACCGCGAGACGCCGGACCAGACGCGCGCGATCGTCGACGTGAAGGCCGACATGGAGCGCCCGGCGCCCATGGATCGCCTCGTCAGCGGCGACGTCGGCTTCGGCAAGACCGAGGTCGCCCTGCGCGCCGCCTTCAAGTGCGTCCTCGGCGGCCGCCAGGTCGCGATCCTCGCGCCCACGACCGTCCTCGCCCAGCAGCATTTCGAAAGCTTCAAGGAACGCCTCGCCCGCTGGCCCGTCTCGGTCGAGCTCCTCAGCGGCTACCGCACCGCGAAGCAGAAGGCCGACGTCCGGGCGCGCGCCGCCGCCGGCACCGTCGACATCGTCGTCGGCACGCACGCCCTGCTCTCGGACGGCACGAGCTTCGGCAAGCTCGGGCTCGTGATCATCGACGAGGAGCACCGTTTCGGCGTGCGGCATAAGGAACGCCTCAAGCAGCTGCGCACCGAGGTGGACGTCCTGGCCATGAGCGCGACGCCCATCCCGCGCACCCTCTACCTCGCGCTCGTCGGCGCGCGCGACCTCAGCGTCATCGAGACGCCGCCCCGCGAACGCCTGCCCATCCGCACCATCGTGCGCAGCTACGACGAGAAGCTCGTGCGCGACGCCGTGAAGGCCGAGCTCGCCCGCGGCGGCCAGGTGTTCTACCTGCACAACCGCGTCGAGACCATCCAGGCCGTCGCGGAACGCATCGCGGCGCTCGTGCCCAAGGCGCGGATCATCGTCGGCCACGGCCAGATGCCGGCCGGACAGCTCGAGGAGGTCATGTCGGCCTTCGTCGCGGGCGAATACGACGTCCTCGTGTGCACGACCATCATCGAGACCGGCCTCGACATCCCGAACTGCAACACGCTCATCATCGAAGGCGCGGACCGCTTCGGGCTCGCCCAGCTGTATCAGCTCCGCGGGCGCGTCGGCCGCTTCAACCGCCAGGCCTACGCCTACCTCTTCCTGCACCGCCACGCCGCGCTGGTCGGCACGGCCCACCGCCGCCTGTCGGCGATCCGCCAATACAACCAGCTCGGCGCCGGCTTCCGCATCGCCATGCGCGACCTCGAGCTGCGCGGCGCCGGCAACATCCTCGGCGCGGCGCAGAGCGGGCACGTCGCCACCGTCGGCTTCGACCTCTACTGCCAGCTCCTCCGGCGCAGCGTGGCCAAGCTCCGCGGCGACAAGGGCGCGGTCATCGACCGTTGCGAGGTGCAGCTGGACTTCATCGACCACACCCAGGCCGCGCTCGGCACCGAGCAGACGAACAGCAGCGACGGCGAGGTGCCCCTGCTCACGGCCACGCTGCCCTCCGACTGGATTCCCGAGACCCGCCTGCGCATCGAGGCGTTCCGCCGCATCGCCCTCGCGCTCGACGCCGCCGAGGTGGCCGAGCTCCGGACCTCCCTCAAGGACCGTTACGGCAAGCTCCCGCCCGAAGCGGACGCCCTGCTGAGCCTGGCGGAGATCCGCTGCCTGGCGGAGGAGAAAAGTGTCGTTTCGGTGACGACCGACGGCGCCGTCATCCGCTGCCTCTCGGCCGCCGGCGGGCGTGCGCCGGAGCCCATTCTCGTCGGCAACCGGTTTCCCCGCTTGACCGTGCGAGACCCCCTGCGGAAACTGAAGGAAATCCGAGGCTTCCTCTCACGGCTGCCCGCTCCTAACGCCCGATGAAATCCTTCCTGTTCTCCAGCCTGCTCGTCCTGACCGCGACCGCCGCGTCCGCCCAGCTCAAGCAGCCCACGCTGGAGGAAGCCGCCGCCAAGCGCTGGTCCGAGATGCATGCCGACCGCATCGCCGCCGACGCCGACGGCACCGGCATCACCCTTTCGGACGTCCGCCGCCAGATCGACCCGATCGTCGGCCAGATCCGCGCCGGCACCAAGACCGACGCCGAGTTCGACAAGGCCATCGCGCAGGCCGCCGAGGAGACCCTGAAGTCGATCGCCGAACGCCAGCTCGTCATCGCCGAGTTCCGCGCCAGCACGGCCCGCCTCCCCGCCTCCTACATCGACGCGGACATCGAGGAGACCGTCCGTCGCGACTTCAACGGCGACCGTAACCGCTTCGTCGCCTCGCTGCGCGCCGCCGGCACCACCCCGCTCGCCTACCGCAAGTTCATCGAGGACCGCATCATCTTCGAATACATGGTCGGCCAGATCCGCCGCGCGTCCTGGGACGTGAACCCCGGCAAGATCCGCGAATACTACGAGAAGAACAAGGCCGACTTCGTGCGCAAGGAACAGGTGAAGCTCCGCCAGATCACCATCACGCAGGGCGCCGCCGAGAAGCCCGCCGAGACCGCCGCCCGCGCCGCCGCCTGGGCCGACGCCCTCCGCCACCCGGAGAAGATCGCCGCCACGCTCGAACGCTTCAAGGTGGCCGGCAAGCCGATCGTCGGCACGCCCACCTTCGCCGACGTCGCCATGCGCGTCAGCACCGACGACTTCGCCGGCAAGGGTGGCGACGCCGGCTGGCGCAACCTCGACGACCTCAACGCGACCGTCACCACCTCGCTCAAGACCCTCAAGGTCGGCGAGGTATCCGAGCCCCTGAAGTTCGACGTCGGCGCCGCCCCCATCTACGTGATCGTCAGCCGCGAGGGCGAACGCCCGAAGGGCTACGCCGATGTCAACGACCCGGAAGTGATGTCGGAAATCGAAGGCAAGGTCCGCCAGATTGGCATGAAGACTGCCATCCAGAACTGGCTCAATGACCTCCGCACGAAGCACCACGTCCAGTTCCGCTGAGATGAGCGCCGCCCGAGGCGCCCATGCGACCGACCCGGTCGCCGCCCAAGCCTTCGCCTGCCACGCGTTCCCGCGGCGTAGCGCGGGCGTCCTGCTCCATCCGACCGCCCTGCCGGGCGACGGCCCCGTCGGCTCGCTCGGCGCCGAAGCCCGCCGCTTCGTCGACATCATCGCCGCCGCCGGCTTCACCTGGTGGCAGGTCTGCCCCCTCGGCCCCACCGGCTACGGCGACTCGCCTTACCAGGCGCTCTCCGTCTTCGCCGGCAACCCCTACCTCCTCGACCTCGCCGACCTCGGCGCCCGCAAGCTGCTCACGCCCGACGAGATCGCCTCGTTGCGTCGCGGGAGCGACGGGCGCACCGATTACGGCCGCCTCTGGAACGACCTCCGCCCCGCCCTCCAGACGGCCGCGCGCCGGGGCGCCGTCATCCTGAAGCAGAACGCCGCGTTCAAGCGCTTCCGCGAGAAGCAGGCCGGCTGGCTCGGCGCCTGGTGCCGCTTCTCCGCGCTGCGCGAAGCCAACGGTTACGCCGCGCCGGACAAGTGGACCGTGCACGAAGCCTCACCGGAGCTCGTCGCCGAAGCCGAGGTGCTGCAGTTCCTCTTCGCCGAACAGTGGCGCGCTCTCCGCGAATACGCCCACGCCAAGGGCGTGCGCTTCTTCGGCGACGAACCCATCTACGTCTCCGCCGACGGCTGCGACGCCAAGACGCGCCCCGAACTCTTCCAGCTCGACGCGCAAGGCCGGCCGACCGCCGTGGCCGGCGTCCCGCCGGACTACTTCGCCGCCGACGGCCAGCTCTGGGGCAACCCGCTCTACGCCTGGGAACGCCACGCCGCCGACGGCTTCGCCTGGTGGAAGGCGCGCGTGCATCACGACCTCGAGCTGTTCGACGCGATCCGCATCGACCACTTCCGCGGCATCCACGATTTCTGGAGCGTGCCCGCCGGCGCGCCCAACGCCCGCGAAGGCCGGTGGTGCGACGGCCCCGGCCTCGCGTTCACCGGCGCCCTCGCCGGCCTGCCGCTCGTCGCCGAAGACCTCGGCCTGCTCTCCCCCGGCGTCGACGTGCTCCGCCAGGCCTCCGGCCTGCCCGGCATGTCGGTGCTGCAGTTCGGCTTCGGCGGCCCGCCCGAAGGCAACCCGCACTTCCCCGCGAACATCACCGCGGACCGCGTCGTCTACACCGGCACGCACGACAACGACACCGTCGTCGGCTGGTACGCGCAGGCTTCCGCCGAGGAACGCGCGCGCGTCGAGGCGGTCTTCGGCCCGATGGACGCGCCGCATGTCACGCTGGCCGAAGCCGCCCTGGCCTCGCCCGGCATCGCCGCGTTCATCCCCGTCCAGGACCTGCTCGGCCTCGGCGCCGAAGCGCGCTTCAACACGCCCGGCAACCCGCAGGGCAACTGGGGCTGGCGCATGAGCGACCTGCAGCTGACCACGCTCGCGGCGACGGCCGGAGCTTGGAAGCAACGGCTCAAGGCCGCCCAGCGGCTCAGCGCGTAAGGCGGCGATACTTCGGGCGACGCGGCGTGTCCGACTCGAGGCCGAGGCGCTTTCGACGGTCTTCGAGGTAGTCGCCGTAGTTGCCTTCGTGCCAGACCACCGTGCTGTTGTCTTCGAACGCGAGGATATGGGTGGCCACGCGGTCGAGGAACCAGCGGTCGTGCGTCACGATCACCGCGCAGCCGGCGAAGCCTTCGAGGGCGTCCTCGAGCGCGCGGATCGTGTTCACGTCGAGGTCGTTCGTCGGCTCGTCGAGCAGGAGCACGTTGGCGCCGGACTTGATCAGGCGCGCGAGGTGGATGCGATTGCGTTCGCCGCCCGACATCACGCCGACCTTGCGCTGCTGGACGTCGCCGGTGAAGCCGAAGCGGGCCGCGTAGGCGCGGGCCGGGACCATGATCTTGCCGAGGTGGACCATCTCCTGGCCGTCGGAGATCGCGGACCAGAGCGGCGCGTCGGCCGGAAGCGAATCGCGGGACTGGTCGACGTAGGCGATCTTGACCGTGTCGCCGACCGTGAGCGTGCCCTTGTCGGGCTTCTCCTGGCCGGTGATCATGCGGAAGAGCGTCGTCTTGCCGGCGCCGTTGGGGCCGACCACGCCGACGATGCCGCCGGCGGGCAGCGAGAAATCGACGCCCTCCATCAGGATGCGGTCGCCATAACCCTTCGACAGGCCGCGGGCCTCGATGACCGCGCCGCCGAGGCGCGGGCCGGGCGGGATCCAGATCTCGGCGGCCTTCTCCTGCTGGTTCTGGTCCTGCGTGAGCATCTGCTCGTAGGCGCGGAGACGGGCCTTGTTCTTGGCCACGCGGGCCTTGGGCGAAGCCGCGGCCCACTCGCGTTCGCGCTCCATCGAGCGGGAGCGCGCGGCGGACTGCTTCTCCTCCATCTCGAGGCGCTGCTGCTTCTGCTGAAGCCAGGACGAGTAGTTGCCCTTCCAGGGGATGCCGCGGCCGCGGTCGAGCTCGAGGATCCAGCCGGCGACGTTGTCGAGGAAGTAGCGGTCGTGCGTGATCGCGATGACCGTGCCCTTGTAACCCTGCAGGTGGCGTTCGAGCCAGGCGACCGTGTCGGCGTCGAGGTGGTTGGTCGGTTCGTCGAGCAGGAGGATGTCCGGCTCCATCAGCAGCAGGCGGCAGAGCGCCACGCGGCGCTTCTCGCCGCCGGAGAGCGCGGAGACCACCGCTTCGCCGGGCGGGCAACGCAGGGCTTCCATCGCCATCTCGATGCGGGCGTCGAGGTCCCAGCCGCCGCGGGTGTCGAGGATCGACTGGATCTCGCCCTGGCGGGCCAGGATCTTCTCCTGTTCCTTCGCGTCGTCGGTCTCCGAGACCTTGACGAACGTCTCGTCATATTCCTCGAGCAGGGCCTTCATCGGACCGGCGGCCTGCATCACGCATTCCTGGACGGTCAGGTGCTCGTCGAGGCGCGGCTCCTGGGCGAGGTAGCCGAGCGTGTAGCCGGGCACCTGGCTGATCGCGCCGTCGAATTCCTTGTCTTCGCCGGCCATGATCTTGAGCAGCGTCGACTTGCCCGAGCCGTTGAGGCCGAGCACGCCGATCTTGGCCCCATAGTAATAGGATAGGGAAATATCGCGGAAAACGGGTTTCTTTTCGAAGTACTTCGTGACCCCCGTCATCGTGAAGATTACTTTTTCGTCGGCCATGGGGGAAGGTTCCGAGAAGACCCCCGGGGGGCAAGCGGAACCCTCCGGCCGGCCGGGCTTACCGCACTTGACATCCCCCGGGGGGTGTCCAAGGTAGGCGTCAGTTCACCTTTACCGAGGTGGGTCCTGCCGGACCCGCTTTTTTTGTCCCCAAATCATTTCACCGAAAACCCGCACCCATCACCATGAGCGTCGATATCAAACCCTTCCTCCAGTATCTCGAAAAGGAGAAGAACATCAAAAAAGAAGAGGCCTGCGCCCTCATCGTCGAAGCCATCAAGTCTTCCGTCGAGAAGTCGGTCATGGCCGGCCAGAACGTCGAGATCGACGCCGACCCCGCCTCGGGCAAGCTCGACGCCTTCGTCGTCCTGCGCGTCACCGACTCCGTCTCGGACCCGCTCCAGGAGATCAACCCCGTCGCCGCCTCCCTGATCGCCGCCGACGTCAAGGTCGGTGAGACCGTCCGCAAGCCCATCAACGTGGCCGACCTCGGCCGCATCGCCGCCAAGACCACCCAGCAGCTGCTCAACCAGCGCTTCCGCAAGATCGAGAAGGACCAGGTCTTCCAGGAGTACAAGGACAAGGTCGGCGACATCGTCACCGGCACCGTCCGTCGCACCGAGCGCGGCAACGTCGTGATCGAGCTCGGCACCGCCGAAGCCGTCCTCACCCACAAGGAGCGCTGCCATGGCGACGAATTCCGCACCGGCGACCGCATCCGCTGCCTCCTCCTCGAGATCCGCGAAGACCCGCAGCGCGGCCGCGAATTCGTGCTTTCCCGCGCCAACCCGGCGTTCGTCCGCCGTCTCCTCGAGCTCGAAGTGGCCGAGATCGCCGACAAGACCGTCACCATCGCCGCCATGGCCCGCGACCCGGGCTACCGCACCAAGATCGCCGTCGACTCCCGCGACCCCAAGGTCGACCCCGTCGGCGCCTGCGTCGGCG
>JAHEJL010000028.1 GCA_024638885.1 Coraliomargarita sp. | reverse complement strand
CTCGCGGACCTCTTCAGCTACGACGTGACGCAGTTCACCGACTCCACCGGCGGCGTCAGCGACCCGACCCGCTGGGCGATGTCCTACGAGAGCGGCGTGCTCTGGCTCACCGCTTCGCCGCAGCTCCTCAGTTTCGGGGTGCTCGCCCCGGGCAACGCGCCAGGCATGCTGTCGATCGCCGACATCAACCTGACCTCGCGCGGCACGTTCGAGATCTCGAAGCTCCCCCAGATCGGCGGCTATTACAACGACACGGTCGAATTCACGGGCAAGGCCAACCTCAACCCTGGCCCGGGCAGCGAGATCGCCATCGCCCGCTACACGCCGACCGGCGAGCTGCCCGACTACGGTCGTCGCTTCGTCCTCTTCAAGGGCGTCGGCACGCCCTCGACCGACCCGACCCTGGTCTCGTCCTACTTCCTGTCCACCGCGCCGCAGTCGATCGTCAACCTCGACAGTGGTGCCCGCTACTTGGTGGTCGGTCCGGCCGCGATCGACGTCGGCGCCACGCCTTCGGCCTACGATGGCCTGATCCACAACGCCGATGGACTGGTCCACCGCCCGAACGAATATGCCGTCTACCTGGTCCGTGGCGCCTCCGGCTACGTCAAGCCGACCGTCGGCTCGGGTCTGACCGGCTACGTCCAGGAAAAGGCCCTTACGCTGTCCGGCCAGCCCTTGGAGCTCGGCGGCACGGTCTATGTCCCCGGCGCCCTCGATCCGCTCGTCGCCCGCCTGATGACCATGGCCGACCCGATGCTCGAGACGGCCATGCGCGGCCTCGAGCCGGCCTCCTTCGCCGCCATCCCGGGCACCCTCGCCCTGGCCCAGCGCTCCGCGACCTCGTCGCTCAACCGCGAGCTCGCCGGCCACCACATGGAGTCGGCCAACCTTTGTGACTATTGCGATGGCTTCGTGCCTCGCAGCGAAGGCTTCGTGTTGGTCACCTCTTCCGATTTCCGCGGCGGCACGGGCGCCGACGCGGCCGACTTCAGCAACAAGGCCAACGGCGCGATGGGCGGCCTGATGAAGAACATCACCCGCACCGCCACGGTCGGCTTCGCGGTCGGCTACGACACCAACAAAGGCACGCTCGGCACCGGCGGGACGATCGAAGGCAATACCACGCACGCCACGGTCTTCGCGACCTCCCTGCTCGGCGTGAAGCAGGACTCCCCTTACCTCAACGTCGGCGCCACCGTCGCCAAGTCGGACAGCAAGACGGCCCGCACCACCTTCATGGGCACCGAGCGCGCCTCGCCGACCGCCAAGTCCTTCGGCGGCTTCGCCCGCTTCGGCGCCGACTACGGCTTCAAGCAGGGCTTCTCGCTCTCGCCTTACGCCGGCATCGACTACGTCCACGTCGAGGGCGACGCGTTCAACGAGTCCGGCGATATCGCCGCGCTGAACGTCCGCGGCTACTCCTACGATTCGACGCGCGCCACGATCGGCACCGGCTTCGGCTGGCGCACGATCGGCCCCTCCGCGACCTTCAAGTTCTCCGTCGACATCGAGGCCTTCGCTGAACTCGGGAGCAAGACCGCCGAATTCGACGCCAGCTTCGGCTCAGGGGACCGCTTCCTCACCGCAGGCAGGGTCGGCCCTGGCACCGGCTTCCGCCTGGCCCCGTCCTTCCTCTACCAGCCCGACCAGACCAGTTCGTACTACCTGACCCTCTCGCTCGAAAAGGCCGGCGCGACCAAGACCGAAGGCTTCGAAGTCGGCTACCGTCGCCGGTTCTAAAGGCGGGCGCCTGGGGTTGGCGGGTGAATCCGACGAAGGAAAAGGAGGCCAAGGACCTCGCCTCCATCACCGACCTGCCTAGGCGCCGATTCCATCAGGCCCTGTCCTGACCCTGTCTCTAGCCCTTATTTAGCCCTTTTTCCCGCCTTTCCCCTTGCGGCAAGGTAGGGGTGACCTAATTTGCGGTTATCTTTTCCGACCCATGGTCACGGACAACAAACCTTCTCTGGTCACCATCAATGTCGATGGCGTCGAACACCAAGTCCCGGCCGGGGCCAACCTCGTCGACGCACTGGGTAAGATCGGCAAGGAAGTGCCCCATTATTGCTACCACCCGAAGCTCCCGGTCGCCGGCAATTGCCGCATGTGCCTGGTCGAGCTGGGCTCGCCGATGCGCGACCGCGCGACCAACGAGCCGGTGATGGAGAACGGTCAGCCGAAGATCGGCTGGCAACCCAAGCCGGCCATCGCCTGCGCCACCAACGTCTCGCCCGGCCTGCACGTCCGCCTCGAATCGCCCGGCGTCAAGGCCTGCCGCGAAGGCGTGACGGAGATGCTCCTGCTCAACCACCCGCTCGACTGCCCGATCTGCGACCAAGCCGGCGAGTGCAAGCTGCAGGAGTATTCCGCCGACTACGGCCGCGGCTATTCGCGCTACCTCGACGAGAAGAACGCCAAGCCGAAGAAGACCCGCCTCGGGCCCCGCGTGACGCTCGACGACGAACGCTGCATCCTCTGCTCGCGCTGCGTGCGCTTCTCCGCCGAGATCGCCAAGGACCCCGTCCTGGGCTTCGTCAACCGCGGCTCCTACAACACGCTGACCTGCTTCCCGGGCCGCGAGCTGGATAACAATTACTCGCTCAACACGGTCGACATCTGCCCCGTCGGCGCGCTCACGAGCACGGACTTCCGCTTCAAGATGCGCGTGTGGTTCCTGAAGCAGACGCCGAGCATCGACACCGAATCTTCCGCCGGCGCGAACACGATGGTCTGGTCCCGCGAAGGCAAGATCTACCGCGTCACGCCGCGCCGCAACGACGCCGTCAACGATACGTGGATGGCCGATTCCGGCCGCGAACTTTTCAAGTCCGTCGACGCTCCGAACCGCGTGAACTACGCGACGGTGAAGACCGCGAAGGCGACCCTCGAGGCCGCCCTGGCCGTCGCCACCGAAGCCCTCGCCGCCGGCGCGCTGGCGATCGTCGGCTCCGCGCACATGTCCGTCGAAGAGCAGCGCCTGCTCGCCCGTCTGGCCAAGGCGAAGCACGCCACGGTGTACCTCCCCGCCCACGTGGGCAAGGGCGATGGCCTGCTCGTCTCCGAAGACCGCACCCCGAATTTCCGCGGCGCCCTCGTCACGGGCCTCACCGACAGGGCGCCCGTCGCCGACCTGAAGGCCCTCGCGGCCGACATCGACGCCGGCAAGGTGCAGTCGGTCCTCATCGTGCGCGAAGACGCCGTGATGCTCGGCCTCCCGGCCGCCACGCTCGCCAAGGTGCGCAGCGTCACCCTCGCCACGCACCACAACGTCACCACCGCCGCCGCCGAAGTCGTGCTGCCGGCGCTGACGGTCTTCGAGCGCAGCGGCTCGTTCATCAACTGCCAGTTCCGCCTGCAGTCGTTCGCCCA
>JAHEJL010000010.1 GCA_024638885.1 Coraliomargarita sp. | reverse complement strand
GCGTGCCGATGCGCTGGCCGAGGACGGCCTTCTTGACGGCGCCCTTCTCGGACATCGAGAGCACGATGATCGGGAGCTTGTTGGCTTCGCAGAGCGAGAAGGCTTCGGCGTCCATCACGCCCAGGCGCTTCTGCAGGGCTTCGGCGTGCGAGACGCGGTCGTAGCGCTTCGCGTCCTTGTGCTTCATCGGGTCCTTGTCGTAGACGCCGTCGACCTTGGTGGCCTTGAGAATGGCGTCGGCGCCGATCTCGTTGGCGCGGAGGGCGGAGGCGTAGTCGGTCGTGCAATACGGGTTGCCCGTGCCGGCGACGAAGATGACGATGCGGCCGCGCTCGAGGTGGCGGGTGGCGCGGCGCTGGATGAAGGGTTCGGCGATGCGGTCCATCGGGATCGCGGTCATCACGCGGCACTCGAGGCCGGCCTTCTCGAGGCGATCCATGAGGGCGAGGCCGTTGATCACCGTGGCGAGCATGCCCATGTTGTCGCCGGTGGTGCGGTCGGTGCCGTTGGCGCGCGCGCCGGCGAGGCCGCGGAAGATGTTGCCGCCGCCGACGACGACCGCGACCTGGGCGCCGACCTTCTGGATCGAGCGGAGCTCTTCGGCGAGGCGGTCGAGGACGGCGCTGTCGATGGATTCGCCGGTGGCGTCGTTGCGCAAGGCTTCGCCGCTGATCTTGAGCACGATACGACGATACTTCGGCTTCTGGGAGGCGGTGGCGGGCATACAGGGGAAATGAGCCCTACCAACCCCAGCGTCAACCCCGCCTTGGTCTCGCTTGACTCCGACCCGCGAACCGATGTTCAGTCGGGGTGCGCAGACCCGTGGTGTAACGGTAGCACAAATGATTTTGGTTCATTTTGTCGGGGTTCGAATCCCTGCGGGTCTACGCTCCTTCTGCCCAAAAAAGAACCCCGGCAAGCCGGGGTTCGTCGCGTCGCCTGGGCGGGCGGCTTAGGCGCGACCGAGGTATTCCTTGTTCTCGGTGCTGACCTTGATCTTTTCGCCCTGCTTGATGAAGAGCGGGACGTTGACCTGGAGGCCGTTTTCGCAGGTGACCGTCTTCTGGACGTTGCCGGCGGTGTCGCCCTTGACGGCGGGCGGGGCTTCCAGGACTTCGACGGTGACGGAAGGGGGGAGGTCGACGGTGACCGGCTTGTCTTCGACGAAGAGCACCATGTAGGACGTACCCGAGATCAGGAACTCCTTGGAGTCCGCGAGAGTAGCGGCCGAGATGTAATATTCCTCGTTGGTGTTGGTGTCGGCGAAGACGTAGCTGCCGTCGGCTTCGTACGAGAACTCGAGGGACTTGATGCTGTTGTCGAAGACTTCGAAGCTGACTCCGATGCCGCAGCGCACCGGGATCTTGGCGCCGGTCTTGATGGAGCGGAGTTCCATCTGGACGTAGGAGGCGTTGTTCGGGGGGGTGCGGACGAGGCACTCGAGAACGATGCAGAGCTCACCGTTGTAGCTCATGATGTTCTTCTTCTTGATGCGGTTGACAGGTAGGGAGGCCATGGGAGTAAGGGCGGACACAAGCGGACGCCCAAGGGACGGTCAAGCCGGACTTGCCCGAAAGCAGGGAGGTGGCGGTTTCGCCCTGTAAAACAGGGGGTCTGGGGTGTGCCCAGGCTTACTCGAGCGTGAACAGGACCCCGCCGATCTGGGTGATCTTGATCTTGGCGGCGGTGCTGCCCGCGGCGGTCGCCGCGGTGGCGCCGTTGGAGCCTTCGACCGAGGAACCGTCGACGGCCTCCACTTCGAAGCCCGTATAGAGGGTGATCAGCTTGGAGTAGAGCTGCTGGAGCTCGGCCTTGGTCGAGACGACCATCTCCACCGTCTTGGCATGGGTGGTGGTCGGGTAGGTCTTCACGACGATGTCGCCGGTGCTGTTGTTGGCCACGTTGTTGACCTTGGATTCGATGACGGCGAGCGGCCCCGGGATGGGCAGCTTGCTGGCTTCGCTCGGGTCGAGTCCGCGGTTCTGGGCGTTGGCCGCGGTGGCGCGGTTGACACGGTTGGCGACGTCGGCGGTGCCGGGCGGGCGGGCGTTATAGATGCGGAGCTGCTGGTTCGAGTCCTTCATGTCGATGACGACTTCCGCGACGATGAAGGAGCCGGTGGTGTATTCCTGGAAGGAGATCGAAAGGATGGAGTCCGCGCGGCCGTAGAAGGCCATGTCGGTGTTGGCGACCTTGACGCCGAAGATGCCTTGGTTGCGGATGGCCTTCTTGGTCATCTGGAAGGCGTCGGCCTGAGAGGTGAGGGCGGCGGTCGCGAGCAGGGCGGCGGCGAGGGCTTGGGGGCTCATGGCGTTAATCCTTTACCCACGGGGGTGCCGAAGCAAGATTACAACCGATGCTGAGCTGCCAGAACCTCACCGTGCAGGCGGGCGCCGACGGCCCCGTCATCCTCGATGGCGCCAATGCGCGCTTCCTGCCGCGCGGGCTCAACGCCGTCATCGGACCTTCGGGCTGCGGCAAGACGACCTTGATGAAGGCCATCCTCGGCATCCTGCCGTCGACCGGCGAAGCCTCCCTGGCCGGCCAGCGCATCACCTGCACCGAGGACCTTGTCGGCAAGGTCGGTTTCGCGCCCCAGTTCACCGCCGCCCAAGCCCAGCTGACCGTCGCCGAGTCCTTGGAATACGCCCTCGAACTCGCCGTGCCGGACGCCGCCGAGCGCAGCCGTCGCCTCGAATCCGTCCTGGGCGTCACGGGCATGGCGCCGCATCGCGACAAGCGGGTCTCGGCCCTGTCGGGCGGCCAGCTCCGTCGTCTCTCCCTTGGTCTCGAACTTACGTTGGACCCGGCCTGCATGGTCTGCGACGAAGTGACCTCCGGCCTCGATCCGCAGTCCGAGGACCAGATCCTCGCGGTGCTCCGCAATCTCGCCGAGACGAGCCACAAGAGCTTCGTCTGCATCATCCATAATCTCGGCAAGCTGAACCAGTTCGACTGGGTCACGGTCGTCTATCAGGGCGACGTGGTCTTCCAGGGGTCGCCCGACGAACTGCTCGGCTATTTCGGCATCCCCGACGGCCTCCGTCTTTACGAGGTGTTGAATGCTTCCGACCTCGCCACGTGGCGCGACCGCTGGGCCATCCATCAGGCCGAGCACCAGGACTCCTACGAAATCGCCGTGGCCAAGGTCGGCGCTCCGGCGCAGGTCGAGCCGCTGCCCGAGCCGGAAGTCCCCGGCGGCCTTTCGCAGTTCACGACGCTCCTTTCGCGCCGTCTCAAGCTCTTCTTCCGCGACACCGGTTACCTCGGCCTGACGCTGGCGATCACGTTCGGTTTCCCGCTGCTCGTCATCATCTTCAACCTCGAGGGAGCATGGGACGTGCTGAAGATCCCCATGGACCGTAACACCGCGTCGATGGCGGAAGTGCAGCAGGCGCTCAAGGTGCAGATGTCCAACGCCCAGCTCGCCGGACTCGCCGCGGGCTTGGTGATGTTCCAGGTGATCCTGCTTACGCTGATGGGCGCGAACAACGGCGGCCGCGAGATCTCCGCCGAGCGCATCCTTTACGAGAAGGAGCGCATGACCGGCCTGCGTCCGTGGGCCTACGCCTTCTCGAAGATCGTCTTCGTCTCCCTCGTGGCGATCTTCCAGGGGGTCTGGATGTGCCTTTTCGTGAAGCTCATCTGCAACTTCCCCGGGCCGTGGGCCGAGCAGCTCGCCATCCTCGCCGCCAGCTGCGTCTCGATGTCGGTCGTCTGCCTCGGTTTCTCGGCCATGCTGACCTCGCCCGAGAAGTCTTCGTTGCTGTCCATCTACCTCGTCGGCTTCCAGCTCCCGCTCTCCGGGGTGGTGCTGGCCCTGCCGGCCGCGCTGACCTGGGTCTGCCGCCCGTTCATCAATTCCTACTGGGGTTGGTCGGGCTACATGAAGTCGATGATGGGCCAGCCGCTCTACGACGCCTATACGGCCAGCATGCCTAACCAGACCGCCTACGTGGCCAGCACCTCCGAGGGCCTCGTGGTGCTCATGATCCAAGGGCTGGTCGGGCTTTGCCTCGTCGTCTACGGCTGCCAGCAGAAGCGCTGGAGCTAAGGGCCGGGGGAGGGGCGCTTAATCCGCCCTTAACCTTCGGGAAATCGCTGGAACTAATCCGAAAGAGGGGATAGGCTTTCGGCAAGGTCAGCCCCGCCCATTTTCATGTCCAAGATCAACCCCCTCTTCTTCGCCCTCGGCATCCCGGTCATCGTGATCGTGATCCTCGTCGCGATCGTCGTCCCGCGCATGGGCGGTGGCGGCAAGTTCGCCGACCTCACGCCGTTCTCCGTCGAAGCCTACCGCAAGGATTGGGCGACCCTCCAGGGGAACACCTACCGCCTCGACTGCCAGGTCGAGCAGCAGCTCGCCTTCGTCGAAGGCCGCGGCCGCGTGCTCGCCGTGAAGCCCATCGAAAAGGATCCGACCCGTCCCGCCGGCCGCATCCCGGTCTTCGTCCCCGCCGGCTCCGCCGACTCCTTCGAGGTCGGCCAGCGCTTCAAATGCAAGCTGCGCGTCACCCGCGACCTCCTGGTCGTGGAAGCCCTCGAACGTTTCTGATTTCCGCCATGCGTCACACTCTCCTCAGCTGCTTCGGTTGGTGCGCGATGACCGTCCTCGGCATCGCCCAGGCGCCTCCGCCCGGCGGCACGGTCAACGCCGGCGGCACTGCCGGCGACTACAAGAGCTCGACGGCCGAAGGCGGCGCCGACCGCATCTTCAACGTCAACAGCGACTCCGTGGACATGGAGAACGGCACCATGCAGTGGAAGGGCACCACGATGAACCTGGGCAACTCCCGCGCCGTCCGCGCCCGTTTCGAGCGCTACCTCGCCGCCCCGACCGACAACGGCGACATGAAGCGCTACGTCGCGCTCCTCGACCAGATCCAGCTGCTGCTCTCGCCGCAGATGATCAACCAGGACAACTATTACCGTAACCAGCAGGAAGCCTTCAACCTGCTCTTCAAGGCGGCCGAGTTCGACATCGACGGCAACAGCTCCCTGACGATCGCCTCGCAGGTCCAGAAGATCTGGGTGATGAAGCAGGAGTTCCGCCAGATCGAGATCACCAAGGCCCAGCTGGAGACGCTGCGCAAGACGCAGGAAGGCATCATCATCAACCGCGCCGACGCGATCGAGGAGGCCAACGACGCCCGCTCCCAGTCCGCCACGAAGGCCAAGCCGCTCGGCAAGGCTTCGACCGGCACCACCGAGCTCGGCTACAAGGTGAAGGACGAGGCCCGGACGCAGGCCGAGATCCTCGCCAAGAACGCCGAGATGACGGCCCTCGGCCTGAAGGCCAAGGTCGAGTTCCAGTCCCAGATGGTCTCGTTCCTGATGGCCCGTCGCTATCGCCATTCCCTCATCACCAGCGCCTTCTACCGCGTGCTCTTCAAGGGCGGCAGCCAGAACATCGTCGTCGGCGCCAAGGAAGTGAAGGAATTCTTCCCGATCTCCGATTTCGTCCCGACCCTCGAGTCCTTCGACATGCTTTCCCGCGAGGCCATCAAGGACACGACCAAGGGCATGCAGACCGTCGACGACCTGGTGAAGCAGGGCGAGCTCTACGGCGCCTTCGAGCGACTGCAGGAGACTTTCTTCCTCGGCGAATTCGAGCCCGTCGTGATGTCCTACCCGCAGGAGAAGAAGCGCGAGATGCTCGCCCTCTGGAAGGACCTCCGCGAGCTCCAGCGTCTCGGCGACGAGCATGACCTCGGCAACGTCGAAGGCTACGTGAACAAGGTCCGCGGCCGCGCCCGCGACTTCCCGGGCGCCCCGATCCTCTCGAAGGTCACCAACGCGATGAACGCCTCGAACATGTCGCTGCTTTCCGCCAAGGCCGCCGCGCTCGCGGGCGACACCGTCAAGGCCGAGGCCGCCCTCGAGCGTGCCGCCAAGATCTGGCCGCAGAACCCCGGCGTGAAGGACTTCGCCAACCAGGTCGTCAGCCGCCAGGACACGCTGGCCCAGAAGATCCCCGAGTTCGACCGCCTCCTCGCCGAATCCAAATGGCGCGACATCTACAACAAGAAGCTGGAATACGCCCTGGCCCTCGCGCAGGACAAGGAGCGTTCCGAGAAGCTCCGCAAGGTCGTGAACCGCGTCGGCGAACTCGACGCCAACATCCAGAAGGCCTCGGTGCTCGCTTCGCAGAACAATCCTTACCTCGCCTGGGACGTCATCGTCGAGGCCTACAAGACCGAGTCGGACGACCTCGTGCTGGCCAAGACCCGCTCGGACATCGCCCCGCTGGTCGCCAACTACGCCCAGCTCATCGGCCACGCCGAGAAGCTCGAGAAGGATGGCGCCGAAGCCGCCGCGCTGACCGCGTGGCTTTCCGCCCAGGACCTGAACCCCGCCTCGCCGGCCTGCGGCGCCGCGGTCAAGCGTCTCGCCAAGTCCGTCGCCGAAAGCGCCGTGATCCGTTCCGCCGGCAACGTGCCCGCGCCGCCTGCCGCCGGCGACGAGGTGCCGGTGCCGCCGAAGAAGTAAGCCTTACCAGAGGCTGACCGGATTGTCTTCCAGGGGATCGACCACCGTGATGCGGAGGTCGGTCTTCCGGTCGCGTACCTCGTTCATGAGGGCGTCGACGATGACGGTGCGGTTGCACTCCTTGCTGAGGTGGCCGAGGTAGAGCTCCGTCGTCTGCCATTCGCGCAGGCCGAGCAGCAGGTCCTTGGTCTGGACGTTGGAGAGGTGGCCGAAGTTGCCGCGGATGCGCTGCTTGAGCGAGGCCGGGCGCTTCGAGAGGTCCAGCATCTCGTCGTCGTAGTTCGCCTCGAGCACGAGGATGTCGGCCAGCGAGACGTGATGCTTCACGACGGGCGTGGCGTGGCCGAGGTCCGTCAGCCAGGTGAGGCGCTTGGCGGGCCGGGCGTCTTCGGCGGGCAGGTCGAACGCGAAGCCCACCGGGTCGGCGGCGTCGTGCGGGATCGGGATCGACGTCACCTGCATCCCGCGGAACTCGAAGGTGGTGCCGGTCTCGAAGAGCTGCCAGTCGGGCTGGGACTTCAGCGAGTCCTTGATGCGACGGGCGGTCTCCCGGTTGGCGAAGACCTTCAGGAGCGGGTTCTGGCGGAGCAGGGCAGGGAGGCCGATGCAGTGGTCCGAGTGCTCATGGGTGATGAACACCGCGTCGAGGGCCCGGGCTTCGATGCCGAGTTTCTGCAGGGAGGCCTCGAGACGCGGGCCTTGGAAGCCGGCGTCCAGCATCACGCGCGAACCGCCCGCTTCCAGGAGGGAGCAGTTGCCGGAGCTGCTCGTGCCGAGGATGTGGAAGGCGAAAGCCATGCGGAGGGCGATGCAACCCCGTCACGCCGTCGCCTTCAAGCCGCCATTCGCCCTTTTCCGCTTGAGGACGAGGGCGACCGGAGGGAAGGTAGGACATCCCGCCATGCCCTCCCTTCCTCGCGTCATCAGCATCATCATGGGGGGCGGCCGTGGCTCCCGCCTCTACCCCCTGACCAAGGACCGCTGCAAGCCGGCCGTCCCGCTCGCCAGCAACTACCGCCTGGTCGACATCCCGATCAGCAACTGCCTCAACTCGGGCTTCAACCAGATCTTCGTCCTGACGCAGTTCAACACCGCGTCCCTCCACAAGCACATCCAGCAGACCTACAAGTTCGACGGTTTCGGCCGCGGCTTCGTCGACATCCTCGCCGCCGAACAGACGGGCGACAAGGAGTCCTGGTATCAGGGCACGGCCGACGCGGTCCGCCAGAACCTCCACCACTACAACCTGAAGGACGAGGACCTCGTGCTCATCCTTTCCGGCGACCAGCTCTACCGCCTCGATTTCGACGAACTCGCCCGCCAGCACATCGAGAACGCCGCCGACGTCACCATCGCCGCCAAGGCCATGCCGTCCGATCAGGTCAGCGCGCTCGGCGTCATGCGCGTCAACGCCGACCTGCGTATCGTGGAGTTCGTCGAGAAGCCGAAGGATCCGGCCGTCATCTCCTCGCTCGTGCTCGGCGGCAACGCCCGCGCCCGTCTCTCCGACAAGTCCGACAAGCCCTACTGCCTCGCCTCGATGGGCATCTACATGTTCTCGGGCAAGGTCATGCGCGAAGCCCTCGCCGACCACACCCAGACCGACTTCGGTAAGGAAGTCATCCCCGGCCTGCTCGCCTCGAAGCGCATGATGGCCTACGTCTTCGACGGCTACTGGGAAGACATCGGCACGGTCGGCTCCTTCTGGGAGTGCAACCTGACCCTCACCGACCCGGTGCCTCCGTTCGACTTCTTCGACGGTCAGAATCCTGTCTACACGCACGCCCGCTACCTTCCGCCGGCCAAGCTCAACGGCGCCCGCTCGCAGCGCGTCCTGATGGCCGACGGCGCGATCGTCGATGATTCCGAGCTGACCCGCTGCGTCATCGGCGTGCGCTCGGTCATCCGCGGCGGTTCCCGCCTCGAGAACGTCGTGATGATGGGTGCCGACGCCTTCGAGCGCCCGCACGACCTCGCCCGCAACCACTCCCTGGGCCGCCCGGACATCGGCGTCGGCCCGAACTGCCTCATCCGCAACGCCATCATCGACAAGAACGCGCGCATCGGCGCCGGCTGTCGCCTCGCGCCGACCGGCCTGCCGGAGAAGTGGGAGACCGATGCCTTGTTCGTCCGTGACGGCGTGATCGTCGTCAAGAAGGGCGCGATCGTGCCGCCGGGCACCATCGTCGGGGAATGAAGACCTACGCCCGGACCTACTGGTTCACCTGGGCCTTCCTCGTGGTCGCCGCCGCCTTGACGGGCGTGGCTTCCATGAAGGACGCCTTCTTCGGCGGGCTCTTCGCCGCGCTCCTTTCCGCGCTGCTCACCAAGGCCTATGAGCGCGGCGGTCCGCGCTACGCTCCGCTGTTCGGCGCCGCCGCCGGCACCCTCTGGGTCGTCGCGATGCTCTACCGCGTCCGCTGGTTCGGGGCGCCGGAGGATTTCGAGATCGCCCGTTGGACGCTGGGAACGGACATCTCCGTGCATGCCGCGGGTTTCGCCGGGGCGGCCCTGATGACCGCCTTGCTGGCGCGCCATGATTTCCCGAAGGCCCTCGGCGGCGGCCTCCTGCTCGCCGCGGCGATGACCGTGGTGCCGTATGGCGTCATCGGTTGGATCGACCATCGCGTGGCCGGTCCGGTCGAACTCGTCCTGATGGTCTCCGCCGATGTCCCGGCCGACGAAGGTCCGGTCCGTCGCCCGGGCGCCCTGCGCGCGGAACTGACCGCCGCGGAGATCGCTTTCCTGAAGGAACGCATGCTCGTCGTGGAAGGTCCCGGCGGCCATGAGGCCGTCGATGAGCAGGGCCGTCGCTATTGGCCGCTGTGGCGCCGCAAACTCATCTATCCTGGCAATCCCGGCGGTCCGGTGCGCACCCTGCTGGTGGTGCTGCCGCCTGGCCTGAACGCCGCGCAGACCTGGAACGTGCCCGTCCATCAGGATCCGCAGGGCTTGGCGATGGTCACGCTGGGCGCCCAGAAGGGCGTCCGCTTCTCGGGCGGCCAGACGAGCCAGTCCGTCCGTCTCGAGGTCACGTTGACCGTGAAGGCGAAGGAAACCGAAGTCGCCTACCAGAACCTGCAGGCCGAAGTCTTCCGCGCCTCGCCGGTCGGCGATCTTTATGCCGACATCCGTACGCAGGGTCTGCCGGCCGCTTTCCCGACCAGCCTGACCGACCCGAAGAAGCCGGCCAAGGCCGACGATAAGGCCAAGCCTCGTCGGCCCAGCTTCAGCGACGCCCCGGCGGCCAAGTAGGCCGTCAGGTCGTCGAGCTGAGGAAATCGCGGTGCAGGCCGGCGTAGGCTCCCTGCAGCGCGAGCAGTTCCTCGTGCGTGCCGCGTTCGACGATGCGTCCGTCGGCGAGCACGATGACGCAATCCGCGCGCCGGATCGTGCTGAGGCGGTGGGCGACCACGAAGCAGGTGCGGCCCTTCATCAGGCGGGTCAGCGCGACCTGGAGGCGGGCCTCGGTGAGCGTGTCGACCGCGCTGGTGGCCTCGTCGAGCACGAGGATGCGCGGGTCGGCCATGAGGGCGCGGGCGAAGGCGACCAGCTGCTGCTGGCCCATCGAGAGTCCGCGGCCTTTCTCGGAGCAAGGCGTGTGGATGCCGGCCGGCAGGTCTTCGATCAGGTCGAGGCAGCCGAGGTCGCGGAACGCCTGGCGGACCTCCTCGTCGGTGGCGTCGGGGCGGGCGGCCTTCACGTTCTCGGCGATCGTGCCGGCGAAGAGGAAGTTCTGCTGGAAGACGAAACCCATCTGGCGGCGGAGGGTCTCCTGGCGGACGTCGGCGAGGTCGTGACCGTCGACAAGGACCTGACCGGCGAGCGGTAGCTGGAACTTGGCCAGGAGCCCGATGATGGTCGACTTGCCGGAACCCGTGTGGCCGACGAGCGCGATGACCTGGCCGGGCTGGGCGACGAAGGAGATGCCGTGCAGGACCGGGCGATCCGGGACGTAGGCGAAACGGACGTCGCGGAACTCCACGTGGCCCTTGAGCGGCGGGCATTCGCCGGCGGTGGCTTTGTCGGTCCAGGCCGGGGGCGTGTCCAGCAGGCGGAAGTAGCGTTCGGCGCCGGCCATCGCCAGCGTGGCTTCCGAGAGCTGCGTCCCGATGATCGTGATCGGCGAGAAGAAGAGGTCCGCCAGGAAGAAGAACGTCACCAGGTCGCCGAGGCCCGTGCCCGTGCCCGAGAGCGCCGCCCAGCCGCCGACGCCGATGAGCGCCGCCATGAAGCCCTGCGCGTTGAGTTCGAGCAGCGGCAGGTAGAGAGCGGTGAGGCTGGCGGTCTTGACCACGTTGCTGGCGAGGCTGCGGACGAGGCGCGTGAAGATGCCGGCGTTGGTGTCCTCGCGGGCGAAGCCCTGCGTCACGCGGATGCCTTGGACCGTCTCGGCGAGGGCGGACGTCACGCGCGAGAAGGTCTCCTGCTGGACGCGGGAGGCGTGCAGGATCTTGCCGCGGAAGAAGCCGTGGACGAGCAGGAGGCACGGCACGATGGCCAGCAGCACGAGGAAGAGCCGCGGGTTGGCGTAGAGCATGAGCGCGGCCGCGCAGCTCATCTGGCCGAAGGAGACGAACGAGATGAAGAAGTTGTTCTGGATCCCGTTGCGCATCGCCTCGATGTCCGAGATCATGCGGCTGATCAGGCTGCCGTGCCGGCGGGCGTGGAAGAACGACAGCGGCTGGGTCAGCAGGTGGGCCATCAGCTTGTCGCGGAGGTCGCGCAGGACGTTCTCGCCGATCTGGTGGGCGAGGCGGATGCGCCAGTAGAGGGCGACGTCGGCGATGACGAAGAAGACCGCGAACAGGGCCAAGGCCCGGAAGGTCGCGGCGCCGTCGCCCGCGGCCACGGGGCCTTTGATGATGTGGCCGACGAGCCAGGCGAGCCCGGGCAGGGCCATCGCGCGGAAGACGCAAAGACCGAGCAGGGTGTTGCGCATGCCGCGGTGCGGACCGGTGAAGGCGAGCAGGCGCGCGATGGTGGACCAGCGCAGGGGCAGGCGGTCCGGCTCTTCTTCGTCGGGGCGGATGCGACGCACCGCGATCTCGAGGCGGTCCTTGCTCATGCGGCGGCTCCTTCCGATTGGACGAGGATGGCGCGGCGGTAATGGCCTTCCTGGGCCATCAGCTGCTCGTGGGTGCCGACCTGCACCAGCTTGCCGCGTTCCAGCACCAGGATCTGGTCCGCGCGGCGGAGGGTGCTCAGGCGATGGGCGACGATGAAGGTCGTGCGGCCGACCATCGCGGCCTCCATGGCTTCCATGATCTCCTTCTCGGTCTCCGGGTCGATGGCCGAGGTCGGATCGTCGAGCAGCAGCACCGTCGGCTCGAGGAGCAGGGCGCGGGCGATGGCGATGCGCTGGCGCTGGCCGCCGGAGAGGTTCACGCCGCCTTCGCCGAGGAACGTCTCGTAGCCCTCGGGCAGGGCCGTGATGAAGTCGTGGGCCCCGGCGATGCGGGCGGCGCGCTCGATGCGCTCCTGCGTGGCGTCCGGATGGCCGAAGGCGATGTTGGCCGCGATCGTGTTCGAAAAGAGGAAATTCTCCTGGAAGACCATGCCGACCTGGCGGCGGAGTTCCGGCAGCGGCAGGGCGCGGATATCGTGTCCGTCGAGCGTCACCCGGCCGGAGCGGGGATCGTAGAAGCGCGGGATGAGCGAGAGCAGGGCGGACTTGCCCGCGCCGGTCGCGCCGGCGATCGCGATACGCTGGCCGGGCTCGGCGACGAAGGACAGTTCGCGCAGCACCGTCGCGTTCTCCTGGTATTCGAAGCTGACCTGCTCGAAGGCCACGCGGCCGAGGAAGCGGCCGGGCGAGGTCGCGCCGGGCTCGGTGGCCACGCCCGGGTCGGTGTCGAGGATCTCGAAGATGCGCTTGGCGCCGGCCAGCGAGACCTGCGCGTTGTCGACGACCGCGGCCAGGGTCGTGACCTGGGTCGAGAACTGCTGCAGCAGGCCCGCGAAGGCCACCAGGCCGGTCCCCAGGGCGATGTCGCCCTTGGCGACCATCCAGCCGCCGTAGCCGATGAGGATGCCCATCGAGAGGCGGTTGAGGCCGTCGATGACGGGCCAGAAGAGGGCGATCTCCCCGAAGACCTTCCGCTTCTGCACGCGGATGGCTTCGCTCCAGCCGGCGAAGCGGCCCATCACCCGGTGCTCGAGCGCGAAGCCCTTCACGACCTGGATGCCTTGGACGTTCTCCGAGAAGCCGAGCACCATCTTGTCCATCAGGTCGCGGTTCTCCTCATAGGCCGGGCGTACCTGGCGCGAGAAGCGGATCGCGAACCAGATCTGGAAGGGCAGCACCGAGAGGCAGGCGAGCGTCAGGCGCCAGTCGGTGCGGAACATGTAGACGGCGCAGGCCGCGAGGGTGATCGTGATGATCGCCAGCTGCAGGAGCACGCCTTCGATGAAGAGCCGGATCGCGTGCGCGTCGGACGTCACGCGGTTGATGATGGAGCCGCTCGCGTTGGAGTCGAAGAAACGGAAGCTCAGCTGCTGGAGCTTGGCGAAGACCTGCGAGCGCAGGTTGACGACGATGTGGCCGTGCAGGAAGCGGACCGAGACCAGGCCGAAGACGAAGGAGATGGTCGCGCGGAGGAGGGCGGCGACGAGGATGCCGGCGCCGAGCCAGACGAAGACGGCCTTGTCGGAGGCGTCGGCCGGCACGAAGAAGGGCAGGTGCGGGGCCGGCACGGAGCGGTCGGCGCAGTGGCGGACGAAGTCGATGCCGACGCCGGCGAGGGCGATGACGGCGACGGTCAGGAAGACGACGGCCAGCTGGAGGCCGAGCAGCTGGAGGCAGTCCGTGCGATACGACCAGGCGATACGCAACAACCGCCGCAGCGTGGCGTCACGGCTGGCGGCGGTCGTCGGAGCGGGGTCGGCGGGCATGCGCGTCGGGGCGCAGGCGGGCTCAGCGGATCATCTGGCCTTCGCGCGAAGCCTTCTTGCGGAATTCCGCGAGGATGCTGGCGGTGATGGGGCCGGGCTTGCCGGTGCCGATCTTGCGGGCGTCGACTTCGATGACGGGGATGACCTCGGCGGCGGTGCCGGTGAGGAAGCATTCGTCGGCGTTCCAGACGTCGTAACGGGTGATGTTCGTCTCGACGGTCGGGATCTTGAGGGCGGCGGCGATCTCGAGGGCGACCTGGCGGGTGATGCCGACGAGGGCGCCGGCATGGGAGGCCGGGGTGATGAGGCGACCCTTGTGGATCAGGAAGACGTTGTCGCCGGTGCACTCGGAGACGTAGCCCTGCTCGTTGAGCATGAGGCACTCGTGGAAGCCGTGCTGCTGGGCTTCCATCTTCGCCATGATGTTGTTCAGGTAGTTCAGCGACTTGATCATCGGCGGCAGGGCGGCCGGGCTGATGCGGCGGGTCGGCGCGGTGATGATGCGCATGCCCGTGGTGTAGAGTTCCTCGGGGTAGAGCTTGATGGTGTCGGCGATGCAGACGATCGACGGGGTCGGGCAGTTCTTCGGCGAGAGGCCGAGGTCGCCGAAGCCGCGGGAGACGACGAGGCGGATGTAGCCGTCGGTCAGGTTGTTGCGGCGGCAGGATTCGCAGACGATCTCGGCGATCTCCTTGCGGGACCAGGGCATCTCGAGGCAGAGGGCCTTGGCCGACATCTCGAGGCGCTCGAGGTGCTCGTCGAGGCGGAAGACGCAGCCCTTGTAGAGGCGGATGCCTTCGAAGATGCCGTCACCATAGAGGAAGCCGTGGTCGAAGACCGAGATCTTGGCGTCGGCTTTGGGGTAGAACTTTCCGTCGATGTAGACTTCCATGGTGGTGAAAAGGCCAAGTTGGCGGGTGGAGGCGGGTTTTTCCAGCCCGAAAGCCCCTCCGGTGGCGGTAATCTCCCCGCCTTCAGGCCGTCTCGCGGACGGTCAGGCGGAATTTGCCCGAATCCTCGGGGGCGATGAGTCCGACGCTTTCCGCGGTGACCGGCGCGCCGAGCAGCTTGCTCAGCGCGGCCGTGAGGCTGGCGCAGGCGCCGGCGAGGACGTCCTCGGCGATTTCGGGCAGCAGCAAGAGGTGGGCCGAGCCATCGGGCTTCTGGCGAAGCTGGTAGTGGGCGACGCCGGTGGTGTCGGCGAAGCATCGGTCGATCATCCGGGTGGTCAGCGTGCGGCCGGCGGCATCCCGCAAGGCGTCGCGTTTGCGTCCATGGACGACATAGCCATCGCCATGAGGCGCGACGTAATCCCCGATCTCGTAGCGGATCAGGGGGAGGTAGGGATTGGAAAGCGTCGTGACCAGCAGCTCGCCCAGGCCGGCGGCGTCGGCGGCGGCGATTTCGAGGCAGGCGGTCTCCGGACTCGGGCGCATCACGCCGTCGTCTTCGACGAGCAGGTGGCCGGTCTCGCTGGAGCCATAGAGGTTGATCACCGGCACGCCGAAGACGCGCTCCATGACGGCCCGGTGGAGGACGCTGGTGTATTCGTAGCTGGTGAGGATGAAGCGCAGGGAAGGGAAGCGCAGGCCGTGGCGCTCGCAGTAGAGCGCGAACCACATGCCGTGGACCGGGTCGACGTCGAGGAAGGCGGGCGCCCAATCGGCGACCTCCTTGGTCATGCCGGCGAGCTTCTCGTCGCCCAGCGTGAAAGGGATGCGGGCTTGGTTGACGAACAGGCTGTCGCCCAAGGTGCGTTGTTCGAGGCTCAGCCAGCGGTTATAGCAGCTCACCCCGCTGCAGCCGGGCGTCGTCAGGACGGCGCGACGCAGGCTGGGTTGCGCGCCGAGCAGACCGGCGAGGAAGGGATTGCGGAGGAGCGCCCGACGTTCCTGTTCGGCCCACCAGGTCTTGCCGAAGACGACGCGCACGATGGCGCCCGAGGTACCCGAGGTGCTTTCCTCTTCGATCAGGCCGCGGGCCAGGAGGTCCTTCAGTTCCCATCCGGCCGGCAGGAAGCCTTCGGGGGAGTGCTCGCGCAGCTGGCTCTTCGAGATGCGGGGGAAATCGCCGAGGCGAGGGGAGGGCAGCGCGAAAGCCTGCTGCCATGCCGGCGTGGCGTAGAAGGAGGAATTCGCCGACTGGGCGATTGCCAAGCGCAGCCGGGTCTCCTCCGAGGGGAGCGCGGTGAGCATGGGCGTGGAAGACATGCGTTCACGGAGGGAGAATCCGCAGCACCCGCAAGCGGACGGACGCTTTTAACGGAGGAATAGTCTCATAAAGCCCTAAAGCCGGCGGCCGTGGGAACTAACAAGGTTGAACCCGGTCTTTTCTGTTCATAACACCCCGTATGCGATTACCCCGTCGTTCCTTTCTGCGTAAAGCCGCCGTCGCGGCCCTTGGCTTCACGATCATCCCTCGTCATGTGCTTGGCCGCGGTTTCATCCCGCCGAGCGAGACCCTGAACCACGTGATCGTCGGCTGCGGTGGCATCTCGAAGATGCACACCTCGCCGCGCATGACCGGACAGCACCGGATCGTCGGCATCTGCGACGTCGACGCGCAGCACCTCAAGGCCAAGTTCGACGAGATCAAGCTGGCCGGCGGCGGTACGCCGATGATGGCGGAAGATTTCCGCGAGGTGATCGCGATGCCCGACGCCGACGTCGTCCACGTCTGCACGCCGCCGCACTGGCATGGCGTCATCGCCGCGATGGCCGCCCGCCGCGGCAAGGCCGTCTGGTGCGAGAAGCCGCTGACCCGCACGATCGGCGAGGGCATCGCCCTCAGCCGCGTGGTCCAGCAGACCGGCGTCCCGTTCCGCGTGAACACGTGGTTCCGCCTCAACCGCACCAACTATTACGGCGTGGGTCCGGCCCGGGAGATCAGGCGCGTCGTCGCGAGCGGCGTCCTCGGCGGTCCGCTCACCGTCCGTCTCGCCCCCGTCGGGGGCATCCAGTGGAAGGTCAATCTCTGGACGGGTAAGCCCGACCTGAAGCCCGAGCCGATTCCGGCGCACCTCAACTGGGACATGTATTGCGGCCCGTCGCAGCTCATCCCCTACCACCCGCATCGCTGCCACGCCTCGTTCCGCGGCTACTGGAACTTCGACCAAGGCGGCCTGGGCGACATGGGCCAGCACTTCCTCGACCCGGTGCAATACTTCCTGGGCAAGGACAACGAATCTCCGGTCACCGTGGAGTGCGACGCGCCTCCGCAGGACGCCATGGCCTGCGGCGTCTGGAAGACCGTCACGCTGACCTACAAGGATGGCACGCGCATCATCCTCGAGTCTGAGCTCGCCGAGCGTAACCCCGAGAACCCGTTCCTCGAAGGACCGAACGGCAAGCTCTTCGCGGGCATGCGTTGCGACCGCCCCGAGCTCCTCGCCAAGGCGGCGGAGTTCCCGTTGCCCGAATATCAGGAGGCCGATTTCGATGCCTGCGCCCGCGAGAAGCGCCCCTTCGGCTACGGCGTCAACGAGGCCTTCCGCAGCTCGACGCTCGTCAACCTCGCGGCGCTCAGCGTCCGCCTGGGCCGCAAGCTGAAGGTCAAGACCGACGCCAGCGGCTTCATCGACGACGACCAGGCCAACCATCTCCATACGCCCGCCCTCCGCGGATCATGGTCGATCTGAACCTCCAGCGTGCCCGTCGGCAGTTCGCCTGGCTTGCCGCCGTCGCGGCGGTCCTCGGCCTGCTGTCGGCGCTCGGTGCCCGCGACAAGGTCGTCTGGGCCTTGGAGGTCGCGCCGGTCTACCTGGTGGTCGGCGTCGTCTGGTGCCGTGGCTGGGCGCCGACCTGCTTCCTCAGCCGATGGATGTTCGTCCACGCGTTCGTGCTCATCGTCGGCGCCCACTACACTTACGCGGAAGTGCCCGCCGGGCATTGGGTCGCCGGCTGGCTCGGCCAGACGCGTAATCCTTATGACCGTCTGGGTCATTTCATGCAGGGGCTCGTGCCTGCGCTCATCATGCGGGAAGTCCTGCTGAGGACGGGCACCGTCCGTTCGGCCCGTGTCGCCGCTTTCGGCGGCATCCTGCTGGCCGGCGCTTTCACGGCCGCCTACGAGATCTTCGAATGGTTTGCGGCGGTGCTGCTCGGGCAGGGGGCCGAAGCCTTCCTCGGGACCCAAGGTTTCGTCTGGGATACCCAGGCCGACATGCTTTGCGCCTTCCTTGGCGCCACTTTCGCGATGTTCGTCCTCGCTCCGTTCCATCGCCGCGCCTTGGCCGCAATCTCCTCCGAACTTCCTTCCTGAATCCTTTCTCGCCTCATGAAATCGTCCCTGCTTCTCGTCCTGCTCCTCGCCATCGGCCCGCTTTGCGCCGCCGAGGCTCCGTCCGACGCGACCTTCGCCGACCTTGCGGTCGCGGAGAAGCGCGTCGCCGCCCAGCAGGCGATCTTCGACTACTCCCGCTCCTTCCTCATGGCTTCGCCCGAAGCCAAGGCGTGGTTCGAACGCGTCCGCGTCGCCGCCAAGGCTTCGGAGGACCCCGAGGTCCAGGCCGCGCTCGGCCAGGTCCTGCTGCTTGATCCGGCCTACAAGCGTCTGCTCCCGCTCAACCCCAAGCCGGTCAATTCCTACGAACCGCCCGAAGGGACCACGCCCGAGACCAAGCTCGCGCAGCTCGAACGACAGCTCGACCTGCGACGCCCGAAGGAGGAATATCCGCTCAGCGTCGACGAGCTCGTCGTGCTGACCAAGCACGAGGACTTCGCGACCGCCCAGCGGGCGAATCGTCTCCTTCGTCGCCTCAGTCCTTCCACCGCGGCACCCATCCTTTGGGATCGTCTGGCGAAGCTGACGCAGCGTTCGCAGGTGCAGGAGGTCGAGGATGAGATCCTCCGCTTGCCGTCCGCCCTCGCCACCAAGCTGCTGCCGGTCGCCCCCGTCGGTTCATCCCTTGCCTCCAAGGCGGCCTGGGCCCGGATCGTCGCCGTCCGTGGCAGTCGTTACGGCAAGAACGGTCCGTTGCTGCGGGAGTCCTTGCTGCCGTTGCTCAAGGGACCCGCCAACGAGCTGACCGAAGCGGCCTGGGCCGCCGTACCCAAGCTCTTCGCCGAGTCCAATCGCGCCGCCCTGACCGAGGCTTCGCAGGGGCTCTCCGAGCGGCTGGCGCCCAAGGCGAAGGCCGCGCTCGACGCCTTGCGGGCCAAGTAATCCCTCCCGACGCTTGTCGCTTGCCGAGAGGCGGGCAGGGGTTTGCTATGTCCGCATGGCGCCTGTCGCGAACAAGGAAGACTCTCCGAACCTGATCCTCGCCGGATTCATGGGCACGGGGAAGTCCGCGCTCGGACGGCAGCTGGCCAAGCGTTGGCGCCGCCGTTTCCTGGACACCGACGAACTCGTCGAGAAGCTGGCCGGCGCGACGATCGCCGACATCTTCGCCGAGCACGGCGAAGAGCATTTCCGGGCGCTCGAACGCCAGGTCGTGGAGAGCCTCCTCCCGGAGAACGGCGCCGTCATCGCGTGCGGCGGCGGCTTGGTCGTGCCGCCGGGCATGGGCGAACTCGTCCGCTCGAAGGGCATCGTCGTGACCCTGTTCGCTTCCGTCGACACCATCCTGCGCCGCACCGCGGGCAACTCCCGCCGACCGCTGCTCCGCGGCGACGACCCGGAGGCCAAGATCCGCGACCTCATGAAGAAGCGCGAGCAGGCCTACATGAAGGCCGGCATCGCCGTCTACACCGACGGGCGGTCGCTGCAGCAGCTCTGCGTGATCGTCGAACGTGTCTACGAACGCGAGGCCCGCGCGCTGCTCAAGTCGCGTCCGAAGCCGGAATAGGCGCGAAGGCGTCGCCCGTGGGCGGCACGTCGCGGTAGGCCTTCACGACTTCCAGGAATTCGGCGCGGTCCGCCGAGAAGGCGCCGAGGCTGGCGAGGTGCGGCGTGGGCATCTGGCAGTCGATGAGGAAGTAGCCGCAGGCCTGCAGGCGGGCGACCAGCGTGGCGAAGCCCACCTTGGAGGCGTCGGCCTTGAGGTGGAACATCGACTCGCCGTGGAACAGCCGGCCGAGGGCGACGCCGTAGAGGCCGCCGACGAGCTCGCCGTCCCAGGACACCTCGACGCTGTGGGCGATCCCCCTCCGGTGCAGTTCGCCGTAGGCCGCGATCATGTCCTCGTTGATCCAGGTGCCGTCCTGGTCGGGGCGGGGGACTTCGGCGCAACGGCGCATGACGGTCTCGAACTGCCGGTCGAACGTGACCTGCCAGCCTTTCTTGCGCATCGTCTTGCGGAGGCTGTCGGACAGGCGGAAGTCGGACGGGCGCATCACGAAGCGCGGGTCGGGGCTCCACCACTTCACGGGTTCGCCGGCCGAATACCACGGGAAGATGCCCGCCCGGTAGGCGGCGATCAGGTGAGGCGCGTCGAGCTTACCGCCACGGGCCAGGGGCGCACGGGCGGGGGCTTTCGACGGATCGCCACGGTTCCATTCCTGCATCGCCGATACCTTCGGCGATGCGGGAACGGCGGGCAAGGTTAGTCCTTGGTGATGTTGTAGACCGACGGGATCGAGATGCCGAGTTCCGCGGCGATCTCGCGCACCGGGGCGCCTTTCTTGCGCATGTTCTGGGCCTTCGCGCGCATGCTGTCCGAGATCTGGGCGCGGGCGCGGTTCGGGCGGGAAAGCAGCTTGATGAGACGCTTGGCCAGCTCGGGCTTCGAGAGGCTGGCGACTTCGCGCTCGATCAGGGACTGACGCTCGCTGTGCTCGTCTTCCCACGCCTGGACGGCCAGGTCGCGGGCCTTGGAGAGGGCGGCGCGGACGTAGGCGTCCTTGGAGGTGAAGGCGGAGGGATCGAGGTCGATTTTCATGAAAGGATTTGGGTGCTGGTTTTTAGCCATAGGTGGCGCTCCTATGAATAAAGCGTCACCGACCCCCTCAACCTTTTATAATAATCCCGATTGTCAAACTTTGGTAAAAGGTTTTTCGCCCTATTTGCCTTATAAACGACAGGGAACGGCGTTTTGACCCTTACTTGCTCCACTCGAGCATGCGGCGGAGCGGGATCTCGGCCGCCAGGCGCACGCTTTCGTCCATGAGGATCTCGGGCGAACCGTCGCGCAGGCAATCGCGCACCTTGGTGAGCGTGTTCATCTTCATGAAGCGGCAGTCGTTGCAGGAGCAACGGTCCGTCGGCGCGGCCACGAAGGTCTTGCCGGGGACTTCCTTGCGCAGGCGGTGGATCATGCCCGATTCCGTGGTGATGATGATCGTGTCGGCGGTCTGCTGCTTGCACCAGCCGACCATGAGCTCGGTCGAGCAGACCATGTCGGCCATCTCGCGCACGGCTTCGGTGCACTCGGGGTGGGCGACGACCGGGGCGCCGGGATGGGCGGCCTTGGTGCGGAGCAGGGCGCCCGGCGTGAACTGCACGTGGGCGTAGCAATTGCCCGGCCAGAGCTGCATCGCGCGGCCGGTCTTGCCGGAGACCCAGCGGCCGAGGTTCTGGTCCGGCACGAAGAGGATGTTCCGGTCGGCGGGCACGCGGCTGACGATCTTGGAGGCGTTGCCGCTGGTGACGATGACGTCGCTGAGGGCCTTCACCGCGGCGCTGCAGTTGATGTACGCGACGACGTAGAGCGAAGGGTCGGCGGTCTTGGCGGCGGCGAGCTTCGCGGCGGGGCAGGAGTCGGCCAGCGAGCAGCCGGCTTCCATGTCAGGGAGCAGCACGCGGCGCGTGGGGTTCACGATCTTGGCCGTCTCGGCCATGAAATGCACGCCGCAGAAGACGATGGTCGACTGCTTCGCCTCGGCGGCCTTGTAGGCGAGGCCGAGCGAATCACCGACGAAATCGGCGACGCCCTGGATGTCCTCGCACTGGTAGTTGTGCGCGAGGATGATGGCGTCCTTCGCCTGCTTGAGGGCGAGGACTTCCTTCTGCAGGTCGGACAGCGGCGTGCCGCCGACGGGCAGGGGAGGGAAGACGGAGGCGGAGGGATAGGTGCTCATGGGCGGGCGGCCTTGCGCTTCTGGCATCGTTCGCAGAGCGCGGTGACCTGGAGTTTCTGGGAGATGGGACGCATGCCGTGCTTGGCGGCGACGGCCTTGCCGTACCATTCCATGAAAGGCGCTTCGACTTCGACGATCGTCTCGCAGCTTTCGCAGATGAGCTGGGCGCGGAAGGTCGCGCTGCCGGCTTCGGCGAGGTAGTACTTGTGGTCGCGGCCGACGTCGACCTCGCGGATCACGCTGCTGCCGATGAGGAGCGGGATGGCGCGGTAGATCGTGGCGCGGGATACGCTGCGGTCGAGGGAGCGGGCCTTCTTGAGCAGGTCCTCGGCGGTGTAGTGGCCTTGGATCGTGCGGGCGGCCTCGAAGACGGCCATGCGCTGGCGGGTAGCCCGCAGCCCTTTCTGGGCGATGAAGGCCTTGAAGGCTCCGGATTGCTCCGGTGATTCGCTGGCAAGAGGCTTGGGCATGCCGATTTGAGACGGTTTTGATACTGAATGCCCTTCGCGTCAACAAGGGACGCGTCATTGACACCGGGGCGTCAGACCCCTTCATTTACCCCCTTTTCCCATAGGGAAAGGCCCTTCACCCGATGTACCACAATACGGACGACCTACGCATTCGCAGTCAGCACCCCCTGCTGACGCCCGCCCTCGTGCTCCAGGATCTGCCCGCGTCGGAGAAGGCCACCGAGGTCGTCACCACCGCGCGCAAGGACGCCGCCAAGGTCATTTCCGGCCAGGACGACCGGTTGATGGTCATCGTCGGCCCTTGTTCGGTCCACGACACCAAGGCCGCCCTGGAGTATGCCGCTCTCCTCCAGAAGGAAGCGAAGAAGCATGCCGGCGAGCTGCTCGTCGTGATGCGCGTCTATTTCGAGAAGCCCCGCACCACCGTCGGCTGGAAGGGCCTCATCAACGACCCGCAGGTCGACGGCTCCTTCCGCATCAACGACGGCCTCCGCCTCGCCCGCGGCCTCCTCGCGCAGATCGCCGAGATGGGCCTGCCGGCCGCCACCGAGTTCCTTGATCCGATCACGCCGCAATACGTGGCCGACCTCGTCTCCTACGGCGCCATCGGCGCCCGCACCACCGAAAGCCAGATCCATCGCGAGCTCGCTTCGGGCCTGTCGATGCCGGTCGGCTTCAAGAACGGCACCGACGGTTCCATCCAGGTCGCCGTCGACGCCTGTCTTTCGGCCCGTTCCTCGCACTGGTTCCCTTCCGTCACGAAAGAGGGCGTCGTCGCCATCTTCCAGACTTCGGGCAACCCCGACGCGCACATCATCCTCCGCGGCGGTTCCCGCACCGGCCCGAACTACGGCGCCGAGTTCGTCACCGACGCCGCGGCCCGCATCCAGAAGGCCGGCCTCACCTCCCGCCTCGTCATCGACTGCTCGCACGGCAACAGCTCGAAGGACCATCGTCGCCAGCCGCTCGTCGCCGCGGACATCGCCGCGCAGGTCGCCGCGGGTTCCCGCGTCATCGCCGGCGTGATGATCGAAAGCCACCTCGTCGAAGGCCGCCAGGACTGGAAGGGCAAGGACGCCTCCACCTACGGCTGCAGCATCACCGACGCGTGCATCTCCTTCCAGGAGACCATCCCCGTCCTCGACGGCCTCGCCGACGCCGTCCGCGCCCGCCGCGCGCTCAAGCAGGCCTGATTTCCGCCATGAACTCCGTACTCAAGCTCATCCTCGACGGGGAAGCCCTCGACACCGCCCAGATCGGCAAGATCCTCGGCCTCGGCGCCGAAGCCGTGGACCGTGAGCTCGCCGCCTTGCGGAAGCAGGGCGTGCTGCTGGGCATGCGCCCCGTCCTCAATCCGAGCTACGAGTCCGAGCATCGCGTCCGCGCGGTCATCGAAATCAAGATCCGCACCGAAGGCGTCGGCGGCTTCGACGGCATCGCCGAACGCATCTCCAGCTTCGAGCAGGTCGAGAGCTGCTACCTGATGTCCGGCGGTTACGACCTCCTGGTCGTCGTCACGGCCGACAACCTCTACAAGGTGGCCGGCTTCGTCCACGAGCGCCTCGCCCGCATCGACGGCGTGCAGGGTACTTCGACCCACTTCTTCCTCCGCGCCTACAAGAAGGACGGCTTCATCGTCGAAGCCGAAGGTTCCCGTCGCGACCAGCCCTCGGTCAGCCCCTGAGCCCCGCCTGACCATGGATTCTTCCGGCCGTTTCGTGGCGCGACATGTCGCGACCTTGCCCAAATCGGGCATCCGTGACTTCTTCGCCATCGTGTCCAAGATGAAGGACGCCGTGTCCCTGGGCATCGGCGAACCCGACTTCGTCACGCCTTACCATATCCGCGAGGCCGCGATCGCTTCCCTCGAGAAGGGCCGCACGTCCTACACGGACAACCGCGGCACCCAGCAGTTCCGCGAGGAGATCTCCCGCTACGTCGCCAAGAACTACGGCCCCGAGTATGACCCGGAGACCGAGATCCTCGGCACCATCGGCGTCTCCGAGGCCCTCGACATCCTCCTGCGCGCCACGCTCAACCCGGGCGACAAGGTGCTCTACCATGAGCCGTGCTACGTGAGCTATGCGCCCAGCGTCACGCTCTGCCACGCCGAAGCCATCCCGATCCGCACCGTCTCGGCCGACCAGTTCGCGCTCGATCCGGCCGCGCTCCGCGCCGCCTGGCAGCCGGGCTGCAAGCTGCTCGTCCTGAACTTCCCGACGAACCCGACCGGCGGCACCGCCGACCGCGCCAAGCTCGAGGCCATCGCCAAGTTCGCCATCGAGAAGGACCTCCTCGTCGCGTCCGACGAGATCTATTCCGAGCTCACCTTCGAAGGCGACCACGTGTCGATCGCCTCGCTCCCCGGCATGCGCGAGCGCACCGTCTTCCTGCACGGTTTCTCGAAGGCCTTCGCGATGACCGGCTTCCGCATCGGCTACGCCTGCGGTCCCGCCGCCGTCATCGACGGCATGCTCAAGGTGCACCAGTATGGCATCATGTGCGCCCCGATCATGAGCCAGGAGGCCGCCGTCGAGGCGCTCCGCAACGGCCGTGATTCGATGCTCCACATGCGCGACAAGTATCGCGAACGCCGCGACTTCATCGTCCGCCGTTTCAACGAGCTCGGCCTGAAGTGCCACCTCCCGCGCGGCGCTTTCTACGCCTTCCCGGACATCACCTCGACCGGCCTCGATTCCATGACCTTCGCCCAGAAGCTCCTGGAGCAGCAGAAGGTCGCCATGGTCCCGGGCACCGCCTTCGGGGCCGCCGGCGCCGGTTTCTGCCGCGCGTCCTTCTCGACGAGCTACGAGCGCATCCATGAGGCCGGCGAGCGTATCGCCCGCTTCCTGGACACCCTCCCGCGTCGCTGAGCATCCTTGCTTGCTAGACGGGCGGGTAGCCCTGACTGTCGTCCCATGGAACGGAACACTGAACTTTCCCGCGCGGTAGCCATCGTGGGCCGTCCCAACGTCGGCAAGAGCCGCCTCTTCAACCGTCTGGTGGGGCGCCGCATCTCGATCGTGCACGATCAGCCGGGGGTCACGCGTGACCTCATCACGGCCGACGTGTTCGAAGGCCGCTACACCTTGATGGATACCGGCGGCATCGGCCTGTATCGCGCCGAGCTCACCCCGAAGGTCGTCGCCGACGCCGTGGAAGAGCAGGTCGACTTCGCCCTCGCGGCCGCCGCGCTCGTGCTCCTCGTCGTCGACGCTTCCGAAGGCTGCGCCGCCCTCGACCTCGAGGTCGCCGCCAAGCTCCGCCAGGCCGGCAAGAAGGTCCTCGTCATCGCCAACAAGGCCGACACCGAAGAACGCGACGGCCTGATGTCCGAGTTCTTCGCCCTCGGTTTCGGCGAGCCGCTCCTCATCTCCGCCGAACACGGCCGCGGCATCCCGCAGCTGCAGGCGCTGATCATCAAGCTCCTCGGACCTGAGCCGGAGACCCCGCGCGAAGAAGGCCCGCGCCCGATCCGCCTCGCCCTCGCCGGCCGTCCGAACGTCGGCAAGAGCTCCCTCGGCAACCGCCTCCTCGGCGGTTCGCGCCTCATCGTCAGCGAAGTCGCCGGCACCACGCGCGACCCCGTCCGCGCGGGCCTTTCGCGCGCCAAGGCCGACGGCTCGATGGCGAAGTTCTCGCTCGTCGACACCGCCGGTCGCCGCACCGCCAACAAGCGCGACACCCTCGATTTCTTCTCCCAGATCCGCGCCGACGAGATCCTCGCCGAGACCGACGTGGTCTTCCTCGTGCTCGACGCCGGCCAAGGCGTGACCCGCATCGACAAGCAGCTCGCCGGCGAACTCGCCCTCTTGGGTTGCGGCATCGTCATCGTGGTCAACAAGTGGGACCTCGCGAAGACGGCATTCCGCGAGAAGAACATCGACGGCTTCGAGGACGAGGAGGAGTTCCGCGCGAAGTTCCGCTCCGCGATCCGTCGCGAGCTCTTCTTCCTGCCCGAGCCGCCCATCCTGTTCGTCTCGGCCCAGACCGGCCTCCGCGCCGAGGACATGCTCGACGCCGCCGAAGGCGTCTTCGTCCGCGCCGGCACCGCCATCTCCACCGGCCGCCTCAACCGCGTCGTCCAGGACCTGATGATCAAGCGCCCCCCGCGCATGGTCTCCGGCAAGCGCTTCAAGTGCTACTACGTGACGCAGGTCTCCAAGCGTCCGATCCGTTTCCGTCTCTTCTGCAACTCCGAAGAACGCCTCGAGGACGCCTACCAGCGCTTCCTCGTGAAGGGCGTGCACGAGAGCTTCGACCTTTCGGGCGTCCCGCTCTTCCTCGACATCGTCGGCAAGCCGAAGCAGACGGGCCGCCGCGCCGGCGGTCCGGGCGCCTCGGCCGGCGCCTCGCCGATCGAAGAGGGCGAAGGCCGCAAGCCGCTCGCCAAGGTCCCCGGCAAGGCCGTCCTCGACGCCGCGCCGAAGAAGGCCGTCGGTCCGTCCGGTCCGCGTCTGGGCAAGTCCAAGAATCCGCGCAGCAAGGCCGGCCCCGTCCGCAAGAAATCCTACACCCGCTGGGATAAGCCGCGTTCGCTGAAAGGCCGCGCCGCGCGCCAGGCCCGCAAGTAAAGCATGCCCCGGAGACTGGTCCTGCTCGGTTCGGATGAGATCGCGCTCCCGGCTTTCGCCGCGGCCCGCGCCTTGCCCGACACCGAGGTGGTGGCCGTGTATTCCCAGCCCGACCGTCCGGCCGGCCGCGGGCAGGAAGTCCGTCCGAATCCCGTCGCCGCCTGGGCCCGTGCCGAAGGGCTGAACCTCCTGCAGCCCGAGAAGCTCGACGCCGCCGACGCCGCCCATCTCGTCTCGTTGCAGGCCGATCTCGGCGTGGTGATGGCCTACGGTCAGCTGCTGAAGGATGACTTCCTCGCCGCGACGCGCCTAGGCTTCGTCAATTTCCACGGTTCGTTGCTGCCGGCTTTGCGTGGCGCGACGCCGGTCGAAGGCGCGCTCGCGCTCGGTCTGGCGGAGACGGGCGTCTCGATGCAGCAGGTCGTGCGCAAGCTCGACGCCGGTCCCATCCATGCCGCGGCCAAGACGGCGACCCGCGCGGGCGAGGGCAGGGCGGCCCTTCGCGCCCGTCTCGGCGTCATCGCCGGTGAACTCGCCGCGCAGGCTCTCCCGCCCGTGCTGTCCGGCGCTTCCGTGGCCGTGCCGCAGGATGAGACCAAGGTCACCTACGCCCGCCGTCTGGCGCGCACCGATGCGCCGCTCGATTTCCGTCAGCCCGCCGTCGTCCTGCGCCAACGTATCCTCGCCGTCGAAGGCTGGCCAGGTTCGACCTTCGAGCACCGCGCCGCGGTCATCAAGGTCGGCGCCGCGTCCGCGGAAGACGCCACCCCTTCGGCCACGCCGGGTACCATCGTCGCCGCCGATCGCGCCGGGGTGAAGGTCGCCTGCGGCAGCGGCGTGCTCGTCCTGACCCAACTGCAGCGCCCGGGTGGCAAGATGCTGCCGGCGGCGGAATTCCTGGCGGGCTATCCCTTGGCCGTCGGCGAAGTCCTCGCTTCCGCCGAGATGCCGGCGTTCGTCGCGGACCGTCCGTTTCCGCGGGTGCCGAAGGCATAATCGCTTGATTAGACCTCGCCGCTGGCTGTCATAGCGTCATGCGAGCCTTCCTTCTCTGCCTCTGCCTGGCCGTGGAGGCTTTCGCCCAGAAGAAGGACGTGACTTTCCAGCAGGTCGCGGGCGGTTCCTTCTCGGGCTTCTCCGAGGACGACAAGGCCGAGAAGATCTGGGAAGCTTCGGCGAAATACATGCGCCCGACGGCGGAGTCCGGCGTCTGGGAGATGGAGGCCATCAAGGTCGAGTCTTTGCGCGGCGGTAAGCCCTGGGCGGTCTTCACGAGCCCGAACGGCACGATGGTCCCCGCCAAACGCTCCGCCCAAGGCCCCGGCGCGGTCCAATCTTCTTCGCCGGCCTTCCGCCTCACCGGCAAGGGCTGGAGCTGGCGCTCGACTTCCAAGGGCGACAGCTTCGCCATCCTGGCCGATGTCGTGGCCGAGCTCGATCTCGCCAAGCCGCTGTCCCGTCGCCTGCGTCTGCGCGCGCCGCGCATGGATGCCTCGCCCGTGGAAGGCGGCACGCTGATGGTCTTCCAGGGCGGCGTGGTGGCCGAGCGTTTCGGCGAGCGGACCACCTGCGAGCGGCTCGAATGCCTCGTCAGCGACGGTCCCGGCGGCGACGCCACCTGCCGTTCCGTCGTCGCTTCCGGCCGCGTCGTCCGCGTGCTCGACAAGCAGACCTTGCGTGGCGACAGCGCGACCTTCGACCCGAAGGACGAGACCGCCGAACTGATCGGCCACGTCGAACTCGAGGAGCCTGAGCTCAAGGGCTCGGCCCAGCGCCTGCGCCACCAGCCGAAGCTGGGCCTGACGCAGCTGTTCGCCGGGGATGGCCAGCCGGTGAAGCTCCAGTTGCGCCGTAAGCAGCAGGACCCCGCCGACCTCGCGGGTGAGACGATCTCCATCCGCCGCGACGTCGCCGCGGGTTCATCGCAGGTCGAGGTGCAGGGTAACGCTTCTTATCTTTCGGGGGCTTCCAACCTCACGGCCCGTCGCCTGCTCGCTTCCGAAGGTCGCGAAGGCACGAGCGTGCTGGTCGCCGACGGCGGCGTGAAGGGCCGTCTGGAGGGTAACAACTTCGAAGCCGGCAAGGCCCGCTGGGACCGTGCGAAGCGCGTGCTCGACCTCGAGGAACTGCCGCGCATCCGCGAGGCGCGCGGACTGGAAGCCGCCGGCTTCTCGATCCGCACCGACGCCCTCAAGGACCGGATCGAGATCCGTTCCGGCCCCGGCGTCCGTGCCGCGATCCGCTTGCCCGCCGGCGAGCGCGGGGTCGCTCCGGGCCTGGCGGAGGCCAATCAGGTCGTGGTCGTCACCGAAGACGGCGCGATGCAGGTGGAGATGCTCGGGGCCGTCCGTTACGTCGCCGGCGCGGTCACCACGGAGTCCGAGCAGATGGTCGCCTTCGCGACGCCGAATCCGAAGAAGAAGTCCGAATACGAACTCAACAAGGCCATCCTTTCGGGCCGTGTCCGTTATGCCCAGCCGGGCCTACGTTGCGCCGCCGAACGCATCGACCTGACGCCTGCGGTCCAGATCGAGGAGGTCCTGACCAAGGACGCCCTGGCCGGTCGTCCGCGCCTGCTCACCTTGTCCGGCGGCGCCGGCGCCACCCGCCCGCGTCTCTTCCTGACCTCCGCCGGCGGCAAGAACGTCGAGTTCGTCGCCGACGCGCATGAGGTCCTCACCACGCCCGAGCTCACGAAGTTCTTCCTCCGCGGTTCCGTCGCGATGGACGCCGACGGCACCGACGCGACCTGCGACCTGCTCGAAGGCATGGCGGCGCCGGACAAGGCCGGCCATCTCGTCGCGCGCCAGGTCGTCGGCCGCGGCAACGTCGTGGTCGTCGCGAGCGGTACGACCGCCAAGGGCCGCACCCTCGAGATGCAGCCGGAGAAGGGGACCGCCCGCTTGGTCGGCGATGCGCGCATCGTCGACAAGCTCGGCAACGAAGGCGTGCCGGCGAAGGAAGTCACTTACGACACCCAGACGCGCGCGTGGCGGATGGACTCCGCCCCGGACGAGGCGAACCCGGGCCAGGTGGTGCGCCCGAAGATCTTCCTCGGTCGCGACTTCACCTTGCCGGAGGTCAAAAACCTCGACAACGGACGCTGACCGCTTCCTCCTATCCGCATGGCCGAAACGAGTGAGAAGGGCGTCATCCGGGCACAGGCCCTGGCCAAGCATTACGACGCCAAGGTCGCCGTCCAGGACGTCAGCCTGACCCTCCAGGCCGGCGAGATCGTCGGTCTCCTCGGCCCCAACGGCGCGGGCAAGACCACGACCTTCTACATGGTGGTCGGGCTCATCCCGGCCACGCATGGCCGCGTCTTCCTCGACGGCCGCAACGTCACCGGCATGCCCATGTGGCAGCGTGCCCGTAACGGCGTCGGCTACCTTCCGCAGGAGGCTTCGGTCTTCCGCAAGCTCACCGTCTGGGAGAACGTCATGGCCGTCGTCGAGACGCTCGACCTCAACGAACGCGAGCGCCGCGACCGCACCGCCCAGCAGCTCACCGAGCTCGGTCTCGAGAAGCTCGCCCGTCAGCCCGCCTTCACGCTGTCCGGCGGCGAACGCCGCCGCCTTGAGATCGCCCGCGCGCTCGCCACCAAGCCGCGCTTCCTGCTGATGGACGAGCCGTTCAGCGGGGTGGACCCGATCTCCGTCGCCGAAGTCCAGTCGATCATCCGCAAGCTGAAGGAGCGCGGCATCGGCATCCTCATCACCGACCACAACGTCCGCGAGACGCTGTCGATCGTCGACCGCGCCTACCTGATCCACCAGGGACGCGTGCTTGTCTCCGGCACCCCCGCCGAGATCGTGAACAATCCCGAGAGCCGTCGTCACTACCTCGGCGAAAGCTTCAAACTCTGACCCCATGTCCGACCCCGCTCCTGATACCCGCCCGGAATCCGTCTCCGTCCGCGAGTTCTTCGAATCCTTCAAGGACATGCTCCAGATGGAGCTCCTCGCCGGCGAGCAGGGCCTCGACAACATGATCGCCGAGAAGTCGCTCAACCGACCCGCGCTGGCGGTCACGGGCTACTTCAAGGAGTTCGCCCATAAGCGCCTGCAGCTCTTCGGCGCGGGCGAGATGGCCTACCTTTCCGACCAGACCGCGCCGGTGCGCGAGAAGCTCCTCAACGACGTCTTCTTCAAGAAGATCCCCGCCGTCGTGGTGTCGCGCGGCCTGCCGGTCGACGACCTCCTGCTCCGCATCTCGGACCGCCACCGCGTCCCGCTGATCCGCACGCAGCTCAAGTCCAAGGACTTCTCGGCCGAAGCCACGGTGCTGCTCGAGGAGAAGTTCGCCCCGCGCACCAACCTCCATGCCACGCTCGTCGACATCAAGGGCGTCGGCGTGCTGCTCCGCGGCGCCTCCGGCGTCGGCAAGAGCGAGTGCGCCCTGGCGCTCATCGAGCGCGGACACTCCCTCGTCGCGGACGACTACGTGATCGTCACGCTCATCGGCGACCGCGAGCTGCAGGGCACCTCCAAGGAGCTCAACCGCGGTTACATGGAATGCCGCGGCATCGGCATCATCAACGTCGCCTCCATCTTCGGCATCCGTTCCGTCCGCCGCGAGAAGCGCGTGGACCTCGTCGTCACCTTCGTCCTCTGGCAGCCCGGCATGGACGAGGAACGTTCCGGCCTCGAGGTCGAGACCTTCGAGATCCTCGGCCGCAAGGTGCCGCACATGACCATCCCGGTGCGTCCGGGACGCGACATGGCCCGCTTGGTCGAAGTGGCCGCGATGGTGCAGGCCCTCCGCGGCATGGGTCACGATTCCGCCAAGGAGTTCAGCGACCGCCTCATCGAGTTCATGGCGAAGGACAAGAAGGGCGAGGCCTGAGGCCTTACTTCTTCTTTCCGTCCCAACGGCAGTCGGCCATCACGCGCAGGCAGACTTCGCGGAGGTCGAACAGCGTCGATTCGATGTCCTGGGCCGCTTCGGCGGCGGAAAGGCGCGCGCCGCTCGGCAGGCCGGCGGTGAGGCCGATCGAGTAGTTGATCGCGGCGAGCGCGCGCTTCATGTGCACGAGGGCCAGCGGCAGGTCGCCGGTGTCGGTCGCGTTGATCGCCATGATCATCTGGTGCTGCGCGTCCCAGAAGGAGAGCATCACCTGGGAGGCGTCGAGGGCGGACAGCTGCGGTCCGGCCACGACGCAGAGGCGGTGGAAGGAATGGGTCAGCTGGATGCCGAGCGCGCGGGCGACGACATACACCGGGTGCTGATGGATGCAGTAGGGGAGGTCGGGGCCTTCGTCCTCGGCGTCGTTGACTTCCTCAGGGCCGTCGCCGGGCGCCCAGTCGGCGTTCTCCCAGCCCATCCGGCGGGCGCTGATGTCCAGCCGGTCCGGCAGGTCCTTGACCTCGGTGTAGTAGGAAAGGAAGCGGCCGACCTCGAGGTCGTTGCGCTGGAGGTAGCCGGCCCAGTCGGCTTCGCCCCAAGAGGCGTTGCCGGATCCGTCGAAGTCGCCCTGGGGGTGGTCGCCATCGTCCATAGGGTCCATCATTGGGTGGTTTTCCCCCGTTGCAAACCCCTTGTGGCGAAAATGCCCTTGTCCCGCCCGCCCTGTCCGTGGCTAATCCGGCATGCCTTCGGACCTTGCCGCCCTGACCGCCGCGTTGTCGGCCGGACGCGACCTCGCTCCGGCCGAGGCCGCCGCCGCGGCCTTGGCGATGACCGACGCCCAGGTGTCCGACGCCGCCAAGGAGGCCTTCCTGCTCGCGCTGACGCGCAAGGGCGAGACCGCCGCCGAGGTCACCGGCTTCGCGCGGACGTATCGCGACCTCGCGCGCCGCGTCGACTTCGGCGACTGGCCCGCGCGCGGCCTCGACATCGTCGGCACGGGCGGCGACCGCTCCGGCAGCTTCAACATCTCCTCGGCCTGCGGGCTCGTCGTGGCCGCCGCGGGCGTGCCCGTGCTCAAGCATGGCAACCGTTCGATCACCTCGAAGTCGGGCAGCGCCGATTTCCTCGCGGGCCTCGGCGTCGTGCTCGACGCCACGGACGCGCAGCTGCTCCGCGGCCTGAGCCAGGCGAATTTCTGCTACCTCTACGCGCCGGCGTTCCACCCGGCGTTCAAGGCCGTCCTCGGCGTGCGCAAGAAGATCGCCGAGAGCGGGACCAAGACCGTCTTCAACGTGCTGGGGCCGCTCATCAACCCGGCGCGCCCGGCGCACATGGTCGTCGGCGTCTACGACGAGCGCTGGGTCGAACCGCTCGCCGCCACCTTGGGCGAGCTCGGCGTGAAGCGCGGCCTCGTGACGCATTCGCGCGCGGGCGGCGGCATGGATGAGATCACCACCGCCGGCGAGGTCCGCGTCCGCGGCTGCGGCGAACTGGCTTCGGTCGACGCCGTGTGGCTGCCCGGTGATTTCGGTTTCAAGACCTGCGCGGTCGCCGACCTCCGCGGCGGCTCGCCCGAGGAGAACCTCGCGATGTTCAGCGACCTGCTCGTCGGCGGCGTCTCCGACGGCCTGATGGACACCCTCTGCCTCAGCGCCGGCACCGCCCTCTGGGTCGCGGGCCAGGCGAAGGATCCGGCCGCGGGCGCCGGGCGTGCGCGCGAGATCATCCTCGGCGGCGAACTGCGCGACGAAGCGCGTCGTCTCCGCGAGGCTTACCGGGCCGACTGACCGTCGAGCAGCAGGGCCAGCGTGCGCTCGGTCGCGCCGCGGTTGCCCTGATGCCAGGTCGCGCCGTTGCGGCCCATCTCGGCTCGCGTGGCTTCGTCCGCGCAGAGCAGGGCGATCTTCGCTTCGAGCGAGGCGGCGTCTTCCGCGCGGCAGGCCGCCTTGGCCTTCTCGAGGCCGCGGCAGATGTCGCGGAAGTTGGACATGCGGGGGCCGTAGACGATGGCGACGCCGGCGGCGGCGCATTCGATGGGCGTCTGGCCGCCTTCGTGCGGGGCGAGGCTCTTGCCGCAGAAGGCGAGGTCGGCCGCGCGGGTGAGGCGGCGCAGTTCGCCGGTGGTGTCGGCGAGGTGGATGATCGTGTCGGCGGGCGCGACGGGTCCGCCGGTCGAGCGTTGGTGCCAGGCGAGCCCGCTGGCGCTGGCTTCGGCGGCGACTTCGGCGCGGCGTTCGGAGTGGCGCGGGACGAGCAGCAGGCGCACGTCCTGGCCGGCGGCGCGGCGTTCGCGCACCTGGCGGATGAGGAGCGTCTCTTCGCCTTGCCAGGTGGAGGAGCCGAGCAGCACGACCGTGCGCGGGTCGGCGCCGAAGCCGAGGTCGGCGCGCAGCTGCGCGCGTTCGGCGGCGCCCATCGGCGCGTCGCTGGCGACGTCGAACTTGATGTTGCCGGTGAGCGTCGCGCGGAAGCCCAGTTCGCCGAAGCGGCGCACGTCTTCCTCGCTGCCCGCCGCGATCAGCCGGAAGTGCGCGAGCACGTAGGCGGAAAGTTTCCGGAAGCGACGATGACGCGCGAAGGACTTGTCGGAGATGCGGCCGTTGACCAGGTAGGCCGGCACGCCGCGGGCGCGCGCCTGGGCGAGGTGTTCGGGCCAGAGCTCGCCTTCGACGAGGATCGCCGCGTCGGGGCGGATGCGGCGCCAGGCGAGGGCGCTGCAGGGCCAGAGGTCGGCGGGGAAGAGGCCGATGCGTGCCGCGACGTCGCCGTAGCGTTCCTGGGCGAGGCGGTAGCCGGTGCTGGTGGTCGTCGTCAGGATGATCTCAGCCGTGCCGGAAGCCTTAAGCTGGCGGAGCAAGGGGCCGATGGCCTCGATTTCGCCCACGGAGACCGCCTGGATCCAGAAACGGCGCTTTCCGGGGGTCTTCGGGCCGACTTCCGGGAAAAACCCGAGCCTTTGGGCGAAGCCGGACCCGTAGCCGCCCCGGCGGAGCATCCGCCAGACGTAGTAGGGGAGGGCCGGGATCAGCAGCAGCGGGAAGAGTATCCGGTAGGCCCAAGACATCGCGTTGCGCCGACCGTGCGGAGGGGCGGGGGGTCTGTCAGTTCCAAAGGAGCCCCTTTTGGCTGATTTTCCCGCTTGCGCCGGGCGGTCCGGGGTGTTTGAACCCACTTTCCACCGTTTGAAGCGACCGCAGATCGCCTCGGACATAAAACCCAAAACCCAGTCAGTCATACCTGATCCAAAGTCCCCTCCTTCTGCAGGAAAAGGGATACGGAGCCAAAACATACCATGAACATCACAGTCAAAGACCTCCTCGATGCCGGCGTCCACTTCGGACACCAGACCCGTCGCTGGAATCCCCGCAGCCGTCCGTACATCTTCGATCACCGCAACGGTGTCTCGATCATCGACCTTGAGAAGACCCACGCGTGCCTCGCCGCCGCGGCCGCCTTCGTCGAGGACACCGCCGCCAAGGGCAAGGAAGTGCTCTTCGTCGCGACCAAGCCCCAGGCTCAGGAAGTCGTGCGCCAGGCCGCCAAGTCGACCGGCATGCCCTTCGCCGTGAACCGCTGGCTCGGCGGCACGCTGACCAACTTCGCCACCATCAAGCGCTCCCTCGACAAGTACCGCACCTACCTCCGCATGGAGCAGGACGGTTCCCTCGCCAAGATGCACAAGAAGGAAGCCGCTTCCGTGAAGCGCGAGATGTCCCGCATGGCCCGTAACTTCGAAGGTCTCCTCGAATACCGCGACCTCCCGGCCGCGATGATCGTCGTCGACACCAAGCTCGAAGAGATCGCCGTCAACGAAGCCGTCCGTCTCGGCATCCCCGTGATCGGCCTCTGCGACTCGAACTCCGACCCGACCCTCCTCAAGTTCCCCGTCCCGGGCAACGACGACGCCGCGAAGTCCATCCGCCTCGTGGTCGAAGTCCTCACCCAGGCCGTCCAGAACGGTCTCTCCCGCCGCAAGGCCGTCTCGCAGGACCGCAAGACCGTCACCCCGGTCTCCCGCCAGAACGCCGGCGAATCCGTCCAGCCGGAAGTCCAGATCTCCGAAGAGCTGCTGAAGGCCAACGAAGGTTCCGACGCCGTCGAAGGCGCCGCCCCGGCCAAGCGCCCCAGCCCTCGCAAGTCCAAGTAATCCGACCATGTCCGCTATCACCGCACAGACGGTCAACGATCTGCGCCAGCGTACCGGCGCGGGTCTGATGGATTGCAAGAAGGCCCTCACCGAAGCCAACGGCGACATGGAGAAGGCCGTCGAGATCCTCCGCATCAAGGGCGTCGCGACGCGCAACAAGAAGGCTGACCGCAAGGCCAGCGAGGGCATCCTCGCCGTCCAGGTGGCCGCCGACGGCCGCACCGCGACCCTCCTCGAGCTGAACTGCGAGACCGACTTCGTCGCCAAGAACGAGAACTTCATCGCGCTCGCCAAGGAACTCACCGCCCAGGCCGCCGCCAACGGCGTCGATGGTCTCCTCGAGCAGCCTTACCACGCCGACAAGTCCCGCAAGGTGAACGACTACCTGAACGATCAGGTGCTCAAGATCGGCGAGAACCTCAAGGTCTCCCGCGTCCTGAAGTTCGAAGCCACCGGCGTGGGTCGCGTCTCCGCGTACGTCCACACCGGCGCCAAGATCGCCGTCCTCCTCGAACTGGGCCTCAAGACCCAGGCCGCCGCCGCCAACCCGGAAGTCGCCGAACTGGCCCGCCAGCTCGCGATGCAGGTCGTCGCCAACAACGCCCGTTTCGTCCGCCGCGAAGACGTCTCCGCCGACGTCGTCGCCAAGGAGCGCGAAATCGCCGCCGAGTTCACCAAGTCCGAGGCCGACAAGGCCATCGACGAAGCCAAGCGCATCGTCGAGGACTACAAGGGCCAGCTCGTCGAGCAGAAGGCCGCGAACGACGCCGAAGCGATCGCCGAACTCGAGAAGCGCATCGCCGTGGGCGAGAAGCAGGTCATCGCCGCCGAAGGCCGCAAGAAGGGCCAGCTCTCCAACATGGAGAAGATCATCTCGGGTCGCGTGGACAAGTTCTTCGCCGACTCCTGTCTCCTCGAGCAGGCTTACTTCCGCGATCCGGAACAGAAGATCCAGGCCCTCATCGCCGCCGCCAAGACCAAGGTCGGCGAGGAAGTCTCGATCGTCCGCTTCACCCGCTTCCAGGTGGGTGAGACGGCCGCCGAGTAAGTTCCGCCCAGATCGGCTTATCAGGCCGGCTGCCGCAAGGTGGCCGGCCTTTTGCTTGGCTTGCTTCGCCGGTCGGCGCGGACAGGCTGGCCGCATGCAGTTCCGCGCGGACATCTTCTGGCAGTCGGCCTGCGGCCGTTGTCCGGACTGCGGCGCGCCGATCCGGGGCGCGGACGACCGGACGGGTCGGTTCGCGCGCCTCTGGGATACGCCGACGCATTGCGCCGGCTGCGGCATGACGCTTCGTCGCAAGGAGGGCTTCTTCCTCGGCGCGATCGTCTGGAACTACGGCCTCACCGCGTTCGGCGTGCTGCCGCTCGTGCTGCTCGCGCATCGCTTCGGCTGGCTCGGCGACGCCTGGGCGATCCGCCTGGCGGTGGCGGCGATCTTCGTGGTGCCGCCGCTCATCCACGCCTTCGCGTGGCGGCTCTGGGTCGGCACCTACTACGCTTTCCTGCCCGACCAGCTGCCGTCCGGCGGACGTCGCCTCGACGACTGATCAGGTGCGGCGCGCGGACATCCGGCGCACGAGCTCGGCGAGGAAGGCCGTGTCGCCTTGGGTCGCCTGCAGGTGTCCGATGGTCTCGGCCGTCAGCGCCTCGATGCGCTGCCTGGTGGCGTCGAGGCCGTGCAGGCCGGCGTAGGTGAACTTGCCGTTCTGCGCGTCGGCGCCCACGGGCTTGCCCAGCTGGGCGGCGTCGGCGGTGAGGTCGAGCAGGTCGTCGACGAGCTGGAAGGCGATGCCGGAGGCGCGGCCGGCGCGACGGAAGTGTTCGACGTCCGCGGCGGAGGCGCCGCCGACCAGCGCGCCCATCGCGAACGAGGCGCTGAGCATCGCGGCGGTCTTGCCGAGCAGGATGAACTCGAGGCGGTCGTCGGTGGCGCCGGCGGCGAGTCCGCCCATGTCCTCGGTCTGGCCGCCGACGAGCAGGGTGGAGCCCGCGGTCACGGCGAGTTCGCGGACGAGCGCGGTGGCGAGGGCCGGATTCGACGCGTAGCCGGTGGCGAGCAGTTCGAAGGCCAGCGGCTGCAGGGCGTCGCCGGCGAGCAGGGCGGTGGCTTCGTCGAAGGCCTTGTGGCACGAGGGCCGGCCGCGGCGCAGGTCCGAGTCGTCCATGCACGGCAGGTCGTCATGGATCAGGGAATAGGTGTGGATGCACTCCAGCGCCGTCGCGGCATGGGCGGCGTCCGCGCGCGGGTCGAAGGCGAGGGCCGAGGCGAGGCAGAGCACCGGACGCAGGCGCTTGCCGCCCGCTTCGAGCGAGTAGCGCATCGCGCCATGGAGGCGGGCCGGCCGGGCCGTGGCGGCGGGCGTGAGGCGGCGCAGCGAAGCTTCCGCCTGTTGGATCAACGCCTCATGCCGTGACTGAAACAGCGAGGCGTCCATCGGTCATTCGGCGTCGGCGCCGAGCTTGAAGAACGTCGCGGTGCGGCCGACGCTGCCGATCACTTCGCTCTCGGTGAGCTGGGCGAGCTCCTGGGCCTGCTTCTCCATCTCGTCGCGTTCGGCGGTGAAGCGGACCTTGACCAGGTCGGCGTTACGGAAGGCTTCCTCGAGGAGCTTGGCGATGCCGGCGTTCACGCCGGCCTTGCCGACGAACACCTTCGGGTCGAGGGTCTGCGCGAGACTCCGCAGCTTGCCGCGTTCGGCGCCGGTGAGGCGGGGTTGGTCTTCGGAGCCTGATTCCATGCCCGCTATGACGGTCTGGCGGGGCAGGGGAGTCAACGGACTAATCGGGCCCGCTTACCGCTTGCCCGTGCGGTGCCGTCGCCTTGAATGCGGCATGCTCCTGGGGAACAACGCTTTCTTCGTCCGCGAACAGGTCGCCGTCCTGCGCTTCGCCGACGCCTATGACCTGCTGCATCCGGTCTCCGGCCAGCCGCTCGGCCTGGCGCAGGAAAAGCCCAAGCTGAAGTGGCTGCGCCTCCTGGTGAAGAAGCAGATGCTGCCCACCGAGATCGTCGTCCTCGAGGCGGACCAGCAGACGGTCGCCCTCCGGCTCGAGAAGGGTTGGTCCTTCCTGACGTCGCAGCTCGCCATCTTCGACGCGCATGGTCGCAAGCTCGGCTCCCTGCGTAACAAGCTCTTCTCGCTGTCCGGCAAGATCCTGGTCGAGGACGCCGATGAGCGTCCGATCGGTGAGTTCAGCGGCGGCGTCTTCAGCTGGACCCGCCAGCTCAAGGACCCGGCCGGCGTCGTCATCGGCACCATGGACAAGAAGTGGGCCGGGCTGGGGAAGGAACTCTTCACCTCGGCGGACAACTACCACCTCGAGGTCGCCCCGGAGTTCGCCGGCCAGCCGACCAAGGTGGCCTGGCTCTTGGCCGCATGTCTGGCTTTTGACGTCATTTTTGCCGAAAACTGAGCAGCCCGGGGCTGTGAATAAGTGACCCGGGAGGGGGATTCCTGCTTGCTAAGGGGGGAGGGGGCTGTCATTTCCATGGGTCAACTTCGTTAGGGAGAGGGGCGGAGCCCTTCTCACGCTGGTCGGTAGGCGAAAGCCTATTCCAGACGGAGAGTCCGGCCAAACGGCGGGGCTTTCGGGAATTTCTCCCAAGTCGGCCATCATCAAACCCAAAACTAACCACCACCATGTCCGTCAATAAGTCTGAAGTCATCAAGAAGCACCAGCAGGATGCCAAGGATACCGGCTCCCCTGAAGTCCAGGTCGCCCTCATCTCCGCCCGCGTCACCCACCTGACCGAGCACCTGCGCACCCATCGCAAGGATTTCCACTCCCGTCGCGGCCTGATCATGCTGACGAACCGTCGTCGCAAGCTCCTCGCCTACCTGAAGTCGACTGACCTGGACCGCTACAACGCGCTCCTGGCCAAGCTCAACCTCCGCAAGTGAACGGCGCCTGCGGGCGCTACTGTTCACCGAGCGTCCCAGCCTAGGCTGGGACGTCCGCTTTTCACCCACCCACCACAACAACCCGTCGGGCAATTCCGCCCGACACAACGCACCAAGCAAACACACACATGAAACAGAAACACTCCGTGACCATCGAAGAACTCGGTATCACGATCAACACGGGCTCCATCGCCCGCCTCGCCAACGGCGCGGTCACCATCAGCAAGGGCGAGACCACGCTCTTCGTGTCGGCCACCGCCGCCGAAGACCTGCGCTCCCCGGACCAGGACTTCTTCCCCCTGACCGTCGACTACCGCGAGAAGTTCGCGGCGGCCGGCCGTTTCCCGGGCGGTTACTTCCGTCGCGAAGGCAAGCCTTCCGACAAGGAAATCCTGACCTCGCGCCTCTGCGACCGTCCCCTCCGCCCGCTCTTCCCCGAAGGCTTCCTCAATGAAGTCCAGGTGATCGGCCTCCTCCTCTCGGCGGACCAGATCAACGACTCCGACGTCCTCATGGTGAACGGCGCCTCCGCCGCTCTCCTCTGCTCCGACATCCCGTGGAACGGCCCGATCGCCGGCATCCGCCTCGGTCGCATCAACGGCCAGTTCGTCGTCAACCCGACCCACGAACAGCAGTATGAGTCCGACCTGGACCTCATCTACGTCGGCAACGAGAACGACATGATGATGATCGAAGGTTCGGCCGACCAGCTGCCGGAAGCCGACTTCATCGCCGCCCTCGAATACTCCCAGAAGGCCATCCAGCCGATCATCGCCGCCCAGCGCAAGCTCGCCGCGATGTACTCCAAGACGAAGCGCGTCTTCCCGCTCGTCGTCTGCGAGCCGAAGGCCCTCGCCATCTGCGAACGCGTGGCCGCCGAAGGCGACCAGCTCAAGAAGGCGATCTTCCTCTCCTCCAAGAAGGAACGCGGCGACGCCGTGAAGGCCGTGGTCGAGAAGGCCAAGGCCGCCTGCAAGGCCGAGCTCGGCGACGTCTTCGACTCCCGCCAGATCAAGATGGCCTTCGAGAAGCTCCAGGAGAAGGTCTACCGCAACGCCATCATCCAGAGCGGTGAGCGCGCCGACGGCCGCAAGCCCCTCGACCTCCGTCCGATCTCCTGCGAAGTCGACGTGCTCCCGCGCGTCCACGGTTCCTCGCTCTTCCAGCGCGGCGAAACCCAGGGTCTCGTCCTCGCGACCCTCGGCACCTCCAAGGACGCCCAGGAAGTCGACGCCATCACCGGCGGCCCGAGCAAGCGCTCGTTCCTCCTGCACTACAACTTCCCGCCCTTCTCGGTGGGTGAGACCGGCCGTTTCGGCATGACCTCCCGTCGCGAGACCGGCCACGGCAACCTCGCCGAGCGCTCGCTGCTCTCCGTGCTGCCGTCCGAGCAGGACTTCCCGTACTCCATCCGTCTCGTCTCCGAGATCATGGAGTCCAACGGTTCCACCTCGATGGCGTCCGTCTGCGGCGGCACCCTCGCGCTCCTCGACGCCGGCGTGCCCATCAAGGCCCCGGTCGCCGGCATCTCCTGCGGTCTCGTGACCGAAGACGCCTCCGGCAAGATCGTGAAGCACCGCGTGCTGACCGACATCATCGGCGCCGAAGACCACTACGGCGACATGGACTTCAAGATCTGCGGCACCCGCGAAGGCATCACCGCCTTCCAGCTGGACCTCAAGATCCACGGCCTGCCGATCGGCATCGCCAAGGAAGCCATCGCCCAGAACAAGGGCGCCCGTGACGCCATCCTTGACATCATGGTCAAGAAGATGCCCGCGACCCGCGCCGAACTGAAGCCCTGCGCTCCCCGCACCCACCGCATCAAGATCCCGGCGGACAAGATCGGCGCCCTCATCGGCCCGGGCGGCAAGAACATCAAGCGCATCACGGAATACACCGGTTGCCAGCTCGACATCGACCAGGACGACTCCGGTTGGGTCACGATCTTCGCGACCGACGGCGAGTCCCTCGCCCGCGCGGTCAACGAGGTCAACCTCCTCTCGGCCCAGATCGAGATCAACAAGACCTACAAGGGCATCATCCGCTCCGTGAAGGAATTCGGCGCCTTCGTCGAATGCCTCCCCGGCCAGGAAGGCCTCGTGCACGTCTCCGAACTCGCCGACCATCGCGTCGAGCGCGTCGAGGACATCTGCAAGCTCGGCGACGAGATCATCGTCAAGTGCGTCGGCATCGACGACAAGGGCCGCGTGCGCCTCTCGCGCCGCGCCGCCATCGCCGAGAAGGAAGGTCGCGAATACACCCCGGCCCCGAAGCCGATGGACCGCCCCCGCGGCGACCGTCCGGACCGTGGCGAGCGCCGTCCCTTCCGCGAACGCGGCGGTGACAGCGAAGGCGGCCAGGGCTAATCCCGGCTGACTTCACCGAACAAGGCCCCGGCTCACCCCGGGGCCTTTTTTGTGCCCCCGAGTGAGCCGGGACATGTCATCGAGGAGGGGATGATGAGCAGTGACGCCAGTGCCGGCGCGAGAGGCGCCGAAGGCCGGTCTACTTCTTCGCCCGGACCTCGATGTTGCGAATGGTAACCTTGGCGTCCTTGGGGAGGAAGGTGCAGTTGATGCCGACCAATCCGCGCCTGGTCTCGGCCTCCAATGCGGCGGTGGTCCTGGCAGAGGTCACGCCGTTCAATTCGAACTCGGCGACATCGCCTTCGACCGAAATCTTGAAGCGATTGACTTTGGCCAGTACGGCCGGCTGTTCTGCCTGACGTTTGCTGTAAAACTGCCCTGCGATGGCGGCTTTGGGTTCGCCGCTCTTGGGGTAGAATACGACGCCCCGGATACCGTACGCCGCGGCATTGGCGCTCCGGCTGGGCTGCCAGTGGGTCATGGGGCAGAGCGCCCAGCTTCGAAGCCAATCCTTCGGTGCGGGGGCATCGACGGAGAATTCGCCGCGCAGCTCGAACTTCTCCCCGGATACCACTGAGAAGGCCAATTCGTTCCTCGGGTTATCGTTTCCGGTCACGCTGATCTCCCCCGCCGGACTGGCGCTCCAATCTCCGCCCATCACGACACAGGTGGACAACCCGGGATAGATCGGCAGGCGGTGCCAGTCGCCGTCTTTCATGCGTTGTGGAAACTCGAGTATGTCGCGCAGCTCGTGGACGTAATTCCTGCATTTCTCGTCCTTGAGGTCCTCCGGACGGAGGGCCTTGATGGCGTCCAAGGTCTGCTGGTAGTTGCGGCTCCGGAATGCTTTTTCAACGGCCTGTATCCGCGCTCCCCACAGGCCTGAGCCGGCGGAAACCGAGTTACGCATCGCATCGGCATGGGTGAGGAGGTCGTTGAGACGTCGCTTGGTCGTCGGGGAGAGTTCCCATCCCGTTGTCTTGAGCGCCTCCGCGGCCATATGGTCATCACCTGTCAGCCATGCGGCCACGGCCGCGATGTCGTTGCTCTCTGGCTGGTCGCCCGACTTTGTCTCGCGTTTGCTGCGGGCGTAGGCGACGATGGTATCCCTCACCAGCGGGTGCGAGAACACGGCGCGCGCATTGGCCACTTCCGTGGTTATCATGACGCATGCATGGATGAGCATGTCAGGCACATCGGTGTCGTACCGGCCTGTTTCTGCGAATCGGCGTCCGAGCATCAGCACATGCCCTTGGCTCCCGCCCCATCTTTCAGAGAAGGCGTTCAGTAATGATCGGTAAGCTGCGAGATAGTCGAACTGGGCTCGGGTGGAGAGGTCGAACCAATCCCTGATTTCCTCCTTCGTCGCTTCTTGCCCCATGAGGATCGTGATCATGTCCGCCGCGGCCTCTGGCCGGTCGGAATTGAGGCCATGGGCCTTACGCGCGTGGGCGGAGGCGAGTTCGAGGTGTTCGGCGAACCCTTTGAAGCTGTCTTCCGAAACTTCGCTTGCCCAATCTCTCCCGCGGATTTTCCAGGCATACTCGATCTCCAGCCTGGCCAGCATGGCCTGCTTGGCCCACTCTGAGCGGGGGCTGGCGATGATGGTGTCGCGAAGTTTATCTATTGCCGCCCTCTGGTAGTCGGAGGTGGCTTTCAGCCATACGGCGAAGTCGCGGACCAGGACGGGCTCGAATTCGCCTGCGTAACCGGGGTCGGCGATCGTCTCGCCCATGATGGAGAGCAGACGGTCCGCATCGTTCGAAGTGATCCGCGCGTGGGTCTGATGGCCGAGCCAGTCCAGATAGTAACTGACGATCCATGTCCGGAGCGGCGCCGGGATGTTCTTCTTGCCGGTCGACCTGTAGGCCAGGTTCGAGGCGGCCTGTGCGGCTCGCCAATCATGATTCTCCTCGAAGAGCATGATCTGGGACATGAAGCATGCGAGGGGTTCCTGGCAGCCTGCGTCCAGCAGCGCACGTGCCCTTGCGGTCATCTGCGGCGTCACCTTGTTCCGGGCCTTGGCTTGATTGATCCAGATTTCCAGTCCGTCGCGAGTTACTGCGCGTGCGTCGTTCTCCCAAGGTTGCCCGCGCCAACGGCCCTCCGCCTCTGCCATGAGACGTCTTTTCGCCCAGCTTAGGCGAAGCTCGGTGTGGTCTTTCTCCATGAGCCTGGATGACGTCATTTTCATCGGCGCCGTGGCGCGAGACTCATTCGCCGCTGCGGCGGTGGGTGCCTGGGCCGAAGCCGCCGTGCTTTTCGAAGCCGCCGCTTGTGCTGGCGTTGGGTTGGGCAAGGGTGGCGAGGCTGCTGTCGTGAACTGTGTGAGCAGGCAGCAGGACAGGATCGCGAGGGTATGGTTTCGCATGGGGCCCGGGGGGTGTCCGGTCTGTGCATCCTTCAGGCCGGCCAGTTTCATTTCAAGGCCATCTTTCCGCCGGGCTTCCGCGACCGACCGCCCAGCCTGGCCGGCTCAGGCCTTCCGCATGCGCACGGTGACGTGCGCGAGCGTGAGGATCGCGCTGGTCGGCATCATCACCGTCGCCAGCAGCGGCGACATCAGGCCGGCGGCGGCCAGGCCGATGGCGATGAGGTTGTAGGCGAGGGTGAAGAGGAAGACTTCGGTCAGCACGCGGCGGCGGTGGCGGGCCACGGCGAACAGGCGGCCCAGCCCGCGCAGGTCGCGGCCGAGGAGGTAGAAGTCGGCTTTCTGCTCAAGCAGGCCGAGGTCCACCACCGGCGTGCCGCGCAAGGTCGCCTCGGAGAACGCCAACGCGTCGTTGGCGCCGTCGCCGAGCATGAGCGTCGCGTCGCCGTCATGGCGGCGGACCCACTCGGCCTTCTGCTCGGGGGAAAGTCCGCCCAGGCCGCTTTCCGCGGGGAGGCCGAGCTGACGCAGCAGGGCGGCGACCTTCGCGGACTGATCGCCTGAGAGGATGAAGATGGCGACGCCGTCCGCGCGCAGGCCGTCGATGACCTCCTGCGCGTAGGCGCGCGACTGTTCGGCGAAGAGGAAGAGCGCGAGGCGCGTGCCGTCCCGGCAGAATTCCGCGGCGGACATGCCCGCCGGGGCCGGCGCGCTGCCTTGCCAGCCGGGCTTGCCGATGGTCCAGGTGACGCCGTGCGCATCGGTGAGCATGACGCCCGCGCCGGGGACGTTGCGGAGCGTGCCGGCGACCGGCGCGGGGTCCTCGTGCTGCGCGAGCGCTTCGCGCAGGCTCCGGCCGAACGGGTGGAGGTTGGTGTTCACCAGCGCGAACAAGGCCCGGCGGGCGTCGCCCGGCAGCGCGGCCAGCTGCTCGGGATTGCCGAGCCGCGGGCTTTCGAGCGTCAGCGTGCCGGTCTTGTCGAAGACGACCTGCCGGACCCGCAAGGCCCGCTCCCAGACGCGATGGTCGCGGAGGTAGACGCCGGCGCGACGCAAGGTGCCGACCGCGAGCTCGGTCGCGAGCGGGAAGGCGAGCCCGATGGCGCAAGGGCAGGAGACGATCAGGATCGAGATGGCGGCCTGCAGCGCCTGGGGCCAATCGCCGGTGAGGGCTCCGCGGAGGCCGAACGCCAGCAAGGCGAGACCGAGGACGACGCCGAGGTAGAGGCTCAGGATCCGTTCCAGCAGGCGCGGGACGAAGGCTCCGTCGCCGCCCGCGTCGGTCAGCTTGCGGAGCATCGAATCGCCCCAGGTCTCGGTGGCTTCGAGACGGAGCGGAGCCTGTCCGATGTTCAGCGCGCCGGAAGGGACCAGCCGGCCGGCAGGATAGGCGACGGGTTCGGATTCGCCGTTGATCCATGCCAGGCTCAGTTCGGCGTCCTGGCGCAGGAGGCGGCCGCAGACCGGGGCGACCTGGCCGCTCGGCACGGCGTAGATGTCGCCGGGACGAAGCGCCTCGACCGGCACGCGGCGCAGGGGCGTGGCGCTTTCGGCCGTCGCGAAGACGTCGACGGGCCGGAGCGACGGGGAGCTCGCGGGCAGGCGGCGACGGTTCTGCTCGATCGCGCGTTCCTGCGTCCATCGCCCCACCAGCATCAGGAACGTGAAGAGGCAGACGAAGTCCCAGTATTCGAGGCTCGGGAGACGGAGGGCCCAGCCGACGAAGGCGGCGAGGTAGGCGCTGACCAGTCCCAGCGCGATGGGCAGGTCCATGTGCAGCTTGCCGCGACGGAGCGAGGCCCAGGCGCGGGTCGCGAAATAGCTGCCGCCCACGAGCATCGACAACGTCGCGAAGAACGCGGCGAGCAGGCGGAAGAGTTCCGCGAACTGTTCGTCCTGCTTCATGCCGAGGTAGGCCGGCACGGAGTTGAGCATGGCGTTCATCGCGAACGCCGCGCAGAGGCCGAGCCGCGTGGTCAGCCCGTCTTCCTCGCGATGGTCCTCGCCGTCGTCCGGGACGAGCAGGTAGCCGAAGCCGGCGAGCCGGCGGGCGGCTTCCGTCAGGTCGGCGCCTTCGCGCCATTCCAGCCGGATCGTCCCGCGGTGCGCGTTGACGCGCCCCGCCAGCAGTCCGGGCGTCTCGGCCAGCAGCTTTTCGATCAGCCACACGCAGCCGACGCAGGCCAGGCCGCGCAGGGCGACGCGGAGCGAGCGCCGGCCGGCGGCGTCGGCGGCCTGCTGGGCGTCGCTTAGCCAGTCGAAGTCATGCGCGCCGAGGATCGTCTCGTTGACCGGAGCGATCGCTTCGGAGCGGAGTTCGTAATACCGTTCGAGTCCGCAGCTGACGATGAGCCCGTGGACCTGTTCGCAGCCGGCGCAGCAGAAGCCGGCCGGCGCCAGCGGGTTCAGGATGGCGGAGCCGCAGTGGCGGCAGGGTTTGGCTTCAGAGGCAGACATTGCCCGGGGAATGGAACCAGAGGAGCTTCGTCAGGAGCGCCAGGGCGGCGAGGCCGGCGAGGCCGCGACGGAGGCGGATGCTGCGGGCTTCGCCGAGGCGCAGGGAAAGGCGATGGTAGCCCATCTGGGCGGCCCACAGGAGCGGGATGGTGCCCAAGGCGAAGCCGAGGCCGATCTCGGCCCCGCGGAGGGCGTGGCCGCTCAGCAAGGCCAGTCCGAAGAGGGCATGGAGGGGGCCGCAAGGGAGCAAGGGGCTCAGGGCTCCCAGCAAGGCGCCGGCGAACGCGGGCGGCCGCCCTTGGGTGAACTGCATCCACGCGGCGTGGCGTCGACGCAGGAAGCCGGGCGCCGCGAGGCCACGGTCGAGCCCGAACGCGAGGGCGAGGAGGAAGGCGACCATCGCCCATGGCAGGAAATCCATCAGCGGGAGCGCCATCCATCGCCCGAACTTCGCGCCGAGGAAGCCGGCCAGCGCGCCGCAGGCGGCGTAGGCCAGCGTGCGCGTCAGGTGATAAGCCGTCGTGAAGCCGAGCCTTTGGTCGGCGGCCGCTTTCCAGGGACCCAGCGCGCAGGTGAGCGGGGCGCACATCGCGCCGCAATGGGGCGACACCGCCAGTCCGGCGAGGAAGGCGCCGGCGCCGGTCTCAACGAGCGGGAGCATGGGCGGGCGGAGGGTTGACGGGGGCCACGGCTTCGGGGGCGTTCCGGAGCGCGATGCGCAGCCAGCAGGCCCAGACGGCCACGAACCCCAGGAAGAGGGCGGCGAGCGGGATCCAGGGGTGGCGGCGCAGCAGGTTCATCGCTTGAGGTCGCGGGGGTCGGGGCCGATGAAATGGGCCTTCTGCAGGAGGGAGATCTTCCCGTCTTCGCTCCGGAGGCGGAGCGTGAAGTTGAATTCGCCGCGGTAATCCTGGCGGTCGACCAGCAGCGTCAACGGCAGCGTGATCTCGGCCTGCGGCGCGATGACCATGCCGGCGGACTGGTTGAGCACGGTGACCTTCGTGCCGGAAGCTTCGGCCGAGATGAAGAAGCGGCGCGGGGCTTCGTCCTTGTTCTGGATCTTGGCGCGGAAGACATTGGCGACCGAGCCGGCGCTGACCGCGTAGAGTTCCGTCTGCGGCGGCCGGCTGAGCTTGAAGCCGGCCGGCTGGACGCGCAGCACCGAGACGGTCGCGACGATCAGGCCCACGACGAGCATCGCGGCGTAGAGGATGGTGCGGGGGCGGAGGAAGCGCGTCTTGCCGCCGTCGAGTTCGCGCAAGGAGGCGTAACGGACCAGCCCGACGGGGCGCTTCAGCTTGGTCATCACGTCGTCGCACGCGTCGACGCAGGCCGTGCAGGCGATGCATTCCATCTGCAGGCCTTGGCGGATGTCGATGCCCGTCGGGCAGACCTGCACGCAACGGCGGCAGTCGACGCAGTCGCCCGCGCTGACGCCGGGGGCGGGCTTGCCGCGGGGCTCGCCGCGTTTTTCGTCATAGCCGACGATGACCGAGTCGTCGTCGATCAGCGCCGACTGCAGGCGGCCGTAAGGGCAGATGATCAGGCAGAGCTGTTCGCGGAACCACCAGAAGTTGAAGAACAGCACGCCGGTCGCCACCGCCATCGCCACGAACGCCGCCGGGTGGGCGAGGGGCGCGTCGGTGATCATCGGGTAGAGGCCGGGGATGGAGATGAAGTAGGCCAGGAAGATGTGGGCGACGGCCCAGCAGCAGACCAGGTAGGCGAGCGCGCGGCCGCCTCGGCGCAGCAGCTTGGCGGGATGGCTCCAGGGCAGCGCGTCGAGCTTGGCGCGGCTGACATGGTCGCCTTCGAAGAGGCGGTCCAGCACCCGGAACACATGCTCGAGGTAGACCGTCTGCGGGCAGGTCCACCCGCACCAGATACGTCCGAGGAGCGCCGTCGTGGCATAGATCAGGAAGCCCCAGCCGGTGATGACGAAGAACAGCAGCCAGAGGTCGCCTAGTCCGAGCGTCGTGCCCAGGAGGTGGAAGCGGCGGTGCTCGATGTCGAGGAAGACGGCGGGGAAGCCTTCGATCTCGATCCAGGGCAGCGCGGCGAAGAACGCGATGAGCAGCCAGGCGACGGCCCGGCGGGCCTGCCACCACGAACCGAACACGATCGCCGGTTGCAGGAAGCGGCGGGTGCCGTCCCGACCGATGGTCGTGACGCTTTCGCGGATGGGGTCGGGTCGCCTCACGGGGTCAGCTGGGAGGGTTCATCCTTGCGCGGGATCGCCTTGAGGCCGCCTTCCTTCTGCAGGGAGAGGAGGTAGGCGGTGACGGCGGCGATGCGGCCCGTGCCGAGGACCTTCTGCGAAGCCATGCCGGTCGGCTTGCCTTCGTAGGCGATGCCTTCGCTGATGTTGTTGAAGATGGCCGTCGGGGTGTTGCCGTGCACCCAGAGGTCGTCGTTCAGGCGGAAGCCCAGCCCCTTCATCCCGGCGAGCGTCGGGCCATGGCACGTGAAGCAGAGGGAGCCGTAGACGGCCTGGCCTTCGGCGACGGTCTTGGCGTTGCGGCTCATCTTCCAGAGCGTGGCGTCGTCGAGGGTCTTGAGCGCGGCGAGCTGGCGCGCCTCGAGGGCGTCCAGTTCGGCGTTCAGCGCCACCCGGTCATCGGCCGCGGCCTCGGTCACGAAGCACGCCATCCAGTAGAGGAAGGCGAAGAGGATCGCGCCGAACAAGGTGAAGAGCCACCAGTTGGGCAGGCTCTGGTCGTATTCCTGGATGCCGTCATAGGAGTGCGGCATGATGACGGGCTTCGCGTCGCGGTTCTGGTCGTCGGTCATGGTCGTGGTTATTCGTCGTTGAGGGGGAGTTCGGACAGTCGGCGGACTTCGTCCTTGGGGGTCGTCAGCACGCGGGCGACGAGCAGGACGATGGCCACGCCGAGGAGGAACAGGCCGGCGGTCTGCAGGTCGCGGAGGAGGTCTTCCCAGATGATGCGGCGGAACATGTCAGCGGGTCTCCTCGGGTTTGAGGGTCTCGACGTTGAGGCCCAGGCGGCTCAGGTAGGCCAGGAGCGCGACCATCTCGGCGTCGGGCGAAGCCTTGATGCCTTTGTCGGCGAGGGCCTTCGCGATCTCCTTGGACTGCGCGTCGTAGTCGGCCTGGATGGCGCCCGGCGTGCTGGCTTCCGGCTTATAGGGGACGCCCAGCGTGCGGAGCGCCGAGATCTTGCCGAAGAGCTGCGCGCGGTCGACCTGATGGTCCTTCAGCCAAGGGTAGGACGGCATGATCGAGTCGGGCTCGAGCTCGCGCGGGTTGTTCAGGTGGCGGTAGTGCCAGGCGAGGTCGGGGCGCAGCAGGCCTTCGCGGGCGAGGTCCGGGCCGGTGCGGCGCGAACCCCACTGGAACGGACGGTCGTAGATCGATTCGCCGAGGCGCGAGTAGCCCAGGCCGGCGCCGTAGCGCAGGATGTCCGGCTTGAGGGTGCGGATCATCTGCGAGTGGCAGTTGTAGCAGCCCTCGCGGACGTAGATGTCGCGACCCGCCAGTTCGAGCGGGCGGTAGGGTTTCTGGAGGCGGTGCTCGAGGAGCTTGGCGTCGCCGTCGCCGCGGTAGAGCGCGACGGTCGGGATGATCTGGAGGGCGCCGCCGATGGCGACCGCGATGAGCGAGAGGATCGAGAACGGCAGGGCGTTGTGCAGCAGTTCCTCGTGCCACCGCTGCCAGGTGTAGGTGTTGAGCTCGAAGTGCGCGACCGTGGCCAGCGTCAGCGTCACCGCGCCGATCAGGCCGAAGGTGCTCCAGCCGCCCTGGCCCAGGAGCCAGAGGCAGACGGTGACGATGATGCCGAACGTGAAGAGCACCGGGGCGTTGATGAAGCCGGGGAAGGCCTTGGCGGGCTTGACGGCGGGCTCCGCGGCGACCTGCAGGGTGCCGTCGGTGGCGACGCCGCTCCGGACGGTGCGGACGAGGTTGTAGACCATCAGCAGGTAGCCGACCAGGTACAGGCCGCCGCCGAGGGCGCGGAGGTAGTACATCGGGATGATGTTCTTCAGCGTCTCGATGAAGGTGTTGGCCGGGGCGGAGCCGTCGGCGGTGAGTTCGTTGAGCGAGAGGCCCTGGCCGATGCCGGCGACCCACATCGAGGCGACGTAGAAGAGGATGCCGATCATCCCCAGCCAGAAGTGGAGGTTCGCGAGGCGTTCGCTGTGGAGCTTCGTGCCCCAGAGGCGGGGGACGAGCCAGTAGAACATGCCCGCCGCCATGAAGCCGTTCCAGCCGAGGGTGCCGGCGTGGACGTGGCCGATGATCCAGTCGGTGTAGTGGCCGAGCGCGTTGACCGCCTTGATGGAGAGCAGCGGGCCTTCGAAGGTCGCCATGCCGTAGAAGGTGACCGCGGCGGCCATGAACTTCACGACCGGGTCGGTGCGGAGCTTGTCCCAGGCGCCGCGGAGCGTGAGCAGTCCGTTGAGCATGCCGCCCCATGAAGGAGCCCAGAGCATCAGGGAGAAGATCATGCCGAGGCCCTGCAGCCAGCTCGGCAGCGCGGTGTTGAGGAGGTGATGCGGGCCCGCCCAGATGTAGAGGAAGATCAGCGACCAGAAGTGGATGATCGAGAGGCGGTAGCTGTAGACCGGACGTCCCACGGCCTTCGGGACGAAGTAATACATGATGCCGAGGATCGGGGTGGTCAGGAAGAACGCCACGGCGTTGTGACCGTACCACCACTGCACCAGCGCGTCCTGCACGCCGCTGAAGACCGGGTAGCTATGCAGCAGGCTCGTCGGCAGCGAGAGGTGGTTGACCACGTACAGCAAGGCGACGGTGATGATCGTGCCGATGTAGAACCAGATGGCGACGTAGAGGCTGCGTTCGCGGCGGCGGGCCAGGGTGGTGAAGAAGACGATGCCGAAGACGATCCAGATGAGGGCGACGAGGATGTTGATCGGCCAGATGAGCTCGGCGTATTCCTTGCCGCGCGTCAGGCCGAGGGGCAGGGTGATGGCCGCGAGGAGGATGATGCCCTGCCAGCCCCAGAAGTGCACCTTGCTGAGGAACTCGCAGGCGAGGCGCGTCTTGAGGAGACGCTGCGACGAGTAGTAGACGCCGGCGAACATCATGTTGCCGACGAAGGCGAAGATCGCGGCGTTGGTGTGCAGCGGGCGCAGGCGGCCGAAGGACGCGTAAGGGAGGCCGAAGTTCAGCGCCGGGAAGGCCAGCTGCAGGGCGATGAACACGCCGAAGAGGATGCCGGCGACGCCCCAGAAGACGGAGGCGAGGGTGAACCGCCGCACGATCTCATCGTTGTAGCGGATGGTGGTGGTCTGGTCGTTCATGGAAGCTTGTCGGGGGTGGGCGGGGTGGGCGCGTCGTCGTCCAGCGGTCGCAGCGAGTCGCGGTCGTAGCCGTCTTCGCCGCGGTTGCGTTGGTCCCACAGGAACGCCAACGCGGCCAGCAAAGCCAGGACGACGGAGAAGAACACGGTGAGAGCGAGGGCGGCCATATGTCGTAAGGGACGACGCCCTGAGATTACCTTCCGGCCAGACGCATTCAATCAGCGTCCCTGCCGTGGAAATTTCCCGGCTGCTTTTCGACGCTAATGACCCACTTAAGCAAATCCCTTAAAATGATTCTAAGCGAAGGCAGTGCTTCGTTCTGATGCGATGGATGCGACTCGGGAGCATTCATCGGTTCATGGGTCAACAATCGCCGAAGCACCCTGATAAGAGAAATAGCGGAGGCGATTAGGTCCGCTGAAACCTCCGCGGACGCCTCGCCGGCGCCTATTTCCCGGCCTGCTTTTCTCCCGTTATGCGGGCGAACCACTCCCGCGCCTGCGTGGTGGCGGGGCATTCTCGCAGCGGCCAGCGATCCGTATGCGCGGTCTTCGCGCTTTCGTTCGGGAATCTCCCGTAGAGCGCCAGCATGTCGATGGTCATGAACGTCAGGCCTTCGGTGACGAGGGGGCCGAGGAACTTGCGCGTCTCTTCGCGGGCCCCGCTGACGAGCAGCGGCCGGCCGCCGAGGCGCTTCAGGCGCACGGTCGCTTCGCTCCGATACTGGGCGAGCGGGGCGCCCCAGTCGGACCCTTTCCATTCCTTTTCGCCGTCGAAGTGGTCGTGCGCCCAGAGTCCGCACCAGAGCCGGGCGACTTCGTCGTCATGCAGGCCGAGGAACGAGACGCCGACCGCGCCGCGGGAGAAGCCGCAGAGCACGACCTTCTTGGGGTCGCCGCCGAAGTCGGCGCAGATCCGGGGGAGGTTCGTCTTGGCGTAGCCGACGGTGGCGTCGACGTCGCCCCACCAGGTGATCTCGTTCTTGCGATGGTCCTTGGCGACGTAGGGCAGCACGATCCAGATGGCCTTGCCGCGCGCCACGCCGTAGCCGAGGGCGGCGCCTTCGACTTCGCCGGTCGAACCGGACGCGGGGAAGAAGTTGCCGGTGTATTCGGCGATGACGGGCCAGCGTCTGCCGCGGGCCTGCCAGTCAGGCGTCCAGTCGTCGGGCAGCGCGATCAGGTGACGGACCTGCGTGCCGGCATATTCGGGCGGCGTGACCGCCGCGCGCTTGCCGGGCTGCGGGGCGCCCGTCGTCAGTGGCGGGAGCGGAAGGTCGGCTCCGTTCAGCGACAGCGCCAAGGTCAGGAGGAGCCAGGCGCGTCGCATCGTCGTTCAGGCCTGGCGTTCGTCGACGACCTGCGTGCGGGTCCAGAGGTCGTGCCACGCGCGCTTGTCGCGTCGGAAGAGCGGCACGTGGAAGTTCACGATGCCGAGCAGCATGAAGAACGGGTTCGGCAGCGTGAAGAACGCGGCCTTCCAGGCGGAGCGGAGCAGGGCGGCGAGGAAGCCGGGCGGCTCCGTCTCGGGCAGGCCGATGGTGCGCAGGTTGAAGATGCGTTTGCCGAGCGTGCGGCCGGCGAGGAGCCATTCCTGCAGCGCGAGGGCGAGCAGCATCGTCACGAAGCTCACGTTGCCCTGGAAGGCGTACCAGACCGAGAAGGCTTCGAGGTCCGGGTTGTCCTTGGCGAGGAGCTTCGTCGTCATCGCCTTCAGCGTGTCGAGGTCGCGCGGGTTGCCGGAGGTGATCGCCTTGGCGTATTGGTCGGCGAAGCGGTGCGACCAGGCGTCGGCCTTCTGGCGCGCGGCCAGTTCGTCGGGGCCGGCGAGGAGGCCGGCGAGGGCCCAGCCGAGGAAGAGCAGGGGGACGATGTCCGCCAGGCACGCGAAGGTGCGCCACCAATATCCCGCGGCGGGCGGCGGGATCGGGGGCGGGTTAGCCACGGGCTTGGGCGCGCTCGCAGGCGTCGAGCGTGTTCTTCATGAGCATCGCGACGGTCATCGGGCCCACGCCGCCGGGGACGGGCGTGATGGCCTCGCACTGCGGGGAGACGGCGTCGAAGTCGACGTCGCCGACGATGCGGTAGCCGGTCTTCTTGGTCGCGTCAGGCACGCGGTTGATGCCGACGTCGATGACGACCGCGCCGGGCTTGACCATGTCCGCGGTGATGAAGCGGGGCTTGCCGATCGCGGCGACCACGATGTCGGCCTGGCGCACGATGGCGGGCAGGTCCTTGGTGCGGGAGTGGGCGATGGTGACGGTGCAGTCGCAACCCTTGGCGAGCAGGAGGGCGGCGGCCGGCTTGCCGACGATGAGCGAGCGGCCGACGACGACGGCATGCTTGCCGGCGGTCTCGACGCCCGAGCGGCGGAGGAGTTCGACGACGCCGGCGGGCGTGCAGGCCGCGAAGGCGCCGGGGAGCTCCTGGACGAGGCGGCCGATGCTCTGGGTGCCGAAGCCGTCGACGTCCTTGTCGGGCGAGACGCGGTTGAAGACCTCGGTCTCCGGCAGGTGCTTCGGCAGCGGGGCCTGGATGAGGATGCCGTGGACCGACTTGTCCGCGTTGAGGGCGTCGAGGTGGGCGAAGAGCTCGGCCTTGGTGACGGTCTCGGGGAAGAGCTGGAGGGAGGCCTTCATGCCGACCTCGGCCGCGGTCTTCTGCTTCTTGGTCACGTAGGAGACCGAGGCGGGATCGTCGCCGACGCGGACGAAGGCCACGTGGGGCACGACCGGGGCGAGCTTGGCCACGCGTTCCTTGACTTCGGCGAGGACCTGTTGGGCGATGGCGTTTCCGTCGATGAGGCGCATGGGGGATGACTAAGACGGTCCGGCCCCCGAGGGCGAGAAAAGTCCTTCGGCGTCTCGCCGGATGATTGTCTCGCCCTGCGGGGCCAAATGCCTCAATCCATTGGCGTGCCCTCCGAAGGACCCATGCGTATTCATAAGTTCCTCGCCCAGGCGGGGGTCTGTTCCCGCCGTGAGGCGGAGCGGCTGGTCGCCTCGGGGTCCGTGATGATCAACGGGAAGCTGGCGGTCACGGGGCAGCCCGTGGACCCGTCCGTCGATACCGTGATCTGCCAGGGCCAGCACATCAAGCCGCTCAACCGGACGGTGGTGCTGATGATGAACAAGCCGCGCGGCTACCTCTGCACCAACGACGATTCGCACGGCGGCCAGACCGTCTTCGACATGGTGCCGCCGGAATATGGCTCGCTCCGCCTTTTCTGCGTCGGCCGCCTCGACAAGGATTCCGAAGGCCTGCTGATCCTGACCAACGACGGCGAGCTCGCCAACAAGGTCATGCACCCCTCGGGCGGCGTCATCAAGCGCTACGAGATCATCCTGAACCGCGACTACGACCCGACCCTGACGCCGCGCCTGCTCAAGGGCGCCGTCGAGGAAGGGGAGCACCTGCGTTTCAAGAAGGTCATCCGCCATCCGGACAACGCCGCCCACCTCGAGGTCCACCTCGACCAAGGGCGCAAGCGCGAGATCCGTCGCCTCTTCGAGATCTTCGGTTTCCACGTGAAGACCCTGCGCCGCTTCCAGATCGGCGGGCTGGTCCTCCGGAAGATGCCCTTGGGCGACTGCCGTCCGCTTTCCCGCAAGGAAATCGACTCGATTTTCGAGAACTGAGGCCTTTCGGCCCATCTAGGGCTTGCACCCTAGGGGCGGGGGTTTTTCTTCAAGGCATCCCCCCGCCGTGAACTGCTTGCGCTTTTTGCCTCTGCTTCTCTGTGTCGGCACCCTTTGGGCCGGCCCGGAGACCTCCCTGAAGCTCGTCTGGTCCGACGAGTTCAACGACAAGGAGCTCGATAAGAAGAAGTGGAACGTCAGCGGCGGCGTGAAGATCGTCGACGGCCAGCTTTCCTTGGAGATCACGCCGGGCTCGAAGCCGATGTTCTGGCATGGCTCGAGCGTGAATACGCGCGGCAAGTTCAGCTCCAAGGCCGGCTTCATCGAGGCCTCCATCATGTTCGTCCAGACCGGCGGCCACGGTTGCGGCTTCGGCATCGGCAACGAGGACGGCCGCGCCCCTTCCGCCGGCATGGGTTTTTCCAACGGTGGCGGCGACTCGGTCGGCGTGGGCCTTTGGATCGTGAACGAAGAGCGCGGCCGTTCGCTCTCGCCCAAGGAGAACCCGATGCCGAAGGATAATACCTACAGCAAGAAATTCCACCGTTTCGGTTTCCAGTGGGGGCCGGCCGACTACCGCTGGTATCTCGATGGGCGCCTGGCGTATACGATCCGCATCTCCCCGACCATCCCGGCCACGCCCAAGCCGATGTTCATCTCGTTCGACCACAACCGGCTCCCCGAAGCCGGCCTGCTGAAGAGCTTCAAGGACCCCAACATGGGGCCTGAGCCCATGCGCGTGGACTGGGTGAAGGTCTACCAATAAGAGGGTAGGGCTTGCCTCTTTTCCCTCCCCGATTTCACTGATTTTACCCCCTTCTATGAAAGCCCTTACGCTTTTCTCCCTGCTGGCTGCCCTTTCGCTGGGCGCCGCTCCTAACAACGGCCTGAAGCCGGTCTGGGAAGACGACTTCAACGCCAAGGAGCTCGACACCAAGAAGTGGAACGCCAGCGGCGGCGCCCGCATCGTCGACGGCAAGCTCCAGATCGAGGTCACGCCCAAGGACAAGCCCGGCTTCTGGAACGGCGCCTGGGTCAATTCTTCCAAGAAGTTCACCCACGGCCAGGGCTATTTCGAAGCCTCCATCCGCGCGGTTCAGACCAAAGGACGCGGCTGGGTCACCTACGGCATCCGCAACGAGGACATGTCCAAGATCCCCTCCGCCTCCTTCCGTTTCAGCTTCACCGGAGCCGACAAGATCTCGCCGGACCTGGACATCGTCGACGAAGCCGGCTCGCACCGTCTTTCGCCCAAGGAAAACGTCATCCCGATGGACGGCGGCAAATCCTACAAGAAGTTCCTGACCTACGGCCTCCAGTGGACCGACAAGAACTATATCTGGTACGTCGAAGGTCGCCAGGTCCATAAGATGACCCGTCCGATCCCGTCCGCCCCGATGTACATCGAGTTCGGACAGTCGCTGCCGGAAGGCGGCCTCCTGAAGGACTTCATGAACCCGAAGATGGGTCCGGAGCCCCTGCAGGTGGATTGGGTCAAGGTCTTCAAGATCCCATGAGATTCCTCCTGCTCCTGCTTGCCGCCAGCGCCTTCGCGGCCGATCCGTCGACCGGCAAGAAGCTCACGTTCTCGGACGAGTTCACCGGCGACGCGGTCGACGAGACGAAGTGGACGCTCCCGGCCAACCGGGAGACGGTTTCCATCGTCAAGGGCGGCAAGGACAAGGTCCTGCGCATCTCCCTGCGCAAGGCCGAGGACATGATCCAGTGGAACGGCCTGACCACCAACGGCAAGTTCGAGCAGATGTACGGCTACTTCGAGGCCTCGATGAAGATGCCGGCCTACAAAGGGCATACGGCAATCTTCCGCCTCGGCCCGGCCGACGAGAAGATCACCCCCAATATCTTGGTGCTCTTCGAAGGCCTGGGCGTCGACCAGCTCATGCCTTGGGCCCGTAAGAACGACGACAACGGACAGCGTGATTTCCGTCCCGAAGGCAGGTTGACGCAGTTCCTCAAGGCCGGCGAACCGGCCAAGAAGTTCAATACCTACGGCATCCTCTGGACCGAGAAGTCCTTCACCTGGTTCATCAACGGCAAGAAGGTGCATCAGGTCGACAAGCAGGACGTCGCCAAGCCGATGCGCGTCCAGCTGGCGCACCGCGTGTCCGAAGCCGAACGCCCGAACCTCAACCTCAAGAACCTCCCCGACGACGTCGAAATCGATTGGGTGAAGGTCTGGAAGTAATCCCTTTATCTAGCCCCATGAAAACCCTCCTCGCTCTCTGCTTCTCCGCGGTCGCCCTCAGCGCGGCCAATCCGGCTTCGAACATGAAGCTGGTCTTCTCCGACGAGTTCGACGGCGACAAGCTCGACGCCACCAAGTGGGTGACGGTGGGCGAGCCGACCGCGATCACGCCGTTCAAGGCCGCCAAGATCAACGGCATCCGCATCTCCCTCATCAAGAAGGAGGACATGATCCAGACCAACGGCATCTCGACCCGCGGCAAGTTCGAGCAGGCCCGCGGTTACTTCGAGGCTTCCATCCGCATGAACGGCTACAAGGGCCACGGCGCCTCGTTGATCCTCCGCGCCAAGGACGACAAGGTCACCCCGAACATCAATCTCTACTGGGAAAGCTCCGGCGGCGATTACCTGACTCCCTGGGGACGTTACCTCGACGACAAGGGCCAGCATGAGCTGCGCTCCGAATCTTCCGGCAACAAGCTCCTCAAGGCCGGCGAGTCCTCCAAGAAGTTCAACACGTACGGCTTCCTCTGGACGGAGAAGGGCTTCACCTGGTTCCTCAACGGCAAGCCGGTCCATAAGGTCGACCGCCCCGTGGTGGACGCCCCGATGACCCTCGGCATCAACCACCGCTGCGGTGAGTGGGAACGCCCGAACCTCGTCGTCAAGAACCTCCCGGACGACGTCGAAGTCGACTGGGTCAAGATCTGGAAATAAGACCTATGCGCGGCTGGCTCTGCCTCTGCTTCGCCACGGCGGCGTTCGCCGCGGATCCCACGACGGGCAAGAAGCTCGTCTTCGCCGACGACTTCAACGCGGACAAGCTCGATGAGACCAAGTGGATCGTCGGTGGCGCGCGAGAGACCATCTCCATCGCCAAGTTCGGCAAGGAGAGCGTCCTGCGCCTCGGCCTCAAGATGGGGCAGGACATGATCCAGACGAACTACGTCGCCACCCGCGGCAAGTTCAGCCAGCAGTTCGGCTACTTCGAGGCCTCGGTCCGCCTGAACGCGACCGAAGGCCACTCGGGCACCTTCCGCATCGTGACCGACGACGAGAAGACCGTGCCGAGCATCAATGTCAGCTTCGGCTCGAGCGGCAAGGATCGCGTCAGCCCTTGGGCGCGGGCCACCCTCGAATCCGGCCAGCAGGATTTCCGCCCCGAGAAGCCGTTGCCGCCGATGAAGGCGGGCGACATCTCGAAGAAGTTCCATACCTACGGCATCCTCTGGACGGAGAAAGGCTTCACCTGGTTCATCGACGGCAAGCCCGTGCATAAGCTCGAGCGCAAGGAATACGTCCGGCCGATGCACATCATGATCAACCACCGCATCCTGGAAGAAGACCGGGCCAAGCTGAACCTCAAGAGCCTCCCGGACGACATCGACATCGACTGGGTGAAGGTCTGGAAGTGATCCCGGCTTCAAAAGAGGTTGGCATCAGCACCCCGGCAGTCATCTTGCGGGGTGCTTCCATGTCCGCTCCTTACGACAAGAACAACCCTTTCCCGGCCCGCCTCGTCGACCGTCGTCGCCTGAGTTCGCCGGCCAGCCAGAAGGACACCCAGCACTTCTCGGTCTCCCTCGCCGGCAGCGGCCTGACCTACAAGTGCGGCGACAGCCTCGGCGTCTTCCCGACCAACAATCCGGCCTCCGTCGCGGCCTTGCTCAAGGCGGCCGGCTTCACCGGCGACGAGCAGGTGACCATCCCCAAGGACGCCGCCCCGATCGCGCTCCGCCAGGCGCTGTCGACGCGCCTCGCGCTCAACGGCCCGACCTACAAGTTCGCCCAGCTCCTGCATGACCGCGCGACCGACGCCGCCGACAAGGCCCGTCTGGCCGCCGCCATCGGCGAAGCCGATCCCGAGAAGAAGAAGGCCTGGATGGAGCAGCGCGAGTTCCTCGACCTGTTCCTCGAGAATCCTTCCGCCCGCCCGTCGGCCCATGAACTCATCGAGCTCATGCGCAAGCTGATGCCGCGCCTCTATTCGATCTCCTCCGCGCCTTCGAAGTATCCGCAGGAGATCCACCTCACCGTGGCCGTCGTCCGTTATGAGACCAACGGCCGCCCGCGCGAAGGCGTCTGCTCGAGCTACCTCGCCGACCGCGCCCGCATGGACGAGCCCGACCTTCCGATCTTCGTCGCGGATTCGCACTTCGGCCTGCCGGCCGACGACAACGTCCCGGTCATCATGGTCGGCCCCGGCACCGGCGTCGCGCCGTTCCGCAGCTTCGTCATGGACCGCGCCACCCGCGGCGCCAAGGGGCCGAACTGGCTCTTCTTCGGCGACCAGCGCAAGGACCATGATTTCCTCTACGCCGACGAGTGGGCGCAGTATCAGCAGGCCGGCGTGCTCACCCGCCTCGACACCGCTTTCTCCCGCGACCAGGCCGCCAAGGTCTACGTCCAGGACCGCATGCGCGAGAACGCCGCCGAGCTCTGGAAGTGGATCCAGCAGGGCGCCTACTTCTACGTCTGCGGCGATGCCAAGCGCATGGCCAAGGACGTCGACGCGGCGCTCCACGCCATCGTGGCCGAGCAGGGCGGCATGACGCCCGAGGCCGCCGTGGAGTGGGTGAAGCAGTTCAAGAAGGACGGCCGCTACCAGCGCGACGTCTACTGAGCGCGGAGGGCGGGGCAGGGCGCGGCCGGCGGGGCATTAGCCACTTGCCAGCAGCCCGGTTTCCTTGCACATAAACCCCCGATGCATCTCACGCACACTCCTCGCGTCGCCCTCGTCACCGGAGCCGGTCGCGGCATCGGCAAGGCCATCGCGGAACGTCTCGCTTCCCACGGCCACACCGTGCTCTGCGTCTCGAAGTCCGACACCTGCGTGCAGGTGGCCAACGACATCCTCGCCAAGGGCCAGAAGGCCAAGGCCTTTCAGGTCGACGTCTCCGACGCCGCCGCGGTCGCCAAGGCCTGCGAGCAGATCGTCGCCGAATTCGGCGCCGTCGAGATCCTCGTCAACAACGCCGGCATCACCCGCGACAAGCTCGTCATGGCGATGTCCGAGCAGGACTGGAACGACGTCATCTCCACCAACCTCTCTTCCGCCTTCTACTGGACCAAGGGCCTCGTGCGCCCGATGACCAAGAAGCGCTGGGGCCGCATCATCAGCATCTCCTCCGTCACCGGCGTGCAGGGTAACGCCGGTCAGGCCAATTACGCCGCTGCCAAGGCCGGCCTCCACGGCCTGACGATGACCCTCGCCCGCGAACTCGCCGGCCGCTCCATCACCGCCAACGCGGTCGCCCCGGGCTTCATCACCACCGACATGACCGGTGAGCTCTCCGAAGAGGTGAAGCAGAAGATCCTCGGCGTCATCCCGCTGGGACGATTTGGCTCAGTCAACGACATCGCCGCCATGGTCGATTATCTGGCCTCCGAAGAGGGGGGCTATATCACCGGTCAGGTCTTTTCGGTTGACGGAGGCATGGCCATCTGACACCCCAAAACCCACCAAAACACCCTTTTATTATGCCCGAAAACATCGAACAGCGCGTCAAGGACATCATCGTCAAGCAACTCTCCGTCACCCCCGACCAGCTGACCCCCACGGCCAGCTTCCAGGGCGACCTGAAGGCTGACTCCCTTGACCTCGTCGAGATCATCATGGCTTTCGAAGACGAGTTCGGCATCACGATCCCGGAAGACAAGGCCGCCGGTATCAAGACCCTTGGTGATGCCATCGAGCACATCAAGGCCCACGCCACCAAGTAAGCACACCGGGCTTTCCTCCAGGCCCGCCCCCTTGAGCTCCGACCGCAAATCTCGCCGGGTAGTCGTCACGGGCATCGGCTCGCTGACGGCCCTCGGTCACGACAACGCGACCTTCTGGGACGCCCTCATCAAGGGTCGTTCCGGGATCGGTCGCGTCACGCGCTTCGACCCCACGGACTTCCCGTCCAAGGTGGGCGCCGAAGTCCGCGACTTCGATCCGGCCAAGTTCATGGACGGCAAGGAAGCGAAGCGTAACGACCGCTACACCCAGTACGCCGTCGCCGCCTCCCGCCTCGCCATCCAGGACGCCGGCGTCGACGTCACCAAGCTCGATTCCGAACGCTTCGGCGTCATCATCGGTTCGGGCATCGGCGGCATGGAGACCATCGAGAACCAGGCCCGCGTCCTCATCGAGCGCGGCCCTTCGCGCGTCTCGCCTTTCACGATCCCTTCGCTCATCGCCAACATCGCCTCCGGCGTCGTGGCCATCGAGTTCCAGGCGAAGTCCGTCAACTTCGGCGTCGTCTCGGCCTGCGCCTCCGGCTCCCACGCCCTCGGCGAAGCCCTCCGCCACATCCGTGACGGCCACGCCGACATCATGCTTTCCGGCGGCTCCGAAGCCGCGATCACCCGCCTCGGCTACGCCGGCTTCTGCAACATGAAGGCGATGTCGACCGACTTCAACGACACGCCTGAGAAGGCTTCCCGTCCGTTCGACAAGCTGCGCGACGGCTTCGTCATGGGCGAAGGCGCCGGCGTCCTCGTCATCGAGTCCCTCGAGCACGCCCAGGCCCGCGGCGCCCGCATCTATTGCGAGCTCGCCGGTTACGGCGCCACCTGCGACGCCTACCACATCACCGGCCAGGACCAGGAAGGGAAGGGCCTCGCGCTCTGCCTTAACCGCGCCCTCGCCGAGGCCGGCATCGAGAAGTCCGAAGTGGGTTACATCAACGCCCACGGCACCTCGACCCCGATCAACGACCGCTGCGAGACCCTCGCGATCAAGCGCACCTTCGGCGACCTCGCCCCCAAGATCTCCATCTCCTCGACCAAGTCCATGACCGGTCACCTCCTGGGTGCCGCCGGCGGCGTCGAGGCGGCCGCCTGCGTGATGGCCATCCACACGGGCATGATCCCGCCGACCATCAATTACGAGAATCCGGATCCCGATTGCGACCTCGACTACACGCCGAACGTCGCGAAGGCCCGCAAGGTCGACGTCGCGATCTCGAACAACCTCGGCTTCGGCGGACACAACGCCTCGCTGATCTTCAAGCGCCTCTGAGGTTTCGGCGGTCCGCGGTGCAACCTTTTGCCTCGCGACGGGGTATAAGGGAAATAGAACTATGCCGACCCCCATGGCTCCCCGACTCCTCCTGCTCGCCGTCGGCTCCCTGCTGACCGCCTCCTTGGGCGCGCAGGTCCCTGCGCCGGTCCCGGCCCCGCCGCCCACGGTCACGGTCCGTACCACGGTCTCCCACCTCGACCCCAAGACGGGTCGTTCGGACGTGATGTCGGCTCCGCAGGTCGCGGTGATCTCGGGCTCCGAAGCCCGCGTGTCGGTCGCCGGTCGTCCCGATCCCAAGGACCCGAAAGGTCAGCCGCAGGGCGGCATGGAGCTCGTCATCGCCCCGACGGCGCAGCCTGATGGCACGGTGAGCATCTCCCTGCGCGTGGTGATCAATTCCAAGCCGGAGCCGGTCGACCCGAAGGCGGAGAAGGTCGCCCGCAAGCGCGAGGGGAAGGCTCACGACGGCACGCTGACGTTCTTCTCGGTGCTCGCGGCCGAAGGGCTCTTCTCGATCCAGGACAGCAAGGGCGGCCGCCGCTGGTATAAGCTCGGCGCCCATGTCGATGGGTGGACCTTGGAATCTTATGACAAGGACAAGGAACTGCTCGTCGTCGGTCAGGGCAACACGCACCAGGAACTCCGTCTGTACAAGTCTTCGATCGAAGCTTCCGCCAGCGAACTGAACACCGTCGTCACGGTCCGCCCCGGCGAAGTCGCCAAGGTGCCCGGCGTCGGCGGCCTCGAGGTCTCGGTCAGCGCTTCGGTGTCCGCGACGCCGGTCGCTCGTTGAGCATGCTCCGCATCCTGCTGCTCGTCCTGTCGGCGCTGACGGCCTTCGCGGCCGAAGAACCGGTCCCGACGCACCTGAAGGTGAAGGCCTCTTTCACGCGGCTCGGCAAGGACGGCAAGCCGGAGGTCTACGCCGAGCCCACGGTCATCACCGTCGATGGCAAGCAGACGACGATCCGCGTCGGTTCGGCCGACGAGGGCGTCGTCTTCACGGTGACCCCGAAGGTCAACAAGGACGGCACGCTCACCTTGGACGCGGACCTGGAATCCCGCGAGGCGCCGCCGGCGGCGACGTCCGCGCCGACGGTGACGCCGGACGCCCCGGCGCCGGCGCCGCGCGCCAAGAGCAACCTGCCTTTCTTCCACGGCGTGTTGACGAAGGATAAGCTGTTCTCGATCGAGGACTCCACGGGCAAGCGCCAGTGGGTCCCGCTGGGCCGTCGCATCGATGGCTGGACCTTGAAATCTTATGACGAGAAGCGTGAGGCGCTGACGCTTTCCCGGCTCGGTCAGTCGGTCGAGCTGGTGCTGCGCAAGGCGGTCATCCTCGACGCGCCCGCGCCGCAGGTCGCCGTCTACCGTTCCAACACGAAGATCATGGTGAAGCCCGGTGAAAAGACGCTCATCGGCGGAGGCAACGGACGGACGATCTCGCTCGAGGCCGAGATCCTCGACGTGACGAAGTGACGGCTCAGGCCACGTCCAAGTGGCCGACCTTCACGAGGATGGTCGCGCCTTCCGGCCCGGTGAAGGGACGGTGATTGCTCATATGCGGGCTGCGGATCCACGTGCCGGCAGGGTAGCTGCCATGCTCGTCGCGGAAAACGCCTTCCAGTACGAGGATCTCTTCGCCGCCGACGTGGGTATGGGGATTGAAACGGGTCTCGGGCGCCCAGCAGACCAGGGCGGTGTGCTTCGTCAGGCCTTGGTGCAGGGACGTCACCTTGAGTCCGGGGACCATGCCTTGGCGCCAGTCGAGTTCCTAGCCGCGGAGCGCATAGGAGTCCTTTTCCGGTTCCATCGGCGTCCGTTCGTTCAGGTAGACCAGACCGGCTTCGGTCGCCTCAAAGGATGCCGGTACGCCGGGCGCCAGACGCGCGTAGGAGGCCGGGCCGAGGGTCTCTCCGTTGAGGCTCAGGCGGCCGCGGACGACGAGCACTTCGAGTAGTTTGCCTCCATCATGCTTCCAGACTTCGCCGGCCTTGAGCGAGCGCAGGGTGATGCGGCTCTCGGAGGGGACTTCACGTTGCTCCAGCTGCCGTTCTCCCGTCAGGCCTGCATGCAGGTCGGTGGCATCGACGACGATGCGGAGGGAGTGGTCAGCGTGGAGGGTCATGGAAAATAGTGCGGTGGTTCAGTCGGCGAGGGCCTTATGCCATTCGGCGATCTCGCCGTTGACGCCATGGGCCCGCAGGCCGGCTTCGATCTCGGCGGGCGTCGGTTCGATGACGATGTGCTTAGGGTCGCCGGTCAGGTCGGGTCGGACGTGTCGCGTCACGGCCCAGGCGGCCCAGGCTCGCCACTTCTTGAGATCGGCCCGTTCGCCGCGCACGCGGTCGGCGAGGTGCTGATAGTGCACCCGGGCGTTGCCGGTGAAGCTTTCGCTGGGTTGCCGGACCATCCAGCCGATGGCCCGGTAGGGCATCGCGTATTCGGTCAGGACCTCGGCGTCGCCGGGGACGTCGCAATACAGCGCCCGGTCGACCGCGAGCAGCGCCCGCGCGGGCAGGTCATCCAGCCAGAGCTGCTGGCCGTATTCCAGGCATAGCCGATACAGCTCCGGGCCTTGGTCATCCCGCAAGGCGTTGAGGTCGCGCCACGAGAGCGGGCGGCCGCAGGACGGCAGGAACGGGCAGGGGGTCGGCACCGGCTCAGGGCTTGGCGTAAGGATTGGTCTGCTTCTCCACGCCGACGGAGGTCTGGCCGCCGTGTCCGGGCAGGAGCACGACGTCGTCCGGCAGGGTGTAGATGCGCGCGCGGATCGAGGTCAGCAGCTGGTTCCAATCGCCGTTCGGGAGGTCGGTCCGGCCGACGGAGCCTTTGAAGATGGCGTCGCCGGTGAAGGCGATCTTCTGGTCGGCGGCGTAGAAGAGGATGCTGCCCGGGCAGTGGCCGGGGACGTGGCGGATCTCGAACTTGAAGCCGCAGGCTTCGACGACGTCGCCGTCATCCACCCAGCGGTCGACCTTCACCGAGCGGAAGTCGTCGTCGGAGAGCGACGGGATCATCGACTGGTAACGGTTGCGGTAGGCTTCGATGTTCTCGATGAGCTGCTGGTCGGCCTGGTGCGCGATGACCTTGGCGCCGGCGGCGGCGAAGTGGTGCCCGTCGCACATGTGGTCCCAGTGGCCGTGCGTGATGAGCAGGTGCGTCAGGTGGAGGCCCTGCTGCTTGATCTCCTCCAGCAGCAGCGGGCCGGCGTCCTTGGGGGCGTCGATCACGCAGCAGTCCTTGCCGTTCTCGGCGACGACGAGGTAGGCGTTGGTTTCGAAAGGTCCCAAGGGGGCGGCGGCGATCTTCATGAAATCAGGCTCCGAAGGCTTGGCGCATCGCGGCCTCGACGTTCTCCGGCGGGCGCACGGCCTTGAACTCGCGGTTCACGAAGGCATGGACGGTGAAGCCTTCGACGAGCAGTTCGCCGTCGCGTTCGACCTGGTAGGTCAGCTTCAGGCGGGCCTTGGGTTTCTCGGCGAGGGTCACGGTGATGCGGACGCGGTCGTCGAAGCGGGAAGGGCGGTGGTAGGTCAGGCCGGTCTCGAGGACGGGCAGCAGGAAGCCGTCTTGCTCGAGCTGGCGGTAGGGGGTGCCGAGCTGGTCGAGCAGGGCGACGCGGGCCATCTCGAACCAAGGCAGGTAGTTGCCGTGGTAGGTGACGCCCATCGCATCGGTCTCGGCGAAGCGGACGCGGGTCTCGACGGTGGCCTGAAGCATGAGCCTGTTTTGGCGTCCGCGGGCGAATTTCCAACGCCAAACGGCGCCGCGGAGGCTTCTCCTTGCCCCGGGCGGCTTCCTCGGCTGATGTCTCGGCATGGGTCAGCGCGAACGTTTCGTCATCTTCCTGGTCGGCGCCTTGCTCGGCGTCGTGCTCCTCCTCGGCGGCAAGTCCTGCGGCAGCGAGAAGAAGAACCAGCTCCGCGCCGTGCGCTCCTCGCTGAGCATGGCCCCGATGATGTATGACTTCGCGGTGATGAAGAAGGGCTTCTACGGCCGGTATGTGCTGTTCGAGCAGGTCGCCGAGCGGCAGGGCGGGGTGAAGGTCCGCACGCTCGTCACCGGCGGTAGCCGTCATTACGCTTCGGATGGCCGCGAACTCCCTGAAGAGCATATCCTCATCAAGGAGTCCTACGCCCCGGGCGTCGCCTTGGCCGAGGCCGGTCCGGTCGAATCCTACGAATTCGCCTACGCCGATCGCATCGCCGTCAAACTCAAGCCGGGGCGCCAACCTTTCGAGGTGCAGATCGCCTCTGGTGATGTCGCGGAATTCTGGCCGGACCATGAGTCGGCCCTCATCCGTCTTCATGCCTGGCGCAAGCTGCCCGGTGGCGCTCCTTGGGCCAAGCTCGAGGCCTTGGTGCAGGAACTGAAGGGCCATCCGGCCGTGGCCGATGCCCACCTGGTCCGAATCGACTGGCAGGCCGAAGCCGAGCTGATTAAGGCTAACTCACCCAAATGAGCACGACGCTGCAGCGCGAGGGTGGTCTGACCGTGGCGCTCAGCTTGGCGGTCAACGTGCTCATGGCCGGCGCGAAGCTCAGCGTTGGCCTCGTCGCCTCTTCGCAGGCCCTCGTGGCCGACGGCATCCACTCCTTGGTCGATATCGCCAGCGACATCGCCGCGATCATCGGACTGAAGTTCGCCCATCTGCCGAAGGACGACGATCATCCTTACGGCCATCACCGTTTCTCGACGCTGGCGACGATGCTCATCTCGTCGTTGGTGCTGATCTTCTGCCTCGGTCTCGCCTGGCAATCGCTCTCCGCCCTCGTCAGCGGAGCGGAGACCCCGCCGCCCGGTCTCGCCGCCGCCTGGGTCGCCGGCGCCGCTTTGCTCATCAAGGAAGGTTTCTACCAGTATGCCCGCCGCCAGGCCGAGCGCCTGGGCTCCCGCCTGCTGATGGCCAACGCCACGGACCATCGCGCCGACGCGGTCGCGTCGCTGCTCGCCTTGGTCGCCGTCGTCATCGCCAACGTCCATCCGGAGTGGAAGGCTCTCGATAAGGTCGTGGGCTTGGTGCTCGCCGGCTGGTTGGGCGCCGAAGGGATCAAGCTCTTCAAGGGCGCCTGCGAGGACCTGCTCGATACCGCCCCGGCTGAGCACGTCCTGCACGACCTGAGCGAGCACATCCTCGCCGCCCCTGGCGCCAAGGGCTTCCACGCTTTCCGCGCCCGCCGCCTAGGCGACCGCTTCGAGGTCGATTTCCACCTCCAAGTCGCGGAGCACGCCACCGTCGCCGAAGGCCATGCCATCGCCGGCCGGATCAAGGCCGACATCCTGCGTTCGCATCCGGAGGTCGTCTCGGTCCTCGTGCACGTCGAGCCGGACATGCCCGAGCATCGCAAGCAGGACGGCCATCACGGTTTCAACGATTAAGCCGGGTTGCCTTCGCTGGGCGGACGGCTTGGATGGGTGCATGAGCCTGCCCCGCCTCATCGTCGTGTTCTGCGCCATGGCCTTGTCGCTGCGCGCCGCGACGACGCCCAACGTCGTCTTCATCTTCGCCGACGACCAGCGGGCGGACACCATCGCGGCCTTGGGGAATCCGGTCATCAAGACCCCGAACCTCGATCGGCTCGTGAAACGCGGCGTCGCGTTTAATCGGGCCTACATGCAGGGCGGCAACCAAGGCGCGACCTGCGTGCCCTCGCGGGCGATGCTGCTCTCCGGTCGCTCGCTCGCCCAGATCGACGAGAAGCTGATGAAGCATGAAACCTGGCCCCACGCCTTCGGTCAGGCCGGCTATGCGACCTTCGCCACGGGCAAATGGCATAACGGTCCGCCTTCGATCTCGAAGTCCTTCCAGAACGCGAAGGCGCTCTTCGTGGGCGGCATGGTCAACCCGCTCAAGGCTCCGACCAGCGACCTGCTGCCGAACGGCAAGCTCACGCCCGGCAAGGTGGCGCCGAAGCACCTCTGCGAAGAGGCCACCGATGAGACCTTGGCTTTCCTGAAGTCCCGCGACGGCCGGCAGCCGTTCTTCGCTTACCTGGCCTTCGACGGCCCGCACGACCCGCACATCGTGCCCGACGACTTCCCGGTGAAATATGACCCGGCCTCGATCCCGCTGCCACCGAACTTCCTGCCCCAGCATCCGTTCGACAACGGCGAGATGGTCATCCGCGACGAGCAGCTCCTCCCTTGGCCGCGTCGGCCGGAGGACATCCGGGCGATGCTGGCCGACTACTATCGCTATGTCTCCTTCCTCGACCTCCAGATCGGCCGCGTCCTCGACGCTGTCGACGCTTCCCCCTACGCCGCCAGCACGATCATCGTCTTCGCGGCCGACTCCGGCGTCGCCCGCGGTTCGCACGGCCTCATCGGCAAGCAGAACCTCTATGAGCACTCCATGCGCGTGCCGCTCATCTTCGCCGGCCCGGGCATCGCCGCCGACCAGCGGAGCGAGGCGATGTGCTACCTCTTCGACGTCATGCCGACGCTGGGCAAGCTGTGCGACGTCACCGCGCCGCAGACTTCCCAGGGCCGTGATTTCGCCGAGGTGCTCAAGGATCCTGCACGCCCCGCGCGGCCTTCCCTCATGTTCGGTTACAAGACCATCCAGAAGGCGCTTAACGACGGACGCTGGAAGTTGATCCGCTACCCCCATATCGACCGCACGCAGCTCTTCGACCTGCGGTCCGATCCGTTCGAGACCAAGGACCTGTCCGCCGATCCGGCCCAGGCCGATCGTATAAAGGCCATGCTCGAGAGACTCGCCGCCGAGATGAAGGCCGACGGCGACGATGATCCGCTGACCGCCGCGAAGATCTTGCCCGCCGATTGGAAAGCCCCGGCCAAGCTGCCCCAGCCCGGTCAGAAGGGTTACTGAACAACAAATAGGGGCAGGGCTAGATGACTAGCCCTGCCCCTATTTAAGCCCTTTGCTGACGCTTACGCGGACAACAGGTAGGACTTGCGGCCGAACTTATTGGCCAGCCAGGCCTTGAGCTCCTGGAAGTCCTTGGGCGGCTCGACGGTGATCGTGAGCGGCTTGCCGGTCTGCGGGTGCGTCAGGGTAAGCTTGTGGGCGTGGAGCATCACGCGGGGCATCGGCCAGCCGGCGTAGCTCGGGACGTCGAACTTGCCGTACGTGCGGTCGCCGAGGATCGGGTGGGTGATGTGCGCGAGGTGGACGCGGATCTGGTGCGTGCGGCCGGTGTGCGGGAAGGCGCGGACGAGCGCGGACTCGACGCCGTACTTCTCTTCGACGCGCCAGTCGGTGATGGCTTCGCGGCCGTCTTCGCGGACGGCCATGCGCACGCGGACGGTGCGGTGGCGGTCGATGTTGGCGTTGATGACGCCGGAGAGCAGGCGCGGGGCCTTGTCGACCAAGGCGAGGTATTCCTTCTGCGCGGTGCGTTCGGCGAACTGGGCGACGAGCGCGTGGTAGGCCTTGTCGGTCTTCGCGAGCACGATGACGCCGGAGGTCTCGCGGTCGAGGCGATGCACGACGCCGGGGCGGGGCGCGCCGCCGGCCGGGGCGAGCTTGCCCTTGGTGTAATGGAGCAGGCCGTGGACGATGGAGACCTCGTCGGAGCCTTGCACCGGGTGCGTGAGCAGGCCGGCGGGCTTGTTGACGGCGATGATGTGCGCGTCTTCGAAGAGGACCTCGAGGGCCATCTTCACCGGGCGTGCGGTGGGCTCGCCGGGGGAGGGCAGGGCGACCTCGATGGCGTCGCCGGGGTTGAGCAGCGTGCGGCAATTCGCCGTCTGGCCGTTGACCTTCACCATGCCGAGGTCGAGGGCCTTCTGCACGCGCGAGCGGCTGACGCCGTCGAGGAGCGTGGCGATGATCTTGTCGGCGCGGGCGGGTTCGAACTCGCTCGGGATGCGGGTCTTGAAGATCTCATCCGGGCGGGCCTCCTCGACGGGCGCCTTGGCCGGACGGGCCGCGTAGGGCACGTGCGGGGCGGGCTTGGCCTTGCGCTTGAGCGCCTTGGCCGTGCGGGCCTGCGGACGGGATCCGAGGCGCTTGGGCTGGGCCTTCTTCGGCTTTTTTTGGTTGGCCATGTTATTTGGCCTTACCGAGGAGGTATGCGGGATTCAATTTCTGGAGGGGCTTAGGGAGGAAGAGGCCGTCTTTGCGGATCACCTGGCCGTCGAAGCGGATCTCACCGCCGCCGTATTCGGGGCGCTGGATGCAGACCATGTCCCAGTGGATGGACGAATGGTTGCCGTTGTCGGTGGTCTCGTAGCACTTGCCGGGCGTGAAGTGGAAGGAACCGGCGATCTTCTCGTCGAACAGGATGTCCTGCATCGGGTTGAGGATGTGCGGGTTGAAGCCGATGGCGAACTCGCCGATGAAGCGCGCGCCGCCGTCGGTATCGAGGATCTCGTTGAGGCGCTTGGTATTGTTCGAGGTGGCCTCGACGATCTTGCCCTTGCGGAAGACGAGGCGGATGTTCTCGAACGAGACGCCCTGGTAGATGGTCGCGCAGTTGTACTGCAGCACGCCGTTGACGGAGTCCTTGATCGGCGCGGTGAAGACCTCGCCGTCGGGGATGTTGTATTCGCCGCCGCAGGGGATGGCGTTCATGCCCTTGATGTTGAACTTCAGGTCGGTGCCCGGGCCGACGATGTGGACCTCGTCGGTCTTCATCATCGCCTGCTTCAAGGCTTCCATGCCCGGGATCATGCGGGAGTAGTCGAGCGTGCAGACGCGGAAGTAGAAGTCGGCGAAGGCTTCGGTGCTCATCTTGGCCTGCTGGGCCATCGAGGAGGTGGGCCAGCGGAGGACGACCCATTTCGTCTTGTTGACACGGTGGTCGAGGACCGGGCGCATCATCTCGCCGTTGAGCTTGGCCTGGGCGGCCGGGATGTCGCTGCCTTCGAAGATGTTGTCCGAACCGCGCACGGCGATGTAGGCCTGCATCTTCTTCATGCGGGCGAGCTCGTGGTCGGCGGCCAGCTTGAACTGTTCCTTGGTGCCGCCCTTGACCATCTCGCGGCCGACGCGGGCCTTGTGGAGGTTGACCATCGGGGTGGCGCCGCGTTCGCGGGCGGCCCGGATGAGGGCGATGACGAAATCCTCGGGGACGTCGTGGGCGTCGATGAGCACGTTCTCCCCCTTCTTGAGGCGGGTCGAGAAACCGCAGAGGACGTCGGCGAGCTTTCCGTAGCGAGGATCCATGATGAGGGTAAGTTGCGACCCCCTCGGCCCCTTTCCAAGCGTGAAAGGAGCGCTTGCGATGCCGCGGGCTCCTCGCACGGTGTCCGCATGTCCGAATCTTCGCCCACCGCGCGCGCCCTGGCCTTGGCGGAGGAGGCGTCGTTCGACTTCGCCATCGGCGACGAAGCCGCGGCGCTGGCGAAGCTGCAGGCCGCCGTCACCGCCGATCCGGCCTGCTTCGAAGCGTGGCTGGCCAAGGCCGAGGTCCATTTCGCGTCGCGTCAGTTCGACGAAGCCCTGGCCGCCGGCGAACAGGCCCTCGCGCTGCGCCCCAAGGACATCCACGTCCACACTTCCATGTCCCGCATCTGGATGGAGCGCGGCGACAAGACCAAGGCCGAGCATCACGGAGCCCAGGCGCGCATCCTCGGTTGGGGCGATCAGCTCAAGGAACCCGAAGGCAAGCAGCCCGGGGAACTCTGAGACAAAGGGGTAGGGGTGGGGGCAGTGGTAGTTTGTGAGTCAGTAAAACAAGGTGTCGTGCCTACCCCGACCCCTACCCCTATCCCTACCCATAGTGTTTCACTTGTCCCACCCGTGTGACACCCTGTCCCGAGCAAAACAGGGAACAATGGCTCATTTAGGGGGGCGGGAGGAGGGTAGACCCTAGAAAAACCCCTAAATCGTTTGCTAAACCTCGGTAAAAGGGCTTTGGCATCTGTTCTGCAACCCCACCCACGTCCTCACGGACCAACCTCTACCCAAACACCCACCATGGCCAAAAACACCAAACCCAGCGTCAAGCCCCTCGGCGATCGCGTCCTCCTCCAGCGCATCGAAGAGGCTGAAGAAATCAAGGGCGGCATCATCATCCCTGACTCCGCCAAGGAGAAGCCGCAGGAAGCCAAGGTCATCGCCCTCGGCACCGGCGCCCTCGACAAGGACGGCAAGAAGGTCGCCTTCAACGTCAAGGTCGGCGACAAGGTCCTGGTCGGCAAGTACGCCGGCACGGAAGTGAAGCTCAACGAAGAGATCTACCTCCTCCTCCGCGAAGAAGAGATCCTCGCCGTCGTCGAATAATCTAACCCTAACTCTCAAACCATACCAACATGTCCAAGAAGCAGATCCTCTTCGATGAAGCCGGCCGCCGCAAGGTGCTCAACGGCGTCTCCATCCTCGCCCGCGCCGTCAAGGTCACCCTCGGTCCCAAGGGCCGCAACGTGATGATCGACAAGAAATTCGGCGCCCCGAAGGTCACCAAGGACGGCGTCACCGTCGCCAAGGAGATCGAACTCGACGATCCCTACGAGAACATGGGCGCCCAGATGGTGCGCGAAGTGGCCTCCAAGACCGCCGACAAGGCCGGTGACGGTACCACCACCGCGACCGTCCTCGCCGAAGCCATCTACAAGGAAGGCCTCCGTTTCGTCGCCGCCGGCGCCAACCCGATCTTCGTCAAGCGTGGCGTCGACAAGGCCGCCGAAGCCATCGTCAAGGAACTCGCCGTGATCTCCAAGAAGGTCAAGGACCGCAAGGAGATCAAGCAGGTCGCCACCGTCTCCGCCAACTGGGACGAGTCCATCGGTGACATCATCGCCGAAGCCATGGACCGCGTGGGCAAGGACGGCACCATCACCGTCGAAGAAGCCAAGACCATCGAGACCACCCTCGACGTCGTCGAAGGCATGCAGTTCGACAAGGGTTACCTCTCCCCGTACTTCGCGACCAACGCCGAGACGCTCGAGGCCATCCTCGAAGACGCCTACATCCTCCTCTACGAGAAGAAGGTCAGCGCCATGAAGGACCTGCTGCCTCTCCTCCAGGAAGTCGCCAAGACCGGCAAGCCGCTCCTGATCATCGCCGAGGAAATCGAAGGCGAAGCCCTCGCCACCCTCGTCGTCAACCGCCTCCGCGGCACGATCAACGTCTGCGCCGTCAAGGCCCCGGGCTTCGGCGATCGCCGCAAGGCCATGATGGAAGACATCGCCGTCCTCACCGGTGGCCGCTTCGTCACCGAAGACCTCGGCATCAAGCTCGAGTCCGTCAAGGTGGCCGACCTCGGCCGCGCCAAGCGCATCGTCGTCGACAAGGAGAACACCACCGTCATCCAGGGCGCCGGCAAGTCCGCCGACATCCAGGGCCGCGTGAAGCTCATCCGTCGCCAGATCGAAGAAACCACCTCCGACTACGACAAGGAAAAGCTCCAGGAACGCCTCGCCAAGCTGGCCGGCGGCGTCGCCGTCATCCACGTGGGTGCCGCGACCGAGACCGAGCTCAAGGAGAAGAAGGACCGCGTCGACGACGCCCTGCACGCCACCCGTGCGGCCGTCGAAGAAGGCATCGTCCCCGGCGGCGGCGTGGCGCTCCTGCGCACCGTCAAGGCCATCGACTCCGTGATCAACTCCCTCGTCGGCGACGAGAAGATCGGCGCCCAGATCGTCCGCAAGGCGATCGAAGAGCCGCTCCGCACGCTGTGCTTCAACGCCGGCGTCGAAGGTTCCCTCATCGTCCAGGAAGTGATGCTCAAGCACAAGGGCGCCGAAGGCTACAACGTGGCCACCGGCGAATACGAAGACCTCATCAAGGCCGGCGTCGTCGACCCGACCAAGGTCACCCG
>JAHEJL010000004.1 GCA_024638885.1 Coraliomargarita sp. | reverse complement strand
TGCATGGAACAATTGAAGCCGGAACACGCTCGTATCCTGACGATGCGCAACGTCCGCAACATGTCCTATGAAGAGATCGCCGAAGACCTCGGCCTCTCCATCGGTACCGTGAAGAGCCGCATCAACCGCGCCCGCGAAGCCTTGCGCGACCTCATGGGGGAGGAATTCCGCGGATGAGCACCTCCGAGTTCGAATCCTTGGTCGCCGCCTTCCTCGAAGGCAACGCCTCCGAAGCCCAGGTCGCCCGTCTCCGCGCCGCCCTCGGCCGGTCGCCGGAGCTGCGCGCCCGCTTCCAGTCCCGCGTCCGCCTGCACAAGGCCCAGCTGAGCTTCCTCAGCCGTCGCGAGGAGCGTTCCCTGTCCGGCGTGATGCTCTGGCTGCATGCCTTCGGGCAGCGCATGGGTCGTTCCTTCGCCCATCTCTGCCTGCTCGCCCTCGTGCTCGTCGAACTGCAGGTCACGATCCCGGCCGAATACTCCGGCCTCCTTTCCTACGTCGACGCCCCCGCGGCCGAAGAGACCGTGCTCGGCGGCGCCGAGATGCCGCTCCGCCTGCTCACGGACGCCGTCCAGGATTTCGACCTTTCCCAGTCCGTCGAAGTGCCCGACCTCACGATGCCCAACTTCGTGATGCCGGACATGGCCATGCCCGCCGAAGAGCCGACGGCCGTCGAGGTCTGAGCCTGACTCCTGCCTTGCTTCCTGCCTTCCGTGGCGGTCAATTGACCCACGGATGAAGGCCGGCAACCATAGGCCCGAGGTTCGCCTCAAGGGCATCGCCGCCGCTCCCGGAGTGGCTCGCGGTCCCGCGTATCCGCTCATGCGCGGCATGGCCATCGTCTCGTGCGAGAAGGTCGCCGACCCGGAAGCCGAGATCCGTCGGCTGGAGTCCGCCTTGGCCGCCACGCGTGATGAGATCTCGAAGCTGCGCGACGACGTCGCCCGCAAGCTCAACGAGTCGGAGGCCTCGATCTTCGACGCGCACCTGCTCGTGCTCGAGGACGTCGCCTTGATCGACGACGTCAGCAAGGAGGTCCGTCGCAGCGGCTTCAACGTCGAGTTCTGTTTCCAGGAGGTCGCGCAGCGCTACATCGAGATCTTCGAGAAGATGGACGACGACTTCCTGCGCGAGCGGGCTTCGGACATCCGCGACGTCACCGGCCGCGTGCTCGACCAGCTGCTCGGCACCCAGCCGGAACGCGTCGGTCAGGCCGCGCAGGCGCATGTCGTCGCCGCGCGCGACCTCACGCCGTCCGACACCGCCGGCCTGCATGACGGCGGCGTGCTCGCGTTCGTCACGGAAGAGGGCGGCCGCACCAGCCACTCCGCGATCATGGCGCGCTCCCTCGACGTCCCCGCCGTCGTCGGCGTGAAGGGGCTGATGGAGGCCGTCCAGGAAGGCGACGTGATCCTCGTCGACGGCGAATCCGGACTCATCGTCATCAATCCGACGGCCGAGACCATCGAGGGCTACCGCGACAAGGAACAGGCGATCCGCACCCGCCGCGATCGCGTCCTCTCCGAGGTCGCCTTGCCCGACGTCACGACGGACGGCGGCGCCTTCGACCTGCAGGCCAACATCGGCGACCCCGCCGAGATGGAGGACGCCTTGGCCTATTGCGCCCGCGGCGTCGGCCTTTACCGCACCGAGAACCTTTATCTCCGTCTCGACGGCTGGCCCGACGAGCAGGTCCAGTATGAGGAATACGCCGAGGCGGTGAAGGCCGCCAAGGGGCGTCCGGTCACCTTCCGCACGCTCGACCTCGGCGGCGACAAGCGCCTCGGCGACCTCGCCGACGAAGCCAACCCGTTCATGGGTTACCGCGCCGTGCGTCTCTGCCTCGAGCGCCCTGACGTCTTCCGCCCGCAGCTCCGCGCCCTCATCCGCGCCGCCGCGCACGGTCCCGTGCAGGTGATGTTCCCGATGATCTCGGGCGTCGAGGAACTGCGCCGGGCCAAGGACATCTTCCGCGACGTCGAAGCCGAGCTCGCCCGCGAAGGCGTGCGACCGTCCGCGCCGATCCGGCTGGGCGCGATGATCGAGATCCCGTCCGCCGCCGCGGTGGCCGACGAGCTCGCCGCCGAAGCCGACTTCTTCAGCGTCGGCACCAACGACCTCGTCCAGTATCTGCTCGCCGTCGACCGCGGCAACCAGCGCGTCGCCTCGCTCTACGACCCGTGCCATCCGGCCGTCGTCCGCACGCTCATGGTCATCTTCGCCGCGGCGCAGAAACGCGGCATCCCCGCGGCCGTCTGCGGCGAACTCGGCGGCGATCCGTTGTGGGCGCCGTTGCTCATCGGCCTCGGCGTGCACGAGCTCAGCATGAGCCCCGCCGCCTTGCCCGAGGTCCGCTTCGTCCTCCGTCATTCCGCCTCGGCCGAGCTCCGCGAGCTCGCGGCCAAGGTCGTCGCCAGCGCCGACGCGGCCAAGACCCGCGCGCTGCTCCAGGATTTCGCCTCCGCCAAACTCAAGTTACGCTGATGTCCGCCAAGATTCCCGCCGCGAACCCGCATGTCGCGGCCATGTCGCCTTACGTCCCCGGAGAACAGCCGCAGGGCGGGGGATGGGTGAAGCTCAACACCAACGAGAACCCGTATCCGCCCAGCCTGCGTTCGCTGGAAGCCATCCGCGCCGCCCTGGTCAACGACGGCGCAGCGCTGCGTCTCTATCCTTCGCCGGACTCCGCGCCTCTGCGCGAAGCCGCCGCCCGCTTCCACGGCTTCGACGCCGCGCGCGTCGTCGCCGGCAACGGTTCGGACGACATCCTGAACCTGATCATCCGGGCCTACGCCGGCCCCGGTCGTCCGATCGGGATGCTCAATCCGAGCTACTCGCTCTACCCGGTGCTCGCCGCCGCGCAGGCCGCCGAGGTCGTCAAGGTCGAGGTCACCGAACAGCTGGGCGTCGACGTGGACGCGATCGCGAAGTGCGGCGCGGCCGTCTTCTTCCTGACCAATCCGAACGCCCCGCTCGGCGTCGCCTTCACGCCGGACGTCGTCCGCGCCGTCGCCAAGGCCTTCCCGGGCCTGCTCGTCGTCGACGAAGCCTACGCCTCCTTCGCCGACGCCGACTGCGTCGCGCTCGCCCGCGAGCTGCCGAACGTCGTCGTCACGCGCACCATGTCCAAGGCGCATGCGCTCGCCGGACTCCGCGCCGGTTACGCGCTCTGTCCGGCCGGCGTCGCCGAGGTCCTGCACCGCGTCCGCGACAGCTACAACGTCGACCGCCTCGCGCAGGTCGCCGCCGCCGCGGCGCTCGACGACCGCGAGTGGCTCGACGTCACCGTCGCGCAGGTGCGCGCCACGCGCGAGCGCCTCGTCGCCGCGCTCCGCAAGCTCGGCTGGCAGGTGAATCCCGCCGCCGGCAACTTCGTGCTCGCCGCGCCGGTGTCGACGACGCGCGCGGCCTCCATCGAGACTTCCGCGCACTGCTTCGAGTTCCTGCGCGCCCGCAAGATCCTCGTCCGCCGCTTCCCCAACCATCGCCTCACCGAGAAGTCCTTGCGCATCTCGGTCGGCACGGAGCAGGAAACCGACGTGTTCCTGCAGGCCGTGGCGGCTTGGATGGAAGGGTGAGGTTGACAATCCCGCCTTCCGCGGGGATTTCTGGGGTATGAGCGCAGTCGTTCGCAAAGCCAGCCTCCGACGGGATACCGCCGAGACCAAGATCGCCCTCGAGGTGAACCTGGACGGCACCGGCACGTCGGAAATCGCCACCGGGGTCGCTTTCTTCGACCACATGCTGACGCTGTTCTCCCGCCACTCGCTCGTCGACCTCAAGGTCAAGGCGACCGGCGACACCGACGTCGACTACCACCACACCGTGGAAGACGTGGGCATCGTCCTCGGCCAGGCCATCAAGGAAGCGCTCGGCGACAAGGCCGGCATCCGCCGCTACGGTTTCTTCATCCTCCCGATGGACGAGACCCTGGCCCGCTGCGCCGTCGACCTCAGCAACCGTCCCATGATGGTCTACCAGGTCGAGATCACCAACTACATGGTGAAGGACTTCAACATCGCGCTCGTCCGCGAGTTCTTCCAGGGCCTCGCCAATTCGCTCGGTTGCAACCTGCACCTGAAGCTCGAATACGGCGACGAGCCGCACCACATCGCCGAAGCGCTCTTCAAGGCCTTCGCCCGCGCCCTGCGCGAAGCGCTGGAAGTCGACCCGCGCCAGGGTGGCCGCGTGCCGAGCACCAAGGGTACGCTGGCCTGACCGTGGAAGCCTCTGGGTCAGTGCGCCGCCCGCGGGTGGCCGTCATCGATTACGGGATGGGCAACCTCCGCAGCGTCAGCCGCGCGATGGTCGCCGCCGGCGCCGACGCGTTCCTGACCGCCACGCCGGCCGAAGCCGAGCAGGCCGAGCTGGTCGTCTTTCCGGGACAGGGGGCCATGGCCGACTGCATGGACTGCATCCGCCGGACCGACTTCGAATCCTTCCTGAAGCAGTGGATCGCGGCCGACCGTCCCTTCCTGGGGGTCTGCATGGGCCTGCAGGTGCTCTTCGAGCGTTCCGAGGAGGCTGACCGCCCCGGTCTGGCCATCTTCCCCGGGGTCGTCCGCCGCTTCCCGTCCCAGCCCGGTCTGCGCATCCCCCATATGGGTTGGAACGAGGCCATCTTCAAGCCGGGCGCCCCCCTGACCCAAGGCCTGCGGGCCGAAGGGGAGCCTTTCTACTTCGTGCATAGCTACCGTGTGGTCGAGACCGACCCCTCCCTGGTCTGGTGCGAGACCGACTATGCCGGCCGGTTCGTGAGCGGTGTCCGCCGGGGCCGGGTCTTCGCGACCCAGTTCCACCCGGAGAAAAGTCAGGTCAAAGGCTTGCAACTCTACCGCAATTTCCTGACCTTGTCCGCCCGCTGAGGCGTGTTTCGACCTCTGGCGGCACCCACCCCGCCATGAGCACCCAGAACGCCACTCTCAAACTGGACGGTAAAGACATCGTCCTCCCCATCGTCGTCGGTACCGAAGGCGAGCGCGGGGTCGACGTCCGCAAGCTGCGCGACGAGACCAGCTACATCACCTTCGACGACGGCTACGCCAACACCGGCGCGTGCGAATCCAAGGTCACCTTCATCGACGGCGAGAAGGGCATCCTCCGCTACCGTGGCTACGGCATCGAAGAACTCGCCGAGAAGTCCAACTTCATCGAGACGGCCTATCTCCTCATCTACGGCGAGCTCCCCACGACCGCCCAGCTGACCGCCTTCAAGGCCCGCATCCTCGACAACTCCCAGATCCACGAAGGCCTGCGCATCGCGCTCAGCGGCTTCCCCGGCAACGCCCACCCGATGGCCGTGCTGTCCGCCACGCTGAACACCCTCGGTTGCTACTACCCGGAGCTCGGCACCAACGAGCGTACGCATGACCTGGCCAAGTTCGACGAGACCGCCGCCGTCCTGATCTCCAAGGTCCGCACGCTCGCCGCGCTCGCCCACCGCTCCAAGGAAGGCGAGCCGCCCGTGTACCCGAAGCCGGGTCTCGATTACTGCTCGAACTTCCTGCACCTGCTCTTCTCGCAGCCCAACGCCGATTACGCCGTCCATCCGGAGATCGCCCGCGCGCTCGACCTGATCCTCCTCCTGCACGCCGACCACGAGCAGAACTGCTCCACCTCGACCGTGCGCATGGTCGCCTCCGGCGGCGCCAACCTCTTCCCGTCCGTCTCCGCCGGCGTCTGCGCCCTGTGGGGCCCGCTCCATGGCGGCGCCAACCAGGCCGTCATCGAGATGCTCGAGGAGATCCACGCTTCCGGCGACGACGGCTCGCGCTTCATCGCCGACGCCAAGGACAAGACCAAGAGCGTCCGCCTGATGGGCTTCGGCCACCGCGTGTACAAGAACTACGACCCGCGCGCCAAGATCATCAAGGCCCAGTGCGACAAGGTCCTCAAGGTCCTCGGCATCAACGACCCGCTCCTGGCCATCGCCATGCGCCTCGAGGAAGCCGCGCTCAACGACCCGTACTTCAAGCAGCGTAACCTCTACCCGAACGTCGACTTCTACTCGGGCATCATCCTCAAGGCCATCGGCATCCCGACGGAGATGTTCACCGTCATCTTCGCCATCGGCCGCATGCCCGGCTGGATCTCGCACTGGAAGGAAATCGCCGAGACCCCGAAGCAGAAGATCCATCGCCCGCGCCAGATCTACGTCGGCAACACCGAGCGCAAGTACGCCCCGATCGCGCAGCGCAGCTGAGCGACGCGGACGAGACGCAAAGGGGGAGGGCCGAACGTTTCCGTTCGGCCCTCCGTCTTTTGAGCCATACACTATAAGCCGGATTCTGTCCTTGGGCGGCTCTCGCCGATCCCCTGCGCGTTCATTTCTCTGACCTTGCGGACCCGCCTTGCGGCGGTGCGACAACCCGGGACCTTGGTGGGCGACCTCGGACGGTCCCTGTTCGTCTTGCACCGGATTGGGTTTACCTTGCCTCGTCGGTTACCCTTCGAGCGGTGGGCTCTTACCCCACCTTTTCACCCTTACCTCGTGCCTTGCGGCGGAGGCGGTATCTTCTCTGTGGCACTATCCGTCACGCCTTGCGACGTGCCCCGACTTGCGGCGGGAATCCTGCCCTGTGGTGTCCGGACTTTCCTCACGGATTGCTCCGCGCGAACGCACATGTATGACTGTCCGGACAGGTTAGCGTCCGTCGGCTCCGCAGGGAAGGGCAAAAGCCGCGAGTTAGGCCTTGGAACGGGCTTCCGACGGGTTTGATTAGCCATACCCCATTCGAATCCTCCTCCTCGCCCTGTTTTCCCTCATGACCGCCCGCGCCGCCGAACCCATCAAAGTCGCCTGCGTCGGCGACAGCATCACCCAGGGCTCCGGCGCCCAGAAGGGTAAGTCCTATCCGGCCCAGCTGCAGGGCCTGCTCGGCGACGGCTATCAGGTCGGTAATTTCGGCGTCAGCGGCCGCACGCTCCTGAAGAAGGGCGACTTCCCGTACTGGAAGGAGAAGAAGTATCAGGACGCCCTCGCGATGGAGCCGGCGATCGTGGTCATCATGCTCGGCACCAACGACACCAAGCCGCAGAACTGGAAGTTCGAGGCCGAATTCGACGCCGACTATCGCGAGCTCGTGAAGTCTTTCCAGGCGCTGAAGTCCAAGCCGAAGGTGTTCGTCTGCCGCCCGGTACCGGTTCCCGGCAAGGGCAACTACGGCATCAACGAAGAGAACATCCAGAAGGAGATCCCGCGCGTCGACGCGCTCGCGAAGGAACTCGGCTGCGGCGTGATCGACATGCATGCGGCCCTCGAGAAGTTCCCCGAGATGCTGCCGGATCGCGTGCACCCGAACACCGCGGGCGCCGGCGAGATGGCCAAGGCGGCGGCGAAGGCGATCGCGGGCAAGTAAGCCTCAGCGGCGCTCCGCCGTTGGGCCGAGGATGCGCCCCAGCACGTCCTGGGCGGCCGCCCGGAGCTGCTGCCAGCGAGGCGAAGGGTGGGCGGGGCCGTGCGCGATGAGCTGCAGGGTGCTGCGCCATTCGAGCACGGCACGTTCGAGGTCGCCTTGGCCCGGACCGTGGCCTTCGGCGTCGGCGGGCGGGATCTTGCCGTGCAGGGCGAAGCCTTTGAGCGCTTCGGCGCAGCCTTCGCCGAAGCCGGCGGGCAGGCCTTCGCGGAGGTAGCCCTCGGCGGTCAGCGATTTGTAGGCCAGGCGGCAGCAGGCCCCGAGGCGACTGGAGTTGCGTCCGGCCGAGGCCACGCGTTCGCCGGCGCGGAGTTCGGCGAGGTCCCAGGCGAGAGCGTGGGCGTCGTAGGCGTGGTCTTCGAGGGCGGCGGCGACGGCGAGGCCTTCGCCGTGCTGGAAGAGCGAGGCGATGTGGCCGCGTTCGGTCGGCCGGCCGGTGGCGTCGATGAGGCCGAGTTTCTTCCAGAGCCGGCCGGCCCGGGCCGTGTGCAGCGTGCCGCCGCCGAGGATCTCGCGCAGGTTGATGTCCTGCTTCTCGACTGAGCGGCGCGGCGGGTTGATCAGCGGATGGTTGTCGGCGTCGGGCCAGACGCGGACATCGGCGCGGGAGTAGTCGAGCTTCACCTGGACGCTGTCGCGGCCGAGGAAGAGGCCGCCGTACGCCAGCCCGCCTTGGGTGAGCTTGGGTAGCAGCGGCAGGATTTCTTTCTCCAGGAGTTCGAGTTTCCAGGTACGCGGACGGGCCTGGCCGCCTTCGAGTCTGCGGAGCGCCTTCACCAACCACTCCGCCGGCGTCAGGTGCGAGGTGCCGGCTTCCTTGGGGAAGTGCGCCAGCGTGATCGTGCGGCCGTAGCGGACTTCGCCGCCGGTCTCGAGCTTGCATGGCGTGCCGTAGGGCAGGGCGCGCAGGGAGTCGGGCTTGGCGAGCGCCGGGTGCCAGGCGTCCTTTACGTAGATGAGCGCCTGCGCAAGCGGCACGAGGTGCGTCGGGCGTTCGCGTTGCCACGTGCCGTTGCGTCCGCAGATCTCATGGATCTGACGGGTCGTGCCGGCGGACGGCGCGGGCAGGTCGGTCGGGAGGGCTTCGTCGAGGCGATCCAACGCGAGGTCGATCGGTTCGCGCGTGAAGAGCGCCTGGGCGAGCTTGGTCGCGACGGACTTCGGCTCCTCGGCCCGACGCATCACCGAGAGGAACGCCGGCCAGTCGAGGGCGTCGCTGCGCTTGAGCTGGAGCGGCTTGGCTTCGCCGAGGCGGGGGCTGTCGCCGGTCCAGAGCGCGAAGCCGCGGTCATCGAGGCCGCGGCGACCGGCGCGGCCGAACATCTGCAACAATTCGTCGGGACGCACTTCGCGTTCCGCGTGTTCGGCCGCGTAACGACGATCGGTGACGAGCACCGAGCGGAGGGAGAAGTTGATGCCTGAGGCGAGGCCCGTGGTGGCGACCACCACGCTCAGTTTGCCGGCCTTGGCCCAAGGCTCGATGAGTTCGGTGCGCTGGTCGAAGGTCAGGCCGCTATGGTGCAGCCCGACGCCTTGGCGGAGCAGCCGGTTCAGGTCGTCGCCGGCCATGGCCCGTTGGCTGGGGGAGAGCTGGGGGCCGTTGCCCAAGGGGAGCCCGGCGGCGATATCGCGGGCGATCTGCTCGGCCGCCCGGCGGCGCGGGGCGAAGACCAGGATCGGGCCCAGGTCGGCGAGGACCGCCCGGATGACCGCCCGGGCGACATGGCCCTTGATGCCGGTCGGCTCGCGGGTCTCCAAGGCGTCCAGGGAGACCTCTTCGAGGGGGATGGGGCGGGTGTGCTCCTCGATCAGGGTCACCTTGCGGCCGAGGCCGCGGAGCCATTCCGCGACCGCCTTGGGGTTGGAGACGCTGCCGCTGAGCAGGAGGAGCTGGGTGGAGGGTGGGGCGATGGCCAGGACGGTCTCGTAGGCGGCGCCTCGCCGGCTATCGGCCAGCATCTGGTATTCGTCGACGACCAGGAGGTCGGGGTGGCGTCCTTCCAGGAAGCGGTGGCGCTGGGTCTCGAGGGTGGCCACGACCACCGGGGCGCCGAGGTTGTCGCTGACGTCCCCGGTCGCGATGCCCACGTCCCAGCCTAAGGCCTGCCATTCGGCCCGCTTGTCGTTGGCCAAGGCACGGGTCGGCACCGTGTAGACGGCCTGGCCGCGGTGGCCCCCTTTGATGAGCAGCTCGAAGACGTGGGTCTTGCCGGCGCCCGTGGGGGCTTGGATCACCACGTCCTCCCCTTGGCGGAGGGCGCGGAGGGCGTCCTGCTGCCAGAGGTCGGGGAGGATGAGCCGTGATGCCGACATGGCGACTTTCCATCAAAGTGCGGAAGGTCGCGGACGCAAGCCGAGGGGGTTTGCGGTTGCGACATTTCCTGAGCCCGTGCTACGACTGCTGTCGCATGGCCATCAGCAACGACCTCGCCCGCGGGCTTAAGAAAGTCGACAAGGACCTCGACTTCATGATGACGTGTTTCGTCGAGGTGCTCGAGCAGCTCGACCACAAGGACCTCGCCGGCACCTTGCCGTGGATGGGCAAGCGCAAGCTGCGCGGCGTGCAGATCTTCTCCTACCGCGGCGTGCAGGCGTATTCGATCGCCTTCCAGCTCCTCAACATGGTCGAGGAGAACGCCTCCGCGCAGTCCAAGCGTCTCCGCGAAGACAAGCACGGCCTCGCCTCCGATCCCGGTTCCTGGGGCCGCGCGCTCCGCGCCCTCGTCGCCGCCGGCCTGACCGACAAGCAGATCGCCAAGCGCCTCAACCGCATGCGCGTCGAGCCGGTGCTCACCGCGCACCCGACCGAAGCCAAGCGCGCCACCGTCCTCGAGATCCACCGCGAGATCTACAAGCTCCTCGTCCGTCGCGAGAACAACATGTGGACCGCCGCCGAGCAGCGCGCGATCCGCGAGGAGATCAAGGTCGCCCTCGAGCGCCTGTGGCGCACCGGCGAGATCTACCACCAGAAGCCCGACGTGCAGTCGGAGCTCCGGAACATCAATTACTTCCTCTCGAAGGTCTTCCCGGACGCGGTCGTCAGCATGGACCTGCGCCTCCGTCAGGCGTGGGAAGAAGCCGGCCTCGACCCGGCCCGCGTCGAACACCCTGACACCTTGCCCCAGATCGTCCTCGGCACGTGGGTCGGCGGCGACCGGGACGGCCACCCGCTGGTCACGTCCGAAGTCACGACCCGCGCCCTCAACCTTTTCCGCTCCACCGCCATCGCGATCTGCAACGAGCGCCTCGAGACCCTCGGCCAGCGCCTCTCCCTCGGCGACCACCTGCAGGAACCTCCGGCGGTCTTCTCCCGTCAGGTCGCCAAGCACGCCGCCTTCCATGGCGAAGCCGGCGAGGCCGCGCTGAAGCGCAACATCGGCGAGACCTGGCGCCAGTACATCAACCTGATCCGCCTGCGTCTGCCGAACGTCGAAGGCGAACTCGGCCACGGCCAGCACCGCTCGCCCGAAGGCGTCATCGCCGACCTGCTGTTCCTGCGCGAGACCCTCATCGAGGTCGGCGCCGGTCGCATCGCCCGCGCCGAGCTCGATCCGCTCCTCCGCTTCCTGCGCACCTTCGGCTTCCACATGGCCGTGCTGGACATCCGCCAGAACAGCGCCTTCCACGACAAGGCCATCGGCCAGCTCCTCGCCGCCACCGGCCAGGATGACACGAACTACTCGCAGTGGGACGAATCCCGCCGCCTCGGCTTCCTCGATTCCGAACTCCGTTCGACCCGTCCGTTCCTCCGCGAACAGGCGAGCATCGGCCCGGAAGCCGACGCCGTGGTCGCCTGCCACCGCGCCCTCGTCACGCACATCAACCAGTATGGTTCCGCCGGCCTGGGTTCGCTGATCGTCAGCATGACCCGTTCGGTGTCCGACCTGCTGTCCGTCTACCTCCTCGCCCGCGAGGCCGGCCTCACCGCCGGCGGTTCCGACGACGCCTACTGTCTCCTCCCGGTCGTCCCGCTCTTCGAGACCATCGGCGACCTCGAGCGCAGCACCGGCATCATGGACGCGTTCCTGTCGCATCCGATGACCAAGCGCACGCTGCAGGCCCGTCGCGACGCCGGCATCACCGACGGCCTGACCCAGCAGGTGATGATCGGCTACTCCGACTCCAACAAGGACGGCGGCATCCTCGCCTCGCTCTGGAATCTCTACCGCGCCCAGCAGAACCTCGCCGCCGTCGGCGAGAAGCACGGCGTCCGCATCATCTTCTTCCACGGCCGCGGCGGCACCATCTCCCGCGGCGCCGGCCCGACCCACCGCTTCATCGACGCGTTGCCGCAGGGCTCGATCCAGGGCGAGCTGCGCGTGACCGAGCAGGGCGAGAGCATCACGCAGAAATACGCCAATCACATCACCGCGGTGAACAACCTCGAGCTGCTGACGGCGGGCGTGACCCAGAACACCTTGCTGCACGACGTCGCCATCCGCAGCGAAGCCAGCCAGGCCAAGGTCATGGACCGCCTCGCCGAGTTCTCGCGCGAAGCCTACCAGTCGCTGATCCAGACCCCGCGCTTCATCGAGTTCTTCCGTCAGGCCACCCCGATCGACGTCATCGAGGCGAGCCGCATCGGCTCCCGCCCGTCGCGCCGTACCGGCGCCGCCTCGCTCGAGGATCTCCGCGCCATCCCGTGGGTCTTCGCCTGGAGCCAGGCCCGCTTCTATCTCTCCGGTTGGTATGGCGTCGGCTCCGCGCTCGCCCGCCTCAAGGAAGAAGACCCGAAGGGCTTCGAGATCATCCGCAAGAACTACGACGATTGGCCGCCCCTGCGCTACATGCTCAAGAACGCTTCCACCAGCGTCCTGGCGTCCAACCGCAGCATGATGAAGCTCTACGGCGGTCTCGTGACCGACAAGAAGCTCCGCGGCCTCTTCCTGAACCGTATCCTCGCCGAGCACAACCTCACCCGCAAGATGCTCGACGAGCTTTCCGGCTCGAAGCTCAGCGAAGGCCGTCCGCGTCTCCGCAAGGTGATCGCCCTCCGCGAGTCCGCGATCGACCTGCTGCACGAACAGCAGGTGGCCTTGCTCAAGGATTGGCGCAAGAAGGTGGCCGACGGCGACCGCAAGGAAGCCGACGCGCTGCTGCCGCAGATGCTCCTCTCGTTGAACGCCATCGCCGCCGGCCTCCAGGCCACGGGCTGAGGTCGCTCAACGTTTCGGCAGGTCGGTGCTCCCGGGGATCTCTCCGCGGAGCATCCGGCCGGCTTGGCCGGAGAGCCACAGGTAGTGGTCCGTCGGGACGTCGGACAGGTCCACGAAGTTGCCGACCGGGCGCGGGCCGCCGCATTTCATGATGGCCGTGCCTTCGTCGAGTTCGTCGAACATCGCTACGTAAAGAGTCTTGGCCCCGGCTTCGCGGGCGGCGACGGCCTGGGACCAAAGGAAGCGGCCGCCGAGGCGCGGAATCTGGTCGAGCCGGGCCTGCTTGCCGCGCAGGGCCGAGAGGTTGCTCCAGCTGAAGCCGGGGAAGATCACCGGGAGGTAGGTCTTCTGTTCGGCGCGGCACCAGGCGGCGTCGGGAGCCCAGACCTTCCGGCCGAGGTCGGCCGCGCCTTGCGGATCGCCGAAGCGTCCGACCGTCCACGGGCTGATGATGTCGGCCTGCCGGATCAGCGTGTGCAGGGCGGGGTCGGCATGGCTGTCGTGCTTCAGCTCGCGCCAGTAGGTCGGTACGCCGAGCATGATCGCGGCGCCGGTGGCCTTGATGTCCGCGAGCAAATCCGTCCACTCCTTGAGCGCGGGCGCACGGTCCTTGAAACCGAGGCCCCAGAGCGCGACGAGCGGTTTGCCTTGGTGGAATTGCGCGCACGGTTGTTTCGTCTGCCCGGCGGCGACGAGCCGGCGCCAGTCCGCGGCCACGAGCGGGAAACGGTCGGGCGTGAGGCCTGAGAGGTCATACATCACCGTCAGCGAACGGCCTTCGGCGTTGGCGGCCTCGGTGCAGTTCCGGAGCACGACGTCCAGCGATGCGGCGCCGCGTCCTTGGCCCAGGCCGACCGCGAAGCGCTGGAGCATCGCGCCATCGAGGCCGTAGTCCTTCATCCAGCGGAAGTGGCGGCGGACCGTAGCGGGATGGACGCTGCTGAACAGGTCCGCCGGGCGGCCGTCGGCGAACTTGAACGGGGAAGGGTAGCGTTCGTCGGCCGGGAATTCGCTCAGGTCGGGCCAGAGGTCGAACGAGCAGGCCTGCGACGAGAAGCGCTTGCCCGGCCCGTAATGGACCCAGCCAAGCCCGCTCGTGTCACCTTCGGCCCGGAACCAGCCTTGGTAGCCCGTGACGACCTTGCCCTCCAAGGAGGGGTGCAGAGGGCCTTCGGCTGCCGCAAGGGCTGCCAGGGCGAAGCAGAGCGCGGAAAAGACCGCTTTCATCACGACGCTCAGACGTGCTTCCAGAAGTCCATCAGGAAGCGCGTGGCCAGCTGGGCGAGCAGGACGATGTTCCAGAAGATCAGCTGCAGGCCGAGGGAGGGGCCGAAGCCCATGCTCAGGACCTGGGCGGCGGCGCTGGTGACCAGCAGCACGACCGTGGCGGTGCAAAGGGAGATGACCAGGACTTCGACCGACTTCGGGATGAAGCCGGAGAGGCTCGTGTCCGCCATGCAGATCGCGGCGAAGGTCAGGCCGACCGAGAGGATGCCCGTGAGGCCGATGCCGATCGAGGTGCCGTCCTTGCCGAAGAAGTGCTGGGCGGCGAGGCGACCGAGGATGGGGATGTAGACGAGCACCATCGCGAGGGCGACCCAGAAGCCGGGCGAGGCGTAATCCTGGCCGAGGATCTTCTCGGCGTAGCTTTCGGCCGCATGCTTGATGACGGCTTCTTTGATCGGATTGGTCAGGGCGAGGAGCACGTCGGAAACCTAGCCGGACGCGGCCTCTTGTCCACGCCTAAGGCGCGGCTCAGCGGGTCCACTCCTCGCGGGCCGAAGCCCAGAGGTCGTAGTTCAGCGGGCGCTTGCCCGTGGGGACCAGGCGGAAATGGCCGCCCGAAGCCTTGATGATCGCGAGGCCCGCGGCGACGTCCCAGAGGTTCGTGCCGGATTCGTAATACGTGTCGGCGACGCCTTCGCCGACGTAGGCGAGGGCGAGGGCGGCGGAGCCGATCATGCGGATCTTCTTGTAGCGGCCGACCTGCTGGATGAAGAGCTGCATCGCCGGGCCCGACTTATCCGCGGCGGCGGGGAAGCCCGTCATGATGCAGGCGTCCTTGATGTCGGTGACCCAGCCGGGGGTGATGCGGACGCCGTTGATATAACTGCCGTCGCCGACGACGCCGAGGTAGGTCTTCCGGGCGGTGAAGTCGTGGATGACGCCGAGCACCGGCTCCTTGCCGCGCATCAGGCCGAGCGAGACGCAGGTCGACGGCTGGCGGCGCAGGTAGTTGTAGGTGCCGTCGAGCGGGTCGACGACCCAGTAGAGGCTGTCGCCTTCGAAGAGGGAGGCGTCGCCGCCGAGTTCCTCGCCGATGACGGGGAGGCCCGTGGCCTTGAGCATGTCGCGCACGAGGTGCTCCGAGTCGACGTCGGCCTGCATCTTCACGTCGTCGTCGGTGGACGCGTTGACCTTCATCTGCGCGCCCTTGGCGAGCAGGTCGCCGGCGGCGGTGGCGGTCGCCAGCGCGACGGATTTGAGGGCTTCGAGGGAGGGCGTGCTCACGCCGGCAACCTAGGTCCGCCGGCGTGGCGGGGCAACCCCAGAGAGGCTTTCAGATCGCGATGACTTCGCGCAGGCCGAAGCGGGCGAAGTCGGCCGCCGAGCGGCCTTGCAGGCCGATGGCTCGGACCGTCACGCCTTGCTTGCGCGCATGCGTGGCGAGTTCGCGGAGGGCCTGCGCGTAGGAACAATCGACGAAGAGCGCGTGGCTGAAATCGAGGGTCAGGTGCAGCGTGCCGGCCTTGAGGCGGGCTTCGACGGCGCGCGGTTCGGCGGCGCGGCCGAAGTGCAGGTGGCCCGAGAGCGCGAGGCGGACCTCGTCGGCGCGTTCCTCGACGTCGATGGTCTCGGGTTCTTCCTTCTCCGGATGGGCGGACTTGCGGATGAGCAGGAAGACGAAGGCGGCGATGACGCCGAGGCCGACGGCCCAGATGAGGTCTACGAAGACCGTGATCACGCAGGCGAGCACCAGCAGGATCATGTCCGAGCCGCCCGAGCGGAAGAGACGCGGCCAGAGCGGGAGTTCGGCCATGTACCAGCAGACCGACAGCAGGACGCCGGCCAGCGAGGCGAGCGGGATGAGTTTCACCAGCGGGGCCAGGATGAGCAGGATGGCCAGCACCGTCGCGGCGTGGATGAGGCCCGAGACCGGGGTCTTGGCGCCGGCGCGGGCGTTGGTGCTGGTGCGGGCGATGACGCCGGTGACCGGCAGGCCCATGAAGCAGGCCGAGGCGATGTTGGCGACGCCTTGGGCGGCCAGCTCGGTGTCGGAGTCGTGTCGGTCGCCGGACATGCCGTCGGCGACGACGGCGCAGAGCAGGGATTCGATGCCGACCAGCAGGGCGATGCCGAAGGCCAGCGGCAGGACGTCCCAAGCCTTGGCCAGCCAGGCGGCGCGATCCGGAAGGCTGTGGCTCCAGTCCGTCAGGCGGAAGCTCGCGCTGATTTCCTTGAACTTCGTGCCGATGGTCGGGATGGACGAATCAGGGACGCCGAGCAGGGTCACGACGACCGTCCCGATCAGGACCGCGATCAGCGCGCCGGGGATCTTGAGCGAGATCTTGCGCAGGCCGACGATGACGGCGAGGGTGCCGGCCGAGACCGCGAGGGCGCCGAAGGAGGTGAGGCCGAGGTGATGGACGACGTAGGCGAGACGACCGACGAAGGAGGGGATGGCCGGCGTGGGGTCGGTGATGCCCAACGCGGAGTCGAGCTGCGTGCTGCCGATGATGAGCGCGATGCCGGTCGTGAAGCCGATGACCACCGGGTAGGGGATGAAACCGATATACTTGCCGAGGCGCTGGGCGCCGAAGGCGAGGAGCATCACGCCGGCCATCAGCGTCGCGAGGGCGAGGCCGAGGTAGCCGTGGGTGATGACCGCCGCGGCGCAGATGCCGACGAAGGCGCCGGCCGGGCCGGCGACCTGCACGCGGGAGCCGCCGAGCAGGGAGACGAGCACGCCGCCGATGATGGCCGTGTAGAGGCCTTGTTCCGGACTGACGCCGGAGGCGATCGCCAGGCCCATCGAGAGGGGTAGGGCGACCACGCCGACGAGCAGGCCGGCCGCGAGGTCGGCGAGGAAGTCGGCACGACCGTAGCCCGCTTGCAGGGAGCGCGTCAGCGCCGGCTTGAACCAGGGGGCGATGGCCATGGCTGCAAGGTGGTAGGCCCGGGGGCCGACTCAAGGCGAAACCCTGCCAACAAGAAGCCCGACTCGATGAGTCGGGCTTCGGCGGACGATGGCGGCGGGGCTTACGGGAGCTCCGACTTGCCCATCAGGAACTTGTCGCACTCGCGGGCGACGCCACGGCCTTCATTGAAGGCCCAGACGACGAGGGACTGGCCGCGACGGCAGTCACCGGCGGCGAAGACGCCGGGGAGGTTGGTCACGTACTTCTCGTGGTCGGCCTTGACGTTGGAGCGGGCGTCGCGCTCGACGCCGAAGGCTTCGAGGAGCGGCTGTTCCGGGCCCATGAAGCCCATGGCGAGGAGGACGAGCTGGGCCGGGCGGACCTTCTCGGTGCCGGCGATCTTCTGCGGACCGAAGACGCCCTTTTCGTCCTTCTTCCATTCGACTTCGACGGTGTGGACTTCCTTGAGGTTGCCCTGTTCGTCGGCGACGAACTTCGTGGCCGTGGTGAGGTAGACGCGCGGGTCGGAGCCGTACTTGGCGGCGGCTTCTTCCTGGCCGTAGTCGACCTTGTAGGTCTTCGGCCATTCCGGCCACGGGTTGTCCTTGGCGCGGGTGGTCGGGGCCTTCGGCATGATCTCGAGCTGGACGACGGACTTGCAGCCGTGGCGGAGCGAGGTGCCCACGCAGTCGGTGCCGGTGTCGCCGCCGCCGATGATCACGACATCCTTGCCCTTGGCGGTGATGGTCGCGTCGGGGGACTTGCCGTCCAGGAGGTTCTTCGTGTTGGCGTGTAGGAACTCCATCGCGAGATGGATGCCCTTGGCCTCGCGGCCGGGGAGGGGGAGGTCGCGGCCCTTGGTGGCGCCGACGGTGAGGATGACCGCGTCGAAGTCCTTGCGGAGCTGTTCGGGCGAGACATCGACGCCGACGTTGACGCCGCACTTGAAGGTGACGCCTTCGGCTTCGAGGAGGGCGATGCGGCGCAGGACCACTTCCTTCTTCTCGAGCTTCATGTTCGGGATGCCGTACATCAGCAGGCCGCCCGGACGGTCGGAGCGTTCGAAGACGGTGACGTTATGGCCGGCGTAGTTGAGCTGCGCGGCGGCGGAGAGGCCGGCGGGTCCGGAGCCGATGACGGCGACCTTCTTGCCGGTGCGCTTCGTCGGCGCGCGGGGGATGACCCAGCCGTTCTCCCAGCCCTTGTCGATGATCGAGACCTCGATGTTCTTGATCGTGACGGCCGGCTTGTTCATGCCGAGCACGCAGGAGCCTTCGCACGGGGCGGGGCAGACGCGGCCGGTGAACTCCGGGAAGTTGTTGGTCTTGTGGAGGCGTTCCAGCGCTTCGCGCCAGAGGCCCTTGTAGACGAGGTCGTTCCACTCGGGGATCAGGTTGTTGATCGGGCAGCCGCTGGCCATCCCGCTGATGAGCTTGCCCGTGTGGCAGAACGGCACGCCGCAGTCCATGCAGCGGGCGCCCTGTTTCTGGAGCTTCTCGTCGGAGTGATGGTGGTGGATCTCCTTCCAGTCGCCGATGCGGGTGAGGGCATCGCGATCAGGCGGGAGTTCGCGCTGGTATTCGACAAATCCGGTAGGTTTTCCCATGGTGCAGAAGGTGCTTGGTGTGGACGTGGTGGGTGATCAGCCGCCGCCGACTCGGGCGGTGTCGCGCGAGTTGATCTCGAAGGCTTCGTTGAGGGCGGCGTCGCCGCTGAGGCCCTTGGCCTGGGCCGTCGCGATGGCCTGGAGGACTCGCTTGTAGTCCTTCGGCATCACCTTGACGAACTTGGCGAGGGAGGCGTCCCAGTTGGCGAGGAGCTGCTTCGCCTTCTGGCTGCCCGTGAGCTCGGCGTGGCGCTCGACGAGGCCGCGGAGTTCCGCGGCGTCGGTCGCGTCCGGCTTCTCGAGGCCGACCATCTGCTTGTTGCAGCGGGTGGCGAAGTCGCCCTTCTCGTCGAGGATGTAGGCCACGCCGCCGCTCATGCCGGCGGCGAAGTTGCGGCCCGTGGTGCCGAGGACGACGACGCGTCCGCCGGTCATGTATTCGCAGCCGTGGTCACCCACGCCTTCGACGACGGTGGAGACGCCGGAGTTGCGCACGCAGAAGCGTTCGCCGGCCATGCCGCGGAAGAACGCCTCGCCGGAGGTCGCGCCGTAGAGGGCGACGTTGCCGAGGATGATGTTCTCTTCGGCCGGGAAGGTGGCCTTGGCGTCAGGGTAGACGATGATGCGGCCGCCGCTGAGGCCCTTGCCGACGTAGTCGTTGGCGTCGCCTTCGAGCTCGATGGTCACGCCCGGGGGGACGAAGGCGCCGAGGGACTGGCCCGCGCTGCCCTTGAACTTCAGGTGGATGGTGCCGTCCGGCAGGCCGTCGGTGTGCTTCTTGGTGATCTCGTTGCCGAGGATCGTGCCGACGACGCGGTGGGTGTTCTTGATCTCGCCTTCGTAGCGGACCTTCTCGCCCTTCTCGATGGCCGGCTGGCACTTCGCCAGGAGGACGGAGAGGTCGAGGCCCTTCTCGAGGCCGTGGTCCTGCTTCTCGGTGCAGAAGCGACCCACTTCGGGGCCGGCCTTCGGCGAGTAGAGGAGCTTGGAGAGGTCGATGCCCTTGGCCTTCCAGTGCTCGACGGCGTGGCGCGCTTCGAGGACGTCGGTGCGGCCGACCATCTCGTTGAGCGTGCGGAAGCCGAGCTGGGCCATGATCTCGCGGACTTCCTGCGCGATGAAGCGCATGAAGTTCACGGTATCTTCCGGACGGCCGGTGAAGTTCTTGCGGAGCTCAGGGTCCTGGGTGGCGACGCCGACCGGGCAGGTGTTGAGGTGGCACACGCGCATCATGATGCAACCGAGGGTCACCAGCGGGCCCGTGGCGAAGCCGAACTCTTCGGCGCCGAGGAGGGCGGCGATGACGACGTCACGGCCGGTCTTCAGCTGGCCGTCGGTCTCGACGACGATGCGGGAGCGGAGGTTGTTGAGGACGAGGGTCTGGTGGGTCTCGGCGAGGCCGAGTTCCCACGGCAGGCCGGCGTGCTTGATGGAGGTCTGGGGCGAAGCGCCCGTGCCGCCGTCGAAGCCCGAGATCAGGACGACGTCCGCGTGCGCCTTGGCCACGCCCGTGGCGATGGTGCCGACGCCGACTTCCGAGACGAGCTTCACGCTGACGCGCGCGGCGCGGTTGGCGTTCTTCAGGTCATGGATGAGTTCCGAGAGGTCCTCGATCGAGTAGATGTCGTGGTGCGGGGGAGGGGAGATGAGGCCCACGCCCGTGGTGGAGTGGCGCACCTTGGCGATCCAAGGATAGACCTTGCCGCCGGGGAGCTGGCCGCCTTCGCCGGGCTTCGCGCCCTGGGCCATCTTGATCTGGAGTTCCTTGGCGTTCGTCAGGTAGCGGCTCGTGACGCCGAAGCGGCCGGACGCGACCTGCTTGATGGCGGAGTTCTTGGAGTCGCCCTGTTCGTTGGTCCAGGTGAAGCGCGCCGGGTCTTCGCCGCCTTCGCCGGTGTTGGACTTGCCGCCGATGCGGTTCATCGCGATCGCGAGGGCCTCGTGGGCCTCGGAGGAGATGGAGCCGTAGCTCATCGCGCCCGTCTTGAAGCGCTTGAGGATGTTCTCGGCGGACTCGACCTCGCTGATGTCGATCGGCTGGCGGGCCTTGAACTGGAGCAGGCCGCGCAGCGTGAAGATCTGCTGCATCTGGTTGTTCACCAGGCCGGAGTAGACCTTGAAGGTGTCGTAGTTGTTCGTGCGGACGGCCTTCTGCAGCGAGTGGATGACCTGCGGGCTGAAGAGGTGGCCTTCGCCTTCGTTGCGCCACTGGTAGTCGCCGCCGACCTCGAGGGTGGCGGGGGTGTCGACGCGCTCAGGGAACGCGCGGGCGTGGCGGGCGAGGGTCTCCTCGGCGATGGCGGCGATGTCGGCGCCTTCGATGCGGGTGGCCGTGCCGGTGAAGTACTTGTCGACGACCTTCTGCTGGAGGCCGACGCACTCGAAGATCTGGGCGCCGAGGTAGCTCTGGATGGTCGAGATGCCGATCTTGGAGGCGACCTTGACGATGCCCTTGGTGGCGGCCTTCACGTAGTTCTTGCAGGCGGTGTAATGGTCGACGCCGACCAGCAGGCCCTGCTTGATCATGTCGTCGAGGGTCTCGAACGCGAGGTAGGGATTGATGCCCGCGCAACCGTAGCCGATGAGCGTGCAGAAGTGGTGCACTTCGCGCGGTTCGCCGGACTCGAGGATGAGGCCGACCTTGGTGCGCTTGCCTTCGCGGATCAGGTAGTGGTGCAGGCCGGAGACGGCGAGCAGGGGCGGGATGGCGGCGTTGTTACGGTCGACGCCGCGGTCGCTCAGGATGATGAGGTTGATGCCCGCGTCGATGTGGAGGCCGGCCTGGCGGCAGACCTCGTCCATGGCCTTCTCGAGGCCCTTGGCGCCGGACTTGGCGTCGAAGAGGGTCGGGATGGTGACGGACTTGAACTGGCCGTGGGCGACGTGGCGGAGCTTGGCGAGTTCCTCGTTGGTGAGGATCGGCGACTGGAGCTCGATCAGGTGGCAGCTGGACGGATTCGGGTCGAGCAGGTTGCGCTCGGGTCCGATGGTCGTGACGGAGGAGGTGACGATCTCCTCGCGGATACAGTCGATCGGCGGGTTGGTGACCTGCGCGAAGAGCTGCTTGAAGTAGTCGTAGAGGAGCTTCGACTTGTTCGAGAGGACGGCGAGCGGGATGTCCGTGCCCATCGAGCCGGTGGCTTCCACGCCATCCTTGGCCATCGGGACGAGCAGCTTGCGCTGGTCTTCGAAGGTGTAGCCGAAGGCGAGCTGGCGCTGGACGGTGTTGCTATGGGCCGGGGCGGGGGCCGCCGGGGCGTCGGCGATGTCGGCGAGCTTGATGAGGTTCTTGTCGAGCCACTCGCGGTAGGGCTTCTGGGAGGCGATCTTCTGCTTGATCTCCTCGTCGGCGACGATGCGGCCTTCTTCCATGTTCACGAGGAACATGCGGCCCGGCTGGAGGCGGCCCTTGGAGGCCACGTTGGCGGGGTCGACGGGGAGGACGCCGGCTTCGGAGCCCATGATGACGTAGTCATCCTTGGTCACGTAGTAGCGGGAAGGGCGGAGGCCGTTGCGGTCGAGGGTGGCGCCGATCATCGTGCCGTCGGTGAAGACGACGGAGGCGGGGCCGTCCCAGGGCTCCATGAGGCAGGAGTTGTATTCGTAGAACGCCTTCTTCTCCGCGCTCATGGATTCGTGGCCGTTCCACGGCTCCGGAATCATCATCATCATGGCCTCGGGCAGCGAGCGGCCGCCCATGACGACCAGCTCGAGGACGTTGTCGAACTTGGCGGAGTCGGAACCGTTCGGGTTCACGATCGGGAGGATCTTCGGGAGGTCCTTGCCGAACAGCGGGCTGGCCAGCAGGGGCTCGCGGGCCTTCATCCAGTTGACGTTGCCGTTGAGGGTGTTGATCTCGCCGTTGTGGGCGATGTAGTGGTACGGGTGCGCACGTTCCCAGCTCGGGAAGGTGTTGGTCGAGAAGCGCGAGTGGACGAGCGCGAGGGCGGTGTCCATCGACTTGTCGGCGAGGTCGCGGAAGTACTTGCCCACCTGTTCGGGCATGAGCATGCCCTTATAGATGATGGTGCGGCAGGAGAGGGAGCTGGCGTAGTAGAACTCGTCCTTGCCGGCGCCGCGAATCTGGTGGTGGGCCTGCTTGCTCAGGATGAAGAGCTTGCGTTCGAAGTCCTGGTCGGTGGCGCAGTCGGCCGGGCGACCGAGGAAGGCCTGGCGGACGACCGGTTCGCTGGCGATGGCGGTCTTGCCGAGGGAGGAGTTGTCGACGGGCACGTCGCGCCAGCCGAGGAGCGAGAGGCCGAGGGACTTGGCGATCTCGGTGAAGGTGGCTTCGGTCGCGGCGCGGATCTTGGCGTCCGGCGAGACGTAGAGCATGCCCACGCCGTAGTGGCCGGGCTTGGGGAGGTTGGCCGGGCCGTGCTTCGCGAAGAACCCGTGGGGGAGCTGGAGCAGGATGCCCGCGCCGTCACCGGTGTTGGTCTCGCAGCCGCAGGCGCCTCGGTGGTCGAGGTTCACCAGGATGGTGAGGGCCTGCTGGATGATATCGTGCGAACGCTTGCCCTTCATCTGGCAAACGAAGCCGACGCCGCAGGCGTCATGCTCAAACTGGGGGTCGTAAAGACCCTGTTTTTCGGGAAGTCCGGGATTCTTCATTTCTGGTGTGGGCAAAAGTGGTCGGATGGGCTGGCGGCTGAGCCGCCGGGTGCCTTGGCGGAGACCGCAAGACGGTTAAATCTAGTGGGCAATAATTCCCCCCTGTCAAAGGCAACTTATGGATTGGCCGAAGGGGGGCGGAGCCGGGTTTTCGTGCCAACTTCTCAGGTCGACAATCGCTCGCCGTCTTTTGGTTAATTTTGTTAGGAAAAAGCCCAAAGTGCGACACGTCGCGACCGAACTCCGCCCTCTGTCGCCTTGCTCGGGCGGCCTGCGTCTCCCTTGACTTTGCCGTCCGCCCGCCCGACTACCCAAGCCATGAAAGCCGACAACGACCTTTACCGACAGTTGCGCGAGTTGCCGGCCGCCCAGCTCTGGACCGTCGAGGTCCCGAAGTTCGACCAGCTCGGCCCCAAGGAGCGCAACCAGCAGGTCGCCCTGGTCCGGGCCGTCGGGGTGGTCTTCTCGACCTCCCGCAACCCGGAGATGAAGGCGGCCGTGAAGGCCTGGATGATCGGCCTCCTGCAGGACCCTTCCGAGAAGATCCGCCGCTACGCCACCGCCGCCATCCCGAAGCTGGGGGGCGACGAGGAGTCCGAGCGCAAGCTGATCGACATCCTTAAGACCACCGAGGTCGACCGGGAGAAGAAGAAGGTGGCCTCCGCCCTCGAGAAGATCGGCGGCGCCGCGACCCTCAAGGCGGTCGCGGGTTCCGGCGAGAAGCTCATCGACGAGCAGAAGGTCCGCGCGAGCGTGGCCCGTCAGGAAGGCCCGAGCAACGTGCGCCTCGACGCCGTCGTCCCGAAGCAGCCGGGCCTGCGCCTGCACCTGCGTTGCCGCAAGGGCCTCGAGTCCATCGTGGCCGACGAGGTGCGCGAAGACGAAGGCCGCGGCGGCAAGTTCCGCGTGGTCGAGGTCCGCGGCTGTTTCGTGGTGGTCGAACCGAAGGACGCCTTCACGCTCGGCGAGCTCTACCAGCTGCGCTGCTTCGACACCGCGGCCTTCTTCCTCGCGTTCATCCGCCAGCCTGGTTCGGCCGAGGCGCTCGACGTCCTGGCGAAGGCCATCGCCTCGCCGCTCGCCGAGAAGCTGATGCTGTCGCTCACGCAGGGCGCGGCCCGTTACCGCCTCAGCATGATGGCCGAGGGCAATCACGACGAGGCCGTGGCCAAGGTCACGAAGAAGGCCTTCACGCTGAATCCGCGCGTGCTCAACGACGCCCGCGAATCCCCGTGGTCCGTCGACGTGCACTTCGACGAACGCAGCGCCCTCGTGGAACTGCGCCCGCGCATCTCGCCGAACCCGCGCCTCTATTACCGTACCGACGCCGTCAACGCCGCCTCGCACCCGCCGCTGGCGGCCTGCCTCGTGCGCGTGGCCGGACGCCAGGAGAAGGAGATCGTCTGGGATCCGTTCTGCGGCTCCGGCCTGGAACTCATCGAGTCGGCCTTGGCCGGCGGGGTGGGGCAGGTGGTCGGCACCGACATCGACCCGGCCGCGATCGCCATCGCCGAAGCCAACTTCAAGGCCGCCAAACTGCCGGGCACCAAGGCCGCGTTCCACGCCTGCGATTTCCGTGACATCATCCGCATCCCGGAACTCGACCGCGGCAAGGTTTCGCTCGTGATCTCGAATCCGCCGTTGGGCCGTCGTGTGCGCGTCCCGAACATGCACGGGCTGTTCACCGACCTCTTCAAGATCGCTTCGGAAGTCCTGCGTCCCAATGGCCGCCTGGTCTTCGTGAACCCGCTGCGTCTGTCGTCCGTCGACCCGACCTTGCGTCTGGAATCCAGCCGCACCGTCGACCTCGGCGGTTACGACTGCCGCCTCGAGGTCTACCGGAAGCGCTAAGCCAGGTCGCTCCGGCGCCCTTTGGGGGCAGAGGCTTCGCCTCGGTCACCATATAAAGGAATCCTTCTTAGGCTCCGTGTGCTTACGATTGTGTAGCCGGGGTGTTTGAGTGGTTGGCTCAGGCCTTTCTTGGACTGTCCGCCCCATCATTTCGCTCGAAGCCACGGGTTTTGGCTGACAGCCTATTTGCAGGACGCCTTACCCCGCGTTTTGAGCCAAGCCATACCTCCATGAAGAACGTCAAAGCGCTAATGGTCATTTTTTGCTTCGTGCAGGCGATCTATGGAGCCGAGCCGGAGCTCGAGTCCGTTTTTTTAGGCAGATATTTTTCGAATGTAACACTCTCGCCTGGGCGGATCGCTCTTACCTCGGGAGTGCGCGTTAATTATTTTAGAGAAGGCGAATCTTCGCGACTGCTTGAGCGTGGTGAGACGTTAGTGCTTACCCCAGGATTCTCCGAAGTCATTTTTGCTGAACATCACAGCTGGATATCAATCAAGAAGATTGGGTCAGGCGATTTGTACGAACTCACATCAGCATTTGATGCTAGATCGTTCGGAAAAGAACTTGAGGAGAAGAAGTATCACCTGATCTTTTCTCCGACTAAATTGGAGTTCAGGGGGGCAGTCCCAACGGCTTCAGGGGAAGGGTCACCAGCGCTGTGGAGCATTATTGCCGTATTGATCGTGATAGCGTTGGGAACGTCATGGTTTCTGTTCCGGCGGCGTAAGTGAGAGTTTGCTCTGGGTGGACTGGCAAGGTGGAGCGGTGCCGTGGTGCTGCCCAGCGGGCTTTGCTGGTAGGCGGTTTGGTTTGATCATAACGCCGAAAGCCTGCGACCGGGTGGTCGCAGGCTGGTTGCTTCTCGAATGGTGGAGGTGGTGGGAGTCGAACCCACGTCTTCCTACCCTTACGTCGTAACTTCTACATGCGTAGCTTCATCATTGATCTCGATCGCGTTTGGGGATGAGCACCCGTGCGACCTATCTGTATTCTCACTTACCCCGGAGATAACAGCTAAAGGAGGGGATCGCCCACGTTAACCGAGCTGATCCAGGACTGCAGGCGCGCCCTGGGGCTCGTCGCTGTACTTAGGCAGCGAGCGCGAGAACGTTGTCGTTCTCGAACGTGATGGTGTTTTTAGCAGTTATAGTGCTGCCCGTTGGATTTAAGAGGTTACGAACTACCCTCTGCATGCCGTCGCGATATCTTGGCGGGAATCGAATCCGGAACACCCCCGAAATGAGACGTCGGTCATTTGCGGGATCCGACTGAGAAGGAACGGGATTAATTATCCTCACTCGGCCCGGATTGTCAAGGGACCGGGCGATTCCGGCGACCTAGGCCACTTTTCTCTTCACAAGGAGGGGCGGACTCGGTGGGCTGTCCTCGTCCATGAATGTCTTCTCCGCCGACGTCGCGCTGGCCATGACCCGTCTCGGGCTCTTGATCCTGCTCGGTTGGTTCATGGCCCGCCAGGGGTGGGTCGGTCCGCATGCCCGCCAGCCGCTGATGCGCATGGTCATCTGGGTCTTCTTCCCGGCGATGATCTTCTCCCGCGTGAGCGGTAATCCGCTGATCGCCTCGGGTTCGCAGGCGCTCCTGTATCTCGGGGCGGGTTTCCTGATGATCGTCACCGGCTACGCGGTGGCGACCACGGTCGGCGCGTTATGCAAGGTCCCGGCCGGGGCCGCCCGCCGGACCTTCGCCTTTTCCGCCGGCGTCAATAATTTCGGCTACCTCGGCATCCCCGTCACGGCCGCGCTCTTCGGCAAGGACGTCGTCGGCGTGTTGCTCGTGCATAACGTCGGCGTCGAAGCCGCCATCTGGACGGTCGGCGTGGCCATGCTGTCCGGCGAATCCCTCCGCAAGGGGCTGAAGAAGCTGTTCCAGCCGATGACGGTCGCGCTCTTCGTCGCGCTGGCCATCAACTTCGCCGGCTTCGGCAAGAGCGCCCCGATCGTCTTCGCCAGCGACCTCTGCCATGCGATCGGGGAGTGCGCCATCCCGATCGGCACGCTGCTCACCGGCATCTACCTCCATGAGATCATCAAGGACTTCCGCCTGGCCGCGGACGCGTCGGTCTCCTTCGGGGTGATGGCCGTCCGCTGGTTGCTCATGCCGATGCTGCTCCTGGGGGCCGCCGCCTGGCTGGTGGGCGACACCTCGCTGCGTAAGGTCATGCTCGTGCAGGCCGCCATGCCGTGCGGCATCTTCACCTTCCTGATCGTCGAGATGTTCAAGGGCGAGGTCATGGTCTCCCTGCGTTGCTCGGTCATCACGATGCTCTGTTGCCCGCTGGTCACGCCGCTGTGGCTTTACCTCGGCGCCCGCTGGCTCCAGCTGGCCTGACCATCCTTTACTTGTGGGCGGGGCGGGGTAGTCTGCAGGGGCTTTCCCGTGCGTCCGCTCCTCCTCATCCTGCTGCTCGGCCTGTCCGGCTGCGCGACGTATGTCGACCGTGGTCCGCGGGTGCGCGTGGCCGTCGAGGAAGGGGATTTCACGACCGCCGCGGCGGTCGCGCAGAACTTCGCCGCCGACGAGCCGAAGGACGCGCTGGTCTGGAATCTCGAGGCCGCCGCGGCCTTGCGCGCCGAGGGCAAGCTCAAGGAGAGCGCCCGGCTCCTGGAGCAGGTCGAGGCCACTTTGCGCGCCGAAGAAGAACGCGCCGGGTTCTCCGTTTCCGGCGCGACGCTCTCGGCGTTCACGAACGGTTATGCCGAGGCCTATCGCCCGCGACCGGCCGACCGGATCTATGCGTCGACCTACCAGGCCTTGAACCGCCTCGAGACCGGCGACCTCAACGGCGCCCGCGTGGCGATGGCCCGCCTGCGCTTCGTGCAGCAGGCCTTCGGTTCGGGTCAGTTATACGTGAAGCCGAAGGCGGACGATAAGTATGACGTCGCCAAGGCCTCGCAGGATGCGCGGACAAAGGAAGGCCTGGGCATGATCGAAGAGAATCTCGCGAGCCTCACGCCGGAAGGTTCCTACGACGACGCCTTCAGCCATTGGTTGCAGGGCATGTTCTTCCTGCGCCTCGGTCAGGACGCCGCGGACCGCGAGAAGGCGCGCAAGGAACTGCTGGCCGCCACGCAGCTCAACGGAACCAACGAGGCCTTTCGTCAGGACCTCAAGGAGGCGGAAGGTCCCGCCGGCGAAGGGCAGGGGACGGTCGTCTATGTCATCGCCGAGACCGGCATGTGTCCGGAGTGGTATCAGCAACGCGTGGACATTCCTCTCTTCGTCGTGTCGTCGCGCGTCCCTTACGTCAGCGTCGCTTTGCCCGCGATCCGACCCTCCGGCCTGAATTACAATCTGAAGCTCAAATTGGATTCGCAGGACGTGGCCTTGCCGCTCGCCAGCCGTCCGGATGCGCTCATCGCCAAGCACTTCGAGGCGGCCCTCCCGGGCATCAAGGCCCAGGCGTTCACGTCCGCCGCGGTCAAGGCCACCGCCAGCTACCTCATCAACAAATCCGCCGAAGAGGCCGCCAATCGCCAGAACGCAGGCACCGGAGCCGTGCTTTGGTCCATCGCCACCAAGGTCGGCACGGCGATCTATACCATCGGGACCACCAAGGCCGACCTCCGTAACTGGTCGGGCCTGCCGGCCCGCTTTTCGGTCGCCCGGCTTCAGGCCAAGGCCGGCCAGAAGCTCACGGTCGTCGGTCATCCGGAGGCCGGCCTCACGCTGCCCGCGGGGAAGGTTCTGCTTGTAAGCCTTAAGTCCACGCAGGAAAATCAACCCGTCGTCCTGCGCTGCACCCCTCTCGTCCCATGAACAAAATCCTGCCTCTCCTCTCGCTCGGCCTCCTGGCCGGTTGCACCACGATCCTTGAGACGGGCGATCGCCTCGAGCGCGGCCTGACGCCGCCCGACGCCGTCAACTACGCGACGACCAAGCCCGAAGGCGGTTTCAGCACCCAGCTGAACGACAACCGCATCGGCAACAAGATCGAGCTCCTCGCCGCGCGTAAGTCCAAGACCGACGGCGGCTACGCCCGCGTGCAGTTCGACCTACGCAACGGCGCCTACCTGCGCCAGACCATCAACGTCAGCTTCGAGTGGCTCGCCGCCGACGGCACCGTGACCGAAAGCCAGCCGAACTGGATCATCACCCCGCTCGAGCCCGGTGCCCTCACCACCGTCACCGCGACCGCGCTCAAGCCGCAGTCCGCCGAGTGCCGCCTCCGCCTCATCTCCCGCTAATCCTCCCATGAACAAGCTCTCCCTCCTGGCCTGCGCCGTCTTCATCGTCGGTTGCGGCACGCCCGCCACCTACAAGGATCCCAACGGCCGCGAGCTCGTGGTCAGCCTCGACAAGGTGAACATCCAGGACTTCGCCACCGCGGGCTCCCAGATGCTCCAGTCGATGGTCTCTTCGTCGTCCTTCGCGAAGGGCGCCCCGGTGCTCCAGCTCGGCCAGATCACGAACGATACCGCCGACAACTTCGACACCGCCTTGCTCCTGTCCAAGATCACCGTCCCGCTGGTCAACGCCGGTCGCGTGACCTTGCTGGACAACGACGCCACGGCCAACGCCGCCCGCGCCGCCGCCGGCTCCAAGGCCAGCGTCCCGCAGCCCGAATACGTTCTCAAGGGCAAGATCCTCGAGGACCGCTCCAACGCCGGCAGCACCCGCCAGAGTTCCTTCGTCTTCCATCTGACCCTGGTCGAGGTGAAGCGCGGCGTCGCCGTCTGGACCGAAGAGAAGATCGTGACCAAGCAGGGCAGCAAGAACGCGGTCGGTTTCTGAGAATCCGCCGCCACCGCTTGACCTTCGCTCGACCTGCGTCTCCCTCCGGAGATGCAGGTTGATTTTTTGATCGTCGGCCAAGGCCTGGCGGGCTCGTTGCTCGCCAAGGCCTTGCTGCGCCGCGGTCGGAAGATCCATGTCGTCGACGACCGTTGGCGGTCGGCCTCCTCGCAGGTCGCGGCCGGCTTGATGACCCCGCTGACCGGCCGGCGCTTCACGCTGACCAAGGACTATCCCGAACTCTTCGCCGCCGCCCGCTCCCGCCTGACGGAACTGGGCGTCTTCCGGCCGACCGAGGTCTACCGCATGTTCGCCGATGACGAGCAGCGCGCCAAAGGATTGAAGCGGACCGAGTGCTCCAGCTGCCAGCCCTTCATCGCCCGCGTCACCTCCGCCCAGGGCGAACTCGACGCCACGCTGACCGACACGTTCGGCGGCGCCTTGATGAACGGCGCGTGGGTCGACCTGCCGAAGTTGTTGTCCGACGTCCGGGCGGAACTGGTCGCCGCGGGCAGCCTCACCGAAGCGACTTTCGATCCGGCCGACGTGACGGCCTCCGCCGAAGGCGTCGTCTGGGGTCAGGTCCGAGCCGGCGCCATCGTCTACTGCGACGGCTATAAGTCCGCCCAGCGCGGCCCGTTCAAGTATCTCCCGTGGCAGCCGGCGAAGGGCGAAGCCCTGACGCTACGCGCCTCCGTCGCGGACAAGCCTTTCATCCTGAACCGCGAAGGCTGGGCCTTGCCGCTGGGGCAGGGCGTCTGGCGTACCGGCACCAACTGGCAGTGGGACCAGCTGGACGAGACCCCCACGGAGCCGCAGAAGGAGAAGCTGATCCGCCGCTTCCGCAGCTACTTCGCGGAGGAGGTGCAGGTCGAGGTCGCCGCGCATATCGCCGGCGTCCGCCCGTGTACCTCGGACAACCATCCGTTCATGGGCACGCACCCGCAGCAGGCGCACACGCACCTGTTCGGCGGCCTTGGTCCGCGTGGCACCGTCTGGGCTCCGCTGATGGCCGACGAGATGGCCGCCTACCTATGCGAGGGCACGGCTCTCCGTCCTGAGTGTAATCTCTCCCGTTTCGCCCCCGCCGCATAAGGTCCCTCGGGTTGGGTCGGTTGCCTGATCCGCGCTATCCGTAGGCATGGGTGCTCGTGACCTCTGTTCAGGACTCAACGCAGTCCTCCATCCAGCCCTCGACTCCGCCGCTTACTTCTTCTTCGACTTGGCGACCTTGGCCGGCTTGGCGGCGGCCTTGGCGACGAGGAAGTCGACCGCGAGCAGGTAACCTTCGAAGCCCAGGCCGGTGATCACGCCTTCGCAGGCGGAGGCCGTGACGGACTTGTGACGGAATTCCTCGCGCTTGTAGATGTTCGAGATGTGCACCTCGACGGCGCGCATGCCGCTGCCGGCGATGGAGTCGCGGAGGGCGACCGAGACGTGGGTGTGGCCTCCCGGATTGATCACCAGGAACTTCACGCCCTTGTCGGCCCACTTGGCGATCGTGTCGATGATCTCGCCTTCGTGGTTGGACTGGAAGAAGCGCGTCTTGGCGCCGGCGGCCTTGGCGTGCTTCTCGATGAGTTTCTCGAGGTCGCCGAGCGTCTGGGTGCCATAGACCTCCGGCTCGCGCTTGCCGAGTCGGTCGAGGTTGGGGCCGTTGATGACGCCGATTTCCATGCGGTCAGGTTTAGCCGGTCTGGTCGGACGGGCAAGACGCAATGGGCCTCAGCGCCTGCGGCTGGGCATCCAGGAAATCCAGTCGGGTCGATGGCAGCCGAGGCTCACGGCCAGCAGGGCGAGGAAGAGGAAGCCGGCGGTCGCGATGAGCAGCTGGGCCCAGTTGAAGAGCCTGATCTGGAGCCCGATGGCCTGGAGCTTGGGGTCGGTCGACGGCGGTGCGCCGGCCTCACGTCGCAGCGATTTCACGGAGAGCCTGATGCCGGCGAGGCAGGCGCCGGCGCTCGCGGCGACGGCGGCGGCCGCGATGAGGTCGAAGGCCTGGTCCTTGCCGACGGGGCGCCCTTGGGCCTTCAGGAAGAGCACCACGCAGAGGACGGCGACCACGGCGAACGCGCAGGCGTGGCGCAGGAAGTATCTCGTCGCGACGACCTTGCGGCGGCGGTGGTTCAGGACGTACCGGAGTGCCAGGTCTTCGCTCATCTTCCTCCGCAGGCTGGAGCGGGCGGAGCATCGTCCAAGCAAAAAGGGCGGCCCCTCGCGGAGCCGCCCTTGGTTTCGCCTGAGGCCGGACCTTACTTCAGGATCTGGCGGAGGACGTAGGGCAGGATGCCGCCGTGGCGGTAGTATTCGCCTTCGATCGCGGTATCGATGCGCGCGATGAGCTGGGCCTTGTCGACCGTGCCGTTGGCGCGGCGGATGACGAGGGTGACCGGCGTCTTCGGCTTGATCGGGCTGGAGAGGCCTTCGAGGTCGAAGGTCTCGGTGCCATCGAGATTATACGAGGCGGCGTTCTTGCCGTCGGCGAACTCGAGGGGCAGCACGCCCATGCCGAGGAGGTTGGAGCGGTGGATGCGCTCGAAGGACTGCGCGACCACGGCGCGGATGCCGAGGAGGGCGGTGCCCTTCGCGGCCCAGTCACGGGACGAGCCCATGCCGTAGTCGACGCCGCCGAAGACGATCATGCCTTCGCCGCGCTGGGCGTAGGTCTGGCAGGCGTCGTAGATGGCCTCGATCTTGCCCTCGGGCTGGACCTTCGTGAAGCCGCCTTCCTTGCCGTCGGCCATCGCGTTCTTCACCTGGGTGTTGGCGAAGGTGCCGCGGGTCATGATGCGGTCGTTGCCGCGGCGCGAACCGTAGGAGTTGAAGTCCTTCTTCGACACGCCGGCCGCGAGGAGGAACTTGCCGGCCGGGGTCTCTTCCTTGAAGGCGCCGGCCGGGGAGATGTGGTCGGTCGTGACGGAGTCGCCGAGGATGGCCAGCGGACGGAGCTTCGCGAGGGAAGGCACCGGGGGCGGGGTCATCGAGAAGCCCTTGAAGAAGGGCGGCTCCTGGATGTACGTGGAGGATTCCTTCCAGCTGAAGCGCGCGCCCGTGCCGCCCTGGACGCCCTTCCACTCGGCGGTGGCGTTGGCGAGGGAATCGGCGGCGTACTTCGACTTGAACATCGCGGGCTTGAGGCCGCGGGCGACGTGGTCGGCGACTTCGGCCTGGGAGGGCCAGACGTCCTTGAGGAAGACCGGCTTGCCGTCCTTGCCCGTGCCGAGCGGCTCGGCGTCGAGGTCGATGTCGACGCGGCCGGCGAGGGCGAAGGCGACGACGAGGGGCGGGGACATCAGGAAGTTCGAGCGGACCGCGCCATGGACGCGGGCTTCGAAGTTGCGGTTACCCGAGAGCACGGAGGCCGTGACGAGGTCGCCGTTCTTGATCGCGCCTTCGATGTCGGCGTCGAGCGGGCCGGAGTTGCCGATGCAGGTCGTGCAACCGTAGCCGACGAGATTGAAGCCGAGCTGGTCGAGGTAGCCGGAGAGCTGGATCTCGTTGAGGTAGTCGGTGACCACGCGGGAGCCGGGGGCCAGCGAGCACTTCACGTTCGGGTTCACCGTCAGGCCCTTCTCGACGGCCTTCTTGGCGACGAGGCCGGCGGCCACCATCACGGAAGGATTCGAGGTGTTGGTGCAGGAGGTGATCGCGGCGATCACGACGGAGCCGTGCTTGAGCGAGCGGCCCGTGGCGCCGACGGCGGCGGAGGCGTCGCGGTCGGCGGCGGCCTTGCCGAAACCGTTCTTGTCCTTCGGCGCGGTGAAGAGCGTGTTGAAGGTGTCCTTGATCTTCGGGAGGTCGATGCGGTCCTGCGGGCGCTTCGGGCCGGAGACGCAGGGGACGACCGTGCCGATGTCGAGGTCGATGGTCTGGGTGTAGTCGATGCTGCCGGCCTTCGGGATGCCGTAGAGGCCCTGGGCCTTGTAGTATTCCTTCACCAGCTCGATGTGCGCTTCGTCGCGGCCGGTCTGGCGGAGGTAGTCGAGGGACTTGTCGTCGACGGGGAAGAAGCCCATGGTGGCGCCGTATTCCGGGGCCATGTTGGCGATCGTGGCGCGGTCGGCGAGCGAGAGGGCCTCGGTGCCTTCGCCGTAGAACTCGACGAACTTGCCGACGACCTTGGCCTTGCGGAGGATTTCCGTGAGGCGGAGGGTGAGGTCGGTGGCGGTGACGCCTTCACGGAGGCGGCCGGTGAGGTTGACGCCGATGACTTCGGGCGTCTGGAAGTAGACCGGCTGGCCGAGCATGCCGGCTTCGGCTTCGATGCCGCCCACGCCCCAGCCCACGACGCCGATGCCGTTGATCATCGTGGTGTGGGAGTCGGTGCCGACGAGGGTGTCAGGGTAGAACACGCCGTCCTTCTGGAAGACCAGCTTGGCGAGGTGCTCGAGGTTGACCTGGTGGACGATGCCGATGGCGGGCGGGACGACGCCGAAGGTCTTGAAGGCCTGCATGCCCCACTTGAGGAATTCGTAGCGCTCGGTGTTGCGGCCGAACTCCTGGCGCAGGTTCTCGAGGAAGGAGGAGGCGGAACCGGCGCGGTCGACCTGCACGGAGTGGTCGACGACGAGATCGACGGGGACGAGCGGTTCGATGACGGCGGAATCCTTGCCGAGCTTGGCGACGGCTTCGCGCATGGCGGCGAGGTCGACGAGGAGCGGCACGCCGGTGAAGTCCTGCAGCACGATGCGCGCGACGACGAACGGGATCTCGGTGTCGACCGGCTTCGCGGCGTTCCACGCGGCCAGCGTCTTCACATCGTGCTCGGTGACCGCGACGCCGTCGCAGTTACGCAGCACGGACTCGAGGACGAGGCGGATGGAGACCGGCAGGCGCGAGACCTTGCCGAGGCCGGCCTGCTCGAGGGCGGGCACGGAGTAGATCTGCCCGGACTTGCCGCCGGCGGAGAAGGGGCGGAGGGCTTTGAAGGGGTCTTTGAGGGCCATGGTGGTGTGTTAGGTTGAAAGGGGTGTCCTGCCGCGGACGGGCAGGCAGGTAGCCAAAAGCAAAGAAGGCGGTCGGGGCAAGCCCGACCGCCTTCAAATAAGCCTGTCTGAGGCTTAGGCTTCGACGGCCTTCTTGATCTTGGCGAAGTTCGGCATCGAGGACGGGTCGCGCTTCACTTCGGAGTGGATCACGTTGCCGGCCTTGTCGGCCACGAAGACGGAGCGCTTGGCCACGTTGAGGAGGCCGGTCTTCTCGGGGATCACGCGGGTGTCCTTGACCTTGAAGGCCTTGAGGGCGACGCGGTTGAAGTCGGAGACGAGGGTGAGGCTGATGCCGGCCTGCTTGGCCCAGGCTTCCTGCGCGAAGGGGGAGTCGACCGAGATGGCGATGACGTCGGCGCCGAGCTTCTTATACTCGTCGAGGAGGCCGGTCACCTTGCAGAGTTCGTCGGTGCAGACGCCGGTGAAGGCGAGGGGCACGAAAAGGATGACGGTCTTGCCCTTGCCGACGTTGCGGCGGAGGTTGACGTCGACCAGACCGGCGTCGGTCTTCTGCTTGAGGGAGATTTCAGGGAGAGGCTGGCCGAGTTTCAGGGGCATGGTTTAGGGTGGGTAGGGGGTTCGGCGTCGAAATTGGTCAAAAAACAGGGGCTTGCAAGGATGGAGGCAGTAAAATGCCATAAAAGACCGTTTTTTAACATATGAACGGCGGCCAAATGGCCAAAACGCGCTAAAACCCCGAAATTACGCGTCTTGGGCTAAGCCTAACCGACGGAACCACTTACGCTGTTTTCGCACCAAGGCCCAGGTGTCGAGATTGATGCGTTCGGCCAGTCCGCTCATGGCCACGCGTTTCCCGCCCTCCAGCCAGTCCATGACGGCCCGATAGCCGACGGCGCGGGACGAGGTCAGCTCGGGGTCCAGATGCATCGCCAAGAGGCGGGCGGACTCCTCGATCATCCCGGTCCGGAGCATCAGCTCGGTCCGGGCGGCGATCCGGGCCTTCAGTTCCGCGTCCGGGCGTTCGAGGACTTCGCAGGTGACGGGATGGTCGGCGAAGGGGCCCCGGCGGGTGAGGAATTCGTCCCGGAGGGAGTCGAGGCTGCGCCCGGAGGCCAGTCGGCGTTCCAAGGCCTTGGCGACGCGGATCGGGTTCTGGACGTCGAGCCAGTCCGGCAGCTTGGCGCCTTCGATCTCGCGGAGGCGCAGCAGGAGCGAGGCGAGGCCTTGGCGATGCAGGGTACGGACTTCGTCGGCGATCGCCTGCGGGATCTCCAGCTCATCCGTGACCGGCCCGAAGAAAGCCGCCAGGTAGAAACCGCTGCCGCCGGTGACGAGGATGCGTTTGCCGCGTCCATGGGCTTCGGCGATGGCCGCCCGCGCCATGTCAACGTATTGCGAGACCGAGTAGCGTTCGGAAGGGTCGACGAGGTCGAGGCCGTGGTGGCGGATCCGCCGTTGTTCCTCGGCGGTCGGTTTCGCGGAGCCGACATCCATGCCGCGGTACACGCAGACCGAATCGCAGGAAAGGATCTCCGCGTCGTGTTGCTCGGCCCAACGCAACGCGGTCTCCGTCTTGCCGACGGCGGTCGGGCCGGTCAGGACGTGGAGCGCTGGCGCCGTCGCAGTCATCGTCTGAGGTAGGGCAGCAGCAGGTAGGCGACTGGAGCGACGAGCAGAAGAGAGTCGATGAGGTCGAGAGCTCCGCCGATTCCCGGTATGGTCGCACCGGAGTCTTTCACTTCGGCGCGACGCTTGAGGTAGGATTCGACGAGGTCGGAAGGTACGCTGAGGGCTGCAAGCGGTATCGAGCAAATGGCTGCGCTCAGGAGGTCGATCCGGAAGCCGGGCAGCCAATGGTTGAGGGCGGCGGCGCCGCCGACCCCGACCAGCATCGATAAGGCCACTCCGCCGGCGCAACCTTCCCAGCTTTTGGCGGGGCTGACGTTAGGGGCGATCTTGTGGCGACCGAACGGGGTGCCGATCAGCAGTCCGCCGACATCAGTGAACTTCGTCGTGGCCACGATCCAGAGGGCGAACCAGAGACCGCTCGCGTCCTTGACGTGCCACTTGGCGAGGTCCACCAGGAAGCAGAGCAGGAAGGGGACGTAGAGCACTCCGAATACGGTCGAGAAGCGCAGGACCCATGCACGGTTCTCGAGCGGTCGGGCAAGCAACGTGAGCAGGACGACGACCCAGGCGAGGGCGACGTAGTTTGCGATGGGCGTGATCTTGATGAAGCCCAGGAATACCGCCGTCATCAGCACGCATCCGGCGAGGAGGCCCAAGCCGATACGAGGCGAGGCCCCGGTCTTTTCAAGGATCCGATAAGCTTCGTACTGGGCGGCCAAGCCGAGGCCCAGAATCAGGAGGAAGCCGCCGACCCGGGCGATGTCGAAGCACCCGAAGACGTAGAGTATGAGTCCGACGACGACCCAGAGGCCGATGGTGCTGAGGGCGCGGTCTTTCATCGCTGATCGGAAGGTTGGAGCTGTTCGCGGGTCTGGCCGAAGCGACGTTCGCGCTTGGCGTACTCGGCGAGCGCGAGCTGGAGCTGCGCCTTGTCGAAGTCGGGCCAGAAGACGGAGGCGAAGACGATCTCGGCGTACGCGGACTGCAGGAGCAGGAAGTTGCTGAGGCGGAATTCGCCGGAAGTGCGGATGATCAGGTCCGGGTCCGGCATGCCGGCCGTCTGCAGGCGGGACTCGACGGCGGACCAGTCGACTTCGTTCGGCTGGAGCTTGCCGGCGGCGACGTCGGCCGCCAATGAGCGCGCGGCGGCGACGATCTCCTGGCGGGCGCCGTAGTTGAGCGCGACGACGAGGTTGAAGGCGGTGTTGCCGCGGCTGGACTTGATGACGTCTTCCAGCGGGGAGCGGACGAACTCGGGCAGGGCGGTGACGTCGCCGATGACGTGCAGGCGGACGTTGCGTTTCTCCAGCCGGGCGAGGTGCGCGCGGAGGATCCATTCGCCGAGCTTGAAGAGACCGCTGACCTCCTCGAGCGGGCGCTTCCAGTTCTCGGCCGAGAACGCGAAGACCGTCAGCGTGTTGACGCCGGCGTCGATGCATGCGTCGATGATCTCGATCAGGCGTTCGGCGCCGCGACGGTGGCCTTCGAGGCGCGGCAGGCCTTTGGCGGCGGCCCAGCGTCCGTTGCCGTCCATGATGATGCCGATGTGACGCGGCGGCACGGGATTGACGGGGTGGATGGGCGCAGGGGAGGACACTTGGCCGGAGAATGTTCTACCCGCCTCGCTTCTGGCAACCGCGAATCAACGCTCGTCGGCCGCGACCAAGACGCCCGGGAAACCGGCGTTGCGGGCGAGTTCGCAGACTTCGAGGAAACTTTGCATCGTCAGCGCGGCGTCGGCCTTGATGAGGACAGGGCGGGCGGAGCCGCCGGCGGCCGCGACGCGGCGGAGCTCGGTGCCGAGGCCGTCGCGATCGACCACGCGGCCGGCGACGACGAACACGCCGGTGCCGCGGGCGGAGACCAAGGTGACCGTGAGCGAGGTGCGGGCCAGGTCGCCCGTGGCCAGCTTCGGGGTCTTGAGGACCGGGGAGACCGCGCCGGGGCGCTGGTCGAAGCCGACATACATCCCGGGGGCGTAGACGAACTCGGCCGAAAGGGCGTAGGCCAGGGCGGCGCAGACGAGGGCGAGGACGAACGGCACGAAATCCATGCCCTGTTCGGCCGGGCGGACTTTCTCCAGGACTCCCAGGGGCGTGCGCATCAGGCTTGGCGGGGCTTCTCTTCCGGCAGTTCGTGACGGACGAAGGTGATGATGGAATGCGCGGCGATCTCCATCTCGGTCACGATGGAGCGCACGCGGCCGACGAGGAAGTGGTGGGCCATCGCGCAGCAGGCGGCGATGACCATGGCGAAGCCGGCGGTGGCGAGGGCGCCCTGGACCTCGAGCAGGAGGCCGTTGGCGGAGGCGTAGACGCTGCCGTCGCGGAGCGCGGTCGCCAGGTTGAACCCGGAGAAGATCGCGCCGGCGAGGCCGAGCAGCGGGGCGATGCGGCCGATCGCGGCGATGGTGCCGAGGCGGCGTTCGAGCACGGGCAGCTCCAGCAGCGCGGCTTCGGTGGCGGCGGCGCGCATGGCTTCCTCGCCGGAGGCGGAGCGGAGCAGGGCGGCCTTGACGACGCGGGGCACGGGGCCGGGCGATTCTTCGCAGGCGGCCAGGGCTTCGAGCGGGCGGCCGGCGCGGAGGTTGTTACGGACGCCTTCGATGAAGTCGGACGAAAGCACGAGGCCGCGGTGCAGGAACATCGCGCGTTCGACGACGAAGACGAGGGCGAGGAAGGCGAGGATCAGGAGCAGCCAGACGAAGGGGCCGGCGTCGAAAGGAAAGGAGAAGCGGCTGCTCATTGGGGCTTGGCGGGATTGGACGGGGAATTGCGCAGGGTCGCAAGTTTGGTTTCGGCGGTGGACTGGCCGGGGAGACGCGCCAGGCCGCCGGACTGGCCTTGGTTCGCCGTGACGATGATCTTGTAGGCGGCGATGGCCTCGGCGCGGTCGCCGTCCTGTTCGCAGACTTCGCCCATCAGGAGGATCGAGCGCGACAGCCAGAGACGGCCTTCGGAGGAGAGCTTGCCGACCGCTTCGGCGGCCGGGCGGGCGGCGGCTTCGCGCAAGGTCGCGAGCGGACGCAGCAGGATGCGGCGGGCTTCGGCGCGCGTCGCGGTCGCTTCCACGCCGGTCTCGGTCTTGGAGCGTTCGACGAGCGTCAGGGCCCACTTATACCAGGCCTCGATCTTCACGTCGTCGGAATCCTTGGCCCAGGCTTCGGCGATGCGTTCGTAGGCGGCGGCCGCGCGGGAGACGCGCTGACGGTCCAGCTGGCCGTTGCGGTCGCGGCGGAGCTGCGCCAGGCCGAAGAGGGCATCGGCGCGGGCCATCTCGGCCTGCGGACGCGAAGGGTCGGTCGGCTTGTCGCGGATGAGGCCTTCGAGCACCAGCAGGGCCTTGTCGAACTGGCCGAGCGAGCGGAGGATCTCGGCGCGGCGGAGCGACACGCGGAAGATCAGGACGTTCTGCGGGTAGGTCTCGGTGAAGCGTTCGAGCAGCTCGACGGCGTCCTTGAGCTTGTTCTCGCCGTCGGCCGGGGCCTGCAGCACGGCCTGTTCGGCGGCTTCGTAGAGCCCGAGCGCGGCGAACTCCTCGAGGCCGGCTTCGCCCTTGAATTCCTTGGCGAGCGCTTCGAAGCGGGCCTGGGCGTCGGCATGACGGCCGACCGAGGCGAGGTGACGGCCTTCGACGAGGTAGGAAGCGGCGGCGGCGGGGACCTTGCCGAACTGGCGGCGCAGCTCGACGAGTTCTTCGAGGCCCTTGGCGGCGCCGGCGTTGAGGGAGGTGCGCGCCTTCAGCAGGGCGGCGTGGCCGCGGAGTTCCGGAGCGGCCTTGCGGAGTTCGGCAAGCGGTTCGTCGGCGGGCAGGTTCGCGAGACGGCGGCCGATGTCGTCGGCCAGGCGGCTGGCCTCGGCGGGCTTGCCGTTGGCGATGGCGAGCAGGGCGCGCTGCCAGTCGAAGCGCAGTTCGAAGTCGATGCGCGCGCCGCGGGTCAGCGGAGCGAGCCGGGCCAGCAGGCGGTCGGCGTCGGCGGCGCGGTTCGCCTTGCGCATGTCCTCGACGAGGCTCCAGATCGCGGACCAGATCGGCTCGCGCGTGCGGGTGCGGTTGGCGTGGGCGGCTTCCTCGATGACTTCGGTGGTACGGTTCCAGGCCGAGATCTCGTCGCTCGTCTCGAGCAGGCAGAGCACGCGCTGGTGGAAGGCGTCTTCCGAGATCTTCGTGTCGGCCGCGTCCTTCTGGAGCGAGGCGTAGGCTTTTTCGGCGAGCGCGTAGTCCTTCGCGAGGAAGAGGCAGTCCGCGGCGGCGATGCGGAGCTGGGCGCGTTCGGGTTCGACGCTGCTCTCGGCCAGGCTGGTGAGGTGGGTCGCGGCGAGGCGGTAGGAGCCGTCGCCCCAGGCGGCGATGGCGAGGGTGCGGGTGGCTTCGCGGACGAGCGGGCTGGCCGGGACGTCCTTGAGCAGGTCTTCGGCGGCCTGGCGGGCCTTCTCGCGGCTGCCGGCGAACAGCATGAGCTGGGCGCGCGCGAGGTGGATCGAATCCAGCACCTTGAGGTCGCGCGGGCAGTAGTACGAAAGCTGGCCGGGGTTACGGCGCAGGAGGAAATCATTCACCTCGTTGGCGACGGCCTTCGTGTCGACCGGCTTGCCGACGTCGGCTTCGACGCGCGGATCGGCGGCGGCGACGAGCGCCCGCAGCGCGGTGAGGCGGAGGGCGACGTTCGCCGGATTACGGGCGGCCTCCTTGAGGCGTTCACGGCCTTCGGGCGTATCGGCGCCGAGGATGAGGCCGGCGAGCAGGTCGGCTTCGGCCTGGCGGGCGGGGGGTAGCTGGCCGGCGTTGGCCAAGGCCTGGGCGGCGCCCTTGGCGTCCTTGAGGTGGGCCAGCGCGAGGGCGAGGTTGCGGGCGTAGTCGAAGGCGAGCGGCGTGCCCTTGGCGTCGGCCGCCAGGTCGCGCAGCGCGGAGACCGTGCGTTGCTCGACCTTGCCCGCGACGATCATCGCGCGGTAGCCGAGGACCTCGATGCGCTGGCGCTGTTCTTCCGAGACCGCCGTGCGGGCGATCGCTTCCTGCGCGAGGTTCACGTTGAAGTTGTCGTTCTCCGCGCCGGCGACCATCCAGCGGAGCGCGTGCCCCCAGGCGACCTCATGGGCCGGCAGTTCGGCGGACTTGATTTCGGCGGCGAAAGCCTTGGCGCCGTCGAGGTCGTTTTCGAGGAGCGCGATGAGGGCTTCGCGCAAGGACTTGCGGGCGGACTTCGGCAGGAACTTCACGGTCGCCTTCGCTTCCGTGGTGCGGGTGCGTTCGATGTAGGCCGCGGACAGGCCGAGGCCGGCGAGCTCGCGGTCTTTCTCGCCGAGCTTAGGGTCCGCCAGCAGCTGGACGTAGAAGCCCGTCGCCGTCGAGGAGAGGCCGGCGGCCAAGGCCTGGTCGGCCAGGCTGAGCAGCGAGCGGCGGTCGGGCAGGTCGCCCGCGGAGACCGGCGCGTTGCCCGAGAGGAGGTTGGGCGGGAGGTCCTGCGACACGACCTGACCCGGCAGCAAAGCGCCGAGGGCGAGGAAGGTGGCAAGGGCGAACCGCAGCATCGTCCCGACTATGGTCGGAGCGGGCCGGCGGGCAAGAGGCGAGTGCCGGCTCAGGCCTTGTCGAGACCGAAGGCCGTGTGCACGGCGCGGACGGCGGCGTCGGCCTTGGACGGGTCCAGGGCGACGGAGATCTTGATCTCGGAGGTCGTGATGAGCTCGCTGTTCACGCCGACGGAGGAGAGGGCCTTGAAGAGCGTGCCGGCGACGCCGGGGTGGGAGATCATGCCGACGCCCACGATGGACAGCTTGGAGATCTCGCCGGCGGAGCGGACGGAGCCGGAGCCGAGCTTCTTGAGGGTCTGGCCGACGACGGATTCGACGCGGGAGAATTCGGCGGTGGTCACCGAGAAGGTCAGGTTGGCTTTGCCGTCCTTGCCCAGGTTCTTGATGATCATGTCGACGCTGAGACCGGCTTCGCCGAGGTCGTCGAAGAGCGCCGAGAGGGCCTGCGGATTGTCCGGCAGGTCGTTCACCGTGACGCGGGTCTGCAGGCGGTCGAGGGCGACGCCGGCGATGGCCGCGTCTTCGAGGGTTTTGTCGATGGCTTTCACGATGGTACCGGGTTGGTCGTTAAAGGAAGAACGGACCTCGAAGGGCACGTTGTATTTCTGGGCGAACTCCACCGAGCGGGACTGCATGACCTTGGAGCCGCTGGAGGCGAGCTCGAGCATCTCCTCGTAGGAGATCTCCGGCAGCTTGCTCGCGTTGAGCACGATGCGGGGGTCGGCGGTGTAGACGCCGTCGACGTCGGTGAAGATCTGGCAGAGGTCGGCCTTGATGGAGGCGGCGACGGCGATGGCGGTGAGGTCCGAGCCGCCGCGGCCGAGGGTGGTGACTTCGCCCTGGTCGGTGCAGCCCTGGAAGCCGGCGACCACGACGACCTTGCCTTCGTCGAGGCGCGCGAGCAGGTCGCCGCCGGTGATGCGGGTGATGCGGGCGCGGGTGTGGATGTCGTCGGTGAAGATGCCGGCCTGAGCGCCCGTGCGGGACACGGCGGGGACGCCGATGGCGTGAAGGGCCATCACCGTGAGGGCGATGGTCTCCTGTTCGCCGACGGCCATCAGGACGTCCATCTCGCGCTCGTCGGGGAGCTTGGAGAGGGCCTTGGCGCGGGCGATCAGGTCGTTGGTGACGCCGCTGCGGGCGGACACGACGACGACCATGCGGTTGCCCTTGGACCACTGTTCCTTGATCTTGGCCGCGACGTTCTGGATGCGGTCGACGTTGCCGACGGAAGTGCCGCCGTATTTCTGGACGATGAGGGCCACCGGAGGATCAGGATTCGGGAGAGAAGATGCGGAGCACGACCGGCTCCTCGAGCACCGTCTTGAGGCGGCGCAGCTCTGTCAAGACCGCGGACATCTTGCGCTCGCTGACCGGGTAGGTCGAGAGCGTGACGGTGCCGCGGCCCTGGTTGGGGTGCTCGTACTGGATGACGCGGGCGATGGACACCTTGTGCTTCGAGAAGATGCGGTAGATGCCTTCGGAGACGCCGGCCTTGTCGAGCAGCGAGAGACGGAGGTAGAAGGGCGAGACGATCTCGTCGATCGAGGCCATGCGAAGGCCGCGGCCGGCCTTCTCGCGGGCGGCGAGGGCTTCGGGCGAGACGGCCTGGGGGATCGCGCCGGTGAGGGCGGCGATGGCGTCCACGATGTCGCCGATGACCGCGGAAGCGGTGGCGTCGCCGCCGGCGCCGCGGCCGGTGAGCGTGGTGGCGCCGACGACGTCGCCGCGGAGGGTGATGCCGTTGTTGACGCCGGAGACGCGGGCGAGGATGTCGCGGTTAGGGACGAGGGAAGGGTAGACGCCGACGGTCATCCAGTTGGCCTTGAAGTCGCGGCGGATGACGGCGAGGTGCTTGAGCGCGAAGCCGAAGCGGCGGGCGAAGTCGATGTCGGCCGGGCCGATCTTGCGGATGCCTTCGACGAGCGTGCGGGCGGAGGGCGCCCACTTGCCGTGCGCGAGCCAGGCGAGGATGGAGGCCTTGTGGAAGGCGTCGATGCCGTCGACGTCGAGCGTCGGGTCGGCTTCGGCGTAACCGAGTTCCTGGGCTTCCTTGAGCGCGTCGGCGAAGGAGAGGCCGTCCTCGCCCATGCGGGTGAGGATGTGGTTGCAGGTCCCGTTCAGGATGCCGACGATCAGCTCGAAGCGGTTGGCGACGAGGCCTTCGCGGATCGCCTTGATGATCGGGATGCCGCCGGCGACGCTGGCTTCGAAGAGGAACTGGCCGCCATGCTGGCGGACGGCCTGCATGATCTCGGGGCCGTGCTCGCAGAGGAGGGCCTTGTTCGCGGAGACGACGACCTTGCCGAGGCGCAGGGCGCGGAGGGTGAGCTCGCGGGCCTTGGTGGTGCCGCCGATGAGTTCGCAGACCACGTGGACCTTGGGGTCATCGATGATCTCGTGCGGGTTCTTCGTGAGCTTCGCGGCCGGGATCTTGACGGCGCGCTTCTTCTTCAGGTCGCGGACGGAGGCCTTGCGGAGGTCGAGCTTCACGCCGAGGCGCGATTCGAGGTCGGTCTGCTTCTCATGCAGGTGCTTCCAGACGCCTTGGCCGACGGTGCCGAAGCCGAGGATGCCGATGCCGATGGTGCGAGGGGCGGTCATTGCGAAATGGGTCAGGCTTTCTTGACGAAGCGGTTCTCGGTGCCGGCGAGCAGACGGCCGATGTTGGAGCGGTGCGTCCAGACGTTGAAGCCGGCGATGGCCGCCGCGAACCAGAACTCGGGCTGGCCGAAGGTCAGCTTCGTGAAGAGCGGCAGGAGCCAGCAGGAGAGCGGCAGCGACACGCCGAGGGCGATCGAAGCCAGCGAGACGTAGCGGGAGAGCAGGAAGACGAGGCCCCAGAGGGCGGCGCCGATGAGGATCGGGACCGGCAGCAGCACGAGCAGCCCGCCGATGGTGGAGGCCACGCCCTTGCCGCCCTTGAACTTCAGGAAGCAGGAGAAGCAGTGGCCGAGGAGCGTGCCGACGAAGCCGGCGACGCAGACGACGAAGTGGAGGTCGGTGGCCGCGGAGTTCGCGCCCGCGTCCACGCGCAGGAGCAGGTGCGGCAGGCCGGCGCCGACGAAGCCCTTGAGGGCGTCGAGCGCGAAGACCAGGTTACCCGGGCCCTTGCCGAGCACGCGCTTGACGTTCGTGGCGCCGGGGTTGCCGGAGCCTTCCTTCAGGATGTCGACGCCATGCTTCTTCGCCACGAGCACGGCGAAGTTGACGGAACCGATGAGGTATCCGAGCAGGGCGAAGATCCCGATGGCCGCGAACATCGCTTAGGCTTCGATCAGCTTGGCGCTGACGATCGCCGGATTACGCAGGATCTCGGCGAGGGCCGCGGCACCGGGGGCGGTGTCGAGCTGGTAGACGGCGAGGGCGTTGGCGCCGCCGGAACGGCTGAGCGCCATGTTGGCGATGTTGACGCGTTCCTTGGCGAGGAGGGTGCCGAGCGCGCCGATGATGCCGGGCTGGTCCTGGTTCTCGATGAGGAGCAGCTTGCCTTCGGGGATGAACTCGAGGGTGCGGCCGTTGACGGAGACGATGCGCGGGGACTGGGCCTTGCCGATGACGGTGCCGGCGACGGAGACGGTCTTGCCGCCCGCGAGCACGGCCTCGACGAGGATGAGTTCCTTGTAGTCGGCCTCGGCGGAGGAGCGGACGCTCTGGACCTCGACGCCGAGGGCCTTGAGCTTGCCGGGCGCGTTGACGTCGGTGACGCCTTCGACGATGCCGCGGAGGTAACCGCGCTGGATGGCGCGGGCGATGGCGTTGGCGCCCTGGTCGGAGCCGGTGCCGAAGGTGGTCAGGCGGAGGGCCTCGATGCGGCCGGGGGCGGCCAGCTGGCGGGCGACGGAGCCGAGCTTCTGCGCGAGGGCGAGGAAGGGCTTGATCGCGGCGAGCGTCTGCGAGTCGACGGAAGGCAGGTTGACCGCGTTGGCGGGCGAGCCGCCGCCGAGGACGGTGATCGCGGCTTCGGCGACTTCGACGCCGACGTTCTCCTGGGCTTCGGCGGTGGAGGCGCCGAGGTGCGGGGAGAGGTGGGCCTTCGGGAGGGAGCGGAGCGGGTGGTCCTTGGCGAGGGGCTCTTCGACGAACACGTCGAAACCGCAGCCGCCGCACTTGCCGGACTTCAGGGCTTCGGTGAGCGCGGCTTCGTCGACGATGCCGCCGCGGGCGCAGTTCACGATCTTCACGCCCTTCTTCATCTTGGCGAAGGCGGCTTCATCGACCATGCCTTCGGTCGCGCCCTGCTTGCCCTTCTCGATGAGGGGCATGTGGACGGTGATGTAGTCGGAGAGGGCGAAGACCTCGTCGAGGGTCGCGATGGTCACGCCGAGGGCCTTGGCGCGGGCTTCGGTGAGGTAGGGGTCGTAGGCGAGGACCTTCATGCCGAAGGCGAGGGCGCGCTTGGAGACTTCGGCGCCGATGCGGCCGAGGCCGAGCACGCCGAGGGTCTTGCCGAAGAGCTCGGAGCCGGAGAGGGTCTTGCGGTCCCACTTGCCTTCGCGCATGGACTGGACGGCTTCCGGCACCGGGCGGGCGAGGGAGAGGAGGTGGGTGAAGGTGAGCTCGGCGGTCGCGACGGTGTTGCCCGAGGGGGTGTTCATCACGATGACGCCACGCTCGGTGGCGGCTTCGACGTCGATGTTGTCGACACCGACGCCGGCGCGGCCGACGCAGACGAGGCGCTGGGCGGCGGCGAGGACTTCGCGGGTGATCTGGGTCTCGGAGCGGACCAGGATGGCGTCCACGTCCACGACCAGGTTCAGGACCTGTTCCGGGGTGGAACCGTAGGCTTCGACGACCTCATAGCCGGGCTGGGCTTTGAGGAGGGCGACTCCGGTGGGCGAGATCTTGTCGGCGACGAGTACCTTAGGCATGGCGATGGCGTATGAAAGTTTGCGTGAGTCATAAATGCCCGCCCAAGGCAAAGGCAAGCACCTACCCCCATCCGCCTGTCATAAGGGACTTAGAGCCGGCGATGGGCATAATCCGCCAATTCGTAACAATCCGGGCTCATTTCTTCCAGAAAACGGCAGGGATCCAACGGGCGGTAGCCTTCGCCGGAGACGGCGAAGCGGGGGGCGAAAAGGAACAGCATGTTCTCGGCCCGGGTGCAGGCGACGTAGAACAGGCGGCGCTCCTCCTCGACGTCGCCATCGTCGATGGCGCGGGTGAGGGGGAGGAGGCCGTCGGCGCAGCCCAGGAGGAAGACGATCGGGAACTCGAGGCCCTTGGACTGGTGGATGGTCGTCAGGCGGAGCATGTCTTCCTCGGGCTCGGCTTTCTTGTCTGAGGATTCGCCGTTGAGGAGGGCCACCTGGGCGACGAGGTCGCCGACGTCCTCGAACTTGGAGGCGAAGCCGATGAGGCCCTGGAGGTCCTGCTCGCGGTCCTTCCAGTCGGGGAAGATCGTCTTGATGAAGCCGCCATACCAACCCTCGATGCAGACGCGGACCGTCTCGGCGGGGGTGCGGGCGACCTTCACGGAGTTGGCGTCGGCCGCCGCGGCGAAGAGGTCCGGCGCGGGCGCGGTGGGGCCGGGCTTGGCCTTCGCGGCTTCCAGGCCTTCGAGCATGTCCTCGAGCGTGATGGTCAGGTCGTTGAAGTCGTCCTTGGCGGATTCCGGCACGCGTCGCAGCACGGCGTCGGCGCGGAGCGCGCGCACGAGGCCGCGGCCTTGCGCCTCGTCGACCTCGCGGGCGGCCTTGCTGATCTTCTCGGCCGCGACCGGGCCGACCTTCGGGAGTAGGCAGAGCAGGCGGGAGAGGGCGACCTGGTCGAGCGGGTTATGCACGAAGCGCAGGTGCGCGAGGACGTCCTTCACGTGCGCGAGGTCGAAGAACTTGTGGCCGCTGGTGATGACGAACGGCACGCCCATCGCGTTGAGCTCCATCTGCAGCTCGAGCGACTGGTAATGCGCGCGATAGAGCACGTGCATGTCCTTCAGCGCATGGCCCTCGTGGTGCAGCTGCATGATCTTGCGGACCACGAGCTTCGCCTGCTGCGAGGTGTCGCCGACGGTGAAGACGGTGGGCTGCGGGCCGGTCTGGCGCACGGCCTTGAGGCGGCGGTCGAAGCCTTCGAGGCGCGGGCGATGGCTGAGGATCTCGTTGGCGAAGGCCAGGATCTCGGGCGTCGAACGGTAGTTCGTGTCGATCGTGTGGATCAGCGTGCCGGGGTGGCGGTTCGGGAAGGCGACGATGTTCTCCCAGTCGGCGCCGCGCCAGGTGTAGATGCACTGCGCGTCGTCGCCGACCGCCATGATCTGGTGCTCGCTCGCGAGCAGGTCGATGATGCGGCTCTGCAGGCGGTTGGTGTCCTGGAACTCGTCCACCAGGATGTGGCGGAAGCGCTGGCGGTAATGGGCGAGGGCGGCCGGGTCGTTCTCGAGGACGTGGAGCCAGAGGCACAGCAGGTCGTCGAAATCGCACAGGTTGCGTTCCTTCTTCGCGGCGTCGTAGCTCGCGCAGAACTGCATCAGCTTCTCGGGGCCGCCTTTCATCCAGTCGAGGCGTTCCGCGAGCACGTCCTGCAGCGGGCGGAGCGTGTTGCGGGCGTGCGAGTAGGCGTCGAGGATGACGGAGGCCTTCGGGTTCGTCTTGTCCTTGATGAACGCGCCGTCGATCGACTTCACGATCTCGGAGAACAGCTGTTCGGATTCCTTCTGGTCGAGGATGGTGAAGTCCGGCGAACGGGCGGCGACCTGGGCGTTGCGGCGCAGGATGCGCTGGCCGATCGAGTGGAACGTGCCGCCCCAGAACTGGCCGCGCGGGACGCCGGTGAGGTCCTCGACGCGCTCGAGCATCTCCTTGGCCGACTTGTTCGTGAAGGTCAGCAGGAGGATGTCCCATGGGCGGGCGCCTTGGTGCAGGAGCCAGGCGACGCGGTAGGTGAGGGTGCGGGTCTTGCCGGAGCCGGCGCCGGCGAGCACGAGGGCGGGCCCGCGGGGCGAGGTCACCGCGGCGTACTGCTCGTCGTTGAGCTCGGCGCGGAAATCGACGGGAGGCAGGCCTTCCACGGCTTAGCGGAGGGGACGCTGGCGGCGATCCATCAGGCTGAACTTCACGGCCTGCTCGTCGGCGCGGTAGGAAGAGCGGACCAGCGGGCCGGATTCGACGTGCTTCACGCCGGCTTCGAGGGCGAAGGCCTTCCATTCGGCGAATTCGTCCGGGTGCACCCAGCGGTCGATGGGCGCGTGTTCCTTGCTGGGCGAAAGATACTGGCCGATCGTCAGGATGTCGACCTGCGCGGCGGCGATGTCGCGGATGAGCTGGGCGACCTCGTCCTTCTGTTCGCCGATGCCGAGCATGATGCCGGTCTTCGTCACGAAGTCGCGGGACTTCGCGTGCTTGAGCACCCAGAAGGAGCGGTCGTAGCGGGCGGTCTTGCGGATCGGGCGCTGGAGGCGTTCGACGGTCTCCAGGTTGTGGTTGAGGATGTCGGGGCGCGCGTCGAGGAGCGTGTCGAGGTGGACCTGTTCGCCGCGGAAGTCGGCCGGGAGCACTTCGATGGTCGTGTTCGGGCAGCGGTGGCGCGTGGCGCGGATCGTGGCGGCCCAGACGGAAGCGCCGCCGTCCTTGAGGTCGTCGCGGGCGACGGACGTGATGACCACGTGCTTGAGGTTCATCAGCGCGATGGATTCGGCCACGCGCGCGGGTTCGCCGAGGTCGAGCTCGCTGGGGCGGCCGGAGAGCACGGCGCAGAACGTGCACGAACGCGTGCAGACGTTGCCGAGGATCATCACCGTGGCCGAGCCGCGGGACCAGCACTCGCCCATGTTGGGGCACTGCGCGGACTGGCAGACCGTGTGCAGCTTGTGCTGGTCGACGTTCTTCTTGGTCTCCAGGAAGTCAGGGCCGCTGGGGAGCTTGGCGCGGAGCCAGTCAGGTTTGCGGGCGGACTCGAGCATGGAGCAGGCAACATTGCCTTCCCCGGCCGTTTTTCAACCTAACAAAGAAGAAGGGGTGCTCTCCTCCCGGAAAGCACCCCTTTCGCTATGGTTTTCGGCTCAGACCTTAGAAGGTCTTCTTGAGGGAGAAAGCGGTGATGCTTTCGCCGTTCTGGATGTCCGAGAAGGCCACGGTGCCGGTGAAGCCGAGCACGGGGTAGCTGAGGGAGATCGCGTAGTCGTTGTTGGTGGTCACGCGGTCGGAACCGTAGTGGAGACCGAGGCTGAGACCCTTGACCTGGGCGATGTCGCGGCTGTAGTTGGCTTCGTAGTAGTAGTCGTTCAGGGTGCCGTTGACGCCCTTGGAGGCCTTGAGCTGGAGACCAGCGTAGGTGGCCGAGACGTTGGCTTCGCCGCCGTTAGCAGCGGTGTTGTAAACGTAGTTGATGTAGCCGACGGAGACGTCGACAGCGCCGACCTTGAAGCCGTAGTTGGCGTAGAGGTCGATTTCGAGACCGCCGATGGCGGAGGAGACGTTGGAAGCCCAGACGCCGGCGGAGAGGCCGGAGGAGTGGGAGACGTCGTAGCCACCCTGGACGGCGGCCTTGCCAGCGGTCTGGGAGAGACCACGGAAGACGTAGTCGCTGGTGATCGACAGGTTGCCAGAGGTGGTGAACGCCGAGGCAGCGGCGGGCGCCGACTGAGCGAAGCTAGCGGCGGCGGTGAGGGTGAGGAGGGTGATGGAGGTGTGCTTCATTGCGTCTTCCGATGTGCCCAATCTTTGCCAAATTGCCATATTTTTCTACAATTCGGGTCAGAATGGCGATAAAACCCCAGACTTTGCTCAAAAAGGAGCCAAGTCTGCCGTATTTTAGGCGTTAAGTCGCTGATTCTAGGCGAGATAGCACTCCAGGTGGGCTTCCGCGGACTTCGCCCAGCTGAACTCGGCGGACATGGCGGTCTGCTGGAGCGCCTGATAGGCCGCGGGCTGCTGATAAAGCTCCAGCGCCCGGCGGAGGGCCCACTCGATGCCTCCCTGGTCGGCGTGCTCGAAAACGATCCCGGTACCCTTTTTCTTCCCATCCCAGCCGGTGACGGTGTCCGCCAGGCCGCCGGTGGCCCGGACGATCGGCAGGGTGCCGTAAGCCATGGAGTACATCTGGTTGAGGCCGCAGGGTTCGAAGCGGCTCGGCATGAGGAAGAAGTCGGCGCCGGCTTCGATCCGGTGGGAGAGGCCGTTGTCGTAACCGATGCGTACGGCGCAGAGCTGCGGGAAGTCGGTCGCGAGGCGCTTGAACTCGTTCTCGAGCCAGGTGTCGCCGCTGCCGAGGAGGACGAACTGCAGCTTCCCTTCGCGCAGGAACTTCGGCAGGACGCCGACGGCGAGGTCGAGGCCCTTCTGTTCCCAGAGGCGCGAGACGACGCCGACGAGCGGCACGGAGCGGTCGGTGGCCAGGCCGAGCTCGCGGAGCAGGGCGGTCTTGCACTCCGCCTTGCCGGCGGGCTGCTGGGCGCTGAAGGCCTTGGCGATGTGCTTGTCGTCGGCCGGATTCCATTCGTCGCGGTCGACGCCGTTGAGGATGCCGCGCAACGCGCCGGCGCGGCGGCGGACGACGTCGTCGAGCCCGTAGCCGAAGGCCGGCGTGAGGATCTCCTGCGCGTAGGTCGGGCTGACGGTGATGACCTTGCCGGCGTGCAGGATGCCGCCTTTGAGGAAGTTCACGCCGCCGAGGCATTCGAGTTCCTGCGGGCTCCAGAGGAACTCCGGCAGGCCGAGGTATGCCATGATGCGCTTCGGGTAGAGGCCTTGGTGCTGCAGGTTGTGGATCGAGATGACCGACTTCGCGGCGCCGAGCGCGGTGTGCTTCAGCGTGGTGTTGAGCAGCACGGGCACGAGGCCGGCCGTCCAGTCGTGGCAATGGACGATGTCGGGGATCCAGCTCGTGGTGAGGCACGCGTCGAGGGCGGCGCGGCCGTAGAAGGCGGCGCGTTCGCCGGCGTCGTCGCGCGGCGGGTAGATCTCGCGGGCTCCGTAGAAGTCCTCGTGCTCGACGAACCAGGCTTCGAACTTCGGCGAGACGGTGAGCGTGCGGACGCGGCAGCCGGCCTTGCGCGGGTCGCCATGCACGCCGACCTTGAGGGACTCGATGAGCGTGCCCATCTTCTCGCGTCCGGGGACGGAGCCGTAGAGCGGCGTCACGGCGCGCACCTCATGTCCCTTGGCGGCGAGGGCCTTGCCCAGCGCCACGGTGGCGTCGCCGAGGCCGCCGGCCTTGGACCAGGGCGCCAGTTCGGGAGTCACGAAAAGGATTCTCATGCGGAAGGTCGGTGGTCGCGGGGGCGCCCGAGGCGGTTGAGCAGCGGGACGAAGGCCACGAGCAGGATAAGGGCGGCGACCATGGCGACATTGCCAGCCAAATCATGCACGGTGCCGAGCGACGAGAAGCCGGGCTGCCCGTGCTCGATCCCGGCGAGGTCGCGTTCGAGCGACTTCGAGCCGTGGTGCAGCGCGTGGAAGGTGAGGAAGGTGTTGCGGCCGATGTTCAGCAGGATCGCGGTGACGCCGGCGAGGGCGATCAGCGAGACGCGGCGGAGCAGGGCGCCGGGGAAGCCGCCTTCGAGGAAGACGGCGCCGAGGAAGGCGCCCGCGAAGACGCAGGCGGAGAGCGAACGGATGCCGGAGCAGGCCTCCGCGACGCCGACGGCGTCGCCGTTGGGGAAGACGATGGTGTTGCCGTTGACGCGGATGGCGTGGTCGTTCGCGCGCAGGATGCCGGAGACGATCTCGGTGACGTTCGTCAGCAGCTCGCCTTTGATCTGGTTGTCGACGAGGTAGAGGAACGGGCCCGAGATCAGCCACACGCCCGCGGGGAAGACCATCAGGCCGACGGCCCGCCAGCGCGTGACGCCGTCCGCGGCGGCCTCCTGCGGCCCGCGCACGGAAAGGAAGGCGCAGGCCAGCGCGGCGCCGGTCAGGCCGAACGAGATGGCGAGGGTCGGGCCGATGCCGGTGCCGAAGATGGCGCGGGCGGCGGCGCCGCCGCCGAAGAGCGCAAGCGAGCCGAAGGCCAGCAGCTGGGCCATGACGAGGAGGCCGGGCGACGTGGGCGCGGCGACTGCGCTGCGCTCGCCGGTGAGCAGGGCGCGCAGGTCCTCCCAGCGGTCCCAGAGGACGTAGGCCGAGAAGAACGGCACGAGGTAACCGAAGGTGTAGTCGTCCTTGGTGCTCCAGATGGCCCACTGATCCCAGGTCGTAAACGCCGCCATGCCGACGAGCAGCAGGCCCAGTCCGCGGGTCGTGCCGTCCAGCTTCGACTGGTTGGCCGCCGACATCAGAACCGGGGCACCGCGGCCAGCAGGGTCTTGGTGTAGGCCTGCTGCGGATTGCCGAGGATCTCGGACGGCGTGCCTTGCTCGACGATCTTGCCCTTGGACATCACGAGGATGTGGTCGCTCACGTGTTCGACGACCGCGAGGTCGTGGGCGATGAAGAGGTAGGTGAGGCCGAGCTGTTCCTGGAGGTCCTGGAGCAGGTTGACGACTTCCGCCTGGACGGAGACGTCGAGCGCGGAGACGGGCTCGTCGCAGATGATGAGCTCGGGCTGCACGGCGAGGGCGCGGGCGATGCCGATGCGCTGTCGCTGGCCGCCGGAGAATTCATGCGGGTGGCGGCGGAGGTGCTCGGCCGGAAGCTGGACGCTGCGGAGGAGTTCGGCGCAGCGGGCTTCGCGGTCGGCGCGCGTCATGCCGGGGAAGTGGATCTCGAGCGGTTCCGACAGGATGCTGAGGATATCGGCGCGCGGGTTGAGGGAGTTATACGGGTCCTGGAAGATCATCTGGATCTTCTTGCGCCACGGGAGGAAGGCCGCGTTCGAGAGGGTGCCGATGTCCTGGCCCTGGTAGGTGATCTTGCCCGCGGTCAGCGGCGCGAGCTTCACGATGGCGCGGCCGGTCGTGGTCTTGCCCGAACCGGACTCGCCGACGAGCCCGACGGTCTTGCCCTTGGGGACGACGAAGGAGATGTCGTCGACGGCCTTCTTCGGCGCCGCCTTCTGGAAGAACCAGTTGGCCCGGCCGGGGTAGTGGACGGAGAGGCCGGAGATTTCGAGGAGGTTGTCGCTCATCGGGAGACCTTGAGTTCGTCGGACAGGGTGGTGAGGCGACGGCGACGCTGGCCGAGGCGCGGGATGCAGGCGATGAGGGCCTTGGTGTACGGGTGCGTCTGCGTGCGCATGATCTCGGCGACCGGGCCTTGCTCGACGATGCGACCCTTCCACATCACCTGCACCTTGTCGGCGAAGTTCGCGACGATGCCGAAGTTGTGGGTGATGAGGATGATGCTCATGCCGCGCTCGCGACGCAGGCGGGCGAGGAGGTCCATGATCTCCTTCTGGATGGTGACGTCGAGGGCGGTGGTCGGCTCGTCGGCCACGAGGATCTTCGGGTCGCAGGCCAGCGCCATGGCGATCATCGCGCGCTGCTGCATGCCGCCGGAAAGCTCGTGGGGATACTGGTCGGCGACGCGCTGCGGGTCGTTGATGTGGACCTCCGCGAGGGCGCGGACGACTTCGGCGCGCACATCCTTGATGTCCGGGCGATGGAGGGCGATGGCCTCGCCGACCTGGAAGCCGATCGTGTAGACCGGATTGAGCGAGGTGCCGGGTTCCTGGAAGATATAGGCGATCGAGCCGCCGCGGACCTTGGCGAGCTTGGCCTCGGGCAGGCCGAGCAGCTCGACGCCCGCCAGTTTCACCGAGCCCGTGAGGGAGCAGGTGGGCTCCGGCGGCAGGAGGCGGGTGAGGGCGAGGGCGGTGACGGACTTGCCGGAGCCGGATTCGCCGACGACGGCGAGGACTTCGCCGGCGGCGAGTTCGTAGCTGACGCCTTGGGCGGCGACGGTCGCGCGGTCACCGGTGCGGAAGGTGACGCTGAGGTCCTGGACTTTCAGGAGGGGCTCGGCGGACATGGGCGACAACATAGGTCGGGCGGGGGCGAAGGGGAAGGAAGAACGGCGGTCATTCGGTGCGCCAGCGATCCTCGATGACGGTCTTCGGCGCGCCGCGGACCTTGCCGGCGCGGAAATCCTTGAGGTCGGTTTCGCGTTGCTTGGGGTCGAGCCAGAAGAGACCGTACTGGCCGGGGTCTTCGGCGCCACGCACGTCGAAGCCGGCCGGGAACTTCACCCAGTCCCAGTGGGCGATGCGGTAGCCGGGCACGCGGAAGCCGGGGATGAAGTCGGCGAGGTCGTGGATACGGCGCTGCATGGCGAACGACAGCTTGATCATCTCGTCTTCCTCGGTCGCCGCCCGGAAGCGGTCGATCAGCTTCGAGAGCTCCGGGTCGTCGATGCCGGTGATGTTGTTCGTCTGGCGCTTGGGCACCTTGCGTCCGTCGGCGAGGACTTCGACGGCGTTGTCGGTGTGGTGCGATTCCCAGAGGGCCGGCAGGCGGCTGGAGACGGACCAGGCCCAGAAGACGATGTCATGGTTCTTCTCCATGACCTTGCGATACAGCGTGGTGTGCTCGAGCGTCTCGGGCCGGTATTCGACGCCGCAGCGTCGGGCCGACTCGACGAGGGTGGCGAGGTATTTGCGGCGGTCGGACGTGTCGAACGTGAGGCGGAAGGAGAGCCGTTCGCCGGCCGCGTTCACGAGGATGCCGTCGTCGCCCATCCGGGTGAAGCCGGCCTTGGCGAAGGCGGCGCGGGCCAGTTCGGGCGAATAGCGCCGGGGGCGGATCGAGGGGTCGGTGAACTTGCCGAGGCCTTCGCTGAACTGGTTCAGGCGCTCGTAGTCCCCGCGATAGAAGCCGTCGATGACGCGCTGGAAGTCGGTGGCGTGCTGGAGGCCGACGCGGACGTTGAGGTCGGACAGCAGGGGCTTCTGGGTGTTGAGGTAGAGACCGTAGGGCGGGCGGGGGATGTCGTTGAAGAACTGCGCCTTGGTCAGGTAGCCGTGCAGGTAGGCTTTCTTCTCGTTGGTGCCATACCAGTAGCGCGGCATCATGATCGGCATGAAGTCGATCTCGCCGGCGAGCATCGAGGCGTAGGCGCTGTCGAGTTCGCGGATCACGGTGTACTCGATGGCGTCGGGATTGTAGCGGTGACGGTAGAACTTACGCCGGTCGCCCCACCATTCCTTGACGCGGGTGAGGGTGACGGACTTCTCGCGCTGGAAGCCGGCCGGGCTCACGTAGTACGGACCGGAGGTCGGGTGGAAGCGGTCGTTGTACAGCTTCTCGTAGTTCGGGCCGAAGTCCTTGAAGAAGTTCCTGGGCAGCGGCCGCAGTTCGCCGAGCTGTTCGAGCTGATAAGGGCGCTTCCGCGGCGCCTTGATGCCGATCGTGTAGGCGTCGTATTTCGTGATGCCGCCCCATTCGCGGGTATAGAAGTCGGCATACCAGTCCGCCTTCGCCCAGGGCGAACGATGGAAGTAGAAGGCGTAGAAGTAGTCGTCCGCGGTGATCGGCTGGCCGTCCGTGAACTTCGCGTTCGGGTCGAGGCGGAAGTAGGCCGTCATGCCGTCGGGCGACATCGCCCAGCTGGTCGCCAGGGCGGGGATGGGCTCGTCGGTGTTCGGGTGCGACGATAGCAGGCCGAAGTCGTTGTTGTCGTAGAGTTCGCCGCGGAAGCCGTTGTTGGCGTTGGGGCCGACGCGACGGAGCGTCGGCGGCGTGCCGGTGGTGAACTGGCGGAGCGTGCCTCCGCGGACGGCGCGCGGATCGGCGAACTCCTTCTGCTCCGAGCCATCATGCCAGACGAGGTCCTTCGGGAGGTCGGCCGGCGTCGCGAAGCGGAAGAAATCCTGATGCTCGGCGTAGTAAGCCGCGGCCTTCGGGTCTTCGTAGGTCTGGGCCGACGCGGACGTCAGGGCGAGGAGGAGGGCGAGGAGCGTTCTCATTGCTGGGAGCGACGCACGTCGAAGGCGTCCTGGAGCGCTTCGCCGATCGAGTTGATCATGACCATGGTGCCGACGAGGCAGGTGAGCGTGGGGCCGAGGATCCACCAGGCGGCCCAGTTCTCCTTGGCTTGGTGGAGCAGCTCGCCCCACGACGGCTCGGTGGGCGGCAGGCCGAAGCCCAGGTAGTCGAGGGCGGAGAGGGAGAAGACCAGGCCGTGCAGGCTGAACGGCAGCGTGGTGAGGATGATCGTCGTGCAGTTCGGCAGGATGTGTCGCCAGATGATGCGCGCGTGGCCGGCGCCGAGCGCCCGGGAGGCGGTGACATAGTCGCGGGCGGAGACCTGGTAGGCGGAGGCGCGGAGCTGCTGGGCGAGGCCGATCCACGAGAACGCGACGAGGATGAGCACCAGGACGGCCAGCGACGGCTCGAGCAGGCTGGCGAGGAAGATGATGGCGTAGAGGAACGGGATGTTGGACCAGATCTCCATGGCGCGCTGTGACACCATGTCGAACCAGCCGCCGAAGTAGCCCATGGTGGCGCCGAGCATCAGGCCGATGCCGTAGGCGCACGGAAGGTAGATGAGCGCCGAAATGAGCAGCAGGCGGAAGCCGCCGAAGAGCCGCGCGACGATGTCGTGGCCGGATTCGTCCGTGCCGAGCCAATGGCCGTCGAGTCCGGGCGGGCAGGGCGACGGCACCTGGGTGCGCAGGGCGCCCTTCGGCTCCCAGTCGGTGCGGTCGGTCGCGGGCACGCGCTGCGCGACCTTGCCGTCGACGAACTTCGCCCGGGCGACGCCGACGCCGTCCGCGAACAGGCGCGCATCGCCGTGCGGCTGGCCGTCGACGATGGTCCAGTTCTGCCGTCGGCTGCCGTCGGCGTTGAGCGTGAAGATGCGTCCTTCGGCGATCGGCCCGCGCGGGTCGTTCCAGCGTCCGGCGGCGTCCCGCGTCACGGTGGGCATGACTTCGCAGACTTCGCCCGGCGCGAAGGGCACGGACGGCAAGATGAGCCAGCCGCGGCCGTTCGCCTTCAGTTCCTCGGCCAGGAGGCGGTAGTTCGGCTCGCCTTCGATCGCCAGGCCGAGTTCGCGGCCGGAGATGAAGCCGGCGAAGACCGGGAAGCGCGTGACGCCGTCGACCTTGAGGATGAGCGGACGGTTGCCGACGAGCAGCGGGCCGAGCAGGGCGAGGAAGGAGAACGTGAGCAGCGTCAGCAGCGACCACCACCCCGTCCGGTGGCGACGGAACCGCGCGAAGCGCTCCAGCGTGATCGGGTCGAAGAAGCTCATGCGGATTTGTCGAACCGGATGCGCGGGTCGACGGCGGCGACGCAGAGGTCGGAGACGATGTTGCCGACCAGCATGGCGAGGCTGGACAGGGTGAGGAGACCGAGGAAGACGGGGAAGTCGCGATGGACCAGGGCGTCATAGCCCAGCAGGCCGAGGCCGGGGATGTTGAAGGTGAACTCGATGAGGAACGAGCCGGTAAGGAAGAAGCCGAGGTTGCCGCCGAAGGTCGCGGCCACGGGGATGAGCGAGTTGCGCAGGACGTGCACGAGCACGATGCGGCCGTTGCTCAGGCCCTTCGCCTTGGCGGTGCGCACGTAGTCGGCGGTGAGGTTGTCGAGCAGGCCGTTGCGCGTGAACAGCGTCAGCGCGGTGAAGGCCCCGACCATCTCGCAGGCCAGCGGCAGCACGGTGCTGTGGAACGGGTGGTTCCAATCGAAGCCTTTCGACGGGAACCAGTGGAGCTGATGGCAGAGGAGGTTGAGACCGGCGACGGCGAGGACGAAGCCGGGGACGGAGTAGAGGATGAACAGCGCCTGCGTGGAGCCGCGGTCGAACCAGCCGTCGCGCTTCAAGGCCTTGGCGACGCCGAGGGGGATCGAGACCGCGTAGGCGAGCAGGAGCGACCAGCCGCCGAACCAGGTCGAGATCGGCAAGCGTGCCTTGATCTCATCCCAGACGGGCTTGTCGCTGGTGGTGGAGTCGCCGAGCTCCGCCTGGAGCAGGCCGGCGTAGGCTTGGCGATAGATGAGCACGCGCGGCGCCTTGTCCGGGTCGTCGGGCAAGGGGGCGTATTCGGCGTACCAACCGGGGATTCCTTTTTCCACGCTGCTGGGATAGTGGAGTAAGAGGCTGTGGTCTAAGAGGTGGCGTGAGACCATTACTTTACGAATCCCGCTGGGGCTGTTTTCGTCGGCGACTTCGGCTTCGGCTTTGCCGTCCTTGTCCAGGCGCACGGTGATCCAGTCGGCGGGACCCGGGCGTACGCCGAGCCAGATGGCGTAGGCCTCGAGAAGCGAGCGGTCGAAGCCGTAACGGCGCTTGAGGTTGTCGAGTTCCTCGGGGGAAGCGGGGCCGGTGGGCCGGGCGGCGGAGCTGCGCTTACGGTCGGCCTGCTGGCGTTCGGCCAAGGCCTGTTCGATCGGGCCGCCGGGCACGAAGCGGGTGAAGCAGAACGCGACGAAGGTGATGCCCACGAAAGTCAGTGGGACTAGCAGCAACCGTCTGAGGACGTAGTCGCGCATCGCGGGTCTCCATAGGGCATCCGCGGGCGGGGAAGGGTCAACCCGAAAGGACTCGGCTTGCACCCGTCCGTCGGGTCCGCACCTTGGGCTCGTGCCTTTGCTTTACGCCCTCGCCTGGTTCCTGCTGATGATCGTGGCCGCGGTCGCCGCCGTCGGCCTCCTGCTGTTGGTCGTCTTCCTGCTGGCCTTCGCCTGGCGGGCCCCGCGCAGCCATCGGACGATGTCCTTGGGCTATTGCGCGGTGCAGACCGGTTGCTGGCTGTTCCTGAAGTGCTTCTACCGGATCCGGCTCAAGGGGCTGGAGAACATCCCCGACCAAGGCGGGGTGCTCCTCATCGCCAACCATGTCGCCTATGTCGACGTGCTCGTCGTCGGCGTGCTGTCGCGTCGGCCGGTCCGCTTCCTTTCCTGGGAAGGCTTCGAGCACCAGCGCGTGATGCGTTTCCTGACCCGGACGATGGGGACGATCCCGGTCGCCGAGTCCAAGGCCAAGGACGCCATCCAGAAGTCTTCCGACGCCCTCAAGGCCGGCGAGGTCGTCTGCATCTTCCCCGAGGGCAGCCTGACGCGTAACGGCGGGATCCTGCCGCTCCGCAAGGGTTACGAGCTCATCGCCCGGCGCGCCGAATGCCCGATCGTCCCGCTGGCGCTCGATGGCATGTGGGGGTCGTTGTTCAGTTTCAGCGGCGGCAAGTTCTTCTGGAAGATGCCGAAGCATTTCCCCCGACCGATCAACGTGGTCGTCGGTCAGGCTTATCCGGCGTCCGAGCATGCGAAGACCCGCCTGCGTCTCCTGGAGCTGGCTTCGGAAGCCTTCGCCATGCGCGCCTCGCTCGACGGCCATCTCGGCCGCGAGGTCGCCGCGGGCCTGGCGGGGAAGGGGGGCGCGGTCGCGTTGGTCGACCGCACCGCCGCCCGCCGCGAATTCAGCGGCGCGACCTTGCTCGCGCTGGGCTGGGCTTTCGCCGGCGAACTGAAGCGCCGCACCGCCGCCAAGCGCGTCGCGATCGTGCTGCCGCCCGGCGTGGCCGCCGCCGTGGCCAACCTCGGCTGCGTGCTCGCGGACAAGGTGCCGGTGAACCTGAATTTCTCGCTCGGACGTGAGCAGGCGCTCTCCTGCCTGCAGCGCGCCGAGGTCGATCTGGTCGTCACCGCCGGCGCGTTCCGCGCCAAGCTCGCGGAGAAGTCGCCGGACTTCCCGTGGGGCGACCGCGTGCTCGACGTCGCCGATTTCCTGACGACGCATCCGCGCGCGGACCTCGCCTGCCGCATCGGGCTCATCCGCGTGCTGCCGACGTCCTGGGCGTTGGCCTGCATGGGCCTGCCGAAGCACGGCGGCGAAGCCGAAGCGGCGCTCCTCTTCACCAGTGGCAGCTCCGGCCAGCCCAAGGGCGTGCGCCTGTCGCATCGCAACCTCCTGGCGAACCTCCGCCAGATCGAGGACGCCGACATCCTTCCCGACGAGGCCGTCCTGCTCAGCAGCCTGCCGGTCTTCCATAGCTTCGGTTTCACGATCGGCGTGTGGTATTGCCTCTCGCGTTCGCCGCTCCTGGTCACCTTGCCTTCGCCCCTGGACTCCGCCGCCGCCGTCAAGGCGATCAAGGAAGAGAAGGTCACCGTCGTCGTCGGCACGCCGACCTTCCTGCGTCCGTATCTCCGTCGCGGCACGGCCGCCGATTTCGCCTCGCTCGAGTGGGCCGTCGTCGGCGCCGAGAAATGCCCGGCCGACCTGGTCGACGCCTTCGCCACGCAGCTGGAGACGCCGATGCTCGAAGGCTATGGCATCACCGAGACCAGTCCGGTCCTCTCGGTGAACGTCCCGGACCGCGCCGACCCCGAGGCGCCCGGCGGCGTGTGGGTGGGCAACGTCCGCGGTTCCGTCGGTCGTCCGGTCATCGGCATCGCCGTCCGCTTCCTCGACCCGACCACCGGTGAGGTGTTGCCGAGCGGGCAGGTGGGTCTCCTGGAGATCCGTGGCGCCAACGTCTTCATGGGTTACCTCGATGCCGAGCAGACCGCCAAGGCGATGACGCCGGATGGCTGGTATCGCACCGGCGACCTTGCCCGGCTCGATGACGACGGCTTCCTGCATCTGGCCGGCCGCCTTTCCCGTTTCTCCAAGATCGGCGGCGAGATGGTCCCGCATGGCACCGTCGAAGACGCCCTGCGCAAGGTCATGGGGCTGGCGGACTCGACCGAGGTCAAGGTCGCCGTCGCGAGCGCGGCCGATCCGGTCAAGGGCGAGCAGCTGGTCGTGCTGCATGTCGACGACGTCGACGCCGAGGCGCTCCGTACCGCGCTGGCGGCGGAAGGGCTCGCTAACCTGTGGATTCCCAAGGTGTTCAAGAAAGTACCCGTCATCCCGATTTTGGGCACGGGTAAGCTGGATTTGAACAAGTTGCGGGAGCTGGCACAGGGCTGACGCGGTTTTGGCTCGCTTGTGGCTTATGGTCGATTGTCCTCACCGACGATCATGCCTAAAAAGAAGAAGCCCGCGAAGCAGTCCGTGAAGGTGGTCAAGGCCCGTAAGCCTGCCGCCAAGCCGGCCCCGAAGAAGGCCAAGGCCAAGCTTCCGACCAAGCCTGCCGCCGGCTCGCCGGTCGCCGAGTTCCGTGACGCGATCCTGCGTCACCTGAAGAGCACGTTCGCCCGCGACCGCGTCACCGCCACCCGCAACGACTGGTGGATGGCCACCTGCATGGCCGCCCGCGACCAGATGCTCGAGCGCTACATCGACACCCAGGCCCAGCACGCCAGCAAGAACGTCCGCCGCGTCTACTATCTCTCCCTCGAGTACCTGATGGGCCGCGTGCTCACCAATAACCTCGTGAACCTCCAGCTCCGCGACGTCGCCGCGCAGGCCTTGGCCGAACTCGGCCAGGACCTCGAGACCGTCGCCGACGAAGAAGCCGACATGGGCCTCGGCAACGGCGGCCTCGGCCGTCTCGCCGCCTGCTTCCTGGACTCCCTCGCCACGATGGACATCCCGGCGATCGGCTACGGCATCCATTACGAATTCGGCCTGTTCCGTCAGACGTTCGTCCAGGGCCGTCAGGTCGAAGTCGCCGACAACTGGCTCGCGAACAACAATCCCTGGCTCATCCGCCGTCCGAATTTCCGCGTCAGCGTGCCGCTCTACGGCCGCGTGAAGCACAGCACCGACGACCGTGGCAACCATTGCGCCGAACTCGTCGAGACGCGCAACCTCCTCGGCGTACCGTGGGACATCCCGATCGCCGGTTTCGCCGGCAGCAGCGTCAACTTCCTCCGCCTCTGGGAATCGAAGGCCGCCTCCGAGTTCGACTTCCGCGCCTTCGACCGCGGCGGTTACGTCGAGGCCGTGCATGAGCGCGACTCGAGCGAGGTCGTCTCGAAGGTCCTCTACCCGAACGACAGCACCGAGAGCGGCAAGGAGCTCCGCCTCGTCCAGCAGATCTTCTTCGTGTCCTGCTCGCTGCAGGACATCCTGCGCCGCCATCGCCGCCTGAACCCCGACTTCAGCACGCTCCCGGCCAAGGCCGCGGTCCAGCTCAACGACACCCACCCGGCCATCGCGGTCGCCGAGCTCATGCGCCTGCTGGTCGACGTCGAGCGCCTGACCTGGGACGAAGCCTGGGCCCTGTGCACGCAGGTCTTCAGTTACACCAACCACACCTTGCTGCCGGAAGCCCTCGAGACTTGGTCCGTCCCGCTCTTCGAGAAGGTCCTGCCGCGTCACCTCGAGATCATCTACGAGATCAATCGCCGTCACCTCGAGGACGTCGAGCAGCGCTGGCCGGGCGACGACGCCCGCAAGACCGAGCTCTCGATCATCCAGGAAGGTTTCCCGAAGCGCATCCGCATGGCGCACCTCGCGGTGGTCGGCTCGCACCACGTCAACGGCGTGGCCGAACTGCATACCCGCCTGATCCGCGCCCATCTGTTCCCGGGCTTCAACGAGCTCTGGAAGAGCAAGTTCGTCAACGTGACCAACGGCGTCACGCCGCGCCGCTGGGTCCGCGGTTGCAATCCGGAGCTCGGCGCCCTGTGCGACGAAGTCGCCGGCACGGGCTGGGAGGCCGACCTCGGCCGCCTGCGCAAGCTCGACGCCTTGGCGGACCGCCCGGCGTTCCAGGACCGCTTCCTCGCGATCAAGCGCGCGAACAAGATCCGTCTCGCCGCCCGCATCAAGGACCTCGTCGGCGTGGAAGTCTCGCCTGACGCGCTCTTCGACGTGCAGATCAAGCGCCTCCACGAGTACAAGCGCCAGCACCTCAACCTGCTGCACATCCTGCACCTGTATCGCCGCATCCTGAACGAGCCGAACGGCCAGTTCACGCCGCGCGTCTGCATCTTCGGCGCCAAGGCCGCCCCGGGCTACGCCCTGGCCAAGCACATCATCCACGCGATCAACCGCGTCGCCGCCGTCATCAACACCGACGAGCGCGTCCGCGGCCTCCTCAAGGTCGTCTTCCTGCCGGACTACCGCGTCTCGCTCGCCGAGCGCATCATCCCGGCGGCCGACCTTTCCGAACAGATCTCCACCGCCGGCAAGGAAGCTTCCGGTACCGGCAACATGAAGCTCGCCCTCAACGGCGCGGTCACCATCGGCACGCTCGATGGCGCCAACGTCGAGATCGGCGAAGAAGTCGGCGACGAGAACATCTTCATCTTCGGCCTCCAGGTCGAGGAGGTCGAGCAGCTCTGGGCCGACGGCTATGATCCGCGCGCCGTGCTCGCCGCGGACCCCGAACTCGCCGCGCTGCTCGATTGGCTGCGCTCCGACACCTTCACGCCGGAGCAGGCCGGGGCGCTCTCGCCCGTGGTCGACTCCCTGGTCGACGGTGGCGACCCCTACCTCGTCCTGGCCGACTTCCGTAGCTACGTGGACGCCCAGGCCAAGGTCGAGAAGGCCTTCCTGGACCGTCGTCGCTGGGCCGCCATGGCCATCCGCAACGTCGCCCGCTGCGCCAAGTTCTCGTCCGACCGTTCGATCGGCGATTACGCGAAGCTCATCTGGAAGACCAAGTCCCACCCGATTCCCCGCTAAGAAGGGGTTGAGGTCGGTCGCCAAGGCCCCCAAGATGGGTGGCCTTGCGACCCCGCGTCTCCATTCCCGTGCTGCTCGCCTTGTCGGCTCTGACGCTGGCCGGGGCGGAGCGTCCGCCCGGAGGCATGAAGGCCGGCGTGGTCATCACCGCCGAAGGAGGCATCGAGGGCACCCAAGTCTATAAGTACGATGCCGACGGACGTCCGTTGGACGGCACTCCGGCCAAGGCGCGTACCGGCGGGGCCACCCGTCCGGCGGGTACGGCTCCGCTCTCGGCGGCGCCCGGCGCGACCTCCGCTCCGGCTGCCGCGGCGCCCGCGCCTAAGCAGGCGATCAAGACGGCCGACGGCCGCACGGTCCCGTTTTCCGTCGAAGGGAAGGGCATCGGCAAGAGCGTCGATGACGCCGTCGACTTCAACGCGGGCCTGAAGAAAGCCTCCAAGTCCAGCGGCCTGATGGAGCAGCGCTTCGAGGCGGGCATGTCTTCCATCGGCAAGGAGCAGGTCTTCTCGCGCAACAACCTCGTCACCCTCGACACCTGGCACGGCCGTTACGACAACATCGGACGCAAGAAGTCGGACATCGATCTGAAGGATACCCTCGGCGCTCCGGTCCGTCCGAAGGACACCGTCGAGGTGAAGTCGGTCGACCGCATCAAGTCCGACGTCAGCGGCACCAAGGCCGAAGTGAAGGACTGGGAAGAGCGCATGGGCGTCGAGAAGAACGCCAAGTTCACCGGCGTCCGGTCCGAGTGGCAGGGACGACTGAACCCCGACCCCAAGACCGTCGACCAGCTGTCCATGCAGGACATCAATCGCTTCCAGTTCCGTCGGAATCGTTCGGATGACCCCGGCCTGCCGATCGTCAAACCGGGGTCCGAAGACGTACAGACCAAGGGCGGTAAGCAGTAATTGGCTGAATTTGAGGCGGTTACGGCGTTTTTTTGCCTCGCAGGTTCGGCGGGGTGATTTACTCCTAGACGCTTAACTTCATGAGCGACGCTCAGCCCAGACCTGCCGCCAGCGGCATCAGCGACCTCGAGGTCAAGGATGGCCAGATCATCTTTGATTCCGTCTGGTCCAGTCTGGAGCGCGAATTCGGCCGCGAGAAGCTGGCCTTCCCGCGCGAGATCTTCTGGCTCAACGGCGCCCCGGGCGCCGGTAAGGGCACCAACACGGCGTTCATCCTCCAGTATCGTGACTACGCCGCCGACCCGATCGTGGTCAGCGACCTGCTTTCAAGCCCCGAGGCCAAGAAGCGCATCGACGCCGGCATGCTCGTCGGCGACCGCGAAGTGGTGGAGATCCTTTTCCGCAAGCTCCTCGAGCCCGCGTACGTCAGCGGCGCGATCGTCGACGGCTTCCCGCGTTCGATGGTGCAGGTGGAATGCCTCAAGCACCTCTTCGCCAAGCTCAACGACCTCCGCACGGAGTTCCGCGGCCGCAGCGAAGGCGTCCGTTTCCCGAAGCCGCATTTCCACATCCTCGTCCTGTTCGTCGACGAGAACGAGTCCGTCCGCCGTCAGCTCAAGCGCGGCCAGGAAGCCATCGCCCAGAACGAGAAGGCCGCCCGCGAAGGCGGTCCGCTCGCCGAGGTCCGTAAGACCGACCTGACGGCCGACGCCGCCCGCAACCGTTACCGCGTCTTCAAGGAGCGCACCTACGAGCCGCTGCAGTCGCTGCGCGACATCTTCCACTATCACTTCATCAACGCGCAGGGCTCCCTGCCGGAAGTCCAGGCCCGCATCATCAAGGAGCTCCAGTATCAGAGCTCCCTCGAGCTGTCGGAAGAGACGTATGACCTCATCTCGCCGATCCCGCTGGCCTCGCAGATCGTCCAGCACGCCCGTCAGGACCTCGTCCGCCGGCTCGACGACTACGCCGAGCGCAACGCCGAGACCTTCCGTCAGGTCATCGAACTGATCCAGGGCAAGTTCCTGCCGATCATCAAGGCGCACGCCATCTCCGGCCAGGCCCACGTCAACATCGAGACCCCGGTCTTCGACGACCCGCTGGCCATCTCGATGTTCATCGACATCTTCTCCGAGCGCGGCTTCCACGCCGTGGTCGACCAGCACCGCATCGAGATCCCCGAGACCATCGTCGCCGGTACCGGCAAGGTGATCACGCGCGTCAAGAAGGTCTGGCGCGTGTCGATCCGCTTCGAAGGTTCCGAGATCCGCCGCGGCGGCGCCTGAGCCCTTATTTGTTCCCGGGCGCGTTGCCCGTGATCTGGTTGTATTCGCCTTCCGTGACCACGAGGAACGGCGACTTCGTGCGTGCGGAGTCCTCGCGGTCGTCGCGGAGGAGATTACCGGTGACGAGGCTCTTCTTCAGGCGCGTCAGGCGCAGGGCGGCCCCGTCGCTGTCCAGGATGCTGTTGTTCGTGATGCGGAGGCGGACGGAATCCTCGATGTCGACCGCGGCTTCCTTGCCGTGGACGCCGACGACGAGGTTTTCGGAGAAACTGGCATCCTCGACGCGGCGCAGGACGACGCCGTTCTTCTCGGCCAGGCCGTTGCCGTTGACGAGGTAGCGCGGGTTGCGGTCGAAATTGTTGCCGCTGATCACGACGTTGGCGCTGTCCTCGACCAGCAGGTCGTGGTCGAGGCCCTCCCAGAAGGTGTTGGCCGAGAGCGTGACGCCGCGGGCGTGGCGGATTTCGATGTTCACCTCGACGTCGCTGAAGACGTTGCCGGTGATGGTGACGTTGCCTTCGCGGGTGGTCGGGCGGCCGCCGCGCCGGGCGAGCGAGGGGTCCGTGCCGGCGCCGAGGATGCGGACGTTGGCCGAACCCGGGGCCTTGTGGGTGTGCTGGAGGGTGCAGCCGGTGATGGTCACTTCGCCGATGGAGCCGCCGGTCGAGTTCAGCTCGACGTTCGCGGCGGGCGGGCCTTTCGGGTCGTGGTTCGCCTCGATGTCGCAGGTGCCGATCTGGAGGTTGCGGACGTTGCCGCCGCGGGAGACCACGCCGCCGCCCCCGTTGTAGCTGATGTGCGAGCCGACGATGTTCGACTGATGCAGGTTCACGTCATCATAGAAGACGCCGATGCCCGAATTGTGGTAGAGGTGGCAGGCGTTGATGATGACGTTGCGGTTGTTCTTCGTCAGGTGGACGGCGTGGCGGCATTCGCGGACGATCACCCGGTCGAGCGTGAGCTGCATCGTGCCCGTGGCTTCGATGCCGTCGGCCTCGGCGTGGGCGCCGACGATCTCGAGCCCCGTGACGGAAGGCGCGCGCTGGGCGTCCCAGACCTGCGGCTTGATGTTCCAGGGGTCGGCCGACTTATCGTGCGTGCCGACGAAACGCAGGGCAGGGCCCGGGCCGGCCATGATGATCTGGGCCGTGCCGTCGCCGGAGAGCGCGGCATAGCCCGTCTTGGCCAAGTCGACGGTGACCGGCTTCGTGAGCTTGTAGCGGCCCTTGGCGAGCCGGACCGAGCCCTGGGTATCGACGAGCTTCTGCAGGGCCGCCGTATCGTCCGCCTGACCGTCGCCGACGAGCGTCTGGGCCGTCAGGACGGTCGTGAACGCCAGCAGCGCGAGCAGGGGGCGCATGGGTTTACTTGGCGGCCTTCAGGAAGCCTTCGGCGCCCATCCATTCGCCGGCGGCCTTGGTCCAGCCGTCGACCGGGAACTTCGTCTGGCGGGTGCCGAAGCCGTGGCCACCTTTCGAGTAGATGTGCAGTTCGGCCGGGAGGTTCTGGCGCTTATACTCGATGTAGAGCTTGGCGGCCTCGAGCGGGTTGGCGTTGTCGTTGTGCGCGACGACGAAGAAGCAGGGCGGGGCGTCGGCGGGGACGCTGAAGCCTTCGCGGAACTTGGTCTTGTCTTCCTTCTCGAGGAAGCCGCCGCCGTAGACGAAGATCGTGAAGTCCGGGCCGCGCGGGTCGTCGACGCCCGGCTTCTGCTCGTAGGTGCGGGGCGTGCGGTCCCAGGAGGCGTGGCCGACGAGGTTGGCGCCGGCGGAGAAGCCGATCACGCCGACGCGCTTCGGGTCGAGGTTCCATTCCTTGGCGTGGGCGCGGACGTGGCCCAGCGAACGCTGCAGATCCTGCACCGGATAGTTATGCGGCAGCGTCTCATCGGCCGTCGGGGTGCGGTAGCGCAGGAGGATGCCCGTGATGCCGATGCTGTTCAGCCATTCGCAGACGCCCGTGCCTTCGTTCTTCGTCGAGAGGAACCAGTAGCCGCCGCCGGGACAGACGATGACCGCGGCGCCGGTCGGGTTGGCGGCCGGGTAGACCGTGATCGACGGCGCATCGATGAACGTCTCGCGGCCGGGCTGATTGCCTTTCGGACCGATGCGATCGAGCACCGTCTTCGAGGGCGCGACGCGCTTGCCCGGGACGCCTTCGGGCCAGAGGGGCAGGACGGTTTCGGCGGCGGAGGCGGCGGTCGCCAAGGCCAGGAGGAGGAGCGTGAGGGAGCGCATCGGGGTAAGGGTAGGACAGCACACCTCGGCAGATGTGCCAAACAAAGAAGCGGCCGAGGGGCCGCTTCTTAAGACCGATATGACTACGACCCTCAGGCGATCGCCTTGACGTAGATCTCGTTGGCCTTCTTCCAGTCGACGACCTTCCAGAAGGCGTCCACGTAGTCGGGGCGGCGGTTCTGATACTTGAGGTAGTAGGCGTGTTCCCAGACGTCCAGGGCGAGGACCGGGGTGCCGTTCACGTCGGCGACGCCCTTCATGAGGGGGCTGTCCTGGTTCGGCGTGGAGGTCACGGCGATGGACTTGTCGGCCTTGACGACGAGCCAGGCCCAGCCGGAGCCGAAGCGCGTGGTCGCGGCGGTCTTGAAGGCGGCCTTGAGGCCCTTCTCGCCTTCGAGGCCACCGAAGGCCTTCTGGATGGCTTCGCCGAGGGCGCCGACGGGTTCGCCGCCACCGTTCGGGGAGATGATGTTCCAGAAGAAGGTGTGGTTGGCGTGGCCGCCGGCGTTGTTGCGGACGGCGGTGCGGATGGACTCAGGGACCTTGGAGAGGTCGGCGATGAGTTCGTTGACGTCGGCCGGAGCGGCATAGCCGGCTTCCTTGGCGAGGGCGGCGTTCAGGTTGGTGACGTAAGCGTTGTGGTGCTTGCCGTGGTGGATCTCCATCGTCGCCTGGTCGATGTGCGGCTCGAGGGCGGCGTGGGCGTAGGGCAGGGGGGCGAGGGTATAGCTCATGGTTTTGGTGGAAGAAGTTTGGGCGGAAAGGGAGGCGGTGCCGAGCGCGGCGGCGGCCAGGGAGGCTTTGCCGATGAAGTCGCGTCGGTTCATGTCGTAACAGGTTGGGGAATTGCGGCGGGGGTCAAGCCGAGGCGGTGGAATCGCGGCCGCGCTTCATGTTGAAGTAGGCCTGCAGGATCTCGCGGCAGGGGCCTTCAAGGACTCCGGAGGTGACTTGCACCCGGTGGTTGAGCTTCGGGAGGCTGTGGAGTTCGACCGCGCCGCCCATGCAGCCCATCTTGGGGTCGCCCCAGGCGTAGACCACGCGGTTGAGCCGGCTCATGATCGTGGCGCCGGAGCACATCGGGCAGGGTTCCTTGGTGACGTAGAGGTTGCACTCGTTGAGGCGCCAGTCGCCGATCTTCTTGGCGGCCTGCGTGATCGCCAGCATCTCGGCGTGGGCGGTCGGGTCGTTGGCGCGTTCGACCTCGTTATGGGCGGCCGCGATGATCTCGCCGCCGCGTTCGATGATCGCGCCGATCGGCACCTCGTCGATCCGCCAGGCGTCGACGGCCAGGTTGAAGGCCAGCGCCATGTAGAAGGCGTCATCCCGGTTCAGCTGGGACGGGCGCATCTTCTCGAACGGGCAGATCAGCCCGGGGCGGGGGGTCGCGGCGTCGCCTTCCATGGCGGGCAGGATTGCCCCTGCGGGGCCCGTGGCAAGAGGGGAGGCGGGCTTACTACGGTGATTGACTCCCAAGCCGGATGGGGATGCACTGCGTCCCATAAGGCATGGCTGAAGAACCCGTTATCGAACTCGAAGGCAAAATCCTGCAGGTGCTTCCTGGCACCATGTTCCGGATCGAGCTCCCCAATAAGCACGTGGTGCTGGGACGTATCTCCGGCCGCCTCCGCAAGAACTTCATCCGTATCAACCCCGGCGACCGCGTGAAGGTCGAGATGAGCCCGGCTGACCTGACCCAGGCCCGCATCATCTTCCGCCTGAGGGATTCGGCCCCGCGCCCGGCGATGCCCCCGCCCAAGCGCCGTTACTGAACCTTTAGAAACCCGGTCATACGGGTTTTTTCATTGCAAGCCCTCCGTCCTTAATCCATTAATCATTACTCAACTACTAATCATTAACCCCCATGGCTATCTACAACAGCGTTCTCGACACCATCGGTCACACGCCCCTCGTGCGCCTGAACAAGGTCACCGAAGGTCTTCATGCCGAAGTCCTGGTGAAACTTGAATTCTTCAACCCGCTCTCGAGCGTCAAGGACCGCATCGGTCGCGCCATGATCGACGCCGCCGAGCGCGACGGCCGCCTGAAGCCCGGTGGCACCATCGTCGAGCCGACCTCCGGCAACACCGGCATCGCCCTCGCCTTCGTCGCCGCCGCCCGCGGTTACCGCTGCATCCTCACGATGCCTGAGACGATGTCCGTCGAGCGTCGCGTCCTCCTCCGCCTCCTCGGCGCCGAGATCGTCCTCACTCCCGGCGCGAAGGGCATGCGCGGCGCCATCGAGCGCGCGACGCAGATCCGCGACGAGCAGGGCGCGAACGCTTTCATGCCGATGCAGTTCGACAACCCGGCCAACCCGGAAGTGCATCGTCGCACCACCGCGGTCGAGATCTGGGAAGACACCGAAGGCAAGGTCGACGCCATCGTCGCCGGCGTCGGCACGGGCGGCACCATCACCGGCGTCGCTTCCGTGATCAAGGGCAAGAACCCCAAGTTCCGCGCCATCGCCGTCGAGCCCGCCGCTTCCCCCGTCATCACCCAGACGATGTCCAAGCTGCCCGTGCAGCCTGCTCCGCATAAGATCCAGGGCATCGGCGCCGGTTTCGTCCCGAAGAACTGCGACGTCTCCCTGATCGACGAAGTCATCCAGGTCTCCAACGAAGACGCCTTCGCCACCGCGCAGGAAGTCTCCGTCCGCGAAGGCCTCGCCGTCGGCATCTCCTCGGGCGCCAACATCTGGGCCGCCCTCCAGCTGGCCAAGCGTCCGGAGTTCGCCGGCAAGCGCATCGTCACGATCGCCTGCTCGCCGAGCGAGCGCTACCTCTCGACCGCCCTGGCCGAGAAGGTCCGCGCCGAAGTCACCGCGCTGACCGCTTCGTAAGCCGAGCCCTCGGCTCGTCCCCAAGGCCCGCGTCGCGAGATGCGGGCCTTTTTGTTGGTTCACTCAAGAGGGCTGAATCGATGACTGCGTCGATGGCTGAATCGAGGACAGATCAGATGCCCCAGCCAATCTTCCGGTCGCCGGTTTCCCTTTGAGTTATGCGGCGGTGTCTCTGCGTTCGCCGCATGGTGAACGCATGGGGTGGGGCGGGGCTACGCCACGCCCGCGGGCACGACGTAGTCGTGCCCCTACCTTCGGCCACCATGCGGCGGCCGGTAGCCCTGGTATGCCTGATGCTTTCTCCTTGAATCCTTCTCCTTAAGAGTGAACATCCGTTCACTTATGCTGGACATGCGTACTTTGCAGGGGTTCGAGGCCCGGAAGCCGCTGGCCTTGCCGTTGCTCGGCACGCGGGCGGTCGCCGGATTTCCGTCGCCGGCCGACGACCACATGGAGCGGCGCCTCGACCTGAACGAGCACCTGGTCCGCAACCCGATCTCGACCTTCTTCCTGCGCGTCGACGGCGATTCGATGTCCGGCGCGGGCATCCTCACCGGTGACCTCATCGTCGTGGACAAGTCGCTCTCGCCGCGCGCCGGCACGATCGTGGTCGCCGAGGTCGGCGGCGAATTCACGGTCAAGCACCTCGAGCGCGACGCCGCGGGCGCGTGGAGCCTGCGCGCCGACAGCCCGCGCTGGTCGGGCTGGTCGTTGCCTTTCACGCCAGAATGCCGTATCTGGGGGACGGTGGTCGCCGTCGTGCGCCGCTGCTGACGCCATGCTCCGCGCCCTCGCCGACTGCAATAATTTCTACGCCTCGTGCGAGCGCGCCCTCGACCCGTCGCTGATCGGCGTGCCGATCGTGGTGCTCTCGAACAACGACGGCTGCGTGGTCGCGCGTTCGTCCGAAGCCAAGGCGCTGGGTATCCCGATGGGCGCGCCGTATTTCGAGGTGCGTCGGACCTGCGAAGCGCACGGCGTCCGCATCTTCTCGTCCAACTTCTCGGTCTACGGCGACTTTTCCGAACGCGTCATGGCCGCCCTCGGCGAGCAGGCGCGTGACCTCGAGGTCTATTCGGTCGACGAAGCCTTCCTGGGTTTCCCCGACATGCCCGATGCCGACGCGAAAGCCCTGGGGCTGCGCATCCGGGCCGATGTCCTGAAGCGTACGGGCATCCCGATCTCGCTGGGGATGGCCCCGACGAAGGTCCTCTGCAAGCTGGCCAATGAGCGGGCCAAGGCCGACAAGACGAGCGGCGGCGTGATCGTCGTGCCTGCTTCCGTCGAAGGGCGCACGGCCTTCCTGCGGGGCGTCGAAGCCGAGGACGTCTGGGGCGTCGGACCCGGCCTCGCGGCCCGCCTGCGCTCCCACGGTATCCTGACCGCCATCGATCTCGCCGAAGCCGATCCGGGGTTCATCCGTCGCATCGCCGGCGTGGTCGGCGAACGCCTCGCGCTCGAGCTGCGTGGCATCTCCTGCCACGACATCGTCGAAGACGCCGGCCCGCGGAAGAGCGTGCTGGTCTCGCGTTCCTTCGGCCGTCCGATCACCGACGCCTTCGAACTCTCCGAAGCCATCGCCGCGCATGCGGCCCGCGCGGCGGAGAAGCTGCGCGAAGACGGGCTCGTCGCCTCGTCCATCGTGGTGTTCATCCGGACCAACCAGCATCGTATCGATCAGGACCAGTATCGCGGCGACGAAGTCGAGCCGCTCGATCCGCCGACCGACGACGCGCGGGCCATCTGCGCCGCGGCGTCGCGGGCCTTGGCGCGTGTCCGTCGCGACGGGTATCTTTACAAGCGGGCCGGGGTGATGCTCCAAGGCCTCACGCCGGCCGACGTCGTGCAACCGTCCTTGCCGGGCATGGGCGGCGAGATCGATCCGAACAAGGACCGCCTCATGAAGGCCGTCGACGCCTTGAACCATAAGCTCGGCCGCGACGCCGTACGTCTCGCCAGCACCGGCTTCGAGCGGGAATGGAAGGGCAAGTCCGAGCTCCAGTCGGGCGCCTCGCTGTCCGACCCGGCGAACCTGCCGAAGGCCAAGGACGGCCCGAAGCCACGGATCAGGTTCCACGAGTGAGGCACCTCGGGCCGAGCGCGACTGCGCCCCTACCTTGAACTTGCGGAGGGTCGGGGGCAGGGTAGGTGTAGCCATACCCCTATGAGCACCTCGCGTCGTTCCTTCCTCGGTACCCTCGGTGGCCTGGCCGCCGGTTATGCGCTCGCCCCGGCCCTCCGCGCGGCGGAAGCCAGCGGCAAGCCCCTCGGCCTCGCCCTGTGCGGCCTCGGTAACTATTCGAACGGCGAACTCTCGCCGGCTCTCCTGGAGACCAAGAACGTCAAGCTCGTGGCCGCCATCACCGGCACCCGCGAGAAAGGCGTGAAGCTCGCGAAGCTCCACGGCTTCGACGAAGCCAATATCTATTCCTATGACCAGTGGGACAAGGTCGCCGCCAATCCGGCGATCGACATCGTCTACGTGGTCACGCCTCCCGGCATCCACGCCCAGAACGTCATCGCCGCTTTCGGCGCGGGTAAGCACGTCATCTGCGAGAAGCCGATGGCCACGTCGGTCGCCGACTGCGACGCCATGATCGCCGCCGGCAAGAAGGCCGGCAAGCGCCTCGCGATCGGCTACCGCCTCCACTTCGATCCCTACCACCAGGAACTCGTCCGCCTCGCCAAGACCCAGGAGTTCGGACCGTTCATGAAGATCACCAGCGCCAACGGCTTCACGCTGAAGAAGCATGCCTGGCGCATCGAGAAGAAGCTCGCCGGCGGCGGCGCGCTGATGGACATGGGCGTCTATTCGATCCAGGCCAGCTGCATGGCGGCCGATGCCAATCCCATCGCCGTCACGGCGAAGGAGCTGCCGAAGACCCAGCCCGACTTCTTCAAGGAGGTCGAACAGGCCATGGAGTTCCGCCTCGAGTTCGCCAACGGCGCCACGGCCGACATCTGGACCGGCTATGACGCCAACCGCGCCGAGTTCCGCGCCGAAGCCGCCAAGGGCTGGTTCGAGGGCTCCAAGCCGGTCTTCAGCTACCGTAAGCTGAACATCTCCACCTCGGCCAAGGGTAAGCTCGATTTCGGCGTCTTCCGTCAGCAGCAGCGTCACATGGACGCCGTCGCCGCCGCCTTCCGCGCCGGCGAGCCGCTCAGCTGCTCCGGCGAAGTCGGCCGCCGCGATATCGTGATCACCGACGGCATCTACGAGTCGATCCGCACCGGTAAGCGCATCGAGCTGAAGTATGCCTGATGGGCGGTAGGGCCGAGCATCCTTGCTCGGCCGCGGTCGACCAAGGATGGTCGACCCTACCCGACGCGGTGAGTGTCTACCTCACCAACCCTTCGCCAGCTCGATGAGCTGGGCGGAGGCTTGGGTCATGGCGGCTTCGCGTTCCTTCTCGCCGCTGTTCACGCCCTCGGCGTGGACGAACGTCACGTCGGTGATGCCGATGAAACCGAGGATCTTGCGGAGGTAGGGTTCCTGGAAGTCGTAGTCCGTGCCGGCGACGAAGCCGCCGCGGGAAGTGACGATGAGCGCCTTCTTGCCTTTGACGAGCGGCACGACGCCTTCCTCGGTCACCTTGAAGGTCATGTCGGTGCGCACCACCTGATCGATCCAGGCCTTGAGCGTGGCGGGGATGGAGAAGTTATGCATAGGCGTGGCGATGACCAGGGTGTCGCAGCCGATGAGTTCCGCCGTGAGGGCATCGGAGTGATGCAGGATGCCCTTCATCGAAGGGTCGTCGTGGTCGGCCGGGGCGAAGGCCGCGCCCACCCAGGCATCGGAGATGAAGGGCGGCGGGTGGTGGCCGACGTCACGGTGCGTGACCTGCAGCCCGGGGAAGCGCAGACGCAGGTTCTGGATGAAGCCCGCGGAAAGCTTCCGGGTCACCGAGCGTACCGTGCGTGGCGAAGCGTCGATGTGCAGGACTTTCATCCTCACAAGGTATCCGTTAGCGGAGGGAAGTCAAAGGGTAGGGCGGCCATGGGGTAGGGCCGAGCATCCCTGCTCGGCCGCGGTCGACCAAGGATGGTCGACCCTACCTAAGCTAGCGCGCTCAGTTCGTCCCCTTGGCCAAGGTCGCCTTCAGTTCGGTCACGAACGTGGCGTAGGCGGGGTCCTTGGCGAGGTTCGTCAGTTCCTTCGGATCCTTGTCGTGGTCGTAGAGTTCGACGCCGGCTTCGCCGCCGTTCCATTCCGTGTAGCGGAAACGCTCGGTCCGGACGGAGCGGCCGATCTTGCGGGCGGGGGCGTTCTTCTGCTTGCCGCCGGCGAAGGTGGCGTCGCGGGTGGCGGCACCGAAGTCCACCTGGGTGTAGGCGACGTTGGCCCACGGGCGGTCCGGGGCTTCGAGCAGGGGGCGGAGGCTCTTGCCTTGGACGCGCTTGTCGGCCTGCAGGCCGCAGAGGTCGGCCACGGTCGGGTAGAGGTCGAGCAGTTCGGTGACGCGCTTCGTGGCCTGGCCGGCGACCTTGTTGTCCGGGTCGCGGATGATGAACGGCACGCGGGCGGAATCTTCGTAGAGCGAGCGCTTCTGCCAGAGCCCGTGTTCGCCGAGGTTGTAGCCGTGGTCGCTGATGAAGATCACTAGCGTGTTCTTATCGAGGCCTTGCTTCCTGAGCTCCGCGAGCACCAGGCCGAACTGGGCGTCCATGAAGCTCATCGAGGCCAGGTAGGCCTGCTTGGCCTTACGCTGCGTCTCCTCGGTCATGCCGTAGTTGGCGACCGAAGTGTTGGAAAGGGCGACTGCGGGCTTCGAAGCGCGGTCGGCGGCAGGGTCGGGCACGAGCTCGATCTGCTCCTTGGGGTACTTTTCGAAATACTTCTTCGGCGAGACGTAGGGCGTGTGCGGGCGGAAGAAGCCGACCGCCAGGAAGAACGGCTTGGACCGTTTCTCCTGCAGGAAGGAGATGGCCTGCGCGGCGATCTTGCCGTCGGTCTGCTCGGCGTCTTCGCCGTCGGCCGCCAGCCAGCTCAGCGTGCCGCCGTAATTGCGCGCGCCGACGAGCACCTGGCCGGCCTTGCCCTTTCCCTTGCCGGTCGGCGTCGCCGCGGAGACGCCGATCGAGAAGACCTTGTCCTCGTCGTCGCAATCGCGGCCGCGCGGATTCCAGACCTGTTCCCACGACTGCGGGTCGTCGAGTCCGTTGGTGCCGATCTCCTTGGGCACGCCGTAGTGGTAGAGCTTGCCGATGCGGCCGACCGTGTAGCCGTTGTTCTTGAACATCTGCGGCAGCGTCACGATGTCCGGGATGACCTTACGGAATTCTTTGGCGTTATCGTAGACGCCGGTCGTATCGGGGCGCAGGCCTGTGAGGAAGGAGGTGCGGCTCGGGTTGCAGAGCGCGTATTGGCAGTAGGCGCGATCGAAGCGGACGCCTTCGCGGGCGAGCGCGTCGATGTTGGGCGTGATGCCCGGGCCGCCGTAGGTGCCCATGCCGGCGCGGCAATCATCCGAGACGAGCAGCAGCACGTTCTTACGAGGCTCGGCCGCCAGGCCGCTGAGGCACAGGAGGAGCAGGAGGGCGGTGGGGAGGCGCATGGCACTACTTAGGGGGCAAGTGGGCATGGGGGCAAGGGGACACGATAGAGAGGCTCAGAGGCCCGGAGGCCCAGAGGCTCAGAGGCCCGGAGGCCCAGAGGCTCAGCATGTGACAGCCCGAAAAAGGGAAGGCCCAGGGGCTCAGGGTCTCAGGTTTGCTGAGCCTCCAAGCCTCTGGGCCTCCGGGCCTCTTCGTTAGTCGCTTACACTTCCCAGTCTTCGCCCTTGCCCTGCAGGACCTTGTCGATGGCCGAGAGGACGAGGTCGACGGCTTCTTCCTGGGAGGTCTTGTCGGTCTTGATGTGGACCTCCGGAGCTTCCGGGGCTTCGTACGGGGAGGAGATGCCGGTGAACTCGGCGATCTCGCCGCGGCGAGCCTTGGCGTAGAGTCCCTTGACGTCGCGGGATTCGCAGACGGCGAGCGGGGCGTCGACGAAGACCTCGAGGAACGCGTGGTTCGCGAGGGCGGCGCGCGCCTTGGCGCGGTCGGCGGCCAGCGGGGCGATCAGGGTGACGAGGGTGATGTGGCCCGTGCCGGCGAAGAGGCCGGCGACGGCGGAGGCGCGACGGACGCTTTCGGCGCGGTCGGCGGCGGAGAAGCCCAGGTCACGGTTGAGCGAGACGCGGAGGTCGTCGCCGTCCACGCGGATGACGTTGCGACCGGCGTCGAAGAGACGGCGTTCGACGGCTTCGGCGATGGTCGACTTGCCCGAGCCGGAGAGGCCCGTGAACCAGACGACCGCGGACGGGTGGCCGTAGCGGGCGCCGCGTTCGGAGGCGGTGACCTTGCCGGAAGGCGCTTCGGACTTCGCGACCGCGTCGAGGATGATGCCGCCGCCATGGATGCGGCCGCCTTCTTCGAGCGCGAAGCGACCCGTGATCGGGCACTCGTTATGCAGGTCGAAGGCGATGTTGCGCGTGGCGCGGACGATCACTTCGCAGATGGAGTCGCGCGGGACGCTGGCGGCTTCCTTGGACTCCAGCGTGGAGGCGTCGGTGACCTTCTCGATCTTGGCGATGACCGCGTCGACGTTCTGGGTGAGCAGGCGCAGGCGGTAGGTCTTGTTCTGGACGAGCGGTTCCTTGCCCAGCCAGAAGATGCGGGCGCGGAACTCGCGGCCGACGCGGGGCTGGTTGGACGGGTGGGACGCGACCTGGCCGCGTTCCACGAAGATTTGCTCGGAGAGCGTGACGCTGGCGGAGTCGCCGGTGCCGGCGACCTTGCGGGACTCGGGGCCCGGCCAGTCTTCGAAGGTGCGGACCGTGCTGCGACGGCCGCCGGGCTGGAAGATGAGCTCATCGCCGGGGCGGATGGCGCCGGCTTCGACGCGGCCGGCGATGATGCGGCGATGGTCGAAGCGGTAGATGTCGGAGACCGGCAGGCGCAGGGGCAGGCCGGTGAGGTCGTCCTCGTGCGAGAAGGCGTCGAGGGCTTCGGTGACCGTCGGGCCCTTCCACCAAGGCATCTTGGCGGCGCGCTGGACGACGTTCTCGCCGTGCTTGGCGGCGATCGGGATGAAGTGGACGGCGGTGAGGCCGAGGGTCTTCAGGAAGGCCGAGTATTCGGCGACGATCTTCTGGTAGGTGGCCTCGGAGTGGTCGACGAGGTCCATCTTGTTCACCAGCACGACGAGCTGCTTCACGCCCAGGAGGGAGAGCAGGAACGCGTGGCGGCGGGACTGGTCCATCACGCCTTCCTTGGCGTCGATGAGCAGGAGGGCGGCGGAAGCGCTGGCGGCGCCGGTCACCATGTTCTTGAGGAACTCCTTATGGCCCGGGGCGTCGATGATCGCGTAGGCGCGCTGCTTCGTGCGGAAGAAGATGCGCGTGGTGTCGATCGTGATGTTCTGTTCCTGCTCTTCGATCAGGGCGTCGAGGAGGAAGGCGTATTCGAACTCCATGCCTTCGATCGCGCAGTTCTTGCGGACCTGCTCCATCTTGCCGTTGGGCAGGGAGTCGGTGTCATGGAGGAGGCGGCCGACGAAGGTGGA
>JAHEJL010000001.1:25000-742964 GCA_024638885.1 Coraliomargarita sp. | reverse complement strand
ATTCGTAGATCGGAGCCACTTCGTACTGGGCCGGAGCGACTTCGTTGTGGCGGGTCTTGATCGGGATACCGAGCTTGAAGCACTCGCGCTCGGTTTCCATCATGCAGGCGAGCACGCGATCCGGGATGGTGCCGAAGTACTGGTCTTCGAACTCCTGGCCCTTCGCCGGCTTGGCGCCGAAGAGGGAGCGACCGCAGGTGTAGAGGTCGGGACGGAGGTGGAAGAGGCGGGAGTCGATCAGGAAGTACTCCTGCTCAGGACCGCAGGAAGCGGAGATGTAGCCGTGCTTCTTGCCGAAGAGCGCGAGGACGCGGGAAGCGGCCTTGTTGACGGCAGCCATCGAGCGGAGCAGCGGGGTCTTCTTGTCGAGGGCCTCGCCCTTCCACGACACGAAGGCGGTCGGGATGCAGAGCGTGGAACCGTTCTCGGTGTCGAAGATGTAGGCCGGGGAGGTGACGTCCCAAGCGGTGTAACCGCGGGCTTCGAAGGTGGAGCGGAGGCCGCCGTTCGGGAAGGAGGAGGCGTCGGGTTCGGCCTGGATCAGCGCCTTGCCGGAGAACTGGGCGAGGGTGCTGTTGCCGTTAGGCTCGAAGAAGGTGTCATGCTTCTCGGCGGTGAAGCCGGTGAGCGGGTAGAACACGTGGGCGTAGTGCGTGGCGCCACGCTCGAGAGCCCAATCCTTGATGGCGGCGGCGACGACGTCGGCGGCGGCGGCATCCAGCTTGATACCGGCTTCGATGCTGGCCTTGAGGGACTTGAAGACGTCCTTCGGGAGGCGCTTCTCCATCTTATCGAGGGAGAAGACATTCTGGCCGTAGATCAGATCGATCTTCTCATTGCGGAAGTCGAAGCTGCCCTGAAGGCGAGGCTGAGAAGCAATCGCCTCGATGGCGTTGCGGCGGGCTGGGTTGGTGCTCATGGATTGGGGGATTGGAAAGGTGACTAATTACGAACAATTTCAAAGCACCGCCCGTGCCACGGTTCAACAGGGAACCATTCACAGGGGGTTTTGTCCTTTTTTAGACAATTATGCTTATTTTTAAGCAAACACTCCCTGCTCACTTCCAAACATAGGTCGTTCGGAGGAAATAGGAAGTATCTGTCTTCACCTGGGTCGGAAGGGGCTTGGAGCGGAAATCATTAGCCACGCCGACCCTCAGGGACAGCGGCCCGGCGTTACGCAGGACATTCAAGCTGGTCTCGTGGCGGACATAGAAGTCGCCGGTCTCCTGGAAGGAGGGGACGAAGTTCAAGGAGGTATCCCACGCCGCCCAACCGAGCTCACGGGAGAAGAGCAGGCCGATATCCGCCGAGGGCGCCGCCACGTCCGCCTGGGTGGGCGAGCCATACCGTTCGTAGCGATGCGCGAGACCGAGCCGGGCATCCAACTTGCCCTTCGCGTCCTGATGGAGGCGGAAGCCCCAGCCGGCCGCGTTGACCGAAAAGAAGTCGATCAGCCGCGCGTTGTCGTAGCCGGTATCGCTGCGCACATACCAGAAGACGATGTCCGTGGGATTGGTCTCGTAGGAGGCGGTGACATGCAGGTCATCCGCGGAGGTCTGGCTGCCCGACTCGGCACGGACCAAACGCACCCCTGCCGTCACGGTATTGGCCTTGGTCACGCCCTTGGCCGAGAACCCGGCGCTGAAGCCCGAGCCCATGACGACGCCGTTGCGGCCAGTGACGTCGGCGTCCGCCTGCATGGTCCACTGACGCTGTCCGGCGGTCTCGGCCGGGCGAAGCGACGGATCGCGCCAAAGTTCCAAGGAAGCGTCCAACGGAGAGGTCTCCGCCCCGCCCTTCGACGCGACCCGTCCGCCCGCGGCGCTGGCCGGGCCACGTGACACGACGCCGCCGGAACTGACCAGGACGACGTCGTCCACGGCGAAAGATTCGACCTGCGCGAGCTGGAGGTGCTGAAGGTTGGCCTCGCCGAGCATAGGCACGCGCATCTCGAGCACGCCGGAGGCGATGCGTTCGATCCGCCCCTTCAGGAACGTGCCGTCTTTCATGGTCACGGTATCCGCCAGGCACGAGGCGGTCAGCAGCAGGAGAAACAAGGCCCTCATGAGAGAAGAGACAGTCGTTTGGACGCAGGGTTGCCAACCCTATCGTGAGTGGTCGACAATGCGGCATGGCGCTCGATGCGGTCATTCTTGGAGCCGGCCCGGCCGGACTGGCCGTCGCCCATGCGATGGTCCGCGCCGGCGCCAAGGTGAAGGTCATCGAACCCTCCGGCCGGGTCGGCGGATCCATCCGCACCGTCCGCGAAGAAGGCTGGCTGGTCGAGACCGGCCCCAACACCCTGCAGCTAGAAGGCGAAGGCGACGAAGCCCTGCTGGCCGCCTACGGCTTAGGCGAGGTCACCGAAAAGGCCGACATGCGCGCGGCACGGCGCTACATCTTCGCCCACGGCAAGCTCCACGGCTTCGGTGGCAACCCCCTCGCGATCCTGACGTCAGGCCTGCTGAGCTGGCCGGGCAAGCTGCGCCTGCTCTCCGAGCCTTTCCGCGCCAAGGGAGGCTACGTCGGCGAGACCGTCGAGGGCTTCGCCTCGCGACGTTTCGGCGCCGAGGCCGCCGCGATGCTGATGGATCCGGTCGTCTCCGGCGTCCACGCCGGCGATCCGTCCAAACTGGTGATGGCCGACTGCTTCCCGCGCATCCATCAGCTCGAGCAAACGTTCGGATCCGTGCTGAACGGCCTCCGCCGTTCGCCGAAAGTCGCGCGCAAGGTCGTCGGCTTCCCGCGCGGCATGCAGCAGCTGGCCGACGCGATGGCCGCGCCGCTCGGCGCCGACGATCTGCGACTGCGCAGCGTCGCCACGCAGATCCGCCGCGACGCCAAGGGCTGGAACGTCGCATGGCGTCACGCCGACGGCACGGAGGACGGCACGTGCGCCCGACGCCTGGTCGTGACCGCCCCCCATTGGCATTGGGCTTCCCTGCCCTTCGACGAGAACGTGACGCGCCTCCTGCGTGATTGGGAAAACGCCGCCGTGCCTTCGGTGACGGTCGTCGCCCGCGGCTACGCGCAAGCCGACATCCCCCATCCGCTCGACGGCTTCGGCTATCTCACGCCCGGCGCCGAGGGTCGTGACGTGCTCGGCTGCCTTTTCCCGACGTCGGTGCTGCCCGCCCGCGCCCCCGAAGGACATGCGCTGCTCTGCTGCTTCATCGGCGGCGCCCGCCGTCCCGACCTGGCCGGGCTCTCCGACGAAGGCCTCCGCAAGGTCGTCGACGCCGAACTCGCCACGACGCTCGGCATCACCGCCGCTCCGCGCAAGGAGTGGATCCAGCGCTGGGAACGGGCCATCCCTCAATACGACGCGGGCCAGCGCCGCCGGGAAGCCGCGCTCGCGCAGGCCGAAGCGACGCATCCCGGACTGCGCTTCCATGGCGCCTTCCGCGGAGGCATCTCGCTGATGCACGTCATCCGTTCCGGCGACGCCCTCGGCGCCGAGCTGGCGCGGGGCTGATCAGGCCTGCGCGCGTTCGGCCTCAGGTTCCGGCAGGCCGCGGACGATCCAGATCGCCGGCAGCATCAGCAGCGCGCCGCCGACGTAGACCCAGAAGTGGGAACCGAAGCGGAAGTACAGCAGCGCCGCGGTGATCGGCCCGATGACGCGGGCGAGCGAACCGGCGGAACGCAGGATGCCGAGATTGCGCCCCTGCTCCGAGGCGTCGGAATAAAGCGACACCAGCGAAGACACGCTGGGCAGGATCAGGCCCGTGGCGAAGGAGATCAGTCCGAGTCCCAGGTAGAACACCGTCTTGGAACCGTTGCCGTCGGCGGCGGGAATGTGCGGGATCTGCGCGACCACGATGAAGGCGACCGAAGCTATGACCATGCCGAGCATGACCACCTTGCGCTGGCCGAGCCGCTTCACCAGCTGACGGGCGAGGCCTTGGGCGAAGATCATGCACGCACCGTTGAACAGGAAGAGCCAGGCGTTGTCCCGGGGGCTGTAGGCGAACAACGCGAAGGTCAGGAACACGATGGTGTTCTCCATGCCGGTGAAGGCCACCTGGTAGACGAGGTTGGCGAACGACGTGCGACGGACGGCCGAGGAACGCACCGTGGCGAGGTCGAAGACCGAAGGACGCTTGGCGTCGGCGCCCGCCCGGCGGTCCGCGGCGAGGGTCTCGGGAAAGAACTTCACGACCAAGATGAAGTTGAGCAGCGCGAGCGAAGCCGCGATCGCCGCCGGTACGGAGAACGGATTCAGGCCGAAGGAGCCGGCCACAGGGCCGTGCGCGAACTGCACGGTGGAGGCGAGGCCGCCGATGACGGGCCCGAAGACGAAGCCCAGGCCGATGGCGATGCCGACCACGGCCATGCCCTTGGTGCGCTCCTTCTCGTCGGTGACGTCGGCCGCCGCCGCGCTGGCGACGGCGATATTGCCGGCCATCATGCCCGAGACGAGGCGCGTCAGGACGACGACCCAGAACTGGGCGGCGAAGATCCAGAGGAGATACGAAAGCGCGTTGCCCGCGAGGGTGATGGTCAGGATCCGGCGGCGACCGAGCCGGTCGGACAGCGCACCCCAGATAGGCGAGAACACGAACTGCAGGCCGGAGTACAGGCTGCTCAGGATGCCGCCGAAAAGGACCGGCAGGAGGAGATGCTTGTCGAGGACGGTGTCACGGCCGAGCCATTCGGCGGCGGCGCTCAGGGAGCCCACCAACGTGCCCACGGCGCCTTCCTGCTTGATGTAATACTCCAGCAGATGAGGGAACAGCGGGATGATGATGCTGAAGCCCACGATGTCCATGAACACCGTCAGGAAGATGAGCCCGAGGGTACGGCGTTGCGTGGAGGCGACTGGGGCGGACATGGGCCTCACGATGGGCTCCCGCCCTCGCTTCGCAAACAAAACAGCGGCTTGCGATGCAGGCGGAACGGACGGAAGATGGTCGCCATGCGGACCTTCGCCATCCTCGCCCTGACGCTCGGCCTCGCCGGCGCCCAGGCGGCCACCGACCCCAAACTGCTGCTCATCGAACAGAAGCTCGGCGGCTTCGAGGACAAGGACTACGCGCCGGCGATCGAGAAGACGCTGGCGGAGTTCGAAGGCCGCACCGGCGTCACGCTGCGCCCGGGCGACCTGCGTCGCTGCGGACTGAAGCTCTCCTCCGAAGGTGGCGCGGGACTCGCGACCCCGAAGCCCCTGGTCCGCGCGCTCGCCGCCGCCCTCATGCGCCGCGGCTTCGCCCGCGAGGCGATCACGCTGTGCGACACCAAGCCGGACAGCCTGCGCCAGGCCGGCTTCCTGCCGCCCCTCTCGACGCAGGGGCAGAACTTCGAAGGCTTCCCCGTCACGGCCTGGGACACGTTCGCGGCGAACTGGGCGAAGGAAAGCCAGCTTCGCTACGAGAACCAGGTGCTCCCCCGTCCGGGCGCGCAAGACGTCCCCTGGGGCGATGCGCGCGTGAGCGTCCTACCCAAGACGTTGGTCGACGAGGTCGACTTCTGGATCAACCTGCCGGTGCTCAGCGACAGCAAGTCGCTCGGCGTGCACGGCGCGATCGCGGCGGCCTCGCTCGGCAACATGGCCAATGCGGAACGCTTCCTGGACAATCCCTTCAACGCCTCGAAGGCGGCCGTCGAGGTCTGCGCGATCCCGAAGCTCGCGAAGCGCAACGTGCTGACGATCCTCTCGCTCGAACGCTACCAGGTGCTGGGCGGACCGGGCTTCGACGCCAGCTGGTGCCGCTCGGAGAAGACGCTGCTCGGCAGCGCCAATCCGGTGATCATCGACTTCATCGGCCTGCAGAAGATCAACGCCGGCCGCACCGCCGCCGGCATCGAGGCGATCCATCCCGAACCGCCTATCTTCAGCGCGGCCAACGCCGGCGAGATCCGTCTCGGCACGTGCCGTCCGTCCGACATCACGCTGGTCCGCCTGCCCGCCCCCTGAGTCGGCGGACATGAAAAAGGCGGCCCGGGTCTCCCCGGGCCGCCTTGTCTTCAGTGGAAACGGCTCAGAGCTTCAGACCGAGCGCTTCCGAGGCGGTGGCACGCTCTTCGAGCAGTTCCTTCTCGGTGATCGCGATCTTCTCCTTCGAGAAGGCGTCGAGCGGCAGGCCCTGCACGATCTCCCAGGAGCCGTCGGCCTTGGTGCGGATCGGGTAGCCGAACATGATGCCCGTCGAGATGCCGTAGTCGCCCTTGGAGAGGACGGCGACGGAGTGCCATTCGCCGGCCGGGGTCGGGAAGTGGAGGCTGCGCAGGGTATCGAGGGCGGCGTTCGCGGCGGAAGCGGCGGACGAGGCGCCACGGGCCTTGATGACGGCGGCGCCGCGCTTCTGGACGTCAGGGACGAAGGTCTCCTTGAGCCAGGCGTGGTCGGTGATGACCTGGGTGGCCGGCTTGCCGCCGATGGTGGCGTTGGTGAAGTCAGGATACTGCGTCGAGGAGTGGTTGCCCCAGATGGCGACGTTCTTGACGACGGAGTTGTGCGCGCCGGCCTTGCCCGCGAGCTGCGACTTGGCGCGGTTCTCGTCGAGGCGGGTCATCGCGAAGAAGTTCTCGGCGGGCAGGTTGCCGGCGGAGCGCAGGGCGATGAGCGCGTTGGTGTTGCAGGGGTTACCGACGACGAGGACCTTGACGGACTTCTTCGCGTTGCGCGCGATGGCTTCGCCCTGGCCGATGAAGATCTTGCCGTTGATGCCGAGGAGGTCCTTACGCTCCATGCCGTCCTTGCGCGGCACGGCGCCGATGAGCAGGCACCAGTCGGCGTCCTTGAAGCCTTCGTTGAGGTCGCCGGTGGCGACGACGTCGGTGAGCAGCGGGAAGGCGCAGTCCTGGAGTTCCATCACGACGCCGGCGAGGGCGTTGAGGCCCGGACCGACTTCGATCAGGTTGAGCGCGACCGGCTGGTCGGGACCGAAGACGGCGCCGGAAGCCAGACGGAAGATGGCGGCGTAACCGATGTTGCCGGCGGCGCCGGTGACCGCGACGCGAATGGGGGACTTGGAAGCCATGGTGGAGGCCTATCTAGTTAGGCCTACCCCTCGGAGTGAAGCGGAAACTAGAGCCCGAGCTCGCCTTGCATCAGGTCGTCGGCCGCCGGGGCCGAGACGCTGTCCCGGACCAGCTGCGAAAGCGGGGCCGCGGAACGGCCTTCCAGCCCGCAGAGCGCCCGGAGGACCAAGGCCGCGGCTAAAGCATCATATAACGCGCAGTGATAGCGACGGCGATGCGGAGGACAGTGCTCCGCGGCCAAGGCGTCCAGCCGGGGGGCCAGGCGCAGGACCGAGACCAGCGAACCTAAGCGGAAGTCGCCCAACGAAGGCGCCCAAGCCCGGGCCAGGCGACAGGTGTCGATCCACGGCCCCCATTCGGCGACGCTGGCTTCTTCGCCGACGAACGACGGCACGGCGGACGGACGGGACCACGTGCCGCGCAGCAAACCGGATTCGACGGTGGCGTTATGCGCGGCCAGCAGGCCGGTGCGGCGCAACGAAACCCAATGGTCCCACTCGGACTCGAACGGCGGGAGCCCTTTCAGGTCCTTCGCGCCAAGTCCATGGCATTGGGTGTCGATCGACGGCACCGGCACGCGCGCGGCATGCAGGCGAGTGGAGGCGGAGACGATCTCGCCGCCGAGGAGCGTGGCCACGCCGAACTCGACGACGCCGGTACGCGCGCTTCCTTCGAAATCGACGACATGAATGGGGACCGAAGACCAGAGGGCGGAAGAAGTGCTCATGGTTTCAGCGCCATTCGTGCTTAGGGTAACGCCCGCGGAGTTCCTTCTTCACGCCTTCGTAAGAGCCCTTCCAGAAAGCGTCGAGGTCAGTGGTGCGCTGCTGGGTGCGACGCGCCGGCGACTGGATGCAGATCACCATCGGCACCTTGCCGAGGCAGACGCGGAGCTTGCTGCCCGGGAAGTCGTAAAGTTCCTGCACGGTGGCCTCGATTTCGGCCTGACCGTCGGCGGTGTATTCGATGCGCGCCGGATGCTTCTTCCGCGGCAGGACGATCTTCTCGGGGCAATAGGTATCGAGGGCCATCGCCTGCTCGTGCGTGAGCCAGCCGCGTACGACGCCGAAGACGGGGCGATCCCGAATATCGCGATAAGCCACCGCGCCCGCGCAGACTTCTTCGATGACCATGCGACGGGCGTCGTCGTCGAAGACCGGGATGCCAAGCTCGGGACAATGCTTCGACAGGAAGTTCACGCGACGGATCCAGGCGTCGACCTGCGCATCCCATCGCTCGAGTTCGAGTCGACCGGCCGCGACCTCTTCGGCGAGGATGCGGCTGGCGGCGTCGGACGGGGCGTCATCACGTTCCTTGGCCTCGAGGACCAGGTCGCGGAACCGGCGCTCGATACGGGTGACGACGCGGCGCTGGGAAGCGTCATAACGGACATGGTTGACCGTCGAGAACTCCGCCGGGAAGAGTTCCTGCAACCACGCTTCCTCGACGGCCGTCGCCAAGGAAAGGTAGGTCGTCACCCCGCCGCGCGCCTGGATCTCGTCGACCTCGGCGGCGACCAGGAGCTTGGCGTTACGGATCGAAGACTCGCGGCGCAGTTCGCCGGTGCGGCCATGGACGAGCGCGCATCGGAGCGTACCCGCGTCGAGACGCACCGCCAGGCGGTCGGAGAAGCCGAGCAGCAGGCAGCGACGGATGGCGGCCGGATCGGCGACGCGGTCGCTGACGGGCAGCCCCTGCCCTTCGGCCAGCCTGAGGAACTGGCGGGCGGCCTGATCGGCCTGGCGGGCGGCCTGACCATGCACGCCGAAACGGTCGCAGGCATCGGCGTCGAACTTCAGGTCGATGGCCTGCTGCAGGAGCGCCAGGCGCGGGAAGAAGTCGGACCCGTCTTCCTGCTCCACCGAATCGCGCGCGTTCTCGGTCCGGTCATCGACCTTGCGGAACAGGATATCGCGCCCTTGGGCGAGGCCGGCGATGCGGCAGACTTCGTAGACGCAATCGAGTTCGCCGGCGGCCAGCAGCATGCGGGCGTAACGTGGGTGGGCCGGGAACACCGACATCCGGCGGCCGATGGCGGTCAGCTTCCCTTGGGCGTCGACAGCCCCGAGGTCCGCCAAGACCGTCAGCGCCCGTTGGAGCGCCTTGTCATCCGGCTTCTCGTACCAGGGGAAGCTCGCGGCTTCGCCCCAACCGGAGGAAAGCAGGAGCAGGATCGTCTCGGAAAGATCGACGCGCTTGATCTCCGGCACCTCGCGGAGCGGACGGGCCTCGTGGTCGGTCTGGGACCAGAGACGGATGCAGCGGCCCGGGCCGGTACGGCCGGCACGACCGGCGCGCTGCTCGGCGGAGGCCTGCGAGACCGGCTCCACGAGCAAGGTGTCGATGCCGCGGTGCGGATCGAAGCGGGCGATGCGGGCGAGGCCGGCGTCCACCACGGCACGCACGCCCGGAATCGTGAGCGAAGTCTCGGCCACGTTGGTCGCGACGATCACCTTGCGGCCGGGGCTCGGCTTGACGGCCCGGTCCTGCTCTTCGGGCGGCAGTTCGCCGTAGAGCGGCAGGATATCGACCCCGCCCGACTCGGGCAGATTACGCACCGCGCCGATCGTCCGCATGATCTCATACGAACCCGGCATGAAGACGAGGATGTCGCCTTCGGTCTCCTCGCGCAGCACGCGGCGGACCTGCTCGGCGGCGGCGTCCCAGATCGGGCGGGTGGAGTTACGTGGCAGGTGGGTATATTCGACCTGGACGGGATAGGCGCGGCCGTCGGCGGCCAAGGTCTCGGCGGAGCCGAGCCATTTGGCGACGCCCTCGGTGTCGAGGGTCGCGGACATCGCCATGATCAGGAGGTCCGGGCGATGCGTCTCCTGCAGGCGGCGCGCCAGCGCGAGGGCGACGTCGGAATGCAGGTTGCGCTCATGGAACTCGTCGAACACGACGGCGCCCACGCCCTTAAGCTCGGGGTCGGACGCCATCTGGCGGAGCAACAAAGCCTCGGTGACGAACTTGATGCGCGTCTGGGCCGACTCGACGCGTTCGAAACGGATCTGGTAACCCACCTCGCCGCCGAGCTTCACGCCGCGCTCCTGCGCGATGCGCGCGGCCAGCAGGCGCGCCGCGATACGGCGGGGCTGGAGGACCACGATCTGCCCTTGGACCAGGTTGAGATCCAGCAGCATCTGCGGGATGCGGGTGGACTTGCCGGAACCCGTCGGCGCCCGCAGCACCAACCGGCGCACGCGGCCGCAGGCGGCGATGAGGCCGCCCTGGAGCGCATCGATGGGCAGGGGTTGCTTCATGGCACGTCGAGGGTGATCAGGCGGGCGCTCGCCCTGCCCTCCCGCACGGTAATCCGGGCGACCGTCACGGGAAGGTTAAAGCGACGCGGGCCCGCGCTGCCGGGATTGAGACGGAGCAAAGCGCCGTCGGCCTCGATCTTCGGGACATGCGTGTGCCCGGTGATGATGATGTCCGGCCGGAAGGACGCCTCGGCGACCGGGAGGTGTCCGTGATGGACCAGGATGCGCAGGCCGGCCACGACCTGCAGGCAGGTCAGCGGCAGCGAGTCGTCATCGTCGCAGTTACCCGCCACGGCATGACAAGGAGCCAGCTCGGCCAGCTGGGGAAGGATCAGCGGACCACACACGTCGCCCGCATGGAAAATGACGTCGCAGCCTTCGAGGGCGATGAGCGCCTCGGCGCGAAGGCGGCCATGCGTGTCCGAGATGACGCCGATTTCGGTCGACGACGCCACGGTCAGAGCGGTCGGCGGAGCTTGCCCACCGGGACCGGACGGAGCGCGGTGAACTCGGCGCCGATCGTGTCCTTGAGCTTTTCCTTCAAGCCGGGCGGCAGCGCGTTGACGGCGTCATGGAACTCCTTGTCGCCCGGGAACGCGGTCTTGCCGACCTCGGCGACCGGCAGGCTCGCCAAAGCGGACTCCGGGAAGGCGAAGGCCTCGCGCCGATCGGAGCTGCTGGCTTCGGCCTCGGCGGCTTCGATGTCGAGCGGTGGCAGGGATTCTTCGAGCAGGCCCGAATCCTCGATGGGCACGTCGACGACGCGCGAGGGCGTCGGGACGGCGACGGGGACGGCGGGGACGGCGGGGGTGGCCGGGGCGGAGGGCTCGGAAGCGACCGGCTCAGGCGCCGCCGGTGCGGCTGCCGTGGTCCTTATTTTTTTTTGGCCGGGCTCCCGAGGGAGACCAGCTGCGGCGGCGGCGATGTCTTTGATGAGGAGGTCTATCGACCGCGACCGGCTTTGCTCGATGGCCTTGAGCAAGGTCACCTCGAAGTTCGCCCGCGGCGACAGGCCTTGGCGGATGCCATGCTCCCCTTCCTGCAGGCATTCCAGCAGGCGGACGAGCTGTTCGGTGGCCAGCGGCGCGCCCAGCTGGGCGGAGCTGCCGCCGGAGCGGACGGCGTCAAGGGTCGCGGCGCGGACGCGCGACTGGAGGTCGGCGAGCACGCGCAGGAGATCGCGGCCTTCGGCGTGGAAAGCGTCGCAAAGCGCGAGCACCTTCTTGCCGTCGCAGGTGGCGATGCCCTGGCAGAGGTCGGTCACCTGCTGCACGGAGGCGAGGCCGTAGATGGAAAGCACGTCGGCTTCGGTGATCTTCTTGCCTGCGAAGGAGATGACCTGGTCGAGGATCGACTGCGAGTCTCGCATGCCGCCGGAAGCCAGGCGGGCGATCGCCGTGAGGGCATGCTGGTCGGCCGTGACGCCGTCGGCCTTCACGATGCGGGCGAGCTGGGCGGCGATGACCTCTTCGGAGATCGGGTGGAACTCGAGGCGCTGGCAGCGGGACGTGATCGTCGGCAGGATCTTGTCCGCCTCGGTCGTCGCCAGGATGAACTTCACCCAGGGCGGGGGCTCCTCGAGGGTCTTGAGCAGCGCGTTGAAGGCTTCCTTCGTGAGCTGGTGGACTTCGTCGATGATGAAGACCTTGAAGGGACAGTTGGTCGGCGCGTACTGGCACTCGTCGCGGATCTTCTTCGCGTCGTCGATGCCGCGGTTGGAGGCGGCGTCGATCTCGACCACGTCGAGGCAGCTGCCCTGCTCGATCGCGTGGCAGACCGGATCGTCGAGGGAGAAGTCGGGCTTCGGGCCGCCCGCGCAGTTCAGGGCCTTGGCCAGGATGCGGGCCGTGGTCGTCTTGCCGGTGCCACGGGGGCCGACGAAGAGATAGGCGTGGGCCATGCGCTTCGTCTCGAGCGCGTTGCGGAGCGTCCGGACGATATGCTCCTGCCCGACGAGTTCGTCGAAGCGGCGGGGACGCCAGCGGCGCGCGATGACCTGGAAGCCGGGTTCAGACACGGGCGACTAGGTAAGTTCGGGCCGAAGGGGGTGTCAACGGGGCAAAGCCCGGCTTATTCCCATTCGATGGTCGCCGGCGGCTTGGACGAGACGTCGTAGACCACGCGGTTGATGCCCTTCACCTCGTTGATGATGCGGGTCGAGGCGCGCTGCAGCACGTCGTACGGCAGGCGGGCCCAGTCGGCGGTCATCGCGTCGGAAGAAGTCACCGCGCGGAGCGCGCAGACGTTGTCGTAGGTACGGCCGTCGCCCATGACGCCGACGCTGCGTACCGGGAGGAAGACCGCGAAGGCCTGCCAGACCTTGGCGTACTGGCCGGAGGTGCGGAGCTCGTTGATGAAGATGTCGTCCGCCTTGCGGAGCACCTCGAGGCGTTCCTTGGTGATGTCGCCGCACACGCGGACCGCGAGGCCGGGGCCCGGGAACGGGTGGCGCCAGACCATGTCGTGCGGGAGGCCGAGGGCCTCGCCGAGGGCGCGGACCTCGTCCTTGAAGAGTTCGCGCAGCGGCTCGAGCAGCTGCAGCTTCATGTGCTTCGGGAGGCCGCCCACGTTGTGGTGGCTCTTGATCGTGGCGGCCGGGCCGCCGTTGGGCGAAAGGGATTCGATGACGTCCGGGTAGAGCGTGCCCTGGGCGAGGAACTCGACCTTGCCCTTCTTCTTGCGCTGCACGTCGGCGATGGAGCGTTCGAAGACCTTCACGAACTCATGGCCGATGATCTTGCGCTTGCGCTCGGGGTCGGTGACGCCCTTGAGCTTGCGGAGGAAGATCTCGGAGGCGTCGACGACGCGGAGGTCGACCTTGAACTTGCCGCGGAACATCTTCTCGACCTGGGCGCGCTCGTTGAGGCGCAGCAGGCCGTTGTCGACGAACACGCAGGTGAGCTGCTTGCCGATGGCGCGCTGGATGAGCGCGGCCGCGACGGAGGAATCCACGCCGCCGGAGAGGCCGAGGATCACCTGGGACTTGCCGACCTTCTCGCGGATCTGGCGGACGGCGGTCTCGACGTAATCGTCCATCTTCCAGGTCGGCTTGCATCGGCAGATGCGGAAGAGGAAGTTGCGGAGGATGTCGATGCCGCGCTCGGAGTGGGCGACCTCGGGGTGGAACTGGATGCCGTAGAAGCGGCGCTTCGGATCCTCGATGACGGCGCACTCGGAGTTCTCGGTGGAGGCGACGGCCTTGAAGCCGCGGGGCAGGCGCGTGATCTTGTCGCCGTGCGAGTTCCAGACGCGGAGCGGGGACTTCAGGCCCTGCAGGAGCTGCGAGCCCTTGCCGAAGGAAAGGACGCCGTGGCCGTATTCGCGGTGCGAGCTGCTGGCGACGTTGCCGCCGAGCATCTGGCCCATGAGCTGCACGCCGTAGCAGATGCCGAGGACGGGCAGGCCCATCTCGAACACGCCGGGGTGCGGGTGAGGCGAGCCCTTGGCTTTGACGCTGTCGGGGCCGCCGGAGAGGATGACGCCGACGACGCCGTCGGCGCGGAGGGTCTCCGGCGAGACGCCGAAGGGATAGATGCGGGAGTGGACGTTGCACTCACGGACGCGGCGCGCGATGACCTTGGTCAGCTGCGAACCGAAATCGAGAATGGCGATGGACTGGGTGGCCATGGTGGAAAAGTGTGGGGGTTTCAGAACTTGAGGCGAACATTGTTCCAGCCGCAACGGGGGCAGACGGCCTCCTCGCGACGGCGGGGGCGGACGTAGGTCACGTTGCAACGGACGCAGGAAAAGGCGGAATTGATGCGGCGGTGATCCGAGAGGAGCACGTCGCGACGGTCATACCACGCTTGCAGGCCGAAGAGGACGACCGCGGCCAGCCCGGCCAGGAAGGCCAGGAAGACGGCGAGGTCGACGGACTGCAGCATGGGGACGAGGGAGGGTTTAAAAAGGCGAGACGCGCCAGCCGGGGGGCGGACGCGTCTCGGGTTCAGGCCTGGGCGATAAGCTTAGGCCTGGGCAGAAGCAGCCGCCGCTTCCTTCTTGGCCTTGGGCTTGCGGGCCGCCTTGGCCTTCGGGGTCATGGCCGGGGACTTGTCGTCCTTGGCCACGAGCTCGATGAGGGCCGTCTCAGCCGCGTCACCCTTACGGGCGCCGAGCTTGTAGATGCGGGTGTAGCCGCCGGTGCGACCGAGGAACTGCTGCACGCGCTCCTTGAACAGGAGCTGGGCGGCGTCTTCGTTGCGCAGCTTGGCGAGGGCCAGGCGGTAGTAGTGCAGCTTCACCGACTTGTCGGCGGACTGCTCGGCCTTCTTGGCGTAGGTGATCAGATGCTCGGCGAAAGGACGGAGGGCCTTGGCGCGGGAGAGCGTCGTGGTGATGCGCGCGTTGGTGAACAGCGCGGAGGCGAGGTTGGCGACGAGGGAGCGGCGGTGGGCCGTCTTGACGCCAAGGACGTGATTGTGGGTGCGGTGACGCATGAGTGTTGGTTCCGGTCTGGATTAGGCGTTGACGCCCTTGTCGAGGAGACCCTCGTTGATCTTCTGGCCGAGGGAGAGACCCAGCTGCTCGAGCTTGGCCTTGATCTCGTTGAGGGACTTCTTGCCGAAGTTGCGGTACTTGAGCATCTCCTGCTCGGTCTTCATCGCCAGTTCGCCGACGGTGTTGATGTTGGCGTTGTTGAGGCAGTTGGCGGCGCGGACGGAGAGTTCGATCTCGTTCACGGACATGTTGAGGAGCTTGCGGAGACGGTTGGTCTCTTCGCTGATCTCCTTGTGGCCGGTCTCGAACTCGACGGAGTCGGCGGAGACGGTGTCGAAGACTTCGAGGTGGTGGCGCAGGATCGCGGAGGATTCCTTGAGGGCTTCGTCCGGGGTGATGCGGCCGTCGGTCGAGATCTCGAGGACGAGCTTATCGTAGTCGGTCTTGTCGCCCGAGCGGGTGGACTCGACGGAGTACTTCACCAGGGTGACGGGGGAGAAGAGGGAGTCGACGGGGATGGAACCGATGGCCTGCTCGGCCTTCTTGTTCTCCTCGGCGGAAGCCCAGCTGCGGCCCACGGTGACCTCGAGGTCGGCGTAGAAGCGACGCTTGCGGTCGAGGGTGCAGATGACCTGGTCGGGGTTGACGAGGGTGACGGTGGCGCCCTTGGTCTCGAACTTGATGTCCGAAGCCTTCACGGGGCCGGTCTTGTTGACGTCGATGGTGCCCTTGAAGGCTTCGCGCTTGTTGGCCTCGGTGCGGATGCGCACCTTCTTGAGGTTGAGGACGATCTCGGTGACGTCTTCGACGACGCCTTCGATCGGCTGGAACTCGTGCTGCACGCCTTCGATCGTCACGGAGGAGATCGCGGCGCCTTCGATGGAGCTCAGCAGGATGCGGCGGAGGGAGTTGCCGACGGTGTGACCGAAGCCCGTCTCGAAGGGTTCGGCGAAGTACTTCGCGTAGGTGGGCGTGGCCGAAGACTCTTCCTTCTTGAGGGTCTTGGGGCGTTGGAACTGTCCGAGTCGCTTGGTCATGTCTGTGGGTCCGTTGGTGTGGTGGGCTTGGCTGGGATCAGCGGCTGTAGAATTCGACGATGATCTGGACGTTGACGTCGGAAGGCAGTTCTTCCTTGGCGGGCTCGCGGACGATCTGTCCGTTCAGCTGCTCAGGGAGGACGACGAGCCAGGCCGGAGCCGAGCGACCCTGGCCTTCTTCGACGGCGCGCGTGGCGAGCTGCTTGGAAGAGGTGCGGTCACGGACTTCGATCTTCTCGCCGGGAGAGGTGGCGTAGCTGGCGACGTCGACCTTGCGGCCGTCGACGCGGATGTGGCCGTGGGCCACGAGCTGGCGGGCGGCGGAGCGGGAGTTGGCGAAACCGAGGCGGAACACCACGTTGTCGAGACGGGTCTCGAGGATGCGGAGGAAGTTGTCGCCGGCGACGCCGCCCATGCGCTTGGCGCGCTCGAAGGAGAGGCGGAACTGCTTCTCGGTGAGGCCGTACATCATGCGAAGCTTCTGCTTCTCATTGAGGCCGACGCCGTATTCGGAGACCTTGCGGCGGGTCGTCTTGCCGTGGATGCCCGGAGGGTACGGACGACGCTCCTCACCCTTGGAGGTGGGGAAGATGTTCTGACCGAAGCGACGGTTGAGCTTCGTGGTGGGACCGGTGTAACGAGACATGATGTATTAGGATTTTGTAGAAGTGGCGGATTGGAGGACCCGCCCGGTTTGCCATAGCCGGACGGTGATGCGGAAAGCAGGGACGATCAGACGCGGCGACGCTTCGGAGGGCGGCAGCCGTTGTGCGGGATCGGGGTGGTATCGAGGATCGAGGTGACGTTCAGGCCGAGCACCTGGAGGGCGCGGATGGCGCTGTCGCGGCCCATGCCCGGGCCCTTGACGCGGACGGAGACGTCCTTGAGGCCGTGGGCCATGGCGAGCTTGGCGGCTTCGGAGCAGACGACCTGAGCGGCGTAGGCGGTGGACTTGCGGGAACCGCGGAACTGGTGGCGACCGGCGCTGCCCCAGGAGATCACGTTGCCGTTGGCGTCGGTGATCGTGACCTTGGTGTTGTTGAAGGTGGCCAGGATGTGGCAGATGCCGGTGGTGATGTTCTTCGAGCCCTTGGCGCGACGAACCTTCACTTCACCGAGCTCTTCGCCCAGGAGTTCCTTGGCGGTGATCTCCTTGCGCTCGGGAGCGGCGGCTTCGGCCGGAGCGGCCGCGGCAGCGACGACTTCGGGGGCGGCGGCGGCTTCGGCGGCAGGGGCCTTCGGCTTCTTGGCCTTGGGGGTCTTGGGGGCTTCTTCGCTCATCGTAAAATAGTGTTAGGAGAAAGGTTGGCTTACTTGGACGGAGCCGCGGCGACGCCGACGGTCTTGCGCTTGCCCTTGCGGGTGCGGGCGTTGGTGCGCGTGCGCTGGCCGCGGACCGGGAGGCCGCGGAAGTGGCGGAGGCCGCGGTAGCACTTGATCGCCTGGAGGCGCTTCAGGTTCTGCGCGATGTCGCGACGAAGGTCGCCTTCGCACTTGTAGCCCATGCGTACGATGTACTCGACGATCTTGTTCAGCTGCTCCTCAGAAAGATTCTGAGCGCGCATGGCAGGATCAAAGCCGAGAGCTTCGCAGATCTCCGTGGCGCGGCGGGGGCCGATGCCATAGATGTAGCGGAGAGAGATCTCTACTTTCTTGTTGTTGGGAATGTCTACGCCGAGGATTCGAGGCATGGTGTCCGTGCTGTTTGGAAGGTGGGAAAGAGGTCGGAACTTGAAGGTTCTGGTGGGGATTGAAAGCAAAAAATACGGTTTAAACGAGGGTCAGGATTTCGGCGCCGGATTCGGTCACCAAAACGGTGTGCTCGAAGTGGGCGGAAACCTTGCCGTCGGCGGTCCGGGCGGTCCAGCCGTCCGAGGCCATGACGATCTTGTGGGTGCCCAGGTTGACCATCGGCTCGATGGCTAAAGCCATGCCAGGCAGCAACTTAGGTCCAGTTCCCGCCTTACCGTAGTTGGGAATCTGGGGTTCTTCGTGCATTTTGCGACCGACGCCGTGGCCGACGAAGTCGCGGACGATGCCGTAGCCGCCGGGGGTCAGGGCTTCCTGGATGGCGGCGGAGATGTCCCCTACCCTGTTGCCCGGCTTTACGGCGGCGATGCCGGCCTGAAGGGATTTCTCGGTGTCGAGGCAGAGCTGACGGGCGCGCGGATCGACGGCCCCGACCATGACGGTGCGGGCGTTGTCGCCGATGAAGCCGTCGCGACGGACCACCACATCGAGCGAGACGAGGTCGCCGTCGCGGATGATGCGGTCGGCGGCGCCGATGCCATGGACGATCTCGTCGTTGACCGAGATGCAGACGTAGCCGGGATAGGTGAGACGGCCGACGACGTAACCGTGGCAGGCGCTCTCGCAGCCGTGACGGGCCATCAGCCCGCGGGCGGCGGAGTCGAGACCGGCGGTCGAGATGCCCGGGACGACGAGCGTCGAGAGATCGTGCAGCACGCGGGCCGCGGCGGCGCAGGCGGCACGCATGCGACTCACGTCTTCAGCCGACTTCAAATCGATCATCCCGGAAAAGGCTTAGCGAGCGAACATGCCCCAATGGTTCAGCACCCAGGCGACGACGCCGAGGACGAACAGGGTCAGGCAGGTCTTCTCGAGGGAACCGAGGGCGGAAACTTCGGCGTCGGCGCGGAGGCCGGCGGCGGGCACCGGGATGCCGCCGATGCGGCCCTTCTTGAGGAAGCCTTCGTAGTTACGCTGCAGCAGGTAGGTCTCCACCTGGCGCATCGTGTCGAGCATCACGCCGACGGTGATCAGGCCGCCCGTGCCGCCGAGGAACGTCGCGAGACGCATCGGGAAGCTGAGCTGCGAGATGAAGAGGTCCGGCATCAGCGCGATGATGAGGAGGAAGATCGAACCGGCCAGCGTGAGGCGGGTCATCACGAAGTCCAGGAACTGCGCGGTGTGCTCGCCGGGGCGGACGCCCAGGATGTAGCCGTTGTTCTTCTTGAGGTCGTCGGCGATCTGCACCGGGCGGAACATGATCGAGATCCAGAAGTAGCTGAAGCCGAAGATCAGGATCGCGTAGACCGTGTAGTAGAAGGCGTTGTTGCGGGAGAAGAACGCGGCCCAGTCATGCAGGAAGGCGAGCGTCGGGAAGTAGGTGCTCAGCGGGTTGAGCAGCATGGGCGGGAAGCTCATGATGGCGCCGGCGAAGATGACCGGCATCACGCCCGCGTAGTTGACCTTGAGCGGAAGGTAGTTGGTCTGCGCGCCGTACATCTTGCGGCCGACCATGCGCTGCGCGTACTGGATCGGGATCTTGCGGACGGCCTGGTTGATGGCGACCATCGCGGCGGTCACCGCGACGAAGAGGAGGATCATGCCGGCGGCCTTCTCCCAGCCGTGGGAGTTGGCGGCGGCGGCGCCGACCTTGCCGCCGAAGGTCATGTCGACGAAGGAAGTGAGGGCGCCCGGGATGTCGGCGAGGATGCCGATGGTGATCAGGACGGACGTGCCGTTGCCGATGCCGCGCTGGGTGATCTGCTCGCCGAGCCACAGCATGACGATCGCGCCGGAGGTCAGGAGGCAGACGCCGAGGCAGACGAAGAGCGTCTTGCTCTGCATCACCACGATCGTGCCGGTGAAGTTGCCGAGGCCGAGGGCCTGGCCGACCTGCTGCGGGTTGCAGAAGGCGCCGAGGAGCAGCGCCGACTGGACGATGGCGATGAGGATGGTCAGGTAGCGCGAATACTGGGCGACCTTCTGGCGGCCGACTTCGCCTTCCTGCTGGAGGCGGGCGATCGACGGGACGACCGCCGACATCAGCTGCATGATGATGGAAGCGCTGATGTACGGCATGATGCCCAACGAGAACACCGCGCCCTTGAGGAGCGCGCCGCCCGTGAACATGTTGTACATCGCGACCACTCCGCCCGACGACTTGTCGGCCATGGAGTGGTAGTAATCCATGATGTCCTTCGGATCGATGCCCGGCAGCGGGATGTTCGCGCCGATACGGGCGACGAACACCAACGCTACCGTGGCGATCAGCCGGGCCCTGAGCTCAGGGATCCTCCAGCAGTTGGCGAAGGCCGAGAACATCGAGGACGAGGGCGAGCCGAGGCTCACTCAGCGGCGGTGGCCGACTTCTTGATCTCGATCAGGACGGCCTTGCCGCCGGCCTTCTCGATCTTGGCCTTCGCGTCCTTGGAGAAGCGGTGGGCCTTGACGGTGACGGCGCGCGTGAGCTCGCCGGTGCCGAGGATCTTGAGGAGAGGGGCGGCCTTGCGGAGCACGCCGGCGGCGACGAGTTCCTCGAGGCCGAAGGTCTTGCCTTCGAGCTCCTGGAAGTCGCGGACGTTGAGCACGGCGTAATCGACGCGGTTCACGTTCTTGAAGCCGCGGTGAGGCAGGCGACGGTAGAGGGGCATCTGACCGCCTTCGAAGCCGGGGCGATGACCGCCGCCGGAGCGGGCCTTCATGCCCTTGTGACCGCGACCGGAAGTCTTGCCGTGACCGGTGCCACGGCCGCGACCGAGGACCTTGTGGCGATGAGTGGAGCCCTTGATCTTGGGCAGAGAGTCGAGTTTCATGTCTGTGTGTTCCGCTTAGGCGCGGAGGGCCTTGATTTGTTCGAGGGTGCGGAGCTTGGCGAGACCGTCCAAGGTGGCCTTCACGATCGCCTGCGGGTTGTTGGAACCCATGGACTTCGAGAGGACGTCCTTGTAACCGGCGACTTCGAGCACGGCACGGACGCCGCCGCCGGCGATGAGACCGGTACCGGGCGCGGCCGGACGGAGCATCACGACGCCGCCGTCGGCATGGCCGATGACTTCGTGCGGGATGGTGTTGCCGCGGAGATTGACGCGGACGAGGGCGCGGTGGGCGCGGTCGGTGCCCTTGCGGATCGCGTCGGGAACTTCCTTGGCCTTGCCGTAACCGACGCCGACGCGGCCCTTGCCGTCACCCGCCACGACGAGCGCGGCGAAGTTGAAGCGACGGCCGCCTTTGACGACCTTCGAGCAGCGGTTGATGTGGACGACCTTGTCGTTGTATTCGGAAGCAGGGGCGTCGTTGCGATTGTCGCGACGAGGACCGCGGCCGGGGCCGCCAGGACCATTGCGACGGCCGCCGGGACCACCAGGGCCACCAGGACCACGACGGTCGCCACCGGGACCGGAACGGCCGGGGGCAGCGGGGGCGGAGGCGGCGGGAGCCGCGGCGGGGGTGTTTTCTGCGCTCATGAAATTAGAAGGTCAGGCCGGCCTGGCGGGCGGCTTCGGCGAAGGACTTGACGGAGCCGTGGTAACGGCGGCCGGCGCGGTCGAAGACGACGGTCGTGAGACCGGCCTTCTTGGCCTTGGCGCCGAAGGCGGTGCCGAAGGCGGTGGCGCCGGCGACGTTGGCCTTGAGCTTCTGTCCGCGGAGATCCTTGGAGGTGGTGGAGAGGGAGACGAGGGTCACGCCCTTGTCGTCGTCGATGGCCTGCGCGTAGAGGTGCAGGTGCGTAAGCTTGAGGGCCAGGCGCGGACGGGCGGCGGTGCCGCGCACCGTCTTGCGGATGCGCCAGCGGCGCTTCTGCGCCAGGAGATTCTTCTTCTGCAGTTTCATGGAATGTGTTCGGTTCGGGCGGATTAGGCCGTCTTCTTGCCTTCCTTACGGCGGACGAATTCGCCTTCGACGCGGACGCCCTTACCCTTGTAAGGCTCGACCGGCTTGTAGAGCTTGATCGAGGAGGCGACCTGGCCGACCATGTGGCGGTCGGCGCCGGAGATGACCAGCTTGGTGCCGTCGGTCACGACGACGGTGACGCCGGCGGGGACGGTGTAGCGGATCGGGTGGGAGTAACCGAGGGCGAGGTCGAGGACGTTGCCCTTGAGCGCGGCCTTGAAGCCGACGCCTTCGATGAGGAGGGTCTTCGTGTAACCGGTGGCGACGCCTTCGCACATGTTGCGGATGATGGCGCGGACGGTGCCGTGGAGGGCGCCGGCGGTGCCGGGCTTCACGACCTTGCCGGCCTTGTCCTTGACCTCGGTGAGGTCGGTGACGTTGACGACCTTCGCGTCGGCGACGACGCCGATCTCCTTCGGGAAGGGTTTCGAGAGTTCGCCCTTGGGTCCCTTGACGACGACGACGTTGTCCTTCACGGACACGGTCACCTTGTCGGGGATGTTGACGGGCTGCTTACCAATTCGGCTCATTGAGTTGCTTGTTTAAGGGTTGGACGGGTTACCAGACCTTCGCCAGGAGCTCGCCACCGACCTTCTGGCGGCGGGCTTCGGCGTCGGTCATGACGCCACGGGAGGTGGTGAGGATGGAGACGCCCATGCCGCCGATGACTTTCGGGACGGAGCTGTATCCGGCGTAGACGCGGCGGCCAGGGGTCGAGATGCGCTCGATGCTGGTGATGGCGGGGACGCCGGCGACGTACTTGAGGGTGAGCTCGAGGACGGGCAGGCCTTCGCGCTCGGCCTTGCGGGCGGAGGCGACGTAACCGGCGTCGACGAGGATCTTGGCGACGCCTTCGCGGATGCGGGACCACTGGACGGTGATCACGGCCTTGTTGGCCTGCGAAGCGTTGCGGATGGAGGTGAGGAAATCCCCGATGGTGTCAGTAGAAGCGGACATGGTTTTGGTTGTGCTGTTGGATTACCAGGAGGCCTTGGTGACGCCGGGAATCTGGCCGTTGAGCGCGAGCTCGCGGAAGGTGATACGGGAAAGGCCGAACTTGCGGATGAACGCACGCGGACGACCGGAGATGGAGCAGCGGTTCTTCTGGCGGACCTTCGACGAGCTGCGGGGCAGCTTGGCGAGCTTGCGCTGGGCTTCGTAGAAAGCCTCCTCGGTGACCTTGGGGTCGGCGAGGGTCTTCTTGAGTTCGGCGCGCTTGGCGGCGTACTTCTTGACGAGGCGGTCGCGCTTGAGGGCGCGCTGGATGACGGACTTCTTGGCCATGCTGGTAAGGAGTTGGAGGATTAGGCCTTGGCGGCGGCGTTGGCGGTGGCGGCGGCCGCGTCGGCGGCGCTGGAGCGACGGAACGGCATGCCGAGGAGGCGGAGCAGTTCGCGGCCTTCTTCGTCGGTCTGGGCCGACGTGACGATCACGACGTCCATGCCGATGTTGGCGCGCTGGGAACCATCGGCCTGGGTCTCAGGGAAGATGGTGTGGTCGGTGATGCCGAGGGAGTAGTTGCCACGGCCGTCGAGACGGTTCGAGGTGCCGCGGAAGTCGCGGATCATCGGGAGGGCCACCGCGGTGAGGCGGAGGTAGAATTCCCACATGCGGGCGCCGCGGAGGGTGACCATGCAGCCGAGGGACATGCCCTGGCGGACCTTGAAGCTCGCGACGGACTTGGTGGCCTTGGTGATGACGGGCTTCTGGCCGGAGAGCTTGGTGATCTCCTTGACGACTTCGGCGATGTGGCCCTTGTCGGCTTCGGCTTTGAAGGCGGAGTTCAGGACGATCTTCTTCAGGTTCGGGACCTGATGGACGTTCTTGTAGCCGCGGCTCTTGATGAGTTCAGGGACGACCTTCTCGAGGTAGACCTTCTTGAGGTAGGGGACGGATGCCATTTGCGTGTTAAGTCTCGGGGGGTTTCGTCGGGATTACTTCTTGGCGGCCTTGGCCGGCTTCTTGGCGCGACGGGCGTCCCAGAGGGAGCCGAGCATCACGTTAGAGCGGTGGATGGGGGCTTCCTTCTCGGTGATGCCGCCCTGGCCGTCCTGGGTGCGCTTCAGGTGGCGCTTGACGAGGTTGAGGCCCTCGATGGTGACGCGTTCGTCGGCACGGTTGTAGCTGACGATCTTGCCACGCTTGCCTTTTTCGGCGCCGGAGATGACGACGACTTCGTCACCCTTCTTGATGTCGGTCTTGGACATGGTGTTCAGAGTACCTCGGGAGCGAGGGAGATGATCTTCATGAAGTTCTTGCTGCGGAGTTCGCGAGCGACGGGCCCGAAGATGCGGGTGCCCTTGGGGTTGCCGTTCTCGTCGAGGATGACGACGGCGTTGGTGTCGAAGCGCAGGTAGCTGCCATCCGCGCGGCGGATGGGGGCGACGGTGCGGACGATCACGGCGCGGCAGACGGAGCCCTTCTTCACCTGGGCGTCAGGGGTGGAATCCTTGACGGAGCAGATGATGATATCACCCACGCCGGCGGTGTCGGTGAGCTGGCCGAGGCGGCGGATCATGCGGACCCTGCGGGCCCCCGTGTTGTCGGCTACTTCGAGCCGGGAAAGCATCTGAATCATTGTAAGAAGGGTCTGGAGTTGTGGTGGGGCCGATTAGTCGTCGATGGACTCGGCGGCGACCTTGGCGGCCTCGACGATGCGGACGACGCGCCAGCGCTTGAGCTTCGAGAGCGGGCGGGTCTCCATGATCTCTACCTTGTCGCCGGGCTTGCACTCGTTCTTTTCGTCGTGAGCGTGCAGGACGGTGCGGCGCTTGACTTCCTTCCCGTAGACGGGGTGAGGAACGGTGTACTGGAAGTTCACCTTGATGGATTTGTCTCCCGAGCGGGAGGCGACCAGACCCAGGAGGGTCTTACGGTTGGAGCGGTCTTCGGACATCGTTAAATGTGGTTTGGTGGTGGATTACTTCTTCTTCGCCGGGGCGGACTTGCCGGAAAGGATGGTCATGCAACGGGCGACGTCGCGGCGCAGGGCGCGGAAACGGGCGGAGTTCTCGACGGCGCCGGTGGCCTTCTTGAGGCGGAGGCTGAGGAGTTCTTCGCGGGCTTCGCGGATACGCTTCTGCAGTTCGGCAGGAGCCAGGGGGCGCAGGGCCGTGGCGGCGGTGGGCTTATCTTTCCGGTAGGTGGACATCGGTGAAAAGGGTCAGTTATGGGTGGTCGGGGCCGGTTGCATCAATACTTTTCGAGCTCTTCGCGGGCCACGAAGCGGCAGCGGAGCTGGAGCTTGGTGTCGGCGAGGCGCATGGCTTCGCGGGCGACCGTGATCGGCACGCCGGCGACTTCGAAGAGCATGGTGCCCGGCTTGATGCAGGCCACGTAGTACTCGACGCTACCCTTACCGGAGCCCATTCGGACTTCGGCCGGCTTCTTGGTCACCGGGGTGTGGGGGAAGATGCGCATCCACATCTTGCCCTTGCGCTTGAGGGCGCGGGAGATGGCGATACGGGCCGCTTCGATCTGGTTGGCCGGAACGCGGCCGCGATCGAGGGACTGGATGCCGAAGTCGCCGAAGGACAGCGTGTTACAGGCCGTGGCGTTGCCACGGATCTTGCCCTTGCGGTGCTTGCGCCACTTGGTGCGAGCGGGTTGGAGATTGGCCATGTTGGTCTAGAAGATGAAGGGTTGGAGGGGAGGCTTAGAACTCGGAGTCCTTGGAGCAGATCCAGCACTTGATGCCGACCTTGCCGGCCAGGGTGCGGGCTTCGGTGAAACCGTAGTCGATGTTCTCGCGGAGGGTGTGGAGCGGGACGCGGCCGACGCGAGCGGACTCGACGCGGGCGATTTCAGCGCCACCGAGACGACCGCCGAGGCGGATACGGATGCCATCGGCGCCGTTGGTCATGGTGGTCTGGACGGCCTTCTTCATGGCGCGACGGAAGGAGATGCGGCGCTCGAGCTGCAGGGCGATGTTCTCGGCGACGAGCTGGGCCACGAGGTCGGGGCGCTTCACTTCGTTCACTTCGAGGATGATGTCGTCGATGCGGGCTTTGCCGGCGACCTTCTGGATCTCGGCGCGGAGGTTCTTGAGCTCATCGCCCTTGCGGCCGATGACGACGCCCGGGCGGGCGGTCCAGATGCGGACGCGGACCTTCTGGCCGGCGCGCTCGATGAAGATGCGGGGCACGGCGGCCTGGCGGAGCTTCTCCTTGAGGAACTCGCGGATGCGGTAGTCCTCGAGGATGTTGGCCGGGAAGTCGCGCTTGGTGGCGTACCAGCGGGATTCCCAGTTGCGGCGGACGGCTAGACGGAAGCCGATCGGATTTACTTTCTGGCCCATGTTTCGAAAATTACTTGGTGGCGGAACCCAGGGACACGCGGATGTGGCTCATGGATTTGTGGATAGGGTGGGCGGAACCGCGGGCGGCCGGCATCGAACGCTTGATGACCGGACCCTGGTTGACCGTGGCGGAGACGATCACGAGATCGCTGCTGGAGAGGTTGTGGTTGTTCTCGGCGTTGGCGATCGCGCTGGCGAGGGTCTTGCCCAGGAGGCGGGCGGACTTGCGCGGGATGAAGCGGAGGAGCTGGATGGCTTCCTCGGCGGGGAGGCCCTGGATCTGGCGCGCGACTTCGCGGACCTTCTGGGGCGACATACGGGCAAAACGGGTGGTGGCGTGGACTTCCATGACTTTGGTAAAGGTTGGGTTAGATGCGGGGATTGGCGCGGGGGGTGACGAGGTCGCCGGCGACGATGCCGGCGGTGTTGTCGAGGGAGAGGATGAGGGCGACCGAGCGGTGGAGACCGGCTTCGGCGATGACGAGGGCGCCGAAGGCGCGGCCGTCACGGCTCACGTTGCAGACCGTACCGGGGCGGAAGCCGCGGTCGTGTCCGCCATCCAGGACAACCAGATCCGTCGCGCGGGCGGAGACAACCGCGACGACCGGAGCCTTGCCATCCGCTTCGGCCGCACCAAGCGCGCGGACTTCCGCGCCGACCGCGGTGGCGGCGACGAGAAGGGCGGACATGGTGAGGACGTTGCGCACGGAGGTGGATTACTGGGCTTCCTTGCGAGAAGGCTGGGTGTGCTGGCGGAAGGTGCGCGTCGGAGCGAACTCGCCGAGCTTATGGCCGACCATGTTTTCCGTCACATAGACGGGAACGAAGGCCTTGCCGTTGTGGACTTCCAGGTTGAGGCCGATGAAGTCCGGCGTGACCGTCGAGCGGCGCGACCAGGTCTTGATCGGCTTGCGGCTGTTGGCCTTCTGGGCGACGGTGACCTTGTCGACGAGGTGGGAGTCGACATAGAAACCCTTTTTGCGGGAGCGTGCCATGTTGTGAGAGTATTAGGAAGGGTTAGACCTGCTTCACCTTGCGGCCGTTGCGGCGCAGGATGATCTGGTTGTTGGAGGCCTTCGCCTTGATGCGGGTCGGGAAGCCCTTCGCGAGCTGGCCCCACGGGGACTTGAGGTGCTGACGACCGCCGCCACCCTTCTTCTTACCGCCGCCACCGCCGTTCGGGTGGTCGACCGGGTTCATGGACATACCACGCTGGCGAGGACGGATGCCCTTCCAGCGGCTACGACCGGCCTTACCGAGGCTGGCGTTGTGGTGGTCGACGTTGCCGACGATGCCCACGGTGGCGCGGCAATCGGCGTTGAGGTAGCGCTGTTCGCCCGAGGGCATGCGCAGGATCGCGCGGCCGGCTTCGAGGCCGAGGAGCTGGGCGAAGCCGCCGGCGGAGCGGGCGAGCTGACCGCCCTTGCCGGGTTCGATCTCGATGCAGTGGATGAAGGTGGCCGGAGGGATCAGGCGCAGCGGCAGGGAGAGACCAGGGGTCAGCTGTTCCTGCGCGGTGTTGGTGCTGATCACCTTGTCGCCGACCTTGAGGCCATCCGGAGCGAGGATGTAGTTCAGGGTCTTGTCGGCGTACTCGATGAGGGCGAGGTGCGAGGTGCGGTTCGGATCGTACTCGATGCGGAGCACGGTGGCCGGGGCGTCCAGGCGGTCGCGACGGAAGTCGATGGTGCGGTAGAGCTTCTTATGGCCTCCGCCGCGACGGCGGGAGGTGATGCGGCCGTAACAGTTACGGCCCATCGCGCGATGGTTGCTCTCGGTGAGGGCGCGCTCGGGGCGGCCGGCGTGCAGACCCTCGGTCTTCACGCGAACGAGGAAGCGCGTGCCGGGGGTGATGGGACGATGGGTGATGATGGGCATGGCTTGGCTGCTCCGAGATTAGGCGAGGGAGATGACGTCGCCCTTCTTCAGGGTGACGATGGCGCGACGGGAGTTCGTCTCGGTGAAGATCGAACCGCCGGAGAGGCGGCTGCGGCGCAACTTGCCCTTGCGGATGAGGATGTTGATCTTTTCGACGGTCACCTTGAAGGAGGCCTCGACGGCCTTCTTGATCTGGGCGCGGTCGGCGCCAGGAAGGACTTCGAAGACGTACTTGTTGGCTTCGGCGAGGCCGGAGGCCTTTTCCGTGAGGATCGGGCGGCTGATGATTTCAGAAGCGGGCTTCATTGGGTGACGGTCTTAGTTTTTGGCGCGCTCGAGGACCTTCTTGAGGCCGTCTTCCGAGATCAGGATGCGCGGGGTGCGCACGAGATCGAGAGCGTTGAGGTTGGAAGAATTGGAGAAGATGGCGCGGCTGACGTTGCGGCTGGCGCGGACGACGTTGTCCGACCAGGCGCTGTCGACGACGAGGAGGCGCTTGCCGGCGGGGCTCACGTTGGAGAGCACCTTGGCGAAGAGCTTGGTCTTGGGCTGGGCGACTTCGAACTTCTCGATGACCGAGATGCCACCGTCGGCGGCGAGCTCGAAGAGCGCGCGCTGGAGGGCGATCTTCTTGGCCTGGGCGGTGATGGTCTTGGACCAGTCGCGCGGGCGGGGGCCGAAGACGACGCCACCCTTGAACATCTGGGGGGCGCGCTTGTCGCCGTGGCGGGAACCGCCGGAACCCTTCTGCGGGAGGATCTTCTTACCGGAGCCGGCGACTTCGCCGTAATCCTTGGTCTTGGAAGTACCCTGGCGCTTGTTGGCCTGGTAGGAGACGATCACCTGCTTGAGCAGGGCGACGCCCTTGTCGCCTTCGAAGGAAGGAATATCGAATTCCTTTTCGGTGAAGGCGGAGCCGTCGGACTTATAAACTTTGAGCTTCATATCGCTGAGATGCTGGGTGGGTTACTTGGCGGCGATGGCCTTCTTGGCCGGACGCACGAGGACGACCTCACCGTTGGCGCCGGGGAAGCTGCCCTTGATGAGGAGGAGGTTCTTTTCCGCGAGCACCTGGACGACGCGGAGGTTCTGGACGGTGCGCTGCACCTGGCCCATGTGGCCCGGCATGCGCTTGCCCTTGAAGACGTGACCCGGGGTCTGGCGCATACCGATCGAGCCGATTCGGCGGTGCATCATGTGACCGTGGGAGTCCGGCTGGCCGTCCATGTTGTGGCGCTTGACGACGCCCTGGAAGCCGCGGCCCTTGACGGTGCCGATGACGTCGACCATCTGGCCGGCGGTGAAGTTCTCGACGGTGATGACGTCGCCGACCTTGGCCTGCGTGGCGCCGGCCTGGCGGATCTCGTGGAGATGGGTGTGGGGAGCGACGCCCGCCTTGCGGAGGTGGCCGATCTCGCCGGCCGACATGCGGCTCTCCTTCTGGGGACCGAAGGCAATCTGGACGGCATCGTAGCCATCCTTGTCGACGGTCTTGACCTGCGTTACGGGGCAGGGACCCGCTTGGACGACCGTGACAGGGACGAGGTTGTTCTCCGCGTCATAGACCTGGGTCATTCCGATTTTCTTACCGAGTAGCTGGTGTTTCATTTTTCTAAGAGGCAGGTGGCGTTTCCGCCGTTTGGTCATTGCTGACCTGCATTAGGCTTAGGATTCCTTGCGGAATCTTGGTCCTGATAGAGGGGCTTGGACGTCCTGCGTTGGGTTGGAGGTTAAGGTGGAGGGTTGAAGAGTTAGACTACGATGTTGATGTCAACCCCAGAAGGCAGGTTGAGCTTCTTTAGTTCGTCCACGGTCTGGGCGTTGGGCTCCATGATCTCGATCAGGCGCTTGTGCGTACGGATCTCGAACTGGTCCATCGACTTCTTGTCGACGTGGGGGGAACGGTTGACGGTCAGGCGGGAGATGTCGGTCGGCAGCGGCACGGGGCCGGCGACGCGGGCTCCGGTGCGCTTGGCGGTGTCGACGATCTCATTGGCGGACTGGTCGACCATGCGGTAGTCGAAGCCCTTGAGCTTGATGCGGATTTTGGTGCGGGCCATCGGGAAGGGTGTTTGAGGGTGAGATTAGGTGCGGGCCGGGGCGCGGGAGGAGGTCTCGACGACCTGCTTCAGGATCTGAGCCGGGACCTGCTCGTAGTTGGCGGGCTCCATGGAGTAGGAAGCGCGACCCTTGGAGAGGGAGCGGACGTCCGTGGAGTAACCGAACATTTCGGCGAGCGGGACGCGGGCCTCGATGTTGCAGAGGCCGGCCTTGGTGTCCATGCCCTGAATCTGGCCGCGGCGGCGGTTGAGGTCGCCCATGATATCGCCCTGGTATTCTTCCGGGGTGACGACTTCGACCTTCATGATCGGCTCGAGGAGGATCGGCTTGGCGTCCTTCATGGCTTCCTTGAAGGCGAAGATGCCGGCCATCTTGAACGCCATTTCGTTCGAGTCCACTTCGTGGAAGGAACCGAAGACGATGCGGGCCTTGAAGTTGATCACCGGGTAACCGGCGACGGTGCCGTTGTTGGCGGCTTCCAGGATGCCTTCGGTCGCGGGCTTGATGAATTCCTTGGGGATGACGCCGCCGACGATCTCGTTGATGACTTCTTCGCCCTTCTCGCCCGGGGCGCGCGTGGCGGCCGGGTTCGGCTCGAGCTTGATCTCGACGTGGCCGTACTGGCCGCGACCACCGGACTGGCGGATGAACTTGCCGACGCCTTCCGACGGGGAGTTGATCGTCTCGCGGTAGGAGATCTGGGGCTTGCCGGACTTGGCCTCGACCTTGAACTCGCGCTTGAGGCGGTCGACGATGATCTCGAGGTGGAGCTCGCCCATGCCGGAGATGAGGGTCTGGCCCGTCTCCGGATTGGAGGTGACGCGGAAGGTCGGGTCTTCCTGAGCGAGGCGCTGCAGGCCGATGGAGAGACGTTCCTGGTCGCCCTTGGAGTTCGGCTCGATGGACATCGAGATCACGGGCTCGGCGAAGGTGGTCTTCTCGAGGATCAGGTCTTCTTCGGAGGTGAGGGTGTCGCCGGTGGCGATATCCTTCGGGCCGATGATCGCGCAGATGTCACCGGAGTAGGCGACGTCGATCTCTTCCCGGTCCATCGCGCGGAGCAGCACGATGCGCGAGATGCGCTCGTTCTTGCGGGTGCGCGGATTGTAGAGTGCTTCGCCCTTCTTGAGCTGGCCGCGGTACACGCGGTAGAAGACGAGTTGGCCGACGTGCGGGTCGGACCAGAGCTTGAAGCAGAGGCCGGTGACCTTGGCCTTGTCGTCCGGACCGATGGTGATCTCCTTCTCGCCGTCGTCGATGTGGGCCTTCTGGGGGCGCATGTCGATCGGGGACGGGAGGAAGTCGACGACGCAGTCGAGGAGCATCTGGACGCCCTTGTTCTTGAAAGCGGAACCCGGGATGACGCCGATGAAGTTGAGGGAGAGGGTGGCCTTACGGATGCCGGTGCGCATCTCGTCGATGGTCACTTCCTGGCCGTCGAGGTACTTGGCGGCGAGCACGTCGTCGAAGTCGGCGAGACCTTCGATGAGCTTGGTGCGCCACTGCTTGGCTTCTTCCTTCTGGTTGTCCGGGATGTCGACCGTGTTGTACTTCATGCCCTTCGGGTCGGTCTCGTCGTAGACGTAGGCGACGTTCTTGATCAGGTCGATCATGCCCTTGAATTCTTCGCCCTGGCCGATCGGGATGAAGAGGGGGTGGGCGTTGCCCTTGAGCTTCTCGCGGATGTCGTCGACGGCGCCGAAGTAATCGGCACCGGTGCGGTCCATCTTGTTGACGAAGGCGACGCGCGGGACGCCGTACTTGTTCATCTGGCGCCAGACGGTCTCGGACTGGGGCTGGACGCCGGCGACGGCGCAGAACACGGCGACGGCACCGTCAAGGACGCGGAGCGAGCGCTCCACCTCGGCCGTGAAGTCCACGTGGCCGGGGGTGTCGATGATGTTGATGCGATGGTCGATGTTCGCGAAATGGCCTTCCTTGGTCTTCCAGCCGGCGGAGATGGCGGCCGCGGTGATCGTGATGCCACGCTCGCGTTCCTGTTCCATCCAGTCGGTGGTGGCGGTGCCGTCATGCACTTCGCCCATCTTGTGCACCACGCCGGTGTAGAAGAGGATGCGCTCCGTCGTGGTCGTCTTGCCGGCGTCGATGTGCGCGGCGATGCCGATGTTGCGCGTGTGCTCCAGGGGGAACGCGCGGGACGGGGAGTTGAGGTCGGAAAGTTTGGCCATGATCGGAACCGTTGTCGGGCTGCGGAAATTACCTGCTGATTACCACTTGAGGTGGGCGAAGGCACGGTTGGCCTGGGCCATCTTGTGCGTCTCTTCGCGCTTCTTCACCACGTTGCCGGTGTTGTTGTAGGCGTCGACGAGCTCGGCGGCGAGGGCTTCGGACATCGTGGTGCCCTTGCGGCCGGCGGCGGCGGCGGCGACCCAGCGCAGCGCGATGCTGTTCTGGCGCTCAGGGGAGACTTCGACCGGGACCTGGTAGGTGGCGCCACCGACGCGACGGCTCTTCACTTCGAGCTTCGGACGGCAGTTCTCGAGGGCGCCGAGCAGCAGCTCGACGGGGTTGCCCTTCATCAGCTTTTCGCTGACCTTCTCGATCGCGCCGTAGACGATGCCCTGGGCGATGGACTTCTTGCCGGACTTCATCACGACATTGATGAGCTGGCTGATGAGCGGGGAGCCGTAACGGGCGTCCGGGAGATGGGCGCGCTTGGCTGCTTTGCGACGACGAGACATATGCTAAGGGAGTTGGGTGCGGAAACGGATTAGGCCTTCTTTTCCTTCGGGCGCTTGACGCCGTACTTGGAACGGGAGCGACGACGCTTCTCGACGCCGGAGCAGTCGAGGGGGCCGCGGACGATGTGGTAGCGCACGCCCGGGAGATCCTTGACGCGGCCGCCGCGCACGAGGACCACGGAGTGTTCCTGGAGCTTGTGGCCTTCGTCGGGGATGTAGGAGATGACCTCCTGGCCGTTCGTGAGGCGCACCTTGGCGACCTTACGCTGAGCCGAGTTCGGCTTCTTCGGCGTACGGATCATGACCTGCACGCAGACGCCGCGGCGGAAGGGCGAGTTGTTCAAGGCAGGCGACTTCGACTTGGCCTTGGGTTGGACACGCGGTTTACGGACGAGCTGGTTGATGGTAGGCATGGACCTCGGTAAATAGGGAAAAGAGGGTTTGGGCATAGGGGTCGAGGCCCCTCATGCAAGAGGAAAGTGCTTTGGTTTTAAGGTTTCTTTACTCCCCTCCCCGCCCGGACCCCCCTTCGGCTTTTTTGGCGGGACAATTCCGACGCCCCTGCCATTACTCAAAACCCCTCCCATGCTGCCCAACCGCCTGACCGCCGCCTTCCTCCTTGGGATGACCACCCTTTCGGGCCTGGCCCAGACCCCGCCCCCTCCCCCGGCGAAGGCCCCCACCCCCGCCCCGGCCAGCAAAGACGCCGAAGAAGACGCGGAAATCATCATTTTGGCCGGCCTCCCCCACCTCAAAGAGAAGGAAGCCATCCTCAGTTACGCCCGTCAGACCTATATCAAGGCCGACCTCATCAAGGATAAGGCGCTCCTCCAGATTATCCGCCTGACCCTGGCGAAATTGGAAGATCGGCCCGAAAAAGCAGGTCAAATCCGCCAGGACCACCTCAACCAGCTGGCCGAATACTTCACCAAGCAGGCGATGGCCGCCCAAGACGCCGGTCAGATGGCCGACGCCATGCGCCTCGCCCAGGTCGCGGTCCGCTGCAACCCGGGTAATGCCAAGTCTAAACTGTTCTACGCCAATTTCTTGCATAATGTCGCTGGCCGCACCGACGACGGCATCCAGACCCTGAAACATGGCCTGGAATTCCTCCCGGTCGACGACCCCCTCACCAAAGACTACCTGGAGCGCTACTTCCAGCTGCTCCAAGCCCGTGAGCGCGACCAGGAAGTGATCGATGGCAGCCTGAATTACCTTCGGAATACGAAGAACATCCCCACCTACATGCGGGAATCGCTTTCCCTGTCGGCCGCGACCTCCCTCTATTGGATCGGCAAATACCCGGATGCGGTTAACATCATCAATTCCAACACTTTAGACAATACGCCCAGCGGCCTGCTCCTCAAGGCCCGCGCCCTCTTCGAAGGCGGCAAGACGCAGGAATCGATCAATCTCCTCGAAGCGAAGACCTCCGCCTTCAAGGGCCAGGGGCGTGATGCGGTCCTCTCCCAGCTCGCCCGTTTCCATATTCTCCTCGGCCAGCACAAGATGGCCTTGGCCGTCACGCAGGAACGCATCTCGGCCGACGACAAGGCGCCCTTCCCTCACATCCAGAAACTGCAGCTCCTCGACCGACTCGGCCTCAAGGACGAGTTCGACAAGGAGCTCCGCCTGATCTTCGCGAACTACGCCGGCAGCTCCGCGCCGATGATCGCGCTCGCCAACTTCGCCGCCGAGAAAGGTTACGCCGAACTCACCGGCGCCATCGCCACTTCCGCTTCGCAGCACGGCCTCGAACGCGCGACCTTCGCCGCGCTGCATCTCGAAGCGCTGCTCAACGGCCCCGACCCCGGCCAGGTCATCGTCCAGCACCAGCAGATCGTCGCCGCCGACAAGGCGTTCTTCAAATCGAACGAAGCCATCGTGCAGGCGCTGATCGCCATCGCCTACCACGCGCGCCAGAAGCCCGACGCGACGATCGCCAAGCGCGACCGCGACATCGGCGACCGCTACCTCGTCGAGTTCCTCAAGGCCAAGGACCTCGGCCCCGAAGCCTACCGCTCCGTCGGCCGTCACCTCCGCTCGATCCGCGCCGGCGAAGCCGCGGTGCGCGTGCTCGAGGCCGGCATCGCCCTCTACCCGCGCCATTCGCAGCTGCGCGCCGACTACGTCTCGGCCCGCATCCTCGCCGGCCAGACCGAGACCTACGGCACGCGCAAGTCCGTCGCCGACGAACTCGAACTGCTCCTCACGATGCGCCGCCCCTCGCCCGCCATCTGGCAGGAAGCCGTCTCCTGGCTCCGCTCCGAATCGAAGCTGCCGCTGGAACGCCAGCGCAAGCTCGAGGCCGCCATGACCCCGCTCATCCGCAGCAACCTCGACCCCGAGGCGCTCGCCGGCCGCTGATCGCCCGATGAGCCTGCAAAGCCGGCGCGACGCCCTCGTCGCGGAACTCGAACCGTTCGGCGACCACCACGAACGCTTCCAATACGTCATCGATCGCGCGAAGGCCTCGCCCGCGCTCCCGGCCGAGTTCAAGCTCGACGCGTTCCTCATCGAAGGCTGCACGTCGAACCTCTGGCTCGTGCCGTCCCTCGAGGCCGGCGTCTGCCGCTTCCGCTGCGACGCCGACTCGCTCATCACCAAGGGCGTCGCGAGCCTGGTCTGCGAATTCTACGACGGCGCCTCCCCGCAGGACGTCGCCGCGACCGACGCCGACTTCCTTTCCGCGGTCGGCATCACGCAGCACCTCTCGCCCAACCGCCGCAACGGCCTCACCAACCTCGTGGGCAAGATCCGCGCGTTCGGCCGGGTCGCCGCGCAATCCTGATAAGGCCCATCGGCCGGGCTTAAGACCCCCGATTAGCGTGCTTGGGATTTGCGCCGCCGAAGTTGTCGGTTGAGATGAAGCCATGAGCCAGCCGGCACCTTCCGCACCCGACCGACGCCTGTTCGGCCTGTGCCTGTTCACGCTCGGCTGGTCCGTGCTCGTCCTCCAGGCCGGCGGCTTCACCACGAGCATCCGCGCCGGCATGGCCTTCCTCGACTGGCCGCTCTCCAACGGCTCGGTCAATCCGCCGGGCTGGCTCACCGAGATCGACAAGTTCGCCGAACACTCGCACCGCCTCGCCGCCACGGGCCTCGGCCTGCTCTGCGTCGCGCTCGCGATCGCCCACCGCCTCCGCGAGACCCGCGTCGCCGTGCGTCGCGCGGCCTACGCGCTCGTCGGTCTCGTGGTCTTCCAAGGCCTGCTCGGCGGCCTGCGCGTGCTGCTCGACCGGCTCAACGTCGGCGGCGACGGCAACTTCAAGGCGGCGGCCTTCGCCGTCGGCCACGCGGTCAACGCCCAGCTCACGCTCGCGTTGCTCGCCTTCATCGCGCTCGCCCACAGCGCGGCCTGGCATCAGGCCCGGCCCACGGCGCCACGCACGCTCTTCCGTCTCGGCGCCGTCGCCGCTTCCTTGGTCCTCTCGGTGATCGTCATCGGCGCGGTCATGCGCCAAGGCCACTTCACGCTCTGGGTCGCCTCCCCGGCCGACGCCTTGTTCGTCCCTTCGATCGGCGCCGGCCTCGCCTGGTGGGTCAACCTGCTGCACCGCGGCGGGGCGCTGCTCGCCGGCGCCTCGGTGCTGTTCTTCGCCGTCCAGCTGGCCCGCCACGGCTTCCCGTTCCTCCGCTGGGCGACCTTGGTCGCGCTGGTCTTCCTCCAGGTCCTCCTGGGCATCCTGAGCCTCCGCCTGTACGATAACCCGCACGTCCGCACGGTGCACCTCGTCGTCGGCGCGGCCCTCTTCTCCTCGCTCTGCGCCGCGGTGATGCTGGTCCGTCGTTCCTCCGAAGAACCGGCCGCCTGAGGTCGGAGACTGATTTGCCTTTAACCCTTCGCGCAAAACCGCCACGACAAGACCGATGAGCGAACGCGCCGGATCCGTGCCTGCCGCCTACTGGGAGCTGACCAAGCCCCGGCTGTCGTTCCTTTCCGTCCTGACGGCCCTCGCCGGCTACTTCTGCAGCGAACCCACCCAGGCGACCGACGCCAAGGTGCTCGTGTCCCTCGCGATCGGCACCGCGCTCGCCGCCGGCGGCTGCGGAGCCATCAACATGTGGTGGGACAGCGAGGCGGACGCGAAGATGGAACGCACCCGCAACCGCCCGATCCCGGCCGGCCTCATCCACCCGGGCGCCGCGCTGCTCTTCGGGATGCTGCTCCTCGCCCTCGGAGTCTGCCTCGTCTGGGTCGGCGCCAATCCGCTCGCCGGCGCCCTCACCGCCGCGACCGCGGTCTCCTACCTGCTCCTCTACACGCCGCTGAAGTCGGTCACCTCCTGGTGCACGCTCGTCGGCTCGCTGCCGGGCGCGATCCCGCCGATCATCGGCACGGCCGCCAAGCTCGGCCACATCGACCGCATGGGCTGGCTGCTGTTCGCCCTGCTCTTCTGCTGGCAGATCCCGCACTTCATGGCCCTGGCCTTCCTGTGGCGTGAAGACTACGCCCGCGGCGGCTTCAAGGTCGCCACGGTCGGCGATCCGTCCGGCCGCTCGGCTTCGATCTGGGCGATGGCGTTCATCCTCCCGATGATCGTCGTGGCCGGCGAGATCGTGCAGACGTTCTTCGACCCGGCCTGCACCGCCTCGCTCAAGGGCTGGGCCAGCCCCTTCCTCTGGATCTCGATCGTCGCGGGCGCCTGGTTCTTCAAGCTGACGCTGGAGTTCGCGCTCCCGCAGCGCCGCGCCGCCGTCGCCAAGCCCCTCTTCCTCGCGTCGATCCTGTACCTGCCGGTCGTCCTGTTGACTCTGACGCTGAACCGGGTTTTCTGAACCCATGGATCCGCGTGCCGACAAGGACCGCCTGCGCGCGGAACTCAAGGCCCGCCGCACGGCCCTGACGCCCCGTGAACTGCAGGTCGCCGGCGACGCCGCCGCCCGCCTCGTCACGCAGCTGCCGGAGTGGAAACAGTCGAAGACGGTCTGCCTCTACGCGTCCTTCGGCGGCGAGCTGCCGACCGACGCGCTGATGCTCCTCGCGCTGCTCGAAGGCAAACGCCTGCTGCTCCCGCGGGTGACGAACAAGACGACGCTCACGCTGCACGAGGTGACGGACGTCGCCACGTTGCGCGCCTCGCGCCTCGGCATCCGCGAACCGCTGCCGACCGCGCCGACCGCGACCCTCGCCGAGGCCGGCCTGATCCTGGTCCCGGGATTGGGCTTCGACGGCGCCGGCCGGCGCCTGGGCTTCGGCGGCGGCTTCTACGACCGCCTGCTGGCCAAGCCGCCCCGCAAAACCTTCCTGCTCGGCCACGCCCACTCCTTCCAGCTCGTCCCGCGCCTGCCCGACGAGCCTCATGACGTCAAAGTCAAGGCGGTCGCGACCCCGCAGGGCGTCATTCGCTGCCGAGTGCGTTAGCGGGTTTGCCAAGCGGGCGGAATCGTGTCCGATGGACGGTCCGATGTCCGCCCCCCGACCAGACGCCATCCGCCTCCGCGGCGTCCGCCAGAACAACCTGAAGGGCTTCGACGTGGACATCCCCGTCGGCAAGCTGGTCGTGGTCACGGGCCTCAGCGGCGCCGGCAAGTCTTCCCTGGTCTTCGACACGCTGCACGCGGAGGGCCAGCGCCGTTACGTCGAGACGTTCAGCCCCTACGTCCGCCAGTTCCTCGAGCTGCTCCCTTCGCCGGCCCTGGATTCGGCCGAGAACGTCCGGCCTTCGGTCGCGATCAAGCAAGGCAACGCCGTCCGCACCTCGCGCTCCACGGTGGGCACGATGACGGAGCTCTGCGACTGGTTCAAAGTCTGGTTCGCCCATCGGGCCGACCTCGTCGATCCGGCGAGCGGCCAGGTCATCGTCCCCCGCGGCCCGGACGCCGCCTGGCAGGATTCGCTCGCCCGCTTCCCCGGACAGTCCCTCTCGCTCGCGTTCGCGGTGGCGAAGCCTGAGACGCTGGGCTGGCCCACGATCGCCGACGAATTCGCGAAGGCGGGCTTCAGCCGCGCGTTCGCCGCGGGCAAGCGGATCCGGCTGACGGAAGACGAGATCCCGGCCGACGCGACCGAACTTCTCGTCATCCAAGACCGCATCACGGTCTCCGCCGATCAAGCTTCCCGCTTCCACGAAGCCGCGCTCGCGGCGTTCCGCCTCGGCGGCGCCCGCCTCCGCCTGCTCGACGACCAAGGCCATGAGCTCTCGCGCTACAGCGAGGCGCTCGAATCGCCGGTCGACGGACGCAAGTTCCGCCCGGCCTCGCCCGCGCTGTTCTCCTTCAACTCGCCCGTGGGCGCCTGCCCGGAGTGCCGCGGCTTCGGCCGCGTCATCGGCCTCGACTGGAGCAAGATCATCCCGAACCCGGCGCTGACGCTCGCCGAAGGCGCGATCGCCCCGTTCCAAGGCACGGTCTACGGCGAATCGCAGAAGGACCTCGTGCGCGCCTGCCGCAAGGCGGGCATCCCGCTCGACGTGCCCTGGAAGAAGCTCTCGGTCGCGCACCGCAAGTTCGTGGAGAACGGCGAGCCGGGCTACGTGCCTGGCGAATACGATTCGAAGTGGTATGGCATCCGCGGGTTCTTCCGCTGGCTCGAAGGCACGACCTACAAGATGCACGTGCGCGTCTTCCTGTCGCGCTGGCGCGCCTACGAGTCGTGCCCGAAGTGCCAGGGCCGCCGCTTCCGCGAGGAATCCCTCTTCTGGCGCTGGCAAGGCAAGTCGCTGCCGGAACTCTACGCCTGCCCGGTCTCGGACCTGCGCGCGATGCTCGCGCCGCTGGCTCCGAAGGATTCGCGTCATCCGGCCGACCACGCCCTCGAAGCCATCCTCGCCCGCCTCGGCTACCTGGAAGCGGTCGGCCTCGGCTACCTCGCGCTGGATCGCCTCTCGCGCACGCTCTCCGGCGGCGAGGTCCAACGCGTCAACCTGACCTCCTGCCTCGGCGCCTGCCTCGCGGACACGGTCTTCGTCCTCGACGAACCGAGCGTCGGCATGCACGCCCGCGATCTCTCGCGCATGGTCGGCATCCTGCGCAGCCTCGTCGACCAGGGCAACACGGTCGTGGTCGTCGAACATGACGAATCCGTCATGCGCGCGGCCGACTGGCTCATCGAGATCGGCCCGCGTCCCGGCGCCGAAGGCGGCCATCTCCTCTACCAAGGCGTCCCGAAGGGCATCCTGAAGGTCAAGGAATCCGCCACGGGCAACTGGCTCTCGGGACGACGCACGCCGGAGGTCCGCGCGCCGCGCGCCGTCGGCGACACGACCCCGCGCCTCCGCGTCAGCGGCGCCACGGTCAACAATCTCCGCGACTTCGCCTGCTCGATCCCGCTGGGCCGCCTCGTCGGCCTCTGCGGCGTCTCGGGCTCCGGCAAGTCCACGCTGCTCCATCAGGTCATCGGCCGGCGCGACCCCGAGTCGGGCGACGAAGCGACGGAACTCAAGTGGGTGAAGTTCGACAAGGAACCGGCGGAGGTCGCGCTGGTCGACCAGTCTCCGGCCACCCGCACGCCGCGCTCCAACCCCGCGCTCTACGTCGGCGCCTGGGACGCGATCCGCACCCTGCTCGGCAATTCGGCGGAAGCGAAGGCCGCCGGGCTCACGCCTTCCCACTTCTCCTTCAACGCCGGCGAAGGCCGCTGCGAACGCTGCGGCGGCGCCGGCTGGGAGACGGTGGAGATGCAGTTCGTCTCCGACGTCGCCCTCCCCTGTCCGTCCTGCAACGGCAAGCGCTTCCGCGACGAGGTGCTGAGCTTCCAATACGACGGCAAGTCCGTCGGCGACCTGCTCGCGATGTCGGTCACCGAAGCGCGCAAGTTCCTCGGCGAACGCACGCCGGCCTCCGCCCAGCTCGCCTGCCTCGAAGAGGTGGGCCTCGGCTACCTGTCGATGGGCCAGCCGCTCACGACGCTCTCCGGCGGCGAAGCGCAACGCCTCAAGCTCGTCCGTTACCTTTCGAAGATCGACGCCCGCAAGAGCGGCGCGTTGCTGCTGCTCGACGAACCGACGACCGGCCTGCACCGCGAGGACGTCTCGCGCCTGGTCGGCCTGCTGCATCGCCTCACGGAAGCCGGCCACTCGCTCATCGTGGTGGAACATCACCTCGACGTGCTGAAGTCCTGCGACTGGATCCTGGAGATGGGCCCCGAAGCCGGACCCGGCGGCGGCCGGCTCGTCGCCGAAGGCACGCCCGCCGAAGTGGCCCAGGCCGGCACGGTCACCGGCCGCTTCCTCGCCCAGGGCGACGACGCCTTCGCCCCGCCCTCGGCCGCGGCGGGCAAGCCGCGCCCGACCTCGATCACGTTGCGCGGCGCCCGCGAACATAACCTGAAGGACGTCTCGCTCGAGATCCCGCACGGCTCGCTCACGGTGATGACCGGCGTCTCGGGCTCGGGTAAGTCGTCCCTGGCTTTCGACATCCTCTTCGCCGAAGGCCAGCGCCGCTTCCTGGAATGCGTCTCCGCCTACGCGCGCCAGTTCGTCGAACAGCTCCCGAAGCCGGACATCGATTCGCTCACGGGCCTGCCGCCCACGGTCGCCATCGAGCAGCGCGTCACGCGCGGCTCGGCCAAGTCGACCGTGGCGACGGTCACCGAAGTCGCCCAATACCTCCGCGTGCTCTACGCCCGCGCCGGCGTGCTGCATAGCCCGACCACGGGCGAGCCGCTCGAGGAGATGACGGAAGACGCGGTCGTCCGCCTCGTCGCGAAGAAGGCGAAATCCCTGAAGAAGGGTGCGTTGCTGATCGCCGCCCCGCTCGTCCGCTCCCGCAAGGGCCACCACCGTCCGCTCGCCGAATGGGCCGAGACCAAGGGCCTCCGCCTGCTCCGTTGCGACGGCCGGATGCATCAGGTCGAAGGCTTCGAAGGCCTCGACCGCTATTCCGAGCACGACGTCGACGCGGTCTTCGGCGAACTCCGCGCCGACGGCCTGATCCGCCTGCCTGACGAAACCGAGGAGTCCGGCGAGAAAGCCCTCCGCACGCTCGTCCGCCAGGTCCTCGCGGCCGGCAAGAACGCCTGCGTGCTGCTCGCCCCCGACGGCCAGCAGGTCGCCTACCTCTCGACGTCCCGCAGCGACCCCGCCACGGGCGAGTCGTTCCCCGAGGTCGATCCGAAGCATCTCTCTTGGAACTCGCCGCGCGGCTGGTGTCCGGATTGCCGCGGCCACGGCCTCGAGGTGTCGACCTTCTCTTCCGACGAGGAAGAATCCATCAACGAGAACGCCATCGCGGACCGCGTCGGCGAGGAAGTCTGCCCGACCTGCCACGGCGAACGCCTCGGCCCGATCGGACGTTCGGTGAAGCTGGCCGGCCCGAAAGGCCGCTCGCTCTCGCTGCCGGGACTCCTCCGCCTGCAACCCGACGAATCGCTCGCCTTCCTCAACGGGCTCAAGCTTGAGGCCCGCGAGAAGGCCATCGTCGGCGCGCTCCTGCCCGAGATCGCCGCGCGCCTGCGCTTCCTGGATTCCGTCGGCCTCGGCTACCTCGCGCTCGACCGCGGCGCCGACACGCTGTCCGGCGGCGAAGCGCAGCGCATCCGCCTCGCCGCGCAGCTGGGCTCGACGCTTTCCGGCGCGCTCTACGTCCTCGACGAGCCGAGCATCGGCCTGCACCCGCGCGACAACGACCGCCTGATCGGCTCGCTCAAGGGCCTCCGCGACCGCGGCAACACGGTCCTCGTGGTCGAACACGACGAAGACACCATGCGCGCGGCCGACCTGGTCGTCGACATGGGCCCGGGCGCCGGCGTCCACGGCGGCACGATCGTCGCGCAAGGCACGGCCGCCGCTCTGGAGAAGCGCGCCGATTCCGTCACGGGACGCTTCCTCAAGGAGGCCATCCCTCACCCGCTCCGCGGCGCCCGCCGTCCGGTCGCCGGCAAAAGCGCGCCCGCCGAATGGGTCCGCCTCAAGCACGCGTCGCTGCGCAACCTCAAGGGCTTCGACGTCCAGATCCCCGTCGGCCGCCTGACCGTCGTCTGCGGCGTCTCCGGCGCCGGCAAGTCCACGCTGGTGACCGACCTGCTCGCGCCCGCGATCCGCGCGGCGATCGCGAAGAAGAAGGACGGCCTCACGGGCAAGGAGGCGCTCGCCGCCGTCTCGCACGAGGGCAAGCCGGCCTTCACCTCGCTCTCGGGCCTCAAGGGCTTCCGCCAGCTGGTGGTCGTCGACCAGGAACCGATCGGCAAGACGCCGCGCTCCACGCCGGCGACGTACATCGGCGCCTGGGACCTGATCCGCGAACGCCTCGCCTCGCTGCCTGAAGCCGCCATCCGCGGCCATGGCGCCGGCTTCTTCTCGTTCAATACTTCCGGCGGCCGCTGCGAAGCCTGCTCCGGCGCCGGCCGCATCAAGCTCGAGATGAGCTTCCTGCCCGACACCTACGTCCCGTGCGAAGAATGCGCGGGCACGCGCTACGGCTCCGCCGCCAAGGCGATCCGTTGGAACGGCAAGTCCGCCGCCGAACTGCTGGCGATGACGTTCGAGGAGGCCGCGGCCTTCCTGTCGTTCGACGCCAAGCTGGGCGACCTCTGCGGCCTGATGGTGAAGACCGGACTGGGCTACCTCACGCTCGGCCAGAGCAGCCCGACGCTCTCCGGCGGCGAAGCGCAGCGACTCAAGCTCGTCAGCGAGCTCGCCCAAGGCCTTCCGACCTTCCGTGAGCGTTCCCGCGGCGAGATCCGCCCGAACCTCTACATCCTGGAAGAACCGACCATCGGCCTGCACCAGTCGGACTGCCGTCGCCTGATCGAGCTGCTCCATGCGCTCGTCGACCAAGGCCACACGGTGGTGGTGATCGAACACCACCCCGACGTGATCGCGGAAGCGGACTGGGTGCTCGAGATCGGACCCGAAGGCGGCAACGCCGGCGGTCAGCTCGTGCACGCCGGCGACCCGGAATCCCTGGCGAAGCTGAAGAAGTCGCCGACGGCCCCGTCGCTCCGCCTCACGCTCGAACGCGGCCTGGTCACGAAGCCGACGGCTTAGGACGCGGGGAACTGCGGTTCCCTTTGACCCGGACCGACGGAACGGTATTGCTGAAGTCCGAAGCCCGATGTCCTCCCGTCCCCTCCTCCTTGGCGTCAACATCGACCACGCCGCGACGCTCCGCCAGGCGCGCTACCGTGGCGCGCACCTGTCGCCGCATGCCGAACCGGACGTCGTCGCCTTCACGCGCGAAGCCCTCGCGGGCGGCGCCGACGGCATCACGCTCCACCTGCGCGAAGACCGCCGCCACATCCAGGACGCCGACGTCCATGCGATCGCCGCCATCCCGGGCGTCCGCCTCAACCTCGAGATGGCCTGCACGCCGGCGATGACCGCCTTCGCCCTCCGGCTCCGCCCGGCCGCCGTCTGCCTCGTGCCCGAATCCCGCGAAGAAGTGACGACCGAAGGCGGACTCGACGTCGCCGGCCAGCTCGCCCGCGTACGGGAGACGACGCACGCGCTCAAGGCCGCCGGCATCGAGGTCTCGCTCTTCATCGGCCCCGAAGCCCCGCAGATCGAAGCCGCGGTCGCCGTCGGCGCCCCGGTCATCGAGCTCCATACGGGCGCCTTCGCCAACGCCTGGAAATCCCCCGCGGCCGAAGCCGAACTGGAACGCCTCCGGGCCGGCTGCGTCCTCGCCCACCGCCACGGACTCGTCGTCAACGCCGGCCACGGCATCAACTACGACAACATCCGCGCGATCCTGACGCTCCCGCACCTGCACGAGCTCAACATCGGCCACTCCATCGTCGCGCGCGCGCTTTTCACCGGCATCCGCGGCGCGGTCGCGGAGATGAAGGGTCACCTCACCAAGCAGGCATGAACCTCGAAGGCGGCAACGTGCTCGGCGTCGGCGTGGACCTGACGGAGGTCGACCGCATCCGCTCGGCGCACGCGAAGCATGGCGCCGCCTTCCTGGACAAGATCTTCACGCCCGCCGAACAGCAGCTCTGCCTCGCGAAGGCCGACCCTTACCCGTCCCTCGCGGCGCGCTTCGCCGCCAAGGAAGCCGCCAGCAAGGCCTTCGGTACCGGCATCGGCGCGGAACTCTCCCTGACGAGCGTCGGCGTGCTCAACGGTCCCGCCGGCGAACCGGTCGTGGAGCTCGACGACAAGGCCCGCGCGCTCCTCGCCGCCCGCGGCGCTTCCCGCCTCCTCCTTTCGCTCACCCACACCGACACGCTGGCCCAGGCCTTCGCGGTGCTGGTCCGCTGAACATGGGCGCGGCTTCCCGACTGCCGGTCCTGTCCTGCGCCGAAGCGGCCGCGGCGGAAGCCGCCTTCCTCGGCGGTGACGCCAAGCTTTCCTGGCAACTGATGAACCGCGCCGCGCGCGGCGTGGCCGACGAGGCGCTCGCCTTGCTCGGCCGTAAACCCGCCCGGATCCTGGTGCTGGCCGGCAAGGGCAACAACGGCGCCGACGCCTTCCTCGCCGCGCTGCATTGCGCCAAGCCCGGCACGGAGATCGTCGCGGTCTTCGCCGAAGGCGGTCCGGCCCGCGCCCAGGCCCAGCGCGCCTGGTCCGTCCGCAAGCAGGGCGTCCGCCTCGGCCTCGTCGCCGCCGCGAACCTCGGCCAGCTCGCCGCGCTCGAGTTCGACCTGATCTTCGACGGCATCCTCGGCCAAGGTTTCCGCGCGCCGCTTTCCCCGGAGCTGCGCGCCTTCCTGCGCGCGACCGAAGCCCTCCGCGGCCTGCGCGTCGCGGTCGACCTCCCCAGCGGCCTCGGCGACGATGCCGTCGGTCCGGCCTTCCGCGCCGACCTGACGGTCTCGATCGGCTGCCTGAAGCGCCCGTTGCTCTCGCCGAAGTGCGCCCGCTTCGTCGGGCGTCTCCGCGTCCTCGATATCGGCCTGCCGCTCGGCGAGACCGAGGAAGCCTGCGTGACCGCCGAGGCCCTCGCTCCGCTGCGCCGCCCCCGCCGCGCGCGTAGCGACAAACGCCACCACGGCCGCCTGCTCATCGTCGGCGGTTCGGAGCGCATGCCGGGCGCGGTGCTGATGAACACCGCCGCGGCGCTCCGCTCCGGCGCGGCCCTGGTGACGACCTGCCTGCCGGAATCCGTCCGCGCGAAAGCCGCGGTGGCCTACCCGGAGGCGATGTGGCGAGGACTGTCGACCGGGCGCGACGGCGTCGCCGGCCCGGCCAACCTCAAGGAAGTCCGCTCCCTCCTCGCCGACAAAGATGCGCTCCTCATCGGCTCCGGCATGGGCGAGAAGGCCGTGAAGCTCATCGGTGCGATCGCGGCCACGGCCACGACCGCCTTGGTGCTCGACGCCGACGCCCTCCGTCCTTCCGTCGTCGCCGCTTCGCGCGGCGCGAAGGTCCGCGTGCTCCTGCCGCATGCCGGCGAATTCAAGCGTCTCAGCGGCCGCGACGCCTCCGTGGCCGCCGCCCGCGCCTACGCGCATAAGACGAAATCCATCGTCGTGCTCAAAGGCCCGCTGACCTGCGTGACGGACGGCCTCCGCGTGATCCATATCCCCTTCGGCGGACCGGTGCTCGCGCGCGGCGGCTCCGGCGACCTGCTCGCCGGCCTCGTCGCTTCGGTGCTGGCACGCCGCCATGAGCTCGGCCTGCCCGCCTTGGACGCCGTCGTGCTCGCGACGACGTGGCACGCGCGCGCCGCCGACTGGCTGAGGGAAACCCAGGGGGAGGAAGCGGTGCGAACCACCGACCTGCTCGCTGGGCTGTCCCCGGTGTTGCGCGGCTGAGCCGGCGACGCTGGCTCGCGGGATGCAGCCGATCCCGACCGACCCTCTCGCGCAACGCGTCCTGCTCAACGGCCTCAAGGGCGTGGGCCCGGTGACGGTGCGTCGGCTCCGCGAAGCATTCGGCGGCGACCTGTCCGTCGCCCTCGGCGCGCCGGCGGAACAGCTCGCGCGCATCGAAGGCGTCAGCCGACCGGTGGCCGCGGCGATCGCCGCGCGGGAATTCGCCTGGGCCGAAGAGATGGGCCGCGTGCGCGACCTGGGCTTCCGTCTGCTCGACGAAACCGACCCGGCCTGGCCGACGTCGCTCACCAAGCTCTGGGATCCACCGCTGGTGCTCTACGCCGAAGGGACGGCGCTGCCGGACGAACGCGCCGTCGGGATCATCGGTTCGCGCCATTGCACGACCTACGGGGCGTCGCTCGCCCGGAGCTTCGCGCGCGACCTCGCCCAGCAAGGCTGGTGGATCGTCAGCGGCCTGGCGCGCGGCATCGACACCGCGGCGCACGAAGGCGCGCTCGAGGCCGACGGCCGCACCGCCGCGGTCGTCGGACACGGCCTCGACCTGACCTTTCCGCCCGAAGCCGTCCGGCTCCGCGCCCGCATGAAGGCCGAGGGCTGCGTGCTCTCCGAATTCCCGCTCGGACGGCCCGCCGACCGGCAGACCTTCCCGCAACGCAACCGCATCGTCGCGGGACTCGTCCGCGTCATGGTGGTCGTCGAGACCGACGTCGACGGCGGCAGCATGATCACCGCGCGGTTCGCAGGCGACCTCGGCAAGACGCTCTGCGCCGTACCCGGCCGGGCGGACAGCCCTGCGAGCCGCGGATGCCATGCGCTCATCCGCGACGGCGCGACGCTCGTCGCCTCGGTCGATGACATCCTGACCGAACTCGGCGAAAGCCGGGGCAGCCCGGCGCTCGCGCTGGTCGAAGATCCTCCCGAGTTCGCGCGCTGGCTGCCCCACTTCGCGGGAGGCGCGGCGCAGGATGCGGAAAGCCTGGCGGCGCTGGCCGACTGCTCCGCGGCCGAAGCCGCGGTGAGCCTGACGATGATGGAGATCCGCGGCGTGCTCACGCGCCGTCCCGACGGCCGGCACGAGCGCGCCTGACTCAGCGGTGCGGCACGTTGCCTTCGTTCGCCGGCACCGTCGCCGTCAGCGGATTGCCCTGCCATCGGTCGAGGACCGCCTTGGGCTTGGCGAAGCAGTCGCGAAGCGCGCCCATGACCGGACGCCAGCCGTCGCCGAAAGCGGCCGGATAAGCCGAGGCCTTCAACGCTTCATGGTCGGCGAGCCAGAGCGCGCGCACGCAATGCCAGCCCTGCGAGACGAACACGATGTGGTCCTGCGGATAGTAAGCCTTCGCGCGCAGCACCGAATCCAACGTCCGCCAGCCGTAAGGGTCTTCGACGATCGGACAGGTCACGCCCGCCGCGCGGAGCTTCTCCGCCATCACGCGCGCATGGACGTCGGTACCCGAAGTCACGACGAGCCTCACCCGACCCGATTTCGCGAGCTCGACGGCGGCGTCGATGCGCGGACCGAACGTACCGCTCCGCTCGCCGGTCGTGCCGACGAATTCATCGGTCCCGAGCAGGACCATGACCGAGCCGGCCGGAATGACGGAGGCCTCCTTGGCCAATCGTCCCCACCCGGCCGACCAGACCCAGGCGTTCGTGCCGATGAAGAAAATCCCAAGCAGGGCGAAAAGCAGGCCGACCCCCCGTTTGAGCCATCGAGACATGGAAATGACAATTACGGCCAAAAAACCGTTGGCAAGGGGGTCTATGACCGTCGGTTTGCTTAAATTTAGACACCTATGGGTTGCCGAAAGGTGTTATTAGGTCATTTTGCAGGGGCGGGCACCAATGGCACGGATTCTGCCTACTTTTACTCAACATGAGCGCCACACCTTCCGCTGCGAACGCCAAAGTCCTGGTCATCGATGACGACAAGGACCTCCGCTACTCGCTCCGCCGCGCGCTCGCCGGCCTCGGCCACAACGTGATCGAAGCCGACAGCGGCGAGACCGGCGTCGTCGCGGCCAAGCGCGAACAGCCTGACGTCATCCTGCTGGACAACCGCATGGGCGGCATGACCGGCATCGAGACCTTGCAGATGCTCCGCGGCGCGCAGCCGCAGGCGATGGTGATCCTGATGACCGCTTTCGGCACGACGCAGACCGCGATCGAGGCGATGAAGTTCGGCGCGTACGACTACGTCATGAAGCCGTTCGACCAGGCGAAGCTCATCGCGCTCGTCGACAAGGCCCTTTCCGCGCGCCGCGACCTCGCGGCCGCCACCAAGTCCACGCGCACGCTCGTCAACCCGGCCGACTACAAGGAAGGCATCGTCGGCAGCTCCGAGCCGATGCAGGAAGTGCTGAAGTCGATCGGCCAGGTCGCCGCCAGCGACGCCACCGTGCTGATCACCGGCGAAAGCGGCACGGGCAAGGAGCTCGTCGCCCGCTGCATCCACCAGCACTCGCTCCGCGCCAAGGGCCCCTTCCTCGCGGTCAACTGCGCGGCCATCCCCGAGAACCTCATCGAGTCCGAGCTCTTCGGCCACGAGAAGGGCGCCTTCACCGGCGCGGCCAACCAGAAGCTCGGCAAGTTCGAGCTCTGCGACGGCGGCACGATCTTCCTCGACGAGATCGGCGACATGTCCCTGCCCACGCAGACCAAGGTCCTCCGCGCCATCCAGGAAGGCGAGATCCAGCGCGTCGGCGGCACCACCACCGTCAAGATCAGCGTCCGCCTCGTCGCCGCGACGAACAAGGACCTCGAGGCGATGGTCGCCACGCGCCAGTTCCGCGAAGACCTCTACTACCGCCTCAACGTCTTCCGCATCCGCCTCCCCGCCCTCCGCCACCGCAAGGGCGACGTCCCGCTGCTCGTCGACTACATGCTGCAGCGCCAGGCCGCGGCCAAGAAGATCAAGCCGAAGCGCCTTTCCAACGAAGCCCTCGACGCCCTCCTCGCCTACGACTGGCCGGGCAACGTCCGCGAGCTCGAGAACGTCGTGCAGCGCGCCAACGTGCTCGCCAAGGGCGAGACGATCCTCCCGAAGGACCTCCCGCAGGACGTGCTGAATCCGCGCAAGACGCCGATCGCGCCGGCCCCGGCTTCCGCCGCGCCGGCCGCCGTCGCCGCCCCGGAAGCCGCGGCCGCGCCGGTCGCCGGCCTGATCCCGGCCTACGACACGATCTACAAGCAGTGCCGCGTGAACGACGGGAAATCCATCCTGACGATCATCGAGATGGAGATGATCCGCCGCGCGATGGAAGAGACCCGCGGCAACCAGCTCCGCTCCGCGATGATCCTCGGCATCAACCGTTCGACGCTGAAGAAGCGCCTGCTCGAGATGCGCGAGGCCGGCATCAAGGTGTTTACTTAACCTTTGCCTCGGACCTGCGGGCCGCTTGAATCGGCGGCCGAATGCGAACCCCCGCTTTCGGCTGGCGTGACTACTGGCGCATGCTGACCTCCGGTCGGCCATGGCTGCCGTGGCGCTATTTCCGCGAGGCGCACGCGTTCGACCTGCGCCGCGGCACCGATACCCATGCGCGCGTGACGAAGGCGGACTTCGGCGCCGAGCCCGCGGGCTTCGCCGAAGGCACCTTCTACATGGCCTCCTGGACGAGCGAGGTCGACTGGGCCTTCCGCGAGACGCGCTCCCTGCTCGGCGCGGACTTCGACACGTTCGCCTTCGTCGACGTCGGCTGCGGCAAGGGCAAGGCGGTGCTGCGCTGGACCGAACTGTGCGGGCGCGCCGGCTCCGCCCAACGCATCGCGGGCTTCGATTACCACGAGCCGCTGGTCGCGATCGCCCGGCGGAACCATGCTAAGCTCTTCGGCGCCCCGGGCCTGATCACGACCGCCGGCGCCGAGACCTTCGACTTCGCGCCGCTCGGCGGCCGCGTCCTCTGCTACCTTTATAATCCGTTCGGCCCCGGCCTGATGCGCCGCTTCCTCGAGCGACTGCGGGACCTCGACGTGGTGCTCATCTACAACAACCCGGCCGAGGACGCCACGCTCCGGGAACTGGGCTTCGTCGCCTGCGTCGCGAAGGACGGCGGTTGCCCGAACGCCCATACCGTCGTCTACGCGAACCGCCGCCGGCCCGCCAATTAACCTTTGCCAGAGGCCGGGAATGGGTTTGGTTAAAACGGTCCCCATGAGCACCTCCCCCCTCCGCACCACCCTGCTGGCCACGGCCGCGCTCTTCCTGAGCTCGTACGCCGCGTTCGCCGGCGAAACGATCCAGCTCTTCGACGGCAAGTCCCTCGCCGGCTGGAAGGCCACCACCACCGCCCCCGAAGGCACCTACAAGGTCGTCGACGGCGTCCTGCAGGTCCGCGGCGGCAAGGCCGACCACCTCTTCTACGTCGGCGCCGACGGCAAGGCCTCCTTCACCAACTTCGACTTCAAGGCGAAGGTGAAGACCTACGAGAAGGCCAACTCCGGCATCTACTTCCACACGCAGTATCAGGCCGAGAAGTGGCCGAAGCTGGGCTTCGAGTGCCAGGTCAACGCCTCCCACACCGACATCAAGAAGACCGGCGGCCTCTACGCCGTCCGCGACGTCCTGAACACCCCGGCCGCCCCCGACAACGTCTGGTTCGAATACCACATCCGCGTCGAAGGTAAGCGCGTGCAGATCTGGATCGACGGCAAGCAGACCGTCGACTTCACGCAGCCCGAAGACTGGGTCCCGCCGAAGGGCATGGACGGCCGCAAGCTCGGCGCCGGCACCTTCGCCCTCCAGGCCCATGACCCGGGCTGCAAGGTCGACTACAAGGACATCGTCGTCGAGCGCCTGCCCTGAACGGCCGGCCGATGAAAGCGAAAGGCGGACCGCAAGGTCCGCCTTTTTCATGCCCGCGTATCAGCCGAGCGCGCGTTCGAGCTCGGCGATGAGCCGCGCCCGCACCGGTTCGGCGAGCCCCGACAACCGGCGCTGCTCGGCTTCGTATTCGCCCCGCCCTTCGGCGGTCTCGATCGCGATGGGCTTCAGGCCGATGGCCGAGAAATCATAAGGGCTCGCGCGCATGTCGACGGTCCGCGCGACGTGCGCGAGCTCGAAGGCGTCCGCGGCGAGCTCGGCCGACACCCACGGCTGGGCCTTCATCGACCACTTGAAGAGGTCCATGGTGACATGCACGCAGCCGGGCTGCTCGTTCTCGACGCGCGCCTCGAGCGTGGGCGCGAGCTTGTTCAGCGGCCGCGCCCCCGGCGTGAAGAAACGGAACGCGTCGTAGTGCGTGCAACGCACGGGCATCGCGCGCACGACGGCGTCGGTGCCTTCCGCGCCGAGGCGCAGGGGCCACGCGCCATGGCGGCGCTGCTCGGCCTGTCCGTAGACCATCGCCCACTCATGCAGGCCGAAGCAGCCGTGGAACGCCGCGCGCCCCGCGACGGCCCGGCAGAGCTTCAGGCTGAAGGCGAGGCGTCCGGCCTGGGCTTCGTCGGGCAAGGCCACGCGCACCAAGCCGTCCGCGCCGCGCAGGAAACGATGGCCGTCGACGAGCTCGTCGGCCTCGGCCAGCGCGACGCCGGCGCCGGGCGTCCAGCGGCGCAACGCGGACATCCGGAACGGATAATAGGTGAAGAGGAAATCTTCGACGGGATCGCGCGCGCCCTTCTGCGCGCGGTCGCGGCGGGCCTCCACGAGCCGGTCGGCCCGCGCCTCATGCGCCGCGCGACGGGCCCGCCATTCCGCGGGACCGAGCAGGACCTGGCTGGCGGGCGCGACGCTCAATCGAAGCGACGGTGGAACGCGGCGACCTTGACGTATTTCTCGGCCCAGCCCGGCAGCGCGGCCTGCTCGGCGGCGGTCAGCGCCCGCACGACCTTGGCCGGCGAGCCCATCACGAGCGAACCGGGCGGCACCTGCGTGCCCTTGGTGACGAGGGAGTTCGCGCCGACGATCGAACGGGCGCCGATGACGGCGCCATCGAGGACGGTCGCATGCATGCCGATGAGGCATTCGTCGCCGATCACGCAGGCGTGGAGCATCGCGAGATGGCCGACGGTCACGCGCGCGCCGACCTTGGCCGGCAGTCCGTCCGCGACGTGCACGACCGCGCCGTCCTGGATGTTGCTGCCTTCGCCGACCTCGATCGGGGCGATGTCGCCGCGCAGCACGGCGCAGGGCCAGACGCTGGCCTTGGCCCCGATGCTGACGTTGCCGATGACCACGGCCTTGGCGTGGACGTAGGCCGAGTCCTGGATGTTCGGGCCGATGGAGAGATTCCGGGTCAGCTCCTTGGAAAGAGCCTCATCGGGGTCGACCGGCTCCGGAAACTGACCGGCTTGGTGGAAAGGGTTCATGCCCTTAGAATTAGGCACCTCCCCCCGGCAGGGAAGGCCGAACCACCCTAAGACCCCGTTTTTGACCCCTTTTCTAACCAAAAGCCTGTAAATACCCCTACCCCCTCCCCGAAAAGCCGGCCAGACCCTCCCCCGCTCCCTACCCCCATCCCAAATGACCCGACAATTCCCCTTGCCAATACCCCCTCACTCCGTTTGCTCCGACCTTCCGACAGCCATGAAGGCCACATTTATCACCTCCGGTCGCCAGTTCACCGTCACTCAGGGCGACATCCTCATCGTTAACCAGTACCCTGGTAAGAACGAAGGCGACGTCCTCACCTTCGACCAGGTCCTCCTGGTCGGCGAAGGCGCCTCCGCCAAGATCGGCACCCCGACCGTCGCCGGCGCGAAGGTCACCGCCAAGATCCTTGAGAACAAGCGCGGCGAGAAGATCGACATCTTCAAGCACCGCCGCCGTAAGGGCTACTACCGCCGCCGCGGCCACCGCCAGGAGCTGTCGGTGATCAAGGTCGAGTCCATCTCTGCTTAACCCTTAACGTCCCACCACCATGGCAACAAAGAAAGGCGGCGGCACTTCCTCCAACGGCCGCGACTCCACCTCCAAGCGCCTCGGCGTGAAGCTTTACGGCGGCGAATTCGCCACCGCTGGCTCGATCATCATCCGCCAGCGCGGTACCCGCATGAATGCCGGCCGCAACGTCGGCATGGGCCGCGACCACACCCTCTTCGCGAAGGCCGACGGCATCGTCAAGTGGGACGCCGAGCACCGCAAGGTTGAGATCGTTCCGACGGCCTCCACCGCCTGCGCCCTCAAGTAAGCTGCTCCGCCAGCCACCCGAGAAGCCGACCGCAAGGTCGGCTTCTTTGTTTTACGGACATCCTCCGCGTCAGGCGTCAACCCCGGCCTGGGCGGCCTGACGGAACTTCCACGCCATGGCCAGCGACACGAGGATCAGCCCGGTCGCCAAGGAGATCCAGATGCCGACCGCGCCGAGGCCGCACAGGCCGGCCGGCACCCCGAGGACGCGGAAGCCGGCCGGGAACGCCAAGGCGAGGGCCAGCGGCAGGCAGAACAGCCAGTAGACGATGAAGACGCTCCACGAGGCCCAGGCGGCCCGATTGACCGAGCGCAGCAGGTAGGCCGCGACGACCTGCACGCCGTCGAAGGGCGCCCACACGGCGGCGAAGATCAGCAAGGTCGAGGCCAGCGCGGCGGTCTCGGTGCCGGCGACGCCGTAGGTCGCCATGAGCAACGGACGCAGGAGGATCATGCCGAGGCCGTAGATGGCCATGATGAGTCCGCCCATGACCAACGCGCCGAGGCCGATGGCCTGCACCTTGCGCGGATCCTTGGCACCATAGGCTTCGCCCACACGGATGCCGGCGGCGATGCCGAGGCCGAGCGGCAACATGAACGCGGCCGAGGCGGTGCTGATGGCGACCTGGTGCGCGGCCTGGGCGGTGGCGTTGATCCAGCCGGCCATGACGGGGACGATCGCGAAGATGCCGACCTCGCTCAGGCTATGCAGGCCCGCGGGCCAGCCGGTCTTCATGAGGCGGCGGAAGACGGCGAGCTGGAGCCCGTCCGCCCAGCGCACCTCGCCGCGGCCCGGCGTGAACCACAGCCCGACCAGCATGATCATGCGGGCGGCGATCGTGGCCCAGCCGGCGCCGGCGAGCCCCATCGCGGGGAAACCCCAATGGCCGAACATCCAGAGCCAGTTGAAGAAGATGTTGGCGAGGATGCCGAGGCTCAGCCACGCCAGCGAGATCCACGGCTGATGCTGCGAGTCGCGATGGCCGCGCAAGGCATGGAAGGCCAGCCCGGGCACCATGGCCCAGGACATGAGGACGAAGAACTCCCGGGCCTCGTCCGAGACCGCCCGCGACGAACCGAGCAGCGGGATGAACTGCGCCGCCCAGTGCGAGACGATCGCGGCGAGGACGCTGATGGCGACGGCGAGGACCATGCCATGCCGCAGGATCGCGGGCGCGGACTCCTCGACGCCGGCCCCGTTGTCCTGCGACTGGTAGACGGCGATGGCGCCGACGACGCCGATGCCGAAGACATACGGGATGTAATTGAGGTTCGAAGCCAGGGCCGAGGCCGCCAAGGCGGTCTCGCCGAGGTGACCGGCCATGGCGACGTCGACGACGAACATCAGGCCGTACCCCAGCATCCCCAGCATGATGGGGACCGCCAGCTTGAGCGTAGGGCCGATTTCGGCGCGGATGGTCGGCGGATTTTCCAAGACCCCCAAGAGGAAAGGATTACCCTCCTGTTGCGAGTCAGTTCTTCGGACGGCGGTTCAGCGTGTAATACGCGTCCGCATGGTCGAGCGTCTCGCCGCTCGCCGAGCGCAGGCCGTCCGCATGGAGCTCGTGGATGTAGAGCTCGCGCAGGCCGTCGACCTTGAGCCGCACGCTGAGTCCGTCCGTAGCGACCTTGGCGGAGACGATGCCGTTCGGCGCGGCCTGGATCTCGTCGCTGCCGTAGGCGCCCGAATAGAAGAGCGTGTAGTTGGTCATCCGGTAGGAGGCGACGTCGCCGGCGCGGGCGAGGTCGACGGGCTTGGTGAAGACGAGTTCGAAGCCGTCGGGCTTGGCCTTCATCTCCTTGATGGCGAACGGCACGGTGCCGTTATAGCGGAGACGCTGCAGGCCGTAGGCCTTGGTGCCGAGCGAAGACCAGCCGCGGCTGGTCATGCCGACCATCAGCGAGCCGTCCGGCGCGAAGCTGAGCCGCACGATGCCGGAGGCGAAGCCGCCGACGAACGGGAAGCAGGCGCCCTGGTACTCGCCGGCGACCTTCTCCATGAAGACGCGGCTGACCTTGGCGTCGGTGAACTCGGCGACGAACATCTGGCCGTCGAACGGCCCGAACTTGCCGCCGGCGTCGCAGGTGACGAGGTCCGTGCCGCTGCGGCCGACCTTGTTATAAGGCATCCAGACCGCAGGCGGCCGCATCTCGGGCAAGGCCTTGAGCGCCTCGGGATACGGGCGCTTCTCGGGGATCTTGGCGGAGAGCTTCAGCGGCGACGCCGGCAGCCTCTCGGAAGCGATGCCTTCGGGGTTCAGGAAGAACGCGCCTTTGCGGAGGTGGTAGATCGGAGTGGTCGGGATCCAGGTGCCTTGCTGGTCGACGCAGAACATGTCGCCCGCGAGGTTCGTGCCCAGGCCGCAAGGCGAACGCATGCCGGCGACCATCGGGACGAACCGGCCGTCGGGACCGAGGATACCGCCCCAACCACGCCACGGCGCCTTGTTGTCGGAGTGGTCGCCCATGTCGACGTTGAGCGTGACCCAAAGCTGACCCTTCCCGTCGCGCTTCGGTCCGTAAGCGTAACCATGATAGGCGCCGGAGACGTTCCAGCCGGCGCCCGCGGTGAGGTATTCGTCGGCGACGCCGTCGCCGTCGGTGTCGCGCAGCCGCGTGGTCTCGGTGCGCTGCGTGACGAGGAGGTCTTTGCCATCCCGCAGCAGGCCGAGCGGCTCGTGCAGGCCGGAGGCGAAAAGCTTGTAGCTGACCTTGTCGGGCTTGGCGGCGAGGACGCCGTCGAGCACCCAGACCTCGCCCTTGCGGATCGCGAGCGCAAGCTTGCCGTCGGCGGTCCAGTCCATGCCGCTGACCTCGAGCGCCAGGCCGTCGCCAGGCTTCCAGTCTTTGGCGCGCGTATCCGCGGCGGTGCTCGCGGTCAGGATGTCGGCGATGTCATACGACGACGCGGAAAGCGAAGCGGCGGCGAGCAGGGCGGCGAACGTGGCTTTCATTTCCAGAGGTAGGTGTAGACGAGGCGGCCTTCGGCGGCGGCCTCCTTCACGTCGACGACCATCCCGGCGGGATGCGTGATCGTCGGACGGAAATCAGGGGTGGGCTGCCAGGTCACGGTGCGACGCAGACCGCGCTCGACGCCTTCATAAGTCTCTTCGACCTTCACCCCGCCCTGCTCGTTGAGGAACGTAGGATTGCCCTTGGCGTCCAGACGATAGCCCAGAAAGCGACCGGTCGGCTTCGGCCAGACGACGACCTGTTCGCCGAGCGGCTTCTCGAACGTCGGGAAGCGCGAGAACCAGGTCAGGTAGGCGTCGAAGAATCGGCCCTTCCAAGCGAGGCCGGGGCCGCCTTTGTCGCCATCATACGCGAGATGCACGCCGGTCGGGAAGCCGACGAGGATGGCGCGGACACCCACCCCGTCGAGGAACGCGCGCTGCACGACCGGACGGTCCTTCGGCACGATCTCGAACTCGCCGTTACGGTTCTGCGGGAAGCCTTCCGGTTCGCCGTTGGCGCTCTCGACGAACTTGAAGATCGAAGCGATCTGCTTGTCGGTGTCGCCACCGAGGATCGACGGCGCGAAGGATTTGCCGGCGGGCCAGAAGGACGGCATCAGCGTGCCGGGACGGTAGGCCGCCGGGTTGATGAGGTATTCCTTCAGCCAGCCTTCCTGCAGGCGGGCGGCGATATTGCTGAGGTCCGGCCCCTGGATGCCGAGCGACGGACGATCACCCCAACGATGGCAGGTGATGCAACCCGCGCCGCCTTGCGTGCCCATGAGCTTGCGGCCGGCGGTGTCGTCGCCGCCGGCGAACTTCAGCGGAGCCCGCGCATCGGCGACGCCGAGCAGCTTGGCGACCTCGGCGGTGGCCGCGCCATACTGCGGCATCTTGGTCTTCAAATAGGGACGCACGCGGTTCTCGCCCGCGAGCACCTTGGTCAGCCATTCGGGGCGCAGCTTGCCACCGACGCCGGTGAGGGGCGGCGGGTATCGACCGGTGTCGCCGAGATTATGGTCGCCTTGGAAGTAAGGCTTCCGCGCGGCATCGGGACCGCCCTGGCCGTCACGCTCATGACAGGCGACGCAGTTGAGCGCCTGCAGCGTGAGGTCGGCGGCGAGCTTCGGCGCAGGGGCTTCATCCTTCTTCGCGAGGAAGAGCTTCAGCGCGGCACGCTGCGCGGAGGAAAGCGCATAGCGGGGACCCTTGGTGTGATCGGCCTCGAGGCAGCCGCCTTCGCGCTTCGTCAAAGCCGCCGGCTTGGCGGCGGCGTCCTTCGGCAAGTCATGGCAGGCGGCGCACTGGGCCGCGATGACGGCCTTGCGTCCCACGATGGCGAGATTCTTGTCGGCGACCAACGACACGACCGGTTGATCGACGCGGCCGTCACTACCCTGGAACTCCAGGAGGTAGCCGGCGAGGTCGATGGCGTCCTGTCGCTCCATCGCGACCTTCGGCATGCGTCCGTCGGTCCGCACCTTGAGCGGGTCGAGGATGAAGGCGCCCAGGCTATCGAGGCTGTACTTGGCCTTGAGGTCGCCGAAGCCGACGCTGCGGTGCGTGAACTCCGACGCCTTGGGCGCGCCTTCCGGCGGGATGAAATCCTTGCCCGGCGCATGGCAGGCCACGCAGCCGAGCGAGTGGAACAGCTCGCCGCCGCGACCGCCGTTGACGTGCATGATCTTCGCCGGGGCCTTGGCGGCGGCCTTGGGCTTGAGCGAGGCGAGGTAGTGCTCGATCGCGACCAAGGTCGGCTCGTCGGCCTTCGCCAGCACCTGCGGCATGACCGCCCCGGGGTGAGTCGCCGCAGGATTCGCGACGAACTTCCGGAGCCATTCCGAACGCACGCGCTGGGTGACCAAGGCGAGCGCGGGGCCGCGCATCGCCGGCAGGCCGGTCTCGCCGCCGTGGCAGTTGACGCAACCGAGTTCGTTATAAAGCAGACGTCCGCCTTCGGCCGTGGGCGTCGACGCATGGAAGCGGTCGAAGCCGGTGACGAGCGGCTCGGCGCCCAACGCGGCCGCGCCGAGGAGGATCGCGAGACGCAGCATCATGCCGTCTCGCGGACGCACTGATCCAAGTGGGCGCGCGACTTGTTCACCGCCGCGGTGACCTCGCCGGCGGTCGGCAGGATCGGGATGCCGCGCGGGGTCGGGTGCATGAAGATCTCGGCGACGCCCTTGAAACGCACGTCCCGGAGCGCCTTGACGACGAGGCGGTAGTCGAGGCCGCCGCCGAAGCCGGGCAGCTGCCGCATCTCGACCTCTTTGCTGGCCTTCTTGAAGATGCCGTCGGAGTGCTCCTGGAAATAGATGAACGGGAGGTTCTTCGCGCCGACGTAGCGGATGAGCGCCGGGATCTGGTCCTGCCACTCGTGCAGGTGATGCGGGGCGAACGCGATACCGAGGTTGGGCGAGGTGTTCAGGTCGGCGAAAGCCTTGAGGGAATCCGGATGATGCAGAGCCTGGTTGACGTGGTTCTCGACGGCGATGGTCACGCCGAGCTCGGCGGCCTTGGCCACGTGCGGCTTCATGTCCTCGAGGAACTTGGCGATCGCGGCCTTGGCGGCGGCGCCTTCCGGGTTCTTGGGGCCGACGCAGCCGCAGATGACGAGGTCGCCGCCATGCTTCTTCACCCAGGCCATCTCTTCCTGCAGCTTGAACGGGCCGAGCGGGTAGCGGGTGCTGGAACCGACGCGGACGCCGTGCTTCTTCAGCAAGGCCGCGAAGGCTTCTTCGCCGAGGGCCGTCGCCTGCTCGCGCTGGTCGCCGTGCACCTTGCACCAGATATCGATCGACTCCGCGCCGGCCTTGGCGACTTCGGGCAGGATGACATCGAGCGGCATCGTGCCGTAGAGGGCGGACGACAGCGTGTAGCGGATCTTGAAATCGTCCTTGGCCTGGGCCTTGGCCGAGAGCGCCGCGAAGACCGCGGCGGCCGGGACGGTGCGCAGGAAATCGCGGCGGGAAAGCATGGCCTTATTTCTTGGCGACTTCGGCCTCGAGCATCTTGATCCACGGCCCGACGAACGAGCCGTTGTCATGGAAGGTGCGGCCGCTGACCATGTTGCGGTCGATGACGACGGGGGCGTTGACGAAGATTCCGCCGCAGACCTCGAGGTCGAACTTGCACTTCGGCACGGTGGCCATGCGCAGGCCCTTCACGATGCCGGCGCGGGCGGGGATCTCGACGCCATGGCAGACGCTCATCATCGGCTTGCCGTGCTCCCAGAACCAGCGCGTGGCGGCCAGGAGGGACTCGTCTTCGCGGATATACTCCGGCGCGCGACCGCCGCTGAAGAAGATGCCGACGTACTCCTCGGGCTTGATGTCCTTGAAGGCGATGTCGGAGTTCACCGTGTAACCCTCCCACTCCTTGGTGATCGTCCAGCCTGGCTTCACCTCGTGCAGCACCGTCTGGTAGACGCGCTTGTCGGGCGTCGCGAAGACCGGCTGGAAGCCGGCCTCCTGCAGACGGTAGACCGGATACATCGTATCGAGCAGCTCGGTGGCGTCGCCGATGACGACGAGGACCTTGGGCTTCTTCGCGTTCTCAGGCTTGTCGGCGCCGGAGGAGATCGAGGCCTGGTTCTTGTTGTCGATGATGCCGGCGGCGGAAGCGAGAGCGCCAAGGCCGAGCAGGCCGACGGTGAGGAGGCGGAGTTTCATGGGGTTACGGGCAGTGTCCATAAACAGACCACCCCGTCCACCCCTAGTTCCTGAAAATCAGCGGTTCAGGCCGACGACGTCCTCGGGCTCGGCCCAGGCGAACACGGTGGCCTTGGAGCCGACGCGCTGACGGGGGTTCGCCTCGGAGACCTTGAGGACCACGCCCTCCTTGGTCTTGAAATCGTGCAGCGAGACGTCGCCCTGGAAGAGCGAGGCCACGATCTCGCCGGCGAAGGCGTTCTCGTCGGGCGCCATGAAGTCGAGCTTCAGGCATTCCGGACGCACGCAGACGACGATCTTAGCGCCAGGGCCGGGGGCGCTGTCGGGCGTGGCGAGCGCTCCGCGTACCTCGCCCACGCCGGTCTCGGCCACGAACTCACCCGCGCCGACCTGCGTCACTTTGCCCGGGATGAGATTGGCCGAACCGAGGAAGGTCGCGATCCAGCTGTCGGCCGGACGACGATAGAGGTCGATCGGCAGCCCCGCCTGCACGATCCGGCCCTCGTGCATGATCGCGAGCCGATCGGCCATCGCGAAGGCATCCTTCTGATCATGGAGCACGCACAGGACCGTGACGCCGGTCGTGCGCACGAGCTTGCGGATGACCTCGCGAACCTCGAGGCGCGAGGCGGCGTCGAGGTTGCTCAGGGGCTCGTCGAGCAGCAGGAGCTGCGGACGGAGCGCCAGCACGCGGGCCAAGGCGACCCGTTGCTGCTGGCCGCCGGAAAGTTCCTGCGGTCGGCGGGCGGCCCAGCCGTCGGCGCCGACGAGCTTGAGCGCCTCGAGGGCGCGCGCCTTGACCTCGGCGGCGGAGAGTTTTTCCGCGTCCAGCGAGAAGGCGGCGTTCTCGAGCACCGTGAGGTGCGGGAAGAGCGCGTAGTTCTGGTGCACGAAACCGAAGCCGCGCTCGGCGGACTCGGCGAAGGTGATGTCGCGGTTGTCGAGCAGCACCGTGCCGCCCTGGGATTCGAGCTGGCCGGCGAGCACCTTGAGCAACGTCGTCTTGCCGCTGCCCGAGGGCCCGAGCAGGCAGCAGAGCGTCCCGGACTCCACGACGAGGTCGACCCCCGCGAGGACGGGCGTCGTGCCAAGCTGGCGGCGCAGGCCGGTGAGTCGGAGGGTGGGCACGGGCGGAACCTAGGCCGAAGGGCGACCGGGGAGCAAGGTCGCCCGCCGACTGTGAATGATTTCCCCGCCGGCTTTCCCTTCCCACGCTTGCCACGGGGCGGGTTTCGGGCAATTTGACGGCTCCCATGCGTAACGACGACGAAGACGAGGACGAGAAGACCCCGGCCGCCCCCAAGGACGGTGGCCCGAGCGCCATGCTCATCCAGAAGAAGTTCCTCGAACAGCGGAAGATCTTCCTCTGGGGCGCCGTCGAAGACGCCTCCGCCCGCGACATCGTCGAGAAGCTCCTGTACCTGGACGGCGTCGACCCCGGCAAGGAGATCACCTTCTACATCAATACCCCGGGCGGCTCCATCACCTCCGGCATGGCCGTCTATGACACCATCCGCATGATCTCCTCGCCGGTGAAGGTCGTCGTGACCGGCATGGCCGCCTCGATGGGCTCGATCCTCCTCCAGGCGCCCAAGGAGAAGGGCAACCGCCTCCTGTTCCCCCATTCCCGCGTGATGATCCACCAGCCGCTCATCATGGGCCGCATCCAGGCCACCGCCGTGGACATCCACATTCAGGCCCAGGAAATGGAACGCCTCCGCTCCGAGCTCAACGAGATCCTCGCCAAGGCCTCGAAGCAGAAGATCGAGAAGGTCACCAAGGACACCGACCGCGACTTCTACATGACCGCCGAGGAGGCCATCGAGTATGGCCTCGCCGACGCGATCGTGAAGAAGCTCTGACGTCGACCTGACGCGCATGGGCATCGGCGACCGGGCCTACATGCGAGACCGCTCCGCCCCGCGCGAGCCGCTCTCCGCGACGGCCTGGGTCGTCGGCCTCCTCGTCGGCTTCTTCATCCTGAACCTGATCCAGGAATCCGCCCACGCGGACTTCCTCGGCTGGATGACGCTCGACGAAAGCCACCTGCGCCCTTGGCAGTGGCTCACGCACGCGCTCCTGCACGAAGGCTTCTGGCACCTGCTCGGCAACTGCCTCATCCTCTGGTGGACCGGCGCCACGGTCGAACAGGAGCACGGCTCCGCGACCTTCCTCAAGGTGCTCTTCGGCGGCGTGCTCCTCGGCGCGCTCACCTGGTTCCTCACCGGCCTCGGCGGACCCCATGACAGCGCGCTGGTCGGCATCTCCGCCGGCGTCTATGCGCTGATGCTCGTCGCGCTCCTCGACAAGCTCGACCACCAGATCACGCTGCTGCTGTTCTTCTTCCTGCCCGTCACGCTCAAGGTCCGCTGGCTGCTGCTCATCACCGCGCTCTTCACCTTGCTCGGCTGGGGCTTCTCCGAACTGCCGGCCCGCCACGACTGGCCGTCCTGGAAGGCCGCGTGGCGCGACGGCATCGCCCACTCGGCCCACCTCGGCGGACTGCTCTTCGGCTGGTGCGCCTGGCGCACCCTCAACCGGACAAATTGGGCGCCCAGCTACGCTCAGGTGCAGGAACCCATGCCGACCGAAGCCCCGAGCCCTGCTTTCGAGAGCCCGACCGAAGAGAACTCCCCGGCCCGTCCGCTCACTTCCGCCCAAGCCCGCGCGGAATTGGACACGCTCCTGGACAAGATCTCCGCCGGGGGATTCGGCTCGCTCACTGCCGGCGAGAAACGTAGGCTCGAAGAACTCAGCGCCCGCCTACGCTGAGTTCCCCTCCCCACCCCTTTATGCGCCTCAGACTCTTCCTGCTGCCGATCCTCCTGGCAGCGCTGGCCTCCGCCCAGACGGCCGGCTTCACGACCACGCAGTCGATGCAGAACGAGACGCGCGCCACGGCGGCCCTCCTCGAGAAGCTCCACATCAGCAAGAAGGACATGGGCTCGGTCGACATGAACTCGGTCGTGCGCACCTACTGCGAGAACCTGGACGGCGCGAAGATGTATTTCACGGCGGAAGAGGTGGATGAGTTCGTCAACCGCTACGGCAAGACCCTCGACCTCTACCTGCAGCGCGGCAACCTGACCCCGGCCTTCGAGATCTACGCGCTCTTCAAGAAGAAGGTCAACGAACGCACGGTCTCGAACCTCGCCGCCCTCGACCAGCCGATCGACCTGACCCAGCCGGGCACCTTCCCGGTCGACCGCAAGAAGGCCGAATGGCCGGCCAACCAGGAAGCGGCCGACGCCCTCTGGGCCCGCCGCCTCCGCCTCGACATGCTCTCCGAGCTCCTCGGCGAAGACCGCACCGGCAACGCCAAGGCCGCCAAGGACCACGCCCTGCCGGAGATCACCCCGGAGAAGACCAAGGAGTCCGCCGCCCGCCTGAAGAAGCGCTACGACAAGTCCCGCACCTACCTCAACTTCGACCAGAACGAGGTCGAGGAGATCTTCCTCAACTCCTACTCGAGCCAGTACGACCCGCACTCGACCTTCTTCTCCCAGCAGTCGCTGGAGGAGTTCGAGATCGCGATGCGCAACTCGCTCGTCGGCATCGGCGCGACGCTGTCCGACGAAGACGGCTACTGCGTCATCAAGGACATCCTCCCGGGCGGCCCGCTCGACCTCTCCCGCCAGGTGAAGGCCGGCGACAAGATCATCGCGGTCGGCCAGGGCGCCCAGGGCGAGCTGGAAGACATCGTCGGCATGCGCCTTTCGAAGGCCATCAGCCGTATCCGCGGCAAGCAGGGCACGTCCGTCCGCCTCCTCGTCGACCTCGCCGGCGGCGGCCGCAAGACGGTCACGCTCAAGCGCGACCAGATCAAGCTCGTCGGCCAGATGGCCTCGGCCAAGGCCTTCGAGATCCCGAACGGCACCGGCACGATCATGCTCGGCGTCATCGACCTCCCCGCCTTCTACGGCAAGAACTCCGACGGCTCCGGCTCCTCCCCCTCGGCCGACATCGAGCAGCTGATCAACAAGCTGAAGAAGCTCGGCATGAAGGCCCTCATCATGGACCTCCGCAAGAACGGCGGCGGCCTCCTCACCGAAGCGGTCGACATCTCCGGCCTGTTCATCCCGAAGGGCTCCGTCCTGCAGGTCCGCGACAGCCAAGGTCGCTCCGAAGACTACCGCGACGAAGACGAGAAGGTCGCCTGGAACGGCCCGCTCATCGTGCTGACCTCCAAGCTCTCCGCCTCGGCTTCCGAGATCTTCGCCGGCGCGATGCACGACCACCGCCGCGCGATCATCGTCGGCGACACGACCACCCACGGCAAAGGCTCGGTCCAGAACATCATCGAGCTGAGCCGCTTCGACCGGAACCTGAAGTCCGCGGTGAAGGTGACCATCCAGAAGTGGTACGCCCCCAGCGGCTCCTCCATCCAGCTCAAGGGCGTGCCGGCCGACATCGTCGTGCCGTCCGTCTACTCGGTGTTGCCGGTGTCCGAAGCCGACCTCGACCGCCCCCTGCCCTGGGATTCCGTCACCCCGACCCTCACGAAGGCCGACGAAGGCGACTGGCTGAAGGCCAAGCTCTCCGATGACCTGATCGCGAAGCTCGCCGCCGGCTCCGCCCGTCGCCAGGCCGAGCTCCCGGAATTCCTCACGCTGTCCCGCACGATCGACTGGACGAAGAGCCGCCAGGTCCGCAAGGACGTCTCGCTCTCGCTCGACCAGCGCCGCACCGAGCGCAAGGACGACCTCGAATTCCGCGACCAGATCCGCCGAGAGCTCGCCGACTACGCCAAGAAGGCCCCGAAGGTCACCGAGGTGAAGCTCGACGCGGCGATCGAACAGGAAAAGAAGGAAGGCCCGGGCTCGGCCGCCAAGAGCAAGAAGGCCAGCCGTATGCGCGACCCGCTCGAGGACGACGATTGGCCGGAGTATGACATCCAGCTCCAGGAAGCCGTGCGCATCGCCGTCGACTGGACTGCCGCGAACAAGGAAGCCGTCGCGGCCAAGGACCCCAAGACGAAATAAACGCGGCGTAACCGCGAAGCAGATTCAGGCCGCCTCAACAGGCGGCCTTTCTGTTTCCCCTCATGCCTCGGGTAGGGCCGAGCATCCCTGCTCGGCCGCGGCCGGCCAAGGATGGCCAGCCCTACCGATGACATTCAGCCCTCGATGCCGTCCTCGACTCAGTCCTCCGCTCTTGGCTCTTCTTTGATTTGCCCACCCTTCCCGCACCTCGCAAATTCACCGCATGCTCTCCCCTGAAGCACTGGCCTACGGCACCCTCCTGATCACGGGCTTCCTGCTCCTCCGCCGCTCCCGCCGCGCCGGCAACGCCCTGCGCCGCCAACATGGCGTCATCGAAGGCCAGCCGGTCCAGCTCCATACGCTCACCAACGCCCGAGGCATGGAAGTCTCGGTCAGCGAGTTCGGCGCCACGCTCACCTCGATCCGCGTGCCCGACGTCCATGGCCGCCTCGGCGAGATCACCCTCGGTCTCCGCTCGCTCGAAGACTACGTCGCCGGCAATCCGTTCCTCGGCAGCACGGTCGGCCGCTACGCCAATCGCCTCGACGGCGGGAAGCTGACCATCGACGGCCGCGAGATCGCCCTCGCGCAGAACAACAACGGCAACCACCTCCACGGCGGCCTCCGCGGCCTCGACAAGCGCGTCTGGAAGTCCGAGGCGACCCGTACCTCCGCCGGCTCCTCGGTCCGCCTGACCTACGTAAGCCCCGACGGCGAAGAAGGCTACCCCGGTACGCTCACCGTGACCGTCACCTACGGCCTGCCCGACGACGCCGACGAGCTGACGATCGACTTCGCCGCGACGACCGACGCCCCGACGGCGTGCAACCTCACGAACCACGTCTTCTTCAACCTGGCCGGCCAGGGCAGCATCCTCGACCACCGCGTGACGCTGCGTGCCGATCGCCTCGTCCCGGTCAACGCCGCGCTCATCCCGACCGGCGAACTCATGGACGTGACCAACACGCCGTTCGACTTCCGTCGCCCGCACGCCATCGGCGAGCGCATCGGCGCCCCGCACGACCAGCTCCGCCGAGGCCGTGGTTACGACCATTGCTACGACCTCGGCACGGACCAGACCCTGAAGTCCTCCGCATTCGTCACCGAAGCCACTTCGGGACGCACCCTGGAAGTCCTCACCGACGCCCCGGGCCTGCAGCTCTACACCGGCAACTTCCTCACCGGCACCGTCCAGGGCCGCTGGCCGAAGCCCTTCGCCTTCCGCCAAGGCTTCTGCCTCGAGCCCGGCCTCTTCCCGGATTCGCCGAACCAGCCCGCGTTCCATCGCCTCGGCTACCCCAGCGGCATCCTGCGCCCCGGCGAAACGTACTCGCAGAAGCTGGTCTTCAAGTTCGGCGTCATCCGCGGATAAGGAAAGCTGCTCCTTGGCATCGTCTTGAGGTAGGGCTGAGCATCCCTGCTCGGCCGCGGCCGGCCAAGGATGGTCAGCCCTACCTGATACAGGTACCGCGGGCGCTTACGCCCGCCGATACTCCATACTCGATACCCTATGCTCTCAACTAAGCCCGCTTCGCGTCTTCTCGCGCCTGCGCCGCGCTGCTATCCGCCCAGAGCTGCTGGGTGATCTTCAGCAGGACATAACCGCTGACGAGCGTGACGCCGGCGAGCACCCACGCCATCGTGAGACGTTGAGGATCGCCCGCGGCGTAGAGGAAGTTGCCGATGGCGAAGAGCGAACCCCAGATGAGGGCGCAGCCGGCGATCCAACCGACGAAGGCCGAGCCGACGCGATTCTCCTGCGCGATCTCGGCGTCGCTGATGCCGGCTTCGGCGCGGATGTCCGTCCAGCCGGGACCGGCGGGCTTCACCTTCTGGCAGAAGGAAAGCAGCGTCGCGCGGTCGGTCTGCGGGCCGACGTAGGCGGTGATCAGCCAAGCGACGGTCGTGAGTCCGACCTGCCACAGCGTCGTCGTGGCGAAATCGGCCTGCGGCATCGCCAGCGGGACGCCCACGGCGGTCACGAGCGACATCACCATGGCGACGACCTCGCACCAGGCGGAGACGCGCCACCAGAACCAGCGGGCGATGTACAGCAGGCCGGTACCGGCGCCGATCGAGAGCAGGACCTGGAAGGCCGCCTGGGCGGAAGTCATGTAAAGGCTGAGCACGGCGGCGACGACGTAGAGGAGCACGGTCGAGAGACGGCCGACGTTCACGTAATGGGCCTCGCTGCCGTCCTTCTTCATGAAGCGACGGTAGAAGTCGTGGACGAGATACGAGGAACCCCAGTTGAGGTGCGTCAGGATGGTCGACGAATTCGCGGCGATGAGACCACCGACCATCAGGCCGACGAAGCCGACGGGCAGGAACATGAGCATCGCCGGGAAGGCGGAGTCATGGCCGATGAGCTTGGGGTCGGCGTCCGGGAAGGCCTTGGTGATGGCCGCGAGGTCGGGATAGACGATGATCGAGCACAGCGCGGTGATGATCCACGGCCACGGACGGAGCACGTAGTGGGCGATGTTGAAGAAGAGCGTGCCGCCGAGGGAATCCTTCTCGGACTTCGAGGCCAGCATGCGCTGGGCGATGTACGAACCGCCGCCGGGCTCGGCGCCGGGATACCAGTTGGCCCACCAGCTGATGGCGATGGGCAGGATGAAGATCATCAGCGCCAGCTCCGACATCGTGAAGTTCGGCAGCATGTCCAGGATCGGCTGCCCCTTGCCGTCCGAGACCGACATCACCGGCACGCCGGCGGTCGTCACGACCTGCTGGGTGGAGAGCTTCGCGACGAGCGCCTTCAGGCCCGCCCAGCCGCTGGCTTCGCCGGTCAGGCGACGGCCGACCTCGACGAGCGAGAACCAGGCGGCCGCGAAGACGGCGGTCATCTTGATGAAGAACTGCACCATATCGATGACCAGCACGCCCCAGAGGCCGGAGTGCGCGGCGAAGACGACGTTGAGGATGCCGCAGATGACGATGGTCTGCCAAGCCGGCATGCCGAAGAGGATGTTGGCGATCTTGCACGCGGCGAGCGTCACCATGCCCATGATGAAGCAGTTGAAGAACAGACCGAGGTAGATGGCGCGGAAGCCTCGCACGACCGAGGCGGCGGCACCGGAGTAGCGATGCTCGTAGAACTCCAGGTCGGTCATGACGCCTGAACGGCGCCACAGGCGGGCGAAGAAGAAGACCGTGGCCACGCCGGTGAGCACGAAGGCCCACCACTGCCAGTTGCCGGCGACGCCGTATTTGCGCACCTGCTCGGTCACCCAGTTCGGGGTGTCGGACGAGAAGGTCGTCGCCACCATCGAGAGGCCCGCGAGCCACCAGGGCACCGAGCGGCCCGAGGCGAAGAACTCGGCGGTGCTGCCGCCCGAGCGCTTGGCGAGGAAGAGCGCAGGCACGAAGCAGATCAGGATCGAAGCTGCGACGATGACCCAATCAATCCAGGTAATATGCATGGCGGGGGTAAGGGGTTGCCTACTTCTCTTTCCACGCCGCCCTCGTGGCAACCGCGTTCCCCCGCCCTATATGAGCAATTCGGAGCATTAGGGCAATGAGGTCATGTTCGGTAGGGCCGAGCACCCCTGCTCGGCCGCGACTCGAGGTAGGGACGTGATTGCCATCACGTCCATTCGCGGAAGGACGTCGAAGTTCACATACCTCGGCTAAGAACCGAAGACTAACCACCTATGGCTTCGAACGGCGGTGATGGCAATCACCGCCCTACCCCAAGGCACACAGGCCGCCGCAGGGCGGCCGGAGGTAGGGACGTGGCTCCGCCGCGGCCTCCATCCGGGAGTGCACGATAAATCGTGCCCCTACCTTGGTTCGCCCTGCGGCGAACAAGGGCTGCACGTCGTGCTGCCCCTACCCAAACAAGAAGGGCGCCTGACGGCGCCCCTCGTATCTGCCTTGCAGCAGTTCACCCCGCCAGCGGTTCCCCGCGGTCAGGCTTACTTGGCCGGGATCTCGTTCAGCGTATACCAACCCTCGGAGTGCCAGAGGGAGTCGCCGCTCTTCGACTTGATGTCGCTGAGAGCGAGGTGATGGATGTGGCCGCGGACGAGGCCGTCGACGACGAGGCGGACCTTGAGGCCGTCGGCCGAGACGGTGGCGGACTTGACGGTCGGCGTGGTCTGATCGACTTCCGGGCTGCCGTAGCTCGACTGGTAGATGTAGGTGAAGGTATCGAGGGCGTAGTTCTTCACGTCGGCGGCCGCGGCGGCGTCGACCGGATGGGTGAAGGTGACTTCGAAGCCATCGTGACGGGCCGAGATGTCATGCATCTCGAAGGGCACCTTGCCCTTGAAGCGCACGCGCTCGAAGGTGAACGGCTTCGAGCCGCGCGAACCCCAGCCACGGTTGGAACCGCCGATGAAGAGCGTGCCGTCTTCCTGGTCCATGCGGACCGGGATGAGGCCGGCCTCGAAGCCGCCGAGGAAGTGGAACACGGCGCCCTGGTAGAGGCCGTTGACGAACTCGAGGTTGATGCGCTGGACCTGCGAAGCGGTCTGCTCGCCGATGAGCATCTGCTCGGCCCACGGGCCGAACTTGCCCTTGGTCAGGTCGCAGGCGATGCCGGAAGGCGAGTTGCCGACGCGTCCGTGCGGCAGGATGACCGCCGGAGGCACGAACTCGGGGAACTTCAGGCGCTCGGCGAGGATGCGCGAACCGCTGGTGGGCTCGGGCGGTGCCGGGAAGTTGGCGAGGGCGGCCGACTTGTTGCCGGTCGGGTTACCCTGGAACGATCCGGGGCGGAGCCACTTGAGCGAGGAGGAGCCGTTCCAGACGCCCTGATTGTCGGTGTAGAACATGTCGCCCTTGGCGTTGGCGCCGATGCCGCCCGGAGAGCGGATGCCGGAGGCCGTCGGGATGAACTTGCCCTCAGGGGTGATGCGCGCGGCCCAGCCACGCCACGGGGAATGGGCGTGGAAGGAACCGGTCAGGCAGAGGACCATCCAGACGTTGCCTTCCTTGTCCGGCTCGGAGCCGAAGGCGTATTCGTGGTAGTCGCCGCTGACGCCCCACTTGGAGCAGACGCTGTCGAAGCTGTCGGCACGGCCGTCGCCGTCCTTGTCGGTCAGGCGCGAGAACTCCGGACGCTGCATGGCGTACATGGAGCCGTCCTTCCAGAACATGCCGAGGGGCTCGTGCTGGTTGGTGGCGAACTTGGTCCACTTGACCTTGGAGAGGTCGGCGTCGTAGGCGCCTTCGGCGACCCAGATGTCGCCGCGGCGGGTGCCGATGGCGACCTTCTTGCCGGGGAGCAGCGCGATCGAGGAGACCTCGGTCACTTCGCCGGCCGGCGTCGGGATCTCGACGCGTTCGTAGAATTCGGACTGGCGCGCTTCGGCGGCCTTGACGGCGTCGACGGTCGCGAGCTTGCCGGCCTTGGCGGCCGGAGCCGGCGCGGCGGAGGCGCCGACGGCGAGGCCCGCGAGGGCGAGGAACAGGGAGAGGTTCTTCATGAGAGTGGTTTCCGGGGCGGGGATTAGCGGTAGGAGTATCCGAGCACGGCGGTCTCGCCGGGCTTCAGGGTGACGGTGAGGGTCTTGTCGTTGGCGTTGGCCTTCGGGGCCGGGCCGCTGACGGAACGCACCAGCAGGCCGCCGGCGAGTTCGGCGACGCCGTCGGTCGGGCCGCTGACGGCGAGACCGCGGGAGAGCACGACGACGACCGGCTTGTCGCCGGTCACCTTGAGGGTGCGCGTGAGGCTGGCCTTGCCGGAAGCCTCTTCGGGCAGCCAGGCGTCGCTGAGCGCGAAGCCTTCGCCGGCGGAGCGGAAGGTCGGGTTGCCGGCCTTGTCGAGGTCGTAGCCCTTGAACTCGGCGGCGACGTTGACGGGCGAGAAGACCCATTCGCTGCCCTGCTTCTCGCGGGCGAAGCGGACGACGTTGCCGGCGGAGCCTTCGAGCTGCACGCCCTGGCCGTCGGAGAGCTTGACGATGTTCGTGCCCGCAGGCGGCTCGTTGCCGGCGCCACGGTCGGTCCAGTGGTGGCCGCCGTCCATGAACTTGCCGTTCCAGAAGAGCTCGGCGGCGAGGTTGTCGGCGCTGTACGCGATGTTCAGGCCGTTCGGGAAGCCGATGCCGATCGCACGGGGCGAGGTGTTGTCGATGAAGTTACGGTAGATCGCGGCGACGCCGTCCTTGGGCTGGATCGGGATGAAGACCTTTTCCTTCACGACCTTGAGCTTGGTGTTCGAGAGCGCGCGCGGGGCCTTGTCCTTCGGGCCCTTCACGGCGAGCACCACGACTTCGTTGCCGGCGAACTCGACGTATTCGACGCGGAGCGGGGTCAGGCCCTTCTTGAGCATGACCGGCACTTCCTTGGCGCGCTTGCCGGCCGGACCGATGCCCTTGACCTCGGCGATGCGTTCGCCGCCGACGTAGAGGGCGCCGAAGTCGTCGCAGTCGAAGGTGAAGAGATACTTGCCTTCCTCGGAGGCCTCGAACTGGGCGGTCCAGACGACGGCGAAGGCGTCCTTACGGCCGGACTGCGCCGGATCGATGATGCCGACGTTGAAGTCTTCCATCAGCACCGGCTTGAGCTTCGAGAAGTCGGGCATCTCCTTCCAGCTGCCTTCGTAGACCGTGGCGACGAGGTGCTTGAGCGGAGACTTGGAGGGCGGGAACGGGTGGGCCTTCAGGAGCTCTTCGGCGGTCCAGGGCGTAGCGCGCTTGGCGGTGGCGGCGCGGACGGCCTTGACCTCGTCGGCGGTCACGGCGCCGGCGCCGTTGGCGAAGTTCTTGCGCACGTAGGTGAGCACGGCGGCGATCTTCTCGTCGCTGAGGACGGCGCCCTGAGGCGGCATGTCGATGGCGTAGGTCTTGCCGGCGACGTCGATCGGGCCGGTCAGGCCGTTGAGCACGATCTTGATCGAGCGGGCGGCGGGACCCTTCGGCCATTCGCTGCCGACGAGCGGAGGCAGGCCGTTGAGGCCCTTGCCGTCGGGGCCGTGGCAGGCGACGCAGAGGGAGTTGTAGACTTGGGCGCCGTCTTCGGCCGCCGTCACGAAGACGAGCGAGGCCAGGAGGGCGAGGAGCGACGAGGTGCGCATAAGGGGTAGGGCTTCCATCAAGCCCCATATTTTAGTTGGCGCAAGTCGGATAGGAACAGGAAGAAGCCCATAATAAGAGGACTGAGTTGAGGGCTGCATGGAGGACTGAATAGATAATGCCGCATCGAGGAAGGGCAGCACCGCGTGCTGCCCTCGCTGACTCGGGTAGGGCCGACCATCCTTGGTCGGCCGCGGCCGAGCAGGGATGCTCGGCCCTACCCTAGGAACTTCCCCAACAAAAAAGGCCGCCCGGAGGCGGCCTTTTCCTGCGCTCAGCGCGCGCGATACAATCCCTGCGGATCGTAGAGCCACCAGGCGTCGAACGGATTGGCGAGCGCCGGGAGTTCGAAATACGGACGTCCCTTGTCGTCGACGCGCGTCGTGACGCCTGAGATCTCGGTGCGGGTCGGCGGCTGCGGCAGCGGCGAAGGCAGGGCGCTCGGCGCGGGCGGCACGGGCAGGAGGTCGAGCACGGCGGTCTCCTCGATCCGCTCGACGACGTTGTCGACCCACTTGAGTTCCTTGGCCTTATCGCCGAAGGCCTGCCAGTCGCCGGTGGAATCGTTGGCGTACATCTGCTTCACGAAATCCTGGAGCGAGAGGCCCATCTTCTTGGCGACCGGGGTGGCGAGGCGGTCGAACCACTGGTTGGTGAAGTCGATCTGCTCCTTGAGCACGGTCATGTTGCCGCGGACGACGTTCGAAGCCTGGTGGTGCAGGAGGATCGTGTTCGGGTAGCAGTAGGAGCGCTCGGCGAGCGTGCAGATGACGGCGGTCATCGAGGCGGCGAAGCCCTTCACGACGACGTGGACCGGCGCCTTGGAGGCGGCCATGGCCTTCTGGATCTGGTAGCCGGCGGCGACGGAGCCGCCCGGGGAGTTGTCGACGACGATGAAGATCGGGAACTCGGACGACTGGTTGTTATAGAAGGCGATGCGCGTGCAGACGTAGTCGGCGAGCTGCTCGGTCACGGCGCCGTTGAAGGCGATGCGGCGGTCGCTGATGTAAAGCACGCCGTCGACGAGCGGGTCCTTGAGGTACTTCGGCTTGGCCTTGCTGGCGACCTTGCGGGCTTCGTCTTCTTTCTGGAAGCGCTGGATCTCATTGGAGAGGCGGGCCACGGTGTTGGCGGCCTCGAGCTGCAGTTGCTTGGCTTCGGCTTCGAGTTCGCGGATCTTGTTCGAGCGCTCGGCGAGGCGGGCGGAGGAACGGGCGGCCTCGAGACCGGCCTGGCGTTCGAGCTTGGCGCGCTCGTCCTCGAGGGCGGCGGCTTCGGCGGAAGCCTTGGCGAGGCGCAGCGAACGCTCGGCGGTCAGGCGGGCGACCTCGGCGTTGAGCGGGGCGAGCTCTTCGGCGCGCTTGGCTTCGGCGAGGGCGAGCTCGGCGTCGATACGGGCCTTCTCGACGCGCATGCGTTCGGCTTCCTTGAGCGCGGCCTTCTGCTCAGGCGTGAGCTCATCGCGCTGGGCGGGAGCGCCCTGCGGCGCGACCGGCGCAGCGGCGGCGGGCGCGGCCGGAGCGTCGGCGGCCGGAGCCGCGGCCTTGGTCTTGGCCTTGGTCTGCTGGGCGAACACGGGCGCGGCCGTGAGGACGGCGAGCGCGAGGACGCGGAGGGAGGTGCGGAGATGCATGGAGGTTTCGTGTTTTGAAATCAGCGGAGGACGTATTCGACGGTGGGGTCGTAGAGCCACCAGAGGTCGCACGGACCGAGGAGCGGGAGTTCCTGGCGGACGCGGCCGTCCTGGGTCTTGCCGGCGTTGAAGCCGTCGGGATTCGGTTCGGCCTGCACGGGCGGCACGGCGGTCGCGGTCAGGAGGGAGTCTTCGGCCATGCGGTCGACGACGTCGGTCACCCACTTGCGGCGGCCGGCCTCGTCGCCGAGGACCTTCCAGTCGCCGGTCGAGGTGCCCTTGTACATCTGCGCGACGAAATCGTCGACGGTGGTGCCGATGCGCGCGGCGACCTTCACGAAGATGCGTTCGCACCAGACCTTGGACCACTTCAGCTGTTCCTTGAGCTGGGTGACGTTGCCGCTCAGGCCCACGGAGGCCTGGTGATGCAGCACGATGGTGTTCGGGTAGACGAACGAGCGCTTGGCGAGGGTGGTGATGATCGCGGCCATCGAGGCGGCGTAACCCTTCACGACCACGTAGACGGGAGCCTTCGAGGTCTCCATGGCCTGCAGCATCATGTAGCCGGACATCACGGAGCCGCCGGGCGAGCGGTCGATCACGATGAAGATCGGGGCTTCGCTATCGAGGGCGTTGTAGAAGGCGATGCGGCTGCAGACGAAGTTAGCGAGCTTGTCGTCGACCCGGCCGTTGAACGGGATGCGGCGGTCGGAGATGTGCAGCACGCCGTCGATGAGCGGATCCTTCGGGTAGCTGACCTTGGCGCCGCTCGCGATCTCGGCGGCCTTCTGCTGCAGGCGCGCGATCTGGGCGACGGAAGCCACCTTGGCGTATTCGACGGAGACCTCGGCGGTGGCGAGGCGGGCCTGGACCTCGAGTTCGGCGCGGGCGCGATCCTTGTCGGCCGAAGCGACGGCGGCCTTGGCGGCGGCGAGCGCGGCTTCGAGCTTGAGCTTCGTCTGCTCGGCCTCGGCCGGCGCGGCGGCGGCGTCGGCGCGGGCCGCGCGGAGGGCGGCTTCGGCTTCGAGCTTACGGAGCTCGAGGGTCTGCGTCAGGGCGGCGAGCTTGCGCTGCGAGGCGGCGAGCTCCAGGCGGGCGCGGATGACGTCGGTCTCGATCTCGGCCTTGATGGTCTCGGGCGTCTTCTTGACGGGGCCCTGCTGGGCCATGACGAGCGCTGCGAGGAAAAGAGGGACAAGGGCCAGGCGCGACATGGGGGTTAAGAGTGTTTTGACAGATAAATGGTTCCCTTGAAGTCCTTTTTTGGCAAATCTGCCCGCATGGAAGCCGACGCCCCCATCACCCTCTTCAACCGCCACACCGGCCGCATGGAGACCGAGCAGGTCTACGGCGAGGCCTGGCTGCGTCGCATCTACGGCAACCCGCTCGGCAAGCTCACCCTCCACGCCGTGGTCAAACGCGGCCTTTTCTCCAAGTTGTATGGCTGGGCCATGGATCGCCCGAGCAGCGCGCGTCGCGTCGAGCCCTTCGTGAAGGCCTTCGGCCTCGACCCGGCCGAGTTCGCCGATCCCGACCTGAAGTCGTATCGGACCTTCAACGACTTCTTCTACCGCAAGCTCAAGGCCGAGGCCCGCCCGGTCGACCCGCGCGCCGAGATGGCCGTGCTGCCGGCGGACGGCCGTCACCTCGGCTTCCCGGACGCCTCGCGCGTGAAGGGCATCTTCGCCAAGGGACAGACCTTCGACATGGCCGCGCTGGTCGCGGACCGTGCGCTCGGAGAACGCTACGCGCGCGGCACCGTCGTCTGCTCGCGCCTCTGCCCCGTCGACTACCATCGCTTCCACTTCCCTGTCGCCGGGGTGCCCGGCGAACCCGTGCTCGCGAAGGGCCAGCTCTATTCCGTCAATCCGATCGCGCTCCGTCGTCGCGCCGCCTATCTCTGGCAGAACAAGCGCCAGCGCGTGACCATCGACGCCGGCCCGTTCGGGCTCGTCACCATGGTCTCCGTCGGCGCCACGAACGTCGGCACCATCATCGAGACCTACAAGCCCGGCCAGGCCGTCGCGAAGGGCGACGAGAAAGGCTACTTCCGTTTCGGCGGATCGTTCGTCGCGACCATCTTCGAGCCCGGCCGCATCAAGCTCGAGGACGACCTCATCCAGGCCGGCGAGACCGCCGTGGAAGTCTACGCCAAGGTCGGTTCGCCGCTCGGCCGCTTAGCGTAAGCGCTTGCCTCCGCCGTCCGACGCGCAAACCTCGAAGCACAGGTTTCGCTCGGGTGGTGGAATGGCAGACACACCAGATTTAGGTTCTGGCGCCGCAAGGTGTGCGGGTTCGACCCCCGCCCCGAGCACCCTGTTCTTCGCGGGCGAAGCGCGCCGCGCTTCGCCGCGAGGAGAAAGGGTTAAGTTCCGGTCTGAAAACCGATCGCTCACACTACCTCGGTAGATTACAGAATAAATCACCTAACAAAGACCGGCCTAATCCGTGTTAACTTGACTCTGTATTTATAAGTTAATTCTAGCTTTACATGAGAACAAGCGACCATCCGTTTATCTGCCCAGATTGCGGCGCGCCGGCGACAAAGTCGGACCCGCGGGTTGCTGAAAGCGTCTACTGGTGCGCGCGCTGCCTGAGGAACCCCGACAGAAATAAATCATTCAATCACGGTGAACTACGTTGCAAGTGCACGCGCTGCGGGGTAGAAATCACAGGGGGATTGAGCGTATCGTTTAACTACAATTTGTGTGCATCGTGCAGGGGTCGCTAACAAAGGCTTCACTTCAGCAGAACCACACCAGTCCTCTGCCCTTTCGACTGACCTCCAAGCTGCTTCTGTTAGCCCCAGATTTAGCTGAAATCCGCCCTTTGCCTTTGCATAAGTAGTTAGTTGGCTTGCCTCGTTTCTAGCAGGGCTAATTTGGAGCTACTCAGCCTCACAACATTGGAACCTTCCACCGTCCACTCTTGCCCCTGACCTGCCCTTCCCCACGCTGGGCGTATGTTCGCGTGGCTTCGCTCCCTCTTCGCCCCGAAGACGCCCGCGCCTGACTTCAGCCAGGCGCCGGCCGAGCCCGTGCCGACGGAGCGCGTCGCCTCCACCCGCCCGGCCAACCAGCAGGGCTGGATCGGCGTGGACCTCGACGGCACGCTGGCCGAAGCGACAGCCTGGCAGGGCATGAGCCATATCGGTCCGCCCGTGCCGCTGATGATGCGCCGCGTCCAGCAATGGCTCGGCAAAGGCCTCCGCGTGAAGATCATGACGGCCCGTGCCGGCGACCCCGAAGGCCTCGCGGCCACGCAGGCTTGGCTCAAGGCCCACGGCCTTCCGGAACTCGAGGTCACCGACAAGAAGGACTTCGGGATGATCGAGCTCTGGGACGACCGCGCCATCCAGGTCGTCCAGAACCGCGGCATCTGCTTCCTGGGTACCTCGTATTTCGCCCGCCCCAAGGCCCCTATCCTGCCAGATGAGGTTGCGGACCGCACCTTCATCCTCGTAGGTTCGGAACCGAAGGCCCCTCCCCAGGGTCCTAAGCACAGCGCATGAAAGCCTCCCTCAAGCTCGAGTACTCCCTCCGCGTCCTCTCCCAGCTCGCCCGCCGCCACCGCGGCACGGCCGTGACGCGCATCGAGGAACTCGCCAAGCTCGAGGACATCCCGGCCAATTACCTCGTCCAGCTGCTCAACGAACTCCGCGAAGGCGGCCTGGTCGTCTCGAAGCGCGGCAAGACCGGCGGCTACCGGCTGGCGAAGGACGCCGAAGACATTTCCCTGAAGCAAGTGCTCGCGGTCGTGGAGCCCGAGCTCGTGGAGACCAAGATCACGCTCAAGGGCGCTTCCGGACCTCAGGTCGCGGCGCTCTGGCGCGAAGTCTCGAAGCGCTTCGACAAGTCCCTGACGGGCTTCACCGTCGCGCAGCTCGCGCTCTCGGAGTCCGGCACGGATTTCGAAATCTGAGCGCGACGGCTTCGCCGTCGCGAGGGGGCACGTGGGCAAGGTGACACGGTGACAAGGGGGAGAGGCACCATGAGGTAGGGCGAGATACGCCGTGCCCGTTCCCATCAATCGGGCATGACGTAGTCCTGCCCCTACCAACGGCCACCGTACGGCGGCCGCGGATAGGCATGAAGGTTGCCACGGCCTCCCTGAAGGCGTACCCTTTCCCCATGTCACCCCTCCGTCTCGCCGCCCTGCTCGCCCTGACCTGCGTCTCCGCTTTCGCCGAAGACGTGCCCACGCAGATGACCGTCCGCGGCAAGAAACTCTATAGCGAGGACTTCACCAAGCCGCTCGCGAAATACACCGGCAAGCCCAACGGCTACGCCAGCGGCTTCTCGGGCTGGCTCATCCACGGCACCGGCCCGGAATCCCGCGGCGGCCAGTGGAAGCAGGTCGACGGACGTTTCCAGGGCTCCGAGAACCCGCAGGTGAAGCACCCCGCCACGGCTTCGTACGGCATCAAGTTCCAGAACATCATCCTGCAGTGCCAGGTCCGCCTTGAGGACGTCGAGCTCGACAAGGATCCGGCCCACGGTCGCAAGTTCCGCTATCTCCAGCTCCGCGCGACCAACGAGAAGTCCTACCTCTGCAGCCTCAACGTCAACCAGGGCGGCTTCCAGATCAACAAGGACGACAACGACCGCGACGGTCCGGACAAGCTTGAGGTCCTCGCCACGCACAAGAAGGCCCTCGCCGTCGGCCAGTGGCACACGGTCCTCATCGAGATCATGGGCGACGAATATGTCGCGACCGTCGACGGCCACGTCATCACCGGCCAGCACCCGGCCATCGGCCAGCTCAAGCACAGCTTCATGATCGTCACCGGCCCCGAAGGCTCGGTCCGCGACCTCCACCTCTGGGAAGCCAAGCCGAACGCCGACTGGCCCATGACGCGTGCCGTCATCGCCGCGGCCAATAAGCCGATGGCGCCGGCGAAGCCCGTCGAGAAGAAGTAAGCGCGGCGGCATAGCCGCCGCGAGGGGACACTACTGAGAAGAAGCAGTTAGAGACTTGATTGCCATCACGTCCGTTCGCTGACGGACATCGGAAGTCAGAGCGACTAGCTAAGACCCGAGGGCTTCCCGCCTGCGGACTCGAACGGCGGTGATAGCAATCACCGCCCTACCCGAGGCAGCCCAGCCAATCATCCGGTCTCCGGTTTCCTTCGGTTGCATCTTCCATTCAGCCCTCGATTCAGCCCTCAATGCAGTCATCGACTCAGTCCTCTGAGTGGACGCCTCACTCCATCCTCGAAACTCCGCATCCCCTCCCCTATCTCTCCCCCGTGGACCTCTTCTTCACCGCCGTCGCGGCGGTCATGCTCTACCTGCACAGCCTCCGGGATTTCGCCCGCGAGGTCACCCAGCTCGGCGGCGAACAGCTGAAGCATGTGCTGCAGCGGGTGACGGCGAACCGCTTCAGCGGGGCGCTCGCCGGAGCCGCCGGAGCCGCGTTGGTGCAATCCTCCTCGGTGGTGAACTTCATCACCATGGGCCTGACCCAGCGCAAGGTGCTGACGATGCGCTCCGCCTGGACGGTCATGATCGGCGCCAACGTGGGCACGACGCTCACCGCCTGGCTGATCGCCACCAAGTTCAGCGGCATGGGGCCGGTCTTCATCTCCGTCGGCGGCCTGTGGTCGCTCTTCGGCCCGCGGCGCTGGCGCACCTACGGCCATCCCGTCTTCCACTTCGGCCTGATCTTCCTGGCGCTCAGCCTGATCAGCTCGACCCTGCTGCCCTTGGCGCAGGCCCCGGAAGTCCTCGCCTGGCGGGACACGCTGTCGACGCCGCTGCGCGCCCTGATCTTCGGCGCCCTCCTGACGATGCTCGTCCAGTCGTCGTCGGTCGTCGTCGGCCTGGCCGTGCTTTCCGTCGCCAGCGGCCTGCTCGAGCCGGCGCTCTCCATCTGGGTCGTGGTCGGCGCGAACCTCGGCACCGGCTGGGTGGCGCTCTTCACCTCTTCGGCGCTCGGACCGATCGCCCATCGCCTCGCGCAGTTCAACGCCGGGCTCGACCTCTGCGGCCTCGCGCTCTTCGTGGCCGTGCTGCAGTTCGCCATCCGCCCGCTGCTCGCGCTCATGCCCCAACCCGGCCTGCAGGTCGCGCTCGTGCATTCGGCGTTCAACCTCTCCGCCGCCATCATGGCGCTGACGCTCCTGCCTTGGATCTGGCGTTACCTGGAGCGCTTCGTCCCGGCGGAGGCGAGGGGCTGACATGGCGCTGGTCGCCAAGTCACGGACGGACATGGGGATAGGAGTCAGACTCTCATAACACGGTTATTGCATCCCCGCGGGACTTGCCCAACAAGACATTCACCATGAAACACATCCGCACCGTCTTCCTCCTCGCCGCAGCCGCCACCTCGGAACTGAACGCGACGGACTTCCAAGCATCCTGGAGCGGCGTTGGCGGGACCGCCAGCGCCACGTTCAGCGTCGACGACTCCCTGTTCAACGTAAGCGGAATCAACTCTATCTCCCCCTCGGCCGCCTGGCTAACCGCCTTCTCGGTTACGATCACTGACGGGACGAACCCGATCACCTTCACGAAGAGCAACCTTAATCACGGCGACTTCCGACTAAACGGTACTCCAGTCACTTCGACGAACATGCTCAACAACCTTAGCACGAGTGTTATTTTTCACTTCGGGGCGTCGAGCGGAGGATCTAATATTCACCAAATTCCGGCGTCGTTCCTGAACCCTAATCTCGGAGTAAACGGCGGACTGGATAACATGAATCCTTACGGATACATGAACCTGATCAGCTTCAGCCTCGCCGGCCCCACCGGCGTCTCCGACATCCCGGTCTGGCTTTCGTCGATCAACGGCCAGAACCGCGTCTACACCGTCGGCGCGACGCTCGCCGGCCTACCGCTCGAAGGCGCCCACCACCGTCCGATGCTTTCCTTCGACCGCATGGGCAAGACGACTCAGGCCTGGGCGACCGGCGACTTCGGCTCCTCCTCCAACACCCGCGACGTCCACGTGACGACCGGCGAAGCGGGTATCAACTGGAACCTCGGCAAGACGGGCCTCATCGGCTTCGCCGCCGGCTATGGCCAGCAGAATCAGGATCTCGCCTTCAACGGTTCCTCCGCTTCGACCGGCGAATACGCCCTCGTCGAGTATGACTTCCGTCCGGAAGGCACGCAGTGGATCGTCTCCCTGCTCGGCATGGTCGGCTCCTGGGAATCCAAGACCAACCGTGGCTACACCAGCGGCGGCTCGACCGACTCCTCCTTCGGCATCGCCGATACCACCACCCGCTCCGCCCGCCTACGTGTCGACGCTCCGGCCCTCGTGAGCTTCGGCGGCTTCGGCTTCGCGCCCTACGCCTCCTACTCCGTGACCCAGACCGTCGTCGGCGCTTATACCGAGACCGGTGGGGCCTTCCCGGCCTCGTTCGATGAACAGGAGCATAACGCCACCGAGGCCCGCCTCGGCGTCACCGCCTCCAAGGAACTCTCCGAGAAGACCAAGCTCCTCCTCACCGTGGAAGCCATCCACCGCTTCGACGGCGTCGGCCCCAGCCTCACCGGACAGGACGTCACCGGCGGCGTGTCCTTCAGCTTGCCTGGCACCGCACCGCGCGCCGACTGCGTCCGCTTCGGCTTCGACGTCGACCACAGGCTCAACGAGAACACCCTCCTGAATGTCGCGGCCCACGTCGCCACCGTCGGCGAAGCCCACGACGTCTCCGCCGCGATCAGCATCCGTCGCGCATTCTGAGCGCGCGTGACAAGGACCAAGACAGGCCGCCCACCCGGGCGGCCTTTTTATTGGCTGCGCTCATAAGGTAGGGCCGAGCATCCCTGCTCGGCCGCGGCCGGCCAAGGATGGCCAGCCCTACCTCGATGCAGGCGGATGCGATATCATCGCATCCCTACCTTCGGCCTCGCAGCAGTTCACCCTGCCGGCAGACCCCACGGGGCCACCTAGGCGCGTGCCGTCGCATCCACCAGCAACCAAGCCCAGGTGGCGACGACGCCATCCGGACGGGCGTTGAGACGATCGTAGTCGCGCAGGAGTGACTTGAGTTCGGTGGGCGAGAAACGAGGGTCGCCGGTCACGCCGCTGCGATGCAGGTGACGGAGGAAGTCGATGGCGCTGGGATAGATCTCTTCCGACTCGAGGACGCCGTGGGCGTGGACTTCGAACTTCGCGCCCTTCAGCAAAGCGAGCCACTGGGCTTCGTCGCGCCAGCGCACGGGACCTTCGCCGACAAGATCGCGGAGCTCATGCAGGCAAGGGTCGCAAGGTACGCCGAGGAGCAGTCGGCCGCCCTCAGGTAGCGCGGCCCGCCAGTGACGCAGCACGGCGGCGGGGTCGGCCGCCCAATGCAGCAGACCGGTCGAGGCGAGCGCGTGGGCCTTTTCGATCGGCCCGAACGCATTATGCACCGACCAGTTGGCGGCGGGGACGGCCTGACGGCCGAGCTCGACCATCGACGGCGAGGCGTCGGTGGCGTCGACGTTGACGCCCTGCGCGAGCAAGGCGGACGTCAGGAAGCCCGTGCCGGCACCGAGTTCGGTGACGCGGGCGCCGCGACGGAACGGCGCGAAAGCGGCCAGCGCTTCGGCGAAGCGCTTCTGCGGCGCGGCATGCGCGTCGTAGCTCTCGGCTCGTTCGTCGAAACGCATGGGGTCAGGGGGCGAGGAACTCGCGCAGGTCGTGCCCGAGTCCTTCCACAATATGACAACCGACGATGGCTTGGCAAACGCCCTCGGGATTCAGGAGCGTGTCCTGGTCGCCGACATAGGCTTCCCAGCCGGGATTGAGCCCCTGTCGTCCGAAGGTGATCAGCGAGATACCTGCGGGCTGGGCCAGGAGGTCCAAGCCGGCCTGAAGATATTCCTTCTCGTAGGGTAACGCGTCGCCGACCATCGGCGCCAGCCCGGCGCGCTTCCGGAAGTCGGCCAACGCCGCCGGGGCGTCGGTATCGATCCAGCGGCGGAGCCACTTCACCTGGGTCTCGGAGTGCTGCCCGCACTTACCGTGCTCGGAGCAGAACGACGTGAACGGGGCGAAGAGCAGCACCTTGGCCGGGAACTTCACGCCGCGGGCGCCGGCCTCGAGGACGAGGTGCGCGCCGAGCGACCACGCGATGACGGCGTCGCAGCCGGAGAGGTTCTCCGCCGCGCCGACGACCGGCGGGTAGATGAGGTGCTCAGCGTCGGGCGCATGGGCCAACGCGATGGCCTTCATCTCCTCGAGCGAGACGCCCCAACCGCCAATCCAGCCGATCTTCATGCGGTGACGCCCTTCAAGGCGGAGACAAAGGAGGTGAGCACGGCGGGAGAAAGGCCTCGGCGGAGCGAGATGCGGATGCGACCGGTACGCACGGGCACCGTCGGCGGACGGATCGCCGAGACCATGAAGCCGGCGGCACGGAGCGCGGTGGCGTATTTCAGGGTCACGTCGGAATCGCCCAGGATGAGCGGGATGATCGGGGAGTCGCCCGAGGGGACCGCGAAACCGGCTTCGACGAGGCCGTCGCGCCAGGCATGGGACAGCGCATGGAGCTCGGCCCGTTCGCCCGACATCGCCTGCACGCGCTCGACGGCGGCGAGGGCCGCAGCGGCGCAGGATGGGGCCAGATAGGTGGAGTAGACGAACTCGCCGGCGAAGTTGATCAGGGCGTCGCGGACTTCCGGCGCATGCGAGAGGACGTAGGCGCCCTGCGAGCCGAGGCCCTTGCCGAGCGTGCCGACCACGATGTCCGCGGCGGCGAAGACGCCCTGGGCCTCCTGCAGGCCGGAACCGGTCGCGCCATACCAGCCCGTGGCGTGGGCTTCATCGAGGACCCAGCAGAAACCGAAACGCTTCCGCAGCGAAGCCAAGCGCTTCAGGTCGGGGCTATCTCCGTCCATCGAGTACACGCTCTCCGTGACGACGAAGATCACGCCATCCAAGGCCGGCTCCTCGTGGAGCATCAGCTCGAGCGCGTCGAGGTCGTTATGGGCGAAGCGGCGCAGACGGGCGCCCGAGGCCATGATCCCGTCGAGCATGCTCGCGTGGACGAGTCGGTCGGCCAGGATGACGTCACCCTTCTTGGGCAGGCCGCCGAGCACCGCGGAGTTCGCGGCGAAGCCGGTGTTCATCACGAGGCCATGTTCATAGCCCTGCCAGGCGGCGAGGGTCTGCTCGAGCTTCTGATGGATTTCGGTGTAACCCGTGACGAGCGGCGAAGCGGAGGCGGAGGCGCCCCACTCATGGAGCGCGGCCACGCCGGCGGCGACGACCGCCGGATCGTGGGAGAGGCCGAGGTAATCGTTGTCAGCCAGGTTGACGCGGGTGTCGGCCGAAGCGCGGGCGGTCAGCTTACGGCGTAGCGAAGACCCTTCGCGCTGGGCGAGGGACTGGCGCAAGCGCTGCAGCAAAGCCGCGTTCATCGGGGCAGGAAGTGGAAACGGGCGGACTTCTCGCCGCGGCCGGATTCGCCGAGGAGCGGAATCCAGGATTCGGCGAGGCCGGCGCGATTGGCGGCGGCGACCTCCTTCGAAGGCTTCTTGATCGCGTTGAGCCAGACGCCGATCGGGCCGTCGTAACGGCGACGCAGGTAGGCGATCGAGAGACGCGCCTGGTTGATCGCGCCGAGGCGGTCTTCCACGACCACGATGGCGACGGTCGGCTTGATCGCCGCGGCGAAGTCAGCCCAGTCCTTGCCCTTCGGGTCGATCGGCACGGCCACGCCACCGGCGCCCTCGACGACGCGGCAAGGCGCGTGCGGGACGCCCTTGTAGAGCTTGAGCAGCAGCGAGAGATCGAGCGGCTTGCGGGCCTTCTTCGCCGCGGCGAGCGGGGCGATCGGGGCCGGCAGGGAGATCAGCGTATGGGCCTCGGCGTATTTACCCGCAGCCTTCTTGGCGTCGGCTGGACGACCGGCGCCTGCGCCCGACTCCACCGGCTTGATGACCTGCGTGAAACCGTCGCGGGAGAGACGACGCGCGAGCAGGCCGGCGACGTGGGTCTTGCCCACGCCGGTGTCGCTACCAGTGACGAAGACGACGGCCATGTTACTTGCAGCCGCAACCGCCGGAACCGCAGGACTCTTCGGCCGCGTTGGCGGCGGCGAACTCGGCGACGCTCGGCCATTCGGCCGGCTTGGCGGAGGCCGGGGCGATCTCGCCGCGATGGATGCGGCGGGCTTCGTCCGGGTGCATCGGGTGCAGGCCGAGGCGCTTCATCAGGTTCATGTCCTCTTCGATGTCGGGGTTGCCCGTCGTGAGGAGTTTCTCGCCGAGGAAGATGGAGTTGGCGCCGGCGAGGTAGCAGAGAGCCTGCGTCTCGTCGTTCATGTTGGCGCGGCCGGCGGAGAGGCGGACCATCGCCTTCGGCATCAGGATGCGGGCGACGGCGATCGTGCGGACGAACTCTATCGTATCGACGAACTTGCGGCCCGCGAGGGGCGTGCCTTCGACGGCGACCAGGGCGTTGATCGGCACGGAGTCCGGCTGAGGGTCGAGCTGCGCGAGCTCGACGAGCATCTTCAGGCGGTCGTCGACCGTCTCGCCCATGCCGATGATGCCGCCGGAACAGACCTCGAGGCCGGCCTTGCGGACGTTCGAGAGCGTCTGGAGACGGTCGTCATAGGTGCGGGTCGTGATGATCTTCGAGTAGTGCTCGCGGGAGGTGTCGAGGTTGTGGTTATACACGTCGCAACCGGCCTGCTTGAGGCGGGCGGCCTGCGCTTCGCTGACCATCCCGAGGGTGCAGCAGACTTCGAGGCCGAGCTCCTTCACGCCGGAGACGGTATTGAGGACGCTGTCGAACTGCTTGCCGTCGTTCACGCGGCGCCAGGCGGCGCCCATGCAGAAGCGGGTCGCGCCGCCGGCCTTGGCCTTGCGGGCGTCGGCGAGGATCGCCTGCGTCTCCATGAGGGCTTCGCTCTCGAGGCCGGTGTTATTGTGCACCGACTGCGGGCAGTACGCGCAGTCTTCAGGGCAGGCGCCGGTCTTGATCGACTTGAGCGTGCAGAGCTGCACGCCGGCCGGATCCTGGTTGGCCTGGTGGACTTGCTGAGCCTTGAAGATCAGCGTGTTGAGCGGCAGGTCGTAGAGCGCTCGGGCTTCGGTGAGGTTGGGCATTGGTTTAGAAGTGAGTATGGAGTTCAGAGTATCGAGTATCGGAGAAAGGTAGGGGCAGCACCGCGTGCTGCCCTAGTCTGCTTTGAGGTTCGGCAGGACGTCGTCCATCGCGAGGCGGACGGCGCGGACGAGGTGCTTCACTTCGTCGGCTTGGATGGAGATCGGCGGAACGAAGAGGATCGAGTCGCCGAGGGGGCGGATGACGAGGCCGTGGCGGCGGGCCGCCAGGGCGACGCGGTAACCCGCGCGGGTGTCGGTCGGCCAGCGCTCCGCCGCGGCCGGTTTGAATTCGACGGAACCCGTGAGGCCGAGCTGACGGAACGTCCGCACGTGGGCATGACCGGCGAAGGCGGCGGCCATCTCGCGGCCGAGCGAGGCGGAGCGATCGGCGACCTGGCCCGAGGCGAGCATCGGCTTCAGCTTACGCAGCGAAGCGCGGGCGACGGCGCAGCCGAGCGGATTGCCTGAGAACGTGTGGCCGTGGAAGAACGTCTTTCCTTCGGAGAACTTGCCAAGGAAGGCCTCGTAGATGTTTTCGGACGTCAGCGTCGCGGCCAGCGGCAGGTAGCCGGCGGCGAGGCCTTTCGCAAGGCAGAGGAAATCGGGGACGACACCTTCGAGTTCCGAGACCGTGAGGGCACCCAGGCGGCCGAAGCCCGTGAAGACCTCGTCGAGGATCAGGTGCACGCCGTATTGGCGGCAAAGGTCAGCCACGGCCTTAACGAAGCCGGCCGGCTGCTGGACCATGCCGGCGGCGCCTTGGACGCGCGGTTCGAGGATGACGCAGGCCGTCGTGGCGGCATCGCGCTCGAGGAGGGCCTTCAGCGCGGCCAGCGAGGCGGAGGCGTCGGAACGGGCGACCTGACCGGCGCATTCGGCATGGACCGGCGCGGGGAATGTCTGGGCGGCGAAGAGCCAGGGATTGAAGCGACGGTGGAACTCCGAGCGTTCGCCGACGGCCATCGTGCCGAAGGTGTCGCCATGGTAGGCGCCTTCCATCGAGATGACCCCGCGCTTGGCTTCCTGGCCGACGAGCTGCCAATACTGGAACGAAAGCTTCAGGGCGACCTCGACCGCGTTGCTGCCGTTATCGGAGTAGAAGCAGCGGGAGAGCGCGCCGTTCGTCAGGCCGGCGAGGTCTTCGGCGAGTTCCGTCGCGATTGGGTGGTTGAGGCCCAGGAGCGTCACGTGGGCGACCTTCTCGGCCTGCTCGCGGAGGGCGCGGTTCAGGTCCGGATCGTTATGGCCGTGGACGTTCGTCCAGACCGAGGCATTGCCGTCGAGGTAGCGCTTCCCTTCCCCGTCGATCAGCCAGCTGCCCTCGCCGCGGACCAGGTGCAGGCGCGGGTTGTCCTGATACTCCCGCATCTGGGTAAACGGATGCCACCCGAGGCGCCGGTCGGCGGCGTCGAGGGCGTCCGGGGAGGACGAAGCGGCTGCGGCGGCAGTCGGCACGCCCCTTGTCTACGGCCCCTCCGGGCTATTGTTAAGCCCGAAGTGGGGGGAGGTTTACAATGGCCTAGACCCCTAAGCGGCATGCGGTTGGCGGTTAGCGGATGGAAATGACACGAACTCAAAGGGGGACCGGAAACCGGGAAGTATGCTCGGGCATTCTCAGGTGGCGGGATCGTCAAGTGAGTCTCCTGCGGCTCTGGGCCTCTTTCACACCAAGCCTAACCCCACCGCTGGCCAGAGGACTAGACTTGAGGAGAGCAAGCTGAGGAACCACGCTTCTTTCATGCGACTCACCCCTTCGCTCGCGGCCCTGCTGACCTTTCTGTCCGTAGCCACGACTTCGTCGTTCGCGGCGGACAGCGCCCCGAAGGCGACGCCGTTCGACCAAGCTCAGGCCTTGATGGATTCGCTGCGCGCCAAGGAGCTGCCCACTCCGAAGCCGTTTGGTGAGAACGAACAGGACCTCTTCGAGGCCATGGCCGGCGGCGTGGTGCCGGTCGATCCGGCCTTCTGCGAACGCATCAAGCTGATCGAAATCACCGACGGCCTGCTGCCCGTGCTGAAGCAACCGATCCCCGGCCTGAGCGAGCCCACGTCTCAGCTCAGCGGCAACATCCTCGCCTGCCGCCTCTTCGTGCTGCGCGGTCTGCTCCATTGCCAGCAAGGGAAAGTCGCCGAAGGCCAGGCCTGGCTGCTGAAGCCCCGCCTGATGGCCCGTCGACCGGGCGCCGACCAAAGCCTGATCCAATTCCTCGTCGCGACGGCCATGGACGCCATCGGACAGCAAGCCGCCGCGAACTACGTCGAAATCTGGTCCGAGGCGGATCGCCTGGCTTTCGTCAAAGCCACGGAGAGCCTGGCGAAGATGGAAGGCCTGAGCTCCGCCTGTCGCCGCGACGACGGCGCACTCCCGGCCAACACCCGGATTCGCACGCTGATCACGACGTTCAAGCCGCTCACCCCCGCGCAGCAGCAGGCGCAGATCGAAAAACTCGCAGGGCCTTGGCTGGGCATGGACGATGAACGCAAGGTCCGCACCCGCCGCTACCTTGCGCTGATCTCCAGCCTGACCGTCGAAAGCTGGGACGCCCTCCTGGATGGCATCTCCGCCGAACTCGCACCGCTGACCACCGAGAAACTGAAGGCCTTCGCGGCCCGCAACGCCGCGGCCGTGAAGCTGGTCGAAGCCGAAGAAGCCAAGCCCGCCGCCCCGGCGGCGCAGAAAGCCGAAGCCCTCTATCGCGTGATCATGGGGCCAGGCATCGAAGGCATCGCCCGCAGCCGCCTGAACCTGGAACTGAAGGACAAGCTGCTCGTCGACGCGTTGCGGAAAGGCGCGGCCTTCGATGAGGGCTGCCTGACGAACCTGACCGCCGCCGACGGCAAGCCGCTGACACTCGGCAAGCATAACGGCGTCAAAGCCATCCTCGCGCCCGGCAGCGACGCACCGTTCCTGATCATCGGACCGGTGAAGTGAGCGGGCACGAAAAAGGCGCCGAAGTGCGGCGCCTGGTTCGTCGATAAACCGTAAGGCTTATTCGAAGTCGTAGATCTTGACCGAATCCCAGTAGGCCTTGCAGTCGGCGATGAACGCCTGGTGGATCGGGTCGATCTGGTAGGCGTCATGGTCGGCGTGGTTCTTGAAGACGAAGAACTCGGCGAAGTCGTAGGAGGTGTCGATGATCGGGCGGACGGCGTGCTTGCTCGGGACGCCGACGTAGCCGCTGTGGATGGACTTGATGGCGAGGAGACCGCGGAGCTTGGTCTCGAATTCCGAGCGCTGGGCGGCGGTGAGGTCCTTTTTCAGGTAGAAGAAGACGACGTGGTGGAACATAGGACGGCAAGGTTTGGCCAAGTCCCGGCCGAAGGGAACAGCAAAGTGCGCCGGCCAAAGGCATCCTTGCGTCAGGACGGCCGCGCAACACGCTGGCGGCCTCGCCCATGCAGTCCCTCGTCGAACTCTTCCCGGAAGTCACGCCCGCCCAGTGGGAGCAGCTGACCGCGATGGCCGCGCTCCACCGCGAGTGGAACGAGAAGATCAACCTGGTCTCGCGCAAGGACATCGAGAACCTCGAGCGCCACCACTACGCCCCGTGCGTGGCGGCGGTGAAGTTCCTCAAGCTCATGGACGGTTGCCGCGTCATGGACGTCGGGACCGGCGGCGGCTTCCCCGGCCTCATCCTCGCCGTCCTCTACCCCAAGGCCCGCTTCACGCTCGTCGACTCCGTCGGCAAGAAGATCACCGTCGTCACCGACATCGCCGCCCGGCTCGGCCTCAAGAACGTCGACGTCAAGAACGCCCGCGCCGAGACGATGAACCACGAGCACGACTTCGTCACCGGCCGCGCCGTCGCCGACCTCCGCACCTTCGTCCACAACACCCGCCAGCTCCTCTGCAAGGGGCAGAAGCATTCCCTGCCCAACGGTATCCTCTACTGGCAGGGCGGCGACCCCGCCGAGGAGGCCGCGAAGTCCAACCTGAACCCCGTGTTCAGCTTCGAACTCCGCCCCCTGCTCTGGAACGACGAGAAATTCGAAGGCAAGCGCATCGTCCTCTACCGCAGCCAGGACCTCCTCCGCTGCAAGAAGCCCGACGCGCCCGGGATGACACAATAGGCCTGCCCCGTGCCTTGACCCGTGGACGGCAACCCGCACGGTAAAGGCGATGTCCCGTCAGAGACTCCCACTGAACCCGGCCGGCGAGCGCCTTGAGGCCCTCCTGCGCCAACGCATCGTCTACCTCGACGGCGCGATGGGCACCATGATCCAGCAGCTCAAGCTGCAGGAAGCGGACTACCGTGACGACCGCTTCAAGGACCACCCCGGCCAGCTCAAGGGCAACAACGACCTCCTGGTCATCACCAAGCCGTCCGTCGTCCGCGACATCCACCGCGCCTACCTCGACGCCGGCGCGGATATCCTCGAGACCAACACCTTCAACGGCACGTCCATCGCGATGGAAGACTACGCGATGACGCACCTGGTCCGCGAGCTGAACACCGAGGCAGTCAAGGTCGCCCGCTCGGCCGTCGACGCCTTCAAGGCGGCCAACCCCGGCAAGGACGCCTTCGTCGCCGGCGCCATCGGCCCGACGAACAAGACGCTGTCGATGTCCCGCGACGTCAACGACTCCGCCAAGCGCGACGTGACGTTCCTCCAGGTGCGCGACGCCTACCGCGAACAGGTCGACGCCCTGATCGACGCCGGCGCGGACCTCCTCCTCTGCGAGACGGTCTTCGACACGCTCGTGCTCAAGGCCGCGCTCTTCGCGATCGACGAGGCCTTCGAAGCCCGCGGCTTCCGGATCCCGCTGATGATCTCGGGCACGATCACCGACGCCTCCGGCCGCACGCTCACCGGCCAGACGACCGAAGCCTTCTGGAACTCCGTCCGCCACGCCCAGCCGGTCAGCATCGGCATGAACTGCGCCCTCGGCGGCGAACAGATGCGCCCGCACATCGCCGAACTGGCGAAGAAGGCCGACATCTACGTCTCCTGCTACCCGAACGCCGGCCTGCCTAACCCGCTTTCGCCGACGGGCTTCCCCGAAGGCCCCGAAGACACCGCCGCGATCCTCGAGACCTTCGCCCGCGACGGCCTGGTCAACATCCTCGGCGGCTGCTGCGGCACCACGCCCGGCCACATCGCCGCGATCCGCCGCCGCACCGAGAAGTATCCGCCCCGCGTCCCCGGCGTCACCACGCCCGCGCTGAAGCTGTCCGGCCTCGAGCCGCTCAACATCATCGGCGGCCCCGGCACCTTCGTGAACGTCGGCGAACGCACCAACGTCGCCGGCTCGAAGATCTTCAAGGGCCACATCGAGAAGGACGACTACCGCTCCGCCCTGCGCGTCGCCAAGCAGCAGATCGAAGCCGGCGCGACCGTCATCGACATCAACTTCGACGCGGGCCTCCTCGACGGCGCCGCCGCGATGACGAAGTTCCTGAACATGGCGGCGACCGAACCGGACATCGCCAAGGTGCCGTTCATGATCGATTCGTCGAACTTCGACATCATCGAGGCCGGCCTGCGCTGCGTGCAGGGCAAGGCCATCGTGAACTCGATCTCGCTCAAGGAGGGCCATGAGGAGTTCGTCCGCCGCGCCCGCCTGTGCCGCCGCTACGGCGCCGCGATGATCGTCATGGCCTTCGATGAGAAGGGCCAGGCCGCCACCTACGAGGACAAGGTCCGCATCTGCGTCCGCGCCTACGGCATCCTCACGCAGGAAGCCGGCGTCGACCCGCAGGACATCATCTTCGACCCGAACATCCTGACGGTCGGCACGGGCATGAAGGAGCACAACCGCTACGCCCTCGACTACATCGAGGCCGTGACGGAGATCAAACGTCGCTGCCCCGGCGCCCGCACCTCGGGCGGCCTGTCCAACGTCTCCTTCGCCTTCGCCGGCAACAACAAGGTCCGCGAAGCGATCCACTCCGTCTTCCTCTACCACGCGGTGAAGGCCGGCCTCGACATGGCCATCGTCAACGCCGGCATGCTCGAGGTCTACAGCGAGATCGACCCTGAGCTGCGCGACCTCGTCGAGGACCTCGTCCTCTGCCGCCGCGAAGACGCCACGGACCGCCTCATGGAGGCCGCCCCGCGCTACGCCGCCACCAAGACCGAAGGCGCCGACACCTCCAAGAAGAACGAATGGCGCAACCTCGGCGTCGAGGCCCGCCTCGAGCACGCCCTGGTGAAGGGCATCGACGACCACGTCGTCGCCGACACCGAAGAGGCGCGCCTCAAGCTGGGCCGCCCGCTCCTCGTCATCGAAGGCCCGCTGATGGACGGCATGCGCGTCGTCGGCCAGCTCTTCGGCGAGGGCAAGATGTTCCTCCCCCAGGTCGTCCGCTCCGCCCGCGTGATGAAGACCGCGGTCGCCCACCTCGAGCCGTTCATGGCCGCCGAGAAGGTCGGCGGCTCGACCCAGGGCTCCTTCCTCATCGCGACCGTCAAGGGCGACGTCCACGACATCGGCAAGAACATCGTCGGCGTCGTGCTCGCGTGCAACAACTACGCGGTCACCGACCTCGGCGTGATGACCCCGACGGAGAAGATCGTGTCCGAGGCCCTGCGCCTGAAGCCCGACTTCATCGGCCTCTCCGGCCTGATCACGCCGTCGCTCGACGAGATGATCACGGTCGCCCGCGAACTGAAGCGCGCCGGCATCAGCACGCCGCTGCTCATCGGCGGCGCCACCACCTCCAAGGAGCACACCGCCATCAAGATCGCCGAGCATTACGACGGCCCGATGGTGCACGTCGGCGACGCCTCCCTCGTCACCGCGGTCTGCAGCGACCTCCTCAACCCGGCCAAGCGCGATGGCTTCGTCGGCGACCTCAAGACCGAGCAGGCCGAGATGCGCGAAGCCTACGACAAGCAACAGCCCGCCGTGGTCATCCCGCTGGCCGAGGCCCGCAAGCGTCCGCTCATCACCACCGCGCCCGTCCAGCCCGCGCCCCGCAAGCCGGGCGTCACGCTCTTCGAACGCATCGACCCCGCCGCGGTGGCCGAGATCATCGACTGGACGCCGTTCTTCGTGACCTGGTCGCTGAAGGGTTCGTTCCCGAACATCTTCAAGTCCGGCAAGTATGGCGCCGAAGCACGCAGGACCTTCGACGCCGGCCGCGCCGAACTCGACGACCTCATCCGGAAGAACCGCGTCCACCTCCGCGGCGTCGCCGGCCTCTGGGCCGCCCGCCGCGTCGGCGACGACGTCGACGTGTTCGCCGACGAAGCCCAGGCGAAGCAGATCGGCCGCTTCCACTTCCTCCGCGACCAACGCCAGCGTCCGACCGTCAGCACCTGCCGCTCGCTGGCCGACCTCGTCTCCACCGAAAAGGGCGACCACCTCGGCGCCTTCGCCGTCACCGCCGGCCAGGAGATCGAAGACTACGCCGCCTCCTTCAAGGAGAAGGACCCCTACCGTCAGATCCTCATCCAGGCGCTCGCCGACCGCCTCGCCGAAGGCTGCGCCGAATGGTTGCACCGCGAGGTCCGCAAGGAACTTTGGGGCTATGCTCCGGACGAAGCCCTCACCGTCGAGGAACTCGTCGACGAGAAGTATGCCGGCCGTCGTCCCGCCGCCGGCTACCCCGCCTGCCCCGAGCACACCGAGAAGGCCGAGCTCTGGCGCCTGCTGGACGCCGACCGCCTCGGCTGCACGCTGACCGAATCCTTCGCGATGAACCCGGCCGCGTCCGTGTCCGGCCTCTACTTCGGCAACCCGCAGTCGATCTACTTCGACGTCGACAACGTCGGCCGCGACCAGGTCGAGGACTACGCGCAGCGCAAGGGCTGGACCGTGGAGCAGGCCGAGAAGTGGCTGCGCCCCGTGCTCGGTTACAAGACCTGAAGATGGAGGCCCGCGAACGCGAGAAGCTCGTCGCGATCGTCGGCGCGGAAGACGCCGCCGCGGTCGAACGCTTCCTCGGCGGCTACGCCTTGTGCGCGTTGGTCGAGGCCGCCGACGGCGCAGACAGCGACTGGCCGGAATGGGCGCGCGCCGCCGCCGTGATGCAACGCTGGCTCGAAGCCGCCGGCCGCTCGGCCGACGCCGAACGCAAGCTCGGCTACCTGCATTGCACCGTCGAAGCCCAGAAGGCCGTCCCGAGCGCGCTCCGCCCCGCCCTGCCGCAGGCCGTGGCGCGGATGCTCAAGGATCACGGGTTCGCGGAGTGAGGTAGGGCCGAGCATCCCTGCTCGGCCGCGGCCGGCCAAGGATGGCCGGCCCTACCCGATACACTCTAAGGCAGGACCGCGACGACGTCATAGCGCCTGGCTAAGGGCCGGCGACTTCCCGCTGGCGGGTGCGAACGGCGGTGATGGCAATCACCGCCCTACCTTCACTTCCCCTTCGCCACTTCCGCCCGGGCCTTGGCGAGGACGTCGGCGAGCTTCACTTCGGCGCCGCCCTGACGCTTGCTCTCGTCGGCGGCTTCCATGAAGGCGTAGAGTTCGAGCGTCTCCTCGGCGGAGACCTGCGGCTGACCGGTGCGGAACATCTTCACGATGGCCTGCAGCAGCACTTCATAGCCGTCGAACTTACCGATCTCGGCCTCGCCCTTCTCGCCGACGGCCTTGCCGCCGTAGGGACCGCCCTTCGCCTTGCGATCGGCCTCGCGGAAGATGCCCACGCGGCCGTCGCCCCAGCTGCCGGTGACCTGGATGAAACCCTCCGAGGTCTGGTCACGCTTCACCGAGACGCACCCCGTGCCCATGACCGTGTAGAGGCTTTCGCAGCCATGGACGCCATACCAGTAGAGGTCGGGGTGGTGCGGCTCGAGGCTGGCGGGGCTCGTCGCATAGGCCGACGTCACCTTGCCGAGCGAACCTTGGGCGACCGCCTGCGTGCTCGCGGCGTAGCGGAGGGACGACGAGCAGAAGTAGACCGCGCCCGCCTGCTTGGCGGCGGCCTGGATCCGGATCACGTCGGCCAGCGAACCCGCGATCGGCTTGTCGATGAAGACAGGCTTCCCGGCCTTGAGCACCGGCAGCAGCTGCTCGAGATGGACCCGCCCGTCATTGGACTCCAGCAGCACGAAATCGACCTGCGCGCAGAGCTGCTCGATCGAATCCACGATCGTGACGCCCATGCCCTTCAGCTTCGCGGTGTATTCCGGGACACGGGACGTGCTCTCGGGGATGTCTTTGCTGCCTTGGGCGAAGGCGTGCGTGACGCGGAAGCCGGCGAACTTCGGAGCGTCGGCGGGATTCTTCGGCCCTTTGTTGAAGACCGTCGTGAAGGCGACGGCATGCGAGGTATCCAGGCCGATGATGCCGATCTTCTTCGGCGCCTCTTCGGCGATGAGCGCGTTGACCAAGACGGACGCGAGGACGACCAGGCGGGCGAGGCTGGGGAGGGGCATGGCTCTTTGTTAATGCGGGCCCGCCGACTGACAAGCCCACGGGCCCGCGGTTAATGCGAACCTTCGAGCAATTGCCAGGCGCGCCACGCCATCAGCAGGCCCAGCGCCGTCCAGAGCACGCCCGTCAGGCGATCCGCCAGGCGGATCGTCGCGGCATCCTTGAGGCGAACCCGCAGGCGATCGCCGACCAAGGCGTAGAAGCTCATCACCGAGACCTCCGAGCCCAACGTGCAGAGCAGGAAGACGCCGGTCGTCGACCAGGCGAAACGATCCGTCGGCACCTCCGCGGCTTGGATGATGACGAGCATCCACGGAATCGTCTTCGGGTTCGTGAAATTCACCCAGGCGCCGCGGAGGAAAAGACCGAAGGCGCCGCCCTCGAGGCCGGCGGATTCCGGTAGGCTCGACCGCGGCCGCACCAGATGGCCGACCCCGAGATACAAGAAGTAAGCCATCCCCGCGACGGCGATGACCGTCAACGCATGCGGGATGTGGCGCGCCAGCCAGAGCGTGCCGAAGAGCGACAGGAACAGGTGCGGCGTCTCGCCGACCGCAAGGCCGAGGGTGTGCCAGAAAGCGCGACGCTGGCCGTAGCGGAGCGACGTCTCGATCGTCGACAAGGCCGCCGGCCCGGGCGAGAGGCTCGCGGTCAGGCAGGAGGCGATGAGGAGACCGACCTGCATCCGCGCTTAGCGGAGGCCCTGCTTCCAGCGGGCGATCTCGCGGGCGACGGCCTTGGGGCCGGGCATGCCCGTGTTCTCGCGCGCGGCGAAGCCACGCTTCAGGCTGAAGACTTCGCGCCAGCCCTTCGTGAATGCCTTGTCGGCCGTGAGCGCGGCTTCGTCGGAGACCTTGTCGAGCGGCACGCCGGACTTCTCGGCGAGCGCGACGAGGCGACCCACCGCGTGGTGGGCGTGACGGAACGGCATGCCCTTGCGGACGAGCCAGTCGGCGAGGTCGGTGGCGAGCAGCGCGGGATCGGAAGCGGCGGCGAGGCAGCGGGCCTTGTGGAACTTCGTGCCGGCGAGCGTGGCGTCGGCCACGGCGACGGACAGGATGAGCTGGTCGGCGGCGTCGAAGAGCGGCGGCTTGTCGTCCTGCAGGTCGCGGTTGTAGGTGAGCGGCAGTCCCTTCGTGAGGGAGAGCAGGTGCGTGAGCGAAGCCTGGAAGCGCGCGGCCTTGCCGCGGAGGAGCTCCATCGAGTCAGGGTTGCGCTTCTGCGGCATCAGCGACGACCCCGTCGAGAACTCGTCGGGCATGCGCGCGAAACCGAATTCCGCGGAGGACCAGAGGACCATGTCCTCGGCGAGGCGGGAGAGGTGGACGCCGCAGAGGGCGGCCGCGAAGCAGAACTCCGTGGCCGGATCGCGGTCGGCGACGGCGTCCATCGAATTACGGGTCACCTGCGGGCGGCCCTTGGCGTCGACGAAGCCGAGCAGCTTCGCCGTGACCTCGCGACGGATCGGGAGGGTCGTGCCGGCGATGGCGCCGGAGCCCAGCGGGCACCAGTTGGCGGAGGCCTTGGCGGCGGCGAGGCGGACGCGGTCGCGGCCGAACATCTCGGCGTAGGCGAGGAGGTGGTGGGCGGCGGAGACCGGCTGGGCGCGCTGCAGGTGCGTGTAGCCCGGCAGGATCACGTCGGCGTTGGCCTCGGCGAGCTTCACGAGCGTCTTGAGCAGCGAGACGAGGGCCGCGTCGGCGGCGTCGCACTGGTCCTTGATCCAGAGACGGACGTCGGTCGCGACCTGGTCGTTACGCGAGCGGGCCGTATGCAGCTTGGCGGCGGCGGGGACGCGCTTCGTGAGCGCGCTCTCGATGTTCATGTGCACGTCCTCGAGGTCGCGGCTCCAGGCGAACTTGCCGGCGGCGATCTCCTTGGCGATGGCGTCGAGGCCGCGCAGGATCGCGTCGCGTTCCCGCTTGGTCAGGATGCCGGCCTGGGCGAGCATCGTGGCGTGGGCCTTCGAACCCCGGATATCCTGGGCCCAGAGGCGATGGTCGAACGAGACCGACTCGCCGAAACGCAGCATCAGTTCGGCAGGACCGGCGCTGAACCGGCCGCCCCAGGTGGCCTGGGCTTTCTTCCGTGCGGACATGACCAAGCAATGCCCCCGGGGAGGCCCGCAGGCAAGCAAGGATGCTCAGCGGCCCGCTTGGGCGTTCGTCGTCGGCGCGGCCTTGGCGGGCGTGGCCATGTTCCGGGCGCCGTCGACGCGGATCACGATCTCGCCCGGCTCGGCGACGCCCATGCGTTCGCGGGCCTGGTCACGGACGAATTCCGGGTCGCGACCGAAACGGTCGACGTAGCGATCGGTCTGCGCGCGGGTGCGCTCGAGGGTCGCGTAAGCGGCTTCCTTCTGGCGCTCGTTGGCGCGGAGGCCTTGGAGGCGCGCGGTCTCGTCGCCGTAGGTCGACCACGTGAAGGCGAGCACCGTGCAGAAAAGGATGAACGACGCCCAGAGAAACAGTTTCTCCGTCTGAGGATTTCGGGACGAGGACTCGCTTTCCATGACGACCGCGCGAGTGAAAGCGGAAATCGAATACGGAGCGAGGGGAAAATCGCCGGCTTACTTCGCCGCCTGCTGGGCCGCCGCGGCGAGGGAGCCGGAGAACTCCATGAAGCCCCAGACCACGACGCCGGTGACCGAGACGTAGAGCCAGACCGGGAAGACCCAGCGCGTCAGACGCTTGTGCTCGTCGAGACGGCCCTGCTTGGCCAGCCAGACGGCGCGCAAGATGAAGGGGGTCACGACGATGGCCAGGAGGATATGGGGGAAGAGGATGACGTAATAGAGGAGCTTGTCCCAGGTCAGGCCGACCTCGGGGCGGTAGAGGATATTGGTCTTATGGAGGGCTAACCAGAGGTGGACCTTCGAAGCCAGGTAGAGCGCGAGGAACAGGGCGGACGTCAGGACCGCCGCACCCATGGCCTTGCCGTGGCCGATCCGGTCGCCGGCCTTGATCCGGGCGTAGCCGACCAGCAGGAAGACGGTCGCAAGGGCGTTCATGCCGGCGACGGAGCGGGAAAGGAGTTCGGTGGTGGAGGCCATGGGCCAACCAGAAGGCATTTTCCGGGAAAAGCCAACCCCGGGGAGGCCTTAACCTTCACTTAAGGGGATTTCTAGTAAACTATGCCCCACCCCGATGCACCCGACCCTCCCCCTCCTCTTCGCCGCCTTGAGCCTGGCCGCCGCCGGCGAACCCAAGGGTCCGCCCCTCAAGGAGGCCGACGCCCCTCCGCCCGGCCAGAACAAGGTCACCATCACCGTGAAGGGGGACAAGCGCGTCATCGAGTCCAACGGCATCCCTGACCACAAGGTCGCGACCTTCCCGAACCGCGGCAACCCCAACGCCATCTCCGAGCAGAAGTATCGCCTCGAGGTCCCGGCGAACCCGCAGCCGCTCGAAGGCGGCGCGACCGGCCGCATGATGTCCGCCTGGGGCGTCGCCCTGAACGGCGTCGTCTTCGACCCGGGCACCGCCGAGGTCTACAACGACGGCGACCGGAGCAACCCGTGGCACTACGAGGCCTTGCTGAGCAACACCGAGATGGGCACCACGCCCAAGATCAAGGTCGGCCTCGGCCTCGACCAGAACCACGGCCACGTGCAGCCCAACGGCGCCTACCATTACCACGGCCTCCCCACCCTGCTCGTCGAACGCCTCGGCGGCGGCGAAAAGAAGATGACGCACGTCGGCTGGGCGGCGGACGGCTTCCCGGTCTACGCGGTCTACGCCTACGCGAAACCCGAAGACCCCAAGAGCGAGGTGAAGAAGATGAAGAGCAGCTACCGCCTCAAGACCGCCGACCGCGGCGGCGACGGCAAGACCACCCCGACCGGCAAGCCCGACGGCTCCTTCGGACTCGACTTCGAATACGTCGCCGGCTCGGGCGACCTCGACGAGTTCGGCGGCCGCACCGGCGTGACCCCCGAATTCCCAAAGGGCACTTATTACTACGTGATGACCGAGGAATACCCCTTCATCCCGCGCAAGTTCAAGGGCACCCCGGACAAGTCGTTCAGCAAGCAGGCGATGGATCCGCACGCCAACCTGGGCGGTCAGGGCGGCCCGGGCGCCAAGGGCGGCAAGAAAGGCAAGAAGGGCCCGCCTCCGGGCGGCTTCGGCGGTCCGCCGCCCGATGGCCCTCCGCCCGAAGGCGCGAAGTGATCCGCCAACAAGAAGGCCTCCCGAGGTAGGGACGTGATTGCCATCACGTCCGTTCGCGGACGGACCTGCGGCAGCAATGACCTTAGCCAAAGGCCGAAGACTTCTCGTCTACGGACTCGAACGGCGGTGATGGCAATCACCGCCCTACCCAAGCCCGGCGAGACCGGCTTAGGCGCCGAGCTTCGGGTCGGCCTGCTTCTTCGGCTCCTCGGTGGGCGCAGGCGCCGAGCTACCGGGGAAACCGGGGAGCGTGAAGCCCTTGCCTTCGACGAGCTTGAGACGACGACGGATATCGGCCGGCAGCTTCTCGACCGCCGCCTTGTCGGTGACGTCACCTTCGAAGAGCGTCTTGCCGTCACGATCCTTCACGACCGCGTGCTTCTTGCCGTCCTTCTCCTCAAGCGAGACCGTGCCTTCGCCGTCGGAAGCCATCGAGTGCGAGGAAGACTTCGCGCCGTTGCCGAAGCTGAAGGAGAACGAGCGCGACGAGGAATTCGCGCCGGAGCGGGCGCGGAGCTCATCGACCGAAGGGATGCGCGAACCGGAGGGCGGCGCCGGGATCACGCCGGCCTGCAGGTCCTGGAGCTGCTTGAGGATCTCGGGCGGGATCACGCCGCCGTTCACGCCGGGCAGGCCGTTATTCGGATCGTCGACGCCGCGACCCTTGCGGGCCGACGGACGGAACTTCTCCTCGGGACGGGCTCCCAAGGTGATTTCGACCACCTGCGGTTCGCCGGCGCGGACCAAGGTGACCTTCACCTTGTCGCCGGGCTTGCGGGTGCGGACGAGCGCACGGAACTGGTCGGCGTTGAAGAGCACCTGGTCATCGAGGCGAGAGAGGACGTCGCCTTCCTCGATCTTGCCGACGGACGGGCCTTTCGGGTCGACAAAGCCGACCTGGACGCCGACGCCGGCGGGCATCGAGGCGATGGCGTTCTCGAGGCGCGGGCCGACGTTGAGACCGGCGTAGGCGATGCCTTCGGCGACGGCCACCTTGGCCGAGGGCTCCTTCTTATCTTCGGCCTGCGCCGGACCGACGAGGCCGGCGAGCAGGAGCATGTGGAGAGGGATCTGGCGGAGGGAGTTCATGGCGGGTCCTTTGCAAGATGAGCGACGGTGGTCGGAGGATTTGTTCAATTGGTCTCGATCGGCAGCAACGCGAACTGGTCGTTCGGGCGGTAGTTGATCAGGCGGGTGTTGCCGCGGGCGTCTTCCCAGCGGGTCGTATCCTGCCAGCGCACGCGGAGCGGACGGGCGTAGGAACCGTCCTCCATCTGTACCGGGCGGAAGTATTGGACGTCGGGACGCGTCTGCTCGACGTGCACCAGGCGGTAGGTCGGGGCTTCGGGTTCGGCGACGCCGCCGAGGAAGACGAAGGCGGCGACCAAGGCGGCCGCGACCGCGGAGAGGCCGGCGGACCAGGCGATGATCACGCCGCGACGGGAGGCGGGCGCATCGAGCTCGTGCGCGAGGCGGGCCGTGAGGGCCGGGCTCGGAGCGCGCGGACGAAGCGAGGCCAAAGCCTGTTCGATGTCGTGGTCAGGGTCAGTCATGGGTGCGGGCGGTGATGTGTTTGCGAAGGGCCTCCATGGCATAGCGCCACCGGGAGGCCGCGGTGTTCGGAGAAATCGAAAGTTGTTCGCCGATCTCGTCGAAGGTGAGGTCGCCCCAGACCTTGAGCACGACGACTTCGCGCTGCTCGTCGGGCAGGAGCTTCAGCGAGTCGGCCAGCGCGGCCAGGCGCGGATCGGCCTCGGGCTCGAACCACGTCACCGTCTCCATGTCGTCGCCGACGACCTTCTCGCGGACCGCGCGGCGATCGCTGCGGCGCAACAGGTCGAGCGCCGAACGGCGGATCGAGGTGACCACGAGCGCGTTGGGGTTGCCCGGCAGGTGACGTTGGTGTTTCCAAAAACGCACAAATGCCTCCTGCAGGACGTCGTCGGCGTCCGCCTCGCTCCGGGTCCATTGGCGCGCGATCAGCCGGAGCCGGGCGCCGTGTTCGGCGAACCAGGCCCTCCAGTCTTGGCCGGAGTGGGCATCTTGCATGCGGTGGTTATCTGAGGAGCGAACCTGCGGGCGGCTTTTGTCTGCCCGCCGAACCATCCTAGGCGAGCGCCCTAAATCGTCAAAGCAGTTGCGAAACGCCACCTCCCCTCCTAACTGCCTCCCAGATGTCCACCCCTCCTTCCGAGCGACCTGCGAACGGTTTCTTCCGTTCCCTGATCCGCTGGTTCGATGCGGACCATATCCCGGAAGGCGTCGAGGCCCTGCAGAACACCCCCAAGAAGGTCGATTGGGCCCGCTCCATCCCCTTCATCGTCCTCCACCTCGCCTGCTTCGCGGTCATCTGGGTGGGCGCCAGCCCGATCGCCGTCTGGACCGCCGTCGGGCTCTACTTCTTCCGGATGTTCGCGATCACCGGCTTCCTGCACCGGTATTTCTCGCACAAGACCTACTCCACCTCCCGGGCCTTCCAGTTCGTCATGGCCATCTGGACCGCCCTGGCCGTCCAGCGCGGCGCCCTCTGGTGGGCGTGCACCCATCGCCACCACCACAAGCACTCCGACGAGGAAGAGGACAAGCACTCGCCGGTCGTGGACGGCTTCTGGTGGTCGCACATCGGCTGGATCACCTCGAAGAAGAACTTCCCGACCGACTACTCGAAGATCCCCGACCTCGCGAAATACCCCGAGCTCGTGTTCCTGAACCGCTTCGACATCTTCATCCCCCTGCTCGCCGCCGGCCTGACGTACGGCATCGGCGCCTGGCTCGGCGCGCACGGTTACGACACCAACGGCCCGCAGCTGCTCGTCTGGGGCATCATCTCGACCGTGGTCCTCTTCCACGGCACCGCCTGCATCAACTCGCTGGCCCACGTCTTCGGCTCGAAACGTTTCAAGACCACCGGCGACGAGTCCCGTAATTCCTTCATCCTCACGCTCATCACCCTCGGCGAAGGCTGGCATAACAACCACCACCGCTACCAGGCCACGACGAAGCAAGGCTTCTACTGGTGGGAATTCGACCCGACCTACTACGGCCTCAAGGTGATGTCGTGGATGGGCCTGATCTGGGGCCTCAAGGGCGTGCCCGCCTCGGTCTACGAAGAGGCCGAACAGACCAAGGCCGCGGCCTCCGTCCCGCGTGCGTGAACGGATCGCCATCGTCGGCTCCGGCGTGAGCGGCCTCGGCTGCCTCCGCTTCCTGCGCGCCCATCACGACGTCACCGTCTTCGACCACGACGCCCGCCCCGGCGGCCACGCGCACACCATCGACGTCGCCGAGCCCGGCACCGGACGCGCGCTGCCGATGGACACGGGCTTCATGGTGTTCAACGAGGTGACCTACCCGCACCTCTGCCGTCTGTTCACGGAGCTCGGCGTCCGGCCGAAGCAGACCTCGATGTCCTTCGCGGTCCGTCACGACCCGACCGGTCTCGAGTGGTGCGGCAGCTCGCTGAACCATCTCTTCGCCCAGCGCCGCAACCTGTTCAGCCTGCGCTTCTGGAAACTGCTCTTCCAGATCAACAAGTTCAACACGCTCGCCAAGACCGAGTGGCGATCGGCCGAAGCCGAGACCACCTCGCTCCGCGACTGGTGCGCACGCAAGGGCCTCGGCCAGGACTTCCTGGACCTCTACCTCATCCCGATGTCGGCCGCGGTGTGGTCGACGCCGGCGGAGAAGATGCTCGGCTTCCCGGCCGCGGCGCTGATGCGCTTCTTCCATAACCATGGCTTCCTCGGCCTCGACACCCAGCACCAGTGGCTGACGCTCGAAGGCGGCTCGCGCACCTACGTGGAAGCCCTGCTTAAGGCCCACCCCGCCGACTTCCGTTTCGGCCAAGGCGTCACGGCGGTCCGCCGCGACGGCGCCGAGGTCATCGTCACGACCGCGCAGGGCGAAGCCCGCTTCGACCGCGTCATCCTGGCCTCCCACGCGGATACCACGCTGAAGCTCCTGAAGGATGCCGACGCCGAAGAACGCCGACTGCTCGGCGCCTTCGCCTACAACCGGAACGACGCCATCGTGCACACGGACATGGCGCCCTTGCCGCGTAACGCGAAGGCCCGCTCCTCCTGGAACTACCGCACCTGGGCCAAGGACGGCGGCCTGGCGACGTCGACGCACTACTGGATGAATTCCCTGCAGGGGCTGACGGATAAGGGCGACTTCGTCGTCACCATCAACCACGCCGACCAAGTCGACCCCAAGAAAGTCATCCGCGTGATCCCGACCGAGCACCCGCTCTTCTCGCTCGAGGCCGTCGCGGCCCAGGCGGAAATCCCGGGGCTGAATGCCCGCGCCGGCGCGCGCGTCCACTTCGTCGGCGCGTGGCAGCGCTACGGCTTCCACGAAGACGGCTTCTGGTCGGCCCATCGGCTCTGCTCGCAGCTCCTCGGCCGCGACGCCTGGGAAGCCTGATCAGAAGGCGATCTTCTGGGCCTGACGCTCGAAGCCGTCGGCCACGAACGGCGGCTCCGGCTGCATCTTCGCGAGGTCGGCGACGTAACGGTCGGGCACGCGCTGCAGACGGGTGTTATAGAACGTCGCGATGTTCGCGTGATAGGCGCGGGCGAGCGCGATGCGGTCCTCGGTCTCGACGAGGTTCTTGCGCAACTCGTCGAACGCGCCTTGGGCGCGGAGTTCCGGATACCGTTCGGCCACCGCGACGAGCATCGGCGCGACCGCGGCGACGCGGCCACCCCCGGCCTGGGCGCGGAGCGCGGCGACGAGCGTCTGCACCGAAGCCTCGTGCGCACGGAGGCCCTGCACGCAGGCGACCAGAGGCGGGATCAGGTCGGCGCGGCGCTTGAGCTGGACGTCGATGAGCGACTGGGCCTGCCGGACGCGGTTACGCAGGCCGGTGATGCTGTTATAGACCATCCAGACCCAGCCGGCGCCGGCGGCGAGCGCGTAGAAGAGGAGACCGATGAGCGGACCGACCACCGAAGGGGTGCGGGAGCTGGCGGCGGTGAGGAGCGAGCCGAACCCGAGGGCGGCGGCGGCGCCGACGAGGTTCCAGAGGACGAAGGCCGTGGCCTTGCCGTCGCTTAGGTCCTTCTCCTTGCGCGGCGTGATGATGAACATATCCGCCTTCTCCTCATGCTTGATCTGGGCCGCGACGATGTCGGGCCGTTCGCTGGCGCGTCCGCGCACGAAGAGCGGCGTGCCGACCGGGAGCCCGTATTCGGTGAAGCTGCGTTCGCCCGTCGAGCCCTCGACGGCGTCGGACGGACCCTTGTCGTAATACAACGAATCGTAGCGATCGACCTCGCGGTCGAAGATCGTGAGCGTCTCCAGGTCGGCGCCGCGCGGATCGACCCACACGTAGCCCGTCTCGTCCTGGAGATAGAAGCCGGCGGTCTCGCCACCCGAGGCGACCGTCTCCCAGCCCGTGTCGACGACCGTGCGGGTGCGGGTGCGGCCCTTGTCGTCGGTGTAGGTCTCCTGGCGCGTGCGGCGCCAATGCTCGCGCACCGACCAACTGTAGAGTACGCACGGCTTCTCGGCCAGGTAGCTGATGAAAGGCTCCCGACGGACGCAGGCGCCCTCCAGTTCGACCTCGCCGACGAAGACCCCGAGGGCCTTCGAGACCGGGGTGTCATCCAGCAGGCGACGCTTGCGGCCGGCGTTCAAGGCGAGGAGCAGGCACCCGGTGGAAGCACCGAGGGCGAGCAGGCCGACTCCGAAGACGTCTTGGGACACGGGCCTCGTTATGCCCGGGGGCGGCGGTTTAGCAAGGTTTCGGCGTGGGCACGCTTGCGCCTGCCCCCAATCCTTCCACCCTCCCGACAGATGCCCCGACTGTACGACGCAGAAGTGATGCACGCCCGGCTCCGGCCTAAGCGTCATGACTTCACGCATGCGGCGTTCGCGCTGTCGGTGGACGCGGCGGCCGTGAACGCCGTCCGCGGCGGCAAGTTCATGCTCGGGCGCGCCTGGTCTCCGTACGTCTACCGCGACCGCGACTTCCTCCCGGCCGCCGAGATCTTCCAGCCCGAAGGCGTCGCGCAGGATTTCGGCCGCGTCGGCGACACGCTCGCCGGTCGCTTCCGGGCGTTCGCGGCCGCGCAGGGCGAACCTTTGCCGGCCCGCACCCAAATCCGCCTGGTCGCGATGCCGCGGGCGTTCGGGAAGTCCTACAACCCGGCCGTGTTCCTCCTCGCCACCGTCGACGGCGCCCTCACCTGCGGCCTCGCCGAGGTCCACAACACCTTCGGCGAACGCAAGGCCTGGTTCCTCGGCAAGGACTGCCTCAAGCGCGACTACGACGGCGATCCCTATCTCCAGCTGCGGACGCCGAAGCGTTTCTACGTCTCGCCGTTCTCGAAGCTGGACACCGAATTCGAGTTCACCCTCCGCCTGCCGGGCGACCGCCTGGCGATCACCGTCGACCATTACGAGGACGGCCATAAGTCGCTGACCAGCGCCTGGACGGGCAAGCAGGTGCCGCTGACGGACCTCCGCCTGCTGTGGCTGACCGTCAAGTCGCCGCTCCTGATCCTCAAGGTCGTCGCGCTCATCCATCTGCACGCCGCCTGGCTCTGGCTGGTGAAGAAACTTCCCTTCCGCCGCAAAGGGGACGACATTGACCAGCAGCGCAACCTGCGGCACCCCACCTCCGAACTCACCGGCCCTCATGTCTAAACCTTCCCTGGCCCGCCGACTCGTCCTCGCGGAACTCGCCAAGCTGACCAAGGGCCGCCTCTCGCTCCGCCTGCCCGAAGGCACGGAGCTCGTCCTCGGCGACCCGCAGGCCCGGGGCGGCGCGCGCCTCGAGGTCGCCGACGAGAACGCCTTCCGCCGCATCATGCTGGCGGCCGACATCGGCCTCACCGAAGGCTACATGGAAGGCGAATGGGACTCGCCGGACCTCAACGCCCTCATCGGCTTCTTCATCGAGAACATCGACCAGACCCCGGGCATGTCCGGCTCGGCCCGCAAGGCGCTCGGCGTCGGCCTGTTCCGCATCGCCGACCGCATCGGCCACCTCCTGCGCCCGAACGACAAGAAGACGGTGCGTCGCAACATCTCCGAGCATTACGACGTCTCCAACGATTTCTTCCGCCTCTTCCTCGACCCGTCGATGATGTACTCGTCGGCCCGCTGGGAAGGCACCGACTCGCTCGAGCAGGCCCAGGCCAACAAGAACGACGCCCTCTGCCGTTTCCTGCAGCTCAAGCCCACCGACCACGTCATCGAGATCGGCACCGGTTGGGGCGGCTGGGCCCTGCATGCCGTGAAGAAGTACGGTTGCCGCGTCACCTCGCTCACCATCTCGCAGGCGCAGCACGACCTCGCGGTCGAACGCATCAAGGCCGCCGGGCTCGCCGACCGCATCACCGTGAAGCTCGAGGATTTCCGCGACCATCAGGGCGTCTACGACAAGTGCGTCTCCATCGAGATGATGGAGGCCCTCGGACATAAGTATCTGCCGGCGTTCTGCGCCTCCATCGGCCGCCTGCTGAAACCGGACGGCATCGCCGCCTTCCAATACATCACCTGCCCCGACAGCCGCTACGCGCAGTTCCGTGACGGCGTAGACTTCATCCAGAAGCACATCTTCCCCGGCTCGCTGCTCCTCTCGATCAACCGCGTCGGCGAGCTGATGACCAAGGAGAGCGGCTTCCAGCTCGACCGCCTCGAGGAGTTCGGCCGCGACTATGCGCGGACGCTCGACGCGTGGTGCCAGGCCTTCGAAGCCAACCTCGACCAGGTGCGCGCGATGGGCTTCGACGACCGTTTCATCCGCAAGTGGCGCCTGTACTTCCGCTACTGCCAGGCCGCGTTCGAGCACCGTAACATCGGGGTCGTCCAAGCGGTCTACGTCCGGCCGAACCGGAAGGGGTAGCAAGGTAGGGCCAAGCATCCCTGCTTGGCCGCGGCCGACCAAGGATGGTCGGCCCTACCCGAGACAACGAGAGCAGCACGCGGTGCTGCCCCTGCCATGGCTTCGCCGCTCAGTAGGCCTTCGCCATCACCACGCGGCGGGCGCTGGGCTCGCCGGTGACGACGCACTTGCCCGGCTCGTCCTTGGCGTCGAGCGGGATGCAGCGGATGGTGACCTTGAGCTCGTCCTTGAGGCGCTTCTCGACGGCCTTGGAGCCGTTCCAGTGGCACAGCGCGAAGCCGCCGTGGATCTCCGGACGCTCCGGGTTCTTGGCGGTGAAGTAGGCCTTCAGTTCTTCCCAGGTGTCGATCTCGCGGGTGTGGGCGGCGCGGTGGGCCTTGGCGCGGGCGAGGAGGTTGTCCTGGATCGCCTGCAGGCGGTCGACGACGGTCGCCACGAATTCGGCGCGCGGGATGCCGGCCTTCTCGCCGGTGTCGCGACGGGCGACGAAGACGGCGTTGGCCGCGAAGTCACGCGGGCCGACCTCGACGCGGAGGGGCACGCCCTTCTTGATCCAGCCCCAGGCCTTGTCGCCGCCGCGGATGTCGCGGTTGTCGACGGTCACGACGACCTTGCGGTCATGGAAGCGCTGGGCGGAGAGTTCCTTCTGGAGCGACTGGCAATAGGCGAGGATGTCGGCCTTGGTGGCGTCGTCCTTGTAGATCGGGCAGATGACCACGTGCTGCGGCGCGAGGCGGGGCGGCGCCACGAAGCCGTCGTCGTCGGAGTGCGTCATGATCATGCCGCCGATGAGGCGGGTGGACACGCCCCACGAGGTCGTGTGGGCGTACTGCTGCGTGCCCTTCTCGTCCTGGAACTGGATGTTGCAGGACTTGGCGAAGTTCTGGCCGAGGTAGTGCGAGGTGCCGGCCTGGAGGGCCTTGCGGTCCTGCATCATCGACTCGATGCAGAGCGTGTCGACGGCGCCCGGGAAGCGTTCGCCCTCGGTCTTACGGCCCTTGATGACCGGCATCGCCATGTAGTTCTCGGCGAAGTCGGCATACACCTCGAGCATCTTGTTGGTCTCCTCGACGGCTTCGGCTTCGGTGGCGTGGACGGTATGGCCTTCCTGCCAGAGGAACTCGGCGGTGCGGAGGAAGAGGCGCGTGCGCATCTCCCAGCGGACGACGTTGGCCCACTGGTTGATGAGGATCGGCAGGTCACGGTAGGACTGGACCCACTTCGCGTAGGTCTCGCCGATGATGGTCTCGGAGGTCGGACGGACGATAAGCGGCTCCTCGAGTTCGCCGGCGGGGACGAGCTTGCCGTCCGGACCGGCTTCGAGGCGGGAATGGGTGACGACGGCGCACTCCTTGGCGAAGCCGTCGACGTGGGCGGCTTCCTTCTGGATGTAGCTGACCGGGATGAAGAGCGGGAAATAGGCGTTCACGTGGCCCGTCTCCTTGAACATCGCGTCGAGGTCGCGGTGGATGTTCTCCCAGAGGGCGTAGCCCCACGGCTTGATCACCATGCAACCGCGGACCGGGCTGTTCTCGGCCAGGTCGGCGTGCTTGATCACCTGGAGATACCACTCGGGGTAGTCTTCCTGGCGGGTCGGGGTGATGGCGGTCTTGGGCTTGGCGGCGGGCTGCTGGGACATGCGGCCGATAAAGACGGAAGAGTCGCCGCAGGGCAAGACGGTAGGACGAGGCACGACGACCCACCCGCCCTCCTGGCCTCGATGGTTATGCTTTCCGGGCTTTCCAGAAACGCGGACGACCGCTCATGTCGGGCAGGCCGGCGGACTCCGCATAACCGAGCTTGGCCGAGAGTTCCGCGAGCGCGGGATGCTGGTCGATGCCGGTCTCGCAGAGCACCCAACCGCCGGCGCGCAGGAACTTCGGGGCGTCGGTCAGGATGCGACGCAGGTCGGCGAGGCCTGCTTCCGAGGCGATCAGCGCGGACTTCGGATCGAACTCACGCACCTCCGGGTCGGCTTCGGCGACTTCGGCTTCGGTGAGATACGGCGGGTTCGAGACGATCAGGTCGTAGGCGTCGGTGACGGCCGCGAACCAGTCGGACTCGGCGAAGTTCACGCGCTCGGCCAGGGCGCACTGCGCCGCGTTCTCACGGGCGAGCGCCAAGGCGTCGGCTGAGCGGTCGACGGCGTCGACCTTCCAGAGCGGACGTTCGGCGGCGAGGGCGAGCGCGATGGCGCCGGAGCCCGTGCCGAGATCGAGCACGCGCACGGCCTGGTCCGCCGGGAACAGCGCGAGGGCCAGGTCGATGAGTTCTTCGGTTTCCGGACGCGGGATCAGCGCGCGCTTATCGGACTTCAGTACCAGGTCGCGGAACTCCACCTTGCCGATGATGTGCTGGAGCGGTTCGCGGTTGCCGCGGCGGACCGTCAGGTCGCGCAGGCGCTTCACTTCCTCGTCGGTGAGCAGGCGTTCGAACTGCAGGTAGAGGTCGAGACGCTTCATTCCCAGCCCGGCGGCGAAGAGATGCTCCGCTTCCATGCGCGGCTTCTCCAGGCCTTTGCGGGCGAGGAATTCCGCGGCCTTCTTCAACGTCTCGAGCAGGTTCTGCATCAGCGGGCGGCGGCGCGGGTCAGGCGGTCGTTATAGGCTGCGCCGATGCCGGCGGGCGGAGCGAGTTCGGCATGGATCGTTTCGTAGCCGCGGGCGTCGAGCTGGCGGAGCAGGTCGAAGAGGTTACGCGCGGCTTCCTCGGTCGAGCCGTCCTCGGACAGCAGGAAGACGTCCGCGTTGGCCGGAGCGTGCGCGCGGCGACCGATGAAGAGCACCGCCGAACGTAGGTTGGCGATGACCGGCAGCGTGCCGTGCGGGAAGAGCATGACGCGGGTGGCCGGGCTGTAATGGCGTTCCAGCATGCCCGGAGCATCTTGGGCGACCTGCTGGCTCGCGGCACGCGTGACGACCTCGACCTCGCCCAGCAAGGCGCGGAGCGTTTCCAGCGGAATCGGGCCGGGACGCAGGAGGCGGGCGCGGCCGGGGACGGAAAGGTCGAGGATCGTGGATTCCACGCCGTGGGCGCAGGCGCCGCCGTCGACGATCCAAGGGCAACGGTCACCGAGCGAATCGCGCACGTGCGCGGCCTTGGTCGGGCTGACATAGCCGAACGGATTGGCGCTCGGCGCGGCCAGCGGGCGGCCGGAGAGACGCAGCACTTCGCGGAAAAGCGGGTGGGCGGGGATGCGGACCGCGACGGTATCTTTGCCGGCCGTCACGAGATCCGGCACGACGGGTTTGCGGCGCAGCACGACGGTCAGCGGACCGGGCCAGAGCGAGGCGAGCGCCGCGAGACGCGAATCGGGCTCGGCGACCTCGGCGAGCGCGGCCTGGTCGAGCACGTGGACGATGAGCGGATCGAGGAGCGGGCGGCCCTTGATCGTGAAGACCTGGGCTAGCGCGGCGGGATTCGTCGCGTCGGCCGCGAGGCCGTAGACCGTCTCGGTCGGCAGGGCCACGCAGGCGCCCTGACGCAGGAGCGCCGCCGCACGGGCGAGGTCGGCGGGAGCGGAGGTCAGGAAACTGGAAGCGGACGGAGACAAGGGTGGCGTGACTTTACGGGACGGACGGCGGGAGTCCCGTCCGATTTACCTCGAGGCGGCCACGGGGGCAACCTCCCAGACCGACAACAAAAAGGCCGCCTGAAAAGGCGGCCCGGGGAAGTCGTCGCGCGGACGATTACTTCATCGTGATCATATTGCGGGCGCGCTTCACGGCCTTGGCAATATGACGCTGCTGGCGGGCGGTGAGGCCGGTCAGCTTACGGGGCAGGATCTTGCCCGTCTCGGTGACGTAGCGCGACAGGGCCTCGGGTTCGGTGAAATCGAAGTCGAGGGGGTTGCGGGAACGCTTGAGCTTACCTTCGGTGGTCATGGGAGGTTTGGAAGTAAGCGTAGGAGGGCCAAGGGCAAGGAGAAATGGGGGTGCCGTACGCCAGGGGTAGGCGGAGGGATGGGGGCAGGGGCTGAAATAACCAGAAATAGGCCTAAATCTACGAATTATGCACCCCCAACCCTAACTCCATCGCTGGCCCTACCCCAAATCAGGCCTTTTTGACCGCGATCAGGAACTCCTTGTTACCGTCCCCGCCCTCGATGGGCGACAGGATGACCCCGAGCACCTGGGCCCCCGGGAGGCCTTGGGCGGCGGCGGTGAGGCCGTCGACCACGCGGGCGTGGATGACCGGATCCTTGATGACCCCGCGGGCCTTATCAGCCTCGGCCTTCGTCGCCTCGAACTGCGGCTTGATGAGCGCCACGAGATGGCCGCCCTTCCCGACCCGCTGCCAGGCGATCGGCAGGATGAGCCCGAGCGAGATGAACGAGAGGTCCATGACCACGATGCCGTAGGTCAGGTGGGGCAGCTCGACGTTATTGATCTCGCGCGCGTTGAACTTCTCGAGGTTCCTGATGCGCGGATCGTTCCGGAGCTTCGAATGCAGCTGGGCCGTGCCGACGTCGACGCACGTCATGCTGACGACCCCGCGCTGCAGGAGGCAGTCCGTGAAGCCGCCGGTCGAGGCGCCGACGTCGAGGCCATGCAGGCCTTCGACGGGGATCTTGAAATGGTCGAGCGCGCCTTCGAGCTTCTCGCCGCCGCGCGAGACGAAGCGCGGGGGCTGGTCGACGGTGAGCACCGCGTCTTCCGGGAAGGACTGCGACGGCTTGTTGACGACGGCGTCAGGACCCGAGCGGACCTTGCCGGCGAGGATGAGGGCCTGGGCGACCGAGCGGGACGGAGCGAGCGAAAGCTTCAGCAGCAATTCGTCCGCGCGCATCCTGCCGGGCTTCGCGGCCATCGGTCAGTCGAGGAAGCCCGTGAGGGGCGAGGTCGGCTCGGCCTGGTCGGAACCGACGCCGAGGCCGGCGGTACGGGCGGCGTGGCCGGCTTCGACGGCGAGGCGGAAGGCGCGGGCCATCGCGACGGGGTCGCCCGAGGAAGCGATCGCGGTGTTCACCAGCACGGCGGACGCGCCCATCTCGAGCGCTTCGGCGGCGTGCGAAGGCGCGCCCAGGCCGGCGTCGACGATGACCGGTACGCGGGCCTGTTCGATGATGATGCGGAGGAAGTCGCGGGAGAGCAGGCCGCGGTTGGAGCCGATCGGGGCGCCGAGCGGCATGACGGCGGCGGCGCCGACTTCCTCGAGACGCTTGGCGAGGACGGGGTCGGCGTGGATGTACGGCAGGACCGTGAAACCCTTCTTCACCAGCTCGCGGCAGGCCTCGAGGGTCTCGACCGGATCAGGCATGAGGTACTTCGGGTCCGGATGGATCTCGAGCTTCAGCCAGGAAGTACCGAGCGCTTCGCGGGCGAGCTCGGCGGCGAAGATCGCCTCCTTGGCCGTGCGCACGCCGGAGGTATTGGGCAGGATGAGGTGCTTCTGCGGGTCGAGCGCGGAGAGGATGCCGTCGTCCTTCGCGCCGAAGCGCACGCGCTTGATGGCCATCGTCACCACCTCGGCGCCGCAGGCGTCGAGCACCGCGCGGAGCTGCGCGGCGGAAGCATACTTGCCCGTGCCCGTGAGGAGGCGCGAGGCGAAGGTGCGGTCGGCGATACGGAGCGAGGACATCGTTGCTTGCACAATCCGAACCGAGGCGGGCTTGTCCAGCCCTCGCATCCGAAACCTAGGCGGAGACCGCGGCGACCAACGATTTCGCGGCCGAAACCGGGTCGGCCGCCAGGGCGATGGCGCCGCTGACCGCGAGGCCGTGGGCGCCGAGGGAACGCAGCTTCGGCCAGTCGGCCGCGGTGACGCCGCCGATGGCGTAGCACGGCAACGGCGCCGCGGCGTCGATGAGCGCGGCGAGGGATTCGTCCGTATGGATCGCCGCGAGCTTCTGCTTGCTCAAGGTATGGCGGAAGGGGCCGACGCCCGCGTAGTCGACGCGCGTGCCGGCGAAGCGGGCGACATGCGCCGGCTCGTTGAGCGTCACGCCGACGACGGCGAATTCGCCGAGCAGCGCGCGGGCCGCGGCCGGCGAGGCGTCGTCGCCGCCGAGATGGACGCCGTCGGCCTCGGCGCGCAGGGCGACCTGCGGCGCGTCGTTGACGACGAACATCGCGCCGTAATCGCGGCAGAGCTCGGCGATCGCGACGGCTTCGGCGACCCAGACGTCTTCCGGGAGATGCTTCGCGCGGAGCTGGATCCAGCGCACGCCGCCTTCGAGCGCCGCGAGGGCCTGCGCCCGGTGCGTGAGCGGCGAGGCGTCGAGCGTCAGGAACTGCAGGCGCGGGAACACGGCCTAGTACTTGCGCTTCAGCTTGCGCGCTTCCTTGCCGTACCAGGCGCGCTCGAGGTCGAGGAACGCGCGGACGGGGTCGGGCTGCTTCCAGACCGAGCCGATGAAGGCGATGCCGTCGAAGCCCATCTCGCGGGCCTTGGCGGCGTTCTTCGGGGTGATGCCGCCGAGCGCGTGCACCGGGGCGCCGCCTTCGGCCTTCCAGCGCTGGAGGATGACCTCGTATTCGCGGAGCGTGCGGCGGGGGCGATGGTCCTTCTTCGAGACGGACTCGAAGATCGGCGTCAGGAAGACGTAGCCGCAGGCCTTGTCGGTCGAGCGGAGCTCGTCGTAGTCATGGCACTTCACGCTGACCGCGGCGTGCTTGGGCCAGCGGCGCGGGACGCGTTCGCCCGGGTGCATCTGGAAGCCGCCGAGCTTGTGGGTCTCGACGAGGGCCGGCTCTTCGCCGAGGACGATGCGGGGCCAGAAGGCCTCGGGCACCGCGCGGAGGAACTGCTCGTAGTGGCGGCGGTCCCAATCCTTGCGGACCTGGACGTGCAGGCGGCCGAGGCCGGCGTCGAAGAGACGGCGGACCTGCTTGGTGTCCCAGCTGCCGTCGTTCGGGGTGAACAGGACGAGGTTCTCCGGGGCCGGGGCTTCCGGCTCGCTGACGAAGAGACCTTTGATGAATTTGAACATGAGAGGGAATCAGCCGCCTTGGGCGGCGCGGATCACGAGGACGCGGGCGCCGTCGGCCAGCGCGTGGGCGGACCAGCGGGAGCGCGGGACGACCTGGTCGTCGACGGCGGCGGCGACGGCCGGCTCCTGGGCCACGCCCAGTTCGGCGAGCAAGTCCGCCAGCGTCCGGGCGGCGGTCTCCTTGGGCTCATCGTTGACGGTGACGCGCATGTGGGAGCGACCCTGTCCCGCGCAAGGCGGGCTGGCAAGCGGAGGTTTGGGGTTGCGGGGGCGGGCGGGCGGGCTTGGCTGAAACCCATGAAGACCCTGCGCCTGAGCCTGCTGTCCGCCTTGGCCGTCGTGGCCGCCCTCACCTTTTCCTCCTGCAACAATAACCAAGAACAAATGAAAGACTCCCCCGCCGCCAGCACCCCCCGTGCCATCATCCATACCAACTACGGCGACATGACCGTCGAGTTCTGGCCCGAGGTCGCCCCGCGCACCGTGGACAACTTCCTCAAGCTCTCCCGCGAGAAGTTCTATAACGGCACCGCCTTCCACCGCATCATCAAGGGCTTCATGATCCAGGGCGGCTGCCCCAACTCCAAGGTCGGCGCCCGCGGCGTCCCCGGCACCGGCGGCCCCGGCTACCAGATCAAGGCTGAGTTCAACAACCGCGCCCACGTGAAGGGCGTGCTTTCGATGGCCCGCTCGAGCAACCCGGACAGCGCCGGCAGCCAGTTCTTCATCTGCCACGGCGACGCTTCCTTCCTGAACAACCAGTACACCGCCTTCGGCAAGCTCGTCGCCGGCGAAGAGGTCCTGAACAAGATCGCCAACGTCGTCTGCGTCGGCCCGGAGCGCTCCACCCCCACCGAACGCGTGGAAATCACTGGCGTCGAGCTGGTTGAGGCCAAGTAATCGTTCCCTCTTTACAGGCCCCTCCCCTCGGCTAATTTAGCGTCTCCCCATGAAAACCCTCAGCACCCTCGCCCTCCTCACCGCCGCCACCGCCGCCCAGGCCTACACCCTGGACGTCAATGTCGGCCACTCCCGCCTCGACAACTACGACAACGTGAGCCTCGTCGGTCTCGGCGTCGGCACCCAGCTCAACAACGAGTTCCACCTCGGCCTGAACTTCGGCCGCAAGAGCATCTCGAGCGCCGTCTCCCTCGTCGACGCCAAGGCCACCAGCGCCACCCTCGACCTGACCTACAACCTCTCCCAGGGCGGCATCCGTCCGTTCGTCGGCGCCGGCGTCGGCGGCGTGCGCTTCAGCGGCGACAGCATCGACACCAAGAACGCCTTCGCCACGAAGCTCTTCGCCGGCATCGCCTTCCAGATCTCCTCGAACGTCGAGCTCACCCTCACCGCCCAGAACTCCAAGTTCTACAGCGTCCAGGAACTCGCCGGTGGCCCGAAGACCAACATCACCAGCTGGGACGGCGTCGCCGGTCTCCGCTTCAGCTTCTAAGCGAAGCCTGAGCCAAAACAAAAGCCGCCCGACCGGGCGGCTTTTTTATTGGCCGGAGGAGACGCGGCTCAGCGTTTCAGGAAACCCTGCTCGGCCATCCAGGCGCCCAGCAGGTCCGTCCACCTGCGGGAGGCTTCGCAGCGATCGGTGGCGCCCCAGCCGTGGCTGCCCTTGGCCCAGACGTGGACTTCGGTGGAGCCGCCCATCGACTTGAGCACCTTGGCGAGGGCCATCGAGCCTTCGGCCGGATAACCGTCGTCGGCGCTGTGCGCGAAGAACGCCGGCACGGGCTTCGTGCCCTTGGGCGGGATCACGCCGTCGGGGCCGTCGCGCAGCGTGCTGTCGGGCTTGTCCTTCTCGAAGAGATAAGCCGGGTAGACCATCACCGCGAAATCCGGGCGGGCGGCGTCGGCCTCGGCGGGCGAGTAAGCCACGCGGGCGGCGAGGTTGCCGCCGGCGGAGAAGCCGAGGATCCCGACCTTCTGCGGATCGGCGTTCCACTCCTTGGCGCGCTCGCGCACGATCTGGATCATGCGACGGGCGTCGATCACCGGGACGATCCACGGTTTGTCGTTGTCGCGACGCGGCACGCGATAGCGCAGCACGACGGCGGCGGCGCCGAACTTGTTGAGGCGACGGGCGACTTCGGCGCCCTCATGCTCCTCGGCGAGGATGCTGTAACCGCCGCCGGGGCAGATGATGACGATCGGCGCGCCGGGGTTGGCCGCGGGCCAGGCGACGAACTCCGGGATCATCACTTCGGAGCGATGCCCCTTCTCGTTGACGACGCCCTTGGGGTCGGTGCCGGGTTTCTGCTTCCGGGTCTCGGCAGGCGGCACGCCTTCCCAGACGGGAACGGGCGGCAGGGCTTCGGCGCCGAGGGAGGCGAACAGGAGACAGGCGAGGAGCGTGGTCTTCATGGTAAGTTCAGAGCGGAGCGAGCAGCTTCTGGTCGATGAGCCAGGCACGGAGGGTATCGGTCCAGACCTTGGCCGCTTCGCAGCGGTCGGTGGCGCCCCAGCCATGGCCGCCCTTGGCCCAGACATGGACCTCGGCGGAGCCGCCCAGCGACTTCAGCTTGGCGGCGAGCGCCATCGAGCCTTCGGCGGGAATCCGGTCGTCGGCGCTGTGCGCGAAGAACGCGGGCACGGGCTTCGCGCCCTTCGGCGGGACGACGCCCTCGGGGCCGTCGCGCAGGGTGCTGTCCGGCTTGTCCTTCTCGAAGAGATAGGCCGGGTAGATCATCACCGCGAAATCCGGGCGCGGCACCGCGGCGTCGGCGGGCGAATAGGCGGCGCGGGCGGCGAGGTTGCCGCCGGCGGAGAAGCCGAGGATCCCGACCTTCTTCGGGTCGGCGTTCCATTCCTTGGCGCGGGCGCGGACGATCTCGAGCGCGGCGCGCGCGTCGAGCAGCGGCACGACCCACGGACGATCCGGATCGCGACGCGGGACACGGTAACGGAGGACGACGGCGGAGCAGCCGAAGGCGTTCAGGCGCTTCGCGACCTCGTCACCCTCATGGGCGTCGGCCAAGCCGTTGTAGCCGCCTCCCGGGCAGATCAGGATGATCGGCGAAGCCGGACGGGGCGAAGGCCAGGGCGTCAGTTCCGGCGCGAAGACGTTGCCACGGTGACCCGGCGTGCGCGTGCCGTGCGGGTCCTGCCCTTCCTTCATCTTCAGCGTCTCGCCCGGCGGCTGGCCCGGAAAGACGTCGAAGGTCGGCAGGGGGTCCGCCGCGAGCGTGAGCGCGGCGAGGAACGCGGGCAGCAGGATTCTCATTCGTGGCGAAGGGCTTCGATCGGGTCGAGCTTGGCGGCGCGGAGCGCCGGATAGACGCCGGCGACGAGGCCGACGACGACCGAGAAGGCGAGGCCCTGCGACATGATCACCCAGTCCAGGGTGGCGACCGCGCCGGTCGGCAAGGCCTGCGTCAGGATGTAATTCATCAGCGACACGATGCCCATCGAGACCGCGAGCCCGATGACGCCGCCGACGACCGAGATGACCGCGGCTTCGGCGAGGAACTGCAGGAAGAGGTCGGAACCGCGGGCCCCGACCGCCTTGCGCACGCCGATCTCGCGGATGCGCTCGTTGATGGAGGCCAGCATCACGTTCATGATGCCGATGCCGCCGACGAAGAGGGAGATGCCCGCCACGCCGCCGAGCGAGAGCTTGAAGGCCGCCTCGGTCTTGCGGAAGTCCTCGAGCGTCTGCTCGTTGGTGGTGATGGCGAAGTCGCGCAGGCCCTTGTGGCCGGCGAGCAAGGTGCGTTCCGTCTGCTCGACCGCGTCGCGCAGCTGCTCGGCGTCGCCGATGCGCAGGCCGAGGCCGGTGAGGCGGTCGTTGCCGATGAACTTCGCCTGCGCGGTGGAGACCGGGATCAGCGCGCCGCTGTTGCGCCAGCGCCAGGCGCCGCCGCTGCCGCGGGAATTGGCGGAGCGGATCTGCATGCCGGTGCCTTCGATGTTGTTGAGGACGCCGATGACCGTGAAGCGGCGGCCGCGGATCTTCACGATCTTGCCCACGGGGTCGATGTTCGCGCCGAAGAGCTCGGGCACGACGGCGGACCCGAGGACGATGACGTCGTTCATGTTGAGGACGTCGAGGTCGCTGATGAACCGGCCGTAGCCCGGGTCGACCCAGCGCTTGGCCACCGGCAGGTAGTCCGCCGTCACGCCGGTCACGTAGGTGCTCGTCTCGCGGCCTTCGATGATCAGGCGCTCGAAGCCGACGCGGGCCTCGGGCGAGATGTTCTCGACCAGCGGCACCGTCTTGCGGATGCGGTCGACGTCGCGCATCGTGATGCCTTCGGAAAGCTCGGCGAGGTGCTCCTGTTCCTTGGGGAGCTGCTCGCGGTTGACGGTGATCTTCTCGATGCCGCCCATCGCGTCGACGAACTGGCGGAAGTTGCCGACCATGCCCTGGACGACCGTGACCATCGCGACGAGCGACGCCACGCCGAGGATGATGCCCGACATCGAGAGCAGCGAACGGACCTTGTTGGCCTGCAGCTCGCGGAGGCCGTTGACCACGGCGGGCCGGATGCGGTCGAAGAGCTTCATCGGGTGCGGTCCTCCTGGACGAGGCCGGAGCGCATCGAGATGACGCGGTGGGCCTTCTCGGCGACGGAAAGGTCATGGGTGACGAGCACCACGGTGATGCCCTCCTTGATCAGGGAGCCCAGCAGGTCGAGGATGCGGTCGACGTTCTTCACGTCGAGGTTGCCCGTCGGTTCGTCGGCGAAGATGATGGAAGGCGAACCGACGATCGCGCGGGCGATGGCCACGCGCTGGCGCTCGCCGCCGGAGAGCTGGCTCGGACGATGGTCGAGGCGATGCGACATCCCGACGCGTTCGAGCGCGACGGTGGCCGCGGCGGCGTTGGCGACCGGATCGGAGTTCTCGCGGTAGAGGAGCGGGAGCGCGACGTTCTCGAGGACCGTCAGGCGGGGGAGCAGGTTGAAGGACTGGAAGACGAAGCCGACGCGGTTGGAGCGATACCAGGCGCGCAGGTCCGGGTCGAGCTTGGCGACCTCCTGGCCGTCGAAGACGATGCTGCCTTCGGTCGGCGTATCCATGAAGCCGAGGATGTGCATCAGCGTCGACTTGCCGGAGCCGGACGGCCCGAGGATGGCGACGAACTCGCCCTTCTGGAAATCGAGGTCGACGCCCGCGAGCGCATGGACGTTCTCGTCCCCCATGCGGTAGGTCTTGCGCAGGCCGCGGATGGCGATGAGCGCGGGCATCTCAGCGGACGGGGGCGGGACGGACGAGGCTCACCACGTCGCCGACCGTGACGCCTTCCTTGATCTGGGACCAGCCGGCGTCGCTGAGGCCGACCTTCACCTTGCGGCCGTCCCACTCGCCGTCGGCGTTGCGGACGTAGACGATGCGGTCGGCGCTGTCGACGAAGACGGCCGAGACCGGCACGGCGACGCAGCCCTTCACGCTGTCGACGGTGACGGTGACGTTGGCGCTGATGCCGGGGCGGACGCCGTCGCCGGCCGGGAACGAGACCTGCGTCGGGAAGACGCGGAGGTCGGGCACCTTGAGGTCGGCCGTGCCGAACGGCGTCATGAAGGTGATCTTGCCCGGCTTGCGGAGGTTGGGGATGGAATCGAAGGTCACCATCGCGTCCTTGCCGAGCTCGACGCGGGTGGCGGCGAACTCGTTGAGGTTCACGTCGACGCGCAGGACCGAGGTGTCGGACACCGTCATGATGAGCGTGCCGCTGTTGATGGACTGGGCGCCGATGACGATCTGGCCCTCGAGGATCGTGCAGTCGGAGACCTGGCCGTCGTGCGGCGCGCGGATGACCGTCTTGCGGACGTTCTCCGACGCCTTGTCGAGGCGGGACTGGGCGATCTCGGACTGCAGCTTGGCGACCTCGAAGGCCGTCTTGGCGTCGAGCATCTCGCGCTCGGAGACGAAGCCCTTGGCGCGGAGCGCCTCGGAGCGACGCAGGTCGCGGGTGACCTTCTCGAGCGTGAACTTCTGGAGCTGGAGGGTGCGGCGGGCCTCGTCTTCGTCGGCCTTCGCGAGGACCGGATCGAGTTCGGCGAGGACCTGGTCCTTCTTCACCATGTCGCCGGTCTGCACGTAGAGCTTCTGGAGCTTGCCGCTGACTTCCGCGCGGATGTTGCTGTAGATGACCGCGCGGACGAAGCCGGCGGATTCGATCGTCTCGCGGATGTCGCGCTTCTCGGCCTTGGCCTCGTTGACGGAAGCGGGCACGGCGGAGACGCGGCCCTTCTTCTTCGGCCAGAAGGCGAAGGTGAGCCCGCCGACGACGGCGAGGATGATCAGGGGCTTGAGAAACTTCATGGGGTGACGGTCAGAGGGGGGAGCGGGTCTTCGGCGCCGAGGCCGGCGCCGATCTTCTGTTCGACGGCGTCCATCGTGAAGCCGTGACGCTTCAGGATCGAACCGTCGAGACGGGCGACCTTCGCGGAGGCGGCGCGGGCGTCGAGGTGGGCCTGCACCCAGTTGAGCTGGGCGGAGTCGAGCGCGGCCTGCGCCTGGAGGACGCGGAGGATGTCGGACTGGCCGGCGTCATAGCGGGCGCGTTCGCCTTCGTAGGACTTGCGCTGAAGCTCCAGCGAAGAAGTGGCGGCGTCGACGCGGGCGCGGGCGGCCTCGAGTTCGCGCCAGGAAGCGCGGGCGGTGAAGACGAGGCTCTGGCGGACGTCGGCGAGGCGCAGCTCGGCCTGACGGCGCGCGCGGTAAGCGGAACGCAGGTTCGCCTCGGATTCGCGGAAGCCGAGCGGGAAGCTCAGCTTGAGCTCGGCGTAATTGTTCCAGCCGGACTGCTGGCGATAGTTGTCGTAGCCGCCCGAGACGCCGGCGCCGGCGGCGCCGTAGCGCGTGCCGCCGACGGAAAGGTTGAGGCTCGGATGGTCGTTCTGCTCGGCCTGGGCCACGCCCGCTTCGGCCTGGACGATGTTCGACAGCTGGATGGCCGTGCCGAAGTCGAAGTCGGCGACCGTGCGGATCCACGGGGAGAAAGGCTGCGGCGCCGGGACGGCGGCCGTCGGCATGTCTTCCACGAGCAAGGCCTGCTCGACCGCGGCGGCGTCGCCCTGGCCCAGGAGGCGGCGCAGGCTCATCTCGGCGCTGTCGAGCGACTGGCGGGAATTGAGGACCGCGACGCGCTGGCTGGAGACGTCGGCTTCGGCCTGCAGCTCCTCGAGCACCGTCGCGTCGCCGAGCGAGCGCTTCGCGCGGATCTGCGCGAGGAGGGATTCCGCCGAACGCAGGCTCGTCTCGCGTAAGGAGACCAGCGTGCGGGCGCCGGCGAGGGACCAATAGGCGACTTCCGTGTCGCGGATCAGGTCGAGCGAAGCGGCGCGGAGGGCGAGCCGGCTGCGATAGGCCGTCTGGCGGGCGGAGATGAGCGCGCTGAGGTTCACCGCGCGCCAGCCGCCGGCGAGGAGCGGCTGCGTGTAGGCGATGTTGGTGCCGGCGTCGTAGAGCGAGGCCGACGCCAGGCTGCCGGAGTCGTGCCAGGTACGCGTGAGGCCGGCGCCGACCGAGAGCGTACCGCCCCAGGAGAACTTCTGGCTCAGGGCGACGTCCGAGTCATGCCAGCGGGTGGCGGGGTCGCCGTTCGTCAGGTCGTCGAGCGTGCGGCTGCCGTTGAGCCGGTTGGTCCAGGAGAAGCTGGGATCAAAGACCGCCTCCGAGACCTCGACCGAATCGAGGGAGCGGAGCGCGTCGAGGCGCGTGACCGTCAGGCCGAGGTTATGGAGCAGCGTGCGGTCGATGGCCTTCTCCAAGGTCAGCGGGCCGGCGGGGGCGGCGGCCGTCGACGCAGGCGCGACCAGCTCGGCGCCCCGGAGGGACGCCGCGGCCAGAAATGCCAGGGTGAGGACAAGACGCATGGATAGGGGTAGTACCTCATAGAGCACACTTTGTTCCCCGCGTAAAGCAAAGCGGCGCACCTTTCGGTGCGCCGCGTACGTAGGCCTGCGAACGGACCTTACTTAGCCTTCGAGATCTCGACCAGCTCGACCTCGAACTCGAGGACGGACTTGCCGGGGATCGGGCCCTGGCCCTGATCGCCGTAGGCGATGGCGGACGGGCAGTAGAGGACGATCTTGCCGCCGACGCCGATGAGCTGGACGCCTTCGGTCCAGGCCGGGATCACGCCGCTGAGCGGGAATTCGGTCGGCTCGTTGTTACGGTTCTTGGTGGAGTCGAAGACCTTGCCGTCGACGAGCTTGCCTTCGTAGCGGCACTTCACGGTGGAAGCGGCGGTCGGCTTCTCGGCGGAGCCCGGGACGAGGATCTTGTAGCGGAGACCGGAGGCGGTCTTCGTCACGGACTTGTCGGCGTCGATCTTGGCGAGGAATTCGTCGTTCTGCTTGCCCCACTTGCCGGCCTTGGCGTTGACGCGTTCCTGGAACATCGCGTCGGCGCCTTCGCCCAGCTCGGCCGGGTTGAACTTCGGCTTTTCGCCGCGCATCGCCTGGCGCACGCCGGCGAGGAAGAGTTCGATCTCCTCGTCGGTGAGCTCGAGCTGCGAGTTCACTTGCGGCATGGGGGACTGGCTGGCGATGGAGTAGCCAAGCATGGTCCAGGCCAGTTTGACCTGATCGGGGGTGAGCGGTTTCACGGTTTTTGCGGGGGGAGGGGTGGGAGCTTCCTTAGTCAGGAGAGCCGGGTCGGCCTTAGCGGCGGCCGGATTCGGCTTCGCCTCATCGGCGGCATGGAGAGACGCGACGGCGACGGCCAGCGCGGCGAGGACGGGGTATTTCATGGGAAAGGAGTTCGTACCCGATTCAGGCCTTCGGGGGAAGCACCTTTGCGTGCTCCTGCAAGGAACTGACCGTGAGGGGGTGTTCGCGCAGGGAGCGGATGCCCAGGACGGCGGCGCGGGCCGCGTTCATCGTGGAAGCCATGTAGACTCCGCGCAGCACGGCCTCGGAACGCATCGCGTTCTCGTCCTTGCGGGGGAGCATGCCGGCGGCGGTGTTCACGATCATCTGCAGCTGGCCGTTCTTCAGGAGGTCGAGCGCGTTGGGGCGGGCGCCTTCCGAGATCTTGCCGAGCTTGGTGACCTTGATGCCGGCGGCCTCGATGGCCGCGGCGGTGCCGCTGGTGGAGTAGATGTTGAAGCCGAGCGAAGCCAGGTCGCGGGCGACGGCGACGGCGCCGTCCTTGTCGCGGTCCTTGACCGAGAGGAAGGCGTTGCCGGCGACGGGCAGCGCGGGCTGCGCGGCCATCTGGGCCTTGGCGTAGGCCATGCCGAGGTCGTCGTCGCAACCCATGACTTCGCCGGTGGAGCGCATCTCGGGCGAGAGCGCGACCGGGGCGCCGGGGAAGCGGCTGAACGGGAAGACGGATTCCTTGACGGACCAGTAAGGCGGACGGATCTCGCGGGTGAAGCCGAGGTCCTTGAGCTTGGCGCCCAGCATGCAGAGCGAAGCGAGCTTGGCGAGCGGCACGCCGATGGCCTTGGACACGAACGGGATCGTGCGCGAGGCGCGCGGGTTGACCTCGAGCATGTAGACGACGCCGTCCTTGATCGCGAACTGGATGTTCATCAGGCCGACGACCTTGAGGCGCTTGGCCAGCGAATGGGTGATGCGACGGACCTCTTCGACGAGGGCCGGCGAAAGCGTGTGCGGAGGCAGCACCATGCCGGCGTCGCCGGAGTGGACGCCCGCGTGCTCGACGTGCTCAAGCATGCCGCCGATGACGGTGGTCTCGCCGTCGGAGATCGCGTCGACGTCGAGCTCGATCGCGTCCTCGAGGAACTTGTCGAGCAGCACCGGCTTGCCCGGGGCGACGTCGAAGGCCTCGCGGACGACGGACTTCAGCTCGTCCATGCCGTAGACGATGAACATGCCGCGGCCGCCGAGCACGAAGGACGGACGGAGGAGGACGGGGAAGCCGATCTCTTCGGCGGCCTTATAGGCTTCTTCGGCCGAGAGGGCGGTCTTGTTGACCGGCTGGCGGATGTTGAGCTCGATGAGGATGTCCTTGAAGAGCTGGCGGTCCTCCGCGAGCGCGATGCTCGCGGGCGAGGTGCCGACGACGGTGACGCCGTGGGCTTCGAGGTCGGCCGCGAGGTTGAGCGGGGTCTGGCCGCCGAACTGGACGATGGCGCCGACGCACTGCTCGGTGCGGTAGATCTCGAGGATGTCCTCGAGCGTGAGCGGCTCGAAGTAGAGGCGGTCGGAGGTGTCGTAGTCGGTCGAGACCGTCTCGGGATTGGAGTTCACCATCACCGTCTCGTAGCCCGCGGCGCGGAGCGCGTAGGAGGCGTGGACGCAGCAGTAGTCGAACTCGATGCCCTGGCCGATGCGGTTCGGGCCGCCGCCGAGGATCATCACCTTCTTCTTGGGGGACGGACGGACCTCGGACTCGTCGCCGTACGACGAGTAGAAGTAAGGCGTGAAGGATTCGAACTCCGCGGCGCAGGTGTCGACGAGGCGGAAGGTCGTCTTGATGCCCGCGGCGTTGCGCTTGGCGTAGACGTCGGCCGGGGAGAGGCCGGTGGCGTGGGCGATCTGGCGGTCGGCGAAGCCGGCTTCCTTGGCCTGGCGGAGCAGGTCGGTGCCGACGGACTTGCCGGCGGCCTTGAGGGCGAGCTCGAGGTCGACGATGCCGCGCAGCTGGCGCAGGAACCACGGGTCGATCTTGGAGAGGTCGAAGATCTCCTTCTCGGTCAGGCCGGCGAGCATCGCGTAGCGGACGAAGAACGGACGTTCCGGATTCGGGCGGGCGAGGCGCGCGCGGATCTCGGTGAGGTCGGCGAACGAGGCGTCGCCGTGCTTGCCGCCGCAGCCGAAGCCCCAGGCGCCGATCTCGAGGGAGCGGAGCGCCTTCTGGAAGGATTCCTTGAACGTGCGGCCGATGGCCATCGCCTCGCCGACGGACTTCATCGCGGAGGTGAGGGTCGTGTCGGCGCCGACGAACTTCTCGAACGTGAAGCGCGGGATCTTGGTGACGACGTAGTCGATGGTCGGCTCGAAGCAGGCCGGCGTGGACTTCGTGATGTCGTTCTGGAGCTCGTCGAGCGTGTAGCCGACGGCGAGCTTGGCGGCGATCTTGGCGATCGGGAAGCCGGTGGCCTTGGAGGCGAGGGCGGACGAACGCGACACGCGCGGGTTCATCTCGATGACGATCATGCGGCCGTTGGCCGGGTTGACCGAGAACTGGATGTTCGAACCGCCGGTCTCGACGCCGACGGCGCGGATGACGGCGAACGAGGCGTCGCGCATCAGCTGGTATTCCTTGTCGGTCAGCGTGAGGGCGGGGGCGACGGTGATGGAGTCGCCGGTGTGGACGCCCATCGGGTCGAAGTTCTCGATCGAGCAGATGATGACGCACTGGTCCTTGTGGTCGCGCATCACTTCCATCTCGTATTCCTTCCAGCCCAGGAGGCATTCCTCGATGAGGACCTCATGGACGGGGGAGGCGTCGAGGCCGGCCTGGGCCATGCGCTCGAACTCTTCCTTGTTGTAGGCGATGCCGCCGCCGGTGCCGCCGAGCGTGTAGGACGGGCGGATGATGACCGGGAACTCGCCGCCGATGAGGGCGATGGTCTCGCGCGCGGCCTCGAGGGACTTAACGACGCGGGAACGCGGGACGTCGAGGCCGATGTCGAGCATCAGCTTCTTGAAGATCTCGCGGTCTTCGCCGCGCTCGATCGCCTCTTCCTTCGCGCCGATCAGCTCGACGCCGTACTTCTTGAGGACGCCGGTGCGGGCGAGCTTGAGGGAAAGGTTGAGGGCCGTCTGGCCGCCGAGCGTCGGGAGGAGCGCGTCGGGCTTCTCCTTGGCGATGATGCGTTCCACGGATTCGACCGTGAGGGGTTCCACGTAGGTGACGTCCGCCGTCTCCGGGTCCGTCATGATCGTGGCCGGATTGGAGTTCACCAGGATGACGCGGTAGCCCTCCTCGCGGAGCGACCGGCAGGCCTGGGTGCCGGAATAATCGAATTCGCAGGCTTGGCCGATGATGATCGGTCCCGAGCCGATGATGAGGATTGAGCGGATATCGGTCCTCTTAGGCATAGTGTTCCGCGGACTGTCAGCGACCGCTGGAAGGGTGGTCAAGTGGGGACTTCTAACAATTGCGGGCGCGTCGCGGGAAGGCGCTTGCAGGGGCGTCCCGGGAAGGCATTCATCGGGGCGTGGACATCATCAGGATCGCCGGCATCAAGTCCTTCGGACACCATGGGGCTCTGCCCGAGGAAAAGCGTCTCGGCCAGCGTTTCACCGTCTCGGTCGACCTCGAGGTCGACACCCGTCCGGCGGCGGCGGCCGACGACCTGAAGCTGACCGTCGATTACGCGCAGGTCATCCGTACCGTCGAAGCCCAGCTGACCGGCCAGCCGGTCTACCTCATCGAGACCCTGGCCCAGCAGATCGCCGCGCGGATTCTGGGCACTTTCGGGGTGGTCAAGGCCGTCACGGTCGAAGTCACCAAACCTTTCGCCCCCGTGGCCGCCGAGTTCGACGCCATTTCGGTGAAGATCCGTCGCGAGCGGGCGTGAACGGCGCCCCCCGGCAGTTCATCCTCGGCCTGGGGAGCAATCTGGGCGAAAGGGCTGAAATCATCGCCCAAGCCATCCGTCGGCTCGACCAGCTGCCCGGGACCCGTGTCTTGGCGGTCTCCGCGGCGGTCGATTCGGACCCGGTGGGCTACGCCGACCAGCCTAATTTCTTAAACCTTTGTCTGGCAATTGTTTGTGATTTAAATCCCGACGAACTGCTCGCCCAGACCCTCGAAATCGAGCGCCAGCTCGGCCGGGAACGGACCGCCAACCGCAACGGCCCCCGGACCTTGGACATCGACCTGCTCTTCTATGAAGGAGGGGCTTGGTCCAGCCCGACGGTCACCCTCCCCCACCCTAGGTGGTCCTCCCGGGGGTTCGTCATTATCCCCTTAGGTAATCTCCTCCAGACCCCCGCCCTCGCCAAGGTCCCCGCCTGGGGTTCGCTGGCCGCGGAGGTTCGGTCCCTGCCCGTCGGCGGCCAAGGCCTCCGCGCATGGCAAGGCCCGACCCCCTGGAGCAAGACTCCCTGACCCCCGACCGCTTCGGACACTGTCCGGCGCTCTGGCTCGCCCTCCCCCTCCTGCTCGGCTGCTCGGTCGACGCCGCCGTCGGCGTCACGCCCGGGCCATGGCTGCTCGTCGGCGCCGGCGCGACCGGCGTCGCCTGGTTCGGACGTCGTCATGCGCTCCTCGCCCTCACCGCGCTCGCGCTGGCCGGCACGGCGCTCGGGGCGGCCTGGCATCAGCTGCGTACGCCGCCGCAAGGACCGGTGACCATCCGCCGTCCGTTCGTCGAGCTGCCGGTCCTCGTCGAACGCGCCTCGCCGCGCCAAGGCGGCGAAGGTTGGAACGGACTTGGGTGGATCACGGACCGCGACGGGGGGCTGTTCCGCCGCCGCGTCGCGCTATCCGCGTACGGCCCCTGCCCGGCGGAAGGCGCCGAGCTCATGATCGCCGGCGGGCTCACGACGATCGCCGCGGACGCCGACGGCTACGACGCGTGGCTGCGCGCGCAAGGCGCGACGCTGAAGCTGCGCGGCGGGCGCGCGCTGGGCGAACTCGCGCCGGCCTCCCGCTTCGCGCGCTGGCGGCAAGCGGAGCAAGCCCGGCTCGAACGTTGGCTGCGCACCTTGCCCTGGCCGGACGAGGCCGGGGGCGCGTTGCTCGCCGCGACGATGCTCGGGCGCACCGCGCTGCTCCCCGCCGAGGCCAAGGAAGCGTTCGCCGCGACGGGCACGTTGCACCTCTTCGCGATCAGCGGCCTGCACATCGCCGGCATGGCCGCGGCGTTGCTGTGGCTGGCGCGCCGCGCGCGGTTACCCGAACTCCCGGCCGGCGTGGCCATCCTGCTGCTGCTCTGGCTCTACGTGCAGGTCACCGGCGCGTCGCCGTCCTCCGTCCGCGCCTGGATCATGGCCGCCTTCCTCTGGGGCGGACGCGCCGGCGAACGCGCCACGCCCGCGCTGCAATCGCTCGCGCTCGCCTGCGCCGTGACGCTGATCCTGACGCCGGAAGCCTGCGCGGACGCCGGCTTCCAGCTCAGCTACGCGGCCGTGCTCGGCATCATCGCGGCCGGCGGCCCGGCGGCGCAGCTCTGCGACCGGCCCACCGAAGCGGAACGCCTCACGCCGGCGGACGCGCGACCCGCGGGGCAGAAACTCCGCGGCCGATTGCGGACCTTCCTGCTCGGCGGCCTATGCGTCTCATGCGCGGCGACGCTCGCCGGGACGCCGCTCACGCTCGGGCTCTTCGGCGCGGCGAGCTGGGGCGGCGTCTTCGTGAACCTCGTGCTCGTCCCGCTCTCGGAGATTCCGCTCATGCTCGGGATGGCCTCCGTCGCCTGCAGCGTGAGCGACTGGCTCGCGATACCCGCGGCCTGGCTCAACGGCCTCGCGGCGGGCCTCTTGCACGTCATGACCTGGATCGCCCAGGCGTGCGCCCGCGTCCCCTCGCTGAACCTGCGGCTCGACCTGCCGTATCGCTGGCTCGGTCCGGTCGGCGGAGCCCTCCTGGCGCTCGCCTTCCTGACGCAGGTCCAGTCCAGGAGCCTGCTCCGGCTCCTGGGCGTGCCCGCGGCGGCGCTGATCGGCTGGCTGTTGCTGGCCTTTCTCCTGCGCGCCTTCTCATCCTGACCTTGCCAGCCGTCGGCCGGCGGGAAAAAGTCGGTCATGACCCCGTCTCCGTTCCGCACGCTCGCCGCGCTCGCGCTGGCCGCGACCACTTCGCTCTCCGCCGCCCCGCAGCAGTGGTCGGGCATCTACCCCGAACTCGCTTACTTCAACAACGAGGGCGAATGCGGTACCGGCGCCGTCGTGCCGTGGGCCGACCGCCTCTGGGTCATCAGCTACGGTCCGCACCTGCCCTACGGCTCGAGCGACAAGCTCTACGAGATCACCCCCGACCTGACGCAGATCGTCCGCCCGGAAAGCGTCGGCGGCACGCCGGCGAACCGCATGATCCACAAGGAGTCCGACCAGCTCATCATCGGACCCTACCTCATCGGCGCGAACCGCGAGGTGCGCGTCATCGCGCCGAAGCTCATGCCCGGACGCCTGACCGGCAACGCCCGTCACCTCACCGACCCGGCGAACAAGCTCTACTACGCCACGATGGAAGACGGGCTCTACGAGGTCGACGTCCGCACGCTCGCCGTAAAGGGGCTCATCAAGGAGATCAAGAACGTGCCGAAGCCCGGCCAGACCGCGGAGGTCAGCCCGGCGACGATCACCTCGACCCTGCCCGGCTATCACGGCAAAGGCCTCTACTCGGGCCAGGGCCAGGTCATCATTGCGAACAACGGCGAACAGGGCGCGAAGGCGCTCGTCGATCCGACGATCGTCAGCGGCGCCCTCGGCTCGTTCGACGGCGAAGGCAACTGGAAGCTCATCCGTCGCAATCAGTTCACCGAAGTCACCGGCCCCGGCGGCCTGACCGGCAACGCCGACCCGGCGAAGGACCCGATCTGGACGGTCGGCTGGGATTTCCGCTCCGTCATCCTCATGGTGATGGAAGACGGCAGGTGGACGAGCTACCGCCTGCCTAAGGGCAGCCACTCGTACGACGGCGCGCACGGCTGGAACACCGAGTGGCCCCGTATCCGCGACATCGGCGAGGCAGGCTCGCGCCTGATGACCATGCACGGGCTCTTCTGGAAATTCCCGGCGAACTTCTCTTCGAAGCATTCGGCCGGCGTCGCGCCCCGCTCCGCCTACCTCAAGGTCATCGGCGACTTCACGCGCTGGAAGGACCGCCTCGTCTTCGGCTGCGATGACACCGCGAAGTCCGAGTTCCTCAACAAGCGTCCCGCGAAGGGCGCGCTCGCCGGCCCGGGCCAGTCGCAATCGAACCTCTGGTTCACCGCGCTCGATACGCCGGACAAGCTCGGCCCCGCGATCGGCCGCGGCAGCGTCTGGGTCGACGAACCGGTCAAGGCCGGCGAAACGTCCGATCCCTTCCTGCTCGCCGGTTTCGCGAAGCGCGCGGTGTTCCTCGGGCATGACGGCGCCGCGGCCGCGACCTTCACCCTGGAGATCGACGAAAAGGGCGACGGCCAGTGGCAGACCTGGCGCGCGGTGACGCTGAAGGCCGACGAGCCCGCCCGCTGGGTCGAGATCCCGGCCGACGTCGCCGGGGCCTGGATCCGCGCGAAGGCCGACCGCGACCTCGCCAAGGCGAGCGTCACGTTCCAATACGCCGCCAAGGACGAACGTGGCGACGCTCGTGGCGCTTTGTTCAAGGGCCTGAGCAAGGCCGGCGACGCCACCTCGCAAGGCGCGTTCCTGCTGACGCGCGGCGCGAACCTACGCACCCTCGCGGTCCTCGCCGCGGACGTCACGCCCGACAAGACCACGCTCGGCGACGCCTACGAACTCTCCGCCGACCTCAAGCTGACGAAGATGGCCGACCAGAAGGGCGTGGATTTCTTCAAACGTAACACCTTGATCCCGCAGGGCATCGTGACGGCCGACGCCGCTTCGGTGATCTTCGAGGAAAGCGGCGTCCGCTGGCGCCTGCCGCGCTCGGCGGCGTCGGCGCAGGACGGCCTGCTCGCCCGCGACGCGCTCCGGAAGGCCCGCGAAGTCTGCACCGAGCGCGACCTGCTCCAGGCCCACGGCACCTTCTACGAACTGCCCGCGCTCAACGCCAAGGGCGCGATCCGCATGCGCCCCCTCGCGACCAGCGACGTCGCCGTGCATGACTATTGCTCCTACCGCGGACTGCTCGTGCTGAGCGGCGTCTCGCCCGAAGCCGCGAAGGACGATCGCCACATCATCCGCTCCGAGGACGGCAAGGCCGCCGTCTGGGTCGGCGCCGCCGATGACCTCTGGCAGCTGGGCAAGCCCCGCGGCCTGGGCGGCCCTTGGCTGAAGACCAACGTCCAGAAGGGTGCGCCTTCCGACCCCTACCTCATGACCGGTTACGACAAGAAGACCCTCAAGCTCACCAACCATGGCGCCAAGCCCGTCCGGGTGTCCGTGCTGCTCGACGTCGCCGGCGACGGCCGCAGCTCGGCCTACAAGGTCATCGAAGTGCCGGCCGGCGGGGAAGTCGTCCATGCCTTCGAAGCCTGGCTCAACGCCTACTGGGTGCGCTTCGTCGCCGACGAGGACGCCGTCCTCTCCGCGCAGCTGACCTACGAATAATCGCAACCACCGTCCGTTTCCGCGGTTCCATGCGTATGCACCTGTCGCTTCGCCTCCTCGCCCTGCTCGCCCTGCTCGCCTGCGTCTCGCCGCTCTGCGCGGCTGACGCTCCCGTCACCCTCCTCGCCCAGCCGGACAAGGAGATCCTCAGCGACGCGCTGACGAAGGACGCCAAGGCCGCCGATTGGAAGGTCGCCAAGGGCAAGTGGGAGCGCGGCGCCGATGGCATGCGCGTCGAAGAGCTCCCGGCCGACAAGCATGGCGCCGTCAGCCGCGTCGCGCAGAAGCTGCAGGACCTCGTCATCGCCTTCGAGTTCCGCCTCGACGGCGCCAAGTCGATCTCGCTGAGCGTGAACGCGGCCAAGGACCACATGGCCCGCGTGGCGATCACGCCGACCACCCTGCGCATCCAGAAGGACGACAACGACCATGACGGACCGGACAAGGCCGTCGTCTTCCTCGGCGCCGCGCAGGCCTTCGAGACCGGCACCTGGCACAGCGTCGTCCTCGAGATGGTGGGCGACACCATGGTCGCGACGATCGACGGCAAGGTCAGCGGCTTCGGGAGCAACCCCCTGTTCAAGACCGAGAAGGTCAGCCCGGGCTTCACCTGCGCAGGCCAAGCCGCCACCTTCCGCAACTTCACCCTCTGGAGCGCCAAGCCCGAGCCCAAGGCCACCTGGAAGGAAGCCGGCGCCAAGATCGCCGAAGCGATGGCCACCGCGCCGAAACCCGTCGCCCCCGCGGCCGCGGCCAAGGGCAAAGCCAAGGCCAAGGCCGCCAAATAAGCATCCGGCGGGTTTTTCGCGGGCCGGGAGCCATCTCCCCGCTTGCACCGGGGGAGGTTCCGACCAAGTTCGAACCTCCCTCTTTCATGAACGAGCCCTTCGACACCATCGAGGAAGCCCTGGCGGACATCGCCGCCGGGAAGCTCGTCATCGTGACCGACGATGAGAACCGCGAGAACGAGGGCGACCTCGTCATGGCCGCCTCGAAGGCCACCCCGGAGACCGTCAACATGATGATCCGCCATGCGCGCGGCCTCATCTGCGTCCCGACCGTCGAGCATCAGCTGCGCCGCCTGGGCATCTCCCAGATGGTGCCGGAGAACCGCGAGTCGCAGCGCACCGCCTTCGCCGTCTCGGTCGACGCCGCCGAAGGGATCTCCACCGGCATCTCCGCCTACGACCGCGCGAAGACCATCGCGATCCTCGCCGACCCGCAGGCCAAGCCCGAGGCGCTCGTCCAGCCCGGCCACATCTTCCCGCTCCTCGCCCGTCCGGGCGGCGTGCTGCAGCGCGCCGGCCACACCGAGGCCGCGGTCGACCTCGCGTCGCTCGCCGGCCTGCACCCGAGCGGCGTCATCTGCGAGATCCTGAACGAGGACGGCTCGATGGCGCGCCTGCCCGAGCTCGTCGAACTCAAGAAGAAGTTCGGCCTGCACATGATCTCCATCGCGCAGCTGATCGAGTTCCGCCACCGCCGCGAACGCCTCGTCGAGCTCGTCGCCGAAAGCCCGTTCAAGTCCGCCTGGGGCGAGTTCACGCTCCGCGTCTACCGCTCGCTGCCCGACGGCCGCCAGCACCTCGTCTTCACGCTCGGCCAGCCGGACGAATCGCCGACGCTCGTGCGCGTCCAGCGCGAGAACATGCTGGGCGACCTCTTCCGCGGCAGCGCGTTCGGCGCCGGCACCTCCCTCGCCGCCAGCTTCGAAGCCGTGGCCAAGGCCGGCCGCGGCGTCATCGTCCACGTCACGCAGCCGTTCGGCGGCGTGCAGGCCGACCAGTCGGGCGTCCGCCTCGGCGCCATGGACGCGCGCGACTACGGCATCGGCGCGCAGATCCTTTCGCACCTCGGCCTCCGTCGCATCCGCCTCATCACGAACAACCCGCGCAAGGTGGTGGGCCTCGGCGGCTACGGGCTGGAGATCGTCGAACAGGTCCCGTTCTGAGGTCTTTTCGGCCGTTTCCGCTTGCAGGCGGGTTCGGAACCGACTCCATCGGCCCTCTGTTCTTCTGCCATGAGCCTAGACAAGCCCACTCCTGACGCCATCGACGGCGCCGAACTCCGCTTCGCCATCGTGTCCGCGGGTTACAACGCGGAGCTCGTCCAGGCCCTGAAGAAGAACGCCATCAAAGGCCTCCGCGCCGCCGGCGTGCCCGCCGCCTCCATCGTCGAGGTGGCCGTCCCCGGCTCGGGCGAGATCCCTTACGCCGCCTACATGTCCGCCATGACCGGCGACTACGACTGCGTCATCGCCCTCGGCGTCGTCATCGCCGGCGACACCCCGCACCACGAGATCATCGCCCACTCGACCGCCCATGCGCTGCAGGACGCCGCCATCCGCGCCGAGGTCCCCGTGATCAACGGCATCGTCGTCACGAACAACCGCGAGCAGGCCGTGGCCCGCTGCCAGGGCACGCTCGACCGCGGCACGGAGTTCGCCCACGCCGCCCTCACCATGGCCCGCCACCGCATCACCCTCGGCGAACGCCTCGACCAGGTCGAGGACGAGGAACGCAAGCGCGGCGGCCAGGAACCCTTCGCCCAGAACTGAACCGATGGACAACGACTCGCCCATTTCCGCCTCCGCGCGCGCCAAGATCCGCATCCGGATCAAAGGCGTCGACTACCGCATGGCGGACCAGACCGCAGCCGACATCATCGCCAGCGTCGTCGGCACCGGCGCCCGCATCTCGGGCCCCTTCCCCCTGCCCTCGCAGGTCGAGGAACCGCGCACGGCGCTCCGCGAGGAGATCCGCAGCCACCGCCGCCTGATCGAGATCATCGGCTCCAACCAGAAGACCGTCGACGCGTTCCGCCGCCACAACGTCCCCGCCGGCGTCGAGATCGCCATCGTCGCCCCCGAGGAGCCCGTCGCCCCGGACCCCGCCGCGCCGCCCGCCAAGCGCAACCGCCGCCACGACAGCCGCGTAGCCGCGATGCAGTTCCTCTGCTCCTGGGAAGTCCAGCGCCACGCCGACATGGTGACGGCGCTCTTCGACTTCTTCGGCGAGCGCCCGCAGCCCCGCGAATACTACGCCTTCGCCGAGGAGCTGATCCAGGGCGTCATCCGCGACCTGACGCTCATCGACGAGATCATCGGGAAGTACGCCAAGAACTGGGCCTTCGGCCGCATCGCGCGCGTCGACCTCGCCATCCTGCGCGTCGCCATCTTCGAACTCATGCGCCGCACGGACATCCCGCCGGTGGTGAGCATCAACGAGGCCGTCGACATCGCGAAGGAGTTCTCGACCGAGGAATCCAAGCGCTTCGTGAACGGCATCCTCGACAGCTATAAGGAAGAACTGGGGCGCGACCCGCGCAAGGCCGAGGGCGGCTGAACATGGCGGGCTTCTTCGAGCGACTGAAGTCCGGCCTGAGCCGTACGGCCGAGGCCGTGGCCAACCTGCTCGCGCGGCCGATGGACGCCGAGTCGGCCGAGCAGCTGCGCGAGCGCCTCATCGCCGCCGATTTCGGACCGGCCACCGCCGACGAGGTCGTCGAGGCCGCGCGCGCCGCCTGGAAGTCCGAGGCCGCGCTCCGCAAGACCTCGCCCGCCGAAGCCGCCGCCGAGAGCATCGTCCGCGCGCTGGGCGGCGAGACCGGCGCGGCGCCCGCGCTCGCCAAGCCGCACGTGATCATGCTGCTGGGCGTCAACGGCGCCGGCAAGACGACCACCGCCGCGAAGCTCGCCTGGCGCTGGCGCCAGGAAAACAAGACCTGCCTGCTCGGCGCGTGCGACACCTTCCGCGCCGCGGCCGGCGAACAGCTTGCCGCCTGGGCGGAGCGCCTGGGCGTCGAAGTCGTCGGCGGAGCCGCCGGCGCCGATCCGGCGGCCGTAGCCTTCGACGCCGCCAAGGCGGGCGTCGCCCGCGGCGCCGACATCGTGATCCTCGACACCGCCGGCCGCCTGCACACCAAGGCGCACCTGCTGGAAGAACTCCGCAAGGTCGTCCGCGTCACCGCCAAGGCCCACGCCGGCGCGCCCCACGAGAAGTGGCTCGTCATCGACGGTTCGCTCGGCGCGAACTCCATCGAACAGGCACGTATCTTCCATGAGGCCGTCGGCCTCACCGGCCTGATCGTGACCAAGCTCGACGGCACCGCCCGCGGCGGCGCGCTCGTCGCCGTGGTCCGCGAACTCGGCGTCCCCGTCCGTTTCATCGGCGTCGGCGAGCAGCCGGCCGACCTCCAGCCCTTCGATGCGCGGGCCTACGCCCGCTCGGTCGTCGGCCTGGCCGAGTGAGGTTGTCTTGCCAGCGAGGGCCCCTCGCCCCAGCGTGACCCCATGTCGGCCGAGACCGTCACCGTCCAGCTAGGTCAGCGCTCCTACCCCGTCCGCATCGGGGCCGGGATGCGTCAGGAAGCGTTGGCGACGGCCGAACGCCGCGTGGCCTCCGGCCAGAAGTGCGTGACGATCACGTCGCCCGGCGTCGCCGCGGCGCAGTCGGGCTTCACCGCGCAGCTCGCCCGGCTCATGCCGGTGCTCGTGACCGCCTCGGACGGCGAGACCGCCAAGTCGGCCGCCGAACTCGCGCGCGTCTGGGATTTCCTCGCCGCCAACGGCGTGGCCCGCGACGGAGCGGTCTTCGCACTCGGCGGCGGCGTGGTGGGCGACCTCGCCGGCTTCGCCGCGGCCTCCTATCAGCGCGGCGTCGACTTCTACCAGATCCCGACGACCTTGCTCGCGATGGTCGACAGCTCCGTCGGCGGCAAGACCGGCATCAACCTCGCCGCGGGCAAGAACCTCGTCGGCAACTTCCACCAGCCCACGGCGGTCTTCGCCGACACCGACCTGCTGGCCACGCTGCCGCCGCGCGAGTTCGCCGCGGGCATGGCCGAGGTCATCAAGCACGGCATCATCGCCGACGCGGACCTTTTCGGGCTCCTCGAACAGAACTCGCCCCTCGCCTGGAACCATCCGCTGCTGCCGCGCGTCGTGCGCCGCTGCGTCGAGATCAAGGCCGCCGTCGTCGCCGGCGACGAACGCGAGACCAGCGCCCAGGGCGGTCGCGCCCTCCTCAACCTCGGCCACACCTTCGGCCACGCCATCGAGGCCACCGCCGGCTACGGCACCTACCTGCACGGCGAAGCCGTCGCCATCGGCCTGGTGATGGCCGCGCGCCTCTCCGCCGAACTCAAGCACTGCACCGCCGCCCAGGCCGAACAGGTCGAGGCCACGCTGCAGTCCCACGCCCTCCCGACGGCCTTGCGCGCGCCGCTCCCGCTCGAGCCGATGCTCGCCGCGATGCGTCGCGACAAGAAGGTCCGCGGCGGCAAGCTGCGCTTCGTGCTGCAGGACGGCCTCGGCGCGGCCAGCACCGCGGACAACGTGCCGGAAGACGCGGCGATCCGCGCCCTGCTCGCCGGCGGCGCCGTCCGCTGAACCGGCTCGCTTGACCGCGGGCGTCAGGGGCGATTGGATACCGCATGCCCCTGAAGCTGACGTGCGTCCTGCTCGGCCTGACCATGGCCGGTTTCGCCGCGGAGTCGCCCGAGGCCAGGACCAGCGAATCCGGCTATGTCCGGCACTGGGCCGGCGAACTGCCCATCGTGCTCTCCGTGCCGCACGACGGCGCGCGGACGACGGCCGAGATCCCTGACCGGACCAGCGGGGTCACCGTCCGGGACAGCCATGCCGCCGCGCTGGGCTTCGCGCTCCGCGACGCGCTGCGCGCCCGCTTCGGCCAGGCTCCGCACCTCGTCGTCTGCGATCTCTCCCGCAAGAAGGTCGACTGCAACCGCCCGCTGGCCGAAGGCGCGGCCGGCCACCCGAAGGCCGAACAGGTCTGGAAGGAATACCACGCCTCCGTCGACGAGGCCGAACGCGCCGTCCTCGCGCGACGCCCGCACGGCCTGTACCTCGACCTCCATTCGCACGGCCACCCGAAGAAGCGCATCGAGATCGGCTACCTGCTCAAGCCTGCCGACCTCCGCCTGCCGGACGAACGGCTCGACGCCGCCGTCGCCGCGCGTTCCTCGATCCGCTGGCTGAGCCAGCGCACCCCCGCGAAGTTCGCGGAGCTCGTCCGCGGCGAGACCAGCCTCGGCGGCCTCTTCGGCGCCCGCGGACTCGCCGCCATCCCCTCGCCGCAGGAAGTCCTCGCGAAGGACGATCCCTACTTCAACGGGGCCTACGACATCGAAGCCCACGGGTCGCGCGACAGGTCGCAGCTCGACGCCGCCCAGCTCGAGGTGCCCGCGCCGATGCGCGACACGCCCGAAGGCCGGGCGCAGACGGCGCAGGCCATCGCGGCATCGCTGGAGACATACTTCGCCAAGCACTTCGGCGCGCCGCTCCGATGGGCGGCGACGCCCGCCGAAGCGCGCTGAGCCTTACGGCTGCGGGCCGACGGCCGGCTTGGCCGCGCGCCAATCGCCCTTGAGGAGGCGCTGGTCGTTCTTCTCGTTGGCCGCGCGGACGCGGTCCTCAAGGGAACCCTGGCCGGCGGACTGACCGGAGATCGCCGCGGCGGCAGGGGTCTTCTCCGCCACGAACGAACGGTCGCCGGCGGGGCTGGCGCAGCCGACGAGCAGGAGGAGCGGGAACAGGGACAGGGTCTTCATGGAATCATTTGGCACGGCGCTTGGCATCGGTCTCGAGCCAGGCGCGGAGCGCGAGGGCGGACTGGCGGGCGCGTTCGCGGGCGGCCGGCAGGTCGTCGGCGTCGGCGACCTCGGCCTTGGTGAAAGAGTAGAACTTCACCTTCGGCTCGGTGCCGGAGGCGCGGACCGCGATGCGGCGGCCGTCGGCCAGCTCGGCGAGGATGAACTCCTCGGGCGGCACGCGGTCGCCTTCGGCGTCGAGCACCTTGTCGCGCTCGTAGTCGGTGACGCGGACGACCTTGGCGCCGTCGATGACGGCGGGCGGGGTCGCGCGCCAGGAGGCGACGATGCGACGGATGCAGGCCGCGCCCTCGGCGCCTTCGAAGGAAAGGTTCAGCAGGTCCTCGTGGTGGGCGCCGTAGCTGAGGTGCAGCACGTCGAGCGCGTCGAGGAGCGTGCGGCCGCGGGAGCGGAGGAGCGCGGCGAACTCGCAGAGCATGACCACCGTCGCGTTAGCGTCCTTGTCGCGGACGGCGTCGTCGGCGAGGTAGCCGTAGCTTTCCTCGGCGCCGAGCAGGAAGAGGGTCGAGTAACGCAGCGCGAGCGGGGCGCGGCGGCGGAGCGGCAGGGCCGGGGCTTCGGCGCCCGCGCCTTCGACGAGGCGACGCTTCCAGTTCTCGAGCTTGCGCGCGATCCACTTGAAGCCGACGAGCGTCTCGACGCAGCGGATGCCGTGACGGGCGCAGATGGCGGACACCAGCGGGGTGGTCACGAGGGACTTCACCACGGCCGCGTTGGGCGAGCCGGCGGCGGGCAGGATGCCCGCGTCCTTCAGGGAGGAGATGCGGAACTCGGTGAGCAGCGCCGCGACCTCGTTGCCGTTGAGCAGACGATGGCCGCCGGCCGGCAGCGGGCAGGCCACGCCGACGCGGTCGGAATCGGGGTCGGTCGCGAGGACGAGGTCGGCGCCGATCTCTTCGGCCAGCTTCAACGCGAGCGCGAAGGTGCTGGCGTTCTCCGGATTAGGCGAGGCGACGGTCGGGAAGCGGCCGTCATGTTCGCGCTGTTCCTCGACGACGTGCGGATCGATGCCCACGCGGCGCAAGGCCGGGACGACCATGACGTCGCCGGTGCCGTGGACGTTCGTGTAGACGACCTTCGGCGTGTGGCGCGAGATGATCTCGGGGTCGAGGACGACGCCGGAGAGGCGGGCGAGGTAGGCGTCTTCGGCGGCGGCCGGGACGGTGAGCACGCGGGCGAGGTTCTTCTCGAGATACGGCGCCACGTCGGCCGGGCCGAGCTTGCCGACTTCGGCGACGATCGCGGCGTCGTGCGGCGGCAGGACCTGGCCGCCGTCGCCGAGGCAGCACTTGAAGCCGTTGTCATGGGACGGGTTATGGCTCGCCGTGATGACCACGCCGGCATGGGCGCCGAGGTGGCGGACCGTGAAGCTCAGCTGCGGCGTCGAACGCGCGCCGGCGAAGAGGTAGGCCTCGCCGCCGAGTTCGCTCCAGGCGCCGGCGATGAGCTCGGCGAAGTGGCGGGAGAAGTGGCGGACGTCATGGGCGACGACGAGGCGGGCGCCGGGCTGGGTCGCGGAGACATGCTTCCAGAGGCCGATGACCGCGCGGAGCACGTTGACGTCGTTGAGGCAGGCCGAACCGATGGCGGCGCGGACCGGCAGGCCCTGGGCGTCGACTTCGTTGGATGCGGAGACCCGGCCGACCGTCCGGCCGCGCATGCCGCCGGTACCGAAGGCGATGCCCTTGTAGAATCGGTCCTCGATTTCCGCCCAGGCGCCCCGGTCGCACAGGTCCTTCAGGGAGTCGATCGCGGCGGCCGGCAGAGCCCCGGAGCGGAGCCAATCCCCGGCGTTGGCGAGGCTGGAGGCGGAGATCTGCCCCTTGCCTTGGGCGGCTTGGAGGAGCGAAAGGACGGCGGCGGAAGCGCTCATGAGTCCGCCCATACTTGCCCTCCCGGGGGCGGGGACAAGCCCGTAGGCGGGGGAGGCGGGGGTTGACACAATCGGTCCTTTCCCAAGGGTTGACCCCCCATGCCTGAAGACCGTTCCAACAAGCAGCCCCCGGCCGGCGACGACCGTAATCTCGTGGTCGTCGACGAGGATTTCGTGAATGCGGACACCGAGGACCGTCTCTGGCTGTTCTGGGAACGCAACAAGGACGTCATCGTCAAGGCCACCTTCGCCGTCGTGGTCGGCATCCTCGCCTTCCTCGCCTACTTCTTCTGGAACGAAAGCCGCCGCGAAGCCCTCGGCGAAGAATTCACCGCCTGCCAGGACGAAGCCGCCCGCCGCGCCTTCGCCGGCCGCCACCCGGGCGAAGCCCTCGCCGCCGTCGCCTTGACGGACGTCGCCGACGACCTCAAGAAGGCCGGCAAGTTCGCCGACGCCGCCAAGGCCTACGACGAAGCCAACCGTCTCGCCGGTCTCGCCGGCAAGGCTCCGGCCGTCGCCGCCCTCGGCACCCGCGCCCGTCTTTACGCCGCGCTCTGCCGTCTCGAAGCCGGCGAAGCCGGCGCCGACAAGGCGATCGCCGCCGTCGCCGACGACGCGAACGCCCCGGAAACCCTCCGCGGCTTCGCCATGCTGACCCTCGCCAACCTCGCGGTCGCCAAGGGCGACGCCGCCGAAGCGACCAAGTGGCTCAACGCCATGGACAAGAAGCTGCGCGCCGGCCACGTCTGGAAGTCCGACAAGGAAGCCCTCGTGCAGTCCGAGCCCGCGCTGATCGCGCCGGCCGCTCCGACCGCCAAGTAAGCGAGCCGCGAGCGAAGAGAGAAGCCCCGGCGCACGCCGGGGCTTTTTCGTGCCGAGGCCGGAAGGGCGGCGACCTCTATTGTCCTTGCCAATAAAGGGCGTTCCGCGTGTCTTCCTCGTACCCGTTCGCATGGTGCCGACGGGCCGAAGCCCATCCCAACGGAGACCGAACCATGAACGAAGCTGCGCCCTTGCCGGAAGCCGCCGTCGTGGCCGAAAAGCTCACCAAACGCTACGGTTCCCTCACCGCGGTGGAGGATCTCAGCTTCTCCGTCGCGCCGGGCGAGATCGTCGGCTTCCTCGGCCCGAACGGCGCCGGCAAGTCGACCACCATGCGCATCCTTTCCGGGACCATGTCCGGCACCTCCGGTCGGGCCTCGATCTGGGGCGTCTCCGTCGCGCTCGACCCCGCCGGCGCCAAGCGCCACCTGGCCTACATGCCGGAGAACAATCCGCTGCCCGAGGATCTCCGCGTCGAGGAATACCTGACGCTCCGGGCCCGCCTCAAGGACGTCGACCCGACGCGCGTCGACGAACGCGTCCGGAAGGTCATGGACGACTGCGACCTCACCCGCCGGGCTTCGGGCCGCCTGATCGGCCAGCTCTCGAAAGGTTTCCGCCAACGCGTCGGCATCGCGGACGCGCTGCTCGCCGAGCCGCGCGTCGTCATCCTGGACGAACCGACCATCGGCCTCGACCCGCACCAGATCCTCGGCATCCGCGACCTCATCCGCTCGTTGCGCGGCAAGATGGCCGTGCTCATCTCGAGCCACATCCTGCACGAGGTCGAGCAGGTGTGCGACAAGGTCGTCATCATCAACCGCGGACGCCTCGTGGCCCAGGGCCGCACGGAAGACCTGCGTCGCGAACTCCTCCCCGAGATCAGCTTCACCGTCGTGACGCGCGCCGACGAGGCCGCGCTGCTGGGCGCCTGCCGCGCCACCGAGCCCGCGGCCGCCGTGACCGCGCTGGCGTCGGCCGACGGGTGGAACCGCTTCCGCATCGCCCTGCCCGCCGGTTCGCCCGCGCGGGAGACGCTCGCCGGCGCGCTGATCGCCGCGGGAATCAACCTCCGTGAGATCGCCGAAGACCGCTACGGCCTCGAGGACATCTTCCTCGCCGCCACGCGGCGCGCCCCGGGAGAGGCCCGTCGTCCCTGATGCGACACTTCCGCACCTTGCTCGCGCACGAGCTGCGTTCGGCCGCGCTGTCCTGGAATACGTGGGCGGCCGCCGGGTTGTTCCTCGCGCTGATGGGCGGCATCCACTTCTTCGCGCTGGTCGAGGCCAGCCGCGCGCCGAGCGACCGCACCCCGGTCGAGGCGACGCTCTGGTTCTTCTGGCTCCCCCTGCTCTGCGTGCTGCCGCTGCTCACCATGCGCACGTTCGCCGAAGAGCGACGCTCGGGCACGCTGGCCGCGCTGCTCACGACCCCCGCGAGCGCGACCGCCGTCGTCTGGGCCAAGTTCCTCGCGACGTGGATCGTCTGGGTCGTCTTCTGGGCGCTCTTCACCGTCTTCCCCCTGCTCACCGTCCAGCGCCTCGGCACGCCGGGCGACCAGCGGCTCGGCGATCCTTCGATCCTCTTCGGCGGCCTCTGCTTCATCGCGGTGAGCGGCCTGCTGCACGTGGCCATCGGCATCCTGTGCAGCTGCGTCACCCGTTCGTCGGCCTTGGCCGCGCTGCTCGCCTTCATCAGCCTGCTGGCCATGACCGCGGCCGGCGGCGCCATGGAGTCGCTCCCGATCGAAAGCTGGGAATGGCTCGGTTGGCTCCGCGAACCCGCGGCGCACCTGCGCACGTTCGGTCACCTGCAGGACTTCGCCGCCGGCATCCTCGATTCCCGTCCGATCGTGCTTTACGGCACCGGCACCCTGCTCTGCCTGGGCCTGGCGGTATTGTCCGTGGAGGGACAGGAGTGACATGGCCGCGCCCCGCGACGACTTCGGCTCCGTCCGCCCCATCCGCCGCCTCAACCGGCTGACGCAGGCGCTGCTCGCCATCGCGCTCGCGGTGGTCGTCAACTTCCTCGCCTCGCTGCCGGAGTTCCGCCTGCGCCACGACATCACCGCGGACCGCCGCCACTCGCTCGCGCCGGAGTCGGCCGAGACCGTGCGCGCCGCCGGCCGGCGCAGCCCCGTCGGCGTCGGGCGCAATCAGGGCTGGGTGAAGGCCGTGCTGCTGACCAACGACGCGTCCGAACCCGCGCAGGTCCTGCGGTCGCGCCTGCTCAAGCTGCTCGACTCCTACGTCGTCGAATCCGGCCGCAGCGGCCCCGCCTGGTTCTCCGTGGAACTCGCCGGCGGCGGCCGCAACGCCCCGCTCGTCTCCGAACTCTCGGCCCGTCATGGCGCGCCGGACGCTTCCGTCGCGCTCATCCTGACCTGCGGTTCGCGCGCCAAGTACGTGAGCTACCGCGAGCTCGTCACCAAGGAAGGCGGCTTCCGCGGCGAAGAAGCCGTCACCTCCGCGCTCATCGAAGTCACCGAGGACAAGGCCGCCGTCTGCTATGTCACCAAGGGCCACGGCGAACTCGGCCTCGAGGACGCGTCGCCCGTGCGCGGGATGTCCCTGCTTTCGCGCCAGCTCCGCAACCGCAACTTCGAGGTCCGCCAGCTCGACCTCGCCACCGTCGCCGAGATCCCGCGCGACGCCTCGATGGTCCTGATCGCCGGCCCGGTCACGCCCTTCTCGGCCTCCGAGAACGCGCGCCTGCGCAACTACCTCTACGAGCGCAACGGCCGCGTGCTCGCCCTGCTCGACCCCGGCAAGGAGCACGGCCTCGAACCGACCCTCGCGGAATGGGCGATCTTCTCGCCGGACGCCGAACTCCAGGAACCCGACCCCGCCCGCCGCACCACCGACGGTGACATCGCGCTGCTCCGCCTCGAGGAGAAGGAACACCCCCTCACGAAGGTGCTCAAGGAGCAGAACCTCCCGCTGATCGCGTCCCGCCTCCGCCCCGCCCGCTTCGACGAAGGCAGCGCCCCCGACAGCACGCTGGGCGTGTGGCAGCTCGTCTTCTCCTCCGACGCCGCCTGGGGCGAGACCGACCTCGCACGCCGCCCGGTGAAGTTCAATCCCGACCGCGACCAGGCCGGCCCGGTCTGCCTCGCCGCCGCCGCGGAACGCGCCACCGGCATCCGCAAGGGCGTGGGCGGCGCCGGCGGACGGCTCGTCGTCGTCGGCACCTCCGAGATCGCCGCGAACCTCCGCCTGAACCGCGGTGGCAACCGCGCCTTCGTCACGCAGTGCGCGGCCTGGCTCACCGACCGCGACCGGGCCGTGTCCCTGCCGGCCCGCTCCGAAGGCGAGTACCAGCTCAATGCGACCGCCGCCGACTTCTGGGCCCTGGCCCTCCGCTTCTCGCTGATTCCGCTCGCCGTCCTCGCAGTCGGGCTTGCGGTTTCCGTGTGGCGCCGCAGAAGTTGACGTGCCCATGCGGATCTCCCGCACCACCGTCATCCTGCTGGTCGCCAACCTGATCGCCTTCGGCCTCGTATGGAGGGCCACCTCGGGCCATCAGCCCGCCGCCGTCGCGCAGACCCAGCTCTTCCCTTCCGCCCCTTCGAAGCTGGTCCTCGCCGAAGGCGCCGAGCGCATCGTCCTCGAGAAGCGCAATTCCGCCTGGCGGCTGACCGAACCCTTCGACTGGACCGCCAACATCTGGACCGTCCAGCGCCTGCTCGACGAGCTCCGCTTCGTGAGCGCGGACAGCGGCTTCGATGCCGGCGAGGCCAAGGCCAACGGATCGAGCCTCAAGGACTACGGGCTCGAAGCCCCGCGCTGGACCCTGAAGGTCACCGCGGAGACGGGCGCCACGGTCGAGGTGAAGATCGGCGTGCAGCCCTCGACCCGTCATCATTTCCTGCTCACCGAGGACGGCAAGCGCATCATCCCCCTGCCTGAGGCGATGGCCGCGGCCCTCGCCGCGAAGCCGGAGACCTACCGCGTCGACAAGATCTTCGACATCGCCGACTTCGAGGCGCGCGCCGTCGCCGTCCGGCACCGCACCGCGACCGGCGAAGTCGTCACCGCGCTCACCTCGGAGGCGCGGCCGCGCGTGGGCCGCAAGGTCCAGCTGCCCGAATGGCGCTTCGAGACGCCCTATGACGCGCTCGCCGACGCCGACGCCACCGCCCGCGCCGTCGCCGACCTGACGAACCTCCGCGCCAGCAAGTTCGTCGCCCTCGGCGACGAGATCACCGGCCTGACGAACCCCGTCCTGCGCCTTTCGCTCGAAGGCAATTCGCGCCGCCAGGTCCTGCTCGTCGGCCAGCCGATGCCGGCGCAGCCCACGCTGCTATGCGCCAAGCTCGAGGAGAACCCCTCGGTCTTCGTGATCGAGGCGCGCCTGCTCAACGAATGGTTCGCCGCGCGCGAGACGCTCGCCGCGTCCCGTCCCGCCGACTTCGATCCGTCGCTCGTCACGGGCTTCACCCTTTCGGCCGGCGGCCGTAGCATCACCCTGCATCGCCTCGAGGGCGCCGCGACCGAAGCGCGCTGGGAGATCCCCGTCGCGCCCGGCTCCACCGCCACCAAGCGCCGCGAAGCCGACGCCCGGATCGTCGCCCGCTTCCTCGACGGCGTCGCGCAGCTGCGCGCCGTGCGCCGCAAGGCCTCCTTCGGCGGCGCGAGCGTCCCGGCGGTGCTGGCGCTCACGAATCCGGGCACGACGTCGGTGCAGACGCTCGAGCTCGAGTTCGGCGCGGAACGCATCCTGCTCACCTTCACGGACGACCCCGACAAGGGCGCCGGCACGCGCGTCGTGCACGCCAAGGGTTCGCCGCTCGCGGCCATCTGCGACGTCTCGCTCCTCAACGGCGGCCATCAGAACGTCGAACCGCAGGCCTGGCGCAAACGCGCCGTCGCCGAGCTCCCGCAAGGCGCCCGCGTGAGCGGACTCCGCATCACCGCGCGCGGCGACGGCAAGGTCCTCGGCGAAGCCCGCCTCGGTCCGGACGGCAACTGGGCCGGCTCCGGCCGCCTCGATCCCGCCAACGCCCGCCGCCTCGCGGTCGGCCTCGCCGAAGTGCGCGCCGCGGAATTCCCCGGACGCGACGTCGGCGCCGGCGGCTGGAAATACGAGATCCGCGTGACCGACCAGGCCGCGACCGGCGGCGCCGCCGCGAGCGAAAGCTTCCGCACCTACCTCTGTTCGACGCCGCTCAACACGCGCTCGCTGCTCATGCGTGACGAAGCCGACGATGACGACTTCATCCTCGAAGCCGGCCTCGCCGAGATCCTGATCCCGCTGCTGGCCGAAACCGGGCGATGAAACCGAAGCCGGCCAGTTCCCCCTTCCGCAGGTTCCTGCGCGGGCTGACGAACACGTGCCTGCTCCTCCTGCTTCCGGTGCTGCTCGCGCTCTGCTGGGCGGCCAACCTCGACCAACCGACGAAGCTGCCCGACTTCGTGACGGAGCAGGTGACGACGCGTCTCGCCGAGCAAGGCATCCGCCTGCAGGCGCGTCGCTTCTGGCTGCTCCCTGACCTCACGCTCGCGGCCGACGACCTCACGCTCGGCGTCGACGGCATGACCGGCGACGTCTTCACCGCCGCCCGCGCGGAAGTCGCCCTCAACCCCGCGCTGCTGCTCGCCGGCCGCGCGGAGCCGACGCAGCTGCGCCTCTCCGGCGCCCGGCTCTGGTGCCCGGCTTCGGTGGCGCGCGGCGGCGTCCGCCGTCCGCTCATCGACGAACTCACGGTGGACATCACCAAGGAAGGGCGCTGGTTCAACCTCCGGTCGATCCAGGCCCGGGGCGGCAAGATCACCTGCCACCTGTCGGGAGAAGTCCCCGCCGGCCTGCTCCGCGCCGAACGCGACGACAAGGAATCCGCGCCGCTGGCCCGCCGGCTCGCCGCCGCCTTCACCGTGCTGGAGACGGCGGTCGACGTCGCCGAACGTTCCGGCGGCGCCTCGGTCTCCCTGCGTTGCCAAGGCAGCAGCGACGGCAGCGCCGAACTCGGCATGCTCGCGGTCTTCGGCGACGATTGGTCGGACGGAGCGCTCGGCCTCATCCAGGTGCGCGGCCTCCATCTGCGCGGCGCGCTCAAGGTGGCCGCTTCCGGCCAGGTCTCCGGCTGGAAACTCGACGGCGCGGCGCGCGAGATGGCCTGGCAAGGCGTCACCGCCGGGCGGATCGACGTGCATGCGCGCGGACAGCATCGCCGCGAAGACCTCGTCGCCGAACTGGTGCTCTCCCAGGCCAGGTACTCGGGCCTTGAACTCCGACGCGCCAAGTTCGAAGCCCGTCCCGTCGCCGGCGGCGGCAACCGGATCGCCTTCAGCCTGCTCACCGACCGTTCGTCGGCCGACGGCTCCGCGACCATCGACGGCCAAGGCGGCGTCCTCGCCACGCTCGGCCATGCGCACCTTTCCGGCCAAGAAATCGCCGCCTTGCCCGACGTAGGCGCCCTGCTCCAAAGCGCCGGCATCGACCTCGGGAGCGAGATCCTCGTCCGCGACGTCGTCGCCGCCCTTTCGCCCAAAGGCGACGTCGTCCGGGCCTCCGGCGAGGTCGCGTTGTCCGGCTTCCGCGGACTCGGCCTTTCGGCCGAAGCGATCGCGCCCGGCAAGGACCTGCCCCTGCGTACCCGCTTCGACTTCGAGCCGACGCGCGCCGCCTCGCCGCTCCGCCTGCGCGACCTGCGCCTGGCCTCCGTGACGGGCGAGGCCGACTGCGAACCCAAGGCCGGCGGAGCGTTCCTGCTGCACCTCAACGGCGAGATCGCCCCGGCCAGCCTGGACCGCGTGCTCGGCGAATGGTGGGTCTCGCTCTGGCGCCTGTTCCTCGTCCGCGAGAACCCTTACGCGTTCATCGACGTCGAAAGCCATTGGGGCGCGCTGACGAGCGTCACCAAGGGACGCGTGCTGCTGAACCGCTTCGACTTCATGGGCGCGCCGTTCCGTCACGTGGAAGTCTCCGTGGACGCCGACGCGCGCCAGACCTACATCGGCCTCCATCGCCTGGAAGGCGGCGACTCGCCGGCCGGCGGCAGCGTCGAAGGCAGCGCGACCTGGGATTGGTCGAAGCCGCTTGCGCTGGCCGGTCCGGTCGTCCGCGCCGAAGGCAACATCCAGCCGTGGATCGCGGCGCGCTGCGCCGGCAAGGACCTGGGCGACGCCTTGCGCGGACTCGAGCTCCCGTCGGACCATCGGTTCACCTTGCTGCTCACGCCCGGCATCAAAGGCCCGGACGTGAAGACCTCGATCGCCTGCGCCGGAGAGTTCAACGCCTGGGGCGTCACCGGCCGCGGACTCGAAGCGAGCACCGAGAACAGCGACCGCGGCCTCCGCGTCCGCGCGAAACTCGGCCTCGCGAACGGCGACGCGACGCTGACGCTCGACGGCGACCCGCTGCATCAGACCAAGGTCGCGGTCGGTTTGCGTGGCTGCGACCCGGCGCAGGTCGGCCAGCTGCTCAACGACCTCACCACGCCGAAGAAGGAAGAAGCCAAGCCGACCCCGGCCACCCCGACGGCGAAGGGCCGCATGGACCTGGACTTCGCCGGCGAGCTCGACCTCGAGAAGCCGCGCCAGCTGAAGGGCCTCGGCCGCTACGCCCTCACCGACCCCGACCTTAAGAAGGTGCGCCTGCTGGGCGGCATCTCCAACGTCCTGGAAGCCGTCGGCGTGGGGGCCACGACCTATGAGCTGACCCAAGCCAAGGGCACCTTCGGCTGCCTGGGCGGCCGGGCCTATTTCCCGGACATGGCCATCACCGGCCCCCAGTCCCGCCTGGACCTGGCCGGCGAGATCGACCTGCAGACCGCCACTTTGGAGTTCGAAGGGGACTTCTCCCTACCCCGCAAGGAGGGTTTCAACCCCCTGGACCTCCTGAATCTGAACCGCGCCTTGATCGGGTTAACGAAAATTAAGCTAAAAGGCCCGATTTCTAAGCCGGAAACCAGCGCCATTCCGACCCTCAAAGATATCATTAAGCCTCAGAAGGACAGTAAGTTAGGTAAGATTCCTGCCGGAATTCAGGAATGAGGGATTGATTTACCCCCCTGATACCCTGTATCAGAGAGGCGCACCCCCCTTACGGAGGACAATACCTTGGACCTAATTAAGATTAAACAAGTCGTGGATTTGATGAAGAAGTCGGACCTTTCCGAGTTCGAGATCCAGGACCAGGACTTCAAGCTGCGTATCAAGCGCGACCTCCCCGGTCGTGCCCCGATCGCAGCCCAGGCCGCCCCTGTGGCGGCCGCCCCCGCCCCCGTGGCTGCGGCGCCGGCCCCTGTGGCCGCTGCCCCCGCCCCGGCCGCCCCCGCCGCCGCGGACCCCAGCATCAAGCTGATCACGTCCCCGATGGTCGGCACCTACTACGCCACCCCTTCCCCCGACAATCCCCCCTTCGTCACCGTCGGTTCCCCGGTCAAGGCCGACTCCGTGGTCTGCATCATCGAGGCCATGAAGGTGATGAACGAAATCCAGTCGGAGATCTCCGGCACGATTGTCGAGTGCCTCGTCGCCAACGGCACCTCGGTCGAATTCGGCCAGCCTCTCTTCCGCGTGAAGGTCAGCTGAGCACGGTCCCCCGAGCATGAACAAGATCCTCATCGCCAATCGCGGCGAAATCGCCCTTCGCGTCATCCGCGCCTGCCGGGAGCTGGGCATCAAGACCGTCGCGGTCTACTCCCAGGCCGACGAACAGTCGCTGCACGTGCAGCTCGCCGACGAGGCCGTCTGCATCGGGCCCGGTCCGAGCAAGGACTCGTACCTGCGCGAGGATCGCATCATCTCGGCCGCCGAGATCACCAACGTCGACGCCATCCACCCTGGCTACGGCTTCCTTTCCGAGCGCGCCGGCTTCGCCGAGAAGTGCGCCGCCGCGAACATCAAGTTCATCGGCCCCAGCCCTGAGGTCATCCGCAAGATGGGCGACAAGGCCGTCGCCCGCCAGACCGCCGCCGCCGCCAAGGTGCCCTGCGTGCCCGGCACCGACGGTCCGGTCGACAACCAGCGCGAAGCCATCAAGGAAGCCCAGCGCATCGGCTTCCCCGTCATCGTCAAGGCCGTCGCCGGCGGCGGCGGCAAAGGCATGCGCATCGTGCACAACGCCGCGGCCTTCCCGAAGGAATTCGAAAGCGCCCGCGCCGAAGCCGAGAAGGCCTTCGGCGACGGCCGCGTCTACATCGAGAAGTACATCGAGCAGCCCCGCCATATCGAGTTCCAGCTCCTGGGCGACGAACATGGCAAGGTCATCCACCTCGGCGAACGCGACTGCTCCGTGCAGCGCCGCCACCAGAAGCTGATCGAGGAATCCCCCTCCCCCTTCCTGACCCCCAAGCTCCGCGAGGAGATGGGCAAGGTCTCCGTCCGCCTCGCCGAGACCATCGGCTACCAGAACGCCGGCACGATCGAGTTCCTCGTCGATAAGCACGGCAAGTTCTACTTCATGGAGATGAACACGCGCATCCAGGTGGAGCACGGCGTCACCGAAGAAGTCACGGACATCGACCTCGTCCGCCGCCAGATCCTCATCGCCTGCGGCGAGAAGCTCGAGCTCTCCCAGAAGGACATCAAGATGACCGGCCACGCCATCGAGTGCCGCATCAACGCCGAAGACCCGGCCCGCAACTTCGCCCCGAGCCCCGGCACCATCGGCCTCTACTACACGCCCGGCGGCCACGGCGTGCGCGTCGACTCGCACTGCTACTCGGGCTACGTCATCCCGCCCCTCTACGACTCCATGGTGGCCAAGCTGATCTCGGTCGGCGCGACCCGCCAGAAGGCCCTGGACCGCATGCACCGCGCCCTCGGCGAGTACATCATCCGCGGCATCCACACCACGATCCCGGTCTGCCGCGCGATCATGAAGGATCCGGCCTTCCGCCAGGGCGGCGCGACGACGAAGTACCTCGAGGACTTCTTCGAGCGCACCCCGAAGGAACTCTGGTCCGCCGCTCCGCTCACCTAAGCGGCCCCGCCGCCGACGATGAGCGCCCCGCAGCGCCCCACGCCCGCCGACACCGCCCGCCTCAGAACGGGCGGTGATTGTTTACGCCATGCCAACCGGCTCTTCAAGTCGGCCGGCATCGCCCACGGCCAAGGTTTCGTGAACGCCGAAGAGGAGTCCCTGACCCTCATGGGCCACGCGACCGGCCTGGCCTGGGAGCAGCTCCCTTCCTGCTTCGAACGCGCCCTGACGGCCAAGGAGAAGGCCGCCTTCCTCGCGCTGGTCGAGCGCCGCGTCTTCGACCGGGTGCCGACCGGCTACCTCGTCGGCGAAGCCTGGCTCGGCGGCCTCCGTTTCCGCGTCGACGAACGCGTGATCATCCCCCGCTCCTATTTCGTCGAGCTCATCCCCGAGGCCATCCCGCAGTGGCTGCCGCCGGTCGCGCAGGTGACCGACGTCGCGGACGTCTGCACCGGCTCCGGCTGCCTCGCCATCCTCCTCGCGAAGCGCTTCCCGAAGGCGCACGTCCATGCGACCGACCTCTCGCCGCAGGCGCTCGAGGTCGCCGCGCTGAACGTCGCCGACCACAAGCTCGCGAAGCGCGTCACGCTGCACGAGACGGACACCATGACGGCGCTGGCCAAGGGCCCGCGGTTCGACCTGATCCTCAGCAACCCGCCTTACGAGCCCGAAGGCATCTACCGACGCCTGCCGGCCGAATTCAAGAAGGAGCCGAAGGGTTCGCTCGTCTCGGGCAAGGACGGCCTCGACGTCATCCGCAAGCTGCTCGCGCAGGCGCGCGAGGCCCTCAAGCCGCACGGCATCCTCGTGATCGAGGTCGGCGGCCTGCAGAAGGCGATGCACCAAGCCTGGCCGAAGCTGCCGATCATGTGGCTCCCGACGGCCGACGGCTCGGACTGCGTCTGCCTGATCCATGCTTCCGACCTTCGTCGCGAGCTGCCGTCACCAGGCGCGCGGCGCCGGCGCTGATTCCAGGCGGTCCTGCGTCGGCCTGGGCAGCTTCGGGAAGAAATCCAGCCCGGTCAGCTCCTCGACGCGGCGGATGCTCACGACGTAACGGGTCAGCTCGGCGTCGCGCCACTTCTCCTCGTGCGGGACGAGGTAGGCGATCGCGCGGATGCCATGCCGCGCTTCGTCGTACTCCGAGATGACCATCCAGAAGGACGAAGGCACGGGGATGCGGCCGACCTTCTTGTCCGGAGGCGTCGCGAACACCGGCCCGACCTGCACCCAGACGGTGCCGTAACGGGCGACGTAGCGCTTCATGATGCGCTGTTCCATGTCCTTCCAGAGGCCGGCGTTGAGCGCGTGCAGCTGGGGTACGATGTTGCTGAGCAGGAACGTCTCCTTCTGGGCCTCTTCGCCATAGCAGACCGAGATGGCGTAGTTCGGCGAAAGATGCCCGCGGTCGTAGCCCGAACGGACGTATTCGGAAGTCGTCACCCGGGCGGAGGTGCGCGCGTCGGCCTTGAAGGTCGAAGGCCGTTCGAGGTGCGCGTCCTTGTAAGGGAAGACGCGATAGGAAGACCAGCGGGGCGAAGGCAGCGTCTCGTCGTAGCCGACGTTATAGCCACGGTTCACCAGATGCTTCAGGCCGAACCGGTCCGCCGGGTCGCCGTAAGGAGCGGTCGCCTCCTTGTCGGGTTCCGGCGCCGGGACGACATCGCCCTTCACCGCCTCGGTGCCGTCGGCGAAACGATCCAGGGCGTCGACCACCTTGCGGGGCGTGGTGCCGTCTTCGCGCACGGTGTCTACGGCGTTGAGCACGCGCTGCTCGATCGCGACCTTCTGCGGACGCTCGGACAGGTAATAGACCAACCCGAGCACGCCGGCCGAAAGCAGCACCAGCAGGCAGACCCAACCGAGGAAGCGGAGCAGGTTACGGATCATCTCAGCGCGTCAGGTAATAGCACTGCCAGGCCCAATGCACGGCCAGCAGCAGGACGAAGGTGAGGCGGAAGCGCCGGGAAGCGGACGGCTCCACGTACAGGCGAAGGCGAAGCGTATCGCGACGAAGCCAGAAGATCGCCGAATGGATCGTCCAAGCCGCGCCCAGCATCACCACGAGGAAGAAGCCCGGGTGATAGAGGAAGGCCTGGCCGAGATCCAGGTGGACCAGGTTGCGCGCGCAGCGCGTTCCTCCGCAACCGAGGCAAGGCAGCCCCGTCAGACGGATGAAGACGCACTGCGGCAGCTGCAGGCCCGCCTGAAACCAACTCCAGGCGAAGAGCGCGCCGCCGAGGAACGCCGCCGGCCAGACGAGCTCATGGTTGAGCTCGCCGGGATAGGCAGGTCTGCGGATCAGCCGAAGCACCGGTCAGGCCTGGAGCTTGGCGAAAGAGGCGGCCATCACCATGATCGGGCCGACGCAGCAGCAGCAAAGGATCACGAACCAGATGAGGCTCGAGATGCCGAACTGGACCCAGGGGCTCACGCCGGTCGCGGCGCCGAAGGCGCGGTAATAGATCACGCAGACCGGGACGAACAACAGGGCGGAGAGGACGAGCTGCGCGGTCAGGTCGAAGCCAAGTAGCTGGAACGGGGCGCCGAGCAGGATGACGACACCGCAGGCGAGGAGCGTGGCGGCCGTGGTGCGCTCGACGGAGACGGAGAGGCGGAAGACGCGCTGTCCGACCCAATGGATGAGGCCGAAACCGGCATAGATCAGGGGCGCCATCGCCAAGCCGAGCGGCATCGAGATGAGCTTGATGGCGAGGGGAGTCTCCGGCGTGGCGGCCATCTGCTCGGCCATCTGCTTCAGCTGCGGCTGGTCGAACTTGCCGAGGATCGCCGCGACGGCGGCGTTCTGGTCGCCGGCGAGGAGGAGGTGGGCGACCTGGAAGGGCAAGGTGAGCGCCAACGCCACGTAACAGAAGATCAGCCAATCGCCGAAAGCGAAGCGGCCGGTGGCGAGGGCCGCCGGATGCGCGATCGCGAGCTTGCACGTGGCGAAGAAGGAGCCGAGCGACTTGCCCTGTTCCCACGGAATCGTCGAAGCGGCCGGAGCCTGACCGAGCGGCGCGCCCGGCGTCGGCGGCACGCCTGCGGCGCGGAACTCCGGCCAGTCGCCGAGCGGCGTCCAGGTCGGCTGGCCGTCGCGCCAGGCGAGGTCGCCCGGCAGGAAGCGGCCGGACGCCAGGCCGGCGATGATTTCCTCGGGAGAGAAAACGCCCAGCTGGGCGGAATGACGGGCGACGTGGATCTGCATAAGAGGGTCAGCGGGCGAACTTGCTGAAGATCGCCGCGAACATCAACGCATAGAGGCCGCACACGCAAAGGCACGGGATCACGATGAGCGAGAGGACGACCTTCCACCAGACGAGGCGATGGACCTGGGAATGGGCGATGATCGCCGCCACGAGCTGCCAAGGCATCGCGACGTAGTTCAGGCAGGGCACGAAGACGAACGGCATGAAGGCGCCGTAAGCGTAGGCGTTGGCCCGGTACGTCTGCGCGAAACCGCCGGAAGGGCCCCAAGGCAGCAGGAGCACATGCGTGCAAGCCGCGCCGAGGAAATTGAACAACGGCACGAAGACGAAGAAGACGGCCAGCGCGGCGGAGATCGCCAACGCGGCCATCAGCGGACCGACGCCGACGATCCAGGACGAGAACGGATCCTTGGGGCCGCCGGGGAGGCCGGCCGCGCCCACGGTGGCCATGAAGCCGAACAGCGCGCCGTAAAGCAGGCTGCCGCAGAGCCAGGCCGGCAGCAGCGACCAGTAGGTGAAGGAGATCGGACGGGCGTAGCCGCCGTCGCGCAGGTTCGCGAACGTGCGGACGGGATCGAGCGCGACTTCCTTGATCGTCGCGACGAAGTTCGCCAAGGAGGCGCCACGCTCCCAGGAAGGCATCGGGAGCGCGTCTTCGGCGCGGGGCCCGGCGTAGGCGCCGACGGAAGGCGAAGGCGGCGGCACGCCGACGCCGCGGAATTCGGTCCAGTCGCCCAGCGGCAGCCAGGCGGACAGGCCTTCGCGCCAGGCGAGGTCGGCGGCGACGAAGCGGCCGGACTGCAGGCCGGCGATGATTTCCTCGGCGGTGAAGACGCCGAGCTGGGCGTTGTTCCGGGCGACGTGAATCTGCATGACCTTCAGTAGTCGGCGGACCGGCGGCTCGCAAGCCAAGGTCGGCCGGACACAGTCAGCCCGCCGACCTCGGAAAGGCGGCGGGCGGGAAAGTGGTGAGGAGGGCGGGACTCGAACCCGCGACCGGCGGCTTAGAAGGCTGCTGCTCTGGATCCAGCTGAGCTACCCCCTCATGAAAGTGACCATATGACGGCCACCACCGATGGGCAAGCCGTCAGCCGACTAGCAGATCAGGTCTCTGAAGTTGCTGAAATCGGCCGAAAGACCGCTCGGCATGCCCTTGTTGATCACCGAGACGGCGTCATGGGAATGCAGGGACTCGAGGTGCGAGCAGGCGATGACGAAGTCGCGCACGCGGGCATCGGCGTCGAACTGCTCATAGACGACGCGGGCGGCGTCCTCGACGAACTTGGAATAGGCGCCGTTGAGCTCGGCGAAGGCCTGCTCATCCTCGCGCTTCACCATGACCTGGGTCTCGGTCTGGAGGCCCTTCAGGCAGAGGTCCTTCATGTCTTCCACGAAGAGGGAGCGGCCGGGGGCGACTTCGGCGACCACACGGGCCTTGGAGCGCTGCGAATGCGGGATGCCGTAGGCGGAACGCTCTTCGCGGGCGTGCTCGGTGAGCTCGGCGGAGCAAGGGCAGGCGGACGAGTAGACGAAGTCGAAATGGACGTAGCGGCGGAGACGGTCGAGGTCGTCGATCGTGCCTTCGAGCACCGCGCGGTAGTACTGCCAGCCTTCGAGGCCCGAGCGCAGGGACTTCTGCAGGATCGGGTAGCGGAACTCGACCAGGATGCGGGCGCGGCTGCAATCGAGGTCCTTCTTGTAGCGGATCAGGATCTCCTCGAGCAGCTCATGGGAGACCACGCGGTCCTTGAACTCGTAGAACGTCCGCATGATGCGGGACATGTTGATGCCCTTGCGGTCGGCCGCGAGGGACACCGAGCCGGTGATGGTGCACTCGAGCGGGAGGGGCTTGCCGTCGCGGGTGGCGACGAGCATCGGGAGGCGGAAGCCGGAGATGCCGACGTGCTGGATCGGGACGTTGGCGCCCTGGATCAGGGAGGCGTCCTTGTTCTGCATGTCCGGCAGCGTGGCGCGGTAGGCGTCATCGGCCCGGAAATTCCGGTCGTAGCGACGGGAAAGATCCCGGCTGCGGGGCGGATGTTCGGCGCGGCTCATGGCGGAAAGGTTGGAAGAAAAGGCCGGGCGGGCAAACGGACGGCTCAGAAATTGTCCCCTGCGCTGGAGCCACCTGCCGGATTTGAACCGGCGACATTCTCATTACGAATGAGATGCTCTACCAGCTGAGCTAAGGTGGCGTCGCAGAGGAAGGACGAACATGGGGAGCCCCGGGCGGAAATCAAGCCTTGGCGACGCGGGAATGCCCTCGCCAGCCTCGAAACTAACCGCAAATTAGCCCGAAAGCCCCATGCGAGCCGCCTTAATCGCCCGCCAGTTCGACGTCCAGGGAAGGCTCGTGACCGTCGAGCCCTACGGGTCCGGCAACGTCAACGACACCTATCTGGCGATCTTCCGGACGACCTTCTCCGAGCAGCGCTTCATCGTGCAGCGCATCCGCAAGTCGGTGTTCCCGAACCCCGAGGTGATCATGCAGAACATGCGCGTGCTCACGGACCACTGCCACGCCAAGCTCGAGGCCGAGGCCGAAGGCGCGGACCGCATCTGGCAGCTCCCGAAGATCATCCAGACCAAGACCGGCGAAGACTGGGTGACCGACGCCGACGGCGACCTCTGGCGCGCGATCTCGCAGATCGCCAGCGCCCACGCGTACGAGAAGGTCCGCAACCCCGAGCACGCCCATGAGGCGGGCATCGTCCTCGGCCACTTCCACCGCATGGTCAGCGACCTCCCGGCGGAAAAGCTCGGCTACGCCCTGCCCGGCTTCCACGTCACGCCGGGCTACCTCGCCAAGATGGACGCCGCGCTCGCGACGCCCGGCGGCCAGGAAAGGCTCCACGCCTCGGTCGAGACCAAGCGCGCCGTGCGCTTCGTGGAGACTCGCCGCGCCCGCTGTTCCGTGCTCGAAGACGCGCGCCTGCGGGGCGACCTCGGCCTGCGCACGACGCATGGCGACCCGAAGGTCGGCAACATCATGATCGACGAGTCCACCGGCCGCGGGACGTGCATCGTCGACCTCGACACGGTGCAGCCCGGACTGGTGCATTATGACATCGGCGACGCGGTGCGCTCCGTCTGCAATCCCGCGGGCGAAGACGCGCCGGAGCTCGGCTCGGTGATCTTCGACCTGGAGCTTTTCAGCATGATTTACAGGGGTTATCAGGCCCATGCGAAGGATTTCCTCAGCGCGGCGGACCATCGCCACCTCTTCGACTGCATCCACCTGATCCCCCTCGAACTCGGCATCCGCTTCCTCGCGGACCATCTCGCCGGCGACGTGTATTTCAAGGTGCGCTACCCCGGCCACAACCTCCGCCGCGCCCTCGTGCAATTCAAGCTCGCCGAAAGCATCGAGGCGCGTGAACCGTCGATCCGCAAGATCCTCGGCGAATCCTGATGACGCCCGAACTTCCCGCCTGGTCCGTGACCCTCTGGGTCGCCGTGGCCCTGCTCGCCGCGCTGATGATCCGCGGCGCCTGGCGCGGCTACCGTCGCGGACCGATGCGCCAGCTCGCCGGACCGGTGGCGCTGGCGACCGGGCAGGTCGTCGGCTGGCTCTTCGGCTCCGACCTTGGCCATGCCTGCCTCCAGGGAACCTCCTACCCTTGGATCCTTCGAGGCATCACCGGCGTGTTCGCCCTGTCGTGCCTGACGGGCCTCCTTTGCTATGCGCTATTCTGGCGCCTCGGCCGGCTCCCGGAAGGCCAGAAGGAAGCCGAGAGCCCGGTCATGGGCGCCTTGGTCGGCTGCTGGACGGGCATGCTCTACTTTCTCATCCTGATCGCCCTGCTGGCCACCGTGGCCTCGGTCTACGACCTCTTCGAGAAGTCGGGAGAGACCCGGCACCATTGGACGGTCGAAGTCCGCAATGAGCTCGCCGGGACCCCCTTCACGGCTGAGCTCAAGGAGTGGTCCCCCATCCCTGACAAGCAGCGTACCCTGATCAGGCAGACCCGGCGGCTGATGGCCGACCCGGAGGCCCGCCGCCGACTCATGGCCCAGCCCGAGATCAGGGCCCTGGCCGCCCACCCCACCCTCTACCAGGCCTGGGAAGACAAGAAGGTTCGTGAGTTGTTGAATAACAATGACTTAACTGGGTTCATCGATCACCCGAAGGTCCGAGCCGTCCTCGCCGACGAACAGCTCCAAAAAGACGCCGAAAAGGTCGATTTGCCGGGTATTATCGATCGTTCCCTGCAGAAACCGAAAAAGTGAATCGGCCGGCCATTTTTTGGTAGTCCATGCGATGGGGATGGCTATGTTTGAACCTCCCTCCCCATCCCCATGAACAAGTTCTCGTTCCTCCTGGCTGCTCTCTGCGTCTCCCTGAATGCTCAGGAAGCCAAGACCGCCGAAACCAAGGCCGCCAACGCCGCGCCGGAGGTCAAGCTCGCCAACAAGGCCGAGCAGAAGGCCTACTTCGCTGATGTCTGGGTCGGCAAGAGCATCGGCGAATGCCTCAACTTCCAGAAGAACATCCAGGTCCTCGGCCAGCAGGTCGAAGAGCTGAAGCGCCTCCAGGTCTTCCTCGATAACGCCCTGACCACCCCTGAAAAGGAAGCCCGCGGCCACGAAATCGCCGCCAAGAGCGCCAAGCTCAAGGGTGACAACGAGTCCATGGGCAAGCTGTACAACGGCTTCAGCATCGACCGTCCGTACCAGTTCGTCGCCACCAAGGCCATCATCGCCACCCCGATCTCCAACGAAGAGTTCGCCAAGCTCTCCGCCGCCAAGGAATTCAAGGCCGACAGCGTCATCACCATCGGCGAGAAGAAGTACCACATCCGCGACACCATCTCCGGCCAGGGCGAAGTGGAGACCTTCGGCCTCGCCCTCAAGCGCATCACCGATGCCAAGGGCCAGCTCCAGCAGCTCGTCGACCTCCAGCCCAAGCTGACCAAGGAAGACGACAAGAAGAAGGTCGAGAAGGCCATCAAGGAAATCCAGGACGACCTCACCAAGAGCCTCGGCGAGTTCAAGCAGGCCCGTGGTTTCGACTTCAACGCCGAAGCCATCACCCTCCCCTCCGAAGCCAAGCTCTCCGTGCAGATCACGGAAGAAGAGAAGAAGGCCATCGAAGCCAAGAGCGCCCCTGCTTCCGACAAGAAGTAACATCTTACCCCACCCCAACCCACCCCTAACATGTCTACCGAAACCGCCGCCGCTCCTGCCGAAGCCCCCAAAGGTCCGGTCATCGAGCTGATCCCGCTCGGCCAGAACCTGGCCCGCGTCGTCCTCACCATCTCCAACCAGGGTTCCCTGGCCCGCTTCCAGCAGGAGCTGCAGACCCTCGGTCAGCAGTTCGGCCGCATCCAGCAGCTGCAGCAGCGCATCCAGTCCGCCCTCACCACCGTCGAGCGCGACGCCCTCGCCAAGGTCGGTGAAGCCGAGGTCAAGGACTTCAACGAGAAGGACGCCGTGTTCGCCAAGGTCTGGGGCTTCAACGTCCCGGCCGTCGCCAACCGCCAGGCCACCTTCGTCAACACCGCCCTCCGCCTCTTCGCCGTCGTCTCCGAAGAAGAAGCCGCGAAGGCCCGCGCCGACAAGAACTTCAAGGAAGAGCAGCTCGTCATCCGTGGCGACCGCCGCCTCCTCCAGACCGCCGAGATCCGCGGCCTCGACCTCGTCGTCCAGTTCGACCAGTTCGCCAAGGTCCTCCAGGCCCGCCGCGACGCCGTCGTCCAGCTCACCGAGATCCTGAAGCGCGCCGAGAAGGAAGAAGACAAGGCCCGCATCCAGACCCAGCTCGACCAGACCCTCGAACTCCTCAACAAGGGCAACAAGGAGATGGCCGAAAGCGTCGGCTACTCGATCACCCACAATTACGAAGTGGAAGTCCTCGAGTCCAAGTTCGTCATCCTGCTCAACCAGGACGAAGTGAACCAGATCGAAGGCCTGATCCGCGGCGCCCAGCAGCAGGCCGCCGCCGCTCCGGCCGCCGAAGCCCCGAAGCTGGAAAAGAAGGCCGAGAAGAAGAACTAAGCGGACCGCTTAGGCTTCGCCACAAGGCCCGCCTTCACCGGCGGGCCTTTTTGTTGCCTCAGAAAAGCTCGCCCTGCTGCGCGTCGGCGGCGGGCTTGGCCTTCGGCTTCGGCGCTTCCTTCGGCTTGGCCGCCGGCTCCGGAGCGCTGACGGCCTTGCCGTGCTTCGCCTGATAGCGACGCAGCGCGGAATGCATCTCCATCTCGGACAAGAAGGCTTCGACGCCGGCGACATCCTCCGCGACCGGCTGGCCGGGCGTGAATTCGAAATCGGTCTGGAACGTCACGAGCTGCAGGTTGCCGCGGATCCGTCCGGCCTCGGCCTTCACCTGCTCGCGGAAACGCTCCGGCTGCAAGGTGTCCGCCGCCGCAAGCACGCCTTCGAGGTCGCCATGCTCGGTGAGCCACTTCACGGCGGTCTTGGGGCCCACGCCCTTGAGACCCGGAATATTGTCGGAGGTGTCGCCCACGAGCGCGAGGTAGTCGGCGATGCGCGCCGGCGGGACGCCGAACTTTTCGGTGACCGCGGCCGGATCGAGGCGGCGCCAGCCCATGGCCGGATTCGCCGTCGGCGGCGGCGCGAGCTGGACGACCGGGCCGCCGACGCACTGTCCGAAATCCTTGTCGGCGCTGACGATGACGCACTCGTCGCCGGCGGCGGACAGGACGCGCACGGCCGTGGCGATGAGATCGTCGGCCTCGACGCCGCGGCGCTCGAAGACCTGGAAGCCAAGCAACGCGGTGAGTCGCTTGATCTCGGGGAGCTGGTGCACGATCTCCTCCGGCGTGTCGTCGCGCTGGCCCTTGTAGTCAGGCAGGACGGCGAGATGGCGGTCAGAGCCGCCGAGGTCGAAGAAGACGGCGCAGCGGTCCGGCTTCTCCCCTTCGCGGAGGTCGAGCAACGACTTCATCCAACCGTGCAGGGCGCCCGTCGGGAACTGATCGGACTGCCGACGGAGATTGGAGCGCTCCATCGCGAAGTGGCTCCGGAAGACCAGGTTGAAGCCATCGATCAGCAGCCAGCGCATGCAGGCAGTGTCGCCCGGCCGGCCCGGACCATCGAGAAAAAAGCGGGCCCGCCGAATGGCGGGCCCGTTGTGCGCGGATGGCGAAGTTCGGCTTACTTGGCCGGCTCGCTGACGACCGGGGCCGGAGCGACCGGAGCGGCGACTTCGATCGGCTCGCGGTAGACCGCGCCGCCCGGGGAGATGAGCGTGGGGTTCGAGAAGGTCGAACCGGCGCGCATGCCCGGATGGGTGCTGCGGAGGGTGGCGCCGCCCGGAGAGACGAGGTTCGCGGTGACGAACACCATGAGGCTCTTCTTCTGGATGGTCTTGCCGCTGGAGCGGAAGGCCGCGCCGATGAGCGGGATGGAACCGAGGACCGGGACCTTGTCGTCGATGGTCTTCACTTCTTCGCGGGTCAGGCCGCCGATGACGACCGTGGCGCCGTCGAAGACGGTGACGTCGGTGGTCACTTCGCGGGTGCTGAAGATCGGCTGGAAGAAGCCGGACGGGACGGAGACGGTCACGGCGCCGGAGATGGCGATCGAGGTGCCGCCGTATTCGACGAAGCCTTCGAACTCGGTCACCTTCGGCTTGAGGTTCAGGGCGATGGAGTCGTCGGCCGCGACGGTCGGGGTGACTTCGAGGGTCACGCCGACTTCCTGGACGGTGAAGTCCTGGGGCGTACCGGCGGTGATCGCGACGGAGGTGGAGGAACCGCCGGCGCCGGTCGTGGAGGCGGTACCGACGTTCGACTGGGTGTCGCCGTAGGCCTGCGGGTAGCGGAGGAGCTGGGCCACCTTGATGACCGCGGTCTTACCGTCGAGGACGGTGAGGCTCGGGGAGGACATCAGGTCGCTGCCGGCGTTCTCTTCGATCGCACGGATGGCGACGCCGAGGGTCTCGGCGCCGATGATGCCGACGGTGCTGGTGTAAGACTGGTTGGTGTTACCCAGATTGATGCCTCCCGGGAAATTCGGAGCCGGCTGCGGGATCGACGGGTTGCCGGTCACGTTGAGGCTGCGGACGGTGGCGTTGTTGCTGGCGAACACCGAGTTGATCGAACGGAGGTTCGTGGAGGCGTTGACGTTGCCCACGCCGGCGACGGTCGGAGCCAGGTTCCAGTTCACGCCAAGCTCGTTCAGGATCTTCTGTTCGACTTCCATGAACTTGGCTTCGATGTGGACCTGCTTGATGTCGGAGTAGCGACGGATGATGTTCTTCACGCGGTCCAAGTTCTTGCGGCTCTGGTAGACGATCAGGTTCGTGCCGTCGTAGGAGAGGGTGGCCGGGGGTTCGAAGGCCACGCCGGAGCGGGTGAGGAAGTTCTTGATGGCCACTTCTTCCGGACGCTGGCCATCGCCGGCGCCGGCACCACCGGCAGCGGCGGCACCGAAGGGGCTGGCGGCGCCACCGGCGGCAGGAGCACCGGTGCCACCGGCGCTGAGACCGGTCATCTTGAGCACGGCGGCCGTGGAGAGCGGGTAGATCTCGGTCTCGAGGAGGCTGTCGCCGGAATCCTCGCGGACTTCGATGATGCCGCCGGAACCGACGGTGAAGCTGAAGCCGACGCGCTTACAGGTGTAATCGAGGGCCTGGTAGACCGAGACGTTGCGGAGCTGGATGCTGACGTTCGGGTTCTTGTTGGCGTTGTCGATGAGGACGATGTTCACGCCCTTCTGGTCCTTGTCGTAGGAGGCGGCCTGCGTCTGGAGCAGGGTGAGCGCGCGGTCGAGGGGCTGGTCGCGGACGATGAAGCCTTCCGGGAGCTGGATGGACTTCATCTTCTCGATGACCGGGTCGTTGTTGCCCGTCGCGTCGACCTTGACGTTTTCGCGGTTGAAGACTTCGGGGAGCTTCCAGGTCTCGTCGAGGAGCTCGAGGAGCTTGCCCTTGGTCACGCCGCGGTTCCACTGGCCGGAATTCTCGGACAGCATCTGGCGGATGCGGATCTGGTAGGCCTTGGACTCGGAATTGTTCGGCTGGTACTGCAGCACTTCACGGTAGGCGTCGAGGGCGCCCTGGTAGTCGCCGTAGAGGTAACGGGCGCGGCCCTTGACGAGCAGTTCGTTGACCTTGTCGTCCTTCACGCGGATGCCCGGGGAGAGCTCGTCGATGTTGCGGTAGGTCGGGTCGTTGCGCTTGGAAGCGAACTCCTTCTGGAGGCGGACGACGCTGGCGTCTTCCTTGCCCTTGAGGTCGGCGTACTGGGCGATGACGGAGGAAGCCTTGATCATGTCGCGGGCTTCGATGGCGACGAGGGCGCGGCGAGCGAGGGCGGAACCCTTGGCGTCCTTGATGCGCTCCTTGAGGCCGCCGTTGGAGAGGCTGGCGGAACCGAGGGCGCGATCGGCGGCGTCGAGGTCGGCGAGGGCCTTGTCGAGGGACTCGGCGGTGCCCTGACGGATCAGGCGCTCGGCGGAGGAGATCACGTCACCCTGCTTGTCGAGGGAGTCGGCGTTGGCCTTGGCCAGACGCTTCACTTCTTCCTGGGCGGCGTTGGCGCCACCGGCGTCGCGGGCGACGGCGACTTCCTGCTTGGCGAGGGAGATGGCGTCGCGGCGGGACTGGGCGGCGGCGGAGTTGATGGAGGCGATGGCACCGGCGGCGCCGTCGAGGCGATCGAGGGCGGCCTTGAAGTCGCCGGCGGCGGCCTGCTTGCGGGCGGCTTCGATGGCCTGGGTCACCTCGGCGAAGAGCTTCTCGTGCGCGGCGGCGACGTCATCGATCGCGGCGGCGGCGGGAGCCGGCGCGGCGGCGGGGGCGGCGGCGGCCGGAGCCTCGGCCTTCGGAGCGGCGGCGTCGGCGGCCTTCTTGGCGGCGTCGGCGGCGGCGATGTCGTCGTTGATGTTCTTCAGGGCTTCGGTGGCGCCGACGTCCTTGGCGTCGATGGCCAGGATGGCCTCGAACTTGGCCTTGGCGGCCTGAAGGTTGCCTTCGTCGCGGGCCTTCAGCGCCTCGGCGAGGAGCTGCGGCTTACGCGCGGCGGCGTCGCCATCTTGGGCGACGAGCGAGCCGGCGGCGAGGGCGAGGGCGAGGGCTGCCCAGGCAAGCTGCGAACGGTGGAGATTTTTCATGAGTGGGGGGCTTTGAAAATTATTTCTTGGGAGTGGTCGCCTTCGGGGCGGGAGGAGGAGTGGCGGCCTTGGGCTTGGCGACGGGGGTCGCAGGGGCCGGGACGACGAGCGTCTGCGGATCGTTGATCAGCTTCTTCGGCTTCTTGGGGTTAAGAGCGAAGGACTTGTCAAAAGTCACCGACTTGCTGGGCAAGTCAATGCCTTTGACCACGTAGTGGGCGCCGTTGTAGGTAAACTTATCCCCAACCGCGTGGAGGGTCTGGGTCCAGGCCGGATCGGTCGTGGAATTGATGATGATGTCGACGCGGCCGGTGAACTCGAGCGGCTTCTCGTCATCGATCTCGACGATGCCGCCGAACTGGCGGTCGTCGATGGTCAGGACGTTGCGGGTGAAGGGGATGCCGTCGGCATCCTTGCCCTTGAGGACCTCGTATTTCTTGAGGGTGAGATAGGGGGCTTCGGGGACGGGCTTGTTCAGCTTGCAGTCGTCGATGTACTGCTTGGTCTTGACGTTGCGCAGCGAGAAGAGGCGGTCCTCTTCCTTCTTGCCGCGAGGCAAGCTGGAGTGGCTGAGCATGAAGGTGTACGTCGGGTGGCCGACGGAGACCAGGGCGATGCCGAAGGGCGGCATCTCCTCGGCCTTGCGGCTGCGCGGGACGTATTCCTTGAGGGCCGGATCCCAGACGACGTCGATCGTCGTGAAGAGGTCATAATCCCAGTTGTCGTCGTTCTCTTCGGGGCTGAGCCAATCCTTGACGTTGTCCTCGAGGGAAGCGCGCGGCGTGGCCGGGTAGGCTTCGCCTTGCGGGACGGCGGCCTTGAGCTTGGCGATGGCGACCTTCTGGTCGTCTTCGCCCGGAATCGCAGGGGCGATGAGGCCGGGCTGGACGTAGGCGACGGAGCCGACGACCAGCAGGAGGGCGCCGAGGATGACGAGGATGATGTCCTTGCGAGAATTCATGACCGGAGTGGTTTATTTCTTGGGTTCGCCTTCGGCGGCGGCCGCAGGCTTCTCCTCGGGGATCGAAAGGTAGTCGATCTGCACGACGAAGGAGGAGAACTTGCGGGGGACGACCGGCTTGCGCTGGTCACCGACCGCAGCCGGCTTGCCGGCGGCAGGGGTGGCGGCCGCAGGCTCGCTGCCACCGAAGAGATCGGCGAAGGCGGGGGCGGCGGCAGGGGCGGCGGCGTTCGCGGCGGAAGCGGCGGCAGCCGAAGCGGACGAAAGCTGCTTGTCGGCTTCCTTGGAAGCCAGGCCGACGTCGATGGACGTGATGGCGAAGGGACGGCCGGAGTTGCGGATCTTGTTCACGAACGTGCGCAGGGTCGGGGTGTAACCGACGAAGCGGACGCGGAACGACATCGTCTCGACGAGGTTGTGACGATCGAAGGTGCGGGAAGGCACGAACTCATCCACCTCGTTGCGGGTGGTGTCGGCGTCCGGGCCATAGGTGCCGGCGCCGGGCTTGCCTTCGGGGATGAGCACGAAGGTCTCGACGGGCTCGCGGTCGATGGACTCGATCAGCAGCGGCGAGCCGGCGGGGCGGGATTCGGCGAGCTGACGGACGAGGAAGTCGATGATCTGGCGCTGCTGGTCCACCTTCTGGAAATCGCGCTTCGGCGAAGTACCCTGGTTGTGGATGTAGCGATGGAAGCCGAAGGCGGTCGGCTCGTTCGGCGTCAGCTTGATGCCCTGGTCGATGGCGAGCTTGCGCCAGCCGTCGACGGATTCGCGGAGCAGCGCGCTGAGTTCGGCGGAGTTGGCGGAGGCCTTGCCCTTGATCGCGAACTCGGGGTTGCCGGCGAGGGCGGCGCGGAGGGAAGCGACATGCGCCTCGAGGTCCTTCACGTCTTCGGCGGCGGCCGCGACGTTCTTGTCATTGAGCGACACGGCGGCGGCGCCGGGGACGAAGGCATGCCCGCGGAGCAGCGCGTCCTGGTCCTTGCGCGCGCGGTCGAGCTGCAGCTTGGAGGCGGCGTTGCTACGGTAGAAGAGGAAGGCTCCGACGCTCAGTCCGACGAAGAGCGCGGCCAGCGCGATGAGCGCGAGGTTGAAGCCGAGGTTTTTCTTGAAATTCTGCATGGCTTAGAGGGCCTTGTCCTTTTGGATGACGAGGGTGATCGTGGCCTTGGGGGTCACGCGGATGTCGTATTTGCCGCCTTCGGTCGACTTGACGGTCTGGTCGGTGACGACGATTTCGTTCTCCGGGACGGAGGCGACGTAGGGCGACTTGCGGACCGCCTCGAGGAGACGGCTGATATGGGTCTTCTCGGCGCCCGAACGGTAGCGGGTCTCCTCGAGCGGGACTTCGGCGAAGAGGAAGCGCACGGCGATGACGACCTTGGTGACGACGACCGGAGCCGGAGCCGGAGCCGGCTGGCCTTCGGCCGCAGGCGCGGCGGGCAGGGTCTCATACTTCACGTGCATCTCTTCGACCCAGGTGTTCTTGAGCGAGCCGACGCGGGACTGGAGGTCGCCGAGGAAGGCGGGCCAGTTGGAGCGGTTGAGGACGACGGATTCGAGCTCCTTGGCCTTGGCGGCGAGCTCGGCCGACTTCTTGCGGGATTCCTCGATGAGCGCGCGGCGGTTCTCGAGTTCGGAGCGACGGCCCTGGACGATGACGGTCTGCTCGTGGTTCCAGGAATCGGAATCCTTGAAGGCGAGGAGCACGAAGAGCGGCGAGACGGCGGCGAGCAAGGCGGCGACGAGCAGGCGAGGCTTGCGGGCGTCGAAGGCCTGCTGGGAGGCGATGTCGCGCGGGATGAGGTTGACGCCGATCGGCTGGGGCAGCGTCAGGCGGGCGGCCTCACCGATGACTTCGGTGATCTGGTGCTTGGCGCGCTGGAGCTGCTCCTGGTTGATGCCGGCGCCCGGGGTGATGACCGAAGAGGGATCGAAGGTCTCGACCGGGAGGCGCAGCGTCTCGCAGAGCTGCTCGGCGAGGCCGGGAACCTGCGAACCGCGGCCGGTGACGAGGATACGGGTCGGCTGGCGACCGTTGGCGCCGCGGCGGACATTGATCAGGCGGCGGTTGATGTCCTGCGAAAGACGGCGGATGAAGGTCTGGGCGTTCGCCTGGAGGACGGCGACCTGCGGATCGGATTCGGTCAGCTGGACGAGGCCCGAGAAGAAGCCCACCTTGATGGCTTCGGAGACCGCGAAAGGCTGGCCGGTGTTGTCGGAGACGCCCTGCGTGAGCAGGTTGCCGCCGATGTTGGTGGCCGACTGGATGTTGACGCCGCTGGGGCCGACGAAGCTGAGCGTGGTCGAGCGGGCGCCGACGTTGACGATGAGTACTTCCTCGGCGGCGGAACCGCCGGCGAGACGGAAGGCCTGGCTGTCGAGCAGCGGGGCGGCCTGGATCGACATCGGGCGGAGGCCGGTCGAGGTCACGAGGTTCGCGATCTTGGTCGCGATCTCGGTGCGGAGGGCGAAGAGGAGGACTTCCGCTTCGACGCCGTCGGACGCCATCACCTGGCTGTCCCAGATGACTTCGTTGAGCGGGTAAGGGATGGCGTTCTGGGCTTCGAAGGCGACGATCTGCGCCTGGCGGGCGCGCTCGACCTGCGGCACCTTGAGCGGCTTCTGCAGGAGCAGGAAAGCGGGGGCGATGACGGTGACGCGACCCTTGAGCTCATGCGCGTTGACCAGGCTGGCGAGGGCCGCGATCGCGGCGTTCAACCATTCGTCGTCGCCGGTGAGGCCGGGAGCCAGCTCCTCGACGAAGAACTGCTCGAGCACGAGGCTGCCGGACTCGACGGAGAACTGCGACACCGAGACGTTCGATGCGGCAAGATTGACGATGGTGGCCTTCTTCTGGCTCATGCGAAAACGGGGAGGGGGATGGGATTAGCGGGTGGCGTCTTCCCGGATGAACTCAGGAGAAGGCGAACCCTGCGGAAGCGTGTCGAAGATGGCGTAAGGGACCATGTACTGCGGGCGCAGCATGCCGGCGTTGGCGGAAGCGCCACGGTCGGCGAGGTCACGGGCGCCGTCGAAGTCCTTCTTGTTGACGAACTGCTTGTGGACGGCGGCCAGCATGTCCGGGTTGATGCGACCGGCTTCGCTGAAGAGGGGCACTTCGTTGCCGCCGACGTCGAGCTGGACGTAGTAGTAGTCCGGCTGCATCTTGAGGCGGTCGCGCTTCACGATGTCGCCCGGCAGGTAGAAGTAGACGGAACGGGGCGAGCCGATTTCCATGGTCAGCACGGTGGCCGAGGCGCGGTAGTAGGAGAACTCGGTGGCGTCCTTGGCGGAGAGCGGCTTGAAGATCTCGGTCACGGTCACCTTGATCTTGTCGACCCACTGCTTGTTGGCGGCCTTCTTGCCGGCCTTCTCTTCGGCGGAAACCTTGGTCTCGGGATTGAAGTTGGCCTGCAGCTCGACCTGCATGCGGATCCATTCGTTCTTCTGGTTGCCGATCTTGACCGGATCGAAGTGCACGGAACGGACCGTGACCGGGCTCTTGGAGGAAGCCGCGCCGTCGGCCTTGGCGGCCTGGGCGGAAACGAAGCATACGGACAGGCAGAAGGCCGTTAGGCTGGCAAAAACAGCACGTACGTGGGGCATGGGGAGGGAAATCCTTTCGTTGTACGCCGACGGTGGCAAACGCAAAAAATGGCCGAAAGGGAACATTTGTTAAATGCAAACTTCTTGCATTTAGAATCCCCTTCCCTCAGCCTGCCGCGCTGTGTTCCGCCCCCTCCTCTCCCTTTTGCTGCTCGCCACGGTCTTCCTGACCGGAGGCAAGGCCATCGCGCGGGACAAACCCGTGATCGTGACGAGCTTCTCGGTCATCGGAGATTGGACGCAAGTCATTGCAGGGAAAGAGGTTGAATTGGTAAACATCATCCCGCCCAAGAGCGAGGCCCACGGCTTCCAACTCAGCCCGAGCCACGCAAAGAGCTTGCGCAAGGCAGCCCTTGTCGTGGCCATGAACCCGGAGCTGGAGCCCTGGCTGGAAGCATGGGCCAAGGCCAACCCGGACCACGGAAAAATCCTTTGGCTCTACCCGACCCCGGAGACCGCAGGACAGGCCGCCGACCCTCATGCTTGGATCAGCCCGCCTGAAGTCGTGGCGATGACGAAGAAGCTCGCCGAAGCGATCCGGAGCATCGACCCCTCGATTGACACTCAAATCACTTATAATCAGTATCTTAAGGAGATAAATCAGGTCGATTCCGAACTGCGTTCGCTCTTTACGAAGCTCCCGCCCGACCAGAGGGCGCTTATCTCCCAGCACGCCAACCTGGGATTCTTCGCCCGCCACTACGGCCTGAAAGTTCCCGGCACCCTCCTCCTGAGCGGAGCGGCCGAATCTGCCGACCCCTCGGCTCGTCACTTTTCCGAACTCCTCTCCCTGATCCGCCGAGAGAAAATCCGCGTCGTGGTCTCCGATGACGGCCAGAACGATGCCTTCGCCCGCCGGCTGACCGAAGACGCCGGCATCCCTCCGCCGCTCGCCCTCTCCTTCGAGTACCTGCAACCCGCCGGGCAACCCGGGGACTCCTGGACCTCGATGATGCTCAACAACGGGCGCCGGCTGCACCAGGCGCTTTCCGGCCGATGAAGCGCGCCTTCGACTTCCTTGCGCGTCAGCTCGGCGACGCGGTCTTCTCCGTCCTGCCCCGCCTCGCCTACGCCCCGGCGGAAAAGTCCGGCTGCGGCGGGCTCGCGGTCAGCGCCGCAGCCCTCGCGGCCTCGGCCCGGCCCGACGGTCCGCTCGCGTTCCGCGCCGCGACCTTCGAGATCCCGTGCGGTTGCCGCACCGCCCTCATCGGGCCCAACGGTTCGGGCAAGTCCACGTTGCTCCGCGTCCTGGCCGGACTGACCGTGCCGCGCTCCGGCCAGGTCCTCGTGGCCGGCGAACCGCCGCGCCTCGGCCGCCGCCGCGTCGCCTACCTCGCGCAACGCCCGCACCTCGCGGAGAACTTCCCCCTCCGGCTGCGACGGCTCGTGCAGATGGGCACGTACGCGCACCACGGCTGGTTCGAGGAATGCCACCACGGCGACCAGGATGTCGACGCCGCCCTCGCCCGCCTCGGCCTGACGGAGCTCGCCGACCGCCCCGTCCACACCCTCTCCGGCGGCCAGCTGCAACGCGGCCTCATCGCGCGCGCGGTCGTGCAAGGCGCCGAAGTGCTGCTGCTCGACGAACCTTACGCGGCCCTCGACCAAGCCAGCCGCGAGATCATCGACCGGTTCCTCTTCGAACAAGGCGAAGCCTTCACCGTCGTGATGGCGACGCACGATCCGGCCGACCTCGGCCGCTTCGACCGCATCCTCGAACTGCGCGACGGCGCCGTCGTAACGCGTCACGCCTGCTCGGGCCACGACCATCGCCATGCTTGAGATCCTGACCGAACCGCTGAGCGAGCCGTTCTTCGTGCGCGCGCTCGCCGCCGTCGCGCTGAGCGGCGCGACCTGCGCCTGCCTCGGCGCCTACGTGGTGCTGCGCCGCATGGCCTTCGTGAGCACCGCCCTCACCCACTCCATCCTGCCGGGCGTCGTCGGCGCCCTCCTCCTCGGCGTCTCTCCTTACCTCGGCGCCCTCGCCGCGGCCTTGCTCACCGCCGCCGGCGCCGCCTGGCTCGCCTCGCGCAAGGGCACCAGCGAGGACAGCGCGGTCGGCGTCATGCTCTCGGTGATGTTCGCCGCGGGCGTCGCGCTCATGCAGCAGGCTAACTCCTGGCGCGACTTCGCCGGCCTGCTCTTCGGCAGCGTCGTGTCCGTCGGCAAGGATGACCTGCTCGTCATCGGCGGCACCGCGACGATCGTGCTCTTCGGCCTGCGCGCGTTGCACAAGGAGCTCGAGCTGGCCTCCTTCGACGAGGAGTACGCGAGCCTGCTCGGCGCGCGCCCGGCGCTCATGCGCGTCGTGCTCCTCGTCCTCGTCGCGCTCGGCTCGGTCGCCTGCGTGCGGCTCGTCGGGGCGTTGCTGACCACCGCGCTCTTCGTCATCCCCGCGGCGACCGGCGTGCTGCTCGGCCGGACCGTGCCGCAGGTCATGGCCTGGGGCGTCGGCTGCGCGCTCGTCGGCGGCGGAGCCGGACTTTATCTTTCCTATTACCTGCCGTCCGTGCCGTCCGGCGCGGGCATCGTGCTCTGCTGCACGCTGCCTTATCTCGCGGCGCGCCTCCTGGCGCCGCGGCGCTGATCAGAAGCGCGGCGGGCGGAGCGAAAGGGGCGGACCGAGCACCTCGCGGGCGACGATCGCCTGGCGGAGCGCGAAACGACCGAAGAACTGCGCACGGGAGCGGGCGCGGGCCGGACGGGTGACCTGCAGGCTGCTGGCGTCGAGATGCGCGGCCGGCGCGGCGACCGGCGCGGCCGGTTCCGGTTCCGGTTCCGGCGCGGGCTTCGCCGCGTTGGCGCGGGCGCGACGGGCCCGGCGCGGCTGCGCCGGCGGCAAGCTCGGCGGCTGCGCGGAAGATTCCTCGGCCAGCTTCTTCAGGAACTCGAACGCGCCGCGGGCCGCCACGAGGACGACCACGGCGAAGGCGACGAAACCGAAGACGGTGACCTTCATGCTCAGGCCTTGGCGCCGGGGGCAGGACCGTCACCGGCGATGCCCTTGCGCATCTCGGTGTCGGAACGGAGGTTTTCGAGTCGCTGGAAATCCATGTAGCCCATGCGGCCGGAACGAAGCGCGTCGGCGAGGGCCTGCGGGATCTGGGCCTCGGCTTCGACGACGCGGGCGCGCATCTCCTCGACGCGGGCGCGCATCTCCTGCTCGAGCGCGACGGCGGCGGCGCGACGGATCTCGGCCTGGGCCTGCGCCATGTTCTTGTTGGCGTTGGCCTGCGCCTCCTGGAGCATCGCGCCGATGTTGTCGCCGACGTCGACGTCGGCGATGTCGATGGACATGATCTCGTAGGCGGTATGGGCGTCGAGGCCGCGTTCGAGCACGGTCTTCGAGATGCGGTCGGGGTTCTCGAGCACGACCTTGTAGCTCTCGGAGGAACCGATGGTGGTGACGATGCCTTCGCCGACGCGGGCGATGATGGTCTCCTCCTGGGCGCCGCCGACGAAGCGGTCGAGGTTGGTGCGCACGGTCACGCGGGCCTTCACCTTCACCTGGATGCCGTCCTTGGCGACGGCGTCGATGGTGGTGCGGCCGCTGGCCGGGTTCGGGCAGTCGATGACCTTCGGGCTGACGGAGGTGAGCACGGCCTCGAGGACCGACTTGTTCGTGCCGCGGGTCGCGATGTCGATCGCGCAGGCGCGGTTCCAGTCGAGATGGAGGCCGGCCTTCTGGGCGGCGATGAGGGCCTGCACCGTCTGCACGATGTTGCCGCCGGCGAGGTAATGGGCGTCGATCTTCTCGACGTCGACCGAGAGGCCGGCCTTGGTGGCGGCGATCTTGGCGTCGACGATCACGCTGTAAGGCACGCCGCGGAGGCGCATGCCGACGAGGTCGAACAACCCGACCTCGGCGCCGGCGAGACGGGCGCGCACCCAGACCGTGAGGAAGGAGAGCAGGAAGAGGACGAGCAGCAGCAGGGCGCCCGCCGCGACCCAGGCGACGATGGTGAGGACGGCGTTGTCAGGATTCATGGAGGAAAGCATCAGGGGTTCAGCGGGAGCGGCGGACGGTCACGCGGCCGGAGCCGGCTTCGGTGACGATGACGGCGGCGTGCCGTTCGACGAAGCCGTCGAGCGAGAAGGCCTCGACGAGCGCGCCTTCGATCTCGACGGTGCCCGAAGGGGCGAGGACCGTGACGGCCTTGCCGGTCTTGCCGACGTAGGCCGCGTAGCCGGCGGCGGCCGGGACGGCGGCGCCTTCGTTGCTGCTGACGTTGATCATCGAGCGGCCGATGGCGGTCTGCGGCAGGATCCGGCGGAAGGCGAAGAACTCGAGCGCCAGGACGGCCAGGAAGACCGCGCTGAACACCGCGCAGGTGGCGGCGCCGGCGGCGGCGGAGAAATAGATGCCGACGAAGGAGACCACCGCGCCGACGAAGCCGAGGAAGACCGTGGGCAGGAAGAACTCCGCGGCGATCAGGACGAGGCCGGCGACCAGGAGGCCGATCGGCAGGACCAGGGAGACCTCTTCGGGGGAGGCGGCGCAGAGCATCATGCCTCGGACGATGCCTTCGGGGCCGCCCCTTTCCAATCTTTTCTCGGCCCGACGGCTTACAAACCGCCGGCGGACCTGTAACCCCCGCCGCACGCTTGCGGAAAACGCCGGGGCCGCCCTATCCTGCCCCATGGCCAAGAAAGCTCCCGCCCCTCGCCGCTCCCCCGTGAAGGAGGCCCACCACGTGCTGCAGGACGCGCTCCTCAAGGCCGGCCAAGGCGGCGCCAAGGACGGCCAGCTGACCAAGCATGGCGAGATCGCCAAGTCCCTCGGCGTCTCCCCGTCGATGCTCTACAAGTGGCGCGAGCCCGCCGAACAAGGCAGCGGCCAGCCGAATCCGCTGCACCGCACCGCGCTCCTCATCGACCTCACCGGCGACACCCGCATCGTCGACTGGCTCGCCCAGCGTGCCGGCGGCCAGTTCACGCCGATCGACAGCGAAGCCCCGGCCGGGAACCTCGACAAGGCGGCCAACGCCCTCGTCCGTGAGTTCGGCCTGCTGATCGCGGACGTCGCCGACGCCATCGAGGACCATCGCATCACCGCCGACGAGACCCAGGAACTGCGCGAGAAGTGGGACGGCATCCGCAAGCGCGCGGAAGCCTTCGTCCGTCGCTGCGAAAAAGGCGACTTCGGCGACAAGCGCTGAGCGATTTCGCTTCCCCGGACGACGCGAAAAGGTAACCAGAAGCCATGGCCGAATTCACCATCCGCCCCTACGGCGACCCGGTCCTCCGGGCCAAGGGCGAGCCCGTGAAGGAGTTCGGCCCGGCCCTCCGTTCCCTCGGCGACGCGATGCTGCGCGCGATGAAGACCGCCAAGGGCATCGGCCTCGCGGCCCCGCAGGTCGGGCTCTCGCTGCAGCTCTTCGTCATGGACGTCCACGACGAGGACTATCTTCCGGTGCTCGACGGCAAGGCCTGCCAGCCTGACGAGATCATGCCGATGCTGCTCGCCAACGCGACGGTGACGGTGCCGGCCGGCGAGCCCGAGACCTACACCGAAGGCTGCCTCTCCTTTCCCGGCATCACCGGCGACGTCGAACGCGTCGAACGCGCGATCGTCCGCTACCGCGACGCCGACGGCGCGCCGCACGTGCTCGAATGCGCCGGCCTGCTCGCGCGCTGCGTCCAGCATGAGCATGACCATTGCCAGGGCGTGCTGTTCATCGACCGCATGACGCGCCCGCACCAGCTGCTCACCGCGGCGAAGGTGAAGAAACTCAAGCGCGCGACGACCGCCGAGATGAAGGCCGCGCGCAAGGCGCAAGGCTGATCACTTCGCCGCGGCGGGCGCGACGACCTTCAGCGTGAGCTGGCCGACGTCGACGCCGTCGGCGCCCGTCGGGATGCTCGAGACCTGGAAGGCGAGCGTGCCGGCCGGAGCCGTGGCCGTGACGGCGCGCCACTTCGCGCGCACGCCTTCCGCGGCGGCCGGGCCGCCGCCGGCGACGGCGATCACGTAAGGGGCGGCGGTCATGCCGACCTTCGCCTGCGTGACGCTGAGATGGGCGAGCAAGGCGGAGCCGAGCGGATTGCTGGCGCGATCGAAGCCGAGCAGCCAGTCGCCGCTTTCGGCGAGGCGGGGCAGGAAGCTGCGTTCGTCGCGCAGGGCGACGGCGCACGTGCCGACCGGCGCGGCGGTCGCGCCGAACTCGGTGAAGGCGACCTCGGAGGCGACGATCCGCATCGTGGCGGCGTCGGCGAGACGCAGGAAGAGAAGGCCGCGGCTGCCTTCGGCGGAGACGGCGTAATATTCGGCCCAGACGACGGCCAGCTGCTTGGGCGCGGTGGCGGCGGGGATGCCCTTGGAAATGGCGGCCAGGGCCTTGTCGGCGCCGGGCACGTAGGCGTAGCCATCGGCCGGGACGGGGGCCAGCGACTTGTCGTCGGCCTTGGTCCAGGCGGCGCGGAGGTCGGCGGTCATCTCGGCCGGGCGGCTGAGCTTGCCGTCGCCGAGGAGGCTGATGGCGCCGATGAGGTGGGCCTTGGCGAAGCCGGCGTCGCGGGCCTGCTTCTGGAGGCGGACGACGGACTGGGTCACGGCCACGTTCCAGGCGGCGGGCGCCAGGTCGACGGCAAGCACGACGGGCTTGGTCTTTTCGGCGGCGCGGGCGGTGGCGGCGGCGCGGAGGCGGGTGAGCGAAGGCAGGGCCTGCTGGATCTGGGCATTACCTTCGTCGATCAGCTTCTGGGAGCGGGCCTTCACCTGCTCCGGCGTCTCGGTCAGGCCGCCGACCTTAGGGCCTTTGTTGGCGGCCGCGGCGGAACCACTGGTAGCCAGGATGCTCTGGCCGGTCTTCACGCGGGTCTCGCCGGCGGCGGTGATACGCATGGCGCTGTTCCACTCCGCCAGTTCGTTGGACTTAAGGTAACGGACCACCTCGACGTCCGGGATGGACGGGGGCGGAGTCGCCACCTCTCCGGCGGCGACGAAGATCAGGGAGGCGAGGAAGGCGAACATGGGGAAAGGGGGTCAGGACTCGTCGAACTTACGGGCGAACAGGGCTTCCATCTCGCCGAGGAGGGCGGCGCCATCCTTGCCCCGGACCGAGAAGCGGAGCTTCGAACCCTGGCCGGCGGCCAGCATCATGAGGCCCATGATGCTCTTGCCGTTCACGGACTCCTCGTCCTTGGAGACGGTGATTTCGACGTCCGGGTAGCGGTTCGCCAGGCGGACGATCTGGGCAGCCGGGCGGGTGTGGATGCCCATCCGGTTCTGCACGGTGAATTCGCGGGCCAAAGCCTCGTGGGTTTCTTCCATATAAGGGGTCGGTCCTGCGACGAACACAGGATAGAGGAAAAGGGAGGCTGGCGGCAAGGCGGGTCAAGGCAAATTGAGCCCAAGGGAGGGGACGCTTGACCTTCCCCGCCAGACCTCTCCAATCAACCCAAACGAACTACCGTGGCCAAGCCCGCTGTCCTTACCCATCCGGAATCCCTGAAGCGCCCCGCCGGCCCTTCGGAATACGCCAAAGATCCGGTCAACGCCTCCATGTCGAAGGACGAGAAAATCGCCCTTTACACCAAAATGGCCCGTATCCGCCATTTTGAGCAGCGCTGCATCCGTATCTACCAGCAGGGCAAGATCGGCGGCTTCCTCCACCTTTACGTCGGCCAGGAGGCCGTCGCCGCCGGGACCATCTCCCTCCTCGGCAAGCACGACCACATCATCACGGGCTACCGCGACCACGGCCACGGCCTGATGGTCGGCATGGGCATGAACGAGTGCATGGCCGAACTGACCGGCCGCGTCACCGGCTGCTCCCAGGGCAAAGGCGGCTCGATGCACTACTTCGCCCCGGACAAGAACTATTGGGGCGGCCACGGCATCGTCGGCGGCCAGGCCCCGCTCGGCACCGGCCTCGCCTATGCCGTCAAGTACATGGGCCTCAAGGGCAGCTGCCTCGCCTACATGGGCGACGGCGCCGTCAACCAGGGCGCGGTCCACGAGGCCTACAACCTCGCCGCCCTCTGGGACCTCCCGATGATCTTCGTGGTCGAGAACAACGGCTACTCCATGGGCACCTCCCAGGAACGCTCGACCGCCCACCCGGGCTGCCTCGCCAAGCGCGCCGAAGGCTACAACATGGCCTGGGACGTCATCAACGGCCACGACGTCTACGAAGTCCGCGCCAAGACGGCCGCCGCCCTCAAGCGCGCCCACGAGGAGTCCAAGCCGACCGTCCTCGAGATCTTCACCTACCGCTACTTCGGCCACTCGATGGCCGACCCGGACAAGACCTACCGCGACAAGGAGGAGATCAAGGAATACCGCGACAAGAAGGACCCCGTCCTCCTCTTCGAGCAGGAACTCCTCCGCGAGAAGGTCCTGACCCCCGAACTCTCCCAGAAGATCAACGAGGAAGCGATGGCCGAGGCCGACAAGGCCGCCGTCTTCGCCGACGAATCGCCGGACCCCACCCTCGCCGACGTCACCAAGCACATCTACTGGGAAGAGGACAACCGCGGGCCGAACACCACGAGCCGCGGCACCATCATCTTCGAATAATCCCTTCTTCGCACACACTGCCATGGCTGTCATTTCCTACCGCGAGGCGCTCCGCGCCGCGATGCGCGAAGAACTCAAGCGCGACGACAAGGTCGTCATCATGGGCGAAGAAGTCGCCCAGTTCAACGGTGCCTACAAGGTCACCGAAGGCCTCCTCAAGGAGTTCGGCCCGAAGCGCATCGTCGACACCCCGATCTCCGAAGCCGGCTTCATCGGCCTCGGCATCGGCGCCTCCATGCTCGGCATCCGCCCGGTGATGGAGCTGATGTTCTGGTCCTTCTCGTACGTCGCGTTCGACCAGATCGTGAACAACGCCGGCAACATCCGCTACATGTCCGGCGGCCTCATCAACTGCCCGATCGTCATCCGCGGTCCGGCCAACGGCGGCACCAACGTCGGCGCCACCCACTCCCACACGCCGGAGGCCATCCTCGCCTCCCACCCCGGCATCAAGGTCGTCTGCCCGGCCACCCCGTACGACGCCAAGGGCCTGCTCAAGGCGGCCATCCGCGACAACGACCCGGTCTACGTGATGGAGAACACCATCCTTTATAACGACAAGGGCGAGGTCCCGGACGAAGACTACATCGTCCCCCTCGGCGTCGCCGACGTGAAGCGCGAAGGCACCGACCTCACCATCGTCGCCCACGGCCGCGCCGTGATCACGAGCCTCAAGGCCGCCGAAGTCCTCGAGAAGGAACACGGCGTCAGCGTCGAGGTCGTCGACCTCCGCTCCATCCGCCCGCTCGACGAGGAGACCATCCTCGCCTCCGTCCGCAAGACGCACCGCGCCCTGCTGGTCGAAGAGAACAAGCCTTTCTGCGGCGTCGACGCCCAGGTGGCCTACCTCATCCAGTCGAAGGCGTTCGACGAGCTCGACGCCCCGATCCACCGCGTGTCCTCGATCGACGCCCCGCAGATCTACTGCAAGCGCCTCGAAGACCAGCAGCTCCCCGACGTGAACCGCGTCGTCCGCGAAGCCCTCAAGGTCCTCGCCTAATCCCCCACCCTCTCAAATCCGATGGCTGAAATTATCGATATGCCGAAGCTCTCCGACACGATGTCGGTGGGGACTTTGGTGAAATGGAACATCAAGGAAGGCCAGACCGTGGCCTTCGGCGACATCCTGGGCGAAGTCGAGACCGACAAGGCCACGATGGAGCTCTCCTGCACCGTGCCGGGCACGATCCTCAAGATCTACGCCCCCGCCGGCTCGCAGCTGCCTGTCGGCGCGCCGATCTGCGCCATCGGCAAGCAGGGCGAAGCCGCCCCTGAGCCTTCCGCCGCCCCGGCCCCCAAGGCCGCCGCGCCCGCGACCGCCGTCCCGGCGATCCCGGAGAAGACCCCGGTGAGCTGCGTGCCCGCCGCTCCCGCCTCCTCCGGCGCCGTCGCCCCGCAGTCCGACGCTTCCCGCGCCAAGGCCTCGCCTTACGCCAAGCGCATGGCCGAGAAGGCCGCGCTCAACGTCGCCGCCCTCGCCGGCACCGGCCCCGGTGGCCGCGTCGTCGGTCGCGATGTCGCCGCCGCCGCTTCGGCTCCGGCCGTCGCCGCTCCTTCCGGACCGATCAACGTCGCGGTCGCTCCGCCCGCCGACGGCAAGGGTATCCAGCCTGACGCCGACGTCCCCGTGGGCGGCATGCGCCAGACGATCGCCCGCCGACTCCTCGAGTCCAAGGTCACCGTCCCGCACTTCTACCTCGAGGTGGAAGTCGACGCCGCTCCGCTCATGGCCATGCGCGAATCGCTGAACAAGCGCCTCGCCGACGCCGGCGCCGACGCGATCAAGCTCTCGGTCAACGACTTCATCCTGAAGGCCTCCGCCGAGGCCCTCCGCCGCGTCCCCGCCGTCAACGCCTCCTGGGCCGGCACGAGCATCCGCCAGCACGGTGCGGTGCACCTCTCCTTCGGCGTCGCCCTCGAGGACGGCCTGGTCACCCCGGTCATCCGTGACGCGCACGCCAAGACCCTGAAGGACATCGCCGTCGAGGCGAAGTCCCTCATCGGCAAGGCCCGCTCGAAGAAGCTCACCCCGAACGAGATGTCGGGTTCGACCTTCACGGTCACCAATCTCGGCATGTACGGCGTCACCGGCTTCTTCGGCATCATCAACGTGCCCAACGCCGCGATCCTCTCCGTCGGCGCGACCATCAAGAAGCCCGTCGTCGACGCCCAGGACCGCCTGGTCATCGGCCACCGCATGGTGATCGGCCTCTCCGGCGACCACCGCGTGGTCGACGGCGCCAACGGCGCGCAGTTCCTCCAGGCGCTCAAGCAGCTCCTCGAAGAACCGGCGCTGATGCTGATCTGAGCGGAGCGCCAGCTCTTCCGAAACCCGGGCCCGCGAGGCGCCCGGGTTTTTTGTGCCCGCCTCAGAACGTACGCACCGCCGACAACCCGCCGTCGACGTGCAGCACCTGGCCGGTCATGAAGCGCGCGTGCCCGGACAGCAGGTGCGTGACGAGCGCGGCCATGTCCTCCGAGCGGCCGACCTGCTGGAGCGGGTGGCGCTTGGCGGCGGCCTCTTTCTTGAGGTCGGAGTTCAGGAGCGCGCCGGCGAGCGGCGTGTCGGTGAGCGAAGGCGCGATGACGTTGACGCGGATGGCCGGCGCCCATTCGGCGGCGAGGCTCTTGGCGAGGCCTTCGAGCGCGCCCTTGGCGGCCGCGATGCTCGCATGCATGGGCATGCCTTGCGCGACGGCGACGGTGGAGAAGAGCACGACGGAGGCGTTGCCCGAAGCCTTGAGGGCCGGCAGCGCGGACTGCAGCGCGGCGATGGCGCCGAAGAGGTTCACCTGGAGGTCGCGCTGGAAATCCTCCGCGGTCAGGCGGTGGAACGGCTTGAGCGCGATCGAGCCGGGAAAGTAGACGAAGCCGTCGAGGCGCTCGGGCCACGTCAGCGGGCCGGGCGCGGCGGCGTCGAACGGCTGGGCGACGACACCGAGGTCGGCGAGCTTCTCGGGCGTGCGGCAGGCGGCGTGGACGAAATGCCCTTCCGCCTGGAGCTGCGCGACGGTCGCGCGGCCGATGCCGGAAGTGCCGCCGATGATCGCGATGTGCTTGGACATGGCCGCAAGGTTGGCGGGCGGCCCCGCAGGTCAAACGACCCGCTTCTTTTCCGGGCACGAAAAAGGCCGGAGGCGAACCTCCGGCCTGATGCGGACGACCTGGTGGTCGCTTACTTCTTCTTTTCGACGGGCTTGGCCGGCTTGCGCGGGGCCTTCTTGTCCAGGTTCGCCTTGAGCTCTTCTTCCGAGAACTTGGTGGCGACGCCGGCGGCGGGGACTTCGGCCTTCGCGGTCCAGACGATCGCGTTGAGGACGAGGGTGCGCTGGCTGTCGTTGGCCCAGCCGGCATGGTAGTGACCGCCGGTGAAACCGAAGCCGCGACCGCCGTCCTTGCGCTCGACGGCCCAGGCGACGACCACGGGCTTCTTGTCTTCGAGCACGAGCTTCTTCACGTCGGGGTTGCCGGCATGAGGGCCTTCGCCGCGGTTCATGGTCTCGGCCGGAGCGACCGACGACAGGAGCGGCGTGACGCCTTCCATGTTGTCGCGGAAGCGCATGTTGAAATACCACTCGTCGTTGGAACCGAACGGCTTCACGCCGCGGCTGGCGGGATGATCGGGGATCACCTTGAAGTCGGCGGTCCAGTGCGGGTTCACCGACCAGTGCTGCTCGAAGTAGCCGCCGAGCCAGTCCTTGAACTCGAGGGCGCCTTTGCCCTTCGAGGAACGACCGGCGGGGGGCGGGCTCACGGGCTTGCCGTCGACGCTCAGCCAGCCGGCGCGCTCGTAGGCGGGCTCGACGGCGTAGTGGAGGCAGACGAAGCCGGTGCCGGCCGCCATCTTCTTGGCGAGCTGGTCGAGGTGCGGGAGGGCCGGGTGGCCGGCGCCGCCGTCGGAGTAGATCACGATCGTATCGGCCTTGGCGACGCGTTCGTCGGACGGCCATTCGCCGTTGAGGGCGACGTCGACGTTGACGAGGTCGGCGGCGGACTGCTTCAGGCCGGAGGCCAGGAGCTGGATGCCGGCGTTATGTTCGTGCTCGCCGGGCCCGTGGCTCGGGCGACCGGCGATGAGGAGGACGTTCTTCTTGTCCGCGGCCGAGACGAACGCGGCCGAGAGCAGGAGGAGGCTGAGGAGGGACTTCTTCATGTCGGCTTACTTGATCTCCTTCAGGACGAGGTCCTTGAACTGGACGACCATGGGCGGGCCGGCGTGGAGCTGGAGGGCGAGGAGGCCCTTCTTGGCGCCGACGGCGGTCTCGTCGGTGACATCGATGGTCTGGACGCCGTTGATGAAGTGCTGGAGGTGGCCGCCCTTGGCGACGATGCGGTATTCGTTCCAGGCCTCGGCCTTGATCTTGGCCTGGATCTCCTCGGTCTTGCCGAGGGAACCGGTGACTTCGATCTTCGGCTTCTTGGCGTCGGCGCCTTCCTTGACGACGACCTTCTCGCCGCGCTTGGCGAGGATGCCGCGGCCCTTCTCCTCATAGAGGATGCCGGAGTAGGTCTTGCCCGCTTCGAAGTCGCCCTGGTAGCCGGAGATCACGAAGCCCTTCGCGTCGACGAGCTTGGAGCGGTACTGGACGCCGGAGTTGCCGCCGACGATCTTGTACTGGAACGTGAGCTCGAAGTCGGCGACTTCGCCTTCCCAGACGAGGAAGGTGTTGCCCTTGGTGGGCTTCTCCTTGGTCGTGCGGCCGGTGATGCAACCGTCTTCGACGGACCAGAAATCCAGGCCTTTCCAGCCGGCGAGGTCCTTGCCGTTGAAGAGGTTCTTGGAGTTGTCTGCGACGTTTCCGCTGGTCGCACAACCTGAGATCATCAGGGCTGCGGCGAGCGCGAGGAAGGGGGTGAGCAGCTTCATAAGGGTGTGCGGCGGAGGGATTACTTCTGCTTGCCGAAGAGGCGGTGCAGGTTCTGCAGGCCCTTGACGGCGATGTCGTCGCGGCGGGGCTCCATGGCGCGCCAGATGGCGGCGGCGCGGGCGATCACCTTGACGTCGGTGGTGAAGGATTCGATGACGACCTCGTTCTTGTAGCCGATCTTCTTGAGGGCGGCGACGATGGGCTTCCAGTCGAGGGAGTCGTTGCCCGGGGTGCCGCGGTCGGTGCCGCAGGCGTGGAAGTGGCCGAGGTGCTTGCCGGCCTTGAGGATGGCGGCGGCCTGGTTCTTCTCCTCGATGTTCATGTGGAACGTGTCGAGGTGGAGCTTCACGTTCGGGAGGTTGACGGCCTTGACGAGGCGCAGGCCCTGGTCGCAGGTGTTGAGGAAGTCGGTCTCGAAGCGGTTCAGCGGCTCGATGTCGAGCTCGACGCCCTTCTTCTGGGCGTGCTTGCCGATGGCCTTGAGGTTCTTGACGACGAGCTTGAAGTGCTTGGCCTTGGTCTTGTCATCATGGGCGCCGATGAGGCCGACGACGGAGTAGAGCGGGCCGATGATGCGCGGGCAGCCCATCTCGGCGGCCTGGTCGACGAGGGCCATGATGTACTTGCGGCCGTTGGCCTGGTCCTTGGCGGAACCGCGGAGGTCGCGGCCGGGGCCCATGGCGGCGCAGATGGAGCCGATGGCGATGCCGGCCTTGGCGGCGGCGGCCTTCAGGAACTTCGGGTCGACGTGCGAAGGATCTTCGATGGCGATCTCGACGGAGTCGAAGCCCCAGTTCTTGAGCTTCTTGAACATGGAGACGCTCTCGTTGGTGAAGGGAGAGGCGTAGAGGAACGTATTGAGGCCGAAACGCATGGTAGTGTGGGTGTTTTGGGGAGGGGCGGAGTTTCAGAGGGGGTCAGGGGGCGGTCAAGGCTGGGCGTGCAAACGAGGCCTTTTAAGGGACGAGCTCGCCCACGATGAGCAGGCCGCCGGGGTAAAACTCGAGGGGCGCGAAGCGCTCGGGCCGGTCGATCTTATTCTTGTTCTTGGCGAGGACGGCGGCCTTGTCGATCGGGTCGGCCAGGAGCTCCAGGCGGACGGCATGCACGCCTTCCGGGAGGTCGGTGCCGACGATGAAATTGGCGAGGCGCGGGTACGTGCAATAGGCGTCGATCCGCTGGACCGGCTTCTGCGCTTGGCCGTCGAGGGTCACGGCGACCACGCCGCCCGACGGGCCGACGATGTCATAGATGGCGCAGTGCGTGCCCTTGAACTTGAATTCGATGCTCTGGCCGGACTTGGTCAGCTTGACCATCGACGGCAGGCGGTTCGACCAGCCCTTGGCGAAGGCGTCGGCCTTCATGTCCGCCGGGGCGAGGCCGTCGGAGAGCTTGGCGGAGGTGATCGGCACGAGCGTGGCCCGCTCCCAGTTGGCCGGATCGAGGGCGAGCTGGCTCACGTGCGGCGTCGGGGCTTGGCTGGCGCCGGCGAGGGCGGGCAGCGCACGGACGATGGCCTGCGTGTACAGCACCTGGCCCGTCGAGTCATGCGGGTGCACGCCGTCCGCGGCGAAGACGAACTTGTCGCCGAGCGCGGCCTTCTCGGCGTCGGTCTTCGGCAGGGGCGCGCGCCACACGAGCTTGCCGGCCTTGGCCAGCTTCGCGACTTCCATGCCGAGCGTGATCGAGGGGACGCCATAGAAGTCCGCGACCTTCTCCATCGCGCTCGCGGAACGCTGCAGCTTGCCTTCGAGCATCGGACCCGACAGCGCTTCGGTCACGGTATAGACGAAACAGATATCGGTCTTGGGATTGGCCTTCCAGGTCTGGCGGACGATGCCCTCCATGCAGCGGATGATGCGCTGGGGATCGGCGCCGCCGTCGTTCACGGCGAATTCGACGAAGAGCAGGTCCGGGCCCTTGGAAAGCACGTCCTGCCGCACCCGGAAGACGCCGAGGTCCGAACCGGTGCCGCCGATGGCGGCGTTGATCTCCGCGAAGGTCGCCTGCGGGTAGGCCTTCTTGAAATGGGCGAGGGTCTGCACGCGCCAGCCGTTCTGCGCGGTGATCGAACCGCCGAGGTAGCCGACCTTCACCTCGGCGCCGGGCGTCCGGGCCTTGAGGAAGAAGTTCGGCAGGCCGCCGCGCGCCCGGACCTCCTGGGCTTCGACGAGCGGGTATTCCTTGTCGGCGGCGCGACCGAGGACGGCGGCGCACAGCGCCAAGACGGAGAAGAGCAGTCTCATGGGGGTGAGGGATTAGACGGAAAGAAGGCCCCGGGGTTCCAGCCTATTGGCGGAGCGAGGCCGCAAAAAACGAAAGTCCGTCTTCCTTCCGGAGCCGAGTCCCGTAAGTTCGGGGCATGGATAACGTCACGCACGCCGCCCTCGGCATCGCCGCCGGCATCGTCGTCCGCCGCCGCGGCGCCTCCCTGCCCGCCGCCGCCTTGGCCGGCCTCCTCGCCGCCGAAGCCCCGGATCTCGACGTCTTCATCCGCTCCGCCGGCGACCCGCTCGTCTCCTTCCGCTGGCATCGCCACTTCACCCATAGCTTCGCCTTCATGCCGGTCTGGGCCTTGCTCAGCGCGCTGCTCGCCGGCTGGTTGTTCCGCCGACGCCCCGACGCCGACTGGAAGGGCCTGCTCCTGCCGGGCCTGGCGGGCGCGCTCACGCACCTGCTCTGCGACGGATGCACGAGCTATGGCACGATGCTGCTCTGGCCCTTCGACCAGACCCGCTACGCCTGGGACTGCCTGCCGATCATCGACCTCTTCGCGACGCTGCCCGTGCTGGTCCTCGCGATCCTGGCCTGGAAGCGGGCCGCGCCCCGCCTCGCGCTCTACGGGCTGATCTGGTTCACGTCCTACGCCCTGCTCGGCGTCTGGCAGCACGCGCGCGCGGAGACGGCCCTCCGCCAGTGGTTCGCCTCGCAGCAGGTCACCCGCCGGACCGAACGCCTCGCGGTCAAGCCGACCGCGCTCAACCTCCTCGTCTGGCGCTGCCTCTGGCTGGAGAACGGACGCTGGCACACGGCCGCCGTCCGCGTCGCCCCGTTCGCCGCGCCGCGCATCCTGCCCGGCGAGACCCGCGCGGCGCTCACGCCCGCCAGCGCCGGCCTGCCGGCGGCCGGCTCGCCCGACGCCGTCGTCCTCGCGGATTTCTCGCGCTTCACCCAAGGCTGGAATACCTACGCGCAAGATGGCGGCGCGGTGCTGGTCGGCGACATCCGCTTCGGCATGCTGCCGACGAGCGCGCGCCCGCTCTGGTCCGTCCGCTTCGAACCTTCCGTCCCCACCACCGTCATCATGGACCGTTCCCTGCGCCCCGGCGACTGGACGCGCTTCGGCCAGATGATCGTCGGCAACCACCCTGAATTCGTCACCCTCAAATGAAGTTCCTCCCCTGCCTCCTCCTCGGCGCGACCGCCCTCGCCGCCGAACCGACGTTCAAGCTCGTGCTCGAAGACGGCTTCGACGGCGCGGAACTGAACGCGCAGACCTGGAACATCGAGACCGGCAAGCGCCGCGAATCGCTCAACTCGCCCAAGGCGGTCGACGTGAAGGACGGCGTGCTGAAGATCACGACCTGGACCGACGTCGACGGCACGACGTACTGCGGCTTCCTGACCACGCGCAAGAAGTTCGCCCTCGTCCAAGGCAAGGCCGAGGCCCGCTGCCGCTTCTCCGTCCAGCCCGGCACGCAGATCGCCTTCTGGTCGCAGTCGCCGACCTACGGCAAGTCCGGCACCGCCGCCGGCGCCGCGACCGACGGCGTGGAGATCGACATCCTCGAGACGACCGGCCTGAAGAAAGGCGGCTACCAGTCCGTCCTGCACTGGGGACCTTACAAGCACCCCACCGAGAAGCAGGCCAGCTCGACGCAGCATCCCGCGAACGTCGGCGGCGCGTGGCACGACTACGGCGTAGAATGGGACGACGCCGGCTACCGTTTCACCTTCGACGGCAAGGTCGTCTGGACCGACGCCAAGTGCCCGGGCTCCAAGGCCCCGCAGTTCCTCCTGCTCACCAGCGAGTCCAATATCAAGGGCTGGAACGGCGAACGCCCGAAGGAAGGCTACGGCCTCAAGGACGTCTCGAAGAACACCTTCGAGATCGACTGGGTGAAGGCCTGGGCACGCGTCCCCGCGGCGAAGTGACTCAGCGCAGCTCGAACCGGTAGGTCGCGACGGCTTCCGCCTCGACCGGCGCGCGGTTGCGCGACGCCGGCACGAACGTCGACGCGCGCGCGGCCGCCAACGCGGCCTCGTCGAGCAGACGGCTGCCGGATCCCTGCGTGAGCTCGACCTCGCGGACGGCGCCGTCCGCGGTCAGCGCGATGCGCACGACGACGACGCCTTCGGCGCCGGCGCGACGCGCGCGCTCGGGGTAGGCCGGCTCCTGGCGGACGCGGAACGCCGGCGGCACGAAGACCTCCGCGACCGGCGCCGGGACGGCGGCCAAGACTTCGCCCTTCGTGGCGGCGGCGACCGGCGCGCTCGCCGCGACCGAGACCGCGGAGGAAGGCGACGGCGCGACCGGCGCGGCGACGGGGACGACCGCGGCGACGTTCGGCGCGACCGGGACCGGCAGGCCGGCGCCGACAGCGACGCCGCCCTTCGCTTCGCCCGGCAAGGCGATCGGGTCGGAGACCAAGGTGACCAGGATCAGGCCGCCTTCGCGCGCGGGCTCATGGACGCCGACGGCGCCGCCGAGCCACACCGCGCCCAGGGCCGCGAGGTGGACGCCGGCGACGGCGGTCCAGATCAGGCGATGGCGACGGCTTTCGAGCACGTGGGCAGGGTCGGGGCGACGCCGTGCTCAGTCAAGAACAGGGCGTGTCATTTGGCGAGGTCCGGCGGGATCATCCAGAGCAGGCTCCAGGCGCCATACGGGCGGAGGCGCGTCGGCTTGGCCGTCCGCTCCAACGCCATCAGCCCGGCCTTGCGGAAGCGGATCGCCGCGGCGCCGTCGGCCAGGCCGAGCAGCAAGGCCGCCAGCGCCGCGAGGTGCGGGTTATGTCCGACGAGCAGGCGGCTGCGACGCGACTTGCCGAGCAGCTCCGCCGTCTTGCGCGGGTCGTGCTCGGGCTCCAGGCCGCCCAGCACCTTGAGCGGCAGCGGCGAACCGGTGGCGAGCCGCAGCAGCTGGGCCGTGCGCACCGCGCGCACGAGCGGGCTGTGCTCGATCGCGGCGACCTCCGCGAGCGGCACCAGGCCGGCGCCCTTCGCGAGCAGGGCGACCTGCCGCTGGCCGTGGCCCGTGAGGTCGCGCGAGGCGTCAGGCGTCCCCGGGACGGCTTCGGCATGACGGAGCAGGTAGACGCGCATGCGGGCAGGTTGGCCGGGGAATTATATTAACGCAAATCGGTCTTGCCCACAGGCGCGGTCCGTCAACCAATCGCGCGTGCGCTTCGCCGCGATCGCCGCCCTCCTCCTTTGCCTGTCATGCCCGGCCGAGGCGGCCGTCACCACGCGTTACTCCACCGCCGGCATGACCGTCGACGGCATGATCTGCGTCGACGCCGCCACGGGCGCCGTGCTGGCGCAGGAAAAGGCCGATTACCCGGGCCACCCCGCGAGCGTGACCAAGCTGATGACCACCCTGCTGGTCCTCGAGGACATCCGCGCCAACAAGCTCACGCTGCGCAGCCGCGTCACCGTGACCAAGGAAGCCATCCGCACCGGCGGCAACCAGGTCTGGCTGGCCGTCGGCGAGAGCTTCACGGTCGAGGAGCTGCTCTACGCGCTGATGATCCAGTCGGCCAACGACGTCGCCGTGGCCCTGGCCGTCGACCGCGAGGGCAGCACCCCCGCCTTCGTCGCCCGCATGAACCGCCGGGCCGCCGAGCTGGGGATGTCCCGCACGACCTTCGTCACCCCCAACGGCCTGACCTACGGCAAAGGCCCGCACGACACCACGACCGCCCGCGACCTGGCCAAGCTCGCCGTGGTGCTCTGCCAGTTCCCGGAACTCCTCCGGTTCACCAGCACGAAGCAGTATGTCTTCCGCCGGCCGGGCAAGCCCCTCGAACTCACCAACCATAACCACCTGCTGAATTCGTTCCCCGGGTGCGACGGACTCAAGACCGGCTGGACGGTGGCCGCCCATGCCTCGATCGTCACCACGGCCAAGGACAAGGACCTGCGCGTGATCGCCGTGGTCCTCGGTTGCCAGAGCCCGGGCGGGGCCAAGCCCGAGCAGCGCCTCCGCGACAGCCTCGCGGCCGACCTGATGACCCAGGGCCTCGGCAAGCTGAAGCAGCTGGAAGCCGAGAAAACGCTCAAGCTCGCCCAGCTGCCGACCATCACCCCGCCACGCAAACCGGCCCAAAAACCTAAGAAAGAAGAAGGTTTCTGGGACTGGCTGGGGGATTTGTTTAGCTTCTAACCCCCGCCCGCCGGGGGGTGGAAAGAAGTAGTGAACATTTGTTCATTTTGCTTGCACCGCTCGCTCGGGCGGGCAATTTCCATTCCGCATACCCAACGTTATGTCCGCCAAATCCGAACCCACCGCTAAGGAAAAATCTGCCAACCAGGCAGCCGAGAAGAAGACCCTCGATCTGGCTCTCTCCGCCATCAACAAGCAGTATGGCGACGGCACCCTGATGCGCATGGGAGACGCGACCAAGATGCAGGTCTCGACCGTGTCCACCGGCTCGGTCGCCATCGACCTCGCCCTGGGCGTCGGCGGCCTCCCCCGCGGCCGTATCGTCGAGATCTTCGGCCCGGAATCCTCCGGTAAGACGACCCTCTGTCTCTCCATCATCGCCGAAATCCAGCGCCAGGGCGGCAACGCCGTCTTCGTCGACGTCGAACACGCCCTCGACCCCCGCTACTCCAAGGTGGTCGGCGTCGACCTCGACAACCTCCTGGTCTCCCAGCCCGAATCGGGCGAAGACGCCCTCAACATCGCCGAGACCCTCATCCGCTCCGGCGCCGTCGACGTCATCGTCATCGACTCCGTCGCCGCCCTCGTCTCCAAGCAGGAACTCGACGGCCAGATGGGCGACTCCACCGTCGGCGTCCAGGCCCGCATGATGAGCCAGGCCATGCGCCGCCTCACCGCCGCCATCAGCCGCACCAACTGCGTGGTGATCTTCACCAACCAGATCCGCGAGAAGATCGGCGTGATGTTCGGCAGCCCCGAGACCACCCCCGGCGGCCGCGCCCTGAAGTTCTTCTCCTCCGTCCGCATCGACATCCGTCGCATCGGCCAGATCAAGGAGCCTTCCGGCAAGGTCATCGGCAACCGCACCAAGGTGAAGGTCGTGAAGAACAAGGTCGCCCCTCCCTTCACGGAGTGCGAGTTCGACATCATGTACACCGAAGGCATCTCCCGCTCCGGCTCCGTCCTCGACCTCGGCATCGAACACAAGATCCTCGAGAAGAAGGGCGCCTGGATCGCCTATAACGGCCAGCTCATCGGCCAGGGCCGCGAAGCCGCCAAGGACTACCTCATCAAGAACCCGAAGGTCCTGGAGGAACTCCAGAAGACCATCATGGAGAAGGTCCAGGTCGTCGGCGGCATGACCCTCGGCGTCGGCGTCGCCGAGAACGTCACGGCCGAATAATCAATCGTTGTTGGCTAGCCATAGCCCGGGCCGCACGAAAGTGCGGCCCGTTTCTTTGGCGGAGTCCGCTTAGCGCACCTCTTCGACCTTGAGCGTCGAATTGACGGGCTTGATGGTGGCCTTGAGCGCCGCGGCCAGACGGTCGAACTCGACCTGCGAGCTCTTCACGACGGCTTCCATGTCCTTCTTGGCCTCGGGGCTGCGGAAGAGCGTCTTGATCTGCTTCGTCTCGTAGGCCTGCTTCTCGGCCACGGCCTTCCAGATCTTGGCGAACGCCGGCGAGGTCGGGTTCTGCGGGAACTCAGCCGCGAGGTTCACGCCCTTGGCGAGCTGCTCGGCGGAGAAGACCTTGGAGCTCTCGCCCCAGGTGACCTTGACCTGCGCGGTCTTGGCGCCGGCCACCCGCAGGGTCAGGCGGTTCAGCTTCTTCTGGAAGTCGGCGAGGGCCACGCCGGCGGCGATGGTGTTGTCCTTGGTGACGTCGCCGGGCTCGAACGAGAACGGCAGGCGGAAGCTGCGCAGGGAGACCACGCCGGCTTCGTAACCCATGATGCGCTGGCCATAGCGGGCGTTGGCCTTGCCGGCGGCGAGGTCGACGTCGATCTGACCGATGTCACCGCGGAGGCCGAGGCCTTCGAGGAAGGCGGTGGCCATCATGACGTGGCCGGCCCAACCGGGGTGCACGCCATCGTTGCCTTCGAGTTTGAAGCCTTCGCCGTATTTGGCGCGGACCTCATGGCCCTTCACGAGCATCGGCCAGTAGACGTCGGCGAACGCGACCTGCTCGGCCTGGGCGACCTCGATGTCGATGTTGCGGAAGTTCAGCAGCGCGAGGTTCAGCGTCTGCCAGGTGCCCTTGGCCGACTTCACCCACGGCGGGACGGAGTGGATCGTGCCGGAGGAACCCAGCACGACGCGCGCGCCGGCTTCCTTGAACTTACGCACGACGGCGGTCTGGTTCTGGCGATAGGTCGCGGCGATGGCGTCGTCCTGCGGGACGTAACGGAAATCGTTCATGCCGTAGCAGGTCGTGGCGATGGTCGGCTTGAAGCGGAGGACGTCGTTGTCCATGCGCTTGAGGAAGCCGCCGGCCTGCTCGCCGCTCCAGCCATACTGGCGGACGGTGACATGCAGGTCAGAGCGGGCGGCGACGATGTACGCTTCCATGAGGAGGCTGTACATCTTCTGCTCTGTGATGGAGTCGCCGCAGATGGCCAGGCGGTCGTCCTTCTGGAGCAACGGTGCGGGCGTCTTAGGCGCCTGCAGGCCGACATACTCGGCGGGGACGATCGTCGGGCGGGCTTGGTACTGCTGGCAGCCGGTCAGGCCAAGGCAGAGGAGCAGGAGCGCGTAGGGGTGTCGCATGGGGCGGTTCTAGCCGTCGACACGGGGAAATCACGCCTGTTCCGCCCACCCGCTTGCTTTTCGCGGGCCTTTCCTTCATATTGACCATCCCCTGCAGTGTTCGACACCCGCGGCAGCCTCCCTTCCCTACGAACATAATATACGGGAGGTGCGACCCGACCGGCCTCGTCCGAGCCGTGGCAACGTACCGCCCACCTAAATCCAGGACAAAGTGGAGCTCCAATCGGAATCGGCACAGGCGGGGGACCTTTTACGGAAAAGATGGCAGATGACGGATGGCGGATGAGTTCAAGGGGGCCTCGCCCCTCCTGGGTAGGGCGGCGATCGCCATCGCCGCCGTTCGAGGCCGAACGAGGCCACTTCTCGGGTCTTAGCCATGACAATCTGCTCACTGTGTGCGTCCACGAACGGACGTGATGGCGATCACGTCCCTACCCAAGGCATGTGACCGACACAGAAAAGGGGGACCGGAAACCGGAATGAATGCTGCGGGCCTTAACCCCCAGCCGATCATTCCGGTCTCCGATCTCCTTTTGCGTCGATGGCTTTTCCTGACCGCTAACCGCCTAACCCTTCGTCAACCCAGCTTCAACGCCCCGCCTTCGCAGAGCGTCGGGTTGCCGAAGGTCTTCATCGGATGGCCGAATCCCTTGGCGATCGCCATGAGCAGACGGTTGTGGGGCTCCTTCTTGAACTTGAGCGCCCGGCCGGTCTTGAAGCCGAGGCCGCCGCCGATGAGCACCCAGGGGATGTCCTCGTGCGTGTGGCTGTTGCCCTTGCCGAGCTCGTTCGTCCAGACGATGGTGGTGTTGTCCAGCATGTTGCCCTTGCCGTCCGGCTCCGGGGTCTCCTGCAGGCGCTTCGCGAGGAAGGCGATCTGCTCGGCGAACCAGGTGTTGATCTTGGTGAGCTTCTCGACCGAACCGGTGTTGAGGTCCGGATCGTGCGAGAGCGAGTGGTGGCTCTCGTCGATGCCGATCCACTTCATGCGGGCGCCGCCCACGGAGTTGGTGAACTGGAAGGTCGAGACGCGCGCCATGTCGTTCTGGAAGGCGCTGATGAGGAGCTCGGTCTGCAGACGGGTGATCTGCGGGATGCTGTCGTTGTCGAGCGGCACGCCGGATTCCGGCGGGTGCGGGACCTTGAGGGCGGCCTGCGACTGGCTTTCCTTGAGGCCGCGCTCGAGCTCGCGCAGGGCGGTCGCGTGCTGGTCGAGCAACGCGCGGTCGCTCTTGTCGACGGCGTTGGCGACTTTCGCGATGTCATCCTTGAGGCCGTCGAGGACGGAGCCGAGATTCTCGCCTTCCTTCATCGAGCCGTAGAGCTTGTCGAAGAGTTCGTAGGGGCTCGAGATCGGGGCGACGGGCTGGTTGGCGCCGGCGTAGCTCCAGCGCGTCCAAGGGTCGGCGCGATTGCCGACGGCGACGCCGATCTCCAAGGAGCCCATGCGGGTCTTGGTCGCCGGATTCGCCTGCAGGTAGGTGCGCAGGACCTGGTCGATGGACGGACCGCTGGCCCAGCCGGCCGGCGCGCCGCCGCCGCCCATGATGTTGCCGGGGAAGAGCTCGATGCCGGTGAGCAGGCAGCTCATGCCGCGCATGTGCGAGTCGCCGTCGCCGCGGACGCGGTTGTTCACGCCCTTGAGCGTGAGCATCCGGTCCTTGAAGGGCTCGAACGGCCTCATGATCGCCTTCAGCTTGAAGTTCGCGCCTTCCTCGTCGGGCCAGAAGGCCGGCGGCACGACGCCGTTGGGCGAGAAGACGAAGATGACGCGCTGACGTCGGCCGCCGGTCGGTTCGGCGGCGCCGAGCGAGGCGAGCCCGCCGAGGAGCGGCAGCGCCGCGGCGGAGAGGCCGAGGCTGCGGAGGAAATCCCTGCGGTGTTGGAGCGACATGGTCTTAGCGATTGGAAGGGGCGGGGGTGGTGACGGTCGGGCGGAGCGCCGCGACGACGGCGACCTCGACGGCGAGGTTGCGGATGTGGAAGTTGTCCGCGCGGAAACGGTCGGTCAGCTGGCCGAGGAGTTCCGGCGAATAGGCCGTGGGCGGCTGCTTCACCAGCGACTGGAAGAGGTTGCGGACGAAGCCGAGCTGGCCGGCCGCGCTCTCGGCGGCGTGCTTGGCGACGTCGCGGGCGCCGGTGAGCTTGATGACGTTGCCGTCCGAGGTGGTGTAGTCGGAGACGGCGTCGACGGGCTTCTTGTTGTCGGTGGCGCGGACGCGGCCGACGGCGTCGAAGCGCTCGAAGCTGAAGCCGAGCGGATTGATCGTGACGTGGCACGACATGCACGCGGGCTTGGCGGTGAGCTCGGTGACCTTCTCGCGCATGGTGAACGACGGGTCGAACTTGTCGTCCATGAAGGCGATGGCCATGGGCGGCGGCTTCAGCATGCGGCCCAGGATGTTGCGCGTGACGAAGACGCCGCGGTGGATCGGGGAGCTGGACTTGGTGTAGGAGAACGTGGCGAGCACGTAGGGGTGCGTGAGCACGCCGCCGCGCTGGTCGGCGTCCATCTTCACGGGCTGGAAGCCCGCGCCGGCCTCGACCTTCTGGCCGTAGAACTTCGCGAGGCGGTCGTTCATCAGGATGGTGTCGCTGAGGAGGAGTTCGCGGTAGTCGGAACGCTCGGACCAGACGACGTTCTCGGTGAAGAGGTCGAGCGAGGTGCGGAGGTCCATGACGACGGCCTGGTCGAAGCCGGGGTATTCCTTCTGGTCCTTGGCGATCTCGGCGCCTTCCTCGACGTGCAGCCAGTGGTGGAGGAAGTCGCGCAGCTTGGCCTTGGCGCGCGGGTTGGCCATCATGCGCTGGGCCTGCTTGCGCACCTGCGCCTCGGTCTTCAGCTGGCCGGCGGCGGCCGCCTGGAGCAGCGGGGCGTCGGGCACGGAGTCCCAGAGGGAGAGCGCGAGGCGCGAGGCGACGGCGTAATCGTCCTGCGCGCCGATGCCGGGATACAGGAAGTACGGGTTGGAGAGCGTGAAGATGAACGCGCGCTTGGCGGCGACCTCCGGGGCGACGCCGGCGGCGTAGATTTGCTCGATGTCGGCCTTCTGCTCGGCGGTGAGCGGACGGCGGTAGGCGAGCTGGGCGAAACGCAGCGAGAAGGCCTTGAGCTTCTCGGCGCGGTCCGGGGCGTCGGCCTTGGTGCCGGCGAGACCGAAGAGGTTCGGGCCGATCATCGCGGAGACCTGGAGCGCGCCCTTGGCGACGGCTTCGGTCCATTCGCGCGAGACGGAGGCGCCGCGCTCGTAGCCGATGCTGCCGTCATCGGGGGGCAGCGGGACGGAGACGACGTGCACGTGCGAGGAGAACTTCGGCGAGAGGTTGGTGCGCGGGACGACGGCCCAGGCGCCGCCGGGCGGACGCCACTCGAGCTTCAGGCCGGCGGTCTTGTCCTTGAACTTGAAGAACTCGATCTTCACCGGATAGCTGCGGCCGCCGAGGAGGAAGATCGGCGCCTGGCCCGAACGCGACATGCCCGAGCTGACCCAGAGGTCGATGAGCGCGCTCTTCTCGTTGCCGCCGTCGGGCGGGTTCACGTACAGGCGGACGCCGTTGGGCGAGGTGACGCGGAACTCATACTCGCCGGTGTCCGGGACGAGCACGGAGCCGGACCAGTTGATCGCGAACTGCGCGGCGTAGGTGCCCTTCTCCGGAGCCTTGTCGCCGAAGTCGAAATCGATGACGGGGTCGACCTGCTGTTTGAAGGTCACTTCCGGGCGGTTGCGGTCCGGCATCTTCGGGTCGCGCTCGGGGCGCTCACGGTACGCGCCGGCCAGGCCGCCGGTCTCGGTCGCCGTGGTCGCGCCGCGCAGCGAAGCCAGGAGGTCGGCGATGCTCTCGCGGTACTGGCGGACGGTCAGGTGCGCCAGTTCGATGCGGGGCGGGTGGTTGCGGGCGCGGGCTTCGGCGGAGTAGAAGGCCTTGTGGATGTATTCCGCGGAAGCGGTGGCGTCGGCGAGGGAGAGCGAGCCGGGGTCGTTCTCGGGCATCTCGCGGACGATGTAACGGGCCAGGGAAGCGACGGACTTCTCGCCGACGAGCGGCTCGTCGGCCTTGCCGGCGACGCCCTGCCCCACCGCGCCGTGGCACCGCATGCAATCCTCGCGGTAGACGACTTCGCCCGAACGGGGAGCGGCGAGGTTCTTCTTATAATAGCGCTGGCCCTGGCGGCCGGCGAAGGCGAGGAGGGCGACGACGACGAGCGCGACCGCGATCTTGATGGACCGAGAAAGGGACATGCGGGGTATGACCCACAGAGTCACGGGGAAGTTCCGCTAAATCAAGCCCGCCTCCCCGAAACTGAACCAGCCTTTCCCCGCCGGATCGGCCTCGGGGCGGCCGATGACGACGTGGTCCAGCAGCTCGACGCCCACGACCCGCCCGGCGTCGGCGAGCTGCCGGGTCACGGCCCGGTCCGCGGGACTCGGCGTGGGGTCGCCGCTCGGATGGTTATGCGCCACGATCGCCGCCGAGGCGGCATGCTTCAGGGCCTGGCGGAAGACTTCCCGGGGATGGAGCAAGGAACTCGTGGCCGTGCCGGAACTGACCTCATGCAAGGCGAGCAGGCGGTTGCGCCGGTTCAGGCAGAGCACCCAGCACTTCTCCACCGCGAGGCCCGCGGCGAACGGCTCCAGCCGCGCCCATACCTTGGCGGGGGCGTCGAGCTTCTCGCCCGGATCATGCGCGCGCTCGCGGATGCGCCGCGCGAGCTCCATGGCGGCGGCAAGTTCGGCCGCCTTCGCCGGGCCGAGCCCATGGACGCGGCCGAAGTCATGCGTGTCCCAAGTCGCCAGCGCCGCGAGCGAACCGGACTCGGCGAGGAGCGCGCCGGCCACCGTCGGCGCCGGCGCCCCCTTGGTGCCGGCGCCGATCAGCAGCTCGATGAGCTCGGCGTCGAGCAAGGCGCGCGGCCCGAGCCGCACGAGCCGCTCGCGCGGACGGTCCTGGGAGATCATCCTGCGACGCTGGCGCGCCGGCCGCCGCGCTCAAGCGGACCTACTACCCAGCGGTTCCTCCCAGGCGGCGGTAGCGCGCGAGCACCTTGCCGTAGGCGGGCGTGAGCGCCTCGAGCGACGAGACGTTGAGGCCGAGGTCCTTGAGGAGGCCGTCGCGCAGGCCGTAGATCCAGGCGTGGACCTCGACCTTCTGGCCGCGGGCCCAGGCGTCCTGCATGACGGTGGTATGGCAGACGTTGGCCGCCTGCTCGATGACGTTGAGCTCGCAGAGGGTGTCGAGCTTCGCGGGCCCGAGGACGGATTCGACGGTGAGGGCGTGCTTGTGGTGCACGTCGCGCACGTGGCGCAGCCAGTTGTCGACGAGGCCGACCTTGCGGCGCTCGAGCGAGGCCTGCACGCCCCCGCAGCCGTAGTGGCCGCAGACGATGACGTGCTCCACCTTCAGGACGTCCACCGCATACTGCAGGACCGAAAGGCAGTTGAGGTCGGTGTGCACGACGACGTTGGCGACGTTGCGGTGCACGAAGAGCTCGCCCGGCAGCAGGCCGACGATCTCGTTGGCCGGGACGCGGCTGTCGGAACAGCCGATCCAGAGGTAACGGGGCGTCTGCTGCTGGGACAACGTCTCGAAGAAAGAGGGGTCGCGGCGACGGACGCCCTCGGACCACTCGCGGTTCTTACCGAACAGGTTTTCGATGGTGGACATCGAAGGCACTTACATTGGGGATAAACTTGAGGCCGCAAGCGAATAGGCGGAATAATCGCCGGACCCGCATGGAACCCGCCCTTCTCCGCACCACCCTGCTCACCGTCGCCATGCTGGCGGCCTCGAATCTCTTCATGACCTTCGCCTGGTATGGCCACCTGCGCACGATGCAGCAGAGCCCCTGGTGGGCCGCGGCCCTCGTCAGCTGGGCCATCGCGCTGGCGGAATACCTGATCATGGTCCCGGCGAACCGCCTGGGCTACGCGGGCGGCCTGACCGGCGCCCAGCTGAAGATGACCCAGGAATGCGTGACGCTCCTCGTCTTCGTGCCCTTCATGATGTTCTTCCTGGGGGAGAAGTGGAAATGGGACTACTTGTGGGCCTTTTTCTGCATCCTGGGGGCGGTGTTCTTCATCTTCCGGCCGGACAGGGGTTGAAACTCCCGGGCCCCTGTGGTGTATTATCCATGACATGAAGACCAGCCTCCTCGCCCTGCTCGCGGCCGCCGCGCTCGCCTCGGCCGCCAACACGCCCCCGAAGGGTACGACGCCGAAGACCCCTTCGACGACGCCTTCGTCGAGCACCGGTACCGTCGTCCTCGACCAGCCGCAGGCCGAGCCCAAGAAGAAGCTCTCCAAGAAGGAAGCCGCCGCGAAGCTCGCCGAACCGGTCTCGCTCGTCGGCGACTCCGTCGACGCCGCCACGCAGATCGCGATGGAAGCCGCCAAGGCCGCCCAGGCCGAAGCCGACAAGCTCGCCGCCATCGGCACGGACAAGGCCGCCTCCCCCTCCAAGGCGAAGCTCGCCGAAACCGCGGTCGTCGCCGGCGCCGCCGCCGCGAAAGAACTGAAGAAGGCGAAGAAGGAAGCCGACGACCAGAAGGCCGAAGAGAAGAAACCCGAAGCCGAGGCCCCGAAGCCGGCGGGCAAGCCGACCGCCAAGAAGGCCGCCAAGGAAACCCCGGCCCAGTAAGGGCCGAAGGCCTCCGACGAAGCCCCGGATGACGGGGCTTTTTCATGCCCTGCCGCGACGCTTGAAACTTCCCCGCCCTTCCGCTGTATCATCCTCAACCCCATGAAGACGCCCCTCCTCGCCCTCCTCTTCGCCGCCGGCCTCGCCGTCGCCGCGGAACCCGCCAAGGAAGCGACGCCCGCCCCGGCCGCGCCGGAGCCGAAGCCTTTCTACGACCCGAACGCGCCCGCCCCGACCGTCGACCCGACCAAGCCGACCCCGGAGCCCAGCATCCCCGCCCCGGAGAAGAAGCAGCCCGCGCCGAAGGAGAAAAAGAAGAAGGCGAAGTGAGCGGGACAGGGTTCCGCCTGAGGTAGGGACGTGATTGCCATCACGTCCGTGGGAGCACGGACATCTCATAGCCGGAGACCCTGCCCGGCTTAGCGTACGCGATTCTGCGAACGGCGGCCATGGCAATGGCCGCCCTACCTTGTCACGAACTGAGACCAGGAGCCCGACATAAAGAAGGCCGGACGAACGTCCGGCCTTCTTCGTCGCTGAGGCGTCCGCCTAGTCGACGAGGATCTCGCGCGGGCTCGAGCCGTTCTCGGGACCGACGTAGCCCTTGTCGTGGAGGATGTCCATGATGCGGGCCGCGCGGTTGTAGCCGAGCTTGAGGCGGCGCTGGAGCATCGAGACCGACGCGCGACGCGTCTCCTTGATGATGGCCCAGCTCTGGGCGACGAGCGGGTCTTCGCCTTCCTCGCCCTCTTCGCCCTCTTCGCCGCCCTCGGCGCCGTCCTTGATCGCCTTGATGACGTCCTGGGCGAACTCCGGCTTGCCGTTCTTCTCGGCGAGGAACTCGACGATCGCCGCGACTTCCTGCTCGCCGACGAAGGCGCCCTGCACGCGGTTGAGCGTGGCGCTGCCCGGAGGCACGAAGAGCATGTCGCCGCGGCCGACGAGCGTCTCGGCGCCGCCGCGGTCGAGGATGGTGCGCGAATCGATCTGCGAGGAGACCTTGAAGCCGATGCGCGTGGGGAGGTTGGCCTTGATGAGGCCGGTGATGACGTCGGTCGACGGGCGCTGCGTGGCGAGCACGAGGTGGATGCCGGCGGCGCGGGCCAGCTGGGCGATGCGCGCGACCGAGGTCTCGATGTCCTGCGCGGCGACCATCATGAGGTCCGCCATCTCGTCGATGATGCAGACGATGTAGGGCAGCTTCTCGTTCGGGACGCGGATGCCGTCGTCGATGACCGTCTCCGCGGCTTCGGCCGCGGCGGCCTGCTCCTCGGGGCTGAGCGCGAGCTCCTCCTGCTTGGGCGCGCCGGCTTCCTTGGCGATCTTGGCGTTGAAGCCGGTGATGTTCTTCACGCCGACCTTGGCGAAGATCTTGTAGCGCTGCGACATCTCCGCGATGAGCCACTTGAGGGCGGCGGGCACGCGCTTGGGGTCGGTCTCGACCGGGATGAGCAGGTGCGGGAGGTTGTTGTAGATCTGCAGCTCGACGACCTTGGGGTCGACCATGATGAAGCGCAGGTCCTGCGGCGTGCAGCGGTAGAGGAGCGAGACGATGATCGCGTTGATGCAGACGGACTTGCCCTGGCCGGTGGCGCCGGCGATGAGCGCGTGCGGCATCTTCGCGAGGTCCTGGATGACGGGCTTGTTCGTGACGCTGTCCACGCCGAGCACGACGGGGAGCTCCATGGCGGCCTCGGCCCAGGCCTTGGATTCGATGATCTCGCGCAGGAGCACGTCCTTGCGGCTCTTGTTCGGGATCTCGATGCCGACGGTGCCCTTGCCCGGGACGGGCGCCAGGATGCGCACGGCCTCGGCCTCGAGGTTCATCGCGATGTTGTTCGAGAGGTTGGAGATCTTCTCCACGCGGACGCCCGGGGCGGGCTTGATCTCGTAGCGGGTGATCGACGGACCCTGCTGGATGCCGACGTCGACGCCGTTGGCGGGGTCGACCGGCACGCAGTCGACCTTGAACTGCTTCAGGGTCTCGATGAGGTCGGCGGCGCGCTTACGGAAGTCCTCGGGCGCGGCCTTGGAGCCGTCGGCCGGCTCGTTGAGCATCTTGATCTCGGGGAAGACGTAGTCGCCGCGCTTCTTGATGACCTGGCTGGCGCGGGCCTTCTCGATCTTGTCGGGCTGGACGACGAGCACCTTGCCGGCGTTGGGGCCGAGCGGTTCGGGCTGCTTGCGCGTAGGCTTCGCGGCTTCTTCCTCTTCCTCCTCTTCGTCGTCTTCTTCGACGACCGCCTTCGGCTTCTCGGGCTTGGCCTTCTCGACCTTCGGGGCGTCGGAGGAAATGGTGACCTTATCGGGCTCGACGAGGTCGGGGCCGACGTCTTCGTCTTCGGCCGGACCTTCGTGCGGGATGTCGACCTCGACGGGGACGGACTTCGTCGCGGCCTTCGGGGTCTCCTTCGGCTGCGGCACCGCGATGGCGGCGCCCACGACTTCCTGCTGCTTGCGACGGAGCTCGGCGGCGGCGAGGTCGCGCCGGCGCTGCTCCTCCGCGGCCTTGGCGGCGGCGGCCTTACGTTCGGCGTTCCAGGCGCCCATGCCGTCGCGCATCTCGGCGATCCAGGAGGCGAGCGTGGCCTTCGGGTCGTCGGCGAGCGCGCCGAGGAGGCAGAAGCCGTAAGGGAAGACGAGGATCCAGGTGCCGTAATCCAGGTATGGCTGGAAGACCGACGTATAAAGCATGTTGCCGAGCACGCCGCCAGGGCCCTTGGGGTCGAACGCCGCCGCGGCGTCCGTCGACGTGCCCAGCCAGAGCGTCAGGATCGGCGTGAACAGCACGATGCACATGATCATCAGCGTGACCTTGACCGGCCAGAGCGTGTGGGCGCGCTGGTTGAGCGCGAACCAGGCCGCCGCGAGGATGAAGAACGGGACGAGGAAGCCGGCGTACCCGAAGAGGCTGAAGAGCACGACGGCGATGCTGGCGCCGAGGATGCCGCAATAGTTGTCCGTCGGCTTGGCGGTGGTGGTGTCGGGCGCCAGCCAGCTGACGTCGTTGCCGGCGTGCGTGATCATGGCGACGAGCATGTACGCGCCGACGAGGGCGAGCACGAGGGCGAGGATGGGTTTGCTCTCGCTCGCCGGGGTGGCGAGCGTGGCGGAGCGTTTGCGGGCGGGAGCGGGCATGATTATTCGCCGAAGAGGGTTCCCTGCGAGGCGGCGTCCGCGGCGCCGGGCGGCGTGGGATCGGCGTGCAGATGGCGGGGCGGGCGGGTGACGCGGGCCGCGAGGGCGCGGGTGCGTTCCTGCGCGAGGCGTTCGACCATGCCCGCGAGGGCGTGGCGGATCCACTTGGGCGTGAAGGAGGCGGCGGAGTAGTCGCACGGGCCGTAGCCGTGGACGCGGCCGGCCTGGAGGAGCGCGTCGTTCTGGGCGAACTCGGCCTCGCTCTCGGGCACGTAGACCGCGAAGGCCTTGCCGCCGTTCTTGCGGAGGAGGGAGAAGACCGGGACGTCGCTGGGGCCGTCGGCGACGTAGATCATGTTCTCGAACGGCACGCGGCGGTCCTCGGGGCGGACGACGGCGTTGACGTCGATGTCGGCGTTCTTGTTCGAGCCCTTGTTGATCTCGAAGAGGAAGCGGGTCTTGATGGTGTTGTCGACCATCGCGGCGACCTGCGTGATCTCGGTCGGCAGGTCCAGCGAGAGCTCGTCCTGCTTGGTGAAGTGCGGCGGGAGCGGGTGCTCGAGGAACTCGCAGCCGTAGATGCCGTCGCAATGCGCGGCGAGGGAGGTGCCGCGGATCATCTCGGCCAGGCCGGTGCTGATGACGTAATGCTCGAGGACGACCTCGACGTTATGCTTCCGGCCGAGCTCGCGGACGTGCTCCTTGAGCGCGGGGAAGAACTGCGGGAGGCCCGGGCAGAGCGCGATCTCGGCGCCCAGCTCGCGGAGGCGGGCGTTGGTCAGGCCCTTCATGAGGCCGGACTTCACGTAGCTGAGCAGGTGGTTGAGGTAGACGGAGTCCTTGGGCGTGCGGATGCCCTTGCGGGCGTAGAGGGCCGGCAGCTGGTTCGTCTCCTTCCAGAACTGCTCCTCGTCGATCCCGAAGGCCTTGAAGAGCGGGGTCTGCATGTAGCCCGGGCAGAGGGTCTTGTCGAAGTCCCACACACAGGTGAGGACGTGGGTGCCGCGGAGCGCGGGTTCCTTGGGCTGCATATCGGTCGGAAAAGGGATGAAGGTCGGGCTTGCGGCAGGGGCCTGCCGCACTCCATTGAATAACGAACGGGCCTCGCCTGTCCAAGCCCGATTAACCTCCTTTCCCGATGTCCGCCAACCCCCTCCGCCCCGACCTGACCGGCTTCCGCCGCCGCCTGGCCGAACTCGAAGGGCTGCTGGCCGACCCCGCCACCTTCGCCGACAACCGCCGGGCCGCCGCCCTCGGCGCCGAGCTCCGCTTCACCTCCAAGGCCGTGAAGGCCGACGACGTGCTGGTGGGCCTGGAAAAGGAGCTCGCGGAGGCCCGCGCCCTCGCCGGCGAGGCCGATCCGGAGATCCGCGCGATGGCCGCCGACGAGATCCTGCGCCTCGAACCCGCCGTCGAGACGGCCCGCGAACAGCTGATTCGGGCCATCATCCCCCCGAATCCCGACGATTCTCGTAATGCTCTTGTAGAAATCCGTGCCGGCACCGGCGGCGAGGAGGCCTCCCTCTTCGCCGGCGAGCTGCTCCGCGCCTACACCCGCTTCGCCGAGAAGAAGGGCTGGAAGCACGAGCTGATGTCCCTCTCCCACTCCGACCTGGGCGGCGTCCGCGACGCGGTCCTGCTCGTCGAGGGCGAAGGCGCCACCGCCCTCCTCCGCCACGAGGCCGGCGTCCACCGCGTCCAGCGCGTGCCCGCCACCGAGGCCTCCGGCCGCGTCCACACCTCCGCCGCCACGGTCGCGGTCCTCCCCGAAGCCGAGGAGGCCGAGGTCGTGCTCAAGCCCGAGGACCTCGACATGTCCGTCGCCCGCGCGAGCGGCGCCGGCGGCCAGCACGTCAACAAGACCGAATCGGCCGTCCAGATCATCCATAAGCCGACGGGGCTCATGGTCTACTGCGCCGACGAACGCTCCCAGCTGCGCAACCGCCAGAAGGCCCTGCGCGTGCTCCGCTCCCGCCTCCTCGACATGACCCGCGCCAAGGAACGCGAGGCCCGCGCCGACGCGCGCAAGACGCAGGTGGGCTCCGGCGACCGCTCCGAGCGCATCCGCACCTACAACTTCCCGCAGAACCGCATCACGGACCACCGCATCGACCTGACGGTGCACGGCATCGAGCAGGTGCTCGAAGGCAACCTCGACCAGCTGGTGGACGCGCTCTTCGAGGCCGACCTGCGCGAACGCGCCGAGGCGATCACTCGCCCGACAGCCTGAGGTACGCGGCGGTCTCGCCCACGCGGAGCTCGCCGGCGTCGGCGCGCCCGTCGTCGAACCAGCCGTCCGCCACGGTGAACACGCGCTCGTAGGAGCGGCCGGGTTCGGCGGGCGTGAAGACGACCGCCGGGAAGCCCGCGGCGGACTTCGCCGCGAAGGTCCACTTGCCGGGTACCTCGCACTTGGCGACGGCGGCGGCCAAGGCGCCGAGCTTGAAACCGGCGAACGGCTCGCCGGGCGCGGCGAGGTCGAAATCCTTCGGCCAGACGTCCTTCTCGGCCTTGTAATACAGGAGCACGGAGCGGGCCTCGACGCACACGTCGACGACCGAGTTGGCTTTGCGATGGTCGAGCACGACGAAGACCAGGGCGACGAGCAGGCCGAAGCCGAGGCCGAGGCCGAGGCGCTGGGCCACGGCGAGCCAGAGGGGCTGGGCCGGGGCGCGCAGGATCGCGGCGGGCGAAGGAGACTCGGCGGACGACATCCCCGCCGAGGATGTCCGGGCGGACCTCGCCTTCAAGCCCGGAGGAAAGCGTTTGTTCCTTGGAGGGAAGCCGCTTACCGACTTGATGGTGACCATGGACGCGGACCACCTCCAACGCTTCGCCGGCATCGGCCGCCTCTACGGGCGCGCCGGCATGGAACGCCTGGCCCGCTCGTCCTTCCTCGTCGTCGGCCTCGGCGGCGTCGGCTCCTGGACCGTCGAGGCGCTCGCGCGCTCCGGCGTCGGCCACCTCGCGATGGTCGACGGCGACGCGGTCTGCGTGTCGAACACGAACCGCCAGCTGCACGCGGTCGCGGGCAACGACGGCAAGCCGAAGACGGAAGCGATGGCCGAACGCGCCCGCGCCATCCACCCGCGGATCCGCACGACGCTCCACCAGCGCTTCCTCTCCCGCTTCAACCCGCACGAGGTGCTCGCGGATTTCGACGGCGTGGTCGTCGACGCGATGGACGCGCTCTCGCCGAAATGCGGGCTGATCGCCGAAGCGGTGAACCGCAAGCTCCCCGTGGTCACGGTCGGCGGCTGCGCCGGCCGCCTCGACGGCACGCGCCTCAAGGTCACCGACCTGCGCGACTCGCGCGACGACCCGCTGATGATGCTGGTCCGCAAGCGTCTGCGGCAGAACTTCGACTTCCCCCGCGGCAAGGCGCCCTTCGGCGTCTCGTGCGTGTGGTCCGACGAACCGTTCACGCAGCCCGAAGACTGCGAAGGCCTGCCCGGCGGCGAGATTCCCGAAGGCGAAGACCTCCGTCCGAACTGCGAATGGGGTTACGGTACGGCGTCCCACGTGGCCGGCGCGTTCGGCCTCGCGGCCGCGGGCGAGGCGCTCCGCCTCTCGCTGCTACGCCCCGAATAGGCGCGCGAAGTTCTCGGCCGTCAGCGCGGCGGACCGCTCCGGCGTGACGCCCATGGTCCGCGCGAGCTCGGCGTTGATGCGCACGAGATTCACCGGGTGGTTCTGCTCGGTCCCGTCGGCGGCCGGCGCCAGCTCGCGCACCCGGAACTCCGGCGCGGGGCAGAGGGCGGGCGCGTCGGTCTCGACAAGGATGCGCTCTCGCGGGATCGCGGCGGCGAACTGGACCCGCAGGTCGGCCTTGCGCGGGATGAGGTGGTGCGCGCTGAACGAGAAATAGGCCCCGAGCTTCGCGAGCTCCGGCACGAGCTCGACCGGTCCGTTCCAGCTGTGCAGCAGGAAACCGCGGCGCGGGAGCGCGGCGGCGCGGACGAGGTCCATCAGCGGCCCGATGGCCTTGACGCAATGGATGGTGAGCGCGCGGTCGAGTTCGACGGCGAGCGCGAGCTGCGTGCGGAAGGCGGCTTCCTGCGCGACGGGGTCGAAGTCCTTCACCCAACGGTCGAGGCCCATCTCGCCGACGCCGGCCGTCGGATGCGCGAGGAGATAGCTCCGTAACGTCTCAGCCCAGCCCGCGGGCGCGGTCGGGACATCCCACGGGTGCAGGCCGAACGAGACGCGGTTGCGCGGGTCGCGTCGGCCGAGGGCCGCCACGTCCTCCCAGTCCGCCGGCGCGCTGCCGTTGATCATCGCCTGGCCCACGCCGTCCGCCCGGGCCTGCTCGACCGCGGCGTAAGGCACCTCGGCGAACTGGTAATGGCAATGGGCGTCGCGGAGTTCCATCGGTCGACCACAGGATGCCCGCGGGACCCGGAGCCTCAACGACGAACCACCTTGCCCTGCCGCCCCGCCGTCCCCTATCTCCGTGGCAGGATGAAGACGCCGCCCTTGCCCACCGAAGCGCTGATGACCGTCACCGGCCTGCCCTACCCGCTCAAGGCGAAGGGCAAGGTCCGCGAAGTCTTCGACCTCGGCTCGCATTACCTGATCGTGGCGACCGACCGACTCTCGGCCTTCGACGTCGTGATGCCCAACGGCGTCCCCGGCAAAGGCATCCTCCTCACCCAGATCAGCCTCTGGTGGTTCGACCAGGCCCGCCTCGTCTTCCCGACGCACCTCGTGCCCGACCACGCCAACGCGCTGGCCAAGGCCCTGCATGGCCACGAGCACCTGATCCCGCGCTCGATGCTCGTGCGCAAGCTCAAGCCCCTCCCGGTCGAAGCGGTCGTCCGCGGCTACCTCGCCGGCTCGGGCTTCAAGGAATACCAGAAGACCGGCGGCATCCTCGACCACCCGCTCCCGGCCGGCCTGCTCGACGGGTCGAAGCTGCCGCAGCCGATCTTCACCCCTTCCACCAAGGCCGCCGAAGGCCACGACGAAGCGATCACCCGCGCCCGCTGCGGTGAGATCCTCGGCGAGAAGGTCTTCCGCACCGTGCAGGAGACCTCGATCGCGCTCTACCGCATGGGCGCCGAACGCGCCGCCAAGGCCGGCGTCATCCTGGCCGACACGAAGTTCGAGTTCGGCAGCGCCCCCGACGGCTCGCTCGTGCTCATCGACGAAGTCCTGACGCCCGACTCTTCCCGCTACTGGCCCGCCGCCACCTGGCAGCCCGGCCGCGCCCAGCCTTCCTACGACAAGCAGTTCGTCCGCGATTGGCTCGAGTCCCAGCCGTGGAACAAGACCGCGCCGGGCCCGACCCTGCCGGCCGACGTCGTGCAGAAGACGCAGGCGCTCTACGCGGAGTGCCTCGAGCGCCTCACGGCCTGAGCACCCGGCCCATGAACAGGACCTGGCCGGTCACGTCATCGACGACCAGGTAAAGGAACGGATGGTCGGCGAAGAAGCGCGGCTTGAACGGACGGGGCTTGGTCCGGTCGGCCATGCCCATGCCAGCCGCGATGCCGAATGCCGTCACGACGGCAGCGATCGTGCCTCGCTCGTTCACCTCGAGCTCACCCTTCTGCAGGAAATCGGAAACATATAACGGGGGCGGCGGTGACGCCACGCCGGTGAGGTCGGCCCGATCACGGTCGAACACGGACTCCAAGCCGAGTTTCTGCAAGGCGGGCACGAGGTTCCAGTCGGCCGAAGCCTTGAACCTGGGCAACAGCAGGCGACAGTCGAAAGTCTGGCCGGTGCGCAGCAGGGCATCGATCTTCGGCGCGGTGAGGGCTTCCTCGAACGCGCTCAGTTTGCCGTCGCCGACCGGCAGGACGAAGAGCATGGAGGCACGGCCACCGTAATAACCCAGCCGGATGACCTGATAACCGCCCGCCGATGGGTAATGCCGCGGGTCGTTATCGTCATTAGCATACGGCACCATCTCCGGCGTGGCGAAGAGCCTGCCATCGGACTCGAAGGCCGCATAGCGCACATGACGGTGATTATTCATCATGGCGACCTCGACCCTTCCTTCGCCTTCGGCCGTGAAGACTTCGGATCGCGTGAAGCTGGCGTTGAAGGGATGATCCCAGTCCGCCCGCATATGCACGACGTCCGCGAAGGCGACCCGAGTGCGGTGGTCGAAGAAACCCTGCGGCAACGCCTTCGGCACGAGGCCCTCCGTCTCTATCGCCATCATCGCGTTGGCCTTCAGACGTTCGCCTTCGGCGTTCGCCAGGAAGTCGGCCGAAAGCAGCACCTCCGGCCCATAAGATGCCTTCAGCGTGTCGACGAAGGATGACTTGATCGGGAAGCCTTGCTGAACCCAGAGATGCCCGGCCTGCCGGTAAGCGAAGACCCGCTGGGGGAAATCCGGATCAGGTGCCGGTTCCGTCGGCACCGGTGCGCCGAGGTGCTGGGCGGTGGCGCGGTTCAACGCATGCAACGCGGCGAACCGCGAATCCGCACCGCGGAAGGGCGACAGACGCAGCACGCCGGCAACTTCTTCCGCGGAGCCGCCACGACTGCCTTCGCCAAGGACGGCGAGGGCGCACTGCAAGGAAGCGGGCGACCAGAACACGTTGCCCGACGGCTTCTGGGCGACGAGCGCCCGGTGCGTGCGTAGCACGAACTCGAGATTGCCGGAGCGAACATAATCCGCCGCCGGCTCGGCGGCGGAAGCCGCCGCAATGACCGATGCGAGGAGGGCCATCAGACGCATGAGGTCATTTTGGGCGAGCCACGCCCGCCTTCAAGTCGTCAGTGGACGGGATGGACAGCGTCCGGCCCCGCGGCTTAATGGCCGCATGAAGCCGACCCCGCTCCTCGCCCTCCTTCTTGCCGCCGCCGCGTCCGCCGCGCCGGAGCCGAAGTTCCGCGCCCAAGAGATCGACCAGATCGAGATCGGCTACGGCCTCGCGATCGCCGACGTCGATGGCGACGGCAAGCCCGACATCATCCTGGCCGACAAGACCACGGTGCAGTGGTACCAGAACCCGACCTGGAAGAAGCACGTCATCGCCGAGAACCTCACCAAGGAAGACAACGTGTGCGTCGCCGCGCGCGACCTCGACGGCGACGGCAAGGCCGAGCTCGCCATCGGCGCCGGCTGGAATCCGTCCGACACCGTGAAGAGCGGCGCGGTCTTCTACCTGATCCCTCCCGCCGACCGCACCCAGAAGTGGGCGGCGGTGAAGCTGCATCACGAACCGACCGTCCACCGCATGGCGTGGGTCGAAGTTTCCACCGGCCGCTGGGACCTCGTCGTCCAGCCCCTCCACGGCGTGGGCAACAAGGGCGGCGTCGGCGCGGGCGCGAAGCTCCTCGCCTACCGCAAGCCGGCCAACCCGAAGGACGAGTGGCCGACCGAGGTCGTCAACGACGTCAGCCACATCACGCACAATCTCGAGCCGGTCCGCTGGCAGCGCCACCTCGCCCAGCAGATCCTGACCGGCTCGAAGGAAGGCATCTGGTTCAACTCCTATGCCGACGGTAAGTGGGGCCAGACGCAGCTGACCAAGGAACCCGTCGGCGAACTCCGCGCCGGCAAGCTGCCCTCCGGAACCTTCATCGCCACGGTCGAACCTTTCCACGGCACGAAGTCGGCGATCTACACCCTCGACGCTTCCGGCGCCTGGCAGCGCCAGCAGGTGCTCGACGGCTTCAAGGAAGGGCATGCGGTCGCCTGCGCCGACTTCCTCGGCACCGGCTCCGACCAGGTCATGGTCGGCTGGCGCGGCGCCGACCCCGGCATCCGCCTGCTCACCCCGCTCGACGACGCCGGCAAGGCCTGGCGCACGAGCGTGGTCTCGACCAAGGAGATCGCCGTCGAAGACTTCAAGGCCGCCGACCTCGACGACGACGGCAAGCCCGACCTCATCGTCGCCGGCCGCCAGACCAAGAACCTCATGATCTTCTGGAACGCCCGCTGAGGCGTCCCGGCTAGGCATGAAAAAGCCCTCGTGAGAGGGCTTTCTGCTTTCGAGGTAGAGACGCGGCGACGCCATGTCTGACTCCCGCTGAGGTCTTGCAACCGGTCGGCGACACAGGGGAAGCAATATAATTCTTGATGAAGGCCCGCGTGGCCGCGAAAGTGTAACCTCCACCATGAAAAAAATCGTCGTCTGCCTGTTCGCGATCTCGATGTTAAACTCGCTTGCTGCGGAAACCCTTGACCTGAACGGCTCCAAGGATGACGCGGCTTCCAACCTGCGCACCTATCGGTTCTTCTCAGGCATGGGCCTGGACGTAAAGTCCAAGTATGACGAAGGCTTCACGGTCAGATCCGGCGGCTACAACATCATGATCTACCCGCAGGCAACCCGGGACACCGGGGATCTCATCGTAGCCTCAATAGCCTTCCCCGGCGCCGGGAAGTCGAACTGTATCTCGGAAGATCTCCAGATGATTATCGGCAATGCCAACTCCAACTACAACTACATGACCTGCTTCGTCGACGACGACGGAGACATCGTACTCCGCTACACCCTGCTCTTCGACAAGACACTGGAACCGAAGACGGTGAACAAGTGGCTCAAAAGGATAGAAGTACAGACGGACAACTTCACCGGGAAGTTCGGGAACCGCCTAAGACCCTTTCTCAAGAAATAAGAGGCGTCCCGGATAGGCATGAAAAAGCCCTCGTGAGAGGGCTTTCTGCTTTCAGGAAATAGTCCGACTAGGATTTGAACCTAGACAAGGAGAATCAGAATCTCCTGTGCTACCATTACACCATCGGACTGTCCTGAGTCGTCTGACGATGGGACTCCGCGGCGGTTCGTCAAAAAGAAAGAAAGGCGGAAAAAGGGCGGAAAAAGCCGATTCCTGCTTCTGGTGGCAGGTGGCAGCCCCAGGTGGCGGGCGCCGGGCGTAGCGTTAAACCCAAAGGGAGACCGGAGACCGGATGATTAGCTGGGGCTATTCATACCGCAGCAAACTTCCCGGTTCCCGGCCTCCCTTTGAGTTCATCGCCCTCTGGCCCACCGAGCCTCCGGGCCTCCGGGCCTCTATTTATTTGGCTCTTCCCGGCGCCCGCTCCACGACCTTCTTCATGCGGCGCAGGATCTCGCGCAGGCGTTCGCGGGGACAACCGAAATTGAGACGGACATGGCCGGGGCCGCCGAAGTCGGCGCCGTTGCTGAAACCGATGCCGCCCTTCTCGAACTCGGCATGCGCGTCCTCGAAGCCGAGGGCGGTGATGTCGAACCAGACGAGGAAGCTGGCCTGCGGGCGCTGGCGGAGCACGACGCCGGGCATGGACTTGAGCTCCTGCTCGATGAGGTCGAGGTTGCCGCGGAGATACTCGACGCACTCGAGGCGCCAGGGTTCGCCGTGGTCGAACGCGGCCTGCGTCGCGGCGAGGCCGAAGACGTTCTGGTCGAGCGAGAGGCCCTGGAGGACGCGACGGAAGCGCGTGCGCAGGTTGGCGTCGGGGATGATCGCGAAGCCGCAGGTGAGGCCGGCGACGTTGAAGGTCTTGCTCGCGGCCATCAGCGTGACGGTGCGCGCGGCAAGGTCTTCGCCCATCGCGGCGAAGACGGTGTGCTTCGCGGCCGGGTCGAGGACGAGGTCGCAGTGGATCTCGTCGGAGCAGACGGTGAGCTCATGCTTGCGCACGAGGGCGGCGAGGCGGTCGAGTTCGCCGCGGTCGAACACGCGGGCGAGCGGGTTGTAAGGATTGCAGAGCAGGAGCACCTTGGCGTGCGGCTGCGCGCAGGCGGCCTCGAGCTTGGCCCAGTCGAACGTCCAGCGGCCGCCTTCGAACACCATCTCGAGCTTCAGCGGGTTGCGCTCGGACAGGACCGGCGCGGTCATGAACGGCGGGTAGACGGGGACGGTCGTGACGACGGATTCGCCGGGCTTGCTGGCGCAGCGGATGGCGGCGTGGATGCCGGGCACGAGCGAGCACATGAACGTGATCCACTCGGGCTTGATCTCCCAGCCATGGCGGCGACGCACATGGTTGACGATGGAAGCGAAGACGGCGTCGCGCTGCGCGGGGTAGCCGTACACGCCGTGCGCGGCGCGGGCCTGGACGGCTTCGATGACGGCGGGCGGCGCCTTGAAGTCCATGTCGGCGATCCAGCAAGGGATGACGTCCTTGTCAGAATACTTGTGCCACTTGGTGCTGTCGGTCCCGGCGCGTTCCGGACAGCTGTCGAAATCGAAAGCCATAGTCTGAGGTGAACCTTGGATTGAACCTCAGGACGGGCAAACGCAATCTGCCGACATGCCGTCCGTCCGTGTCATGCCCGCCACCCTCGCCGGATGCCGGGTGCGCGTCGGCGCCCTCGACGGTTTCGCGGTCGCGGTCACGGAGACCGGCGACCTGATCCTCCGCCAGCCGACCCGGTCGGCGGAGTTCCGCCGTCGGCTGAAGTCCTGGGGCTGCGTCGTGACCGCCGGCCCCCTGCCGAAGGTCCGCGCCATCCGCGCCCACGGCACCCGGTTCCAGCTCAAGGTCTGGCAAGCCTGCCAGCGGATCCGCCCCGGGCAGACCGCCACCTACGGCGCGCTGGCCAAGTCCGTCGGCTGCCGTTCGGCCCAGGCCGTCGGCACCGCGCTGGGGGCCAACCCCTTGGCGGTCCTCATCCCCTGCCACCGCATCGTCAGCGCCACCGGCGCCGGCGGCTTCGCCTGGGGTCTCGCCCGCAAACGCCGCTGGCTGCAGGCCGAACGCGATGGGGTGGCTGGCTGAGCTCGACCGCGGCTTCTACGACCTCGTCTTCCCCCGGGACTGCGCCGTCACGCAGGAACCGATGGACGACGAAGCCCGGCTGCACCTTTCGCCGGCCGGGGCCGACCGGCTCGCCCGGATCCACGACCCGCGGTGCCTGACCTGCGGTCACCCCTTCGAAGGCCTCCTCGAAGGCGACCGGGCCTGCCCGCATTGCCTGGACCTCCGGCCCGCCTTCGCCCGGGCGGTCTGCGCCTTCCGCGCGCGCGGCCCCGCCCGACGGATCATCCACCGGATCAAATACGAACGGTGTCCGTTCCTGGCGGACGACCTCGCCCATGCGGCCTTGGCCGACGACGTCTTCCGCCGGCACCTCGCGGGCTCGGTCCTCGTCCCGGTCCCGCTCCACCGCGCCCGGAAATTCGAGCGCGGCTATAACCAGGCGGAGCGGATCGCGTCCTTCCTCGCGGCACATGTCGCCGGATGCCGGGCGGAACTCCTCCTGCGCAAGCAGCACGAGACGGTCTCGCAGACCCGGCTGGGCCGACAGGAACGCCGGCAGAACGTCGCCGGCGCCTTCGTCCTCGCCGACGGAGCGTCGGTCGACCCGTTGACGCGTTATGTCGTCATCGACGACGTCCTCACCACCGGCGCGACCCTGCACGCGTGCGCCGTCGCGCTACGCAAAGCCGGGGCCGAGGGAGTGGATGCCGCGGCGTTGTGCCACGGGTAAGTAAGAGTGGAGGCTCGGAGGCCCAGAGGCTCTGTTGACCAGAACCCGAAAGACTCAATGAGAGACCGGAAACCGGGAGAATTGCTTCGGGCAACATCAATGCCCCCAGCCAATCATCCGGTCTCCGGTTTCCCTTGGGGTTGTATGTTGGTCCCGCCACCTGCAATGGGTAGGGACGTGATTGCCATCACGTCCGTTCGCCAAGCGACACCGATATCCATTCGGCCTGGCTAAGAGCCGACGACTCCGTGACTTCGGCCTCGAACGGATGCGATGGCAATCGCATCCCTACCTCATGTATCCGGCGGCCAACGGCCTCTCAGGTCCACCGAGCCTCTGGGCCTCCGAGCCTCTAGTTCTTCAGCGCCGCATCCAACTCCGCCTCGCCATATCCCATCTTCTTCACGACGAACTCCCGCATATCCGGCGCAAGGGGCGCGGTGAAGGTCCGGGTGATGCGCGGCGGGAAACGGAACTCGAGCTTGGCGGCGTGCAACGCCTGGCGGCCCATCTCGAGCGCGGCGCCGAGGCGCTTGGTCCAGCCATGCGCGACGAATTCCATGTAGAGCGAGTCGTCGCCGCCGTAGAGCTTGTCGCCGATCACGGGCAGCCCGAGCCAGAAGGCGTGGGCGCGGATCTGATGCTTGCGGCCGGTGTGCGGCTGCACGCGCGCGAGGGTGTAGCCGTTCCGCACGAGCACCGGCTCGAAGAACGTCGCGGCGGGCAACGTGCCGGGCCCTGCACGCACGGCGGTCTTCACGACGACCTGGCTGGTCTCGTCAGGTCCGAGCGGCTGGTCGACCATGACGGGCTCCTTGAGCTCGCCCTTGAGCAAGGCGTAGTAGGTCTTGAGCACCATGCGGCGCTCCATCGCGGTCTGCGCGGCCGACGCGGCGTCGTAATGCTTGGCGATGAGGATCACGCCGCTGGTCTCGCGGTCGAGGCGGCTCACGAGGTGCGAGACGTCCATCTGCTTCCATTCCTTCACCGCGCCGACGAGCGACGACCACGGGCCGTCCTTCGACGGGTGGCAGACGAGCCAGCCCGGCTTGTCGAAGACCATGTAGTCGTCGTCCTCCTCGATCAACCACTTCGGCAGCTCGGCCGGGTCGACCTTGGGCGTGGTGCTGCTGGGCGGGACGAAGGAATAGTCGGTCATCGGGCGGAAGGCAGGCGATCCTGCCAGGCGTCGGGCAGTCCGTGGCCGCGCAGGCGCGCGAGGACTTCGCCGACGAGATAGAGGGAGCCGAGCACGACGATCGCCTCGCCCGCCGCGACGCAGGTGGCCGGCGACGGGAAGAGTTCCGCGACGGACGCGGCGCGGACTTCGCCGCGGAAGTCGGCGGGGACCAAGGCGGCCAGCTCCTCGACGGAGCACGCGCGCTCGTTGTCGGGGCGGACCAGCACGAGCTTGCCGGCGGACTTCGCCGCGGCGGCGACGAGCGGGCGGGCGCGGTCGACGCCCAGGGCGCCGACGATGACGGTCGGCGCCGGCAGCGCGGCGAGCAGCGGGGCGACGGCGCGGATACCTTCTTCGTTATGCGAACCGTCGACGATGAGGCGGCGGCCGTCGGCGAGGCGGAACTCCTGCCAGCGGCCGGCCCATTCGACGGAGCGCAGCGCCGCGCGCGCCTTGGCGTCGTCGACCGGCAGGCGCGTCGCGAGCTCGCAGGCGAGCAAGGCTGCGCCGGCATTGCGACGTTGGTGCGCGCCGGCGAGGTTCGTCTCGGGCAGGCCGGCGGCGAAGCGGTCGCGGACGAAATGGAGCGGCGCGCCGACTTCGCGGGCGCGGGCGACGATGACCGCTTCGGCTTCGGGCGGGACGTCGCCGACGACGCACGGGACGCCGGGCTTCAGGATGCCGGCCTTCTCGCCGGCGATGGCGGCGAGCGTCGGGCCGAGGTATTCCTGGTGGTCGAGTCCGATGGAGGTGATCACGCAGACTTCCGGCGCGCAGACGTTCGTGGCGTCGAGGCGGCCGCCGAGGCCCGTCTCGAGGACGGCCACGTCGACCTGCCGTTCGGCGAACTCCAGCAGCGCCGCCGCGGTGATCAGCTCGAAGAACGTCGGGGCGTTCTCCGCGTCGGCGGCGCGGATCGCTTCGTAATGCGGACGCAGACGTTCGGCGAGGGCGACGACCGCGGCGTCGGGCAAAAGCGCGCGGTCGACCTGGATGCGTTCGCCGATCTGCACCAGGTGCGGGCTCGTGTAGAGGCCCGTGCGACGGCCGTGCGCGCGCTGGATCGCTTCGATCATCGCGGAGGTCGAGCCCTTGCCATTGGTGCCGGCGACATGAAAGCACGGCTGCGCGCGCTCGGGGTTGCCGATCCGCGCGGAGAGCAGACGCATGCGGTCCACGCCGAGGCGCGAACCCAGGTTACGTAGTCCCGTCAGCCAGCGGAGCGTCTCTTGAGGAGTCATCTCCGCGAACTCGCGCTCAGGCGCGGCTCTTCACGGCCTTGGCCTTCACCTTGCGGTGGGCGAGGGCGCGGAGGAGGCTGGCGAGCTTCGACTTCATCTCCTTGCGGTGGATGATCATGTCGATGAGGCCGCGCTTCAGGAGGAACTCCGAGGTCTGGAAGCCGTCGGGGAGGTCCTGGTTGGTCGTCTCCTTGATCACGCGGGCGCCGGCGAAGCCGATGAGCGCGCCGGGTTCGGCGACGATGACGTCACCGAGGGTCGCGTAGCTGGCCATGACGCCGGCCATCGTGGGATTGGTGAGGACGGCGATGTAGGGCAGGCCGGCGGCGCGGAGCTTCGCGAGGGCGGCGCTGGTCTTGGCCATCTGCATCAGGGAGAGGATGCCTTCCTGCATGCGGGCGCCACCGGAGGCGCAGACGACGACGCACGGGCACTTCAGCTTGATCGCGCGCTCGATGGCGCGGGTGACCTTCTCGCCGGCGACGGAACCCATCGAGGCGCCCATGAACGAGAAGTCCATGATCGCGAGGGAGACCGGGAGGCCGTCCATCAGGCCGTGGCCGCAGACGACGGAGTCGCGGAGGCCGGACTTCTTCTGGTGCTGGGCGAGGCGCTCGGGGTAGGAACCGCCGGCCGTGAACTTGAGGGGGTCCTTGGAGGCGAGCTTCTGGTCGGTCTCCTTCCAGGTGCCTTCGTCGATCAGGAGGGCGATGCGGCGCTTGGTGGACAGGCGGTCATGGTAGCCGCTGATCGGGAAGACGTTCCAGTTGGCCTCGAGGTCCTTGGTGTAGACCATCTCGCCCGACTGGGGGCACTTGGTCCAGAGACCCGCCGGGATATCCTTCTTCTTAGGAGTCGGGGTGTGCGTACGTTTGCGGAAGACGGCCATGGTGAATGCCCGGAGATTGAAGAGTTCTCCGGGAAAGCGGAAGGGTAAACCTACCCCGCAACCCTCGAAAACCGAGGGAAACAGGCGTTTAAGCCGGCCCCAAGCTCACGATTGCTGCCGCACCTTGGCCCACCACCGCCACTCGTGCTCGCGCCGACCGCGGCTGACCCACTTGCGGAAGCCACGGCAGACGAAGCTCCACTGTCCCGGACGGAGCAACGCGCGGGCGGCCTCCTTCCATTCGGCCCAAGGGGCCGGCTCCAACGAGCAGCGGTCCAGCTTCCAGCGGGCGCACTCCCGCCGCGCGAGGTCGACGACCAGGGCGCCGCGCTCCGGGCTCACCCACCCCCGCTCGACCGCCAAGGCCACGTCCCGCTCCCACTGGGGAGCCATCAGTTCGTGCGCCCGCATCCAGCGCAGGTGGCGTTGGCGGTTTTCCGGGGAAGCAAAGCCGCCTTCGGAGTAGTTCGAAAGATTGGCGCCATGCTGCCGCCAGAGGACCAGCGGGCGGCGATCATAATAGACCGCGCCACGCAGGAGGGCGCGCACCCAGAAGCAGTTGTCTTCGCCGTGGGAGCCCGGCTGCATGGGTCCGAAATCCCGGAACAGCGCCGCGCGGTAGGCCGCCGAAGCGCCGCAGACCGGCGAACGCGCGTAGATATCGCGGGGCTCCAGGTCGTAGGCGTAGCGCCCGGTCCGATGACGAAGCGACGGCGCGCCGATCGGCCGCCCCTCGGCGTCGATCTTCTGGCAGTTGGTGACGACGGCCTGGACGGTCGGGTCGGCGGCGAAAATCTCGGCGGCCAGCCGGACGCGGGAAGGCTCCGAGACGTCGTCGCCGGCGGCGGCGATGATGATGTCCCCGGAGCAGGCCGCCATCGCGGCGTTGATGTTGGCCAGGACGCCGCCGTTGCGCGGGCGATGGCAGCGCACGACGCGGACCGAGGTGCCCGGGTGCCGGGCCAGCTCGGCGTCGATGACCTCGCGCGTCCGGTCCGTCGAGGCGTCATCGGACAGGATGAGCTCGAAGTCCGCCAAGTCCTGCCGGAGCCACGAGCGCACCGCTTCGGCCACGAAGGCCTCCTGGTTATAAGTCAGCAGGATCACGCTGACCGAGGGCAAGGCAGGAGCGGACGACATCAGGCGGCGCGATTGAGCTTATCCGAAAGCATCTTCCAGTGGAGCCAGCGGAAAGGCGGCAAGGCCCGGCGCAGGAACATCAGCGGCGTCATCGTCAGCCGATCGCGCCAAGGGAGGCGGCCCACCGACGACGCCCAGTCCGACCAGGTCGACGGCGCCAGCGAGGCATGACGAAGCGACTGCCGCGCGCCATGTTGGCGGGCGCCGGCGCCGACGCGGGCGAGAAGTTCCGGGGCGGCGCGGCCGGTGAGGGCCGGGGCGCGCAGGTCCGCCTGGACCTGCCGCATCGTGCGGACTTGGCGCCAATACTCGTTGAGGTGGCGTTCGCGGTCGCGGGCATCCTCGGCGCGCCCGAACTCATGCGTGGAGAGGTTCGCGCCATGGCGACGCCAGCGCACCAGACGGTCGGCCAGGTAGACCGCGGGGCCGAGCAAGAGCGCGCGCACCGTCAGGCAGTTATCTTCGCTGGGCGCCTCCGGACCGAGCGGCCCGAAGACGTCGAAGAGCGTCCGGCGATAGGCCGCCGTCGCGCCGACCATCGGCAGGTTGGCGTAGAGCGAACGGATCCGGCCCGCGGCGGGATAGGCGTATTCGCGTCCTTCGTCGGGCAGGAAATAGGCGTCCGCCAGCTCGCGGCCGGCGGCGTCGATCTTGCGGACGTTGCTACAGACGAGGTGGACCGTCGGGCGGCCGCGGAACACCTGGACCAAGGCGCCGAGGCGGTCGCGTTCCGAGATGTCATCGCCGGCCATGGGCACGAGGATCTCGCCCGAAGAAGCCGCGACGGCCTGGTTGAAACTGGCGACGAGCCCCCGGTTGACGGGGCTGTCGGCGCGCACCACGCGCACGTGGGCCGGCGCCATACGGAGCACCTCGTCGACGACCTGGCGGGTGCCGTCGCTCGAGCCGTCGTCCGCGACGACGAGCTCGTATCCGGGGTAGTCCTGCGTCAGCGCGGCCTGCAGGGCTTCGCGCACGAAGGCCTGCTGGTTGTAGCAGCAGAAGAGGACGCTGACCCGCATCGACGGCTTAGCGCGGTCCGCGGTCGGTGCCGGCGAGGCGCTCGAGGAGCTTCTCGTAGGCGTTCACGGCGCGCTCGGCCATGACCAGCTCGAAGTTCTCGTTCGGGGCGTGCAGGTGCGACTCCGGCGTGAAGAGGCCGATCATCACCGAATCGAGGCCGGTCTCGCGACGGATATCGCCGATGATGGGCACGCTGCCACCTTCGCGGAGGTAGAGGGGACGCTTGCCGAAGGCTTCGCCGATGGCCTTGTCGGCTTCGCGGAACGCCTTGGCGAGGACGGGATTCTGGCCGGCCGGAGTGTTCGGACGATCCGGCGGGCAGACGAAGTAGGCCGCGTTGCCTTGCATCTCGATGATATCGACGCGCACACCTTTCGGGGCGCGGGCATGGATGGCCGCGGCGACCTTGCGATGCACGTCGGCCGGATCCTGGCCCGGGACGAGACGGCAGGTGATCTTGGCGAAGACCTTCGACGGGATGACGGTCTTCGAGCCCTTGCCCTGGTAGCCGCCGCCGATGCCGTTGAACTCGAGCGTCGGCGCGAAACGCACGGCTTCGAGGCCGTCGAGGCCCGGAGCGGGGTGCAGTTCGTCGACGCCCAGGGCGCGGCGATAACCGTCTTCGCTCAGCGGCAGCTTGCGGAGCTCTTCGCGTTCCCAGCGGGTCGGCTGTTCGACGCCGTCATAGAAGCCTTCGACGGTCACCGCGTTGTCGGCGTCGTGGAGCGAGGCGCAGAGCTCGGCGAGCGCCTGGATGGGATTGTAGACCGCGCCGCCATGGAGGCCGGAGTGCAGGTCGGACTTCGGGCCGGTCAGGCCGACTTCGAGGCCGATGATGCCGCGCAGAGCCGTCGTGATGACGATCTGGTCGGACGACGGCGAGGCCGTGTCGGAAAGGATGACGCAGTCGGCTTCGGAGAGCTCCGCCTTATGATTATGGAGGAATTCCGGGAAACTCGGGGAGCCGATCTCTTCTTCGCCCTCGATGAGGAAGGTGATGCGGAGGGGCAGGTTCGGGCAGCGCTTCAGCAGGCGGGCGAGGGCGGCGACGGCCACCAAGTGCGGACCCTTGTTGTCGGCGGTGCCGCGGCCCCAGATCTTGCCGTCACGCACGACCGGCTCGAAAGCCGGGGAGGTCCAGAGGTTCAGCGGGTCGGCCGGCTGCACGTCGTAGTGGCCGTAAAGGACGATATGGGGCCATTCCTTCGGGCCGCGGCGACGGCCGAGGACGATCGGATGGAGGGGCGTAGGGATGACCTCGACCTCGAGACCGGCCTGCTTGAGCAGCCCGCAGATATGCTCCCGGGCGCCGTCCATGCCCGCCTTGAAGGCCGGGTCGGTGGAGACGCTCGGGTGCTTCACGTAATCGATCAGTTCGCGGACGAGATCCATGGCCGGGAGTAAGGAGAGAAAGGGACGAAGGGCAATCACTAGAGGCACGGAGGCTCAGAGGCTCGGAGAACCAGTGGGATGCACATTTCGGGTGGCGGCCTCAGGTGGCGGGTGGCGGGGGAGATGCGACGCTCAAGGGGAAACCGGGAACCCGATGTTTGGCAGGTGGGCATGCGCTTTCAGGTCTCGGGTAGGGCTGACCACCCTTGGTCAGCCGCGGTTGAGCGAGGGCGCTCAACCCTACCCAAAATAACCGCAGCATACATTCCGGTCTCCCCTTGGGCCTTGCGCCACCTCTGGTCCACCGAGCCTCCGGGCCTCCGGGCCTCTGTTTTTTCCTTCCCCCTCCCCTTCCCTCCGGGAAGAGTGATGGCATGTCCCCCGCGGAACAGTTGAAGGTCATGAAATCCCGCACCGAGAAGTTCATCGGTGAGGCGGAGATCCTGAAGCGTCTCGAAGCCGGCAAGACCCTGCGCGTGAAGCTCGGCGTCGACCCGACCCGCCCTGACCTGACCTTCGGCCACATGGTCGTCTTCCAGAAGCTCCGCCAGTTCCAGGAGCTCGGCCACCAGGCCGTCCTCATCATCGGCGACTACACCACCCGCATCGGCGACCCCACCGGCAAGTCCGAGACGCGCCCCGTGCTCTCCGAGCAGGAGATCGAGGAGAACGCCAAGACCTACCTCGAGCAGGCCTTCCGGATCCTCGACCCCCAGAAGACCGAAGTCCGCCGCAACAGCGAGTGGTTCGGCAAGATGTCGTTCCTCGACGCCCTCCAGCTCAGCCGCCGCATGACCGTGGCGCAGATGCTCGCGCGCGACGATTTCGCCAAGCGCCACGCGTCGAACACGCCCATCTCGATCGTCGAGTTCCTCTACCCGCTCCTCCAGGGCTACGACTCCGTCATGCTCAAGGCCGACATCGAGATCGGCGGCAGCGACCAGCTCTTCAACATGCTCGTCGGCCGCGACCTGCAGGAGCAGGACAAGATGGCCCCGCAGGCCGTGCTCGGCATGCCCCTGCTCGTCGGCCTCGACGGCGAGAAGAAGATGTCGAAGTCGCTCGGCAACTACATCGCCTTCAACCACGGCGCGAAGGACATGTTCGGCCGCATCATGTCGATCCCGGACGCCACCATGTGGGTCTACTACGACCTCCTGCTCCTGCTCTCGACGCCGGAGGAGCTCGCGGCCCTCAAGGCCGGCCACCCGATGGAGGCCAAGAAGCAGCTCGCCACGCGCCTGACGGACAAGTTCCACGGCGCGGGCGCCGGCGCCAAGGAACGCGCCGAGTTCGAGAACGTCTTCTCCAAGGGCGGCGTCCGCACGGACATGCCTGAGTTCGCCTGGGCGGCCGTCTCCGGCGGCGCGGCCGAAGTCGGCATCGTCGACCTCCTCGCCGCGACGAACCTCTTCCCCTCCAAGAAGGAGATCCGCCGCCTCATCGAGGGCGGCGCGGTCAAGCTCGGCGACGACAAGGTCTCCGATCCGGCCCAGAAGGTCGCCCAGCCGACCGGCGAGCTGGTCATCCAGGCCGGCAAGCGCACCTTCGTGAAGGTCAAGTAAGGCCCGGCGACGGCCGGCCGGGGCGGTGTGAGCAAGTCCGCGGATAACCTCGCGGATTAATGCCTTCCCCTGCCCTCCGACGGCTCCCTATTATCGCCGTCCCGCATGGCCGACCCGGAAACCATCAGCCGAGACTTCGTGCACCTCCACGTGCATACGGACTACAGCATGCTCGACGGCTGCAGCCGCATCGACCGCCTGATGGCGCGCGCGTGCGACATGAACATGCGCGCGGTGGCGATCACCGACCACGGCAACCTCTTCGGCCTCTTCGATTTCTGGAACGAGGCCAAGCAGCGCTCCAAGGGGGACGTGAAGCTCAAGCCGCTCCTCGGCTGCGAGCTGTACCTCGTCTGGGACCACGCGCTCACCGACAAGCCCGACCGCCGCGAGCACAAGTACTTCCACATGGGCGTGCTCGCCCGGAACTTCAAAGGCTACCAGAACCTCACCAAGCTCGTCTCCGACGCGCACGTGCGCGGCCTGCACTACAAGCCGCGCACCGACCTCGAGCAGCTCGCCAAGCACGCCGACGGCCTGATCGGCTTCTCCGGCTGCCTCCAGGGCGTCATCCCGCAGGCCCTCCTCCGCGGCGACTACGAGGCCGCCCGCAAGGCGTGCGGCAAGTTCGTCGAGATCTTCGGCCGCGAGAACTTCGTCATCGAGCTGATGGACCACGGCCTCGAGGAGCAGAAGCGCATCATCGCCGACCTCCTCAAGCTCGCCGGCGAGTTCCAGCTCCGCGTCGTCGCCACCAACGACGTGCACTACGTCGACGCCGGCGATTCCGTCGCGCACGACGCGATGCTCTGCATCCAGACCGGCGCCCGCCTGGCCGACGAGCGCCGCATGCGCTACTCCGCCACGGAGTTCTACCTCAAGAGCGAGGCCGAGATGCTGCGCGTCTTCGGCGAGGTCCCCGAGTCCATCAAGAACACCGTCGCCATCGCCGAGATGTGCGACGTCAAGCTGCCCGTCGGCCAGAACAACTACCCCGTCTACATCTTCAGCGAAGGCGTGAAGCCCAAGGCCACCGAGAAGATCGACGCGATCCTCGACGGCTACGAGAAGCTCAAGAACGGCCTGCTCGTCGCCGCCGGCAAGCCGGGCGACTTCGTCATCGACCCCGAGAAGCGCAAGGCCATGCGGGCCAACGGCTCCTACCTGCTCGAGCAGGTGAAGGCCGGCCTCAAGGAACGCTACGGCGTGGACTACGACGACCCGAAGGCCTGGCAGGACGAGAAGATCCCCGGCCCGGGCAAGACCAGCCCCGCCGAGCTCTGCCGCCGCGTCGACTACGAGATGGGCGTCATCGCCGGCACGGGCTTCGTCGACTACTTCCTCATCGTCTGGGACTTCATCGACTGGTCGCGCAAGCAGGACATCCCCGTCGGCCCGGGCCGCGGCTCGGGCGCCGGCTCGATCGTGGCGTACTGCCTCAAGATCACCGACATCGACCCGATCCGCTTCGGCCTCCTGTTCGAGCGCTTCCTGAATCCCGAGCGCGTGTCCGCGCCCGACTTCGACATCGACTTCTGCATGCGCCGCCGCGACCAGGTCGTCGGCTACGTCCGCAAGAAGTACGGCGAGGACCGCGTCGCCAACATCATCACCTTCGGCACGTTCGGCGCCAAGATGGTCGTCCGCGACCTCGCCCGCATCCGCGACCTGCCGTTCGTCGAGACCAACCGCCTCGCCAAGCTCGTCCCCGACGACATCAACATCTCGCTCGAGGACGCGCTCAAGAAGTCCAACGAACTCCGCGAGGAGGTCAGCGTCAACCCGCAGGCCGCCAGCATCATCGAGACCGGCCGCGTCATCGAGGGCATGGTGCGCAACTCCGGCAAGCACGCGTGCGGCATGATCATCGCCGACCGCCCGCTCACCGACATCATCCCGGTGACGATGCAGGAAGGCGACCTGACGACCCAGTACGCCAAGGACCCGGTCGAGAAGCTCGGCCTCCTGAAGATGGACTTCCTGGGCCTCAAGACGCTCACGATCATCGACGACGCCCAGAACCTCGTCCGCAAGCACCGCAAGCTGCCCGACTTCGACATCGAGAAGGTCGGCTTCGACGACGCCAAGACGTTCGCCCTGCTCAACGAGGCGAAGACCATCGGCGTATTCCAGCTCGAATCCGGCGGCATGCAGTCGCTCTGCCGCAAGTTCAACATCACCCAGATCGACGAGATCGTCGCGCTCATCGCGCTCTACCGTCCGGGTCCGATGCAGTTCATCCCGGACTACATCAAGGGCAAGGACGACCCCAGCTTCGTCAAGTACGCGCACCCGCTCCTGGAGAAGGTGGCCAAGGAGACCTACGGCATCCTGGTCTACCAGGAACAGGTGATGGAAGCGGCCCGCGTCGTCGCCGGCTACACCCTCGGCGGCGCCGACATGCTCCGCCGCGCGATGGGCAAGAAGATCCGCGAGGAGATGGAGCAGCAGCGCTCGATCTTCGTCGAGGGCGCCAAGGCGACCAACAACATCGACAAGAAGAAGGCCGAGGAGATCTTCGCCACGCTGGAGAAGTTCGCCGAATACGGCTTCAACAAGTCGCACTCCGCCGCCTACGCCATCCTCTCGTACCGCACCGCCTACCTGAAGGCCAACTATCCGGTCGAGTTCATGGCCGCGGTGCTCACGTCCGAACAGGGCAACGCCGACAAGCTCGCCGAGTTCATGGCGGAGGTCGAGGCCCTCGGCATGAAGGCCCTCGGCCCTGACGTGAACCAGTCCGACACCGACTTCACGCCGGTCATCAAGGACAACGCCATCCGCTTCGGCCTCGGCGCCATCAAGGGCGTCGGCGAACAGGCCGCCCGCAACATCGTCGCCGAGCGCGAGAAGAACGGACCGTACAAGGACTTCGCCGACTTCGTCGGCCGCCTCGGCGAGTTCGACCTCAACTCCCGCACCCTCGACTGCCTCGTGCGCGCCGGGGGCTTCGACTTCACCGGCGAGGACCGCCGCCACCTGGTGGACTCGATCGAGTCCGTCCGCCGCCACTTCGCGGGCGAGCGCAAGGAACGCGCCAGCGGCCAGGGTTCGCTCTTCGACATGCTCGGGGCCGAGGACGCCGGCGCCGCGCGCCCGACCGACCTCGTCCTCCGCAAGTCGGACAAGATGCCGAAGCTGGAGATGCTGAACAACGAGAAGGCCCTGCTCGGCTTCTACCTCAGCGGCCACCCCCTCGCCGATTACCACGGACTCGACGAGGCCGTCGCGACCCTCACCGTCACGCCGGACCGCGTCGAGCTCGACAAGCAGCAGCGCCACACCGTCCGCCTCTGCGGCATCGTCGGCGGCCTCGAGAAGAAGATCTCCAAGAAGGACAACCGCCCCTGGGCCCTCTTCACCGTCGCCTCCCGCTCGGTGACGATCCCGGTGATGATGTTCTCCGACGCCTACGACGCGGCGGCCCAGCTCAAGGACGGCGAGCTGCCGCTGCTCATGGACGGCTCGCACGTGATCGTCGACGCCCGCCTCAACTGGCGCGAGGACCGCGCCGAGTGGTCGCTCAGCGCGCACGCCATCAGCACGCTCCGCCGCGCGCCGAGCCTCATCAAGAAGATCCTCTTCGCCCTCAAGCCCGGCCCCGACGCCGGCGACTTCCTCGAGAAGATCGTGGCGCATACCCGCCGCGTGGACGGCCCGACGATCGTGCAGGTCGGCTTCATCCAGCCCGACGGCCGCGTGCTCGTGGCCGAGGCCGCCCGCGGCATGACGACGCGCTTCGACAACGAGAGCTACGGCGCCTTCGGCCGCCACCCGGCCTGCGCCGGCATCCAGATCGAACCCGTCCCGCCGACGCAGCCGCCGCAACGCAAGTTCGGCCCGCGCAGCTGAGCCCATGGCCGGCGTCTCGATCTATATCCGCACCTACAAGCGCGACATCGCGTGGCTGGACTTCTGCCTGCAGTCGATCCACCGCAATCTCAAGGGCTGGGATGAGATCGTCGTCGGCGTGCCCGAAGGCCAGGAAAGCCACCTCCGCCACCTCGAAGGCGAACGCAAGGTCTCCTGCCCCCGCTTCCGGGAAGACTATGTCGGCCAGCAGGTCGCCAAGCTCCAGGCCCACCGGCATGTCCGCGGCGACTACGTGCTCTTCGTCGACTCCGACGTCGTCTTCCTCCCCGGGGCCGACGTCCGCGACTTCCTCGACGACGGCAAGCCCGTGATCGGCAAGGTCCGCTACGAAGCCATGGCGCGCCGCGGCGAAGCCGCCGTCAAATGGCAGGCCGCCGTCGAAAACCTCTTCGGCCGGAAACCCGAATGGGAATACATGCGAAGCCATGGAGCCCGTCTTTATCATACGGCCACGCTGCGCGCCCTCGAAGCCCGCTTCCCCGAGCTCGAGACGTATGCCCGCGGCGTCCCCAAGCGGCTCTTCAGCGAGTTCAACCTGCTCGGTTACTTCGCGGAGCAGCATGAGCCGGAACGCTACCGCTTCGTCGACGCCGACACCGAGCCGATGCCGGCGCCCCGCTCCCGCCAGTTCTGGACCGTCGACGGCCTCACCCCGGCCACGCTCGCCGAACTCGCCGCGCTGGGCTTCCGCCCCCGCTGGCCTTCCACCCTCTCCCCGCTCGACAAGTTCAAGCGCTGGCTTTCGCAGACCACCCGCCACACGAAGCAGTGGGTCAAGTCGCTCGGCCGCCCCTCCCACTGACCCATGCGCACGCTCCGGATCGCCTTCAGCGACTTCATCTTCAGCCGCAACGACCGGGACCGCATGGCGTCGTTCGACCCGCAGGACAACGTCTTCACCCGCCTCCTGGCCAAGGAATATGACGTCCGGGTCGTGCCCATGGCCGAGGCCGAGGTGCTCGTCTATTCGACCTTCGGCGAAGCCCACCGCGCCTTCCGCGGCCGCAAGGTCTTCTACACGTCCGAGAACGTCCTGCCCGACTTCGACGCGTGCGACCACGCGATCACCTTCAGCCACCTGCCCGACGACCCGCGCCACTACCGCCTGCCGCAGTATGTCTTCTACGTCGACGACGCCCGCCGCCTGACGAAGGGCGCCGGCTTCGACGCCGCGGCCGCCCTCCGCGCGAAGGGCAAGTTCTGCAACTTCGTCGTCTCGAACCCCCGCTGCCCGCAGCGCAACCGCTTCTTCCGGAAGCTGAACCGCCGGAAGCGGGTCGACTCCGGCGGCCGCCACTTCAACAACCTCGGCCGGCCCATCGCCGACAAGCTCACCTTCGTCCGCGACTACAAGTTCACCCTGGCCTTCGAGAACTCCGCGTCCGACGGCTACACCACCGAGAAGCTCGTCGAGCCCATGCTCGCGGGCAGCCTGCCGATCTACTGGGGCAACCCGCTGGTCGGCCTGGACTTCAACCCGCGCAGCTTCATCGACGTCTCCGCCTTCCCCGACTTCGACGCCGCCATCGACCACATCCTCAAGGTCGACGCGGACGACGAACTCTACCTGTCGTATCTCCGCGAGCCTTGGTTCAACGGCGACACCCCGCCGAGCTGGTTCGACGAAGGCGAGCACCTCGCCGCCTGGCGACGCTTCCTCGGCACGCCGTGGGTCGAGCGCCCGCGGATCTACCGCGACCGCGGCCTACGCGACCACGCGCTCGGCACCGGCCTCGGCCGGCACCTCTCGAGCGTCGGCACGAAGCTGGACGGCCTCCTCTGGAAGGCCGGCTGGCGCTTCTGACCTTCAGCAGGGCTGCGCCACCTCGCGGAAGTGCTTCGCCACGTAGGCGATGTCTTCCGGCGTGATGTTCGCGTGGTTCGGCAGGTAGAGGCCGAAGTCGTGCACCTTGTCGGCGACCGGCAGGTGCGTGACGCCGTGCTTCTTGATCCAGAACGGCTGGCGGCCCATCGAGCCGCAGACGAGCGGACGGCACTCGACGCCCTGGGCGAGGAGATGCTTCGAGACCTCGAGGCGGTTCTTGGCGAAGGTGCCGAAGGAGAAGCTCGAGACGAAGCCGCCTTCGCTGGACTGGGACCAGAACTCCGGGAGGGCCTGGCGGTAGAGCTCGAAGTTGCGGGCGCGGACCTTGGCGATCTCGGGCAGGCGCCGCAGCTGCAGGCGGCCGAGGTAGGCGTTGAGGTCGGTCGAACGCAGGTTGTAGCCGGCGTAGTAGAAGCTGTAGAACTCGCGGAAGTCATCGATCGCGAACTCCTTCTTCCAGGCCTGGCGGTCGGTCTCCGGCACGTCGCGGGACCAGCCGTGCGAGCGGATGGAGAGCATCACGCTGTAGAGCTTGTCGTCGCTGGTGGTGATGGCGCCGCCCTCGATGGTCGAGATGTGGTGGCCGTAGTAGAAGGAGAACGAGCCCGCGAGGGAGAGCGCGCCGGTCTTGATGCCCTTGTATTCGGAGCCGAGGGCTTCGCAGGCGTCCTCGATGACCAGGCAGCCGTGCTGGGCGCAGAGGCGGCGGATGGCGTCCATCTGGTTCGGGTGGCCGAGGATGTGGACGAGGATGAGGAGCGCGGGCTGCTCCTTCTTGAGGAGCTGCTCGAGGTGGTTGAGGTCGACGCCGAGGTCCTTGGCGTCGGAGTCGCAGAGGAAGCACTCGAAGCCCATCTGCACGAACGGCGAGAGGGTCGTGATCCACGAGACCGCCGGGACGATGACCTTCTTGTTCCGGAGGTAGCCAGCCTCGAGGAGGCTGTAGGCCATGAGCAGGTTCGCGGAGGAACCGCTGTTCACCATGATGCTGTACTTCGTGCCGGTGTAGGCGGCGAACTCGGCCTCGAACTGGCGGGTCAGGGGGCCCTTGGTGACCTGGTGCCCTTCCTTCAGCCAATCGGCGAGGGAGGCCATCTCCTCGGCGGAGATCGTGTTGTCGGCCAGCTTGACGGTGCGTCGGGTCATTGCGATTTGCGGTTACGGGGAGAAAAGAGGCGGCGGAGGCCGGAGGCGAGGTTCGCCTTCAGCTTCATGCAAACCAAGGTGACATCGGCGAGGAGGTCGAGTCGGAAGGTCTGGGCCAGCCAGAGGAGCGCGTAGAAGCGGCGGGATTCCTGGTAGGCCCGGCGGAGCGCCCGCTTCTTCTCCTTGTCGGCGCCGGCGGCGACGGTGATCGAGCCCGCATGATGCGAGAAGATCGCCAGCGGTTCCGCGACGAAGCCGATGCGCGGGTAGCGCAGCGTGGCCAGGGCGGTCATCAGCCAGTCGGGACCGACGCCGCGGTATTCGTGGCGGGCGAAGGGCACCTTGCCGACGAAGAGCGCGTCGAGGATGTCCCGGCGGCGGAGGATGGTCGCGCCCGGGGAGATGAGGCCGCGCACATGCTTATGCATGAAGGCGCTGGCGGAGCGGACGCCGGTCTCGCCGAACTCGGCGAAGAGCTCGGAGTCGATGCGGCCGGTCTCCTCGTCGCGGAGGGCGACCTTCGAGAAGACGATCCCGACGTCGGGCGCCATGAGGGCCATGCACTTCTCGACGTAGGTCGGGGCGAGGAAGTCGTCGTCGAAGTTGAGGTGGACGAACTCGCCCTTGGCGGCGATCACGCCGTCGAGCCAGCAGAAGTGCACGCCATGGTCGACGTCGCGGCGGAGGTAACGGATCTTGTCGCCATAGGCGGCCGCGACGGCCGGGGTGTCGTCGGAGCTGCCGTGGTCGACGACGATGACCTCGCAGCGTTGCGTCTGCGCGAGGACCGAGTCGATGCAGCGACGGAGCATGGCCGACCGGTTGAAGGTCGGAATGACGATGGTGACGAGCGGGGCGGTCATCGGCCGAGAATCTGGCGGAGGCGGGCGGTGTCGGCAACCAAGGAGGTCGGCGTGCCGGCCGAAGCCGGGACGATCCGCAGGGGCTGCGGCGCGAGCGACTGGACGAAGTCGGCGATGCGCGTGCCGCGGCCGGAGCCGATGTTGACGATGCCGGCGGCCCGGCGTTCGGCGAGGTCGGCGATGGCGGCGACGAGGTCGTCGGCGAGGGAAAGGTCGCGCACGTCGTCCACGCCGTGCAACGGGAACGGCTGGGCGAGGTCTTCGGCGGCGAAACGCCGCTGGAGCGTCGGGTAGAGGAACGAGCCCGTCTGCTCAGGATGGTAGAAACTGAAGATGCGGCCGACGCACCACGGCAGGCCCGCCGGACCGGCGGAAGTCTCGACGACCTGTTCGCCCATGCGCTTGGACAGGCCGTAGGGATTGATCGGGCTGACCGGCGCGTCTTCGCGCAGGGGCTCGGGCTGCGGGCGATAGACGTGGCTGCTGCTCGCGTAGAAGAGCCAGGGCTTCCGTTCGCAGGCGGCGAGGGCCGAGACGAGGTTGGCCGTGCCGCCGACGTTGACGCGGAAGGCGCGGGCCGGGTCGGCCTGGACGGTCTGGGTCGGGACGACGGCGGCGAAGTGCAGGACGGCGTCCGCGCGCGCTTCGCCGGCCCAGGCCTGCAAGGCGGCCAGGTCGCAGACGTCGCCCGCGTAGGAGCTCACTTCATGACCCCGCGCGAGCAGTTGCTTGATGGCAATCCGGCCCAAGATACCCCGTCCTCCAGTAAGACCGATCCGCATGCGGACAGCAGACGCGCGGGAGGGTCTTGTTTCAACCCGAAAGGCGGCGGCGGACGGCGCCCGGCCTGCTCCTCTATTGCAACCAACGCCCCAAACCCTACCCCTATCCGTACCCCTATCCCGCCATGCCCCGCTTTCTCGCGCTGACCTGCCTGATGCTCCTCTCCGCCATGGCGCGAGCGGACGGATTGTTCGACGCCGGCGCCTGGGCGCCGATCGTGCTCCCGGCCGAGCCCGAGGTCGACGAGTGGCATGCCGCCCGCACGCTCGCCGATTGGTGCGAACGCGTGACCGGCGTCCGTCCCGCGATCAGGCATGAGACGAAGGGCGTCCGCGGCCCCGAGCTCGCGATCTACGTCGGCCAGACCGTCGGCGCGAAGTTCGCCGGCATCAAGGCGCCCGCGGCCGAAGGCGACACGGCGCGCCGCGCGGTCGTCGGCCGCTCCGTCTATCTCGTCGGCAACAACCCCGCCGCGACCCGCATCGCCGTCGGCCGCTTCCTCGAACAGCACCTCGGCATCTTCTTCGCCTTCCCCGGCGAACAGGGCGCCGAATGGACGGCCCGCTACCAGGTCGGCTTCCCGCTGCCCGACGAATTCCATCCCGACTTCCGCTGGCGCCAGCTGAGCGGCCTCAACGAACTCTCGTCCGACTGGGCCTTCTCCGTCGGCTACGGGCGCACGCCGGAGTTCTCCCACGGCCTCTACCGCGCCTTCGACCGCAAGGTCTGGAAGGAGGAGCCGATGCTCTTCCCGCTCGTCGACGGCAAGCCGCTCGAGCCGAAGGGCCTCTCGACCGACGCCAACCCGCACCTGGACAATCCCCGTTCGCCGGAGATCGCCGCCCGTTACGCCCGCGAATACTTCCGTCAGAATCCCGCGGCGTTCTCCGTCGCCCTGGGCATCAACGACTCGCTGAAGTTCGACGACAGCGCGCCGAGCCAAGGCTGGTTCCGCGACCGGCCGGTCCGCACCGACTACGTCTTCGGCTTCCTCAACGAGGTGGCCGATTCCATCTGGGCTCCGGGCGGCGATAACGAAGGCAAGCGCCACGCGATCGGCGCCCTCGCCTACATGCAGACCGTCAAGGCCCCTTCCATCAAGCTGCGCCCCGAGATCTTCCCGTGGGTCTGCATGGACCGCATCGGCTACGGCTCCGCGGAGTTCGCCGCGCAGGACCGGACCAACCTCGCCGCCTGGGCGAAGTCCGGCGTGAAGCGCCTCGGCGTCTATGATTACCTCTACGGCGCCGACGTCGCCGCGCCGCGCGTGAGCTTCACCGCGCTCATCCGTTCCGTCCGGGCCACGCGCAACGCCGGCGCCACCGGCTGGTATGCCGAGGCCTATCCGCTGTGGGCCTTCGACGCGCCCAAGCTCTGGCTGGCCGCGAAGCTGCTCGAGGACACGAACGCCGACACCCGCGAGCTCCTGACGAAGTGGTTCGACGCCGCCTACGGCCCCGCCGCCGGCGACATGCTTGCGGCTTACGCGCAGGTCGAGGCGGCCTGGACTCGCGACGCGCAGGTCGGCGGCAAGGACGCCTTCCTCCGCCACTTCCATGATCAGCGCGGCGCCCTCGTGCTCTCCGCCGGCGAAGTCGCGGCGATCACCGCCTCGGTCCGTTCCGCGCAGGATGCGCTGCTGCTCGCGCCCCGTCAGACCCCGGCGCTGCGTCGCCAGACCTGGCGCCTGAAGCAGTTCGCCGAAACGTGGGAGCTCTGTCTCGCGTATCGCGAGGCCGTGCAGGCCCGCACGTTGACGCCGTCCGCGAGCGAACGCCTCGCCGCCCTCCGTCGCCTTTCCGTCGCCGAGTCGACCTACGCCGCCAAGGAAGCCGGCTTCAACCGCCTCTGGGGCGCCTACGGTTCGCCGGTCCGCTGGAGCGCCTTCCCGGCCGAGAATCCGCGCACGCAGTGGTCCGAACGCTACCTCGTCGAAGGCGAGCCTGCCCCGCTCGAAGCCTGGGCGAAGACCGACGCCCCGAAGGGCTGGCTCGCGTATCGCGTCGCGCAGCAGGCCGACGCGCCCGTCGCCCATCGCCACGACTTCGCCTCGCCCGAAGCCAAGGATCCGCTCGACCTCGCGCCTTCGTCCCAGAACAAGACCGACCGCGTCCCCGCCGGCCTGCGCCTGATCGCGCCCGCCGGCAAGGTCGGCCCCGTCGTCGCCGCCGTCCCGCTGCGCGAGGGCCAGCTCGTCCGCCTGCAGCTCTGGACCTGGGCCGAGCGCCTCGACGTCCGCGACGCGCAGGCGCGGGTCACGCTCCGCTTCGTCGGCCCGGGCCGCACGGCCGAGACCACGCAGGTCTGCCAGCCGCGCCAGACCGTGCTGGCCGCCGTCACGCCCGCCTGGGCCACGCGCCTCGAATATGAAATCGCCTTCACCGGCGGAGCCTTCATCCAAGAGGCCACCGTGCAGCTGATCGACCTTCCTGCTTCCTCGGCCCGCTGATGCTCAAGCGCGCGTTCGACATCGTCTTCTCGGCGTGCTGGCTCCTCGGCTTCTCGCCGCTCCTGCTCGTCGTCGCGATCCTCGTGCGCCTCAGGCTCGGCTCGCCGGTGCTCTTCGTCCAGGAACGGCCCGGCCTCCGCGCCAAGCCGTTCCGCATGGTGAAGTTCCGCTCCATGACGGACGCGCGTGGCCCGGACGGCGAGCTCCTCCCGGACGAGCAGCGCCTGACCTCCTTCGGCCGCTTCCTGCGGGCGACCTCGCTGGACGAATTCCCGGAAATGTGGAACGTCCTGCGCGGCGACATGAGCGTCGTCGGCCCCCGTCCGCTGCTGATGCGCTACGTCCCGCGCTACGACGCCTTCCAGGCGCGCCGCATGGAAGTGAAACCCGGCGTCACCGGCTGGGCCCAGATCAACGGCCGCAGCGCCATCGGCTGGGACGAGAAGTTCGCCCTCGACGTCTGGTATGTCGACCACCGCTCCTTCTGGCTCGACCTGAAGATCGTCTTCCTGACCTTCTTCAAGGTGTTGGCGCGCAGCGGAGCGGAACGCGAGAGCGGCGCCCCGCCGCTCGAAGAGTTCATGGGCTCCGAGAAGCGGTAGCTAGCTGGCACGTTGGCAAGTTGACACGTTGACAAGGAATTCATCCAGGGGGTGGGCTTCAGCCACGAATCGGGCAAAGTCATCAGCGGAGTTTTCGTGAACGCGGCATCCTCCTCTGGATAGTCGGGGCATGGAATCGCCGCCACCAGGGTCGAGGCATAACGCCGCCTTTACCTTCCGTGACCTGACGGTCTGGAAGCAGTCCCGAGGATTGGCTTCAGACATCTACAGGCTGGTCAGTACGCCGAGGCTTCGAAGCCACCATGCGTTCTGCGATCAGCTCGGCCGCGCCGCCTTATCGGTGCCGTCCAACATCGCCGAAGGCGACGAGCGAGGGACGAACAAGGAGTCCCTGCGATTCCTGTTCATCGCCAGGGGCTCGTTGAGTGAACTGGAGACTCAGTTATGGATCGGCCATGATCTCGGCTGGATCGACACGGAGGATTACCTTAAGCTTTCCGAAAGGATGGGCAATGTGGCCCGCTTGTTGGGCGGACTCATCCGGATGCGCCAACAACGCCTGAAGGCATCCGAACCCTGAGCCCTCGCGCTTGGCCTCCTTGTCAACGTGCTAACTCGTCAACTGTCCGACCGACCGGCTGTCTCCCTTGTCAACGTGTCAACTTGCCAGCCGGCCAGCTAACTAGGCCTTCTTCACTCCGGGCCTCTAGCGCTTAACGCCGAGAGGCCGAAGCACCGGATCTTGTTTCAGGGGTAGGCTGATCGGCTCTCCTCCCGCCTGCGCGGACTGATAGAGCGCGAGGATGAGCTCCACGGCCTTGCGGCCTTCGGCGCCGTTGACGGCGGGCGGCTTGCCCGCGCGGATCGCGGCGACGGCTTCCTCGAGATTGGAACGATGCCACGCATGGCCGATGGCCTTCGGGTCGTTGGCGCCCGCGCCGCCGCCTTCGGTGGCCGCGGCCACGACGGACGCATCGGCCGGGAGGGGCTTCTCGAATTCGAAGGCCGTGAGCTTGTCGTCGCGGAGGACGGCGGCGCCGGTCGTGCCGTGGATACGGATCTCGGCCGGGAAACCCGTCGCGGACCAGCAAGCGGTGGAGCTGGCGAGCGTCGCGCGGCAGCCGTTGGCGAATTCGATCCAGCCGGCGGCGATGTCCTCGACCTCGATGCCGTCATGCGCGACGAGGCCGGCGGTGGCGGAGACGCGCTTGGGCGCGCCGAGGAACCACAGCAGCAGGTCGATGGTGTGGATGCCTTGGTTCATCACGGCGCCGCCGCCGTCGAGGGCGAACGTACCTCGCCAGGCTGCGGAGTCGTAATAAGCCTGCGTACGCCACCACGGGATGAGCGCGCCGGCCATGGTCAGCCTACCGAAGCGACCCGCGTCGAGGGCGGCCTTGAGCGCGACCGCGCCCGCGCCGAAGCGACGGGGCAGGATGCCGGCGACGGTGACGCCGGCCTGGGCGCAGGCGGAGGTGAGTTCATCGCAACGGGCGAGGGTGACTTCGAGGGGCTTCTCGACGACGACGTGCTTGCCGGCCTTGGCGCAGGCCAGGGCCGGGGCGAGGTGATCGCCGCTCGGCGTGCAGAGGCAGACGATATCCACGCCCGGGTGGGCGAGCAGGGCTTCGGGCGTCTCGGCGAAGGCGATGCCGTGCTTGGTCGCGAAATCGCGGCCTTTCGCCGGGGAACGGTTATAGGCGGCGACGAGCTTCACGCCGGCGATCTCGGCGAGCGCCTTCGCATGGAACTCGGCGATCATGCCGGTTCCCCAGATGCCGAAACCAAGAGGCCGTTGGGACATGCGGGGAGTTAGGGGGCAAGTGGGCACGGGGGCAAGGGGACATGAAAGAGGCCCCGAGGCTCGGAGGCTCGGTTGACCAGAGGCATGTGGGCAAGGGAGGCGCCAGATAGAGGACTGAATTGAGGGCTGTGTTGAGGGCTGAATGGATGAGGTGCGCTACGGGTATGGGTGGCGGTAATCCGTCGCCCGGCAGCTCACCGCTTCCACCTTCCATGGCAGGGTCGGGACCGCGTCACGACTTAGCTGCCTCGGGTAGGGCCAAGCATCCCTGCTTGGCCGCGGCCGACCAAGGATGGTCGACCCAACCTCATTCTGGTCCTCCGGGGCTCTGCCTTGGGTAGGGATGCGATTGCCATCGCATCCGTTCGAGACCGAAGCCGCCAAGTCATCGGGACTTAGCTAAGACCATGGCTCCCCTCCCTCACCGGCGAACGGACGTGATGGCAATCACGTCCCTACCTTTTGTGCGGCCGACCAAGGATGGTCGGCCCTACCAGCCACGCTAAAGGATTAATCCGCTCAAAGGGAAACCGGAGACCGGAATGAATGCTTCGAACCCTTGCACCCGAGCAAACCATCCGGTCTCCCTATGCTGCCCCCCTTGAGCGATGCCCCGTTCTGAGCCGCTGCTTCTGCATCCCTTGTCAACGTGTCACCTTGCCAACCGGCCAGCTAACTTACCGCTCTGGTCAGCCGAGCCTCTGGGCCTCCGGACCTCTCCTCCTTCACTTTCCCACCAACGCCTCGAGGAGTTCCGGGCGCCAGGCCTTGGCCTTGGGATCCCAGACACCGAAGCCGGCCTGGTATTCCCAGTAGGCCCAGGTGAAGCCGCTGGCTTCGGCCGTGTCGCGGACGAAGCGCGTCCAACGGACGCGGGCGGGCAGATTGGGGTTCGTGCTGCAGGCGCCGAACTCGCCGAGGAAGATCGGACGGCCTTCGGCCTTGGCCCAGGCGCGGGCGACCTCGAAGTCCTTCCGGATCGCAGCCTGCTCGGCCTCGGTGCCGTCCCAGGTGTCGCCGTCTTTCCATTCCTTGGAGCCTTTGACCCACGAGGCGTTCTTATGCGTGAAGTGGAACGGCGAATAATAATGGATGTGCGCGATGAGGTGACGGTCTTCCTTGGGTAGCTGCAACTCCTTGAGCATCGCGATCTGGTTCCACTGCACGCTGCCCACGTGGACGGCCCGCTCGGGGTGCTGCGGACGGAGCTCGCGAAGGGCCACGAGCAGGTTCGCGTTCCATTCGGCGGCGGTGTGCTTGCCGTGGGGTTCGTTGCTCAGCTCGAACTGGAGGGCATCAGGGAAGCCGGCGAAGCGGGTCGCGAGCTGCTTCCAGATCGCGGCGAAGCGGGGGCGTTGGCCGACGGGATCCTGGTCGAGCTCGTCGAAGTGATGCACGTTGAGGACCACCTGCAGTTCGGCCTTGAGCGCGGACCGGACCAGCGCTTCGACCTTCGCGGCGAAAGCGGGGTCGATCGCATAGGGCGCATCCTTCGCGGCGTAGTCGGACCAGCGCACCGGGATGCGCACCGAGGAGAAGCCGGCGGCCTTGATGCGCGGGAAATCCTCTTCGGCGATCGGACGACCCCAGGTGGCGCCCTTCGGCGCCTCGAGCGAGTTGCCGAGGTTAAGGCCGCGGCCCAGTCGTCGCTGCTGTTCGAAGACATCGGCGGCAGGCAGCGTCAGCGCGAAGAGGAGCAAGGCGGCGAGGGCACGGAGCATGGGGGTGATTGAAGGGATAAGGGGGCGAGGGAGCAAGGGGACATGGGGACGCCGGAGAGGCTCGGAGGCCCAGAGGCTCAGTTGACCAGAAGTGGCCGAAGAGCTGGCTGGTTGGCAAGGTGACACGTGGACAAAGGAGGCATCAGGTAGGGATGCGATTGCCATCGCATCCGTTCGAGACCGAGGCCGCAAAGTCACGGGCCCTTAGCTAAGACCATGGCCACCCTCCCCGTCCCGGCCTCCGGAAATGGGCACAAAAAAGCCGCGCAAGAAGCGCGGCTTAGGTGGACCGATGGAGAATGGCTCAGGGATATAGCTGCTGCACCAACGAACGGGCGACGGCCGGAGCATCGAACTGCGTACGGGCCAGCTCAGCGGCGCGGGCGCCCATCTCGGCGAGCTGCGCATCGCTGGCGCTCAGCACCGCACGGAGCGCTTCCGAAGTGTCGGCGGGGTCGCGGATGACGAAGCCCGTCTGCGGTACCTCGACGACTTCCTGCACATTGCCGGCGGCGGCCGACAGCACGATCGGCAGGCCTGCGGCCGCGGCCTCGATCGCCGAAAGCGGGTTAGGATCGAGCCGCGTGTTCAGCACGAAGGCGTCAGCCGCCCAGAGCACGCGACGGACTTCATCCGGAGGCAGCTGGCCGAGCAGGCGAATCGCACCTTCCGATTTCGCCGCCAACGCCTCGAGTTCGGCTCGGCGGTCGCCGTCGCCGACGAAGAGCAGCTTTGCCTGCGGACGGTCGCAGGGCGGGAGCGCCAAGAAAGCCTTGGCCAGTTCGAGGACGCCCTTGCGATCGGTGAGGGCGGACACCTGGACGAGCACCCTGCCCTCTCCTTCGAGTCCGAGCGCGCGACGCGATTCGGCACGGGCGCTTCCGGAAGTACGGGCGAAGGCCTTCACGTCGATCGCGTTGGGCAAAGTGACCACCGTGCGCGGACCGCCCGCCTGAGCCTGGGCCCACTCGGCGCTCTTGACGTTGGGCACCGCGAAGCCGTCGAACGTCCGATACATCCGCCGACGGAGCCACGCGACGAGCCCGCCCTTATGCAAGACCGCGTCGGCATGACCCTCGCTCCAGAAGAAGCGCCGGGGATGCGGCGAGTAGATATTCAGGCCGGCGACGAGCATCGTCGGGGTGTTCCAGGCGCCCGCGATGATCAGCGTGTCGGGTTTCAGCAGGTTCAGCTCGGCGAGCACGCCGGGGTTGAGATGCGCGTGGACGCCGGCGAGCGAAGGATGGAAGCCCCGGAGCACCGTGTGGGCATGGCGCATCTTCGCCGGGTCATATGGCCAGTGGCGACCCGGTTCCGTCTTCGCGCAATACAGGACGTGGAAGCGCTTGCCCGCCCGCGACGCCGCTTCCGCCAAGGCGTCGAAGAACGCCGTACGGTAAGGAGTCGGGATGTTGGTGAGGACGACGAGGCTCATGGTTTGGGCGGTGCCGGCGAACGGACGGCGACGGTCAACGACCCGTGCTGGCTCAGGCTGAAGCCGGCGGCCCGCAAGGTATCGGGGATTTCCACCTTCGCGCGGTCGCCGTGCAGCTCGATGGTGATGCAGTCGACAAACGCCAGCCAAGCCTGGGCCGTGCGGAAAAGATCCAGCTCCGCGCCTTCGATATCTATCTTCAGGATATCGATGCGGCCATGCGGGCTGGCGGCGATGATTTCCGGCAGCGTGACGGCCTTGACGGAGCCGGCATCGTCGACGTGCGCTTCCGTCCCGGTGTCCGCCTCGTGGACGCGACAGAAACCCGCGGACCCCATCAGCGCGGCCTGGTGCAAGGTGGCCCGGTCGCCGTAACGGGCGAGGTTGCGCTCGGCCCAGGCGTGCGCCTTCCCGGGCTCGAGCACGACGCAGTGCGCCCGAGGGTATCGGCTCAGGAACACCGCGGCGCTGTCTCCGATGTAACCGCCGGCATCGACGATGAACCGAGGGTCGGTCGGCAACGGGCCGGCCAGGACTTCGCCTTTGATGATATTGCCGAAGACGACGTTGTTGTCTTCCGAAGTCAGCCGGAAGGTGAAGGGCTCGGCCAGCGTGCGGAACCGATGGGTACGCTCGCCGGTCCCGAACGCCATCGCCCAAAGCAGCGCGGGCCCTTCCCTCCAAGCCAAGGCGTAGGCATAGAGACGGGCGAGCCGACGGTACGCCCACATCGGCAGCAAGGCGCGGACAATGCGTTTCATGGTCAGTATCGGCGGCGGAAGACGCTCCGCTTGGCCCAATCCAGGAAGGCGCCGACGAAGCCGGGCTGGGCCGCCCCGGATGCGAGGAAGTCGGCGCAGGTGTAGTCTCCCCGGAGAATCACCTCAGCGAGCCGATCGGCCACGACGTCGGGGTGGTGTTGCTGCGCCCAGCGCTGATGGTCGGCGGCGGCGATGGCCGCGGCGTCCGTACGCAGCTCGGCGAGGCAATCGCCGACCGGACGGCCGAAGAGCTCGTTCGCCGCGGCGATTTTTACGACATAGCCAGGCGGACAGCGGTGCAGCCACTCTGCCTTGAGGTCCTGCGGGGCGAGACGTTCGTAAGTGCCGTCGACCAGCAACGAGGGGATTCCCAGTTTCGCCGCCTCGAGCAAGGCGGTCGCATGCCCGAAGACGAGATCGGCATGCTCGCGCAGTTCGGCGTCCAATGCCGCCGGGGTGACATAGCCCAGCCAACGGACCGGCAATCCGGCCAGCCTGGCTTGGGCGGACGCGAGGCCGTCGCCGTCGCCGATGACCACGACTTCCTTGATCGGGCCTCCCGCGCGCAAGATGGCTTCGGTCATCGCCACGAAAGCCTCCGTCTTGAAATCCGTGATGCGGCCGACCCAGTAGGCCTTGCCGGATCCCGGTGCAGCGGAACGCGCGGCATGCTCCGGGAGGCCGGTGCAAATGGGCACGATCGCCGGCGGGATACCAGGACCGAACAGAGACTCGTTCACCTCATGACAATGGCTGTCCATGAAGATGACGCCGCCTCGGCGAGCGCCTTCCGCCAAGAACCTGCCGATCCGCTTCCGATGCGCGGCGAACAGCCAGCGGGCGACGTTGCGCTTGGTAGACCAGTGACAGCCGTTGAAGAAGTAGGCCGGCGGGAGGAACTTGAAGGGATCCTGCGGTGCCGTGCACCAGGCCAACAGCTTGGCGCGCAGGTCACCCTTGAGCCTGACAGGGAAGAGCTTCGCTCCCAGCAGGCTCACCAAGACGGTGTCGGCTCCGCCGATGTCGATATCTACGCCGACGTCATAGCGGCTGAATTCGAACGCTATGCCTTCCGCCTGCCAGGCGCCACGCGTAGCGCCGTCCTCGAAATCGACCAACGAAAGCCGGAAGCCGTGCCGGCGGGCCAGGCGTAGGGCCGTCCTGGACAGCAGAAGATTGGCTCCCCCGGCTTGGCGTCCGGGCGCGATCACCAAGAGGCGGCGAGTCATGGGCGACGAAGCAAGCGGAGGTAGAGGCCGCCGGCCGTCACGACGGACAGCCCGGCGGGGACGAAGGCCCAGACGCCCGACGGGCGCTGCGAGGCGAAGGCTTGCGCGGCCAGGCAGATGCCCACGCAGAGCGCGGCCCAGCCCAAGGTGGACCAGCCGATCCAGGCGCCGGAGCGTCGACGCGCGACGAGGATCAGCAGGAGCGCGTAGAGCCCTTGGCCGAAGGCGAAGCCCATCGCGCAGCCGACGAGGCCGAACGATCCGAGCAGCGCCACCGCGAGCACGGTCATGAGCACGGCGGAGACCCCCTCGATGACGATCATCGTGCGGTTCGAACCACGCGCGAGCAGCCAATAAGCCAACGGCCAAGCGAGGAGCCGCAAGAAGACGCCCCAGGTCATCCAATTCAGCAGCGGCAAGGCGGCCGCGAAGCCGTCGGCATAAAGCAACCGGACGCACCAGTCTCCCAAGGAGAGGAGCACGACGATCAGCGGCGTGCCCATGAGCAGGCCGGCCTGGATCTGGTGTTCGGTGGTAGCCTTGGCCTCGCGCTCATCTTTCGCGGCGGCGACGCGCGGCAGGAAGTCGGCGCCCATGGCGGCGAAGATGAAGCCGGGGAGGCTGCCGGAGATGGCGTAAGCGGCCTGATAGTAGCCCGCGGCGTCCAATCCCTCCTGGCGGACGATGGCGAGGCGCACGACGTAGGCCGATAGCTGGCCGAGCCAGCCGACGACCATCAAGGCGCCGCCAAGCGTGACGAGCTGACGAAGGTCGGCGCCGTCGACCGGCGCGAGCGAATCCGCCGCGGTCTCGGAACGGGCCGTGCGCCAGAGAACGAACGCCGGCACGGCCGCGGCGAGCAGGATGCTGAGCGCGATGCCGAGCGTCCCCCAGAAGTAGATCGCCGGCAGCCCGAGCAACAGGCCGGTCAGCGCCCCCGCGATCTGCACCTTGGCCAATGAGCTGATCTTGCCCGAAGCCTGCAGGATGGCCGACCAAGCCGAAGAGGCGATCAGGCAGGGCACCGCGAGCGCCACGATGGCCATCTCGGTCGCATACTCCGAAGAGACGAAGGTCAGCCGGGCGGTCGGCCAGAAGACGAGCAGGCCCAGCGTAAGGCCGAGCAGGCTGAGCGTCCAACCCATGCGACGGACGGCCGCCACCTTGGCCGGCTTCGCGTCCGCATCCGCCCCGGCGATGAGACGGACGCCCGAAGTACCCAGACCCCAGCCGGCGAGAGAGGAGACGTTGCCGCTGAAAGCGTTGAAGATGCCGATGAGGCCGACCCCGGAGGCACCCAGGATCAACGCGATCGCCTTGGCCCGGACGAAGCCCGCCGCCAGGACGACGACCTGAGCTCCGCCCATGAGGGCGCTGGAGCGGAGGATACGGGCGAAGGGCATGGTTAAGGGAAGGTGTCGGCGGTTAGCGGCAAGCGGTTGGCGGAGGGGCGCGCCATCGCTGACGGGGGTCTGCTGGCATGGTGATCTGCTGCGAAGCAGAGATCACGAAAGCAGAAGGAGGTTAGGCGGGGAGAGAGGCGACGTAGGCGGCGAAGAACTTGCGGCGGTATTCGGCCCAGGTGTGACGCTCGGCCTCGCGGCGGGCTGCTTGGCCCATCTGAAAGAGCTCATCTCGATGCGTGAGCGCCCAGACGAGTTCCTGCTCGATCGCGGCTTGGCTACCGGGGGCGATGAGCAGGCCGTTCTGCCGGTGCTGGATGAAATCAGCGCCGCCGGTGCTGGTGGTGCAGAGCACGGGCACGCCGCAGGCCATGGCTTCGAGGATGACGAGGCCGAAGCCTTCGGCGATCGAAGGCAGGGCGACGAGATCGCACTGCTTCAGGTCCGCCGACAAGGCGGCGTCGGAGAGGCCGGCGCGGATCTCGAGGTCGACGTCTTCGTAGCCGCGGAGAAGGTCGCGGTCGACGGGCGCGCGCGTGTAGAGGACGAGCTTGGCCGCGCCTTTCGGCAGGGCGGCCAGGGCGCCGAGGAGATAGCGGGCGCCCTTGCGCTGCGAAAGCGCGCCGACGAAACCCACGGTGAGCGGTCGGGCGGACGGCGCGACGGCGCGCGCGGAGAAGAGGTCGAGGTCGACGCCGTAGCCGACGACATGCGCGGGCGCCCGGGAGCCGGCCGCGGCCAACGAGCGCCGCGTGAACGAGCTCGCGCAGATGACGGCGTCGGCCCGGGCGAAGGTCTCGTCGTTGTGCGCGAAGAGGGGCGACATCTCCGTCTCTTCCATCAGTGAGGCCTTCGCTTCAGGGACTTTCTCGATCTCCGCCTGAAAGAGTTCCCTTAGGTATTTCCCGTTAGGGTGGACCTGGAACAGGATCCGGGACAGGCCGGCGCCTTCCAGCTTCCGGAAAGCCGCGTCGGCGTAATAGCTGTAGGCGATGAGCGGCGCGCGGCGCGCGAGGGCGACCGCCCCGGCTTGTTCGCTCAGCAGCCGGTCCGCGGCGGCGAAGTGGGGCGAATCCTTGCGACGGTTGAAGCGCGCCTGCAAGGTCTGCACGAAAGCGGGCAGCGAACGTACGGCCTTGGTCGCCGGGATCTCCGGATGGTGACGGACCTTGGCGAAGCGGTGGAAATTCTTCCCGAACAAGCCGGTCTCCGCCCAGAATTTCGAGAAATACGCCTCGGTGACCAAGGCCTCCAAGGCGTGGTTCTCCTGCAAGGCCAAGGCGGACTGATAACGGTCGCGCGGACCGGCGAAGCAGATGACGGCGGAGGGAGGCATCTAACGAGAGGATGGGTAGACCAAAGGGTCGATTGAGCTGTTCTCGGCCGCCGGACGGTGGCCGCAGGTAGGGGCAGGACTATGTCATGCCCTGCTTGATGAAAGGGCGCGGCGTAGCCTCGCCCCTACCCTGCGTTTACCATGCGGCGAACGGTCCGACCATGAGGGCTCAGGCCTGATTGACGACGGCGATCACGTGCGCGACCTGCTCGTCGTTAAGCACGGGGCTGATCGGCAACGAGACGACTTCGCGGTGGAGCGCTTCGGTCAACGGCAGGCTCAGCTGCCCGAGCTCCTGGGCGTAGGCTGCCTGCTGGTGCGGGGCGATCGGGTAATGGATCGCGGTGTGCACGCCCCTGTCGAGCAGGCGTTGCTGGAAGGCGGGGCGATCGGCGACCCGGACCACGAAAAGGTGCCAGACGTGGGACGCTTCATCGGCCTGCACGGACGGGAGGCGGACCCGGGGATTCCGGAGCTCGCGGCGGTAACGCTGGGCGATCTCGCGGCGGCGCGCATTGTCGGCGTCGAGGTGCGGGAGCTTCACGCGCAACAACGCGGCTTGCAGTTCGTCGAGGCGGTCGTTCGGGCCTTGGACGAGATTCTGATACTTCACGTGCGAGCCGTAGTTGCGGAGCGCGCGGACCATCTCGGCCAGCTTGGCATCTCGACAAGTGAGCGCGCCGGCGTCGCCTAGGGCGCCGAGGTTCTTGCCCGGGTAGAAACTGAACGCGGCCGCATCGCCCCAGGCGCCGGCCTTGCGTCCGTCGACCTGGGCGCCATGCGCCTGCGCGGCATCTTCAAGCAGGAGCAGCCCGCGCTCGCGGCACAGCTTGGCGATGTCCGGCATGTCGGCGAGCTGGCCGTAGAGGTGCACGGCGAGAACGGCCTTCACGTCTGGCGTCAGCGCGGCCGAAAGCTTGGCTGCCGAAAGGTTGAACGTGGCCTCATCCGGCTCGACGAGCACGGGGCGCAGGCGGTTCTCGGTGATCGCAAGGACCGAGGCGACGTAGGTATTGGCGGGAACCGCGACGGCGTCGCCCTCCTTGAGCAGGCCGAGCTCCTTCCAGCCGCGCAGGGCGAGGATGAGCGCCGAGAGTCCGTCGGAGGTCCCGACACAGTGCGGCGAGCCGACCCAGGCGGCGAACTCCGCCTCGAAGGCCTTCACCTCTTCGCCAAGGACATACCAGCCCGAGTCGATCACGCGGGCGGCCGCGGCCTTCAGGTCCGCGGCATGCCGGGCGTTGACCGCCTTGAGATCGAGGAAGGGGACGTTCATGCTTTAATTAGAGAGAGGATCTCTGCGTCACGGACAGAATCGCAATAGTCGGAGACTGCGTATCCATACTGGTCTTTGAGGTCCGGGCGAGCGCCTGCGGCAAGGAGTATTTTAATTGGACCCAGGTTGCCGGTCATTTGAGCGAAAGATTTTGCATACATGAGCGCCGTAGTTCCCCGACGGTTCTGGTGATCTGGATTCGCGCCCGACTCAATCAGCCATCGCAGCGGTTCGAGATGCCCGTTGTAGGACGCGATCATTAGGGGCGTCCAGCCCTGCGCATTCTCGGTCTGTAGATCGGGAATTAAACTGGGGAAGCTCGCGGGCCTTTGATCGTCTTTGGCCCACGTCACCAACGCGTCCATAAAAGAGTAATCCAAGCGAATGGTGCCGCCTCCGACTCCAACCAAATCGGACCAGCCGTCGATCGCACGGCGCTGGCCTGGCATGAGGATCTCGTGGGTCTCTATTTCGCTGACGTCCCAGATACGGCGACCTTCGAATGCCGGCAATTGATACTGCCAAAACAGGCGGGATTTTATGCTAGATACTACTTCCGCCGAGGGACGGCTAAAGTCGACTGACAGGTCGGAGTAGTCGATTGACGAGCGCGGATAGTAGCTTGCACCGCCTTCCTGAGGGATGCCTTCGGGAGCCGAAGCCATAAGCACATCGAGCTGCTCGAAGAACAATTGCCTGCCTTGTAGCATATATTCTGCATACAACTCGGACGACTTTGTCGACCGCGAGAGCGGGAAGACGCGCTGGGCAATGACGCGCCCGGTATCTATACCCTCATCTATCCTATGCAATGTGACGCCTGAAGAATTCTCGCGGTTCCTTATAGGCCATACGGAAGTTGCTACGCCACGATAAGCCGGGAGGCGGGAAAAGTGCAAATTGTAGAGATGTGGGCTTCGAAAAGCAGACGGACGCAAAATACGGTCATGTTCTAACGAAAAAAACCGGATGTCTTGGAGCTGCTGTACGGCAGAAATCGGCCACACCCGAACGCCGTTTTGCCGCGCTGTCGCCAAAAGCGACTTCTGCCAGGCATGCCTCCCGTCGTCGTTCCGATTCGCTACCACGCACAACTCTTCAGGTGCATAGCCTCGATCAAGTAGACCGATGAGGCAGTCGGCAGCGATGTCGTGCTTCCCTGCAATACAGATCCTGGGGATTCCTTCGACCCAAGGACGACCTTGCGTATGTCGCTCCAGCTCTGCGCGCCGGCGAAGATATTCGTTTACGGTATAGGCATAGAAGCGGTCCTGCTCGTTGCCAGACAATAGACTTGCCCCCATTTTTTCGTGAAAGCGCCAAACGCTGCAATTGGCTTGGCGAACGTCGAAATGTGCACTGGAAAACCCTAGCGGTCCAAAGGCCAGATCGTAAATCAACAGCGCGGCACGAATTGCGACCGAGGGCGAAGTTCCAGCCTCAACGATCCAACTGCCCCAAGAAAATGAGTCATGTTCTGGCCGATAGTCATATAGCCGAACCGTACCGCAAGCTGCACCTTTGTTTTCTACAATGAAGTAAGCCTCCTTACCCGCGCTAAAGCGTATCTCGTACTTGGCCAACCAAGCGCGCTGGATTGCCGCAGAATTTGGGGTCGCAGACAGGTTGGCTCCCCTTACTGGGTCGGTTCTTAGATGTAGAATGAATTCCGCATCTTCCGGTTGAACGAGGCGAAGTCTCGTCTCGCATCCTGAGATGGCGTGCAGCCATCGTTTGATTGCGCCTACGTGCAGATTAGGCCTGAGCATGCTTGATGAACTGCTCGCGGTCGCGGATGTAGTCCGACTCGGCGTATTCGGCGTCGGCGAAGACCATCAGGACGCAGTCCGGGGAGAAGTCGTGCATCTCGCGCCAGAGGCCGGGCCCGATGAGCAGGCCTTGGGTCGCCGTGGCGAGCATGACGCTCTCCTCGCGGGCGCCGTCGAAGAGACTGATGCGCACGGAACCCGCCACGCAGACGCAGAGCTGGCGGAGCTGCCTGTGCGCATGGAAGCCGCGGCTGACGCCGGGCTTGGTCCCGTGGATCCAATAGGCGCGCCGGACGGCGAACGGGAGGACGCCGCCGAGCTCAGCCACGGAAAGCTGACCCCGGGCATCTCCGCGCTGCGGGATGTCGACGAGCTGGATGAGCGAGGCGGACATCAGCGAGGCAGGGCCACGAGGGACTTGAGATACTGGCCGTAGCCGGACTTGGCGATGGGGGCGGCGAGCTCCAGCAGCTGGGCGGAGTCGATGTAGCCGCGACGCCAGGCGATCTCCTCGATGCAGCCGATCTTGAAGCCTTGGCGGGCTTCGACGATCTGCACGAACTGCGAGGCCTGCAGGAGGGAATCAAAAGTGCCGGTGTCGAGCCAGGCGGTGCCGCGCGGCAGGAGCTTCACGTTCAGACGGCCTTGGCGGAGATACTCGCGGTTCACGTCGGTGATCTCGTATTCGCCGCGGGCCGAAGGCTGCAGGGCCTTGGCGATGCCGACGACGGAGCGGTCGTAGAAATAAAGGCCGGGGACGGCGTAGCTGGACTTGGGCGACTTGGGCTTCTCCTCGATGGAGACGGCCTTGCCGGCGGCGTCGAACTCGACCACGCCGAAGCGTTCCGGGTCGGCCACGTGATAGGCGAAGACGATACCGCCCTGCGGACGGTGGCAGGACTTCAGCAGGTCGCCGAAGCCGGCGGAGTAGAAGATGTTATCGCCGAGGACCAGGCAGACGTCGTCCTGGCCGATGAACTGCTCGCCGATGACGAAGGCCTGGGCGAGGCCGTTCGGCACGGACTGTTCCGCATACTCGAACCGGCAGCCGAGACGGGAGCCGTCGCCGAGCACCTCGCGGAAGCGCGGCAGGTCCTGCGGGGTGGAGATGATCAGGATCTCCCGGATGTCCGCGAGCATGAGCACGGACAGCGGGTAGTAGATCATGGGCTTGTCGTAGACGGGCAGGAGCTGCTTGCTCATGGCCTGCGTCAACGGGTGCAGCCGCGTGCCGGCGCCGCCGGCGAGAATGATGCCTTTCATGGAATGGTCAGAGTTTGCCCTGTCGCTCGAGGCGATAGGAGCCGTCCAGGATGCCTTGGATCCAGGCGGGGTGATCGAGATACCAACGGACCGTCTTGCGGAGGCCGCTCTGGAAGTCTTCCTGCGGAGCCCAGCCGAGTTCGGTCCGGGCTCGACGGGCGTCGATGGCGTAGCGATGGTCGTGGCCGGGACGGTCGGTCACGAAGCTGATCGCGGTGGCGTGGGGCTGGCCGTCGGCCCGCGGGCGGAATTCGTCGAGCAGCGCGCACAGGGCGCGGACGAGGTCGATGTTCCGGCGCTCGTTGTCCCCGCCGATGCAATAGGTCCGGCCGGGCGCGCCTTGGGCCGCCGCGGCGAGCAAGGCGCGCGCATGGTCGTCGACGTAGAGCCAGTCGCGGATGTTCTCGCCCCGACCGTAGACCGGGATGGCCTCGCCGCGCAGGCACTTGAGGATGACGACGGGGATCAGTTTCTCGGGGAACTGATAAGGGCCGTAGTTGTTGGAGCAGTTCGTCACGACGACCGGGAGGCCGTAGGTGTCGTGCCAGGCGCGGGCGAGGTGGTCGCTGGCCGCCTTGGAGGCGCTATACGGAGAATGCGGGTCGTAGGCGGTCGACTCGTCGAAGGCCGGATCGGTCGGGCCGAGCGAACCGAACACCTCGTCGGTCGAGACGTGGACGAAGCGGAAGCCGTCCCGGGCGGCGCCGGACAGGCCCTTCCAGTGGCCGAGCGCGGCCTGCAGGAGCTGGAACGTGCCGGTGACGTTGGTGGCGATGAATTCGCCCGGGCCGTCGATGGAACGGTCCACGTGCGACTCCGCGGCGAGGTGCAGGACTTTCTCGGGACGGGCTTCGGCGAAGACGCGACGCATGGCCTCGGCGTCGACGATGTCCGCCTGGACGAAGGCGAAGCGCGGCTGGCCGACCAGGTCGGCGAGCGAAGCGCGGTTGCCGGCGTAGGTCAGCTTGTCGACGACGGTGACCTCGTGGCCGGCCGCATGGGCGAGCCGGGCGAGGTTAGACCCGATGAAGCCGGCGCCGCCGGTGATAAGGAGTTTCATCTGAGGATGAGGGCGGAAGCCCGATGGATGAACCAGCGTAGGAGGTGGGGGCTGTCTATTGAAAAGAAATTCCGCCCCGCGTAGGCAGTTTTCCCCTCTTATGAGGGACTTTGAAGGCCTCGCCGGCCCTGCCAGCCATACCAAAGGATCATGCCGCTCAAAGGTAGGGATGCGATTGCCATCGCATCCGTTCGAGGCCGAGGCCGCGAAGTCATCGGGGCTTAGCTAAGGAGATCGAGAAGGAAGCGTCGCTTGGCGAACGGACGTGATGGCAATCACGTCCCTACCCGAGACATTTCTGGCCAACGCAGCCTCTGGGCCTCCGGGCCTCTAGCGTGCGAAGCAAGCGAGCACCACGGCGATCACGCGGCTGCGGTCTTCCTCGGCGAGCGCGGAGCCGGACGGCAGGCAGAGGCCGTGCTCGAAGAGCCGGGCGCTGACCTGACCGCCATGCATCTCGGCGCCGGCGAATACAGGCTGCAGATGCATGGGCTTCCAGACAGGACGGGCTTCGATGTTCTCGGCTTCGAGCGCGAGGCGCACCTGCTCGCGGGTGACGCCGGCGAGCGCGGGGTCGATGGTGAGGCAGGTGAGCCAGCGGGTCGACTGTCCCCACGGGGCTTCGGGCTGCATGGTCACGCCGGGCAGGCCCTTGAAGGCTTCGGCGTAGGCCTTGAAGTGGGAACGACGACGCGAGACCTTGCCCGACAGGCGCGTGAGCTGACCGAGGCCGATGCTGGCCGCAATGTTGCTGAGGCGGTAGTTGTAGCCGATGGTGGAATGCTCGTAGTGCGGAGCGGCGTCGCGCGCCTGGGTGGCGAGGAAGCGCGCCTGCTTCGCGAGCGCGGCGTCATCGGTGACGAGCATGCCCCCGCCGCCGGTGGTGATGATCTTGTTGCCGTTGAAGGAGTGGATGCCGAAGAGGCCGAACGATCCGGGCGAGGCCTCGCCGTAGGTCGAGCCAAGGGCTTCGGCGGCGTCCTCGATGAGCTTCACGCCATGCCGGTCGCAGCACGCCTTGATGGGCGCGATGTCGGCGGACTGGCCGTAGAGGTGCACGAGCACGAGCGCCTTGGGCGCCTTCCCGGCCTTGGCCTTCGCTTCGATGACCGCGCATGCGAGGGCGGGATCCATGTTCCAGCTGCGCTCCTCGGAATCGATGAAGACGGGCTTGGCGCCGAGATAGGTGATGGGCGCGGCGGAAGCGATGAAGGTCAGCGACGAGCAGAGGACTTCGTCGCCGGGGCCGACGCCGGCCAGGCGCAACGCGAGGTGCAGCGCCGCGGTGCCGGACGAGACGGCGACGGCATGCTTCGAACCGACGAGCTGGGCGAAATCTTCCTCGAACGCGTCAAGGTTCGGACCCGCCGGCGCGACCCAATTGGATTGGAACGCTTCGAGGGTATATTCGATTTCGGCGGAACCGATGTCGGGAGGAGAGAGATAGAGGCGATCGGGGAGAGACATTGGGTTTAAAAGTGCAAAGGTGCAAATCGGAGCAGAGCTCCTATACAACGGAACGAAATAAATGTAATCTCAAGGGGAGACCGGAAACCGGGTAATTAGCTGGGGTGCCTATCTAGGATGAACCTAAGGGCAAGGTGCAGGTAATCTCTTGGCGAGGTTTGTGTTTATCAGGCCGAGACCGGTTCGTATGCCATGGTCGTGAACTCTAATCACGAACCCCTGCAGGTCCTGGTCTTTGCTAAATTACTATCAGACGAAATCTATGCCCTGACATCTCAGCCAAGCTTTCGGAGATTTCCTTCCCTCAAGTCCCAGCTTGAGAGGGCCGCTTTATCTGTGACCAGTAACATTGCCGAGGGTGACGGAAGACCAACAACGAAGGACAGCGTAAGGTTCTTTAGCATAGCCGTCGCTTCTGCCGCCGAAACGAAGATCCAACTTGAACTAGCTTCGAAGATGAAGGCCATCCCGCATGAAAAGGCCGTGAGTCTACATGAAGGATATTCCAAGGTCTGCCGGATGCTTAATAAGCTGAGTGAAGTGCGGCTTAATCGAATCAAATGACCGAGGTAACATTCCGGTTTCCGGTCTCCCCTTGAGCGATTACTCTACCGCCACTTCTGATCCGCGTATATTCCAAGCCGGCTCAACGCACTGAATAGTCCGGCGTTCGCCGGATCCGCGAATAATTCCTCGACCCTGGAATTTGATGATATGCGGATGAACATCTGCTCGTTCTTCTGATTAAGTCCGTAGGTCCGGATATCCTTCCAGACGAGGGGCAGGCGTTCGAGCCGGCCGAGGAGTCCGTTGCGCCAGCCGGCCTGCTGGTCTTCGTAGCGATTGGGCTCGCCGTTCACGAGATGCCAGAAGGCGACGTTCTGCTTGCCGCCGTTGGGCACGATATACTGGCCATATTCATAAGGCAGGAGCTCGCGCTCCCCCACCCTGCCCGGGACGGCGTAAAGGCGCTCGGTGCGCACGCACCCGTTGTTCACCCAGCAGGAGTCCGGATTATGCGAGCCGGCGTCGACGACCGACACCTTGCCGGGCTCCCAATAGGCGACGTAGACGAGCAGCTGCGCGCCGCCGCGGGCATACAGGATCTGCTTGGCCTGGCTGAAATTGAGGATGCCCTGCGCGCTGGCCATCGCGGCGGACGAGCCGGCGATCGGGATCTCGCGACGCGTCCAGCCCGCCACTTCCGGCAGCGCCGCGGCGAGGTCGCCGGTGAAGCGACGCGGACGGGCCGGCGCGAACTCGGCCAGGAGGACGAGCGCCAGGAGACCGACGAGCATCACGCCGCCGCAGAGGAGCAAGGCCTTGCGCATGTCAGAGCGGGCGGGCGGGATTGCCGAAGACGGTGACACCGGCCGGGACATGGGTGAAGACGACCGCGCCGGCGCCGAGCTTGGCCCCGTCCCCGACCTTGCGGCCCGGGATGATGCTGGCGCGCGAACCCATGAAGACGCCTTCGCCGACCGTGACGAAGCCGGTGATGTCGCAATGGGCGTTCGCGGTCGTGTAAGCGCCGACGACGGCGTCGTGGCCGACGGTCGCGCGCAGGTTCAGCACCACGAAGTCGCCCAAGGTCGCGTCCGCGGTGACGATCGCGCCCGGGCAGAGCACGACGCCGCGCCCGAGCTTGACGCGTTCGCCGACCTTCGCGGTGGGGTGGACGAAGGTCAGGAACTCGGCGCCGGCGGCAACGAGCGGGGGCAGGAGCTTGTGCTTGAGCTCCGGCAGGGCGAGGCCGTTGAGGTAGAGCGAATCGGCGGAAGGACGATGCCCGCTCAGCGGGGCGAGCGGGGCGAAATCACCGCTGTCCTTGAGCGCGGCCGGATTGTCGTCGAGGAAGCCGGCCAATTCCCAGCGCACGCCGCAGTCGGGATGCTGGCGCGCCCAGGCATGCACTTCGCGTCCGAAGCCGCCGGCGCCGATGATGAACAGTTTTTTCACGGGATAAGGGCGAGGAGTTCGGCCACGGTGCGGCAGCCGCGGACCTGGGCGCCGGCGACGGAGAGCCGATGCTTTTCCTCGAAGTGCACGATGATGAGCAGGATCGCGAGCGAACCCCAGTCGGGCAGCGCCGCCAGCACGGTGTCCGGCTGGGCCGACGCGAACAGGTCGACGTCGCCGCGGAGGAGGCGGAGTTTCTCTTCGGAGGTCATCGCGGGAAAGAGGCGATCGGCGCGACGGTCAGCGGACCGAACTCGCCGGCGAAAGCGCCCCAGGAAAGGCCGACCCCGAAGCCGCAGCCGACGACCTTGAGGGGGCCGGCTTCCAGCCGATCGGCGAGGCCGTCGATCAAGGCGCAGGGGATCGAGGCCGAGCTCTGGTTGCCGTAACGCTCGACGACCGCCATCGGGGTCTGGGCTTCGGTGAAGCCGGCTTTCTTCGCGAGCGTCGACAGGATGAAGCGGTTGGCCTGGTGCAGCACGAGCGCATCGGTGGTCGCCGGCGCATAGCCCGCATGCCGCATGACGGCCTCGAGCGCGCCCGGCACTTCGCGCAGGGTGAAGCTGAAGACGTCGGCGCCGTTCATGACGAGGTTGGCGTCGTGCGTCCGGTTGCCTTCGGCGTCCGTGCGTTCGGCCAGCGGGCCGGCGGGCTGGCGCGCCCCGCCCTGCTTCACTTGGATCGCCGCCGCGCCCGCGCCGTCGGCGCCGAGGACGAAATGCATCGGCGCGGAACGTCCGGTCTTCTCGACGAGCGTGGCCGAGCCGGCGTCGCCGAAGAGCGGATCGGTCGCGCGATCGCCCGGGTTGGTCAGACGGCTGAGCGTGTCGCCGGCGCAGAGGAGGACGCGCGCCGCGCCGCCATGCGCGCAGAGCAAGGCCGCCTGATGCAGTCCGTAGACCCAACCCGAACAGCCCATCGCGAGGTCGTAAGCCGGCGCCGACTTGCTCAGGCCGAGGCGACCATGCAGCAGCGAGGCGTTGTTCGGCTGGGAATGGTCAGGGGTCTGGGTGACGAAGATGACCGCATCGATCGACGAGGCGTCGAGGCCCATCTCCGCGAGCAAGCGCTCCGTCGCATCCGCGCAGAGGTCCAAGGCGGTGACGCCGGCCGAGGCCACGCGACGCTCACGCAACCCGATCGTCTTCGCGGTCCGTTCCAGCGCGGCCCGGTCGACGCCCGCGGCCAGACCGTCGGCGAGGAAATCGCGCACGACCGAACCCGTCGTCACGGCGAGGCCGGCGATGCGGAGGTGGGAGAGGGAGGAGTGCATGGCTATCTAGAGTATAGAGTATGGAGTACCGAGTATAGGGAGAGGCTGGGGTCTATACGCTCAAAGGGGGCGGAGGTCGGAATATTGCCGGTGGTGTCATCAGGTAGGGCGGTGATTGCTATCGCCGCCGTTCTAGACCGCAGCCGTGAAGTCGTCGGGGCTTAGCTAAGTTTCCGGGCAGCTAAGTTGCTCGGCGAACGGACGTGATGGCAATCACGTCCCTACCTGGAGGCAGATAGACCGTAGGCTTCCGTCATCCGGGCGGCGATGCGGTTCCAGTCGTGCTCGGAAGCGGCGTAAGCGCGGGAGCGCTCACGGAGGCGGGCGGCCAGCGACGCGTCTTCCAGGATCGGGCGCAGGGCATCGGCGACGGGCGCCGCACCTTGTTCGCATTCGATCAACGCGCCAGCCTCGGCCGCGGCGCGCATGTAACAGCCCCGCGTGGCAACCGAGGGAAGTCCGGCCGACATGGCTTCCAGCAAGGCGAGCGCCATGCCTTCCGATTCGGAAGCGTGGACGAACGCGGTCGCGGTCGCGAACGCGGCGGGCTTGGCGGACTCATCTAGGAAGCCGAGCCAACGCAGGCCGTCGCCGCAGCGGAGGTCCGTCGCGAGCGCGAGGAGCCGGCCATGATAGGCCGTGTCTTGGGCGACGTTGCCGGCGATGGCCAAAACGAGTTCCGGGAAGTCGACCCGCAGCATCGCGAAGGCGACGATGATATCTTCCAGCCGCTTCTTCGGCATGATACGGCCGACGAAGAGCAGCACGCGGGCGGTAGGTTCGATGGCGTGTGTGGCACGGAACGCCCGGACGGCGTCGGCCGAAGCCCCCGCCGCCGGCGCGATGCCGTTGGGGAGGACGTGGACGTTACGGCTGACGCCGAGCTCGGCCAGCTGCTCGGCTTCCAGCGGCGTGAGGGCGAAGACGCCGGTGGCGGCGTTCAGGTCGGGCCGGCCGATGAAGCGATGGTAGAGCCGCTTCTTGAGAGACTTGAGCGACCAGCCGGCGAAGAGAACCGGATCCAGGGCCCCGTGCGGGTGGAAGAAATGACGCAGGCCATGGCGGCGGGCCACCACGGCGACATCGTGGTTCAGCGGATGGAAGGTGCTATGCGCGTGCAGCACGACGTCCTGCGGCAGTTTCGCCAAGGCATCGGTCAGCGCGAGGGAGCGGACGTAACCCAACGCGTAATCGGGACTGAAGTAACGGATCGGGAGGCCCCCGTGGACCTCAGTCTTGCCGGCGCGCGCCGCGTCGACCGTCCAGACCTCGACGTCCGCGCCCGCCCGACGCTGCGCCGAAGCGAGCTCGAACACCATCTTCTGCACACCTCCGGCGTAAGCACCGGGAAGGCATTCATAGACGAGGTGGCGGATGGGAGACATGCTTACTGATAAGAGGCTCAGTTGACCAGAGGCTCGGAGGCCCAGAGAGACCGACTAGCTGGCCGGTTGACAAGTGGACGAGTAGGCAAGAGAGGCAGAGGCCTGACTCAAAGGGAAACCGGAGACCGGATGATTGGCTGGGGTGTATGGAGGTAGGGCGGGCTCTCCGAGCCCGCCGAACGGACGGTTCGGAGAACCGTCCCTACCTAAGATACAGCCATGTCGTGACGTAGTCCCGACCCTACCTATTACATCCGCAGGAACACGGAGCTGGCTGCCGAAGGCTAAACGGCTGACAGCCGAAAGACTGATGCTCCGGCGGCCGGGACCTGGGGCCCGATAAGTTATTTCCGAAGCAAATATTCCGGTTTCCGGTCTCCCCTTGAGCGGCTGAACGATTCAGCGGTTCTGGCCCTCCGGGCCTCTGAGCCTCCGGGCCTCTTCTTGGGCAATTTCCTCTTCCTCTTCGCCGGCGAGCGGGTCGGCGGCGGGACGGTCGAGGGATTTGTCGGCCAAGCCCGGCACGAGATGCAGCACGAGCGCGAACAGCATCGGCATGTTATGCACGATGGTAAAGACGAAGATGGAAAGCAGGCCGTCGCGGAAGGTCTGCACGAGCGCCATGAAGACGACGAGGTAGACGTAGCGACCGAGTCGCCGCATCGGCCCGAGCGTCGCGTGCAGGCAATAGGCGGTCAGGACATAGCCCATCAACGCCGGGATGAGGAAGAGCCCCGCGTAGCCGAAGTTGAGGTAGGACTCCGCCAGATAGGTGATGATGCGGCCCTCTTGGGCGTAGTTACGGCCGGAGGTGGAGATCTCCTGCAGGTGGTCCGCCAGGCCCGGCTTGTTCGGCCACCACGCGCGCGGGACCGGCAGGGTGACGATCGCGAGATAAGTGGATCCGTAGAAATGACGGTTGTTGCTGTCGGCCAGCGACAGCGCGCCGGCGTATTGGTCGAGGAAGTCTTCGCCGGACGACTCTTCCTTCTCCTTGGAGAAGAAATTGAAGGACTCCCCGACCTGCGCGATGGCTTCCTGCGTATCGCCGAATTGGACCGCCTGGCCGATATACTTCAGACGAGGGAAGATGAGGCCGACGACGATCGCCGCCACGAGGATGGGCCAGGTCGGCCAGCGGAGGCGACGGGACTGCAGATAGTATGCCGCGAAGAAGAGCAGCGGCAGGACGAGCATGAAGCGGTGGTAACCTTGGAAGGCCACGCCACCGAGGAACAACCCGCCGATGACGACCAGATACCAGCGGAAGCCGAAGGTGAAGACGAGCAGCCCGATGATACCGATCGGCCAGAGGGCGATGGATTGGAGGTAGCCGGTGGAAGCCCCGCCGACCTCGAGCTCCAGGAAGCCGCTCTTCAGCGCGTAGAAGAAATATAGGCCGACAGGCAGACAGAGGACCCCCAGCGTCTTCGCGATATTCGGATTCAGGACCCGGCGCACGGTCGGCCGCTCAGCTTGGGCGTCGAAGCGCAGGTGTGCGAACCAAGCCGCCAGCGCGAACATGACCAGACCGACGTCGGCCCAGAGCAACGCGCGGTTGATTTCGTCCGGGGTGATGACTTCGGCGTTGGCGATGCCGGTATAGAGCGGCGCCACGGACCCCGTCGTCAGCTTCGTCGCGCGATAGGTGAAGCTATAGACGTGGAAGAACAGGTAGGCCGTCAGCGGATGCCAGAACGCCATCCGGCGGAACATCAGGACGATGACCGCGGCGACGACGAGATAGTCGGCGAGGAGATAAGGAAGGAGGGAATCCACCGAAATTGAGAATTAGAGGCTCAGTTGATCAGAGGCCCGGAGGCTCAGAGACGACACTGACGAAAATGGAGCGGGGGATTTTGGTAGGGCGGTGATTGCCATCACCGCCGTTCGAGACCGAGGCTGTTTTGTCGCCGGGTCTTAGCAGAATCACGAAATGTCTGCGTTGGCCTGCGAACGGACGTGATGGCAATCACGTCCCTACCCTAGGGTTTCGGTGCTCACGCTGCCTTTTCTGGTCAACTGAGCCTCCGGGCCTCCGGGCCTCTTATCTCACCTTACTTTCTTCATCCTCTCTCCGCTGACGGAGGGGACGAAGGTGACGCGGGTCGGGATCTTGTGGCGGGCGAGGCGTTCGCGGCAGGCGATGCGGATGGCGGCGCGGAGCGCTTCCTGGTCTGACGTGAAGCTGACCACGTCGACGGCCACGGTCTGGCCCGTCAACGGATGGGTCTCGCCGCGCACGCGGCAGTCGGTGACGCCGGGCACGGTGAGGACGACCGATTCGACCTCGGCCGGCATGAGCTTCTCGCCGCCGACGTTGATGGACTCGCCGAGTCGGCCGAGGATACGGAGCGTGCCATGAGGGCCCTTCTCCACCCGGTCGCCGGTGCGGAACCAGCCGTCGGCGGTGAAACGTTCGTTGCTGGCGTTGAGGTAGCCGGCGATCTGGGTGCGGCTCCGCAGCCAGAGCTCGTCGTCGACGACCTTCCACTCGAGGGCCGGGTCTTCGAAACGCAGGAAGGTGGAACCGGCGTCCGGGCTTTCGGTCCGGGAGATGCCGGTCTCGCTCGTGCCGAAGGTCTGGATGAAGCGGACGCGCGGGAGCGCCGCCTTGAGGCGGTGCAGCAAACTCTCGGGCATCGGCTCGGTGCCGTAGGTGATGACCCGGAGCGAAGCGAGGTCGGCGAGGACGTCCGCCGCGAGCAGGAGATTGAGGAAGGTCGGCGAAGCCGGGAGGATGGCGACGCGATGACGGGCGATCGCCGTGGCGACGTCGGCCGGGGCGCGCGAAGGCGGCACGACCAGCAAGGCGCCGGAGGCGAGCGCGTTGAAAAGCGTGTTCAGGCCGCCGATGTGGTCGAAGCCCAGCAAGGCGAGCAGCGGGAGATCGCTCTCGTGACGCGCGTCATAGGAGGCGAGCAGCTTGCCGAAGTCGTGGACCATCGCCTTGGGCGTGCCGCTGGTACCGCTCGAGAAGAGGACCAGGCCGGCCGCGCCGGCCGCGCGAAGCTGGGCGAAAAGCGGGTGCGCCGACGGTTCGTCGACGCGCGGCAGGAGCTTCGCTGCCTTCGCCTCGGCCACCACGATCCACTGCGCGTTGATGAGGGCGAGCTTCGCGGGATGCTCGGCGACGTTACCGGAAAGCGGGGCGACGAAGTGGCCGGCTTCCGCGAGCGCGAGCAACCAGGCCGCCGAAGCCGGGCCATGTTCGCCGACCAGGCCGAACGCCGTCGGGCGGTCGAGCTTCAGCTGGGCGAGCGACTGGCGTGCGGCGGCGATCATGCCCGCAAGCTCCCCATATGTCACGACGCCCCACGCTCCGGCCAAGGCAGGTTTGGCGGAGTAGGAGGTGATGCGGGAGAGGAGGGACATGGGTTAACCCGGGGGGCAAGCTGGCACGTGGGCCAGGGGACAAGGAGGCGGCTTAATTCAAAGGGAAACCGGAGACCGGATGATTGGCTGGGGTATCTATTTTTAGGTCCCGGGTCTCGGCCGTCGGGAGCTGGGTTCAGGACCTGAATTCTGCCTGGCGTCCGCACCTGCACCTGAGACCTGTGGCCCGATAAATTATTCCCGAAGCAAGCTTTCCGGTTTCCGGTCTCGCTTTGAGTGAAAGTTATCCTGCCACCCGATACTCTGTCTTAAAATTCGCCCAGATACTCCACTCCGCCGCTTTTCAATTCGACGTCGTGGATACGGGACAGGATGAAATCGACGGCCTGCGCGAGGGTCGTGCCCTGCGGGCGGCCGATGGCTGCGTTGATCTTCGCGAGCGAAGCGTGGGGCACGGCGCGGGTGAGGCGCGTGTCGACCGGGCCGAGGCCGAGCGCGACGACGCGTACGCCCTGCGGGGCCAGTTCCTTGGCGGCGACCTTGGTGAGCGCTTCGACGGCGGCCTTGCTGGCGACGTAAGCGGCTTCGCCTTCGAGCGAAAGCGGGACGGCGACGGTGGTGAGGTTGACGACGAGCCCGCCGCGCTGACGGACCATGACCTTGCCCACGGCCTGCAGGCAATGGAACGTGCCGAGGTAGTTCACGCGCATGAGCGACTCCGCGACGGAACCGGGCGTGAGCAGGAAAGCGTTCAGGGCGGCGCCACCGGCGTTATTGACCAGGAGATCGATCCGGCCGGCTTCCGCGACGACCGCCACGGCCGCGCGTACGGCGGCTTCGTCGGTCACGTCGACGACGTGGTTATGGAAGCGGTCATGCGTGAGCGTCTGCTCGCCGCGGGCGAAACCATGCACGGTCCAGCCCTCGGCCAGGAGTCGTTCGGCCAAGGCACGGCCGACTCCTTGCGAAGTACCGGTGATGAGAGCGGTGGACATTTTTATAGGGGGCAAGTTGGCAAGCGGGCACGTGGGCAAGGGGGAGACTAACTAGCTGGCCGGTTGACAAGTTGACCGGCGGACAAGGAAACAACCGGGGGGCAAAGAGAAAGCGGAGGCTGGATGATTGGTTGGAGGTAGGGATGCGATTGCCATCGCATCCGTTCGAATCCGAAACCGCCAAGTCACCGGGTCTTAGCTAAAATGGCCTTACTTGAAGGTCGTTTGGCGAACGGACGTGATGGCAATCACGTCCCTACCTTTTGCATCTCCTGCCAACTTACCAGCTGGTCAACGTGCCAACTAGCGGTTGGTTACCTCCGCCACATACTCCGCCAACAGATCCACGCGGCGGAAAGGCGAGGTGAGGCGGCTCATGGCTTTCTCGTCCGCGAGGGTGACCGTCTTGCCGGTCGCGACGCGGATATCTTCTTCGAGGTCGGCGATGAGGGTGACGAGGCCGATGCTGTCGAGCGCGGCGGCTTCGCCGAACAGGCGCGTCTGCGCGTCGGCCTGCTCGAGGGCGGGCTTCCGGAGTTCGCGCCCGAGCGCGGCGAGGCGACGGAGCACGAGGGCGAGGGCTTGTTCGCGGGTGAGCATGGCCTTAGCGGGGGCTGCGATAGCGCGGGAAGTAATCGGCGTCGGCGTGGCCTTCGCTGAGCAGGTCGTAGTCGGCCGGGCGGACGATCCAACGCGTGAGCAGGAAAGGGACCGGCTTGGCGCCGAAGCCCCGCTTGAACTGGTTGAGCGAGTCGACCGCCCCGCCGACGCCGCCGCCGAGGTGGAGGGACGTGCGTTGGCCGAGGGCGATCTCGGCCTGGACGAACTCATCCAGGATCAGCTTCGTCGCCGGATGCTTCGTGGCCTGACGGTCGGAGGCCGAAAGGTGGTAGTGCGCGCAGTGGCGGCCGCGGAAGAAGAGCGCGCTGGCGGCCAGGCGGTCGCCATCCCAGGCGAGCCAGAGCTGGGCGCCGTTGGAAGGAAGCTGGAAATGGTCGCGCACGACCTCGAGCGGGAAGCGGTAACCGGCGGCGGCGCCAAGGCGATCCATCGTCGCGAGATACATCCGATGGAAGGCTTCGAGGTGCTTCCCTTCCGCGTCGACTTCGGCCCGCAGGCCATCGGCGCGCATGCGACGCAGGTCGTAGGCATGTCCGTCGGCGAGACCGGCGAGGTAGGCGTCCTTGCCCGCGGCGAGATCGAGCAACAGCGTCTCGCCGGCCAGCGCGCGGCCCGGCAGCTGCGCCGGACGGAGCGGGTGGCTGCGGTTGAAGACGGCGACGCACCCGCGGAGGTAGAGCGCCCGTTCGATGGCCTCGAGGGCTTCCTGCGGCGCGGGCTCAGCGGCCGGTCCGGAATACAGCAGGCCGTTGTAACCGTAGACGCTGGTCGCGTCGCACAGTTCCGGGTGACCCGGGATCGGACGGAAGAGGAGCGCCAGGCCGACGGTGCGTCCGGCGACCTCGGTGACGACGAGCCCCGCGGTGGCGCCGACCCGGCGCGCTTCGAGCGAGACGAAGTCCGGGTGATGGTAGACGTCGGCGCCGTCGCGGAAGGGGCCGGCGAGCAGGGCGTTCCACTCCGCGACGTCGGTGACGATGCGGGCTTCGGCGGAGACTGGAGCGGGGGCGGACAAAGGATCAGGCTTCGGCGTGGGCCTCGAGCGTCGCGATGAAACGCGCGGCGAGGTGCGGTCGGGCGAATTCGTTTTCGGCCAGGGCGCGGGCGGCGGCGCCCATGACGCGGCAGGCCGCCCGGTCGGAGGCGAGGCGCTGGAGCGCATCGGCGAAGGCGACGGGGTCGCCGGGCGGGACGACGATGCCGCACTCGTGCTCGCGGATGAGGCCGGCGAGCCAACCGGGATAGTTGTTCACCACGGGGAGGCCCGCGGCGACATAATCGAAGAACTTGTTCGGCGAGGTGCCGCGGTAGAAGGCGGGGATATCCTTCAGCACCATGAGGCCGCAGTCGAGGGACGCGGTGATGGCGCCGAGTTCGGCCTTGGGCACCGGCGGGAAGAAGAGGCAGTTCGCCAGGCCGAGCTCGGCGGCGCGGGCGGCGAGGCGTTCCTTCTCCTTGCCGTCCCCGATGAACGCGAGCTTCACCCGGTGCTCGCCGCGACGCTTCAGTTCGGCGGCGACGTCAAGGAGCGCGTCGAGCCCGTTGGCGACGCCATGGGCGCCGGTGAAGCCCGCGACGAAATCGTCGGGGCCGACGCCCGGCAGGGTGAGCCGGGCGCGCTTGGCGGGATGGAAGACCTCGAGGTCGCAGCCGTTGGGGATCATCGCGACCGGCAGACGTTCGTCGGCCCGGGCGCGGATGCCTTCGACGATGCCGGGGGAAAGGCCCACGCAAGCGTCGGCCGAACGGTAGCCGAGGAATTCCAGGAGGGACATGCCGCCGAGGACGAACGGGTTGCGCAACCCGAGGGCGCGCGGCAGCTCGGGCCAGAGATCGCGCACCTCGAAGACGAACGGCTTGCCGCGCAGCCACTTCGCGGCGAGGCCCGGGATGACCGCGGTGATCGGCGTGGAGGTCGCGAAGACGAGGTCGCACGGCAGCTCCAAGGCCAGGCGGACCGAGCGGAGCGCGAAGCGGACGTAAGCGAGGCCGCGACGGAACAACGAATCGCGGTTCGAATAAGCCAGCGGCAGGGAGATGACGTCGATGCCGTCGACGTCCCCGCGATGCCAGCCCCGGGTTGCGTCGTAAGGGAGCTCCAGCCCGCTGAGGCCATGGGCGCCGCAGACGACCGTCACCTGGTGGCCGCGCGCGATCAGCGCCCGCGCGAACTCATACGAGCGCGTGCCGGTCGCGCCCCGAGGGGTCGCGAAGTGCTGATGGAAATAAAGGAGGCGCAATTACTTTAGGGGACAAGCTGGCACGTGGGCATGGGGGCAAGCGGCAGACCAACTAGCTGGCCGGTTGACAAGCTGACCAGTGGACAAGGAGGCAATCGGAGGGCGTAGCAAACTTCGGGTGGCAGGTGGCGGCCGCAGGTGGCGGGTGGCGGGAATAATGTCAGCCGATGGGAAACCGGAGACCGGACAACTGGCTTGGGATATATGCCCGAAGCATGCTTCCCGGTTCTCGGTCTCCCTTTGAGTGAAAGTCATCCTGCCACCCGGATCCCCGGGGCTGCCACCTGCCACCCGGAACTTATTTCGGCTTACACCGCCGCTTCCATCACCCGGGCGATTTTCGCGGCGGCGGTGCCGTCGCCATACGGATTACGGAGCTGCGCGCGGCGGGCGTATTCGGCGGCATCGGTCAGGAGCCGGCTCGCGGCGGCGACGATGCGGACGGGATCGGTGCCGACGAGTTCGCTCGTGCCGGCGGCCAGGCCTTCGAGGCGTTCGGTGTTGTCGCGCATGACGAGCACGGGCTTGCCGAGCGACGGGGCTTCTTCCTGCACGCCGCCGGAATCGGTGAGCACCAAGGCGCAGCGGTCCATGAGCCAGACGAAGTCTTCGTAAGCCGCCGGCGCGGCGAGCGCGATGCGCGGATGCCCGCCGAGGAGACGGCGCACCGGCTCCTGGACCTGCGGGTTGAGGTGCACCGGGTAGACGATGCCGAGGTCGGGATGGGCGTCGACGAGCTGACGGAGGCCGCGGCAGAAGTTCTCGAAGCCGGCGCCGAAAGATTCGCGGCGATGGCCGGTGACGAGGAGCCAGCGCGCCTTCGGCGCGGCCAGGTGCGAGGCGACGAACGCCGGCGCGATGCCGAGACGGGCGCCGACCGCGGCGGCCTCGATGCCGCCGATGCGCGCGCGCGTGGCGAGCAAGGCGTCGATGACGGTGTTGCCGGTGACGTGGCACTGCACCGCCGGGATGCCTTCGGCCAAGAGATTAGCCTTGGCCGGTTCGGTCGGGCAGAAGTGCCAGCGGGCGAGCGTGGTGGTCACGCGACGGTTCATCTCTTCCGGGAACGGCGAACGGAGGTCGCCCGTGCGCAGGCCGGCTTCGACATGCCCGACCGGGATGCCGGCGTAGAAGGCAGCCATCGCGGCGCCGAGCACGGTGGTGGTATCACCCTGCACGAGGACGGCAGACGGCTTGGCCTGCGCGAGCCAGGCGGAGACGCCGGTCAGCACGCGGCTCGAAAGTTCCGGCAACGACTGGCCGGGCTGCATCAGGCCGAGGTCGACGTCGGGCTTCAGTCCGAACGAGCCCAACGCCTGATCGAGCAGTTCACGATGCTGGCCGGTCGAGACCAGCACGGGACGCACCTTGCCCGCGCGACGCAGCTCGGCATACACCGGCGCGAGCTTGATGCACTCGGGGCGCGTTCCGACGATGAGGGCGAGGGAGGGCATTTTTAGTTCAGGGGACAAGCTGGCACGTGGGCACGTGGACAAGGGGAGAGGCGGATGAGAGGCTTAGTTGACCAGAGGCTCGGAGGCTCAAGCCATTCGAGAGTATGGAGTATGGAGTATAGACTAATGGAGGACACGAGGGCCGGGGGGGCTGGAGGTGTCTTGAGGTAGGGACGTGATCACAATCGCGTCCGCCCTGGTGACTAACGGATGCGATGTCATCGCATCCCTACCCAAGGCAAGCACTCCCCCGATACTCCATACTCAATACTCCATACTCTCTTTGCATCTCGCTCTGGTCAACCGAGCCTCTGGGCCTCCGAGCCTCTATTCCAGCGGAACCTCTTCCCCGTCGACGAAGAAGCTCTTGGCTTCGAGGCGCAGGGAGCAGCCGAGGGCGGTGACGAAGGTGACGCGGCTACCGGTCGCGACGATGCGGCGGCACCAGGCAGGTTCTTTCGAGCCGTAATGCGTCGAGTGCCACCCTTCCCCGCCGGCCGGCAGCGCGGTGACATAGTCTTCGGTCGAAGCGGCGGAACAGGCGACGGTGAGCTGCTCGAGGCCGGCGCGGGTGCGGCCATGCCAGCGGAGCGTGTGACGGGCGGACTGACCGAGCAGGCCGGTCAGCTTGTCGACGATGACGAACCCGCCGGCGACGCGGAGCACGCGGCGCTCGGACTTGAAGCCCGGGAAGCCGCGGTGCGCGGCGGTGAAGTCCTCATGCGCGACGCGTAGGTCGCAGGTCGTCCACGGGAGCCAGAGGAAGCGGCCGACGCGACGCATAGCGTCCTGATCGGCGACGGCGGCGACGTTGTGGAAGCGCGAGCCGGCAAGACCTTCCCAGCCGTCCGGTTCATTATAAGAGAAGGAGCCGGGGTCTTCGGCGATCCACTCGCCATCCCAGCGGAGCGAGACGTGCAACTGGTCGGCCTGCGACGGGCGCGTGCGGAAGACGGTCGGGGCGCGGAAGAAGAGCGTGCCACGCGGGTGGCGTAGTTCGACGACGCCGGCGTCACGGAAGACCGCGGGGCGGCGGACCGCAGGAGCGGCGCTTGCCGCGACCGGTCCGAGCAGGAGCAAGGCCGTCTCATCCCAGGGACCGGCAGGCAGACGCTCGCCCTTGAAGAGCGCGAGGGCGGCGCCGACCGCGGGACGGAAATCTTCGAACCCGCAGCCGCTGAGCGGAAAGAGCTGGGCGCCGTCGTCGCAACCGTAACGCGGGACCGTGCCGTCGGTCTCCATGAGAGTCGCGAGGAAATCCGTGGCGGCGATCGCCTGGGCGCGGACGGATTCCGGCAGGGTGTCCCGCACGGAGCGCTCGACGAGTTCGGACCAGGTCAGCAGCTGGAGCAGCAGACGATGGTAGTTCGTGGAATGCTGGCTGAAGCCGCCGTCCGGCCCGATGAGCTCGGCGCACTGCGCGGCGAGGGCGGCCATGCCCCGACGATATCCGTCGGCAGCGCCGGCGAGCGAAGGCCAGAACGTGGCGGCCGTCTGCAGGCCGATGGCTTCGGCGATACCGTGGTTGTTCTGCTGCGAGAGCGCGTAGTCGAAATGGAAAGCGACGCGGCGGGCGGTCGCCTCGGCCAGCCGGGCGGCCAAAGCAAGGCGCGCGTCGGTCGTCGCCGGATGTTCGCGGAAGGCCTGCAGGGCGAACGTGACGGCGATCAGGCGGAAGGAAGCCTCCTGTCCGCACATCCAGTTCGGTCCGCGGTTCGGCGGATTGTGCGCCATCCAGTCCTCGAGGGTCGACCAGAAGAGCTCGACGTGACGGTCGTCGCCGTCGCGCAGCCAGGCGCGGACGAGCGCATAGGCCCATGAGAAACGCGAAAGCTCCCAGACGCCCTTGATGTCATCGGCGCCCGTGTCGCGGAGCCGGGACCAATGCGTGCGAGGATCCAGGGAGCGACCCGTAAGGACGTTGCGCGTCCAGCGATCGGGGCGGCCGACCTCGACCAGCTGGTGCGAGAAGATACGCGCATAACCCCGGGCGAAGGCGTCAGCCTCGGCGACCGGCGTGGCGCCGGAGGCGACGGACCAGGCTTCCAGCTGCGGCGCGAGGTGCGCGCGGTCGAGCAACGCGATCGGCAGACGCGGCGCGGACTTACGCCATGCGGCCGGATCGAAGCCCACGGCGAAGTCTTTCCACGGGCGCAGCGGCGAACGCCATTCCCAGACCCCGAGCCGACGCTCGCACGCCCAGCGCACGCGCCGGGCAAGCCAACGCGGACCGAGGTGATGGAGGAGAGGAAGGAGCACTAGTCAGGGGGCACGCTGGCAAGCGGGCACGTGGGCAAGGGGCTGAACGAGCAGCCGGCAGACTTAACTCAAGGGGAGACCGGAAACCGGGAAGTGTGCTTTGTTCATGAAGCCCCAGCTTGTCATCCGGTCTCCGGTTTCCCTTAGAGTGATGCGTCGCTCTGGTCAACCGAGCCTCTGGGCCTCAGGGCCTCTAGCCTCGGACCATCCCCCGCGTATCAATCAGCTTCTTCCCCTGCAGCTGCGCGAGGGTGAGGCCGGCGAAGGCGCGGTGATCGACGAGGAGGACGACGACGGAAGCGCGGTCGAGCGCGTCGGCGAGCGAGACGAGTTCCGCCCTGCCCTGCAACGCCTTCGGCAAAGCGGTGACGTGCGGCTCGACGGCGAGGACCCGCAGGCCCGCGTCGGCGAGGTGCGTGGCGATCTCGACCGCGGGCGATTCGCGCAGGTCGTCGACGTTCGCCTTGAAGGCGAGGCCGAGGCAGGCGACGACGGCGGATTGGCCGGCGGCGGCGCGGACCTGGGCGACGACGTGATGCGGCTTGGAATCGTTGACCTCGCGGGCGGTGCGGAGCAGGCGGGCTTCGGCCGGAGCGGCGTCGACGATGAACCAAGGGTCGACGGCGATGCAGTGGCCGCCGACGCCGGGGCCGGGCTGGAGGATCTTCACGCGCGGGTGGCGGTTCGCCAGGCGGATGAGTTCCCAGACATCGACGCCGAGCTTGTCGCTGATGAGCGAGAGCTCGTTGGCGAAGGCGATGTTCACGTCGCGGTAGGCGTTCTCGGTCAGCTTGGCCAATTCCGCCGTGCGCGCATCCGTCAGGAAGATCTGCGCCGTGCAGAACGTCGCGTAGAGGTCGCGGGCCTTCTCGGCGGCGAGCGGCGTCAGGCCGCCGCAGATGCGATCGTTGGAGACGAGCTCCTTGAGCATCTGCCCGGGGAGGATGCGTTCGGGGCAATGGGCGTAGAGCAGGCCGTCGACCTTGCGGCCGAGCTTCGCGAGCTCGGCCTCGAGCCAGCCCTTCACCTTCTCCGTCGTGCCGACCGGCGAGGTCGACTCGAGGACGATCAGGTTGCCGGCGGCCACGAACGGCGCGAGGGAGCGGGCGGCGGACTCGACGAACGAAAGGTCCGGCTTACGGGCGCCGTCGGGGGAGACGTGGAAAGGCGTCGGTACCGCGAGGATGAAGACGTCGGCCGGCGCCGGCTGCGTCGCGGCCTTGAGGTTGCCGGACTGCACGGCGGCGCGGACGAGCACGTCGAGGTCCGGCTCCTGGATATGGATGCGGCCGCTGTTGATCGTCTCGACGACCGACGGGGAGACGTCGACGCCGAGGACGCGACGTCCCTTCGTCGCGAAGATGGACGCGGTCGGAAGGCCGATGTAGCCGAGGCCGAGGACGCAGAGGGAGGGCATGGTAATTAAAAAGAGGACTGAATGGAGGGCTGAATTGAGGACTGCGTTGAGGACTGAATAAATCGTGGAGAACAGGAGGCTTTGCACAAGGGGAGACCGGAGACCGGAAAGTCTGCTTCGGTCATAAGCCGCAGCAAATTATCCGGTCTCCGGTTTCCCTTTGAGTGAGACGTCGCTCTACTCCGCCGGACCTCTCCGGTCAGGCCTTCATCCCCTGCATCCGAATACTCCAACGGGAGATTTCTTCGAGCTCGTCGAGGGAGACAGGGGCGGCGGAACGGTCGGTGGCCGCGAGAAGGAAAGCGGCGAGGGCTTGGTCGAGGCCTTTGCCACGGGCCGGGCCGCCGAGCCAGCCAGGCAAGGTGGAAGCTCCGGGCAGGTTCGTCGAACGGAGCGACTTCCAATTATCGATCTCCGCGGACCAACCTTCGCCGGAGACCGCGATGCGTTCCTTGGGTTGGTGCGCCGGGAGATCGGTGCGGTAGTTGAGCGTGGCGATGTCGCCGTTCGCGAAGGACAGTTCGAAGCAACCACCATCCTGGCCGTCGTGGTCGCGCGACAGACAACGGACCGAGGCGATCGCGCTGCCGGACAGGAAGCGGAGCAAGTCCACGAAGTGACAGGCCTCGCCGACGATGCGGCCCCCGCCCTGCTGAGGGTCGAGCGTCCAATGGTCAGCCGGCAGGCGGCCTGCGTTGACGTCGACCGTGAAGCGCCGCGGGCCCGACTTCGCGGCGAGGGCGGCGCGAAGGCGGACGGCCAGCGGGGCGAAGCGGCGGTTGAAACCGACGGCGAGGCGGGCGGAGGAAGCGCGCGCGACGGCCAGCGTGGCGTCGAGGTCGTCCTCGGTGAGCGCGAGCGGTTTCTCGACCCAGCCGTGCTTGTTGGCCCGGAGCGCCGCGCGGGCGAGACTGCCATGTTCGTCGTGGCGGGTCGCGATGAAGACCGTCTTGACGCCGGTGTGGTCGAGCAACGCGGTCCCATCGGTCGTCGACGTGGCGGCGGAGCTGGCCAGCAACTTCGCGGAAAGCCCGTTGGCGGAAGCGAAGACGGAAGGCGACGAACCTTGGCGACGGAGTTCCGGCACCAAGACGCGGGAAGCAAAGTTTCCGCAACCGATGACACCGATACCGCCCGCGGTCCGGGTATCCCCATCCGCGCCGGGATGAGTCCGGGCCAGCGCCTCGTTCGGGACGGCGTATTCGATGAGCAGACCGTAGGTGCCGGGACGACGAAGGTCGTCGTAGATCTGCGGCGCGGCGGAGAACGGGTGGCGCGATGTGAGCAACGGGGCGACGTCGAGCGCACCGGAAGCCATCAGCGCGAGAACTTCGTCGAAGTTGGCGCGAGCCGAAGAAGGCTCGGCCAGGTCGGCGGACCCGTAGGAACGCGACACCTGGAACGAGACTTCGTTCTCGTAGAAGTCGGCGCGGTTAAGCGAGAGGCCCGTGACGCCCACGAGGACGACGCGGCCGCGGCGACGGCAGAGACGGGCGGCCTGATTGACCGGTTCGTCGGAAGAAGTGCTGGCCGTGATGAGGACGCCGGCCGCACCGCCAGGGGCCAAGGAAGCGAGCGAGGCGCCGGGAGCCGGGACGAGCGCGCCGGCCTGCTGCGCATCGGCGAGCTTGGTGGCGTCGGGGTCGACCCCGATGACGTTGACGCCGTGCGCGCGGAGGAGGCGGACGGCGAGCTGACCGACGAGGCCGAGGCCCATCACCACGACGGTCTCGCCGGGTCGGGCGTCGATGAGTCGCAGGCCTTGCAATGCGACGGCGGCGAGCGGCGTGAAGGCCGCGTGTTCGTCGGAGACGGCGTCGGGGATGCGCGCGGCGAAAGCCGGATCGGCCGAGACCACTTCGGCGTGCGGCGCATTGGAGACGACGCGGTCGCCCGCGGCGAAGCCGGCGACCTCACCCGCCTCGAGGACCTGGCCGACATGGCAATAGCCGAGCGGGATCGGCTGCGCGAGTTTGCTGCGGACCGCTTCGACGGTGGCGAAGAGCCCTTCGGAGCGGACCTTGGCCAGCACCGCGCGGAATTTCTCCGGCTGCTGGCGCGCCTTGCTGAGCCAGCTGCCACGGCCGAACTCGACCAGCATCCGTTCCGTGCCGAGCGAGACCAACGAGCGGGTCGCGCGGACGAGCAGACGGCCGCGACGCGGCCCCGGGGCGGGGACGGCGAGGAGCTCGGTACGACCCGAGCCCAGATGCTGGACGATCTGACGCAAGTTAAGGAAGGCGCTTCTGCTCGGAGGATGACTGCTCCGTGAGGCAGGTCATCGCCGCGACGATGAAGCCGGCGGTGAACATCAGCGGCGTGAACCAGAAGAGGAGGTCGACCCAGGCGTGGAGCAGCAGGAACGTCAGGCCAAGGGCGAGCGGGACGGTCTCCGGGTGACCGCCACGGAACGCGCGCGCCAGACGACGGGCGAGCCAGCCGAGCGCGACGAGCACCGGGAGCAGGCCGAGCACGCCCCAGTCGGCGAGCATCTCGAGCCAGTCGTTGTGGGCGTGGATCGCGCGGTAGAAGAGTTTGCCGTCCTTGCCCTGGAGTTCTTTCTGCTGCGCCTGGTAAGGCGGGGAGATCCAGCGATAGGAACCGGCGCCGAAGCCCACCCAGGCGCGGCCGGTCCAACCGCCGTCGTTGATGAGCGCCCAGGTCGCCCGACGCAGCGGCGCACGGTCGTCGGCGCCGGTCTGCTGGAAGCTTTCGGTCTTCGTCTTGAAGCGTTCGACCAGCGGCTTGAGGTCGGCGGTGACCAGGATGGCCGCCGCGGACAGCAGCATCGCCGCGCCCGTCACGAGGACGATCTGGCGGCGCGAGCCGCGCGAGCCGGGGAAGCCGAAGAAGTAGACCAAGGGCACCGAGAGGAAGATGACCGCGAGGACGACGCCGACCGCGGCGGTGCTGCCCGTGAGCGCGGCGAGCAGCGCGAGGCCGAAGGCGAGGAAGGCGGAGACCAGGTGGGGGCCGCCCTTCATCGCGTTCTCGCCCGCGCGTCGGATGTGCCAGAACGTGAGACCGAGCGCGAGGGCGGCGTGCAGGTAGAGGTAGACCCCGGCGTGATTACGGCTGATGAACGTGCCGAAGCACCGAGTATTATACGGCACGGGATAACCGAGGATCGTGCCGGAAGAATGCTGGTTGAGGAAACCGAAGGCGCCGATGGCCAAGGCGGCGAGCACCGAGAGCCAGACGAGCAGTACGTAACCACGGCGACGGGTGAGGCCGACGTGCAAGGCGCAGAACAGGAGCCAAGGCGCGGCGATGACCATCAGCTGGCGCCAGGCGTTCATCGGCGGCTGCGTGGTGTCGGCGGCGGAGAACGGGGCGTTCAGGCCGGAGGGCAACCAATGGAGGTAAGGCTGCGGACGGACGTCGAACTTGCCGACGTCGATGCCGGGCAGACCCTGCTTCGCCCAGAAAGCCTCGCGGTCGACGACGACGCCCCACGCGTTGAAGTCCTGGACGGCGATGTAAGCGAAGAGCGCGAGGCCGGCCCAGAACGGCACCGAACGGAAGAGGTCGCGGCGGAGCTCGGCGGCCGGACGCGACGTCAGGTCGCGAGAAAGCAGGAAGAGCGCGACGGCAGAACCGAGGAGCGCGCAGGCCGGGAAGCAGACGTAGTCGAGCCAGCGATAGGTCCAGGGCGCGGCGCCTTCCTGGGAAGCGCCGACCAAGGCGAGCAGCAGGCCGAGGAACCAGACCACCAGCGCATGGCGTTGCGTGCGGGCCTCGGCGATGACCGCGACGAAAGCGGCGGTCGCGAAGCCGAGCGCCGCGGCGACCGTCCAGAGCACCACCCCGCCCCAGCCCAACGGCGCGAGCACGAGGATGATCCCCGCGAGGATCATCACCGTCAGTTCACGGGAGGTGAATTTGGGTTGGGAGGAAGACATTTAAATGAAGGGGCAAGCTGGTAGGTGGCGGAACGTTTCAGGTGGCGGGTGGCGGGAATAATGTCAGCCGAGGGGAAACCGGAGACCGGATAATTGGCTTGGGATATATGCCCGAAGCATACTTCCCGGTTCCCGGTCTCCCTTTGAGTGAAAGTCATCCTGCCACCCGAGTCCCGGGGCCGCCACCTGCCACCGGATACTTGGCTTACTCGTCACACGATCCCTGCCTGATAAATATCGTGGATGCGGATCAGGCCGAGGCAGCGGTGGGTGGCAGCGTCGGTGACGGGGAGCACGGAGATCTGCGACGGGCGGTCTTCCATGATGCGCGCGGCTTCGCCGAGCGACATCGGCGCGTGGGCGCGCACGGGGTTGACCGTCATGATGTCGGCGGCGCGGGCCGTGTTGATGTCGACGCCGCGACCGAGCGCGCGACGGAGGTCGCCGTCGGTGATGAGCCCGGCGAGCGTGCCGTCGGCGGCGAGGACGCAGGCGGCGCCGTGCGGGTGGCGGGTCATCGCGATGACCGTGTCGCGCAGCGAGTCGCCGGGCTTGGCGCAGGCGCAGCGGTCGAGCGGCTGGAGCGCTTCGCCGACCGTGAGCGTGAGGTTGCGGCCGAGCTGGCCGGCGGGGTGGAAGCGGGCGAAGTCGGAGGCGCCGAACCCGCGCTTCGTCATCAGGGCGGCGGCGAGGGCGTCGCCGAGCGCGAGCGTGAGCAGCGCGCTCGTCGTCGGCACGAGGCCGAGCGGGTCGGCTTCCGGGCGGGCGCCGATGTCGAGGACCACGTCGGCCTGGGTCGCCAGGGGCGACTGCGTGTTGCCGACGATCGCGACGATCGGGGACTTGAAGGAGCGGAGGACCGGGATGAGGCGGACGAGCTCGGCCGTGGTGCCCGAACGCGAGAGAAGCACGACCGGATCGCCGGCCTGCAGGATGCCGAGGTCGCCGTGCACGGCGTCGGCGGCATGGAGGAAGATGGCGGGCGTGCCGGTGCTGCAGAGCGTCGCGGCGATCTTCTGGCCGATGAGGCCGGACTTGCCGACGCCGCAGAGCACGACCTTGCCGGGATGGCCGGCGATGAGGTCGACCGCCTGCGTGAAGGCGCCATCAAGACGCGTCGCGAGTTCGGCGAGCGCGGAGGCTTCGGCCTGGAGCAACGCGCGGGCGGAATGGAGAGGAGTGGTCATGGGGTGACGAGAGGATGGAGTTTAGAGTTTTGAGGAGAGAGAGGAGAGACGTTCCCGTGGCGGGAATAATGACAGATAATGGGAAACCGGAGACCGGATGATCGGCTGGGGGTTTGCTAATGACCGAAGGAAACTTTCCGGTCTCCGGTCTCCCTTTGAGCGGAAGTTATCCAGCCACCCGGGACCCGGGGCTGCCACCGGCCACCCGAAACGATATTTGCGTCGTCACACCATCTTCCGCGCGGCCTCGAGATCCTCAGGGGTATCGATGGCGACGGGATGATAGTCGGTGACGACGGTCTGGAAGGTGAGGCCGTGGGCGAGGAAGCGGAGCTGCTCGAGCGATTCGACGGCTTCGAGTTCGGTCGGCTTCAGCTGGGCATAACCGGCGAGCGTCGCGCGGTCGTAGCCGTAGACGCCGATGTGCACCCAGTAGTCGCGGCGCTTCACCCATTCGGACGGCTCGACGCCGCGCAGGTGCGGGATCGGGCTGCGGGAGAAATAGATCGCCTCGCCGTTCTCGGCGCGGACCACCTTGACCACGCTGGCGGCGAGCAGGCGTTCGGTGGCGTGGATCTTGGAGACCGCGGTCACCAGCGGGCACTTCGTCTCCTTCCATCGCGTGATGAGGCCGTCAAGCAGGTCGGGCTGGATGAACGGCTCGTCGCCCTGGACGTTGAGGAAGAATTCGCCCGGAAGCCTGTCGATGACGCTCGCCATGCGGGCGGTGCCGGAAGGACAGGCCGGATCGGTCATCAGCACCTCGGCGCCGAAACCGCGGGCGACCGTGGCGACCTCCTCGGAATCGGTGAGCAGCACGACGCGGCCCGCCTGGCGGACCTGCTTCGCGCGTTCCCAGACATGCTGCACGACCGGCTTGCCGCCGAGGTCGAGCAGGACCTTGCGCGGCAGGCGCGTGGAAGCGATGCGGGCGGGGATGCAGAGGGTGACGGTGGACATGGGATTAAATGAGTGGGCGGAAAGTTTCAGGTGGCGGGTGGCAGCCTCAGGTGGCGGGTGGCGGGGAAGTTGGCAGCCGACGGGAAACCGGAGACCGGATGATTGGCGGGAGACATATGTCCGAAGCATACTTCCCGGTTTCCGGTCTCCTTTTCAGCGGAAGTCATCCTGCCACCTGAGGCCCGGGGCCGCCACCGGCCACCCGAAGCGTTGCCTTTACTTCCGCGCTTCGGCGGCGTTCGCGAGATACCAGGCGTAGGCGCCACGGATGCCTTCGGCGAGCGAGAGGCGCGGCTTCCAGCCGAGGGCGCGGATGCGTGAGACATCCATCAGCTTGCGCGGCGTGCCGTCGGGCATCGAAGGGTCGAATTCCAGGCGGCCCGTGAATCCGACCACCTGGGCGATGAGGTCGGCCAGCTGGCGGATCGAAAGTTCCTCGCCCGAACCCACGTTGATGTGGCCGGCCTGCGAGTAGCGTTCGAGCAGGAGCACGCAGGCCTCGGCGAGGTCGTCGGCGTGCAGGAATTCGCGGAGCGGCGTGCCCGTACCCCAGAGCTTCAGGGACGCGTCGCCGCGGAGCTTGGCCTCGTGCATCTTGCGGATGAGGGCCGGCAGCACGTGCGAGTGCTCGAGGGAGAAGTTGTCGCCCGTGCCGTAGAGGTTGCAGGGCATCGCGCTGATGAAGTCGCAGCCGTACTGGGCGCGCGCGTGGTCGCAGAGCTTGATGCCGGCGATCTTCGCGACCGCGTAGGCCTCGTTGGTGACCTCGAGCGGACCGGTCAGCAGCGAGTCCTCGCGGATCGGCTGCGCGGCCAGCTTCGGGTAGATGCAGCTCGAGCCGAGGAAGAGCAGCTTGCGGACGCCGGCGAGGCGGGCGCCGTCGATGACGTTGGCCGCCATCGCGAGGTTGTCGTAGAGGAAGTCGTACGGCTCGGTCGAGTTGGCCTTGATGCCGCCGACGCGGGCGGCGGCCATGACGACGTAGGCCGGGCGCTCGGCGGCGAGGAACGCGCGGGTCGCGGCGCCGTCGCGGAGGTCGAGTTCGGCGGACGTGCGCGTGACCACGTGCGCATGGCCCGCGGCGCGGAGCGCGCGGACGATGGCGGAGCCGACCATCCCGCGGTGGCCGGCGACGTAGATCTTCGCGGAACGATCCATCAGCGGTTCGCGTGGGCGACCGTCTTCAGGTCATGGTCGACCATCTTCTGCACCAGCTGCTCGAAGGAGGTCTGCTGCGGATTCCAGCCCAGCTCGCGGACGGCCTTGGCCGGGTTGCCGAGCAGCTGCTCGACCTCGGTCGGGCGGAAGTAGCGCGGGTCGACGGCGACGAGCGTCTTGCCCGACTTGCGGTCGACGCCCTTCTCGTCGACGCCCGTGCCCTGCCAGTCGAGCTCGATGCCGGCGCGGCGGAAGGCGTGGGTGCAGAATTCGCGGACGGTGTACATCTTGCCGGTCGCGATGACGAAGTCGTCGGGCTGCTTATGCTGCAGGATGAGCCACATGCACTGCACGAAGTCCGGGGCGTAGCCCCAGTCGCGCTGCGCGGAGAGGTTGCCGAGGTAGAGGCAGTCCTGGCGGCCGTGGACGATGTTGGCGACGGCGAGGGAGATCTTGCGGGTGACGAAGGTCTCGCCGCGGCGTTCGGACTCGTGGTTGAAGAGGATGCCGTTGGAGGCGAACATGCCGTAGGCCTCGCGGTAGTTGCGGGTGATCCAGTAGGCGTAGATCTTGGCGACGCCGTACGGGCTGCGCGGGTAGAAGGGCGTCGTCTCGGACTGCGGGACTTCGACGACCTTGCCGTAGAGCTCGGAGGTGGAGGCCTGGTAGATGCGGACCTTCTTCTCCATCTTCAGGATGCGGATGGCCTCGAGCAGGCGGAGCGTGCCGATGCCGTCGGTGTCGGCGGTGTATTCCGGGACGTCGAAGGAGACCTTCACGTGCGACATCGCGCCGAGGTTATAGATCTCGTCGGGCTGGACGTCGCCGATGACGCGGATGAGGTTCGTGGAGTCGCCGAGGTCGCCGTAGTGGAGCTGGATCTTCTTCGTGTGGATGTCGCGGACGAGGTCCTCCATGTAGAGGTGCTCGATGCGCGAGGTGTTGAAGGAGGAGGAGCGGCGGATGAGGCCATGGACCTCGTAGCCCTTGCCGAGGAGGAACTCGGCGAGGTAGGAGCCGTCCTGGCCGGTGATGCCGGTGATGAGCGCGCGCTTTTTCATGTGGGGATGTGTTAGAGGGGGTTCGGTTCAGGCGGAAGGTTTTTTCGCGCCGGCGATGATGCGGGAGCTGCTGTCGATCTTGGCGCCGAGGCCGTCGATGAGCTTCGCGCCGTGCTTGTCCAGGACGGTCATCTCCGGGATGTTGCCGGCGTTGCGGTCGCCGCCCTTGCAGAAGACGGCCTCATGGCCCTGGGCCTTGGCTTCGCCGATGAGCCAGTCGAGGGTGGCGCAGACCGAGCCGTCGGCGTCGATCGAGAGCACCGCGCGGTCCACGACGCGGAGGGCGGAGGTCACCGCGAGGCGCGTGTCCTGGTCGATGAAGGCCTTGCCCTTCTTGAGGGCCGCCTGGGCGTCGGTGTTGACGATGACCCAGAGCACGTCGCCTTGGGCGCGGGAGAGCTCGAGGAGTTCAAGGTGACCGCGATGCATCGGGTCGAAGTAGCCGGAGGTGATGGCGATACGCATGAGGAGATTCAGGAGAGCAAAGGGGGACCGGAAGATCGGCGGAGGGACTGCTCACGATCCGGTCTCCGGTTTCCCTTTGTTTGCGGTGTTCGGGCAGGCTACCGCACGTGGAGGCGATTTCGCGTGCACGTACGGGTGAAAAGGACTGTCACCGGCCGAGCCGGCAGAAAGGGTCAGGCGCCCGGAGGCGGGAGGAGCAGCGGCGCGAGCTCGAGGGCTCGGCTGTTCCAGCGATTGAGGCGGGAGAGGCGCTCGATGACTTCGGGCTGGGTGCCGCGTTGCTGGGCGTCAGCGAGGACGCGTTGCAGGGAGGGCTGGGCCTGTTCGAGGGCGGGCAGGAATTGGCTGCGCAGGAGCGCGACGAGCGAGGCGGCCAGGGAAGGCGTCGGCTGCCAGCGTTCGCGGCGGGATCCCTGCTCCTTGACGGAGAGGATCATCTCATGCCCGCGGAGGAACTTAAGTCCTTGGCTGACAGAACCTTTGCTCATGCCGAGGCGGCCTTGGATGTGGTCGAAATCCAGGGGATTAGGCGAAATATACAACAGGGCGTAGATTTCGGCGACCGAGCGCGGGACGCCCAGGATGCCGGCCATGCGGACGAAGAAATCCGCCAGCTCGATCTCATGCGGCTGGAGGGGCTCGAAAGAAGGGCGGCTTTTCCGTCGGCCGGCGGACTTATCTGAGGGGGGCTTCATCAGGTTCGGCCCAAGCGGGCGAGGGGCGTCCTGATGTTTCAATAATTTTTGAACCTAGGCAAGGGGTAATGTGAGTAACCCGGAAATAACGGACCTCCCTCCCCTTGCGGAGAGGTCGATCTGAAAAGCTTCCACCTGGCGCCCCCTTGGGGATTCGAACCCCAGTTACCTCAGTGAAAACGAGGTGTCCTGGACCGGGCTAGACGAAGGAGGCGGTCGGTGGAAGTGAGGAACTTAGGAACGAACCCCCACTGGTCAAGATTTTTGAAAAGACTGTCCCCCACCCCCTCCCCGGGGGTCTCAGCGGCCGAAGAGGCTACGGTCTTCGTAGGGGTCCTTGGCCTTGCCGTCGGACTTCGCGCCATGGAGCTGCTGCTGCTTGTTGCCATACCAGGCGGCCCAGGCCGCGGAGGCCACGAACAGGATCATGAAGATGCGGATGGCCCACTTACGGGCGGGCGTCGGCTCAGGCATGTCGCTCATTTCTTCTATAATAGGTCATTTAATGAGGCTTGGCAACCTCCGCAGGTTTTTTACATAAGTGAATACCCCTAGTCTACCCCCTCCCTGATTCTGCATGAGCCCCAAGCAGAAGCCACTGGTGGTCATCATTGAAGACGATCGCAGCCTCGCGGCCACGCTCGCCGATCAACTCCTGAACGCCGGCCTCTCCACCCAAGTCTTCCACAAAGGCGCCACCGCGCTGAAGTTCGTCGGAGAATCGTACGTGCATCTCGTGCTGCTCGACCCCAGCCTGGCGGACCTCGACGGCCTCGCGGTGCTCGACAAGATCCGCCGCCTGAGCCACTCGCCGGCGGTCATCTTCCTTTCCGCGCAACGCGACGGACAGAGCGTCGCGCAGGCCCTCGAGGCGGGCGCGGACGACTTCGTGGGCAAGCCGCACCATCCCGACGAGCTCGTCGCGCGCATCCGCGCCGTGCTGCGTCGCAGCGAGACCGCGGGCGACAGCCGCCTGACCGTCAACGCCGCGCTCGGCACCGGCGTCTTCATCTTCAACGGCGCGGAGGTGCACCCCGAGCGCCTCGAGATCGTCTTCCCCGGCAGCAAGAAGCGGAAGCTCGGCCGCAAGGAGCTCGGCATCCTCTACCACCTGCACGCGAACCCCGGCGTCATCATCAGCCGCCACAGCCTGATCCACGCCGTGTGGGGCGTGCACGCCGACATCCGCAGCCGCTCGCTCGACCAATATATCGCCAAGATCCGCGACGCCTACGCCGACCACGGCAAGTCGCTCGACTGCCTGCGCACCATCCACGGCATCGGTTACTGGTATGAGCCCGCGCCCGCGAACGGCGGCGCCACGGCCGGGAAAAAGCCCCGTCGGGCTTGATTACCCGCGGAAGGCCCGCATTGATACCGGCATGAACATCCGGTGTTACCTCAAACCCAGCTGCGGCTGGAGCAACGGCGTCCGCGCCATCATGGCGAAGTACGCCCTCACCTACCAGGACGTCGACATCATCAACAACCCGGCGAACTACGCCGAGATGGTCGAGAAGAGCGGCCAGCGCCTTTCCCCGTGCGTCGAGATCGACGGCGTGATGCTGCCCGACATCTCGGGCGCCGAAGTGGAACAGTATCTCCTGGCGAACAAGCTCGTCGCGCCGAACGACAAGGCCCCGGCCGTGCCGATCGACGCCCCGTGCACCGACGCCGAGCACGAGAAGATGCGGGTGAAGACGATCCGGTTCTTCTGAGGCGAGGCGCCCTTTCGGGTGCCGGGTGGCAGCTACAGGTGGCGGGTGGCGGACAAAACATCGCCGCGACGGGAAACCGGAGACCGGACGAAGCGCTGCGCCTACCCGGCCTCCCTTGCCAACCGGCCAGCCAGTCAACTGACGTGTTCCGAGCGGCCTCGCGCCTGGGGCGCGATCACTCCGTCTTCCCGGCCGCGAACGCCGCGAGCGAGTCGGCGACCCACTGGCGCTGTTCTTCCGTGAGCTCGGGGAAGATCGGGATGCTGAGGACCTCGGCGGAAAGCTGTTCGGCGACCGGCACGCTGTCCGCGCCGCGGTAACCCTTGTCGGCGAAGCACTGCTGGCGGTGGAGCGGGATCGGGTAGTAGATCTCGCAGCCGATCTTACGCGCGGTGAGGAAGGCCTTCAGCGCGTCGCGACGGCCGCCCGGGACGCGGAGCGTGAACTGGTTCCAGATGCCCTGGCCGGAGAAGTCGACCGGCAGGAGGATCTTCGCGGCCTTGTCGGCGCCGGGACGGTTCTCGGCGATGCCAGGCGCGCCCTTGAGCGCGGCGTGGTAGAAGTTGGCGTTGCCGGCGCGCGCGCAGTTGTACGACGGCAGGTGCGGCAGCTTGAGGTGCAGGAGCGCGGCCTGCAGCGGGTCCATGCGGAAGTTGGCGCCGACCTCGCGGTGGTAATACTTCGGCTGCATGCCGTGCACGCGGAGGATGCGGGCGCGTTCGGCGAGCGCGTCATCCTGGGTGGTGACGAGGCCGGAGTCGCCCATGCCGCCGAGGTTCTTGGAGGGGAAGAAGCTGGTGGCGCCGAAGTCGCCGGACGACATCGTGGCGCGACCCTTCCAGCGGGCGCCCATCGACTGGGCGGCGTCTTCGATGACGCGGATCTTGTGGGCGGAGGCGAAGGCCTGGAGGGCGTCGAGGTCGAGCGACTGGCCGAAGAGGTGCACCGGCATGATCGCCGCCGTGCGGGACGTGACCTTCCGGGCGGCGTCCGCGAGATCGATGTTGAAGTGGTGCGGGTTGACGTCGACCCAGACCGGGGTCGCGCCGAGGCGGGCGACGGAGCCGGCGGTGGCGAAGAAGGTGAAGGACGGGAGGAGGACCTCGTCGCCCTCGCCGACGTCGAGCGCCATGAGGGCGAGCAGGAGGGCGTCGGTGCCGGAGGAGACGCCGAGGGCGTGCTTCACGCCGAGGAAGGACGCGCAGTCCTTCTCGAAGGCCTCGAGGCGCGGGCCCATGATGAACATGTTGGAACGCAGCACCTCGCGGAAGGCGTTCTCGAACTGGGCCTCAAGGGCGCGGTTCTGCGGGCCGAGATCAAGGAGCGGGACGTTCGTCATGGCGCAGGTCGGTTTTCCCACCGACCGCCCGCACGGGCAACATCATTCAGCCGTGCGGCGGGAGCGGAAGACCAGGCAGAGCCCGAGCGCGGCGAGCGGCAGCGTCCAGAACTGGCCGGCGGTGAGGCCGAGCACGTAGCCGTCCTCCGCGGAACGGAAGCATTCGCAGACGATGCGGGCGGCGGCGTAGAGGAGGAGGAACTCGCCGGCGAGGCGGCCGGGCGGCAGGCGGCGCGGGTAGCGCACGAGGACCCAGATCAGCGGCAGCAGGCCTTCGCCGAAGGCTTCGTAAAGCTGCGACGGGTGGCGCGGCTCGACGCCTTCGTGCGGGAAGATGACCGCCCAGGGCACGCGCGACGGATCGCCGACGAGCTCGCCGTTCACGAAGTTCGCGAGGCGGCCGAAGAAGATGCCCGCGGGGGCGAGGGCGCACAGGAGGTCGCCGACGGCGAAGAAGTCCGCCTTCGCGCGACGAGCGAACCAGACGCCGGCGAGGAGCACGCCGAGGAAGCCGCCGTGGCTGGCCATGCCGCCCTGCCAGACGCGGAAGACCATGGACGGATCCGCCATGAACTCGGCGCGGGCGTAAAGGAAGACGTGGCCGAGTCGGCCGCCGAGGATGACGCCGACCATCACCGCGGTGATCAGGGCCGATTCGTCATGGACGTCGCGCAACGGCGTGAGGCCGGCGCGGCGCCAGCGGCCGAGCAAGTAGGCCGCGACCATGAAGCCGGCCGCGTAGGCCAGGCCATACCAATGGATGCCGTGCAGACCCCAGCCTTGCGGGAAGCGGATCGCGACCGGATCGAGGTCGTGCGTCCAGTAGGCGAGCGTGGCGGCGATCATGTGCCGGCCTTGGGCGTGGCGTCGGGACCCGGACGACGGCCGACGCGGTGGCCGCGCTGGCGCGCGAGCTCACGCATGTCCGGGTGCGGGTCGTCCTTCTCGTAGATCTCGACGCCGAGGAGCGACTCGAAGACGTCCTCGAGGGTGACGACGCCGGCGAAGGCGCCGAACTCGTCGACCACCACCGCGAGGTGCTGGTGCGCGCGGACGAGGTCGTGCAAGGCGTCGGAAAGCGTGGCGTTCTCGGGCACGACGTGGGCCTTGCCCATCAGTTCGCGGACGCGGACCTCGCGGCGGTTCTCGCCGGCGGCCTTGAGGATGTCGCGGCGACGGACGACGCCGACGATGCGGTCGGGGTTCTGCTCCCAGACCGGCATGCGGCCGTGCGGGACGCTCGGGTAGAGACGGAGGACGTCGGCGACGGTGAGGTCGGCCTCGATGGCCGTGACGACCGGACGGGGCGTGAGCACCTGCGAGACCGGGATGTCGTCGAGGCGGACGGCGTTGGCGACGAGGTTGCTCTCGGCCTGGGTGATCTTGCCTTCGCGCGCGGCGGCCTGGGCGAGGCTGCCGATGTCGGCGTCGGCGCGGTCCACGCCGGGTTCCTCGGGCGGCGCGAGCGAGTCATGCAGCTTGCCGAAGGTGCGGAGGATCTTGGCGGCGCCGCGGACGAGCTTGAGCGAAGAGGCGATGCGCGGAGCCAGCGCCAGGCGGAAGTGCATGCCCACCTTGCGCGGGAGCATGATCGTGAGCCAGGCCATCACGAAGGAGATGACGACGAACGCCAGGCACGTGAGGGAGCCGACCTGCCAGCCTTCGGAGAGGCGGCCGAGGAAGCGGGAGCCGACGAGGAAGCCGCCGAGCAAGGCGCTCATCCCGACGAAGGCGGCGGAAAGGACCTCGAAGGCCGCGAGGGTGTTACCCTGGTCGCCGCGGGAGCGCTCGATCGAGACGGCGGCCTTGGCGTCCTGACGGCGCAGGTCCTCGAGCTCGGCGTGGGAGAGGGCGGAAACGACGCCGGCCACGAGCGAGATGCCCGCGGCGCTGCCGTTCAGGAGGAGGAAGACCGGCCAGAGATACCAAGCGGGATCCATGTCCTTCCTGCTTAGGGCTGGCGCCTGCGTTTGGCGAGGGAGAATCCCGGCGTTGACCCTGCGGAAACGCCTCGGGATACTGCCCGCATGACCCCTCGCGAGCTCCGGATCGTCTCCGCCCTGGCCGTGTTCCTCTCGGCCGCCCTCCCCGCCGCCGCCGGCGCGATCGCGTTCCGCTCCCAGCCGATCCTCGCCGCGACGCTGCACGGCGAAGCCGGCGCCCTGCCCGGCCTGACCGGGTTCTACTTCAACCACTTCACCGGCGCGCTCGTCGTGCTGCTCGTCCTCGGCCTCGGCGTCACCGCCTACGCCGCCCGCGCGCACCTGAGCTCGGACGAAGATCCGGTCGTGCGCATGGCGAAGCTCCTCGTCGCGACGTGTTTCTCGGCGCTCGTGAGCGTCGTCTTCCTCGGCCTGCTCGTGCTCGCGACGGCGCTGCCCGCCTACGCGAAGCTGATGCAGCGCTGAGCACGCCACGCGGCGAGCGCCGCGAGCAACGGACGCGCCGCGGACGGATCGCCAGACCACAGCGGACGTCCGTCCGCATCGTTCCAATGCGAGACCGCGGAGGCGCCGCCCGGAAGGGTCGAGCGGAGAACCAAGATGGCATCGGCGCGGACCGGCACGCCTGACTCGACCTCGCGCACCGGCAAGCCGGCGCAACGGATGAGCTGACCGAGCGCCGTACCAGGCAGACGACCGGTGGATTCGGCCGGGACGTGCAAGGCGCCGGCCTCGACCCAAGCCAGGCTCGAACGCGAACCCTCGCTGACGAAACCACGGGCGTCGAACTGGGCGCCCTCGACGCCGGCGCCTTCGCCCAGCGAACGCAGCTCGACCGAGGCGGCCATCGAGTTGGCCCACGGCGCGGACTTCGGACGCGGCAGCCATTCCGGGGCGTCGCGCAAAGTGCGGAGCGAACGCAGCCGGAAGACCTCAGGGGAAGGCAGCAGCGCACGGAGACCGAGTTCCTCGAAGTCCGGTCCGACGACGAGCCGCAGCACGCCTTCGTGGCCACCGAGCAGACGGAGCGCGGAACGCCAGGCCGTCAGGTCGCCGGCGGCGAGCGGTCCGGCGGCGAGATCCCTGCGAGCCAGGCCGGCACGCAGGCGGGCGAGATGGTCGTCGAGGCATTCCACGGCGCCGGCGCGCAGGGCGAGCGTCTCGAAGAAAAGCGCGTCCGCAGGGAAGCTGCCCGGCATGGCATCGCCGGCGACGAGGACGCCGGCGCGGTAGACCTGGCTCATGGGCGGGCCGCCGCGCGGGCGGCGGCGAGCAAGGGCGCCTGGGCCTTGCGCAGGCTCTCGGCGTATTCGCGGGCGGGCACCGAATCCGCGACCACGCCGGCGCCGGCCTGGACGAACGTGCGGCCATCGGCGGACCAGAGGGAGCGGATGATGATGTTGAGGCAGAGGTCGCCGGAGGCGCCGATCCAGCCGAGCGAGCCCGTGTAATAACCGCGGGCGACCGGCTCGAGCTCGGCGATGACCTGCATCGTGCGGACCTTCGGCGCGCCCGTCACCGTACCGCCCGGGAAGAGCGCGCGGACGACGTCGGCCGGACCCGCCGAAGCCTGGAGCTCGCCTTCGACCTGCGAGACCAGGTGCATCACGTGCGAGTAGCGTTCGACCGCCATGAACTCGGGGACGCGGACCGTGCCGGGACGCGAGACGCGGCCGACGTCGTTGCGGAGCAGGTCGACGAGCATCAGGTGCTCGGCCTTCTCCTTGGTGTCGCCGGAAAGTTCCTGCGCCCAGGCGAGGTCGGCGGCTTCGTCGACGCCGCGCGGACGCGTGCCGGCGATCGGGCGCGAGGCCACGCGGCCCGCGTCGACCTCGACGAGCAGCTCGGGCGAACCGCAGACGAGCGTCGCGCCCGGGACGCGCACCAGGCCCATGTAGGGCGAAGGGTTCGCGGAGCGCAGCACCTCATACGCAAGGAGCGGGTCGACCGCGGGCACCTCGAGGCGCGTGGAGAGATTGACCTGATAGGTGTCGCCCGCGGCGATGTATTCCTGGCAGCGGGCCACCGCGCGGACGAAGGCCGGTTCGTCGAGCGACCGCGCGAGCGGCGTGGCCGGAGCCCCGGCCGGCGGCAGGACGGGAGCGGGCTGCGCGCAGGCGGTCGCCCAGCGGTCGGCGAGGTCGAGCGCGCGGGCGCGGGCGGCGCGCAAGGCCGAGTTCGGCGAGCCGACCGGACAGAGGATGACGACGGTCAGCTCCTGCTTCGCGGCGTCGAAGACGCAGGCCTCATGGGCTTCGAGGAAGGCGGCGAGCGGCGCGCGGATGGCGGCGGGCGCGGCCTTCACCGGTTCGAACTGCGCGGCGAGCTCGTAGCCCAGCAACGCGATCAGGCCGCCCTGGAAGGCGGGCCAGCCGGGCAGGCGCGGGGCGCGGACTTCGCGCGACCAGCGGCGGAGATAGGCGAGCGGCGGTTCCGCGGCCTCCTCATGCGCGCCGTCCTCGGCGTGGAGCATCACGCGCCCGTCGGCGAAGAATAACGTCGCGCGCGCGGCGGAGGGCACCGCGATCGTGAAGCTGCCGGAGCGGCCGCTCTCGAGCACCGCATGATGGCGGCCCGTGAAGAAACCTTCCCAGGAGCGGGGCAGGCGCTCGGCGCGGAAGCGCGCGAGGTAAGGCAGGTGCGTCCAGCCCGGGCCGGCGGCGGCCCAGTCGGCGGACGTCACCTCGGCGACGATGACGGGCGCGTCAGGCATCGGCGAAGTTCAGCTTGTAGCCGGAGAAGTCCGGACCGGAGAGGATCTCGCCGGCGCGTTCGGCCGTGATCCCGTAGACGTGCAGCTCCTGGCGCGAGCCCTTCGAGACGACCGTCACGCGGAGGCCGCCGCCGAGCTTCATCACCTTGATCGAGAGCGTGCTCGCGCGGACGCGCGCGCTGATGACGCCGCGGGAGACGCGGCCATGGCGCTCGAGGGCTTCGGCCACGGGACGGGCGGCATCCGTCAGCGACGTATGCGTACCCGCCCTGCCCCGCCCTTTGGCCATGCTCAGGCGATCTCCCAATTGTAGGGATGGGACGAAAGGAACTCGCAGCCCTTCTTCGTGACCACCACGCAGTCCTCGAAGCGGCAGCCGCCGATGCCCGGGTAGTAGAGGCCGGGCTCGACCGTGACCGCGTGGCCGGCGACGAGCGGGAGCGGGTTGCGCGTCGAGAGGGCCGGGTCTTCGTGGATGTCGTAGCCGAGGCCGTGGCCCGTGCCATGGAAGAAGCCGACGTAGACGCCCTTCACCAGGCCCGTCTTGTAGCCGAGCGACTTGAAATAGTCCTGCACCACCGTGTGCACCTTGGCGCCCGTGACGCCGGCGCGGATCGCCTTGATCGCGCGACGCTGGGCTTCGAGGACAGCGTGGACCATCTTACGCTGCTTCGCGTCGGCCTTCCCCTTCAGGTAGGTGCGGGTCATGTCGCCGTAGTGATGCGAAGCGATGTGGCGCGGGTAGATGTCGCAGACGATGAGCTCGTTGGCGCGGACGGGACCGGAACCGGAGCAGTGGCAGTCGACCGCCTGGTCGCCCGGGGCGATGATCAGGCCGATGTCGCACATCCCGCCTTGGCGCAGGATCGCGACCTGGGCTTCTTCCTTGAGGATCTCGGCCGTGAGGACCTTGCCCTGCCACTGCAGGACGCCTTTCTTGTCGGCCTTGGAGGCCGCGAGCACCTGCTCGACGGCCTTGAAGCCGGCGACCGCGGCGGCGTTGCCCGCGCGGATGCCGGCGAGTTCCGCCTTCGTCTTCACCTGACGTTCGGGGAACAGCTCAGGCGCGCCGCGTTCGTTCTGCTGGGCGCCGACCGGATGGAGCTCGAGGCCGAGCTCACGGAGGCGCTGGAAGAGACCCACCGGGAAATCGGCGGGCACGCGGAAGCGGTGGATGCCTTGCTGGAGGGCGGCGAAGACGATCGCATCGGCCACGCCCGCCTTCGGGTTGGTCTTGCGGAGGTCGCCGATGATGGCCGTCAGGTTGAGCACCTCGTCGAAGGCGGACTCCTCCTTGGCGCGACCGACTTCCATGCCCGGCAGCAGGCCGACGCGGCGGCCGCCGGCGGAGAACGCCGGGAACGGATCCGAGGCGTGGAAGCCGCCGAACCAGCGGAGGTCGGCGTTCTTGGAGGGGGTCGCCATCATCAGCACGTCACGGACGGCGGGGGCGGTGGAGCGGGCGGTGCGGGCCATGGGCGCAGGATGACGGAAGTCCGCCCTGCGTGAAGCGCAAACGCTATCGCCCTGCGCGCACGGCGCACCTAACGTGACCCCATGCTCGCCCAAGCCCCGGCCGACTCCGGCCTCACCCCGTTCCTGATGCTGCCGCAGCTCCACTGGCTGGAGCTCCTCTTCCGGGCCGTCGTCGTCTATGCCTTCCTCGTCGTGCTCATCCGCATCACCGGCCGGCGGCAGGTCGGGATGATGTCCCCGACGGACTTCATCCTCCTGCTCATCCTGAGCAACGCCGTGCAGAACTCCATGAACGGCGGGGACAACAGCCTCGGGGCCGGGCTCGTCCTGGCGACCGTGCTGATCGTCCTGAACTACGCCATGTCGTGGCTCGCGCGCCGTTCGAAGTTCGTCGAGCAGCTGCTCGTCGGCCGCCCGGTCTTCATCGTGCGCGACGGCCGGCTCGACGAACACGTGCTCGCGAAGGAGAAGGTCACGCACCATGAGCTGGCGGCGGCCTTGCGCGCGGCCGGCTGCCCCAACATCGAGGCGGCCCGCCACGTGATCCTCGAGACCAACGGCTCCATCAGCGTCATCCACCGCAACCCGGCTTGACCGGCGGAAACGGGACGGACAGGCTGTCCGGGCGCCTGAGAACGCGGGTATCGTTCAGTGGTAGGACCCTACTTTCCCATAGTGGTGACACCAGTTCGAATCTGGTTACCCGCTCCAGGCGCGGCCTCGCGGGCCGAGGCTTGACCCCGGGCGGACGCCTCGGGATAGTGGGCGTCCTTGGCCACGCGGGTATCGTTCAGTGGTAGGACACCACTCTTCCAAAGTGGATACACCAGTTCGAATCTGGTTACCCGCACCAAGGAAAACGCCGCCGCTCAGTTCCTCCAGGGAAGCTGGCCGGCGGGCGTGACCTCGAGGAATTCCTTCCAGCATTCGACCTCGTCGGCCGAGAGCGACGACGCCACGACCAGGCGCCACTTCGGCTTGGTCGGGGCGCGGCGGAGGGTCATGCCGGCCTGTTCCGGGAGGCGGTTCGCCTTGCGCGAGTTGCAGCGCACGCAGGCCGTCACGATGTTCTCCCAGTTGGTCTTGCCGCCGATGTCGCGCGGGACGACGTGGTCGAGGTTGAGCTCCTCGTCGCGGAACGGGCGGCCGCAATACTGGCAGGTGTTGCCGTCGCGCAGGTAGACGTTGCGGCGGGAGAAGCGGATCTCGCGGCGCGGCACGCGGTCGTATTCGCCGAGCAGGAGCACGCGCGGCACGCGGAGCACGATGCACGGCGAACGCACGGACTGGCCGGCGGGCGGCGGCGTCTCGAGCGAGAAACGCATCCACTCGTCGGCGCTCATCACGCGATGGCCGGCAGGGTCGGCGTGGATCGCCGAGGCGCGGCCACGGAAGAGCAGGCTCATCGCGCGAAGCACGCCGACGATGTTAACCGGCTGCCAGAGACGGTTAAGGACGAGGACGCGTTGTTCGAGGCGCGGAGGCACTACGCCTCTTTCATAGACCCGCGGCCGAGGACGGTCAACCCCCTCGGCTCAGCGGGACTTCTTCGCCTTGGGCGCGGCCGACGGGGCGGGCGGCGTCGTCGCCGGCTTCGGGGCCGGCGGCTTCGTGAAGGTATCCGGCAAGGAGACGATCATCACGCCCGTGACCCCCGCGGGGATCGGGTAAGGCACGCCGTCGATCTGGACGCGGAGCGCCTCGACCGCGGAGGAGCGCAGCTCGCTCGGGCCCTTGACGTTGATGAGGACCGGCTTGTCGCGCGGCGAAAGCACGCCCAGGCCGGGGACTTCGCCCGTGTTCAGCTCGGTGAGCTGGTAACGGACGCCGGCCTTGACGGACGTGAGCGTGATCTGGTGGGGCCGGCTCGTCGGGGGCGGCGGGACCGCAACCTCCGCGACGGGCTTAGGCGGCGTCCGCTTGGCGGAGGACGAGCTTAGATAAAAAACAGCGCGAGGATCGCGAGGACCGCGATGCCGATGATGCCGTAGATCAGCGTGTCGCGGCTGAGCGTGATCGGGTTGCCGCCGGCGGACTCGGGCTCGAAGGCCGCGTCCTCGTCGGCGCCGGCTTCGAGCGGGCGGCGGGAGGCCTTGGCGGAATGGTGCGTGTTGAAATCGGCGCCGGCCTTCTCGTCGTCGAGGCGGAGGTACTTGGCGTAGACCTTCACGAAGCCGCGCTTGTAGACGTCGGCGAGCGGGATGGACTCGAACTGGTTGGCCTCCATCGACTGGAGATAGTCGGTGCGGATCTTGGTGAACTCCGCGGCTTCGCGGAGGGTCACGCCCAGTCGCTGACGGGCTTCTTGGAGACGTTCGCCGAGGGTTTGCATGGGCCGAGATTCGCCCGAAGGCGGCGAATAGGCAAGCCTCTCGTGGCCGGCCGCGGCGTCAGGCGAGCAGGTCCCAGAGTCCGAGCCAGGGGGACGCCAGCAGGATGATGCCGGCGTGCATCACCCGGAGGAACGGCGGGAGGTTGACGAGGACGATCAGGACGACGAAGCCCCAGCGCGCCAGGGACAGGAAGAACTCCTCGGAGAAGAGGCCGAGGCGGAGCGCCAGGCGGGAGCCGTCCAGCGGCGGGATCGGGATGAGGTTGAAGACCACCAGGCCGGCGTTAAGGAAGATGCCGTTCACGAGGAACTGGATGACCACGCCCTGCGTCTTCGGGTCGAAGTTCCCGAGGCCGCCGATGACGGCCAGGACGAAGCAGAGGACCAGGTTCATCGCCGGTCCGGCCAGCGTGATATAGATGTCGTCCATCCGGCGGGTGCGCGGGTTAGGCAGCGAGATCTGGACGGGCTTGCCCCAGCCGATGAGGCCGAAGCCGGGGCTGAGGAAGATCATGATCGCCGGGAGGGCGATGGTGCCGATGGGGTCGGCATGGGCGAAGGGGTTGAGCGTCACGCGGCCCTGCATGCGGGGCAGCGGGTCGCCGCGCAGGTCGGCCATCCAGGCGTGGCCGAACTCATGCAGGCCGATCGAGATGATCAGCAGGATGAGCTGGAGCAGGCCGTCGCGGAGCGTCTGGGCGTCCATCTCAGTTGCCTCCGCAGCCGCCACGGGGCTTCCCGCAGCCGCAGCCGTGCGAATGGACGTGGTCGGACTTCAGGCCCTTGACCGCGACCATAGGCAGCTGCTTCTCGAGCTTGGCCGAACCGCAGTGCGGGCAGGCGGGCTTGTCCTGGGAACTCCGGACGAGCAGTTCGCTCGTCTGGCCGCAGTCGGCGCAGGTGTAGTCGAAGATCGGCATGGCGGACGCAGGAGAGCAAACGCAGGCGGACGCGTTAGCCAATCCGAAAGCGGGGGCGCACTCGCTCCTTGAGGAATCGGCGCGGGCGGCTAGACCAGGGGCATGTCGCTCGCCGCCCGGATCCGACTCGCGCAGAAGCGCGGCCTCAGCCTGCCGGCGGCGCGCACGCTGGCGCGGCTGTCGACGCCGAAGGCCATCCAGGATTTCCTCGTCGATTTCCCGCAGAACTTCGAGCCCGAGGGCGACACCGCCCGGTCCGTCGAGCAGACCCTGAAGCACCGCCGCGCGCATTGCATCGAAGGGGCCATGGTCGCCGCCTTCGCGCTCTGGCTGCAGGGCCACCCTCCCCTGCTCCTGGATTTCAGCGCGCACCAAGACATGGACCATGTCATCGCGCCCTTCCGCGTGAACGGCAAGTGGGGCGCCATCTCCAAGACCAACTACGTGTGCCTCCGCTGGCGCGACCCGATCTACCGCAGCGTGCGGGAGCTCGCGATGTCCTACTTCCACGAATACGCCAAGGGCCCGCGCAAGACCCTGCGGAGCTATTCCAAGCCTTACGACCTCAGCCGGCTGCCGGCGGAGAAGTGGGTGAACCATCCGAAGGACTGCTGGGAGATCGCGGACCGCATCACCGCGGCGCGACACTACGAGATCGTCACCGACGCCGAGGCCAAGGCCCTGCGCCACCGGGACGACGTCGAGGTGCGCTCGGACAAGATCACCGTCTTCCCGATCCCGAAGTGGAAACGCCAGCGGCTCTGAGCGCTCAGCGCCGGCCGTCGTACCAGATCTCGCAGTGCTCCGGCCGCTTCGCCGCGCGACCGGCGGTGAAGAGCATCCGGAAGAAGAACCGGGCGGCTTCCCTGAGCGTATAGAGCTTCAGCTTGCGGGACGAAGTCCGCAGCGGGCTGTCGGCGAGGATGACGAAGCGGCGGCGCGAGCGGCGGGCGACGGCCTTCAGCCGGCGGCTGAGGAAGACCTCCTCGCCGGCGTAGTATTCCGTCCCGAAGCCGCCGGCCGCGCGGAAGGCCGCGGCCTCGACCCAGACGCAGGAGCCGGCGGCCCAGCCGGCGAGGCGGCTGCAGAGATTCCAGACTCCGCAGACGAAGCGCGCGTAGCGGGGCGTGCCCGGTTCGAGTTCCACGGTGCTGCCGCCGCCGAGCGCGCGCCCTCCGGCGATCTGCCCGGCGATGGCGTCGAAGAGCGCGACGGAAGGCGTGGAGTCGGCGTCGATGAACACCAGCCAGTCGCCGGTCGCGACGCGGGCGCCGGCGTCGCGGGCCCGGCCGATCTGGTTCACCGGCTCGAAGACGACCGTCGCGCCGGCCGCGCGGGCGCAGGCGGCCGTGCCGTCGGTCGAGTTATTGTCGCAGACCACGCATTCCCAGGCCCAGCCGCGCCGCTCGAAGGCGGCGGCCGCCGCGCGGACGGCCGCGAGGGACGCCGGGAGGAGTTTCTCTTCGTTGAACGCCGGGAGGACGACGGAGACGCGCATCACCGGCGCGGGCTCAGCTGACGTGCTCGAAGGCGCAGGCCGCCGCGCCGACGACGCCGACGTTGCCGCCGAGGCCGGCCGGGACGATCGAACAGACCGCGGAGAGGCGCGGGAAGGCGTAGCTGTTGGCGCTCTTGCGCATCGGGACGAAGAGCGCGTCGCCGGCCGCGGTGACGCCGCCGCCGACCACGATCACGTCGGGATTGAAGGTGTTGATCACCGCGCCGAGGCCGCGACCGAGGAAGTTGATGGACTCGGCCCAGATCTCGTTGGCGAGCGCATCGCCTTCGGCCATCGCCTGGAAGAGGTGGTGCGTCGTGACCTGGTCGACGGAGCCGGCGAACTTGACGATGCTCGACGGGCGGCCGGCGGCGAGGGCTTCGCGCGTGCGGCGGGCGATGGCGGTGCCGGAGGCGTAGACTTCCCAGCAGCCCGGGTTGCCGCAGCCGCAACGGGGGCCGTCCATCGTGAGCGGGATGTGGCCGAGCTCGGCCGCGTTGCCGTTGGAGCCGCGCATCAGGCGACCGTCGATGACGGCGCCGCCGCCGATGCCGGTGGAGACCGTGATGTAGACGACGTTCTTCTTGCCCTTGCCGGCGCCGAAGCGGTATTCGCCGAGCGCGGCGGCGTTGCAGTCGTTGTCGATGCGGGCGGGCAGGCCGCCGAAGGAACCGCTCAGGTAGTCGGTGATCGAGAAACCCGTCCAACCCGGGAGGTTGGGCGAACCGTCGACGCAGCCACGGGCGATGTCGAGCGGGCCGGGGGAGGCGACGCCGATGGCGACGAAGTCGACCGGCTTGAGCTTCAGTTCGGCGAGGAGCTGATGGGCGGCGGCCGCGACGCGTTCGCAGGCCTGCTGCGGGCCCTTCTCGGCGAAGGTCTCGACGCGGCCGGAGCCGAGGACGGTGCCGTCTTCGTTGACGACGCCGAAGGCGAATTTCGTGCCACCGAGGTCAAATGCCAAAACTTTACGCATAGGAAGAGAAAGGGTCAGTCGCGGGCCGGACGCGAGAAGTCATCCTGCAGGCGGACGACGTCGGTCAGGTCGGGCGTGGAGGACTCGAGCAGGATGCTGTCCTCGAGGGCCTCGAAGCGGTGGATCGTGCGGACCGGGATATGCACGGTCTGGCCGGGCAGCCAGACGGTCTGGTCGGCCGGGGTGACCAAGGCGGCGTCCGGCTTCTCGCCGGGGGCGATCGGACGGAAGGTCAGGATCATCTTGCCCGAGAGCAGGTAGAGGGTCTCCGTCTTGCGCTCGTGATACTGGAGGCTCAGGCGGCAGCCCTTCTTCACCTCGAGGATCTTGCCGGCGTAGGCCGACTGGTCCGCGAACCAGATTTCGCGACCCCACGGCTTCTCCACGGACTTGGGAGTATGCAGCGGCTCGGCCATGCCACAGGTCTGTCGAAAAACCGTCCGTTAGCCAAGCAAATCCCCGAAGAAGTCCGGCTGATCCATCGCGCCGACCAGCGGCTGCACCAGGCGTTCCGTGTCGATGGCGACCCGGTTGACGTCGGGCGAGACGCGATGCAGCGAGAGCGTGCGGTCGGGCGCCGTCACGGCGAGCCGGCCGAAATCTTCGGCGGTGAAAGGCTTTTCGGAAAGCCAGGCCTGGCGCGCGGCGCCGGCGAGCACGACCGGCATGCGCGCATGGACTTCGCCCGCCTCGCGGTTCGGCGCGACCGTCACCAGGCAGAGCGTGCGACGATGCGTGCCATCGGCGGCGAGGTGGAGGGACCACAGGCCGCCGACCGCGAGCGGACCGCCGTCGGCCGCGCGGAAGTAATACGGGGACTTCAGCTTCCCCTCGGTCTTCCATTCGTAGTAGCCGTCGATCGGGATGATGCAGCGGCGATGGCGGGCCGAGTCGCGGAACGTCGGGCGGTCGAAGATGCCTTCGGCGCGGGCGTTGGCGTGGCCTTCCTGTTCGTCGGCCGGCGCCCAGGCGGGCACGAAGCCCCAGGGCAAGGCTTCGGCACGGAGCACGCCTTGCTCGCGACGCACGGAGACCAAGGGCGTGCCCGGCGAGATGTTATAACGCGGCGCCACCCCGGCCGGCGAGGCGCCGAGGCTTTTCACGATCTCTTCCCAGCGCGAGAACTGGGTGACGCGTCCGCACATGCTGACGAGCGACTCAGGCCTTCGGCGGGAGGACGGGCGGGCGACCGGCGTTGGCTCCGGTGCGCAGGGCGTTCAGGACGACGAGGTTGATGAAATGCATGACGCCGAGGACGACGACCACCACGCCGACCGACTTGCTGAGGTGCTCGACGACGTCGATGCCGGTCTTCGGGTGTTCCTTGGACGAAAGGAAAAGGAGCATGAAACCGGCGTTCACGAGGTAGAAGCCGATGATCAGGAGGTTGTTGACCGAATCGGCCATCGTCTCGTTGCCATGGAAGGCCTCGAGGAGGAACGGGCGACCGCTGCGGAAGAGCGTGCGGCCCACCCAGATCGTCACCGCGAGGGAGACGACGAAGTAGATGCCGTATTCGAGGAACGTAAGCGAATCCGGGTTGGTGGCGTTCGCGGCGACTTGGGCGAGGGTCATGACCTCAACCTAGCCGAGGCCCGGGGGCCTTCAAGTGCTGAAAAGCCGCTTACCAGTGCGGCGGGCGTTCGTCGGCGGGCGGAGCCTGGTCGCCGGCGTCGGCGGTCTGGGTCAGCTTGGCTTCGGTCCGGGCCAGACGATCGGAAAGCTTCGAAACCTCCCGGGAAAGCTCGAGGATCATCCGGTCCTGCTGCTCGACATGGCGCTGCAGGAAGGTGAGGCGTTCTTCGAGGTCGCGCTGGCGGTCGTCCATGCCCCCAAGATGGGGCTCAGGGCGCCGGGAGCAAGGCTGGGGAGGGGTGAGAATTACGACAAGGCGGTCCGGGTCGCCTACTTTTGCCGATTGTCAGTCCGTCCGGTTTTTATGGAATCCTTGTATGTCCTCACCCCAGGACGAATCGACGCCGTCGGCCCCGACGGTGCTGCACCGGCCTAACCGTACGCTCTGGCAAAGGCTGGGCGGGGAAGGCTTGGCCATGTCGGTGATCATCCACGTACTGCTCGTCATCGTGGCGGTGGTGTGGGTCGTCTCCACCGTGACCGACGCCGCGAAGAGCAAAAGCCCGGAGACCTTCGCGACCGGCGCGGGCGGTGGCAGCGGCGGACCGAAGGCCAAGGAATACAAGACGAAGCTGCAGCCCAAGAACGTCAAGGCGCTGACCAAGACCAACTCGCGCATCACGAGCAAGAACGCCAACGCGACCCTGTCCGTGAGCAGCATGCCCAGCATGACGAACCCCATCGCCACCGCCGGCGCCGTCGGCGGCGGCAGCTCGAAGGGCTTCGGCGGCGGGTCCGGCGGCGGCATCGGCGGCGGCCGCGGCGCCGGGGTCGGCGGCGGCAGGAACTTCGTCTCGCTCTTCGGCATGAAGAGCAGCGGCGGCACGGTCCTCGCCGGACTCATCGGCACGCTCTACGACCTCAAGCAGACCAGCGGCCGCCAGCCCACCGCGATGATGGACGCGAAGGCCGGCATCCCGCCGTACCGCGCCGCGGTCCGCGACTTCCTCGAGAGCGGCTGGAGCCCGGGCAAACTGAGCAAGTTCTTCAAGTCGCCGGACATGCTGGTCTCGGGCCAGCTCTTCATCACCGGCCGCTCCGCGAACGACGCGCCCAAGGCCTTCGAGGTCGAGAAGCTGATGAAGCCCTCGCGCTGGGTCGTGCACTATCGTTGCTACGTCGAGGCGCCCAGCTCGATGCCCTTCCGTTTCGTCGGCTCGGGCGACGACTTCCTGATCGTGCGCTGGAACCGCAAGATCGCCCTCGACGACGGGTATGAGACCTACTTCTCCGGCAAGGACGGCAACTACCGGGACTTCGGCGTGAAGGTCTCCAAGGAGTACAAGGTCGACCGCCGCCCGGGCAGCCTGCACCGCCTGAAGGCCGGCCCTTGGATCCAGGTCACCAAGGGGACCAAGGTGCCGGTCGAAGTCCTCATCGGCGAGACGCCGGGCGGGACGTTCGACTGCTATCTCGCGATCGAGGTCGCGAAATCCAACAAGGCCGTGAACGGACAATACGAAGGCGAAGGCAGCCTGAAGCTCTTCCGCTGCAACGGGGACGCGCTTCCGGCCGAGGTCGCCAAGGACACGCGCGGGCTCGACATCGACATGGAAGCCAAGGGCTGGATCTTCAAGGTCACCAAGGACGCCAACACGGCGATCCGCTAGCGCTTGCCGGCGAAGTAGAAGCGGGCGCAGTTGCCGCCGAAGAGGCCGGCGCGCTCGGCGTCCGTCAGGCCGCGGGCGTAATCGTCGACCAAGCGGAAGGCCTGCTCGTAGCTGCCGGCGAAGAGACAGACCGGCCAATCGGAACCGTACATCAGACGCGACGGGCCGAAGGCCTCGAAGATCGCGTCGAGGTAAGGACGGAAGTGCTCGGCCTGCCACGCCTTGTGGTCGGCCTCGGTCAGCATGCCCGACACCTTGCACTGGACGTTCGGCAGCTTGGCCAGGCGACGGACCTGCGACTTCCACGGTTCGATCGTGCCGTCCTTGATGTGCGGCTTGGCGAGGTGATCGAGGACGAAGGGCTGGGCCGAGAAACGCTCGGCGAGGCGGATGGCCGCCTCGAGCTGCTTGGGGTAGATCAGGATGTCGTAGGTCAGGCCATGGGCCTGCAGCTTCGAGATGCCGCGCTGGAAATCCTTCCCCAGCATGAAGTCGTCGTCGGGCTCTTCCTGGACGACGTGACGCACGCCGACGAACTTCGGATGGGCGGCGAGGCGCGCGAGGTCGGCCTCGACGCGGTCGGAGCGGAGATCGACCCAGCCGACCACGCCACGCACGTTCGCATGCTTGTCCGCCAGGCCGAGGAGCCAGTCGGATTCACCGACGACCTGACGGGCCTGCACGGCGATCGAGCCGTCGAAGCCGAGCGGCCGCTGCAAGGCGGCGAGATCCTCGGGCAGCCAGCTGCGGTGCAGCGGCGAACCCGGCGGGATCCACGGGTATTGCGCCGCGTCGTACGACCAGAAGTGCTGGTGGGCGTCGAGGCGCATGGCGTCAGACCACGTCGACGATCGCCTTGATCACGCCGGACTCCGGCTTGAGCCAGGCAGGGAAGGTCGCGATCAGGTCGTCGAACTTCGCGTGGTGCGTGATCCAGGGCTTCGTGTCGATGACGCCGTCCTCGATCAGCTTGATGATGCGGGCGAAGTCCTTCGAGTGGGCGTTGCGGCTGGCCATGATGGTCAGCTCGCGGCGGTGGAGGTGCGGCGCGTGCGGGAAGGTGAGGTCCTGCTGCGTGATGCCGACGTAGACGATGCGGGCGGCGAAGGCGGCGTAGGCGAAGCAGCCGACCATCGACTTGTTGCTGCCGGTGGCGTCGATGACCACGTCGGCCAGCTGGCCGTCGGTGAGGGCCGCGAGCGCGGCGACCTCGGAACCGTCGCCCTTGGCGAGGATGACGCCGTCGACCTTCATGACGTCGGTGCAGAACTTCAGGCGGTCGGCGTTCATGTCCATCACGACGCACTTCGCGCCGGAGACCTTGACGAACTCGACGGCCGAGAGGCCGATCGGGCCGGAGCCGATGACGAGGACCGTCTCGCCGGCCTTGGGGGCGGCGCGGTCGACGGCATGGCAGCCGATGGCGAGCGTCTCGACGAGCGCGAGCTGGTCGTAGGAAAGCTTCGTGGAGATGTGGAGCTTGCGGGCCGGGAGGAGGAACTTCTCCGCCATGCCGCCGTCGCACATCACGCCGAGGGTCTTGTGGTTCTCACAGCAGTTGGTGAAACCGCGGCGGCAGCTGTAGCAGGTCTGGCAGTTGATGTACGGCTCGACCGAGCAGCGGTCGCCCGGCTTGACGTTCGTCACGCCCGGGCCCACGGCGAGGACTTCGACGCCGAGCTCATGGCCCGGGATGCGCGGGTAGGAGTAGAACGGCATCTTGCCGAGATAACCTCCGTAGTCCGTGCCGCAGATGCCGATACGGTGGACGCGGACGACGGCTTCGCCGGCGGCGGGCGCCGGCGGCTCCGGGATGTCGATCCGCACGAACTGCTGCGGCTGGTCGAGACGGATGGCTTTCATCGGCTCAGTTGTTCTCCTTCAGGCCTTCGAGGTGACCCAGGTTCTTGACCGGGGCGAAGATGGCCTGGACCTCGGCGAGCAGCTGCTGGTCGATCGGTTCCGCGGCCCACTTGGCCCAGTTGCGGATGTTGGTCGGGTTGGCGCTGCCCGAGACCGTCGTGGCGATGTCGGGATGCTGGAGCGAGAACTGCAGGGCGAGCTTGGCGATGTCGCTGCCCTTGGCGGCGCAATGCGCGGCGGCGGCGCGGGCGGCGGCCTTCACGTTCTCCGGCTCCTTGAGCCAGGCCGGAAGCGGCGCGTTGGTGAGGAGGCGGGCGCTGAACGGACCGGCGTTCATCACGCCGATGCCCTTGGCCTTGAGGTAAGGCACCGTCTCGTCGGAGAAGCGGGTGTTCTGGAGCGTGTGCTGGTTGTAGCTCAGCACGCAGTCGACCTCGGCCTGGTCGCAGATGAACTTGAAGATCTTCTGCGGGTAGCCGCTGAAGCCGATGGCCTTCACCTTGCCGGCCTGCTTCGCCTTGCGGAGGGCCGGGATGGTCTCGTCGACGATCTGCTGCATCGGGACGAACTCGATGTCGTGGCAGAGGATGATGTCGAGGTGGTCGGTGCCGAGGCGGTGGAGGGAGACGTCGATGCTCTCCGCGACGCGCTTGGCGCTGAAGTCGAAGTGCTGGAGGTCGTAGCGGCCGAGCTTCGTGCAGAGCTTGTAGCTGTCGCGCGGGACGCCGCGGAGGGCGATGCCGAGGAGCACTTCGGACATGCCGCGGCCGTAGAAGGGCGACGTGTCGATGAAGTTGAGGCCGCAGTCGAGGGCGACCTGGACGGACTTGAGCGCGTCGTCGAGGGCGACGCTGCGGAATTCCTGGCCGAGCGACGAGGCGCCGAAGCTGAGGACGGGAAGTTCGATCCCGGTCTTACCGAGGGGGCGGGTCTTCATGGTGCGAAAGTTCAGGCGGTGCGGCAGCCGACGGTGAGGAGCACGTTGCCCCAGAGCGCCTGGTCGCCGGTCTGGATGGTCAGGATGTGGTCGGCGGAATCGACGGCCTTGTAGAAATCCCACTTCAGGATCGGCTGCAGCTCGAGCTTCAGGCCGGCGGCCTTCACTTCCTGGCGGAACTCGGCCCACACGGGCGGCTCGCCCTGCTGCGCGTAGGAGTCGTCGGCCGGGATGCCCATCGTGTTGACGGCGTCGACCGGCACGGCGCTGAGCACCGCGCGGAGGACCTGGGCGACGGTCGGGACGCCCGGGGAAAGGTTGAGCGAGACCAGTTCGGCGTTCGGACCCTTCTTGCCCCAGACCGGATAGTTGCCGTCGGCGATCAGGATCACCGAGTGGTGACCTGCGCGGGCGAGGACTTCGAGGATCTTCGGATGGATGAGCTGGTGCTTGAGCATGGTCTTAGCGGGGTAAGTGGGCGCGGATGGCCTTGATCGTCTGCGCGGCGGCGGCTTCGGAATCGGGCAGCGGCAGGATCTCGCCGGAGAGATAGCCGGCGAAGCCGATCTCCTTGAGCGCGGCGACGACCGAGGCCGTCTCCGTGTGACCGAAGCCGATGGCCTGCCGGTTGCTGTCGGCGAAGTGGACGTGGCCGACGTGGCGGCCGCAGGCGCGAAGCGTGGCGGCGTTCGAGACCTCCTCGATGTTCATGTGGAACAGGTCGCAGAGCAGCTTCACGTTGCCGACCTTGCGGGCCTCGAGGAACTGGGCGGCGTCGAGCTGGCGATTGAGGAGATTGGTCTCGTAGCGGTTGAGCGGCTCGTAGAGCAGCGGCACGCCGTACTGCGCGGCGTGGGCGCCGAGGTCCGTGAGCGCCTCGGCGAGCCAGGCCAGGGCCTGGTCGCGAGTGCCGTCGCCCTCGGCCTTGCCCTGCATCGAGCCGATGATGGCCGGGGCCTTGAACTCGCCGGCGGCGTCGATGATCGCGCGGATGAATTCGCGGGCCTGCGAACGGATCGCGGGGTCGGCGTGGGTCAGGTGCCACTTATGGACGAGCCAGCCGCCGCCGGTGCCGAAGGCCGCGGCGGAGAGGCCGTGCTTCTTCAGCAGGGTGTGGAGCGCCGGACGATCGATCGACGCGGCGGAAGGGGCGAAGACCTCGATCGCGTCGAAGCCCAGCTTGGCGGCGGAGGCCGCGGCGGCGTCGAGGCCGTCCCAATAGACGAAAGGACCGCCCTTGGCCTGGGCGACGAGCGAAACCGTGATCGCGGATTTAATCACAAGGAAACTCTGCCCCTCCCGCGAAGGAGGAGCAAGTTCCGCTTAATTGAGTTTAAACGAAAAACGGAGCGAGGATGCCGAGAAGCGGCACCTTACTCCGTCATGCCTTGCGAGGTGCGACCCTTCACGAGGCGCTGCACCAAGGCGAAGCGGAGGATCTGCTCCATCTTCGCGACTTCGACCGGATCCACGTCCTTCTGGCCGCGGGCGGCCTCGACGGCTTCGCGAGCGCGCGCTTCGGCGTTCTCGACGGCCTTGAGGTCGATCTTCGCCTCGTCGATGGCGGCTTCGGTCACGACCGAGACCTTGTCGGAGACGACGCGGACGAAACCCTGGTCGATGGCGAGGCGGCTGACCTTGCCGTCCACCGTCACGATGACTTCGCCGGCGGCGATGATCGCGGTGATGGGCTGGTGGCCGGGCAGGATGCCGATGCTGCCCAGCGAGGTGGGCAGGGTCACCTTGTCCGCCGTGCCTTCGTAGGCGCGGCGGTCAGGGGTGACGATTTCGACCGTAAGGGACATGTCGGCGGATTACTTGGACTTGCCGGAAGCGGCGAGGACCTCGTCGATGCCGCCCTTCATGTAGAAGTCGTTCTCGTTCACGTGGTCGAGCTCGCCGGAGAGGATCATCTCGAAGCCGCGCAGCGTGTCGTCGAGGGCGACGTACTTGCCGGGCGAGCCCGTGAAGATTTCGGCGACGTGGAAGGGCTGGGAGAGGAACTTCTGCACCTTACGGGCGCGGAACACGACGAGCTTGTCCTCGGGGGACAGTTCGTCGAGGCCGAGGATCGCGATGATGTCCTGGAGGTCCTTGTAGCGCTGCAGGAGGCCCTGCACGCCGCGGGCGACGCGGAAGTGGCGGTCACCGACGACTTCGGGCGCGAGCGCGGTCGAGGTGGAAGCGAGCGGGTCGACGGCCGGGTAGATGCCCAGCTCGGCGATGCGGCGCTCGAGCACGACGGTCGAGTCGAGGTGAGCGAAGGTGTTGGCCGGAGCCGGGTCGGTCAGGTCGTCCGCCGGGACGTACACCGCCTGGAAGGACGTGATCGAGCCCTTCTTGGTGGAGGTGATGCGTTCCTGGAGGTTGCCCATTTCGGAGGCGAGGGTCGGCTGGTAACCCACCGCGGAGGGCGAGCGACCGAGGAGCGCGGACACTTCGGAACCGGCCTGGGAGAAGCGGAAGACGTTGTCGACGAAGAGGAGCACGTCGCGGTTCTGCTCGTCGCGGAAGAATTCGGCCATCGCGAGGGCCGAGAGGGCGACGCGCATACGGGCGCCGGGCGGCTCGTTCATCTGGCCGTACACGAGGGCGACCTTGGACTTCGAGAGGTCCTTCTGGTCGATGACGCCCGCTTCGGACATTTCGTGGTAGAGGTCATTGCCTTCGCGGGAGCGCTCGCCGACGCCGGCGAAGACGGAGAAACCGCCCTGCTTCATCGCGATGTTGTTGATGAGCTCCATGATGACGACGGTCTTGCCGACGCCGGCGCCGCCGAAGGCGCCGACCTTGCCGCCCTTCACGAAGGGACAGATCAGGTCGATGACCTTGATGCCGGTGCCGAGGAGCTCGGCGGAGGTGGACTGCTCGGTGAGGGGCGGGGGCAGGCGGTGGATCGGGTAGCGCTTGCTGTGCTCGACCGGGCCGCGTTCGTCGACGGCGTCGCCGGTGACGTTGAAGATGCGGCCGAGGACGCCGTTGCCGACGGGCACGGTGATCGGGGCGCCGGTGTCGACGGCTTCGCCGCCGCGCACGAGGCCTTCGGTGGTCGTCATCGCCACGGCGCGGACGAGGCCGTTGCCGAGGTGCTGCTGGACTTCGAGGACGAGGCGGGTGGCCTTGCCTTCGACCTTATAGTCGATCTGGATCGCGTTATAGATCTCGGGGACCTTGTCGGAGGGGAATTGGACGTCGACGACGGCGCCGAGGACCTGGGTGATCGTACCTTTAGTGCTCATGATATTTGTAGAAGTGGGAGGGGTTGGAAATTACTGGGCGGCGGCGCCGGCGGTGAGCTCCAGGATTTCCTGGGTGATCGCGGCCTGACGGGCCTTGTTGTATTCGAGGGAGAGGGCGGCGCCGATCTTCTTGGCGTTGTCGGTGGCGGCCTTCATGGCGACCATGCGCGCGCTGAACTCGGAGGCCTTGGACTCGAGGACGGCCTGGTGGACGGCCTGCTTGAAGAAGAGGGCCGGAAGCTGGTCGAGGATCGCGTGGGCGGACGGCTCGAAGATCATGTCGCGTTCGTCGTCCTCGATCTTCGGCTCGGGGAGGCCGAGCTTGGCGCGGAACTCGCGGGCCTGGGCGACGAGGCTGTCGGCGGGCAGCAGCTGCTGCACGCGCGGGGTCTGCACCATCGTGTTCTTGAAGTGGGCGAAGAGGACCTCGACGGTGTCGACGGTGCCTTCGGAGAACGCCTTGAGGAGATACTCGGCGGCCGGGCGGACTTCGTTGAAGGTCGCGCGGTCGGTGACGGGGAAGTCGGCGAGGACCTTGCGGCCGGAACGCGCGAGCGCCTGGGCGCCCTTGCGGCCGATGCACACGAAGACGGCGTCCTTCTGCTCGGCGGCGAGGCGGATCAGGTTGCCGTTGAGCGCGCCGGCCATGCCCTTGTCGGGCGTGACGAGGAGGATGCCGCGGACCTTGACCTCGCGCTTGGTGAGCAGCGGGTGGGTGAAGTCGCCGACCTTGGCCTGGGCGGTGTCGAGGATCTCGCCGAGGAGCTCGGCGTAGGCGCGGCCCGCGCGGGCGGAGTCCTGCGCGCGCTTCATCTTCGACGACGCCACGAGCTGCATGGCTCGGGTGATCTGGCCGGTGCTCTTGACCGATTTGATTCGGTTACGGATCTCGCGGAGTCCCTTAGGCATGTGGCGTGGCGGAGTTCAGGAAGCGGTGGAGAACCTCAGGCTTAGGCCTTGAAGCTGCGGCGCCAGGTTTCGCAGGCGGACTTCAGTTCGGCTTCGCCGTCCTTCTCGATCTTGTTGCCGAGGCGGATCTTGGCGAGGATGGCCGGCTTGGCGGTCTCGAGGTGGGTCTGCAGCGAAGCGGCGGCGGCCTGGACGGACTTCACCGGCATGTCGTTGAAGAAGCCGTTCTGCATCGCCCAGATGATGCCGCACTGGATCTCGGCGGACTTCGGGGCGGTCGGGGGCTGCTTGAAGAGCTCCACGAAGCGGTCGCCCTTGTCGAGGATCGCCTTGGTCTTCTCGTCGAGGTCGGAGCCGAACTGGGCGAACGCCGCGAGTTCGCGGTAGTTGGCGAGCTCGCCCTTCACCTTGCCGGCGACCTGCTTGAAGGCCTTGATCTGCGCGGCGGAACCGACGCGCGAGACGGAGAGACCCACGGAGACGGCGGGACGGATGCCCTGGTTGAAGAGGTCGGTCTGGAGGAACACCTGGCCGTCGGTGATCGAGATCACGTTGGTCGGGATGTACGCGGACACGTCGCCGGCCTGCGTCTCGATGATCGGCAGCGCGGTGAGCGAGCCCTTGCCGGCGAGGCGCGCGGAGCGCTCGAGGAGGCGGGAGTGGAGGTAGAACACGTCGCCCGGGTAGGCTTCGCGGCCGGACGGACGCTTCAGGATGAGCGAGATCTGGCGGTAGGCGGCGGCGTGCTTGGAGAGGTCATCGTAGACGATGAGCGCGTCCTGGCCGTTTTCCATGAACCACTCGCCGATGGCGGTGCCGGAGAAAGGAGCGAAGACCTGGTTGGCGGCGTTGTCGGCGGCCGAGGCGGCGACGACGACGGTGAATTCCATGGCGCCGGCCTTCTCGAGGGTGCCGATCGTGCGGGCGATGGAGGAGTTCTTCGTGCCGATGGCGACGTAGATCGAGTACACCGGGCGGAAGTTGGCGTCGCCGGAGGCGAGACCGACGCGGTTGGCGTTGGCCTGGTTGATGATCGTGTCGATCGCGATGGTGGTCTTGCCCGTGGCGCGGTCACCGATGATGAGCTCGCGCTGGCCGCGGCCGATCGGGATCATGGCGTCGATGGCCATGATGCCGGTCTGCATCGGCTGGTCGACGGACTTGCGGGGGATGATGCCCGGGGCGATCTTCTCGACCGGGTAGCGTTCGCTGGAGACGATGGGACCCTTGCCGTCGAGCGGGTTGCCGAGGGCGTCGACGACGCGGCCGAGGAGACCCTTGCCGACGGGGACGGAGAGGAGGCGGCCGGTGGTCTTGGCTTCCATGCCTTCCTTGAGGCTGGAGATGTCGCCCATGACGACGCAACCGACGGTGTCTTCGGCGAGGTTGAGGGCGACGCCCTGGAGGCCGCCCGGGAGCTCGATCATCTCGTTCATCATGACGCCCGAGAGGCCGTCGATGGAGGCCACGCCGTCCGCGAGGGAGACGATGGTGCCGACGTTGGATTTGCCGGCGCGGGTATCAAGGCCGGCGATGGCTTTCTGGATCTGGTCGATCGCGTTGCTCATTGTGTTTAGTAAATCAGGTTAAGGTTAGGGGAGGAGTTCAGGAAAGGGACTTGGCGAGGTTGGCCAGGCGGAGGGAGGCGGAGACGTCGGTGACGTCGTCGCCCACGCGGACGCGGAAGCCGGCGAGGAGCGCGTCGTTGCGACGGGCGACCGGGCGGACGGGGCGGCCGAGGAGCTTGGCGAAGTGGGCGGCGATCGCTTCGGCGTCGGCCGCGGCGAGGGGGCCGGCGTGCTCGATGCGGGCTTCGCCGCGGGTGAGCTCGCGGCGGATGTTGGTGAGGTACGCGCGGAGGAGCGGACGGAGCGCGTGGGCCGGGCGGGACTTCGCGAGGGCGGCGAGCACGGCGCCCACGCGGTCGGACGAGACCGCTCCGCCCTCGAGGGAGAGGGCGAGGAGGCGCTTGGCTTCGGCTCGGACGGAGGCGGCGGACATCGGAAGAAGGAAGGCTTAGCGGGCGAGCTGCTTGACGGCGGCCTCGTTGAGGCGGCCGCGCGTGGCGTCGTCGAGGTTCTGTTCGAGCACCTTGGCGGCGGTCTCGACGACGAGGCGGGAGACTTCGCCGCGGACTTCGGCGAGCATCTTCACGCGGTCGGCCTCGATGGCGGCCTTGGCCTTGGCGACGACTTCGGCCTGGGCGGCGGAAGCCTCGGACTTGGCGGCTTCGACGGCGGCCTTGGCGGCGTTGCGCGCGTCGGCGAGGATCTTGGCGGCTTCGTCGGAAGCGGCGTTGAGCTTGGCTTCGGAAGCCTTCTGGGCTTCGGCGAGGCGCTGGGTCGCGGCCTGGGCGTCGGCGAGGCCCTTCTCGATGAGACGGTTGCGTTCTTCCATCTGGCCGAGGGCCGGCTTGATCGCGAAGCGATAGAGGATGAAGGCGAGGATCGAGAAGTTGACGAGCTGGACGAGCAGGTGCGGGCCGTCGACGCCGAAGCTGCCGAAGAGCTTGATGATCTCGCCGACGGGGCCGTGGGCTTCGGCGGCGCCGTGGGCGGCCGGAGCGGCATGGGCGGCGGCCTTGGAGGCTTCGTGCGCGGGTTCGGCGGCGAGGAGAGCGGAGAGGAAGGTCATGGTGAGGACTTTGAAAGGGAGGTTGGGATCAGCGCTGGGAAAGAGAAGTGGCGGGCCCCTTGCGGGGCCGCGCCACGGGACCGTTTACTTGGCGAGGAAGATCGCGTAGAACGCGACGGCTTCAGCGAGAGCCATGCCCAGGATCGACTGGACGAGGATCTTGCCGGAAGCGTCGGGATTGCGACCCACGGACTCGACGGCCTTGGCACCGATGAGACCCACGCCGATGGCGGCGGCGAAGCAGCCGACGGTGGCAGGGAGGGAACCGGTGATTTCAGCGATGATCATGTGTGTTGTTGTTTTTTGGTTTTTCCTCGGCGCGCCGGCAGGGGATTCCCGCCATGTCACGCGCCTCGAAAGCGAAAGGTCAGTGGGCGTGCTCGTCGTCGTGGCCGCCTTCGTGGTTGCAGATCAGGCCGATGTACACGGCGGAGAGCAGCGTGAAGACGAACGCCTGGATGACGCCGACGAGGACTTCGAGCAGGCCGGCGAGGGCCGGGGCGACGTACGGGGCGATGCCGCCGAGGGCGTGGATGAGGTTCTCGCCGCCGAAGACGTTACCGAAGAGACGGAACGAGAGGGAGATCAGGCGGAAGGCGATCGAGACGACTTCGATGCCGCCGACGGCGAAGAAGATCGGGACGAGCAGGACCCACATCAGCATGCCGACTTCCTTCTTGTCGGCCTTGTTGCCGAAGAGGTCGAAGATGAGGACCTTGATGCCGGCGTAGCGGAGGACGAAATACGTCCAGGCCGCGAAGGAGAGCACCGAGAGCGCGAAGGTGGTGTTGAGGTCCGAATTGGCGGGGCGGATCGCATCCTGCCAGCCATGGTCGGTGTGATACTTGATGGTGCCGACTCCGGGAAGCAGGCCGCTCCAGTTCATCAGGAGGATGAAGACGAAGAAGCCGCAGAGCAGCGGGAAGGTCTTGCCGATCATCTGCTTGCCCACGATCGGTTCGAGCGCGTCACGGAGACCCTGCGCCATGCCTTCGACGACGGACTGACCCTTGCCCGGGATGAGCTTCGGGGTGCCGACGGCGAGGCGCACGCCGAGGATGATCAGGGCCGCGATGATCCAGGTGGTCAGGATCGAGTTGGAGATCGGGACGCCGCCCAGGACGAAGAGGTCGGTGGCCGAGGGCTTCACGCCTTCGGAGTTGGCGAAAACGAACGCCGGGGACATGAGACCAATGAAAGAAAGAGGGCGCATTTAGACGCAGGAAAGCATTGGTGAACGATTCCACGCAAGATGGTCAACCCTCTGAGCACCCCCCGCCCCAGAGTAAGGCCCCTAATGCCTCCCTATTAGCCGGACTAATCCTGCCCAACCCTCAGGGGGAGAGCCGGACGATCTCCCAAACTCCCTTATTAAGAGAGTAATGGAAGCGGTCATGGAGGCGGTTGGTGCGGCCCTGCCAGAACTCGAAGGAGGTCGGAACCAGGCGATACCCACCCCAATGCGGGGGTTTGGGTACCTGCCCCTCCGGATATTTGGCTTTCAGCTCAGCCAGGCGGGTTTCGAGCACCTTACGGTCCGCGATGACATCGCTCTGGTCGGAAGCCAAGGCGCCCAGCTGGCTGCCATAGGGTCGACGCGCGAAATAAGTGACAGATTCTTCCTCGGAAGTCTTTATCAGAGAGCCAGTTATGTGAATCTGTCGCTCCAGGGCGAACCAAGGGAAAAGCAGGGTGACCCGGGGGTTGGCGGCGATCTCCTCCCCCTTCTTGCTATCATAATTAGTAAAGAAGGAGAACCCGCGCTCATCGGCGGCCTTGAGCAGGACGGTCCGGGAGGAGGGGAAGCCGTCCAACCCGAGGGTCGACAGGACCATGGCATTGGGCTCCACCACCCCGGCGGTCTTGGCTTGGTCGAACCACGCCTTGAACTGGGCCAACGGGGTCTCGTGCAGCTCATGACGGTCGATGCCGTGCGCCGCGTAGTCTTTGCGGTAGTCCGAAAGGTCCATGCCGAGACGATAAAAGAGGCGGACGGACCTGCAAGCGTTAGCGCCCTTCCCTCTCGCCAGACCACTCCCTCGGCTCACCTTAGTAGAAGTGAATCTGGTGCTCATAACCGCCGACGAAGCCGTAGCCGGACTGCCGGGCGACGACGCCCGCGCCCGCCACCTGCGCGAGACGGTCGGACTAGGCGTCGGTGGCACGTTCCACGTCGGCATCGAGAACGGCCTGCGCGGCATCGCGACGATCGCGACGCTCACGCCGCGGCTGACCTTCGCGGTCGCGTGGCAAAAATCTCCGCAAGCCCGGCTGCCGCTCACGGTGCTCGTCGGCCTGCCTCGTCCGCAGACCGCGAAGAAGGTGCTGCATGACCTCGCGAGCCTCGGCGCCGCGCGCATCGTGTTCTTCGAGTCGGAGAAAGGCGACCCGGGCTATCTCACCAGCTCACTCTGGAAAGACGGCGAGTGGCGCGAACATGTCCTCAAGGGAACCGAGCAAGCCTGCTCGACGCTCGTGCCCGAAGTGACGCGCGTCGGCTCGCTCGCGGAGGCGATCGCGCTCGTCGGAGCTCCCGCCTGGAAGCTTGCGCTCGATCCTTACGAAGCGACCGGCGCGCCGGAACTTTCGTCGCCGGCGTCCGCCGCCGTGCTGGCGATCGGCCCCGAGCGTGGCTTCGGCGACGGCGAACGTCGCGTGCTGCGCGCGGCAGGTTTCGCGTTCGCGCACCTCGGCGACCGCATCCTGCGCGTCGAGGCCGCGGCGCTCGTCGGCGGCGCGCTCATGCTCGCGCAACTGCGCGCGTGGGAGAAGCACCGCGCGGTCGGCTGATCACTCCGCGACCTTGCGGACGAGCACCGACGCGGCCGGCTGGCCTTTGCCTTTGCCGATGACCTTGCGGAGCTTCCAACCTTCCGGCACGGGCACTTCATAACCGCCGGGCGCCTCGAGGATTACGCGCACGTGCGCGCCTTCTTCGGCATAGCTCACCGCGGTCGCGGCGATCTCCGCGCCCTTCGTCTGCCACAGCTCCCAGGGCGGATCGGCGAACACGAGGTCGAAACGCCCGTCAGCCACGCCCGGCTTGGTCGCGTCGCCGGTGATCTTGGTGAAAGGCAGTTCGGCGAGGCCCATCGACTTCGCCACCGCGGCGGCGTTGGCCGTGAGCTCGGCGCCGATGCGCTGGTCGACGCACGTCGCGCGCAGCGCGCCACGGCTGAGCGACTCGAGCCCGTAGGCGCCGGTGCCGGCGAAGAGGTCGAGCACCGCGGTGCCCGGCACGAAGGCCGCGAGCGAGTTGAACACCGCCTCACGGATGTAATCCGTGGCCGGACGGACGCCGCCCTGCGTGGGGACGCGGAGCTGGATGCCTCGAGCGATGCCGCCGGTGACGCGCATGGGTTCAAATTCGCGCGGACGCGCGGAAGGTCAACGGCGTTCGGCGCCGAGCACCTGGCGCTGGGGCGACCAACACGTGGTCCGGCCGCCGATCTCTTCGCGGACCAACGGCTGCTTCGAGCGCGGACACCGGCCGCCGTCCTTCCAGCGGTGGTTGAAGAGCCAGGTGTCAGGCGGATCGGACCAATCCTTGCCGATGACTTCCATCGCCTCGGCGCAGACCTCGCGCAAGGTCGCGTGCAGCTTGCGGACGGACTTCGGTCCGAACGCTCCCGCCTTCGCCTGCGGATGGAAGCCCGCGCGCCAAAGGACTTCGTCGGCCATCCAGTTGCCGATGCCGGGGAAACGTTCCTGCATGAGCAGCACCGGCTTGATCGCCGTACGTGCGCGGCGGCGGAGGAAGACCTCGACGACGCCGACGGTGAATTCAGCCGAAAGGATCGCGGGCGGAATCTTCTCCCACCACGGCGGCATACCCTTGCCCTGCCAGAACTGGATGCGGCCGAACTGACGCGGATCGACGAACACGAGCTCCTTGCCGCCGGACATCGTCAGCTTGAAATGGTCGTAAGGCGTCGGCTCGCGATTGGCGTCGCCGGCTTCGAGGCGGCCGGTCATGCCGAGGTGGACGCCGATCCAGATCCCGTCCGTGAAACGAAAAGCCATCTGCTTGGCGGCGGCGTAGGACTCGATGAGCTTCGCGCCCGTCAGGGCCTTGGTCATCGCCTTGGCTTCGAGGCCCCTGCCCACGCGCGCCTTCGGATTCAGGAAGACCTTCGCGACCTTCCGGCCGACGCCGGGCTGCCAGCGACGGCGGAAATATTCGACTTCGGCGAGTTCGGGCATCTGGCTAGGTCGATAAATCATCTCGAATCGGGGTTAATCGCAAGCCGATGCCTAAAGATGAGCAGTTTATGGCAGGCCTTCGCGGGGTGCGTCGATTTTTAGGCAAGCCCACCGATTATCGGTAATCGGCACGCGAAATGCTGATAAGTGGCATGGCCTCAAACATGCCAGCCCTCTTCCCGATGCTCCGAGTGTGGATCATCATCCTGCTCTGCGTGCTCACCTGCATCACCGCCCAGGCCCACCCAGGCCATGAAGGCGGCCACGATGGCGACGAGTTCGTCTGGACTGCCGATCACCTGGCCCGCCACCCCGGCGCCACGCTGCTGGTCCTGGCCGCCGTGGCTCTCATCGCCTGGGGCGCCTGCCGTTTCTTCTCCGCGACGCAAGGTCAGCTCAAGGCCGCCGCAGCCCGCAGCCAAGCCGCGGATAAGTCCGTCTGAGGATCGCCCGGAGTTCCGTCAGGACATCACGCAAGCGAATCGGGTCCGGAGCGACGATGCGGAGGCTCCAGCCGATCGTGCGGAGTCGGCTGATGCCTAGCCAGACACCGTCGCGGTGAAGCGCGGCGATCTCCGTGCGCCAGGCGGGGGACACCTCGTCGACGGACGGAAGGAAGACGATGTTGGCGAAGCAGGATCCGGCGCCGGTGCCGGCGAACTCCGCCAGGGAACGTAGCGAAGCGCCGGTCTGGTCGAAGCGCTCGCGCAAGATGAGCTCGCCCGCCCGACGCACGGTCAGGCCGAGCACGAGCCGGTCCCAGGCCCAGGCCTCGCCGTGCGCGAGGCGGCCCGGCATCAGTTGATCGATGAAGAGGAGCGTCGACCCTTCGGCCGCTTCGATCGTGGTTTCCTGGAAGTAGGTCGACCCACGGTGCGGGACGATCGGCTCAGGAAACACCTCGAGCGTGGCGTCCCGCGCGACGGCGAAATGCTGGCGACCCGTGGCGTGGCCCCCTTCGGTCATCCGGAACAGACGGCTCGCGCTCGGCGTGGTGACGAGCAGCGCCGCGCCCGCCTCGACGGCGATCGAGGACTCGAGGCGATCGCCTTCGAGGATGCCCGCGGTCGGGTTGACGACCTGGGCGTGCAACACCTCGGCGTCGGGATCCCAGTTCGGCTTGCTGAGATGGAACGGCGCGCGGAACGACTGGGCGGACAACGCCGTGCTGCCGTCGGCAGCCCGGACGGCACGCAGGTGGAGATGTCCGTCGAGCGCGTTCACGAGGCGCGGGCCTGGCGGGCGAAGAGGACTTCGCGTTCGATCCAGGCGATGACCTGGTCGAGGTTGTGGTGGCGCTTCAGGTCGCAGAAGACGAACGGGCGTTCGCCGCGCTGGACCTTCGCGTCGCGGTCCATCACCGAGAGGTCGGCGCCGACGAGGGGAGCGAGGTCGATCTTGTTGATGATGAGCAGGTCGCTGTGGCGGATGGCCGGCCCGCCCTTGCGCGGGATCTTCTCCCCTTCGGCGACGTCGATGACGTAGATGAAGGCATCGACGAGCTCGGGCGAGAACGTCGCGGTGAGGTTGTCGCCGCCGCTTTCGACGAGCAATAGCTGCAGGTCAGGGATGGCGGCCTCGAGCTGCTGGCAAGCCTGCTCGTTCATCGTCGTGTCGTCGCGGATGGCCGTGTGCGGGCAGCCGCCGGTCTCGACGCCGAGGATGCGGCCTTCGGGGAGGGCGGAGTGCTTGCGCAGGAACTCGGCGTCCTCGGAGCAGTAGATGTCGTTCGTCACGACCGCCATCGAGTAACGTTCGCGGAGGGCCTGGCAGAGGCGGAGGCAGAGCATCGTCTTGCCGGAGCCGACGGGGCCGCCGATGCCGATACGTGGGGAGCGTCTGGGTGTCATGGTCGTCAGGAAATGAAAAGCCGGGCGTTGGCGGTCTCGTGGCGGGCGGAGGCCGCGTCGAGCCAGGGGTTGAACCAGCCGATCTCGTCGAGCGGCAGCTCGCAGGCCGGGCCGACCATCGCGGGGCAGAGCGCGAGGAGCTCGGTCAGGAGTCCCTGCGCGGCGTTCTGGCCGAGGCGCAGGAGCTTCGTCGCGGCGGCGATCACGCCGGCGACGGCGGCATAGCAGAGAGCGGCGAGCACGGCGGCGAGCGGGGCGCCATGGACGCGCGCCTCGAGGGCGGCGGCGACGGCGGTGCAGTGCGGCCAATGGGCTTCACCGGCGCGGCGGAGGAACTCACGGGCCAGCTCCGCCTCATGGACGTTGGCGAGCAGCTCGACGCGTTGACGGCCGATCGCCTCGGCGGCGGCGCGCAGTTCACGCGGAGCGCGTAAGGCGGCGGCGAGGACGCAGACTTCGCCGACCGCGGCCCAATCCCGCGAACCGAAGGCTTTCCAGGCGTGCGCGGCGAGGGGAAGGTCGACGTTGCGGAGCGAGGGCAGCACCGAGTTCAGCAGGAAGGTCCGCAGGGTCGCGCGATCGCGGACGGCGCCGGCGTCGATCATGCCCTCAAGTCCGAAGGAATGCGCGTAGGAGCCCGTCGGGTAGAGCGCGTCGGAAGCCTGCAGCAGGCCGAGCAGCCAACCGGTGTCAGTGCTGGTGGCTGGGGCCGAATTCATGAGCGGGGAGCGGACCGCGGGCGAAATGCCCGGGACGGAAGACCAGGAGGTCGGAGGTGAACGGCAGCGCGAGCTTCTCGAGCAGGCGGCGAGCCACGGGAGTGTCGGCGACGATCAAGCGGCCGGGTTCGGTGGAGGCTTCGAGGTGGAGATTGCCGAACGCCCAGCCGAGGCCCGCGGCGGCGGAGCCGGCCATGTCGAGCGCGACGCAGAGCACCGGCTCGGGAATCTGACGGAGGACGTACCGGACCTCCGCGGCCTGCAGGATGGTGTCGCCATGCTTGAACGGCTTCTCGAGCTCGAAGCCGAACGGCGTGCCGTCCTCGGCCGTCGTGCGCCATAGGCGCTTCGCCACGTCGCGGCGCTCCGCGCGGACCGGGACTTCCGGCAACGAAAGGTCAGGGGCGAGGACGGGGCCGCGGACGAGGCAGAGGATGGTCATCTCAGAAGAGGTGGTACCGCTGGGCGAGCGGGAGCACCTTCGCGGGTTCGCAGGTGAGGTGGACGCCGTCGGCGGTGACGCGATAGGTCTCCGGGTCGACGACGATATGCGGCATCGCCGCGTTGAGCACCATGTCGGCCTTGCCGATCTTGCGGCAATGGCGGACGGCTTCGAGACGACGGCTGAGTCCGATCGAGGCCGGGCCCAGGGGGTCGGCGAGGGAAGCCGCGCTGACGAACGTCATGCTCGTGCGGTTCATCGCCTTGCCGGTCCCGCCCCACTGCGGACGGTAGAAGGTCGGCTGCGGCGTCGGGATGGAAGCGTTCGGGTCACCCATATTGGCCCAGGCGATGAAGCCGCCGCGCAGGACCATCTCCGGCTTGGCGCCGAACAACGCCGGCTTGAAGACGACGAAGTCGGCGGCCTTGCCGACCTCCAGCGAACCGACGACGTGGGCGATGCCGTGCGTGATGGCCGGGTTGATCGTGTACTTCGCGAGATAGCGGAGGATGCGGAAGTTGTCGGCGGCCGGGTGCGAACCGCCGGCCAACGCGCCGAACTGCTCCTTCATCTTATGGGCCGTCTGCCAAGTGCGGCAGACCACTTCGCCGATACGGCCCATCGCCTGGGAATCGGACGACATCATCGAGATCGCGCCGAGGTCATGCAGGCGGTCTTCGGCGGCGATGGTCTCCGGGCGGATGCGCGATTCGGCGAACGAGACGTCCTCCGGGATGCGCGCATCGAGGTGATGGCAGACCATGAGCATGTCGAGGTGCTCGTCGATCGTGTTGACGGTGAAAGGCCGGGTCGGATTGGTGGACGATGGCAGGACGTTCGGCTCGCCGCACACTCGGATGATGTCCGGAGCATGGCCGCCGCCGGCGCCTTCGGAGTGATAGGTGTGGATCGCGCGGCCCTTGAAGGCCGCGAGCGTCGTCTCCACGAAGCCCGCCTCGTTGAGCGTGTCGGTGTGGATCGCGACCTGCACGTCGAGCTCGTCGGCCACGCCGAGGCAGGTGTCGATGGCGGCCGGGGTCGTGCCCCAGTCTTCATGGAGCTTCAGGCCGATGGCGCCCGCGCGGACCTGTTCGCGGAGCGGGTCAGGCGTCGAGCAGTTGCCTTTGCCGAGGAAGCCGAAGTGGACCGGGTAGGATTCCGCAGCCTCTAGCATCCGATGGAGATTCCAGGCGCCCGGAGTACAGGTCGTGGCCAGCGTCCCGTGGGCGGGGCCCGTGCCGCCGCCGATCAACGTCGTGATGCCGGAGCTGATGGCTTCGTCGACCTGCTGCGGGCAGATGAAGTGGATGTGCGTGTCGATGCCGCCCGCGGTCACGATGCAACCTTCGGCCGCGAGGACCTCGGTACACGCGCCGATGATCATCGGGTTGGGCTTGCCGGTGGCGGGATCGGGATAGGCAGACCCAAGTCCCGACTGGATACCGGGGTTGCCCGCGTGGCCGATGCCGACGATCCGGCCGGCCTTCACGCCGATGTCGGCCTTGATGACGCCGAGCACGGGGTCGAGGATGAGCGCGTTCGTGACGACGAGGTCGAGGGACTCCGCGTCGGAAGCCGTCGAAGACTGGCCCATGCCGTCGCGGATCACCTTGCCGCCGCCGAACTTCACCTCGTTGCCGTAGCCGCCGACGCCGGCGACGAGGTCGGCTTCGACTTCGGCGAAAAGGTTCGTGTCGCCGAGGCGCACGCGGTCGCCGACGGTCGGACCATACATCTGGGCGTACTGGAGTCGGGAAAGTCGTAGGCTCATGGTCAGAGGGGTCCGTTCACCTTGCCGTTGAAGCCGTAGACCATGCGGCGGCCCGCGAAGGCCACGAGCGAGACGCGGCGGGTATCGCCGGCCTCGAAGCGCACGGCCGTGCCGGCGGCGATGTTGAGGCGGAAGCCGCGGGCGGCGGCGCGGTCGAACTTCAGGAGCTCGTTCGCCTCGGCGAAGTGGAAGTGCGAGCCCACCTGCACCGGACGGTCGCCGGTGTTGGCGACCTCCAGCGTGACCTCCTTCAGGCCGACGTTGGCGTCCAGGTCGGGCGCCTTGGCGGGGATGATTTCTCCGGGTTTCATGGGCGGATGGGATTATGGACCGTGACGAGCTTCGTGCCGTCGGGGAACGTGGCCTCGACCTGCACGTCGTGGATCATCGAGCCGACGCCTTCCATGACGTCGGACTCCTTCAGGATCGTGGTGCCGTAGGACATCAGCTCGGCGACGGTCTTGCCGTCGCGGGCGCCCTCCATGATCTCGTAGGTGATGATGGCGATCGTCTCGGGATAGTTGAGCTTCAGACCGCGCGCCTGACGGCGGCGGGCGAGGTCGGCGGCGACGACGACCAGGAGTTTTTCGCGTTCGCGAGGAAGGAGGTGCATGGGTTCAGACCTGGAGGTGGACGCGCACGACCTCATCGGTGAGGTCGGCGATGGCGCCGGAGGAGACGACCGCGCCGCGGTCGAGGGCGTAGTAGCGGTCGGCGACCGCGCGGCAGAAGTCGACATACTGCTCCACGAGCAGGATCGCCAGGCCGGTGCCGTCGGCGCGCGGAATCGTGCGGAGGCGGCGGAGGGTGTCGCCGATCTGCTCGATGATCGACGGCTGGATGCCTTCGGTCGGTTCGTCGAGGATGAGGAGCTTCGGGTCGAGCAGGAGCGCGCGGCCGATGGCGAGCTGCTGCTGCTGACCGCCGGAGAGCACCCCGCCCTTGCGACCGAGCATCTCCTTCAGGACCGGGAAAAGCTCGTACACGCGTTCGAGGGCCGCGGTAGCTTCGGCGCCCTTGCGCCCATGGACCACGAGGCCGATGCGAAGGTTCTCCTCGACCGTCATGTGCGGGAAGATGTCGCGACCCTGCGGCACGTAGCCGATGCCCAGGCGGGCGCGGACGTCGGTGGCGAGGCGCTCGATCGGCTGGCCGTCGAAGACGATCTCGCCGGACCGGACCGGCAGGATGCCCGTGATCGCCTTGAGCGTGGTCGTCTTGCCGACGCCGTTGCGTCCCATCAAGGCGACGACTTCGCCCGGCCGGACCTCGAGGTCGACGCCGCGGAGGATGCGTGAGCCCGAGATGTCGGCCTCGACGGATTTAAGGTGCAGGAGGGTGCTCATCGGGTGCCGTGTTTGCCGCGACCCAGGTAGACCTCGCGCACGCGCGGGTCGGCCTGGACGTCGTCGAATTTGCCTTCGCAGAGCAACGCGCCCTGGTGGAGGACGGTGACCCGTCCGTTGGCGGCGATCTGTTTCACGAAGGTCATGTCGTGCTCGACCACGATCAGGCTGTGCTTGCCCGCGAGGGAGAGCAGCAGCTCGCCCGTACGGTGGGTCTCCTCGTCGGTCATGCCGGCAGCGGGCTCGTCGACGAGCAAGACGCGGGGCTCCTGGGCGAGGAGCATACCGATCTCGAGCCACTGCTTCTCGCCGTGGGCAAGCAGGCCGGCCTTCCATTCGCCCTTGGCGTCCAGGCGGATGAGCTTGAGCAGTTCGTCGATGCGATCCGTGTCGGTCGAACTCAGCCGATGGAAGAGCGAGGCGAAGACCCCGCGCGTGCCGCGCAGGGAAAGGATCAGGTTCTCGCGGACGGTGTGCTCGGCGTAGACGCTCGGGGCCTGGAACTTGCGGCCGATGCCCAGACGGTTGATGGCCACCTCATCGAGCTTCGTGAGGTCGTAGGAATCGGCCGGGTCCGTCCCGAACTCGATCTTGCCCTTATCGGGCTGCGTACGACCCGTGAGCAGGTCGAAGAAGGTGGATTTGCCGGCGCCGTTCGGTCCGATGACCGTGCGGAGTTCGCCTTCGAAGAGGTAGAAGTTGAGGTTCGAGATAGCCTTGAAGCCATCATAGGTCTTCGAGACGTCTTCGACCGTGAGGAGCGGATGGGCCATGGTTCAGGCGGCGGGGGCCGGATTAGGGGTGGAGCGGAACTTCTGCCAAAGGCCGCGGAGTTTTTCGGGGAGGCTGACCAGCCCGCCCGGCAGGAAGAGCACGACCAGGAGGAAGAGCCCGCCGAGCAGGATCAGCCAGAGGTCGGGGATGGCGCGGGTCGCGTAGCTCTTGAGGAGGTTGACGAAGACCGCGCCCAGGATCGGCCCGAGCAGCGTGCCGCGGCCGCCGACGGCGACCCAGACGATCGCCTCGAGGGATTTCTCCGGCGTCATGTCGCTCGGGTTGATGATGCCGACCTGCGGGACGTAGAGGGCGCCGCCGACCGCGGCGATGAAGGCCGCGAGCACGAACAGGAAGAGCTTGAACGTCGGCGTGGCGTAGCCGCTGAACAGCGTGCGGTTCTCGCCGTCGCGGATGGCGCGCTGGACCAGGCCGAACTTCGTGCCTTCGAGCCAGCGCAGGAAGATGACCACGCCGATGAGCACGACGGCCGTCGCGATGAAGAGGCCGCGCTGCGTGGCCGGCTCGCGGAGCGAGAAGCCCAGCTCCGACTTGAAGTCGGTGAAGCCGTTGTTGCCGCCCATCAGCGTGTTATTGCGGAAGAAGATGAGCGCGCCGGCGTAGGTGAGGGCCTGCGTCAGGATCGAGAAGTAGACGCCCTTGATGCGGGAGCGGAAGGCCAGCCAGCCGAAGATCCCGGCCACGAGGCCCGGCAGCAGGAAGACCATCAGCATCGCGAAGGAGAAGTGCTCGAACGGCTTCCAGAAGCCCGGGAGCTCGGTCCAGCCGAGGAAGACCAGGAAGTCGGGGATCGGCTTATGATACTGCCCCTGGTCCCCGATCATCCGCATCAGGTACATCCCGTGCATGTAGCCGCCGAGGGCGAAGAAGAGCCCCTGGCCGAGGGAGAGAAGCCCGGTGCCGCCCCAGAGCAGGTTCACCGAGAGCGCAAGCAAGGCGTAGCACAGGTACTTGCCCCACAGGTTGAGCGTGAAGTGGTCGATCAGCCCGAACACGTCGAGCGTCGGCATGATCAGCACCGCGAGGACCGTGAACACCAGCAGGGCGGCGACGGTGTCGCTCGGCGGAGCAGGCGGGGCGTATTTTTCAGAGGTGGCCATGGTTCAGTCGAGGCTGCGGGAGCGCGCGGCGAAGAGGCCGGACGGACGCCACTGCAGGAAGAGGATGATGACGCACAGGACCAGGATCTTGCCGAAGACGGCGGAGTCCTGCGCGAGGTTCTGGAGGGCGCCGCCCACGAAGGGGACGTTGGCGAGCGCGCCGGCGACGGCGGGCGAATACTGCTGCGTGAACTGGTCGAACGCGCCGATGCCCAGGCCGCTGATGACCGTGCCCACGAGGTCGCCCACGCCGCCCACGACGACCACCATGAAGCTGTCGACCACGTAGGACTGGCCGAGCGACGGGCCGACGTTGCCGATCTGGCTGAGGAAGGCGCCGGCGAGGCCGGCGAGGCCGCTGCCGAGCGCGAAGGTCAGCATGTTGACGCGTTCCGTGCGTACGCCCATGCAGGCGGCCATCGTGCGGTTCTGCGTCACGCTGCGGATAAGCAGGCCGACGGACGTGCGGGTCAGCACGAGCCACACGCCCACCACGATGAGGGTCGCGAAGCCGATCACGAAGACGCGGTTCCAGCCGAGGAGCACATCGCCGACGATCCAGTTGCCGCTCAGGAAGGACGGGCTGCCGACCTGGACGTTGTTGGCGCCGAAGGTCAGGCGAAGGAGCTGCTGGAGGAGGAGCGAGACACCCCAGGTGGCGAGCAGGCTCTCAAGCGGACGACGGTAGAGGAAGCGGATGACGCCGCGCTCCAGCAGGATGCCGGCGCCGGCGGCGACGAGGAAACTCAACGGCAACGCGAAGAGGAAGTAGGACTCACGCCACCAGCCCGTCGCATGCAGGCCTGGGATGGACACCGAGAAGCCGAAGGGCGAGAGGGCGAGGCCGTTGGCGAAGAGGTTCTGCACCACGTAGGTGGTATAGGCCCCGATCGCGATCATCTCGCCGTGGGCCATGTTGATGACGCCCATCAGGCCGAAGGTGATGGCGAGGCCGAGGGCGACGATGATCAGGATGCTCCCCAGGCTCAGGCTGCGGAACATCGTGCCGCCGAAGTCGACCACCGTCCGGTGACGTTCCACCGCCTGCAGGGCGGAACGGGCCGCGGCGAGCAGCTTCTCGTCCTTGGCGGCCTCGGCGTCCTTGATCAGCGCCTTCAGGAAGTCGGTGCTCGCGAGGGACTGCAGCGACTCGAGTTCCTTGAGCGCGGCCAGCTTCGTCGCCGCGTCCGGCGAGCGGAGGCGCACCAAGGCCAAGGCTTCGCGCAGGGCCTTGATGGCCTGCGGATCGGTCTCGACCGCGAGGCGTTTCTCGAGCGCCGGCAGCTTCTCGATCTGCTGCCCCTGGCCGATGGCGGCGATGGCGCCGAGCTTCTTGGCCGGATTGGCGGACGAAAGGTCGGTCAGGTCGAGGATCGCCTTCATGATGCGGCGAAGATTGGCGGAGTGCGCGGCCGCATTGAGGTCATCGGCAGCGAGGCGGACGGCCAACGCTTTGCCGGTCGCGACATCGACGGCCGTCTGGGCGCCTTGGGCGTCCTTCGCGCCTTCCAGCAGCACGGCCACGGTCGGCTTACCGGGGTTCTCGTAAAGGAAGAGGCGGTCTTTGCGCCAGGCATCGAACAGCGGCAGGATGGATTCGTCCGCGTTGCCCATGAGCTCCGTGAGGATCGCGCCCTGCGCCTGCTCGCTCTTGGCGACCGCCGCGCGCGCGATGAGGGCCTGGGGCGTCTCGGCGAAAGCCGCGACGAATCCGGCGACGAAGGCCGAGAGGATGATGAAAGTCTTCCGCACGATGATTACTTGTGAGCAACAACCGTGCCAAAAGGAAGAGGGCGGACCCCCTCAGGTCCGCCCTCGCTATGAAGCACCGACAACCGGCAAATATGCGGCTTACTTCTTGAACTTACCCTTCAGCCAGGGCTCACCGTAGACGTTGTCGAAGGACTTCAGGATCTTGAACTGGCCGTCCGACTTGGTCTCGCCGATGAACACGTTCTTGGTGAGGTGCATGTTAGGCTGGGTCGTGACCTTGCCGCCGGGGCCGTCGAAGGACACGCCGGACTTCCAGGCTTCACGGACCTTATCCACGTCGAAGGAACCGGCCTTCTCGACGCACGCCTTCCAGAGGTAGACGCCATCGTAGGAGAGGACCATCGGGGAGCAGGTCACGCGACCGTCCTTGACGATGCCCGGGACCGTGCTCTTGCCGAGCCAGGCCTGGAAATCAGCCACGAACTTCTTGTTGGCCGGGGACTTGATCGACTGGAAGTAGGTCCAGCAACCGAGCTGGCCCACGAGCTTGTCGGCCGGGAGACCGCGGAACTCGTCTTCCGAGATCGAGAACGAGACGACCGGGCAGGATTCAGCCGTGAGGCCGGAGGCGGCGTACTCCTTGAAGAAGGGCACGTTGGTGTCTCCGTTCAGGGTGCTGACCACCGCGGCGCCACCGCCGGCGGAGAACTGCTTGATCTCGGCGACGATCTGCTGGTAGTCCGTGTGACCGAACGGCGTGTACTTGCCGGCCGAGATGATCTTGCCGGAAGCATCCTTACGGAAGCCGCCGCCGATGTTCTCGATCGGGACGCCCTTGCTCAGGAGATACTCGAGCAGGACGAGGTTCGTGGTCTGCGGGTAGACGTAGTCGGAACCCAGGAGGTAGAACTTCTTCACGCCCTGCGCCAGGAGGTAGTCGACCGCCGGGGTGGCCTGCTGGTTGACCGCTTCGGCGGTGTAGGCGACGTTCTTGGACTCTTCTTCGCCTTCATACTGCACGGGGTAGAAGAGGAGGCCGTTGTTCTTCTCGTAGACCGGGAGGACCGACTTGCGGGACACGGAGGTCCAGCAGCCGAACGTCACGGCGACCTTGTCCTGTTCGAGCAGCTGCTTCGCCTTTTCGGCGAAGAGCGGCCAGTTCGAGGCGCCGTCGACGACGACCGGCTCGATCTTCTTGCCGAGGACGCCGCCCTTGGCGTTGATCTCGTCGAAGGTGAAGAGCAGGACGTCGCGGAGGGACGTCTCCGAGATCGCCATCGTGCCCGACAGCGAGTGGAGGACGCCGACCTTGACGGTTTCTTCCGCCCGGGCGGGCGAAACGAGGGAGGCCAGGGCGAGAGCCCCGACAGAGAGCAGGCTGGTGATGCGGGTGGGTGACATGGTGGGAAGCTGGGCGGTTAAGTCCTCCGATTAGAACTTAAAGAGGCTCTGGATCGCGTAGAACGTGGAGTTCGACGTCGAAGCGCCGGCACCGGAGTAGTCGGTGTAGGAGACTTCGGCGCGGACCGTGAACTTGTCGGTGAACGCGTAGGACGGGGAGAGCGTGTACTTCACGAACTTGGCGTCCGCGACGTCGCTGCTTTCGCCGGAGAGGCGGGCGGTGACGGAGAGCTTCGAGTCGATGCCCTTGGTGTAGGCCAGGAGCCAGTTGTAGCCGTCGCTTTCCTTGACGAGGTATTCGGCGCCGAGGGAGTCGGTCTTGTTCAGGGCGTAGGACACCCAGAGGTCGTAGACCGCGCCGCCGTTGTCGTTATCCTGGAGACCGCCGAGCCAGATCTGCGTGTCCTTGATACCCTTGTAGGTATAGTAGGCCTCGAGACCCTTGGAAGTGTAGGAGCCGTCGCCGTTGAAGAGCGTGGAGCCGTAGATGGAATCGACGACCGCGGCGCCCAGGCCATGGTTGCCGGTCACGTAGTCGACCTTCACGCCGGTGTGGTAGGCGGGAACGGGGCCGCCGAGGAGGCCGCCGTTGGCGTAGCTGATCTGCGCCATGTTGATGGCGTCAAAGGCTTCGTAGCCCATGTAGGAGAGGAAGTTGCCGGCGGTGATAGTGAGGCCGGAACCCGCGTCCACGGTGACATAGGCGTCCAGGAGGTCGGCATCGGTGCCGTTATAATAGAGGCTGGCGTAGGCCGAGACGTTCGAGGCCAGCTTGGCGGTGACACCGAACTTGGCCGCGGTCAGGTCGAGATCCGACACCGAAGCGGCGCCGGAATCCTTGGTGATGGAGCCGGTCACGACGGCGTAGCCGCTGAACGTGACGGCCGGCGCCGGCGCGGGAGCGTCGGCGGCGGAGGCGGCGATCGAGGAAGCAGCGGCGAGGAAGGCTACTGCGAGTTTGGTGTTGGTCTTCATGGTGGTGTTTTTTGGTGGGTGCTTGGTAGCGAGACCTATTGAGCATCGGCCGTGCCAAACCGTTTTTCCGGCTCGGCGCGGAGGAAATCGTGTCACGAATTCGTCACGCGTGCCGAAAGTCGGCGGCGCGCATTTCCGATTGTGAGCAAGTTGCGAAAAATTGGACAAAGCCGCCGCGCGGACTCCGACCGCAGCGGGTGACCAAAAATAATCCGGCGGCGTTCGTTAATGATCACGCCTCGGACGCCCGGTGCGGCCGACTTGGCTCCGGCCACGCCGGCGCGCCCCCCTCCGCACGCTGTTTCCGGCGTTCCGGGGCCCAGGAATGGACGGCCGAGGCGGCCGTAAGGCACTCCGGGGTTGTGCCTCGATGGCCTGCCCGCAAGGTTGAGCCTATGTCCGCCGGCGCCCCCCTGCCCTTCAAGATCAGCGTCCTCGTCTTCATGCACGACGAGGCGGGTAAGCTCCTGCTCATCCAGCGCACCAAGGCTCCGAACATGGGCTGTTGGAGTCCTATCGGCGGCAAACTGGAGATGGCCACGGGCGAATCCCCCTTCGAATGCGCCGTCCGCGAGACCGAAGAAGAGACCGGGGCCCAGATCGCCACGACCGACCTCCACCTGTTCGGGATGATCTCCGAAAAGGGCTATGAGGGCCAGTCGCACTGGCTGATGTTCCTCTTCGACTGCCGTAAGCCGCTCCAGGGCCTGCCGCAGACGATCGACGAAGGAAAGTTCGGCTTCTTCACCCGCGAGGAACTGGCCCATACCGCCATCCCGGAGACCGACCGCACCCTGCTCTGGCCCATCTATGACGAGCACCGCCGCGGCTTCATCGCCTACCGGGCGGAATGCCACCCGGGCCAGCCGCTCCAGATGATCGTCGAGGAGACGCGGGACCGCCCCAACCTCGACTGACGATGGACGCCGCCGGATCCGAAGCCGAATTCAAGCGGACGAACCGCAAGCCGGCGTACCCGATCGGCGACGAGCTCCGCGCCTACCTCTCACGCGAAGGCCGCGAGGTCCCGCTGCCGGTCACCTACGCCGAGCTGCGCAACTTCACCGCGGCGATGCCTTTGCTGGAACGCGGCAAGGACACCCTCTGGGAGACCGTCGCCTACCCGCCCGAAGAGATGGGCCGCCTGTCGCAAGGCCTGCTCGAGACCTACGCCCTGCTCCGCGGCGAAGGCGGCATGAAGGTCTTCAGCCACGTCTACGTCGACCGCGTCGACTTCTGCTCCTTCGGCAACTCGCAGCCGTTCCGCGTCCGCATCGTCAACGCGTACAACGAGAACCACGACTACTTCTACGTGAAGGTCGGCGACGCCTCGCGCGTCTGCGGCCTGGAGCTCGAGCACCTGCTCTCCCCGAACCGCATGCTCTACCTCACCTGGGGCGAGACGCTGGTCGAAGAGCACGTCACCGGCATCCCCGGCGACATCTTCGCCGAGAAGTGGCTCAACGCCGACGGCCACCACCCGGTGCGCCTGGCCAAGGAGCTCATCAAGTTCGAGGAACGCTGCCTCGTCCGCCTCCTGGGCGACATGCGCGCCTATAACTTCGTCATCGCCGTCACGCCGGACTTCGACGCGACCGCCATCCGCGTCCGCGCCATGGACTTCGACCAGCAGAGCTACGACGGGCGCCTCCGGTTCTACCTCCCGGGGTCCTTCAAGGAGAACCGCCCCTTCGCCCAGCTCTGCGCCAAGCACATCAACGCCGCCTCCGCCGCCCAGTACCGCCGCGAGGAACAGTCGCTGATCCACCGCCGCCACCTCGCCGCGCCCGACCGGGTCAAGGACCTCCTGGCCGCCATGCGTGCCAACCCCCTGACCAGCAGCGAAAAGGCGAGGGAGCTGGCCGACGGACTGGCCGAATACCACCGCGACCCCGCCTTCCGGCAGCACGCCGACATGGCCGGCCTGATCGGCGAAAGCCTGGCCCGCCTCGACCGGGTCCTGCGCTCTTAATAGTAAGCGCTGGACAGGACGCGCGCCGAGCGGGCAATCTCCGAGGCCTGCGATGAGCGACTCCTTAAGGCACGAATGCGGCATTGCCCTTGTCCGTCTGACCAAGGACCTGAAATGGTACCAGGAGAAGTACGGCACCCCGCTCCACGGCTTCAACCAGCTCTTCCTCCTGATGGAGAAGCAGCACAACCGCGGCCAGGACGGCGCGGGCATCGGCTGCGTCAAGATCGGGGCCGAGAACGGCGAGGCCTTCCTCTTCCGTGACCGTGAGATCGGCGCCCAGGGCCTGACCCAGATCTTCACCCGCCAGATCAAGACCTACTCCGACAAGATGCGCGAAGGGGTCATCGTCCCCGAATTCGCGGAAACGGTGAAGCGACATTTCGACTTCGGCGGCGAACTCCTCCTCGGGCACCTCCGCTACGGCACCTCCGGCAACTTCGACTCGGTCTCCTGCCACCCCTACGCCCGTAAGTCCATCTGGCCGACCCGCAACCTGCTCGTCGCCGGCAACTTCAACCTCACGAACACCAACGAGCTGAACAGCTCGCTGACGCAGCGCGGGGCCCACGTGATCTACTCGACCGACACCCAGTCGATCCTCGAGGAGATCGGCTTCTGGCTCGACGAGGAACACGACCGCCTCTTCAAGGCCTTCAAGGACCAGGGACTCGAAGGCACGGCCGTCCAGGCCGAGATCTCCAAGCACATGGACATCGGCAACGTCCTGCGCAAGGCCGCCAAGAACTGGGACGGCGGCTACGCCATCGCCGGCCTCGTCGGCAACGGCGACAGCTTCGTCATCCGCGATCCCAACGGCATCCGCCCCTGCTGGTACGCCCGCACCGAAGACCTCATCGCCGTCGCTTCCGAGCGCGTGGCCCTGATGACCATCGTCGGCGTGAACCAAGAGGACGTGCACGAGCTGCCTCCGGGCTCGGCGCTCATCATGAAGGCCGACGGCCGCCATTCGATCGAGTCGTTCCACGCCCCCGGCGAACCCCGCCACTGCTCCTTCGAACGCATCTACTTCTCGCGCGGCAACGACCCCGAGATCTACGCCGAACGCAAGGCCCTCGGCGCCGCCCTGGCCGACGACGTGATCGCGCAGATCCGCGACGACCATGACCACGCGGTCTTCTCCTACATCCCGAACACGGCCGAGATCGCCTGGTACGGCCTGATGGAAGAGCTCCGCAAGCGCCGCCGCTCGCAGGTCCGCCAGAAGCTGATCGACGCCCAGCGCGCCGGGAAGCTCGACGAAGCCCTCATCGACAAGCTCGTGCTCGGCGGCTGGCCGCGCGGCGAGAAGGTCGCCCACAAGGACGTGAAGCTCCGCACGTTCATCTCGCAGGAGAAGAACCGCATGCAGATGGCCTCGCACGTCTACGACATCTCGTACGGCACCGTCCGCGACGGCGACACGCTCGTCTGCGTCGACGACTCGATCGTCCGCGGCACGACCCTGCGCCAGTCCATCCTGCGCATCCTCGCCCGCCCGAACCCGAAGCGCATCGTCATCGCCTCCACCGCCCCGCAGATCCGCTACCCGGACTGCTACGGCATCGACATGTCCGAGATGGGCAAGTTCCTGGCCTTCCAGGCCGCCGTCGCGCTCTGCAAGGACCGCGGCATGGCCGACCTCCTCCGCGAAGTCTACGAAGACTGCGTCGCGCAGTCGAAGAAGCCGACCAAGGAGATGAAGAACCACGTGAAGCGCATCTACGACGCCTTCACCGAGACCGAGATCGCCGCGAAGGCGGCCGAGCTGGTCTACCCCTCGAAGAGCACGTGGAAGGGCGAACTCGTCCTGGTCTTCCAGAAGATCGAGTCGCTGCACAAGGCCTGCCCGACGAGCAAGGGCGACTGGTATTTCACCGGCGACTATCCGACCCCGGGCGGTCTCGGCGTGCTCAACCAGGCGTACATCAACTACTGGGAAAAGCGCGAAGGCCGCGCCTACTGATCAGGCGTAGAGGCGGAACGGAGCGGTGCGCGCGCGGAAGGCCGCGGCGTCGCCGTCCCAGCGCGCCATCCAGCGGGCGAGGTCGACGCGGGCGCCCTGCGTGCGGAGCTCCTCGAAGAACGCCTCGCTGCCGAGGTGCTTGATGAAGAGCTCGCGCTTGCCGCCGGTGAGGCCGGCGAACGGGTTCGGCGCCCAGACGCAGGCCTGGCGCAGCATGTGCAGCGAGATCGCGGTGGGACGCAGTTTCGGCCAGTCGCCGACGCCGACATAGACGCCCTGCGTGCCGTCCGCGAGCTGCTGCGGCTGCAACGCAAGCCCGGGCACCGCGTTGCCGAACGCGGCGACGAGCTCGGCCGCCTTGCGACGCGGATAGGTGAGAAAACGGAAATTCTGCCCGACGCCGGAACTGTGGCTGAAGCCGGAATCCATGCAGCCGAGGCCGGTCATCGCATAACCCAAGGCGGCCTTGGAGCTGTTGATCATCGGCGAAGTCGGCGTCCAGTTGAGGCCGGTGAGGTTCCAGGTCATGGCGCGACGCCAGCCTCGCATCGCGACGACTTCCAAGGAGCCACGGCGACGCTGAGCGTCGTCGAGGTCGAGCACGCCGGGCGTGGCGACCGCCCAGCGGGCGATCTCGCCGATGGTGAGGCCGTGCACGTAAGGGGTCTCGTAGGCGCCCACGTAGCTGCGCCATTTGCGGTCGAGGAACGGGCCGTCGACCTTTTCGCCGCCGAGCGGATTCGGGCGGTCGAGGACGATCACGCGCACCGGACGCGGCAGCGAGAAGCATGCTTCGATCACGTAGCGCATGCAGCTGATATAGGTGTACGAACGGGCGCCGACGTCCTGGAAATCGATCAGGATGGCGTCGAGGCCGGACAGCATTTCCGGCGTCGGACGACGCGTCGCCCCGTAGAGGGAAAAGATCGGCAGGCCGGTGCGGGCGTCTTTCGCGTTCTTGACCGAGACCTCGGCCTTCGCGTCGCCGTCGATGCCATGCTCCGGTCCGAAGAGCTTCACGAGCTTCACGCCCGGCGCGCGGGCGAGCACGTCGACGGTGCGCTGGCCGAGCCCGTTCACGCCGGCGCGATGCGTCACGAGGCCGCAGCGCAGTCCCTGGAGCCGGGCGAAACCGTCGGCAGCCAGCACGTCGATGCCGAGCATGACCTTGCCGCCGACCGGAGCGACCGGGCCGGGCGCGGCCGGCGCGGGGCCGACGGAACCGCCCCCGCCGCCGCCGGCGCAGCCGGAGAGAGCGACGGCGCCCAGCGAACCCAGGGCGGTGAGGTGAAGAAACTCGCGGCGATCCATGGGAAGCAGTGCGGGCCATCTTCGGCGGTTTGCGGAGCGGTTCAAAGTCCGAATTCGAAAATCCGTTTGCAGGCGACAGCCGACGCCGACACCGTGGGCCTCATGCGCGTCGCCCTCCTCGGTTCCGGTCGCGGCTCCAACGCCGACGCGGTCCTCCGCGCCCAGGCCGAAGGTCGCCTGGGCAAAGCCAAGGTAGTCGGCATCTGGTGCGACGTCCCGACCTGCAAGATGCTCGAGCTCGGCCCGAAGTACGGCGTCCCGGCCCGCTTCCTCGACACCGGTCCGTTCAAGACGAAGTTCTCCCCCGAGCGCGAACAAGCCTGGGCCGACGACCTCAAGGCCGCCCAGGTCGACCTCGTGGTGCTCGCCGGGTTCATGCGCGTCATCAAGGCGCCGCTGCTCGACGCTTTCGCCGGCCGCATCATCAACCTCCACCCCAGCCTCCTGCCCGCCTTCCCCGGCCTCGACGGCATCGGCCAGGCCTGGAACGCCGGCGTCCCCGAAGCCGGGTGCACCGTCCACTGGGTCAACGCCGAGATCGACGGCGGCGCCCACCTCGGCCAGACCCGCGTCCCCCGCGAGGCCACGGACACCCTTGAGACCTTCGCCCAGAAGATCCACGCCGCCGAACACGCCCTGCTCCCGGCCGTGATCGCCCGCCTGAGCGAGACCCTTTCCTGATGATCGAACTGAAGTGCCCCATCCACGAAGACATGGTCCAGCCCTTGGAGGACCATTTCTGCGAACTGACCCGCTCCTCCTGGATGCTTTTCCATGAAGGGCCCGGTAAGCCCCACTTCGTCATGGGCTACTTCGACACGAAGGCCGAGGCCGACGAAGCCTGGGCCGGCCTGCGCAAGGCGTTCAAGAAGCTGCCCGAGGCCTACGACGAGACCGTCATGGCCGACAAGGACTGGAAAGAAGCCTATAAGGAGCACCTCAAGCCCTGGGACCATGGCCGCCTTCACTGGGTCCCCGCCTGGATGCGCGGCAAGCACGCCGTCCCGGCCGACGCCGCGGTGATCTGGTTCGACGCCGGGCTGGCGTTCGGCACCGGCGACCACCCGACGACCCGCCTCTGCGCCATCCGCATGATGGACTTCCTCGAGACGCATCCGGCCGCCCAGGTCTCCGTCACCGACGCGGGCTGCGGCTCGGGCATCCTCGCCCTTTCCGCCGCCAAGCTCGGCTGCGGACGCATCGCCGGCTTCGACCGCGATCCGGAATCCGTGCGCGTCAGCATCGCCAACCGCGAAGAGAACGGCATCGCCGACGACGCGGTCGCCTTCCACCACGCGGGTCTGGAAGAAGGCTTCCGCCTCACCGGCCGCGCCGACGTCGTGCTCGCGAACATCATCAGCGACGTCCTCTGCATCTACGCCGACAACCTCGTCGACTCCGTCAGCCCCGGCGGCGTACTCGCCCTGAGCGGCATCCTCGCGAAGGAACAGGACTCCGTCCGCGCCCACTTCGAGGCCAAGTGCCGCGCGGCCTGGGGCGATGGCACGAAGTCCGACGGACGCGTGATGGGCGAATGGAGCGACGTCGCCCTGTTCCGCCCGCTCTGAGCGTTTGCCTCGGTCCCCCTTCCCGATTCCTTCCCCTCATGCACGAAGTCACCGCCCAACGCATCCGCTACGGCCGCATCATCGCGATGCTCTTCGGGGCGCTCTGCCTCGGCATGGGCATCAACGAACTCGTCGGCGGGATCACCCTCGGCGCGCTGCACATCCCGCCGCGCTGGAATCCGGCCGTGGTCACCTTCCCCGGGGCCTTGCGCGCGGAATCCTGGTTCTTCGTCGCTTACGGTCTCCTGCTCTTCCTCCCATGGCGTCGCCTCGTGAGCGCGAAGCTTTGGAACGGACTCTTCAGCCTGCTCTGCGTCGCCTCCGTGCTGTTCGCCCTCGCGATGATCTGCGAAGTGATGGCCAAGAACTACATCGCGCAGAACGCCCACCTGAAGGCGAAGATCCCCGTCTTCCAGGCGATCCTGCTCTTCCTGAGCCTCGGCCAGATCCCGCTCGAGCTCTTCAGCCGCAAGCCGGAGCTGCTCGACTGATCAGAGCGCCGCGATCATCTGGCGCCAGGGGATGAACCAAGGCCAGACGAAGACGATGACCAGAAAAGACCCGGCGATGCCGACGGGGACTTCGGCGCTGCGACCGCCGAGCAGTCGCGGCATCGCGTAGGCGGCCAGCCAGATGGATTTATAAACGACCTGAAAGGCGAGCAGCCACAGGAAGCTCGCCGGCCAGAGGACGCCGAGGACGGAGCCTCCCAAGATGGCGAGCCAGAGGGATCCGACCAACGTACGCCAACCGGCGCTTTCCGCGAAAGCTCCCTGATCCGTGACCGAAGGTTTCAACAAGGTGCCGAAGCCGATCGGGACGAGGATCAGGATGTTCGCCCAGAAGAGATACGCCGGCGCCGGCATCGCTCAGAGCGCGGCGTGCAGCGCTTCGGCGCGACGGATCGCTTCTTCCAGCGTCGGCGCGGTGACGGTGATGTGGCCCATCTTGCGGCCCGGGGCGGCCTTGCCCTTGTCGTAGAGGTGCAGCTTGGCCGAAGGGTCCGCGAGGACCTTGGTCCAGTCGGGCTCCTGGCCGTTGCGCCAGACGTCGCCGAGCAGGTTGACCATCGCGGACGGAGCGAGCGGCTTGGTGCCGCCGAGCGGCAGGCCGCAGACGGCGCGGATGTGCTGTTCGAACTGGCTGGTCTCGTTGGCGTCGAAGGTCTGGTGACCGCTGTTGTGCGGACGCGGGGCGAGCTCGTTGACGACGATGCGGCCGTCCTTCACGAACATCTCGACGGCGAGCAGGCCGACGAGCTGGATCTTGTCCGCGATGCTGAGCGCCAGCGCCCGCGCTTCGGCGGCGGTGGCTTCGGAGATGCGCGCCGGAGAGATCGAAAGGTGGAGGATGTGGTTCCGGTGGATGTTCTCGGCGGGGTCGTAGACGGCGGTGCGTCCGTCGACGGTACGCGCGACGAGCACCGAGATCTCCATCTGGAACGGCACCCAGGCTTCGAGGACGCCGACGGCGCCGCCGATCTTGGACCACGCGGCGGCCAGGTCGGCCTCGGCGGTGGGCAGCTTGACCTGACCTTTGCCGTCGTAGCCGAAATCCGCGGTCTTCAGCACGCACGGGAAACCGATGGTCTTCACCGCGGCCTGCAGCTCGGCGAGCGAGGAGACGACGGCGAAGTTGGCGCAAGGGATGCCGGCGCCCCGGAGGAACTCCTTCTCGCGACGACGGTTCTGGCAGGTGGCCAGGACGGCGGCGGACGGGTGGCTCGGGACGGACTTAGCGACGAACTCGACCGTCGCAGGCGGGATGTTCTCGAACTCGAGCGTGATGCGTCCGCAGCCTTGGGCGAAACGCGTGAGGGCGGCGGTGTCGCTCCAGTCGGCGGTCACGTGCTCGTCGGCGATGCCGGCGGCGCAGGCGCCGGCCGAGGGATCGAACGTGCGCACCTTATAACCGAGACGACGCGCGGCGATGGCCGACATGCGACCGAGCTGGCCGCCGCCGAGGATGCCGATGGTGCCGCCGGGCTGCAGAGGTCGCTCCATGGCTCAGCGCTGCTTGCCTTTGCGGCCGGGGATCGGGTTGTCCAGGACGGCCTTGGTCTGCGCGGCGCGGTAATCGTCGAGCTTCTTGGCCAGCTTGGCGTCGGCAAGGGCGAGCACGGCGGCGGCGCCGAGGGCGGCGTTGATCGCGCCGGCGCGGCCGATGGCGAAGGTGTGGACCGGGATGCCGGCCGGCATCTGCACGATCGAAAGGAGCGAGTCGATGCCGTCGAGGGACTTGGACTGGACGGGAACGCCCATGACCGGGAGCGAGGTCATCGCGGCGACCATGCCCGGGAGGTGCGCGGCGCCGCCGGCGCCGGCGATGATGACCTTCAGGCCGCGCTTACGGGCGGCGAGGGCGTAGTCCTTCAGCTTGAGCGGCGTGCGGTGGGCGCTGACGACCTCGGCCTCGAAGGCGACGCCGAGCTTCTTGAGCGTGTCGGCCGCGTTGACCATCGTCTCCCAATCGGACTGGGAGCCCATGATGATGCCGACCTGAGGAGCGGAGGAGAGCGCGCGTGCCATGCCCGAAGCGTGGCGAACCCCCGCCCTGCTGTGAAGCCCGAAGCGTAAAAACTACTCCACGAACGGGACGTATTCCGGGACGAGTTCCCGGATGCCCTGCTTGCAGGCCGCCCGCTCCAGAGGAAGCAAGGCGCGCACCTGGGCCAGCAGCGCGTCGGTCCGGTCGACCGGGGCTTGTTCGGCCACGAAGCGGAAGACGCGGCCGTGTTCCGTCGGGCGATACTGCTCGCCCTCATGCTGCAGCTCCTCGACCAGCTTCTCGCCGGGCCGGAGACCGACGATGCGGATCTCGATGTCGACGTCGGGACGCAGGCCGCTGAGCTCGATGAGCTGGCGGGCGACGTCCACGATCTTCAGCGGCTGGCCCATCTCGAGGACGAGGATGTCGCCGCCCGCGCCGAGCGTCGCGCTCTGCAGGACGAGTCCGACCGCCTCGGGGATCGTCATGAAGTAACGCTTCACGTCGGGATGCGTGACGGTGACCGGGCCGCCGGCGGCGATCTGCCGGCGGAAGATCGGGATGACGGAGCCGGAAGAACCGAGGACGTTGCCGAAGCGCACCGCCAGGAAGGCCGTGCGAGCGCCGGCGCGGGCCTGCATGGAACGGACGACGAGCTCGGCGAGGCGCTTGGTCGCGCCCATGACGTTGGTCGGGTTGACGGCCTTGTCCGAGGAGATGAGCACGAACTTGTCGGCCCCGAACTCCGCGGCGAGCCCGGCGACCACGGCGGTGCCCAGCACGTTGTTCTTCAGCGCCTCCGCCGGCTGCGACTCCATCAGCGGCACGTGCTTATGGGCCGCGGCGTGCAACACCAGGCTGGGACGGAAACGCGCGAAGACCTCGCGCATGCGGTCGGCGTCGGCGACGTCGCCGACGATGGGCGTGATCAGGGCGCCGGCGCCGGCGGCGATGAGCTCCTGTTCGGACTGGTAGAGCAGCACCTCGCACTGGTCGAGGATCACGAGCCGGGCGGGCGAGCGGGCGGCGACCTGGCGGCAGAGCTCGGAGCCGATGCTGCCGCCCGCGCCGGTGACGAGGACCGTACGCCCCTTCACCATCGCGTCGATGGCTTCGTCGTCGAGCTTCGCGGGCTCGCGGCCGAGGATGTCTTCGACGGAGATCGGGCGGATGTCGCTCGCGCGGACGCGCCCGCCGGCGAGCTCGGCCATCGAGGGGACGACGAGCACGCGCAGGTTGTTCGCCGAAGCGAGGGTGCTCACCTCGCGGATGCGGCGCACGCTCGTGGACGGCAGCGCGAGGATGATTTCGGTGACGCCGTATTTCTCGGCGAGCTCGGGCATGCGCTCCGGCGCGCCGAGGACCGGGACGCCGTGGATCTGGAGGTTGTGCTTCGCGATGTCGTCATCCAGGAAGCAGACCGGCTCGATGCCGTGACCCCGACGGCTCAGCAGTTCGGAGGCGAGCTGGGCGCCGGTCTGGCCGGCCCCGACGATCGCGATGCGTTCGACCACGCCGGCGGCGACCGGCTCCTTGCCCCAGAAGCGCTCGCGCAGGGCGCGGATCGAGACGCGGAAGCCCATGAAAAGCACGAGCGACAGGTTGAAGTCGACGAGCAGCACGCCGCGGGGGATGTCGAACGCCTCGGTCGGTTGGCCGGTGCCGAAGACGGCGGCGATGACGAGCGCGGCCGCCGTGGCGGTGAAGAGCGCGAGTCCCATGCGGAAGGCGTCAGGCAGGCGGAAATAATAGAAGACGCCGCGGAACTGTCCCCACATGCCCAGCAGGAGGACCTTGAGCGGAATCAGCCACAGCAGCGCCTGCGGGCGCTGGAGATAAAGATAAGCCTCGGCGGCCTGGTGCTGCGCGCCGCCATCCTCGCCGGCGAAACGGAGCTCATACGCGAACCAGAGGGAGAGGGCCGCGAGCGCGCCATACGTCGCGAAGAAGAACGCGGCACGTTGGTAGCGATGGACCGGGGCAGCCATGGGGTCCTTTGATAATCAACGCCCCGGCGATTTATTCAATGACGATACGAAAGCCCAGGGTGCGGCTTTTCTCGCGCTTGTAGACCGTCCGCTCGGCCCAGACCTTGGTCAGCGGGGTGGCGATGCTTCCGCCGAAGACCGGGGCGCGCGTGTCGGCCGGGGATGCCTGGGCCCATTCCTCGACGTTGCCGAACAGGTCGTGGAAACCGGCGGCATTGGCGGGCGCCGAGCCGGCCAGGCCGACGTTGATGCCGTCGCTGGTCTCCGTGGTCCGGGCTTGGGCGGGGTCGGGCAGCTTCGCGGGGTCGCCCGCCGCGGCGAGATATTCGGCCCGCGTCGGCAAGCGTACCTTGGCCCCGAGGATCCAGCCGAGACGGACCGCGAAGGCCTCGGCTTCGGCGTAGGTCACCGACTCGACCGGGTTGGCCTCGCGGCGCACGGAACTCGGGTTCGCCGCCATCACCGAGGCATAGAGGGCCTGCGGAATCTCGGTGCGATACATGCGGAGTCCGGTCGAAGGCACCGGACGGAGATTCGCGTCGATCCCGACGAGCACGGCCCGGACGACCGCCGCGTTGGCGGCCAGGAACTCGAGCTCTTTCCGCTCCGCGTCCTCTTCCAGGAACGTCCCGGTGTTCGCGGCACCGAGCCGACGGGCTTCGACGACGAGGTCGTCAGCCTGACGGACCGCGGCGTCGGCCTGACGTTCGCGCAAGGTCGCCCGCAGGCGATCGCGTCGGGCGCGCAAGGCTTCGATCTCGCCGTGGAACCGGCAGAAGTTGAGCCGGACGGCCATCTTGGCTTCCTGGGTCCGGTCGGCGAAACTGCTCTTGGGATAATCCGTCAGCAGCTTGGCGAAGGCGTCGACGGCCCCCTGCCAGGCCTGGGCCGCGCCGGTCCAGTTGCCGGCCGCCTCGAGCTGCTCGGCCTGGGTGCGCTGCGCGGCGACGCCCTTCCAGGCTTCCCCGGAAAGCGCGGTCTCGCGTCGGTCGGCGAGCTTGTCTGACCGGCCGAACTCGGTGTTCCGGACATCGCGATAACGGGCGAGGAAGTCCGTCTCGGCGGCGATCGCTTCATCGAACTTCGCGGCGGCCGCGGCGAACTTGCCGGCGACGAAAAGGGCTTCGGCCTCGGCCTCGAGGGCGCGGCCCTTCTGCCAGAGCGGGGCGGATTCGAGGCGGCGGAGCCGGGTATCGAGCCGGGCACGGCGTCCGGGGTCCGCCAGACCGGAGAATTCCCACTTGGACTCGATCTCCTGTTCGCAGGCGAGGGCGCGGCGCAGGAACGGGACCGCGGCGGCCTCATCGGTCTTGGCGAGGACGAGCGCCTTGGCCTCGGCTTCGTCGGAATCGTGACGCAGCTGCTCGCCGCGGATCAGGTGGAGGCGGCGGCGGAGCGACTGCTGGCGTTGGTTATCCGTGCCGACGGACTGGCGGGCGGTGATGTATTCTTCCTGCAGGCGCAGGGCTTCCTCCAAAAGGGCGATATCCGCATCCTTGAGTTCGAAACGTTCCTGCCGGACCTTCTCGAAGGCGGCTTCGAGCTGCAAAGAGCGCTGACGGAGCGCTTCGGCCTGTTCCGGCGAGACGATCAGCTCGGACTGGCGGGTCGTGCGACGATCCGCCGTGTAAAGCAGCAGGCTGGCGATCCCGAGCGCCAGGAGGACGACGACCAGCAGAGGCACGCGAACCTTGGCCCACAGCTCCTCCCGGGAAACCTTGCTCCGCCCCGTCCGCGGGTCAGGCGCGGCGACGAAGTCGTTCTTGGGGTTTTGAGGGCCTGGGGTCATGGCAGGACCGACAACTTTGCCGTCATCGGTTTGTTTGCTTTAATAGTTGGTCACTCTGGTTCATCAAAGATTCACCTTCAACCTTGGAAATGGCCCAATTCAAGCGCATCGCCGTCGTCGGCGCCGGCCTCATCGGCGGCTCAATCCTCCTCGCGGCGGCGCGACGAGGCCTGGCCGGTTCGCTCGCCTGCTGGTCCCGCTCCGAAAACTCCCGCGCCACCCTCCGTGGTTTCGGCGTGGCCGAAGTCTTCGATGACGCCGCCGCCTGCGTGCGCGGCGCCGACCTCGTCGTCGTGACGACCCCGGTCGACACCGCCGAAGAGACCTTCCTCGCGATCGCGCCCGGCCTGAGCCCCGGCGCCGTCGTCACCGACGCGGGCAGCGTGAAGGGCGCCATCCTGCTCGCCGCGCGCCGTCTGCCGGCCGCCAATCCTTTCGTCGGCGCGCACCCGATGGCCGGCGGCGAGAAAGCCGGCGCCGCCCATGCCGCCGCGAACCTCTTCGAAGGCCGCGTCTGCTTCGTGACCCCGACCGGCGCCGAAGATCCCCAGGCCCTCGAAGCCGTCCGTCGCTTCTGGCAGGAACTCGGCTCGGTGCTGCACGAGACCGACGCCGCCAAGCACGATGAGATCGTGGCCGCGATCAGCCACGTGCCTCACGCCGCCGCTTCCGCCCTGATGCTCGCCGTCGCGGACCAGCCCGGCTTCCGCCGCTTCGCGGTCGGCGCCGGCCTGCGCGACACCACGCGCATCGCCGCGGGCGAAGAGAACCTCTGGGTCGGCATCATGCTCGCCAACGCGCGCCACACCGCCGCCGGCCTGCGCGACCTCGAACGCCGCACCGCGGAACTCCGCGCCGCCGTGGAGTCCGCCGACGTCCCCACCCTCCGCCGTCTCCTCGCCGAAGCCCGCATCGCCCGCCAGAACCTCGACCGGTCCGAATGAGTCCGACCATCATCATCCGTCCTTTCCAGACGCCGGCCCGCGGCGTCGCCCAGGTGCCCGGCTCGAAGAGCATCACCAACCGCGCGCTGATCCTCGCCGCGCTCGCCGACGGCGTCACGGTCTTCACCGGGGCGCTCTTCAGCCGCGACACGCGCATCCTGATCGCCGCGCTGCAGTCCCTCGGCTTCGACGTCTCGGCGGACGAGGCCGCCTGCACGATCCGTATCGTCGGCCTCGGCGGTCGCATCCCGAACGCCCGCGCGAAGATCCACGTCGGCAACGCCGGCACCGCGGCCCGCTTCCTCACCGCCTTCCTCGCGCTGGCTCCCGCAGGTTGCTACGAGCTCGACGGCGACGAAGCCATGCGCGCCCGTCCGATGCGCGGCCTGCTCGACGCCCTGACCGCCGGCGGTTGCCGCGCCCTCAAGCCCGACGGCACGCCGGCATCCGGCTTCCCTTTCACGCTCCACACGACCGGCAAGCTCGGCCGCCTCGAGGTGGATGCCTCCGCTTCTTCGCAGCTGCTCTCCGCGTTGCTCATGGTGCTGCCGCTTTCGGCCGGCGCCTCGGTCAGCATGAAGGGCTCCACGGTTTCCGAACCGTTCGTCGAGATGACCGCCCGCATGTGCGGACAGTTCGGCCGCCCGCTCGCCCGCGCGACGGACGGCAGCTGGTCCTGCCCGACGCCCGGAGCCTACGTCGCGCAACCGACCTACGCGATCGAGCCTGACGCGACGGCGGCGAGCTACTTCATCGCCCTCCCGGCCGTGACCGGTCACCGGGCCTCGGTCCGCATCGAAGGTTACGCCGACGGCGGCCTGCAGGGCGACACCGCCTTCGCCAAGGTCGCCGCCGCCTGCGGCGCCACGCTCAAGCCCGCCGACGGCACCCTGGTCACCGAGACCTGGTCCGCGATCCGCGGCGGCGACTTCGACTTCAACGCCTTCTCCGACACGTTCCTCACCCTGGCGACGATCGCGACCCTGGCCGACGGCCCGGTGAAGATCCGCGGCATCGCGCACACCCGCAAGCAGGAGACCGACCGCGTGCTCGCCATGGCGACCGAACTCGAACGCCTCGGCATCAAGGTCGCGCCGACCGCGGCCGAACTGCGCGCCGACGACCAGCTCTCTTCGCTCACCGTCTTCCCCGACAAGGCCGCGCTGCGCCGCGCCGCCGCGAACGGCCCGGTGTCCATCCACACGTACGAAGACCATCGCATGGCGATGAGCTTCGGCATCCTCGGCAGCTTCGACCTCTTCGGCGACGGCCGCCCGTGGATCGCCATCGAAGACCCGGCCTGCACGGGCAAGACCTTCCCGCACTTCTTCAAGGCCCTCGAGGCGTTGCGCACGAACTTCGTCCGCGTCTCCGTCGACGGCGGCGCCGCCTCGGGCAAGTCGAGCACGAGCCGCCGCCTCGCCCAGCTGCATGGCCTGCTGCACGTCGACACCGGCGCGCATTACCGCAGCCTGACGCGCGCGTTGCTGGATGCCGGCGCCACCGCCGAGGATCCCGCTTCCGTACAAACCGCGCTCGGCCGGCTCCGTCTGGGCTCGCGCATCGTCGCCCGCCAAGGCGCCCGCAGTTCCGCGCTCACCCTCGGTGGCGTCGTGCCCGAGGACGCCTCGCTGCGCACGCCGGAAGTCAACGCCGCCGTCTCGAAGATCGCCGCCCTGCCCTCCGTCCGCACCTTCCTCCTCGAGTATCAACGCTCCCAGGTGAAGCTCGCGAGCGACCACGGTTTCGCCGGCATCGTGATGGAAGGCCGCGACATCGGCTCCGTCGTCCTGCCGGACGCCGAAGTGCGCATCTTCCTCGAAGCCGACGCGGACGCGCGCGCCCAGCGTCGGGCCGCCGAAGGCCAGGCCGACCAGGTCTCTCAGCGTGACCATCTCGACGCCACGCGCAAGACCGCCCCGATGATCTGCCCGCAAGGCGCGCACCGCCTCGACAACACGCACAAGTCGCTCGAAGCCGTCGTCGCCGAGATCGGCGAGCTGCTGAAGGTCGCCGCCCTGCCCCGATGATCCTCGATTCGAAGAACCTGATCTACAAGGCCGTCTACCACGGCGCGCGATCGTTCATCGAAGTCTTTTCCACGCTCGAAGTCGAAGGCTGGGAGAACGTGCCGGCAGGCGCGTGCCTGTTCGCCTCGAACCACCAGAGCATGCTGGACCCACCCCTCATCGGGTCCTGCCTGCCGCGGGAGATCTCCTTCATCGCCCGCCGCTCGCTCTTCGACAACCCGATCTTCGGCTTCGTCATCCGCGCCTGTCACTCGATCCCGGTGGACCGCGGCGAAGCGGACATCGGCGCCATCCGTTCGGCCCTAGGCGCCCTGGCGCAGGGGGACGGCCTCCTGATCTTCCCGGAAGGGACGCGCAGCCAGGACGGTGTCATCGCTTCGCCCAAGGCCGGCGCCGGACTCCTCGCCTGCAAGTCCGGCGTCCCGGTCGTCCCGATCCATATCCGCGGCGCCCGCGACGTGCTGCCGCGTGGCGCGAATTTCCCGGTCGGCTCCGCGCGCATCCGCGTGCGCTTCGGCAAGGCGATGCTGCCGTCCGAATACGATCCAGGGGCGGATCATCGCGAGCGTTCCATCGAGGCGTCGCGCCGCATCCTGGAGCGCATCAAGTCGCTCCCGGATTGCGCCGAGCCCGGGCTCTGAGCCGACGACGGCTTAGGAGATGCGCTGCGGCATCACGACGCAGAGGAAGTCGTCCTTGAGTCCGCGGATCACGCCGGGGGACATCTCGTCCTTGAACTCGAAATCGATCTCGTCCTCGGTGAGCGCCTTCAGCGGGTCGATGATGTACTGAGGGTTGAACGCGATGTTCACGTCCGGGCCTTCGTACTTCACCGCGATGGGTTCATGGGCGTCGCCGCTGTCGGACTTCGCGGAGATCTCGAGGTTCTGGGACTTCTTCGAGACGCTCATGCGGATCGTGTTGTTGCGATCGTCGGTCATGAGGGCGGCGCGGTTGACGCTCTCGAGGAGCTTCTCGCGCTCGAGGCGCACCTTGGAGCCGGCGTCCTTCGGGATCACCTGGCGGTAGTTCGGGTAGTTGCCTTCGACGACCTTGGAGACCAGCTGGATGCGGTCCACGAGGCCTTCCTCGTTCTTCGGGATGTCGATGGTGAAGCCGACCTGACGCTCGTTGTGCGAGACGTGGGCTTCGCCGCCGGCCTTGAGCAGGCGCATCAGCTCGATGATGGTGCGGGCGGGCAGGATGAGGGCGAGGGTCTTGTCCGTGCCGGCGATCTTACGTTCGCACTTGGCGAGACGACGGCCATCGGTGGCGACGACGGTGAGCTTGCCTTCGGCGAATTCGAAGAACACGCCGTTGAGGATGTAGCGGTTCTCGTCGGAAGACTGCGCGTAGCTGACCTTGCGGAGCATGTCGCCCAGGTCGTCCTGGTTGATCGAGATGGTCGGCTGGCCGGCGAAGTTGGAAATCGGCGGGAACTGGTCGGCCGGGAGGCCGGCGATCTGGAACACGGAGCTGCCGGAGGTGATCTTCACGCGGTCCTTGCCGGTGAGTTCGACGATGGTGTCGCTGCTCGACAGGGCGCGGATGATCGGGACGAGTTTCTTGACCGGGAGGGTGATGCGACCGGGGGAGGAGACGGAGGCCTTGATGCGGCAGCAGATGCCGAGGTCGAGGTTGGTGGTGGTCAGGGTGACGGTATCGCCTTCGGCTTCGATCAGCACGTTCTGCAGGATCGGCATCGTCGCGCGGTTGCCCACGACGTTGGTGACGCTGGAGAGGCCGTTGAAAAAGTGATTCCGGTTAACCTTGAACTTCATGATGACCGAAGAATTGAGGACAGGCAGGGGGTGAGGCAACCCCTCATTGCCCACATACCGGGCGCCCCTGTATCTAGCTACTCTTCATTTATAAATACCAGTAGCACCAGTAGATGTCGGAATCCCGTGCATAGTTCCGCAAGCCACTGGTGAAGGCCATCATCGGCGAAGCACGACGCTGTGAATCCGGGGTGAATAACCGACCCCTTGTTCACATCGGGTCAAAGGCACCGATGCTTCACGGTCTATTCACACCTTGGACACCGGCTCATCATCATCCTCAGGCGCGGGGTCCATTTCGCTCTTCTTGAGCAGGAACACGTGCCGGAAGATGCTGTAGCTGATATAGCCCAGGAAGACGGCCGGGAAGGAGAACTGCGGATAACGGAAGATGATGAAGCCGCCGATGATGATCAGGATGAACCCACGGGTACGGGCCTTGGCGGTCCAATCCAGCTTCTTGAAGCTCGGGAAGCGGACGTTGCTGATCATCAGGAAGGAGATGATCAGCATCAGCGGCAGGAGGCTCCAGGACCACGCCTGGACGGCATGTTCGAACGGGTCCTTCTGGTCGGCCGACTTCATGACGTTCGAGAGGACCAGCACCAAGGAAGCGATCATGCCGGCGGCGGCGGGTGACGGGAGACCGACGAAATCGCCTCCGGCGGCGCGCTTTTCATTACCCGGGACCAATGGATTGGTCAGCACGTTGAAGCGGGCCAGGCGCACGCCGGCGCACAGGAGGTAGATGAAGGCGAGCAGCCAGGTGACCAGTTGGACGTTGTCGGTGACCTCGGGTTTGATGACCAGGAAGCAGGCCATCAGGGCCGGGGCGACGCCGAACGAGACGGTGTCGGCGATCGAGTCGAATTCGGCTCCGAAGAGGGATTCACGCTTGGTGGCGCGGGCGACGCGGCCGTCGAAAAGGTCGCAGATACAGGCGAAAAGGATGAACCAGACCGCCATATTATAGTGTTCGGCCCGGCCTTCGGCGTTCAGCGAGGTGAAGCGGGCCTCGATGCAGTTCTTGATGGCCAGGAAGCCGCAGAGCATGTTTCCCGCCGTGAAGAGGTTGGGCAGCAAGTAGATACGTGCGGCCTCCTCGGGGGAGGAATAGGCGGGTTTTACGGGGGGCGTGGTCACGGTCAGGACTTAGGGGTTTCGTCGAGGTATTTCCAGAAGCCGCCTTCTTGTTCGATGCGGGCTTCGTCCTCGGGGAAAGGGAGGTGCGAGCGGAAGGCGAAGTCCGCGTAGGTGTGCTTATGCAGGACGTAATTGGCCATCAGCGAACCTTCGGTCGCTTCGAAGTAGATCCGGAATTCGCCCACGCGCAGCCGGTGGTAGGTGTGGCCGTCGCGGCGCACGGTGCCGAGTTCGGAACTGCCACGGAGGAGGTCTTCAGGCGTCAGCGAGGTGAACGCCTCGACGACTTCCATCTGCTCCAAGGTGGGGAGCTTCGCGAGCTCACGCATCGCCTGGTCGCTGAAGTTCACTTGATACATCGGTACGGACATCCAACGCGACGTGGCCGTCCTCGGCAATCATTCAGTTCGTCTGGGACCAACGGGACACCAGTAAAACCGCCTGTTTTTCGACCAAATCCAACACTTTTTCAAAATCGTCGCTTTCGCCGTAATACGGATCGGGCAAGGCCACGTCGCCGAGGAAAAGCCGGAGACGACCGTGGAGTTCGGCCGGGCAACGGCGCCGAAGTTCACGCAGGTTCAGTTCGTCCGCGGCGAGGATGAGGTCGAAGGAATGAAAATCGGAAGCGTGCACCTGGCGCGCCCGGAGCGTCGACAGGTCGTAACCACGATGCTTCGCGTGGCGGATGGACCGCGGATCGGGCGGGTCGCCGATGTGGTAATTCTCCGTGCCGGCGGAATCGAATTCGATGGCCAGCCCGGCCTTGCGGGCGTGCGTCCGCAGGACCTCCTCCGCCGTCGGCGAACGGCAGATGTTGCCCATGCAGACGAGCAACACCCGTCGCGGCTTACCCTCCTTGGCCACGGCTTAGACCTTGCCGCCGAAGCTCTGGTGGTCGTCCAGGTCGAGGACGTCGAACCAGGTGACGATGTCTTCGCGCTTGGCGCCAGCCGGGGTAGCGGACTGGTATTCGGTCAGCTTGGCGCGGCCGGCCGGGGCGCTGGGGGCGCGCTGTTCGTGGAAGGCGCTGAAAGCGGCGATTTCCATGCCGGAACGGGGGGTCTTGGCGTTGGCCATCAGCCAAGCCAGGATCTCGCCATCACCTAAACCCTTGTCAATCTGAGCCTTAAGGGCGTCGGCGTCGACGCCGAGGAAGTCCAGGACGTTCTTATCCAAGGAGCAGCCATAGTTATATTCGCCATTCTTCCCGGCCTTCGTGGCGCGGGCCTTGTCGATCATGCGGGGGAGGATGACCAGGCCGCCGAGGCGGACGCGGGGGCTGCGAGGGGGGTGTTGGGTGAGATCGTAGAGGTCGTGGGCCATAAGGGGGTTAACTTACTCCCGTAGGGGCTTACCGCAAGAAAACAGGGCATCTTGAGGGTTTGCCAAAATGTCACACCTCCACTTATCTCTCCTTATGTATCCGATGGCCGCCACCCTTGCCGCCCATCCCCTCACCCGGGAATGCCTCTTGGGCTGTGCCGCCGTCTTCCTGGCCTCCGCCGCGCTCGACGGGTATTCTTCGAAGGACGCATCCGGTAAGGTGCATCAAGGCGGGCTGTGGTTGCTCCGCGCGGGCTGGGTGCTGCTGACCACGATGCTGGCCTACCAAGGTCTGCGTACCCACTCGTTGCCGGTCGCCAGCCCGGCGGAGCTCCTGCTCTCGATCGCCTGGGGCCTCGCCGGCCTGTCGCTCTTCCTCGACCTGACCTTCAACCATCGTCTGCCGACCTGGGCGATCGCCGGCACCACCGCCCTTTGCCTCGTCGCCGCCGGCTTCCTCGGCGTCGTCGACCATCCGTTGGATACCACCGGCAAGCCGCTCATCGTGATGCACGTCGGCGCCGCCGTCCTCGCCTACTGCGTGCTCGGCGCGCAGGCGCTCAACTCCGCCGCCTACCTGCTTCAGGATCGCGCCTTGGCGCGCCAGCAATTCGGCGGGATCTACGCGCTCCTGCCGGCGCTCGTGCCGCTTGACCGCATCGGCGCGCAGCTGATGGGCGCCGCGGTCTGGCTTCTCGGGCTCTCGCTGGTGATCGGCGCGACCGACTGGGCGCAACGCGATCTCGCGCTCGTCGCCGCGCCGAAGCTCATCTCCTCGCTCGTGACCTGGCTCGCCGGCCTCTACGTGATCGTGCAGCGCCGTCGTCATCGGCTGTCCGGCGCGGCGTTCGCGCGTACTTCCCTCCTCGTCGCGATCCCGGCGCTCATCGCGCTCTATCTTTCGCTGCCCTCCGCCCGATGAGCGAACGCCCCCGCAACCTGGTGGCGCTCAGCGCCACGCATCGCACCGCCGGCCTCGATGAGCGTGCGGCCTTCACCGTGCCCGCCGGCGGCGCCGAAGTCTTCTACGCCGCGGCGCGCGAAGCCGGCCTCGCCGAAGCGGTGCTGCTCGCCACCTGCAACCGTCTCGAGGCTTACGCCGTCGGCGACGAGGCCGCCGCGCTCCATGTCCGCGGCGCTTTGCTGAAAGCGACCGGAGCGCCGCCTGCGGCGCTCGACCAACACCTTCGTCCGGTCCCCGGCCTGCAAGCCGTCGAACACCTCTTCTCGGTCGTCTCGGGCCTCGAATCCCAGATGGTGGGCGAAGTCGAGATCGCCGGTCAGGTGAAGGATGCCTACGCCGACGCGCTCGCGCGCGGCATGACGGGTCCGGTCCTCAACCGCGTCTTCCAGCGCGCGTTCCAGGCGGGCGCCTGGGCGCGCACGAACACCGGTATCTCGCAGGGCCAGGTGAGCCTCGGCAACGTGGCCGTCGAGCTCGCGATGCGCGTCTTCGGTTCGCTCGCGGAAGCCCGCGTGCTCGTGCTCGGCACGGGCGACGTCGGCCGCCAGGTCGTGCAGGCGCTCGTCTCGCGCGGCGCCTCCCAGGTTTCCGTCGCTTCCCGCACCTTCGAGAACGCGCGCGTCCTCGCGGAAGAGTTCGCCGGTTCTTCCCTGACGCTGGCCGACGCGTTGCGTCAGGCGCATGCGCACGACGTCATCGTCGGCTGCGCGACGGTCGAGCGCGCCTTGCTCGACGCCGCGGCCTTGCGCGACATCGCCGGCCGTCGCGAAGGCCGCCCTCTCCTGCTCGTCGACCTCGGCGTGCCGCGTAACTTCGCCGCCGGCAACCAAGGCCTCGAAGGTACTTATCTCTGCGACCTCGACGACCTCGCCCGCGTCTCCAACGCCAACCTCAAGGCGCGTCTCGCCGAAGTCGACCGCGCCCGCGTCGCGCTGGCCGAGAAGGCCGCCCGCGCCTGGGGCGCCGCCAACCACCAAGCCTCTCCGGAAGCCTGAGCCATGAAACCGACCGTCCTCATCGTCGACGACGAGAAGAATATCCGCGAAGGCCTGCGCGCGGCGCTGGAAGACCGCTATGAGACCTTCGTCGCCAAGGACGCCGCGGAAGCGGCGCGCCTCATGCAGGACGTCCCGCCGGACGCCGTGCTGACGGATCTCCGCATGGCGGGCGAAGACGGCATGGCCGTGATCGACCGCGCGCTCAAGCTGCCCAATCAGCCCGTCTGCATCATGATGACGGCGTATGGCGACGTGGAGACCGCCGTGAAGGCGATGAGCCATGGCGCCTACTGGTTCTTCCAGAAGCCCGTCGACCTCCGCCAGGTGGAGCTCGTCCTCGATCGCGGGCTGAAGGCCCGCACGACCGAAAAAGAAGTCGTCACTCTTAAAGCCCGCCTCGACCGCAAGTTCTCCCTTGGCGAAGTCGTCGGATCCTCCGCCGCGCTCCAGCGTTCGATCGAGCAGGTCCGCTCCGTGGCCTCCTCGAACGCGACCGTGCTCCTGCTCGGCGAGACCGGCACCGGCAAGGAGCTCTTCGCCCAGATGATCCATCAGGCGAGCCAGCGCGCCAAGGGTCCCTTCATGGCGGTGCACTGCGCCGCCATCCCGGCCAACCTTCTGGAGTCCGAACTCTTCGGCCACGAGAAGGGCGCATTCACCGGCGCGAACGAGCGTCGCGTGGGCCGGTTCGAATCCGCCGACGGCGGCACGCTGTTCCTCGACGAGATCGGGGAGATCGACGCTACCACCCAGGTGAAGCTCCTGCGTTTCCTCGAGACCCGCTCCGTAGAACGACTCGGCTCCCATCGTCCGATCGCCTTGGACCTTCGCCTGGTCTGCGCCACCAACCGCGATCTGCAGCAGATGGTCAAGGAAGGGAAGTTCCGCGAAGACCTCTATTACCGTCTCTCGGTGGTGCCGCTGCGCCTACCGCCGCTGCGCGAACGTCAGGACGACGTCCCGTTGCTCCTCGCCCATTATCTCGAACGCTTCGCCAAGGAGAACGGCGTCGCGCCCGCGAAGCTTTCGCCGGAAGCCCTCGCCGTGCTCGTGCGCTATCCGTGGCCCGGCAACATCCGCGAGTTGCGCAACGCCGCCGAGAACCTCGCGGTGCTGCGCGCCGGCAAGTCCGTCGCCGCCGGTGACCTGGATCCCCGCTTCTCTCAGCCGACCGCCACGTCGGTCGCCGTCTCCGCCCTGCCCTCCACGGGCGGCAACATCCTCGATCGTGAGCAGAACGAGAAGCAGCTGCTCAAGCAGGCTCTCGCCGCCGCCGCGGGTAACCGCACGCGCGCCGCGGAGCTGATGGGCATCTCCCGCCGCACGCTCCATCGCAAACTCCTGCAATGGCCGGAACTCGATCCCGGTCCTGAGAGCGCGTGAGGCTGTTCGCCTTCCTCCTTTCCTGTGCGGCGGCTTCGGCGGCCGACATCGTCGGGACCGACCTCCTCGACGGGAGTTTCGCGCAAGCTTTCAAAACCGCCGCAGGCGGGATTGCCGCCGATTTCGGCGGCACACTCCCAGGGAGACAGGCGTTCGTCGACGGCCGTTCCGGGGCCGCGGTTCTCTTGCGGCGCGACCGTGAGGTCGCGCCCGTGCCTTCCGGTCGCATCGGCGTCATCGAGTTCCGTCTCGCGAGCGCTGTCGTCGTCGCCGCCACGCATGGCACGAACCGGCTGGAGACGATCACGTTCGAAAATCTCGCCAACGCCTTCGCGAAGGATCCGCGCTTCGCGGCGCGGAATTGGAACGACATCGACCCCGCGGCGCGTTCGGAACTGATCACGCCGGCGGTCTGCTCGCCGGCGGGTTCGATGACTTTGGAAATTTTCCAGGGCCTCGTACTCGAGGGGCAACCCTTCCGCCCCGACGTGCGCCTGCGGGTGGAGTCGGCCTTGGCGGCCGACCTGCTGGCCTCCCGGGCCGGGAGCATCGTCCTGCTTCCCCGGCCGCCGACGGGGCGCGGCAGGGTCCTCCAGGTGGCCGATGGTCGTCCCGGACGGACCGCGACCGCCTATGGACCGGACGAGAATAACGTCTTCAACGGGGACTACCCCCTCCAGGTGCCGCTCATCCTTTATGTCCGTCTGGATCGCCAGCCGCAGCTAGCCCCTGCCCTCCGCTGGCTCTTTTCCGATGAAGCGGCTGCCCTGCTTGAAAAGCAGGGCCTCTACCCTGCCCCGAAGGCCGCCCGGACGAGATTCGTCCAAAGGCTTGACACTCGCTAGGGCGTTTGGTCTGCTTCTTGTCCAACGCGCGCGTAGCTCAATGGTAGAGTACCACCTTGCCAAGGTGGCTGTTGCTGGTTCAAGTCCAGTCGCGCGCTCCACTTTAAAATGGAGCCAAAACCCGCCGAAACCCGGCGGGTTTTTCATTTCGGGACCTAAGCCGCCGCCGGCAAGGTCACCGTGATCCGGAGGCCCTTCGGGCGGACGGGTTCCGCTTGGGCGGAACCCCCATGCAGTTCGGCGACCTGGCGGACGATGCTCAGGCCGAGCCCGCTGCCCCCGGCCCGGCGCGATTTATCGGTACGGTAAAAACGGTCGAATAGCCGCGGGAGGTCGGCGGGGGTGACCCCTGCCCCGTCGTCTTCGACGCTCAGCTCGACCCCGTTCATGGTGTCGCGGGTCGAGATCAGGAGCCGGCTCATGCCGGCCGCATGCGCCAAGGCGTTGTCGATCAGGTTCTGGACCAGGCGGCGGGCTTGGACGGGATCCGCGGCGCCGCCATCGGCGGCTTCCAGCCGCAAGGCGAGCGTCACGCCCGCCGCTTTGCAACGCGCGGAAAATTCTTCGGCCACCTCGCGGGCGGCGACATGCAAGGCGCCGGGCTCGCGGCGGACGTCCTGCGCGGACTCCAGGCTCGCGAGCGCGAGCAGGCCTTCGACGAGCCCCTGCAGGCGGCCCACCGAGCTCACGATCTTCTGCGTGAAGCGCGCGCGGTCCTCGACCGACATCGTCGCCTGGTCTTCGGCGAGCGTCTCGGCGTAGCCGCGGAGGATCGTCACCGGGGTGCGCAGGTCGTGCGAGACGTTCGTCACGAAGTCTCGCTCCATCGCCTGGAGGCGCTTCAGCGCGGTCACGTCCGCCAGCACGAAGATCGCGGCGCCTTCGCCGAACGCTTCCGGATCGGTGCGCGCGCCGGCGGCCTGGATCCAGACGTCAGAAAGAGGCGCGCGGTTGAGCAGGATCGTCGAGCGCGCGTCCCCTTCCGCGCGGACGCGGCGGACGAGTTCGATGAAATCGGCGCTGCGGACCATCGGTACGATGGATCCGCCGCCATCTCCTTCCGACAGCCCGAACAACGCGGCCGCGGCCGGGTTCGCGAGCCGGAGGCGATCCTGCGCGTCCACGACGAGCACGGCGTCCGTCAGCGGCGCCAGCAAGGCTTCGATGCGCCGCGCCGCCGCGGCGCGGATCTCGCCTTCGTTCGCCGCACGACGTTCGATCGCGATGAAAAGCTCCTCGAGGCGCAGCTTGCGCACCAGCCAGCCCTGCGGTCGCGGGGCGCCGCCGTCGGCGAGCAACGCGCGGCGCGCCCAGCGCACGTGGCCGGCGATCTCGGCGAAGCACCATGCCGCGACGGCGGCGAGCGCGAGCAGGAGCAACCAAGGGAGCCAGGACATCTGCGGAGGATGCTGTCCGGCGGCGAGGTTCGCGCGAGCGTAAATCGGCTCAGCCGTTCACGCGGTAGCCGACGCCGCGGACCGTGTCGATGACGTCGCCGGCCGGGCCGAGCTTCTCGCGCAGTCGGCGCACGTGCGTGTCGACCGTGCGCGTCTCGAGGTCGGGCGAATAGTTCCAGACGTCGGCGAGGAGTTCTTCGCGCGACTGCACCCTGCCCTTCCGCTCGAGGAGCAGACGCAGCAGCTTGAATTCGGTGGCGGTCAGTTCGACGACCTTGCCGGCCGCGGTGACTTCGTGGCGTTCGATGTCGAGCATGAGCGCGCCGGCCGCGAGGCGCGTCGAAGGCTTGGCGGCGGCGGACTTCGCGCGGCGCAACAAGGCCTGCGCGCGGAGCATCAGCTCGCGCGTGTCGAAAGGCTTGGTCACGTAATCATCCGCGCCGGACTCGAGGCCCTTCACCTTGTCGGCCGTCTCGCCTTTCGCCGTGAGGAAGATCACCGGCGTATCCTGCAGGAGCGCGTCGGCGCGCACCATGCGCAGCAGCTGCACCCCGGTGAGCTCGGGCATCATCACGTCGAGGATGATCAGGTCCGGACGGAAGTCGCGGGCCAGGCCGATCGCGCGCAGCGGGTCGTTGAGCGTGCGGATGGCGTAGCCGGCCTGCTTGAACTTGTAGTCCAGCAGTTCGGTCACGTCGGACTCATCGTCGACGATCAGGATGCGCTTAAGGTGTTCGGCGTCCATGGGTGCGCCTTTACATAAAGCCCCCCGGAACCTGACCGCCAGAGTTAGGTGACAATCGTGTCGGTCGGGTTACGGCCGCTATTTGTATCCAGAAAACATTCACTGTCAATGACTTAGGTGTTTGTGATACACGACCGTCACACTGAGCGGCCGCAATCTTTACATAGAGGGTGTTCCACGTGGAACACCCCCCTTCCCTGCCCCACGGACGCTGGGGTTATTTCGCCCGGAACAGGACCATCAGCAGCGAGATATCGGCCGGATTGACCCCGCTGATGCGGCTCGCCTGACCAAGGGTCTTCGGCTGGATCGCCTGGAGCTTCTGGCGGGCTTCGATGCGCAGGCCGTAGGCTTTCAAGAAATCAAAGCCTTCAGGCACCTTAAAGGCATCCAGGTCGTGCAGTTTGCGGGCGTTGCGCGTTTCGCGCTCCAGATAGCCACGGTATTTGACCCGATACATGACTTCGGCCTGGATTTCGGGTGCTTCGGCCAAAAAGGTCGGCGGTAGGTCCTTGGGGGTCGAATCCCAGTTACGGCGGATGACGTCGCCGGCAATCCCGCCTGGGATGGCCAGCTTTTCCAGGTATTCGATCCAGTGGGTGACTTTTTCGGCCTTAGACTGGATTCGAGCCAGACGTTCGGGCGGCACGAGGCCGAATTCGCTGATTTTGTCCTTCAGGCGCAGTTCAGCGCTGCCGTGGTTGAATAAAAGGCGGAATTCAGCCCGGCTGGTGAACATACGATAAGGCTCCTGGGTGCCCTTGGTCACCAAATCATCGATCAGGACGCCGATATAGGCTTCGTCGCGGCCCAGGACCATCGGAGTCTGACCTTTGACCTTACAGGCGGCGTTGACCCCGGCGACCAGGCCTTGGGCGGCGGCTTCTTCATACCCGGAGGTGCCATTGATCTGGCCGGCAAAGAACAGGCCTTCGACTTTTTTGGACTCCAGGGTGGGGTAAAGCTGGGTCGGGGGAGCGAAATCATATTCCACGGCATAGGCCGGGCGCAACATGACGGCGTTTTCCAATCCGGGCACCGAAGCCAGCATCTGGAGCTGGACGGCGAAGGGAAGGGAGGTCGAAAGGCCGTTGATATACCATTCGTCGGTATTGCGACCCTCGGGCTCCAGATACAGCTTATGGGTATCCTTATCCGAGAACTTCACGAACTTGTCCTCGATGGAGGGGCAGTAGCGCGGGCCGACGCCGGTGATCTCGCCCCCGTAAAGGGGAGAGAGGTGCAGGTTCTCCTGCACGATCTTCCCGGTCGCACAGGTCGCTTCGGTCATCCAGCAGGATACCTGATCACTGCCGGGGGTCCATCCGGGGAGGCGTTCGCCCGCTTGTTCCACGTGGAACAAGTCGGTCTGCTGGCGCGTATCGTGGAAGGCGAAAAGGGTAGGGGAGGCGTCGCCTGGTTGCTCCTCGCACTTGCTGAAATCGATGGACGAACCGAGGATACGCGGAGGGGTGCCTGTCTTGAGTCTCTGGAGTTCGATGCCCGCTTCTAAGAAACTGCTAGACAATGACTTAGCACTAAAGTCACCGAGACGTCCGCCTTCGGTTTTGTTCGCGCCGATGTGCATCAGGCCGCGCAGGAAAGTGCCGGTCGTGACGACCACGGTCTTGGCGTGGAAATCGAGGTCCAGATTCGTCTGCACGCCGACCACGACCCCGGCCTTGAAGATCAGGCCGGTGACCTGGGCCTGGAAGATGGTCAGGCCCGCCTGCAGTTCGCAGAGGTGCTTCATCCGGAACTGGTAGGCCTTCTTATCGCACTGGGCGCGGGGGGCCTGGACGGCGGGACCCTTGGAGGAATTAAGGAGGCGGAACTGGATGCCGGTCACGTCGGCCGTCAGGCCCATCTCGCCCCCGAGGGCGTCGATCTCCCGGACGATATGCCCCTTGGCCTGGCCCCCGATGGCGGGGTTGCAGCTCATCTGGGCGATGGTGTCGACGTTGCCGGTCAGCAGCAGGACGTCGACCCCCATGCGGGCCGCGGCCAGGGCGGCTTCCACGCCGGCATGGCCGGCCCCGCAGACGATGACGTCATAGGGGCGGTCAGGCCCGAGGCGGATTTGTTTGTGAGGTCGCATAGGCGCTCCCTCACCGGAGGGAATCACTTACCTATGCAGAAGGAAGCAAAGAGCTTGTCCAGCATACGCTCATTATCGATGCGGCCCACGATCTCCCCCAGGGCGTCCAGGGCGACCCGGCCTTGGGCGGCGGCGAGTTCGGTCTGGATGGGGGCCTTGAGGTGGTCGGCGGCTTCGGTCAGGGCGGTGGCCGCCCGGGCCAGGGCCTCGGCATGGCGGACGCTCACCACGAGGTCTTCGGCGCCGGGAGCGATCTCCTGGGAGACGAGGAACTCGCCGAGCTTCGCGCGGAGCGCCTCGGCGTCACGGCCGTCGAGGAGGCAGGCCGAAAGCTTCGCGAGCTGCGGCAGGAAATCTTTCTGCGCGGCGTGCGCGGGAAGGTCGGCCTTGTTCGCGACGACGAGCGTGCGTTCCGGCGCGAGCAGCGCGACGAGTTCCGCGGGCAGGGCAGGGGGCTCGGCCGAAGCGTCGACGACGAGGATCAGCAGATGCGCGCCGCGCGCCTGTTCGAGCGAGCGCGCCATGCCGAGGTTCTCGAGCGTCGAGCCGCCGTCGCGCAGGCCCGCGGTGTCGATCGCCGTGACGGCGAGCGGCAGCCCGGCGACGGGCGCCTCGAGGTAGTCGCGCGTGGTGCCTGCCTCGGGGCTCACGATCGCGCGGTCCGCGCCGGTCAGCGCGTTGAGCAGGCTCGACTTGCCCGCGTTCGGCGCGCCGACGACGGCGACGCGCAAACCGGCGCGCAGGGCGCCGTCGTGCTTCGCGGTGCGGGCGTAGTGGGAAAGTTCTGACGCGATTTCGACCAAGCGGGCCGCAGGGCCGCGCGGATCCTCCGGCGGCAGGTCCTCCTCGGGGAAATCGATGTGCGCCTCGAGCTCGGCGAGGATCTGCAGCGTGCGGTCGGTCCAGCGCGCGACGTGCCGGCCGAGCTCGCCGGCGAGCATGCGGCGCGCGGAGGCGAGCGCGCGTTCGGAGCTGGCGTGGATCAGGTCGGCGACGGCCTCGGCCTGCGTGAGGTCGATGCGGCCCGCGAGATAGGAGCGGCGCGTGAACTCGCCGGGCTCGGCGAGGCGGCCGCCGCGCGCGAGGCAGTCCTCGGTGATGCGGCGGACGAGCAGCGGGTTGCCGTGGCAGGTGATCTCGAGCGAATCGTTGCCGGTGAACGAACGGCCGGCGTGCCAGAGCACGGCGACGACCTGGTCGACCGGTTCGCCGGCCTGGTTGCGCCAGATGCCGAGCGTCGAGGTCTTCTCGGCGAGCAGGGTCTGCCGGCGCAGCGCGTCGTGCGCGATGGCGGCCGCGAGCGGGCCGTCGACGCGGACGATCGCCAAGGCCGAACGACCGGCGGGTGTCGCGGCGGCGACGATGGTCTCGGAGGCGGACATGGGACGGCGAAAGCCGAGCCCATCCCAAGGGGCGAGGGGAGGGGAGGCAAGCGGTGTCATACTTCCGCAAAAAGGCTGGAAGGGAAGGGCGGGCCTGCCAAAGTCCGCCCGAGACACTCCCGTGGAAAACCATCGCTTCCTTCTTCCTGAATCGGTCCGGCAGATCGCCGCGACCCATGGCACCCCGTGCTACGTCTACGACCAGGCCACCCTCGAGGCCCAGGCCGACGCCATGCTGGCCTTCCCGAACGCGTTCGGCCTGACCGTCCGCTTCGCGATGAAGGCCTGCCCGAACGCCTCGGTCCTGAAGATCTTCGCCAACAAAGGCCTCCATTTCGACGCCAGCTCGGGCTGGGAAGTCCGCCGCGCCATGCTGGCCGGGGTGCCCGCCGACCGGATCTCCCTGTCCTCCCAGGAACTGCCCGACGATTTCCCCTCTCTCCTTAATAAGGGAGTGCACGTGAACGCCTGCTCCCTCCTCCAGTTGGAGCGGATCGGCAAAGCCCTCCCCGGCCATGAGGTCGGCCTGCGCTTCAACCCCGGCCGTGGCTCGGGCGGTACGGGCAAGACCAACGTCGGCGGTCCCGACTCCTCCTTCGGGATCTGGCACGAATGGGCCGACCAGGCCCAGGCCATCGTGAAGCAGTACGGCCTGAAGGTCGTCCGCATCCATACCCACATCGGTTCCGGCAGCGACCCCGTCGTCTGGCAGGAAGTGTCGGCCGCCAGCCTCGCCCTCGTCAGCCGTTTCCCGACGGTGCAGACCCTCAACCTCGGCGGCGGCTACAAGGTCGCGCGCGTCGCGGCCGAGAAGGGCACCGACCCGCAGGTCGTCGGCGCCCCGGTCAAGGTCGCCTTCGAGAAGTTCGCCGCGGCCGACGGTCGCAAGCTCCGCCTCGAGATCGAGCCGGGCACGTTCCTCGTCGCCAACGCCGGCGCGGTGCTTTCCCGCGTGCAGGACATCGTGTCCACGGGACTCCGCGAATTCATCAAGCTCGACTCGGGCATGACCGAGATCCTCCGTCCGTCCCTCTACGGCTCCCAGCACCCGGTGCACCTCTATCCCGCCAAGGTCACCGGCGCGACGCGCGGCTACGTCATCGTCGGTCATTGCTGCGAATCGGGCGACCTCATCAGCTGCGCGCCCGGCGAACCCGAGACGCTCGCCGCCCGCACGCTGCCCGAAGCCGCGCCCGGCGACCTCTGCGTCATCGGCGGCGCCGGCGCCTACTGCGCGGGCATGAGCACGAAGAATTACAATTCCTTCCCCGAAGCCCCGGAAGTCCTCCTGCGTCGCGACGGGACCTTCGCGCTGATCCGCCGCCGCCAGTCGCTCGAGCAGATCCTGCAGAACGAGCAGCCGGCCGAAGGTCTCTGATCGTGCCGCTCCTTTCGCCAGCGCTGGGCGCCACGGTGCCCGACTCGCCGCATGCGACGGTCGTCTGCCTGCCGACGCTCGCCGATGTCGAAAGCTACGAGCGCAAGGAAGACCGCGTCTGGAAACTGCTCCGCGCGGGCTATCCGCGTTTCGTCCGCAACGAGCTCGTCTCCCGCGCCGCGCAGGAAGCCGCTCGCCGTCTCGGCCGCGCCGGCGAACTCTTCCCGCTGGTCTCCGAAGCCGCCGCGCGCCGCCTCGCCGCCCACGTCGGCGCCACGCTGACCTCGCTCGACCGCGTCGGCGATTGGTGGCTGGCCGCCACGCCCCCGGGCGATGCCGCGTTGCGTCTCGCCAAGATGGTGCAGCACACGGGCACGCTCATCTCGTCGCGTCAGGCCGAAGCCTGGCTCGCGGGCGCCGCGCCCGTCGACGGCGCCGCCGCGCTCGCCTCGCTGCGGTCGACGTTGTCGCCGCTCCTCGCCGGAGTGAAGCCGGCCGACATCCTGGTCGCGGCCTCCGGGATGAACGCGGTCGACGCCGGCATCGCCGCGGTCGACGCCGCGCAGCGTCCGCGCGGTCGCACCGCCTGGATCCAGCTCGGCTGGCTGTACGTCGATTCGACCCGCCTCTTCGAGAAGGCCCATGACGCGAAGCATCGCTTCGTCGCCGACGTGCGCGACCTCGCCGCGGTCGAGCGGCTGCTGGCCGCCGGCGACGTCGCCGGCGTCTTCACCGAGGTCCCGAACAATCCGCAGCTCGAGACGGCCGACATCCCGGCGCTGCGCGCGCTCTGCGACAAGCATGGCGCCATGCTGCTCCTCGATCCGAGCAGCGTCGGTCTCGCCACCGTCGACGTCCTGCCGTTCGCGGACATCCTCGTCTCGAGCCTCACCAAGTATGTCGGCTCCGAAGGCGACGTGATGGCCGGCGTCCTCGCCGTGAACCCGGCCCGCCCGGACGCCGCCGCGCTGCTCGCGGTCGCCCGGGCTCGCCTCGAGCCGTTGCATGCGCTCGACCTCGGCGTGCTCGCCGCCCAGGCCGTCGGCGTCGCCGACGTCACCGCCCGGCTTTCCGCCAACGCGGCCGAGATCGCCCGTCGTCTCGCCGCGCATCCGGCCGTCGCGCGCGTGCGCACCGCGGACACCGGCGCGACGGCCGCCGCGTATCGTCGGCTCCAGCGTCCGGGCGCCGGCGCCGGCGCGCTCATCACCTTGGAGCTCCGTGGCGACATGCGTCGCGTCTACGATCGCCTCGCGGTCGCCAAGGGCCCGAGCTTCGGGCTTCGCTACACGCTCGCGGCGCCGTTCCTCTGGCTCGCCCATTTCGAGGAAGTCACCAGCGAGGAGGGCAGGGCGCACATCCGGGCCTCCGGCCTCGACCCCGACCTCCTGCGCATCTCGATCGGTTTGGAGCCGGTCGAAGAGATCTGGGCGGCGTTCGCGGAAGCCCTGGCCTAAAAAAAGACCCGCCTGGCGGCGGGTCCGGAGTCCTCAGTTCGAGGCCTTCGAAGCGGGTTCGTCGTCTTCGTCGTCATCCTCCGCCTTGGCGACGGACTTCTTGGCGCCGCCTTTCTTGGAGGCCCGGGCTTTCAGCATGCGTTCGCGGAAGGCGGCGCGTTCTTTCTCCTGCAACGCGGGGGCGCCTTCGTCGACCTTGGCGAGCGCGGCGTCGAAGGCCTTACGGTAGGCGGTTTCCGAATCCGTGGACCGTTTGCGGGCGGTCTTGTATTCGGCCAGCGCCTTCGTCGCCAGGGCGCGGTCGGCCTTCGCCTGCTGTTCGGCGCTCATCACTTCGGGCAGGTCGTTGGCGGCCTTACGGGCGGCGACCAGCCGGGCGTGATCGGGATCCGCCGCATGGCCCTCCTCCTTGGCGGGAGCGGCGGCGAGGTGGACGTGGAGGCCGGTCGCGAGGAGCGCGGCGGCCAGGGTGGCTTTGATGGTTATCATGGTGTTGGGTGGGAACGGGCTTGAAGGAAGGGTGCCGTCAGCGGACAATTCAAGTCCCTCGCCCTGAGGTTCACCCCATGAGTTCAACCCCTCGTCTCCTTCTGGGAGTCCTCCTGCTGTTCCCGTTGGCCTTGCTCGCGCAAGGCAAGAAGAACCGCTCCGCCGCGCCGCTCGAGATGGCTCCGCTGCCCGCGGTGCCGACGCTGCCCGACGCGTTCGCGCAGGTCGTGGGCACGCAGGCGTTCGGCCCGGCCTACAAGTTCACCAAGGACGATGCGGTGCTCGAGGCGGCCAAGGGCATCAGCGCGATGGGTTCGCGCATCCTGAAGATCAACGCGGTGTCCGGCCAGCAGCTCACGCCGTACGTCGCGATGCCGTTCACGCACTACGTGCTCTGGTATCGTTCGTCGAACGAATGGACCAAGGGCTTCACGCCGGAGCTGAAGCGCCGCGAATACAACGCGACGTATCTCTTCACCAAGGACCTGCTCACCCGCTACGACACCGCGGGCAAGACCTTCTTCCTCGGGCATTGGGAGGGCGACTGGTATCTGCTCCCCGACAAGGACGTGAAGAAGGACGCCTCGCCGGAACTCGTCGCGGCGATGATCGAGTGGCTCAACATCCGCCAGAAGGCCGTCGACGACGCCCGCTCGGAAGTCCCTTACGCCAAGTGCCGCGTCTACACCTACGCCGAGGTCAACCGCGTCCGCGACGCGATGAAGGACGGACGCAAGCGCGCGGTCAACGCGGTCCTGCCCAAGGTGAACGTGGATTTCGTCTCCTACTCGGCCTACGACTGCCAGCTGCTCCCGGCGGAAGAAGTCCGCGCCACGCTGGACTACGTCAACACGCAGCTGCCCGCCAAGGCCGGTCTCCCCGCCAAGCGCGTCTTCATCGGCGAGTGCGGCCTGTCCTGGAAGGTCTGCGACGGCGACGGCGCGAAGCACGACCAGCGCAACCGCGAGATCCTCGCGAAGTTCCTCACCTGGAAGCCGGCGATGGTGCTTTTCTGGCAGTATTACAACAACGAGGTCGTCGACGGCGAACACGTCGGTTTCTGGCTCGTCGACAACAAGAACAAGAAGACGCCTCTGCACGCTTCGCTGACCGAACTCTTCGCCGCCCAGGAAGAAGCCGCCAGGGAGATGCGCGCCCGGACGCGCCGCCTGCCCGGCTTCGAGGAGACCGCCGCCTTCAGCGAGAACTGGCTGAACGCCCGCGCCGGCGCGCGCTGAGCGACTCCGCGCTTGAGCCTTGCCGCCATCTGACGAGATTGCCCGCATGCGGAACAAGCTCCTCCTCGAAGCCGTCGGCACGTTCTTCCTCTGCCTCGCGGCCATGGTCGCGACCAATCCGCTCTCCGTCGCCGCGCTGCTCTGCGCGCTGATCTACATGGGCGCGCCGATCTCGCTCGCCCATTACAACCCGGCGATCTCGCTGGCCTTCCGGCTCCGCGGTCGTGCGAGCTCCAAAGCCCTCTGGTCCTACGTCGGCGTCCAGTTCGGCGCCGCGCTCCTCGCCGTCGCCGTCGCCGGCTTCCTCCTCGGCCATGATTCCGACCATACGAAAGGCGCCGTCGACGCTCTGGCCGAATCCGCCTTCGCCGACTTCGGCGTCGTCGCGGTCGTCGAGCTGCTCGCCACCTTCGTCCTGGCCTTCGTCATCCTCATGGTCGGCACCTCCCGCCTGACCGCCGGCAACAGCTACTTCGGCCTGGCCATCGCGGCCGTCGTCCTCGGCCTCTCGGGCACTTTCGGTGAATTCAACCCGACGATGAACCCGGCGGTCTCCCTGGCGACGTCGCTCCTCGGGGTCAGCTCCGCGCTCTTCGACGGGCTCTTCGGCTCCAAGGCCTTCGCCACCGAGATGTTTTTCCTGGCAAAGATCTCGCCCCGCCTCCTCGCCGAGATCGCCGTCCAGCTGGCTGGCGCCGCCTTGGCGGCCTGGTTCTTCCGCACGCTCTTCCCCGAAGACCGCTGAAATCCTGCGGGAGGGCTTGAATCGGGCCGGACTGGTCCCAAGGTGAACGCATGCATACGCTCGCCATCGCCGGTTTTCATAAGCACTACGGTTCGCTCACCCTCGCCCTGGTCCTGGCCGTCATCGTCGTCGCCTTGGTCAAGGGTCCGAAGCCGGTCTTCCAGCGCGTCGTCGCCGTCCTCGTCGACATCAATCTCGTCATCGGCCTGATCGCCTTCTTCCAGACGGTCCGCCCGATCTCCTGGTTCCACCCGATCCTCGCGCTCGGCGCGGTCGGCCTCCTGCACGCCGGTGCCAAGAGCGAAGACAAGGCCAAGGTCGTCCGTTGCTTCTCGATCGCCCTCGTCCTCCTCGCCGCCGCCTGGGCCGTCAACGCCTCCTGGGGCCCCGAGTGGTTCAAGACGAACTTCGTGAAGCTGCCGGCCGCGGCCGCCGTCGCCAAGTAAGCGACGAAGTCACGTTTCGGTCACGACGGCCCGGACATCGTCCGGGCCGTTTGACTTCCCATTGACCCACGGCTTGTTGGAGCGACAATCGCAGGACTCGTCCGATGTATCGCCTCGCCCTCAACATGCTCTTCGGAGACCGCGCCAAGCTGGCGATGCTCCTTTGCGGCCTGGCGTTCTCGGCGCTCCTGATGGCCCAGCAGAGTTCGGTCTTCTTCGGTATCATGAGCTGGACCTACACGCCGATGGTCAACATCCGCGCCCAGGTCTGGGTCAGCGACCCGATGGTCGAGCAGGTCAACGACGCCAAGCCCCTCCGCGACACGGACCTCGGCCGCGTGCGTTCCGTCGACGGCGTCGCCTGGGCCGCTCCGCTCCACACGTCCTTCGTCCAGGCGCGCATGCAGGACGGCAATTTCAAGCTGATCACGCTCGTCGGCATCGACGCCGACACCTTCGCCGGCGCGCCGGCGGTCCTGACCCAAGGCCGCATCGAGGACCTGCGCCTCCCGGATACCGTCATCGTCGACGAATGGGGTGCCGCGCTGATGGGCCGCATGAGCCTCGGGCCTGACGGCAAGCCGCGGAACACGCCGCTCAAGGTCGGCGATACCTTCGAGATCAACGACATCCAGGCGCGCATCGTCGGCATCTGCAAGGTGCGCCGCGCCTTCACCGGCGGCCCGTTCGTCTACACCACCTATGACCGCGCCAAGGGCTACACCCTCGGCGCCCGCCGCACGCTCAGCTTCATGCTCGTCGAGCCGCAGAAAGGCGTCACGCCGGCCGAGCTCTGCGGCCGGATCGAGCGCGACACCGGCCTCAAGGCCTGGACGTCCGACACCGTCATCTGGAGCTGGGGCGAGCGCAGCCTCGCGCGCAACACCTTCTGGTGGTTCTGGACCAATACCGGCATCCCGTTCTCGTTCGGCACGGCGGTCCTGCTCGGGCTCTTCGTCGGCATCGCGATCTCGGGCCAGACGTTCTATTCCTTCGTGCTCGAGAACCTGAAATACTTCGCGGCCATCAAGGCGATGGGCGCCGGCATGGGCGTCATCGCACGCATGCTCTTCGTGCAGGCCTTCACCGCCGGCCTCATCGGCTTCGGCCTCGGCGCGGGCATGGCGCAGGCCATCGGCCGCGTGATGATCGAGAAGGGCATGCCCCCGTTCGTGATGTTCCCGCAGATCCTCTGGGCGACGTTCGCCCTGGTGCTGGGCATCAGCTTCGTCTCCGCCGTCATCGGCATCATCAAGGTGTCGCGCGTCGACGCCGCCTCCGTCTTCCGCGGATGAGCCACCTCGCCCACACCGTCGCCGTCCGCGCCACCGGCGTCGACATGTTCTTCGGCACGCCGGAGAACCGCGTCATCGCCCTCAAGCAGGCCGACTTCGAAGCCCGTCGCGGCGAGCTCATCATGCTCGTCGGTCCCTCGGGCTGCGGGAAGACGACGCTGCTTTCCGTCATCGCCGGCACGCTCACGCCCCAGGCCGGCCAGGTCGAGGTCTTCGGCCAGCGCCTCGACGGCCTCGGCCAGGAGGAGCTCACGTCCTTCCGCCGCAAGAACCTCGGCTTCGTCTTCCAGTCCTTCAACCTCATCCCGACGCTCTCCGTCGTCGAGAACGTGATGGTGCCGCTCCTCATCCAGGGACGCCCGTTCGACGAGGCCCGCGCCCGCGCGCTGGCGATCATCGACAAGGTCGGGCTCAAGGGTCGCGAGGAAGGTCGTCCGAACGCGCTCTCCGGCGGCCAGCAGCAGCGCGTCGCCATCGCCCGCGCGCTCGTGCACGAACCGCCGCTCCTGATCTGCGACGAACCGACCTCGGCCCTCGATAAGGACACCGGCGCCCACATCATGGAGCTCGTCCGCGACCTCTCCCGCTCGCCTGAGCGTTGCGTCGTCGTCGTGACGCACGACCACCGCATCTTCCGTTTCGCCGACCGCATCGCGGAGATGGAAGACGGTCGCATCAGCCGCGTGGTCGACGACCCGAAGCTCCTCGACACGACGCACCTCTGATTCCCCTTATGTTCAAGAAACGCATCCTGCTCTTCGCCCTCGCCCTCGCCGGCGCCGGCGCCGCCTTGCAGCTCACCCGCGGCACGGCCAACGAGACGCCGATCAACCCGCCGCCCTACGAGCCGGCCAAGCGTGACAAGGACGGCCTCATCGCCGCCGCCGGCCTCATCGAGGCCGTGGCCGAGAACACCCTCCTGGGTTCGCCGACTTCCGGCACCGTCGCCAAGGTCCATGTGAAGGTCTGGGACAAGGTGAAGGCCGGCGATCCGATCCTCACGCTCGACGAGCGTGACCTCCGCGCCCAGCACGCCGTGCAGGTCGCCGCGGTCGCCGCCGCCGAGGCCGGCGCCGAGCGCGCTGAAGACGCCGCCCGTCGCTGGACCGGCATCAAGGACAGCGGCGCGGTCTCCGCCGCCGAACTGCTGGCCTACCAGATGGCCGCCAAGGAAGCGAAGGCCAGGCTCGCCCTCGCCAAGGCGCAGCTCGAGCAGACCGCGGTGCTCCTTGACCGCCTCGTGCTCCGTTCCCCCATCGACGCCACCGTCCTCCAGGTCGGCGTGCGCGTCGGCGAATTCGTCGCGGCCGGCGCCAAGGCCCCGGTCGTCCTCGGCGACATCTCCCGCCTGCAGATCCGTTGCGACGTCGACGAACAGCTGGCCACGCGCATGCGCGAAGGCTTGCCCGCGAAGGGCTTCCTGAAAGGGGAGAGCACCCTCGCCGGCGGCAAGGACCGCTCCATCGCCCTCCAGTTCGTCCGCATCGAACCGTTCGTCATCCCGAAGACCTCGCTCACCGGCGCCAGCGTCGAACGCGTCGACACCCGCGTGCTGCAGGTGATCTACCAGTTCGACCGCCCCGCGGGCCGTGCGCTCTTCGTCGGCCAGCAGATGGACGTCTATATCGACGCCTCCCAAGATGCTCCGGGCAAATAAGACGTTCCTGCTCGCGGCGCTCGTCCTCGCGGGCTGCGCCCACGACCCCTCGGCCAAGCCGAAGGGCGCCGCCGTGCCCGGCGCCTTCTCGCAGGCCGGCGTCGCCGCCGACGCGAAGTGGGCCGAGTCCTTCGGCGACCCGGCCTTGCTCGAGCTCATCGCCCAGGCGCGCAAGCAGAGCCCCGACCTGGTCATCGCCCGCGCGCGTCAGCGCGAGGCCGTGGCCTTGCTCCTCGCGGCGAACGCCGGCGACCAGCCCGCGGTCTCCGTGGGCGCCGGCCTGGAATCTTCCCGCATCTCGCTCGAGACCGGCCGCGTGCCGCTCGGCGTCGGCATCCCGCGTCGCACCGACGTCGGCGCGGTCGGCGTGAAGGCTTCCTGGGAGCTCGACGTCTGGGGACGCGAGGCCGCCAAGACCAAGGCCGCCGACGCCGAGGCGCTCGCGGCGAAATTCACCGCTGAGCAAGCCGACCTCGCGCTCTCGGCCGAAGTCGCTCGCCTCTGGTTCGCCGTCCGCGGCGCCCGCGAGCAGCTCGCCTTCCTCGAGACGGAATTCGCCACGCGCCTCCGCGAGATGCAGATCGTCGAACAGACGGTCGGCGCCGGCCTCGTCGATTCCGATCCGCTTTCCTCCGCGCGCCTCGCCGCCGCGCAGGCCAAGGTCGACGAAGGCCTCGGTCGCCGTCGCCTCGCCGCCGCGGAGAACGCCTTGCGCGCGCTCATCGGCGCGACCCCGGGCGCGCCGCTCCCGGAGGTGAAAGGCAGCGTCGCCATGCCCAGCTTCGGCGCCGGCGTGCCGTCCGAACTCCTGGTGCGCCGTCCGGACCTCGCCGCCGCCGCGGCGCGACTCGACGCCGCGCTCGCGCGCGAAGGCGCGGCCATCGCCGACTTCTATCCTTCGGTGACGCTGAACGGCCAGGCCGGCTGGCAGGCCGACCCCGCTTCGCGCATCGGTCGTGGTTCGGCCAGCTTCTGGTCCCTCACGCCTTCGGTCGACCTGCCCGTCTTCGACGCCGGCCTGCGCAAGGCCAACCTCGAGGTGGCGCGCGCGCGCATCGACGGTTCCGGCGCCGAATGGACGAAGGCCGTGCTCGGCGCTTTCCGTGAAGTCGAGGACGCGCTGGCCGATCTCCGCGAGCTGGCGCTCCAGGAAGAACTCACCTCCCGCGTGCTCACCGCGGTGCGCGTCCGTCTCGCCAACGCCGAAGCCCGCCGCAAGGCCGGTCTCGCCAACGAGAACGAAGTGACCCTCGCGCGTCGCGACGAAGCCATGGCCGCGCGCACGCTCTCGATGGTCGTCTGGGAACGCCGGCAGGTCGCGGTGCGCCTCGCGGCCGCCACGGGCGGCGGTTGGTCCGCCAAGTAAGTCCGCCAAAGAAGAAGGGCGTCCTCGCGGACGCCCTTCCTGTTTCCGGTCAAGGCGCTCAGGCCTTGATCTGCGGGCGCTTGGGATCCGGCCAGTCGATGTGGAAGAACTCGCCGCGGGGCTTGTCCTTGCGCTCGTAGGTGTGGGCGCCGAAGAAGTCGCGCTGACCCTGGAGCAGGTTCTGCGGGAGGTCTTCGGTGCGGTACGAGTCGAAGTACGAGAGCGCCGAACCGAGGGTCGGCACGGGGATGCCGTGCTTCACCGCGAGGGCGATGACCTTGCGCCAGTTCTTCTGGGCCTTCTTGACCGTCTTCTTGAAGTACGGGTCGAGGAGCAGGTTATCGAGCGAGCGCTTCTTGGCGAAGGCTTCGGTGATCTTCTGGAGGAAGCTCGCGCGGATGATGCAACCGCCGCGCCAGATCTGGGCGATCTCGCCGAAGTTGAGCTTCCACTTGTACTCGTTCTGGGCCTCGCGCATGAGCTGGAAGCCCTGGGCGTAGGAGCAGATCTTGGAGCAGTAGAGGGCGTCGCGGATCTGTTCGATGACCTTGGCCTTGTCGGGATTGGTCATCGCGCGCTTCGGGCCGCGGAGGACCTTGGCGGCCTTGACGCGTTCTTCCTTCACGGCGGAGAGGCAGCGGGCGAAGACGGCTTCGGCGATGGTCGGGGCGGCGACGCCCATGTCGAGGGCGTTGGCGCTCGTCCACTTGCCCGTGCCCTTCTGGCCGGCGGTGTCGAGGATGACGTCGACCAGCGGCTTGCCGGTCTCAGGGTCCTTCTGCTTGAGCACCTTGGCGGTGATCTCGATGAGGAAGGAGTTCAGGTCGCCCTTGTTCCATTCTTCGAAGGTGGAGCCGATCTCGTCCGGGGTCATGCCCAGGAGGCCGCGCATCAGGTCGTAGGCTTCGCAGATCATCTGCATGTCGCCGTACTCGATGCCGTTGTGGACCATCTTCACGTAGTGGCCGGCGCCGTCGGGGCCGATATGGGCCACGCAGGGGACGCCGCCCTTGATGGGCTTGCCCGGGGTCGCGCCGGTGAGCTCGACGCCGGTGACGGCATCGACCTTGGAGGCGACGGCTTCCCAGATGGGCTTCAGCTCAGCCCAGGCGGCCGGATCGCCACCCGGCATGAGGGACGGCCCGAAACGGGCGCCTTCTTCGCCACCGGAGACGCCGGAGCCGATGAAGCGCAGGCCCTTGGCCTTGAGCTCGCGTTCGCGGCGGATGGTGTCCGTCCAGAGGGCGTTGCCGCCGTCGATGATGATGTCGCCCGGCTCGAAGACCGCGGCGAGCTCGTTGATGACGGCGTCGGTGGGGCCGCCGGCCTTGACGAGGATGACGGCCTTGCGGGGCTTCTTCAGGGAGGCCGCGAAGTCCTTCATGGTGGGGCAGCCGGTCAGCTTGCCCGGGGTCTTCGGGTTTTCCTTCACGAACTCGTCGGTCTTGGCGGTCGTGCGGTTGTAGACCGAGATCGCGAAGCCGTGGTCGGCGATGTTGAGGGCGAGGTTCTGACCCATGACGGCCAGACCGATGAGACCAATGTCGGATTGCATAAGAGGAGCCAATGCGAACCCCCGTCGGCAGGCATGGCAAACAAGAAAAGGGTCGGTTTCGCCTAAAAGCCCCCGTTTTCGACCCGACGGCTCCGCCTTTCCCCTCGCCTCGTCCGACGGGCTTCCCATCGTGAGGCGCTGTCATGTCCCAGCTCGTCGGCAAACGCATCACCCTCGGGGTCACCGGCTCCATCGCCGCCTACAAGGCCGCGGACCTGACCTCCCAGCTGGTCAAGTATGGCGCCGAGGTCCAGGTCGTCATGACCAAGGGGGCCACCCAGTTCATCACCCCGATGACCCTCCAGGTGCTCTCCCGCCGCCCGGTGGCCTTCGACCTCTGGGCCGAAGGGGCCAACTCCGTCCCGGGCCACATCGAGATCGCCGACTCCTCCGACCTGCTCCTGGTCGCCCCGCTTTCCGCCAACGTCCTCGCCGAGTTCGCCCACGGCCTCGCCCCCGACCTCCTGACGAGCGTCTACCTCGCCACCCGCGGTCCGGTCCTGCTTTGCCCGGCGATGAACGGCAAGATGTACGAACACGCCGCCACCCAGGCCAACCTGAAGACCCTCCGTTCCCGCGGCCATGCGATCGTCGAGCCGGCCGAAGGCATGCTGGCCTGCGGTTATGAAGGCGTCGGCAAGCTCGCGCCGGTCGAGGAGATCGTGAGCCGCGTGCTCTCGATCCTGGGCTGAGCCTGATGGACCCGCGCGCCCTCCGCCTGCGACTCGAGGCTTCGGCGAAGGCGCTGGGCTTCGACGCGTTCGGCGTCGCGCCGGTCGAAGTCGACGTCCGCGCCGACTATTTCAAGAAGTGGATCGCCGACGGCATGCATGGCGACATGGCCTGGCTGGGCCGCAACCCCGACCGCCGCACCGACGCCCGCAAGGTCCTGCCGGAAGCCCGCAGCCTGATCGTCGTCGGCCTCAACTATTATCAGCCGCACCCGCCCGCGGGCTACCGCATCGCGAAATACGCCCTCGGCGCCGATTACCACGACGTGATCCTCGCGCGCCTCAAGGACCTGTGCGCGGTCATGGCGACCCTCGGCGGCGAGCAGAAGCCCTACGTGGACACCGGTCCGGTGCTCGAGAAGCCCGTCGCGGCCGCGGCCGGACTGGGCTGGCAGGGCAAGAGCACGATCCTCATCCACCGCGGCGCCGGCACCTGGCTTTTCCTCGGCGTGATCCTGACGACCCTCGAGCTCGAGGCCTCCGCCGGCAAGGAACCCGATCGCTGCGGCTCGTGCACGCGGTGCCTCGACGCGTGTCCGACCTCCGCGATCATCGCGCCCTACCAGATGGATGCGCGCAAGTGCCTCGCCTACCTGACCATCGAGCACAAGGGCGCCATCCCGGTCGCATACCGCGAGGCGCTCGGCGACCGCGTCTTCGGCTGCGACGACTGCCTCGACGTCTGCCCGTGGAACAAGTGGGCCGTCGCGACCCGTGAAGCGCATTTCGCTCCTCGCCCTCATCCGCCGCTGCGCGAGACGCTGGCCTGGACGGACGAGCAGTTCCTCGCCCACTTCAAGGGCACGCCCGTCGAACGCCTCGGGCTCGCCCGCTGGCGGCGCAACGCGCTGACGGTTCTCGGCAATGTCGGCGAACGCGCCGACCTCCCCGCCGCCGAAGCCCTCCTCGGCTCCGCCGATCCGATGGTGGCGGAACATGCGGCCTGGTCGGTGGCCCGGCTGCGTTCCCGCTGAACCTACGGGTTGCCTCGGGCCCCGCGCTCGTCCTAATGGGAGCCGTGACCCTCGCCCACGCTTACTACGCGCTCGCCGCCTTCCTGCTCCTGGCCGGCTGGCTCATCGTCACCGACGCGGCCGTGCTGCGCACCTTCCGTCGTTCCAAGGGCGCGACGGCCGTCCTGGCGCTCGTCGCCATCGCTTGGTTCGCGTGGTGGTTGCTCAACATCCCCGAGGCCGATCTCGCCGGCCTTCCGCGTACACCGGTGATCGTCGGCTTCGTCGGGTTCAGCCTCCTGACCTTCGTCTATATGCCGGACTTCCTGTCCGTCCGCGCCCTGGCGGTGATCATGCTCTTCCTCGCGCGTCATGCGCTCGACGCCGGCTACCGTCAGCTGCCCCAGAGCCTCCTCGCCGCGTCCGTCAGCTACGGCGTGCTGGTGCTCTTCGGCTTCTGGTGGGCGTGCTCGCCCCCGGTCTTCTGCCGCCAGTGCGACTGGGTCCTCGCCACGGACGGCCGCCGCAAGGTCGTCGGCGGCCTGAGCCTCCTCCTCGCCGCGGCCTGCGTCGTCCAGTCCTTCCGCCTCTCGTGAGCCGCGCGCTGCTCATCGTCGTCTCGGGCCCTGCCGGCAGCGGCAAGACCACGCTCTGCTCCCGGCTGACCGAAGCCTATCCGCAGGCGATCCGCCGCGTCATCACCTGCACCACGCGCGCCCCGCGCGGCGGCGAGGTCGACGGCGTCGACTACCATTTCCTCGCCCGCGCCAGTTTCGAGCAGCAGGTCGCGGACGGCGTCTTCCTCGAACACGCGACCGTGCACGGCAACCTCTACGGTCCGCGCGCGGCCGACGTCGCCACGCATCTCGGCGCCGGTTTCGACGCGCTCCTGAACGTCGACGTCCAGGGCGCCGCCACGATCCGCGCGAAAGGCGCCGCCGACCCGCGCCTCGCGGCCGCGCTCGTCACGGTCTTCATCCGCGTCAGCGACCACGCCGAACTCCGTCGCCGCCTCACCGGCCGCGGCACCGACCCGGCCGACGAGATCGATCGTCGCGTCGCCGCCGCCGAAGAGGAGATCCGCCACGCGGGTTCCTATCAGCATGTCATCGAGAGCGGCAGCCGCGAGGCCGACTTCGCCGCGCTGCAGCGCATCTACCTTTCCGAGAAGGCCCGTCGTCCATGATGGAGAAGAACGACATCGCGGCCGTCCTCGACGAGATCGCCACGTTCATGGAGCTGACCGGGGAGAACCCGTTCAAGATCCGCGCGTACTCCGCCGGCGCCCGCATCCTCGAGAACCTGACCGAAGACCTCGGCGAGCTGATCGACAGCGGCAAGCTGGCCGACATCCCCGGCCTCGGCGAAGCGCTGGTCGATAAGATCACGACGCTCCGTCGCGACGGCGTCCTGCCTTTCCACCAGAAGCTCAAGGCCTCGATCCCCGCCGGCCTCCTGGAGGTCATGCAGATCCCGGGCCTTGGCCCGAAGAAGGTCCGCGCTCTCTGGACGCAGCTCGCCGTCGAGGACCTCGCCAAGCTCAAGGAAGTCTGCGAAGCCGGCGCGGTCGCCGAGCTGAAGGGCTTCGGCGCCAAGACGCAGGAGAAGATCCTCGAAGGCATCAAGAATCGCATCGCCTACGGCAAGCGTCACCGCTGGCACGAAGCCGCCGCCATCGCCGAGCCGATCCTCGCCGGCCTGCGCGCGCTCCCGCAGGTCTCGCTCGCCGAATCCGCCGGCTCGCTCCGCCGCGCCCGCGAGACGGTCGGCGACCTCGACTTCCTCGTGGCCTCGTCCGAGCCGAAGCCGATCATGGATTGGTTCGTCGCCTACCCGGGCGTCAAGGAAGTCACCGCGCACGGCGAGACGAAGTCCAGCGTCCGCTTCGAGAACGGCCTCCAGGCCGACCTTCGCGTCGTCCCGGCCGAACAGTTCTATTTCGCGCTCCATCACTTCACCGGCTCGAAGGAGCACAACGTCGCCATGCGCCATCGCGCGCTCGGCCGCGGGCTCAGCATGAGCGAGTGGGGCTTCAAGTCCGTCGACGACAAGGCCGTCGCGCCCGGCGCGCAGAGCGAGGAAGAGGTCTTCCGCGCGCTCGGCCTGCCATGGATCCCGCCGGAGCTCCGCGAGGGCAACGGCGAGATCGACGCCGCCGAAGCCGGCGCGCTGCCGAAGCTCGTGGAGTTCGCCGACCTGCGCGGCGTCTTCCATAACCACACCACGGAATCCGACGGCGACCACACGCTCGACCAGATGGCGGCCGCGGCCGAAGCCCACGGCTGGGAATACCTCGGCATCTCCGACCACTCGAAGTCCAGCTTCCAGGCCGGCGGCCTCGACGAGGCCCGCCTCGCGAAGCAGCTCGAAGACATCGCCCAGCTCAACGCCTCGAAGAAGTATCGCGTGCGCGTGCTCTCCGGCAGCGAGGTCGACATCCTCAAGGACGGCACGCTCGACTTCACGGACGATGTCCTCGCCCGCCTGGACTTCGTCGTGGCCTCGGTGCATAACCTCTTCACCTTGGACCGCGAGGCCCAGACGGCGCGCATCATCAAGGCGATCGAGAACGAGCACGTCGACATGGTCGGCCACCTCACCGGCCGCCTGCTGAACAAGCGCGAGCCTTACGACGTCGACATCGCCAAGGTCATCGACGCCGCCGCGGCCAACGACACCATCATCGAGCTCAACGCCAACCCGTGGCGCCTCGACCTCGACTGGCGCTGGTGGCGCCGCGCCGCGGAGAAGGGCGTGCTGTGCTCGATCAACCCGGACGCGCACGACACCGAACAGCTCGCCTTCGCCGCCCACGGCGTCCGCATCGCCCGCAAGGGCTGGCTGACGCCGGAGCAGGTGCTCAACACGCGGTCGCTGCCCGAGGTGCTCCGCTGGCTGGGACGCTGAGCGCTCCTTACGGCTCGCCCTGAGGGCGTCGCCCGTCCTATCTTGCCGCATGCTGCACGATAAGCGCCGTCTGCTCCTCATCGCCGGACCTTGCTCCCTCGAATCGGAGTCCAATTGCCGGACCGTCGCCACGGAGCTCAAGGCCCTGGCCGCGCGCCATCCGGAGCTGAACATCATCTTCAAGGGCTCGTACGATAAGGCGAACCGCACCTCGCTCTCCGGCGACCGCGGTCCGGGCATGCAGGCCGGCCTCGACCTCCTCGCGATGGTGAAGAAGGACTACGGATTCAAGGTCCTCACCGACATCCATGGCCCCGAGCAGTGCGAAGCCGTCGGCAAGGTCGTCGACGTCCTCCAGGTCCCGGCCTTCATGTGCCGCCAGACCGATCTGCTCGTCGCCGCCGCCAAGACCGGCAAGGTCGTCAACGTGAAGAAGGGCCAGTTCCTTTCGCCGTTCGAGATGCGCTTCGTCGTCGACAAGCTCGAAGGCGCCAAGGCCGCCGAGATCTGGCAGACGGACCGCGGCACCACCTTCGGCTACCAGAACCTGGTCGTCGACATGCGCTCCTTCCCGATCATGGCCGGCTTCGGCCACCCGACGGTCATGGACGCCACGCACGCGGTCCAGCTCCCCGGCGCCGCCGGCGGCTCTTCCGGCGGTCAGCGCGAATACGTCCCGGTCCTCGCCAAGGCGGCCCTCGCCGCGGGCGCCGACGGTCTCTTCATGGAGACCCACCCGGATCCCAAGAAGGCGATCTCCGACGGCCCGTCGCAGGTCCCGCTCGCGGAATTCCCGGCGCTCGTCGAATCCTGCCTGCGCGTCTGGAAAGCCGTCCGCGCCTAAGCGGTCAGCTTCGCGATCGCCTCGCGGTCCGGCTTGCCGCTCGCGTTGGTCGGCATCGTCGGGACGAACACGTAGCGTCGCGGACGCGCCGCCGGCTCGAGCGCTTCGCACGCCTGGCGTAGCCGGCTCTCGGCGCTCGCCGGGCCCACGACGCAGGCGGTGACGACTTCGCCCCAGGTCGCGTCGACCATGCCGAGCACGAGCGCTTCCTTGAGCAGGCCCGTCGCGAGCAATGCTTGTTCGACGCGCGCCGGGTCGACCTTCTCGCCCCCGGTGATGATGATACGGTCGGCGCGGCCGGAGATCTTCACGCTGCCGTCCGATGCGACTTCGCCGCGGTCGCCGCTGAGCCATGGGCTGCCGATCGGCCCGTCCGGCCAGAGCCCGAGGCCGAGCGCCGCGGTCGCGATGGTGACGACGCCGTCGGCGTTCGTCGCGAAAGCCACGCCGGGCAGCGGCGTGCCGCGGACGGCTTCATCCGCCCAGATCTTTTCCGGCGCGCACAAGGCGCAGGCGGCGGCGGTCTCGGTGGAGCCGTAGGTCAGGAAGACGGGCAGGCGTCGCGCGCGGATCTCCGCGATGAGCGGCGCCGGGACGGCCGAGCCGCCGAGCAGGACGACGTCGAAGGCGCGCAGCCAGGCTTCGCCTGCGGATTTGGCCAGGAGTCGCGCGAGCTGCGCGGGCACGAGCGAGATGATCTTCGTCCCGTCCGCCGGGAGTCCGACGGCGGGCAGGGCGTCTTCTTCGCGGAAACGTCCGTCGATGACGACGTGGCTGCCGCCGGTGACGCGCGCGCGGATCGCCGGCAGGAAGCCGCTGACATGCCAAGGCGGCGTGCAGGTCACGCCATGGAGGATGGGCGAGAGGCCCCGCGCGACGAGCGCATCGCGGAGGCCGAGCGCCGCGGCGCGGAGGGTCTCCGCGGAGTGGATCACGAACTTCACCTTGCCGCCGGTGCCGCCGGTCGGGATGAGTACGCGGCCGCGCCAGTTCGTCGGCCAGTCGCAGGTGCCGAGCCCGCGCGGCTCGCAGGTCGCGCCCTTGATGATCGTGCCACGCGGGATCTGCCGCGCGGCTTCGGCGAGCTCATGCTCCGCCCAGCGCGGATTGCCCAGGAAGACCGGCAAGCCGGCCGCGTGCGCGGCCAGCGCCTCGCGCAGGTGCTCGGCGTGGTCCGCGTGGAAGACCGCGACCGCGCTCATGTCATTTCCTTCCACAGGTCGCTCCAGACGAGGTCGAGGCGTCCGCGCGCCAGCGGTCCGGCTTCATGCCGATCGCGTCCGTCCATCTCGAAGCGGCCTAAGGTATCGAAGCCTACCGTGCCTGCGGCGGGATCCTGGGCCGCGAGCCAGAGCGCGGCCTGTCGGCCGAACGCGGTTTCGAAGCACGAAGAATACACCACCGCCCCGCTCCGTTCGCGGCGCCAGCGCAGGAGCGCGTCCCAGTCGCCGGCGAGCGCGGGTTTCACGATGACGGGTCCGGCCCACTCGAGGCTGCCCGGGGCGAGGAAAGATTCGTCGAGCGCGACCTTCTCATGGCCGAGCGAAGCGTAGCCGGGATGGCCGACGGGCAACGGTTGCTCCAGGAATTCGATGGCCGGCAGGGCGCGGGCGAGTTCCGTCCAGGCGCGCGCCTGCTCGAGCGTGAGGCCGCCGTTGGCGTCGAGCCGGAAGGCCGTGCCGGCGGGCGCGGACTCGATGAGGGCGCGGATCGCCGGGAGGTCGCTGCTGCCGGTGATCTTGAGCTTCAGCGTGCGGTAGCCCGAGCGGAGTTTCTCGGCGACGCCTTCGGCGGAGGGGCTGATCAGCAACCCGGCGCAGGGGAGGGCGCCGGCGAAGGCTTCGATTTCGCCCCAGTGGGCGCAGGAGGAGAGGGCGGCGCTCAGGCACGGCAGCGCTCCGCCGGAGGCTTCGACGCTGGCGCGGAGGTGCGAGAGGCTGCCACGGGCGGAACGCAGGACCTCGGCGATGGTGTCACAGTCCTCGGTCGGGAAGCCCGGCCAGGGCGCGGCTTCGCCGAAACCGAGGCCGCCTTCGTCTTCCGTGCGGAGCAGGATACGGTCGACCGCCTCCACGGTGCCGTGGCCCGTGGTGATCGGCAGCCGGAAGCGTCGGCGTACCCGAAGAAAGTCGATTTTTCCGCCGTTCATCCTGCCGATGGTCGGCAATTAACCCAAAGTCGCAAAATCAATTTGCCACCCCCGAGGGGGGTGCCTAACACCCTTTGGGGAAACCGACCACTCATGGCCTCCTCGAAATCCAAGGGCCGCGTTTCCCTCGACGAACGCTTCTACCTGTCTGCGGACGACTTCTTCCCCGCCAACGCCGGCCTCGGCCTGACGTATGACGACGTCTCCCTGGCGACCCGTTATTCGGAGGTCCTGCCCCGCATGACCCGCCTGGACTCGTCCCTCTCCGACGCCCTGGCGCTTTCCCTGCCCATCGTGTCGTCCGACATGGACACGGTCACCGAGCACCGCATGGCCATCGCGATGGCCCTCAACGGCGGCCTGGGTCTCCTTCACTACAATATGGCCGAGGCCGACCAGGTCGCCGAGGTGCGTCGCGTGAAGAACCACATCCACGGCATGATCGGCGACCCCGCCGTCGTCTCCGCCGATGACACCATCGCCCAGGTCCTCGCCCGCATCGAGCGCGACGGCCTCGCCTTCAGCACCTTCCCGGTCACGGCCTCCGACGGCACGCTTCTCGGCCTCCTGCCCGGTAGCACCGTCAAGGAACGCCATGGCCAGCGCAAGGTCGCCGCGGTCATGATCCCGCGCGACAAGGTCTTCACCGTCGGCGAGAAGGACCTCGGCAAGGACCCGATCGCCACCGCCGACCGCAAGTTCTCCGATCACGTCGGCCAGAACAAGCTGCTCGTCGTCGACGCGAAGAACAAGCTCCGCGGCCTCTTCACCCTGAGCGACATCGAGCGCATCTCCGAAGAATCCCGCGCCCACGTGCGTCCGACTCGCGACGCTGATTTCCGTCTCCGCGTCGGCGTCGCCATCTCCGTGCCCCGCACGGCCGAAGGCGAGATCGACCGCGCCCGCCTGCTCGCCCACGTCGGCGCGCTCGTCGACGAAGGCGCGGACGCCCTCGCGATCTCCACCGCCCACGGCCACACCAAGGGCGTCGGCGACGCCCTCCGCCTCCTGCGCAAGTCCCACAAGGACCTCACCCTCATCGCCGGCAACGTCACCAGCGGCGAAGGCGTCGAATTCCTCGCCGCGGCCGGCGCCGATACGGTCAAGATCGGCCAGGGCCCCGGCTCCATCTGCACGACCCGCATCGTCGCGGGCGTCGGCATCCCGCAGCTCACCGCGCTGTACGTCGCGTCCCGCGCCGCCGCCAAGAAGGGCGTGCGCATCCTCGCCGACGGCGGCATCACGAAGAGCGGCGACATCGTCAAGGCGCTTACGCTCGCCGACGCGGTCATCCTCGGCGGCCTCCTCGCCGGCAGCCGCGAAGCGCCGGGCAAGCTGATGGAGATCAACGGCAAGACTTACAAGGAATACCGCGGTATGGGTTCGCACGAAGCCATGCGCAAGGGCTCGGCCGCCCGCTACGGCCACTCCGCCAGCGGCAAGTTCAGCAAGGTCGCCGCGGAAGGCATCGAAGCCCTCAAGGAAGTCTCGGGCACGGTCGACCAGGTGCTCGGCACCCTCGCCGGCGGCGTCCAGAGCGGCCTCGGTTACCTCGGCGCGGCCAACCTCGCCGAACACCGCAAGCGCGCCCGCTACATCCGCGTCACGCCGGCCGGCCAGCGCGAAGCCGCTCCGCACGACGTCATCGAAATCAAGGCCGGTTCCTGATCTCCTTCATGGCTGCGTTCTTCCGGGGGCTTCTCCTCTTCCTCTTCGGCGCCATCGTCGGCGCCGGCGGCGTGCTCTTCTTCACGCCGAGCTTCAACGTCGTGGTGAGCCGTCATCCCGGCGCGATGAAGCCGGTCGAATTCGCCGCCACGCCCGCGCCTGCCCCGGTCGTCGCTCCGGCGCCGGCCGCTCCGGCCGCTTCCGGCAAGAATACGATCGTGGTCACGGCCGCTCCGGTGCCCGCTGCGCCCGCCCCCGTCACGCCCGCCCCGGCCCCGGTCGCTCCCGCTCCCGCCGCGGAACCGACCCTCGACTTCAAGTCGATCTCGGAACATCTGATCCTCTGGCCTAATTCTGTGACGGTGAAAACCGCGACCGTCGTCCCGGTGCTCGTCGACGGCAAGAAGGTCCAGGACCTCGCGCTCGAAGCCGGTACGGTCCTCCAGGTCTCCAAGGTGCTCGCCGATGGTTCGCTCGAAGCCCGCGCGAAAGGCGCGAAGTTCGAGATCAAGAGCAGCCTCACCGACTTCACGGCGGAACTCGGCAAGCGCGTCGCCGAACTCGTCGCCAAGGGTACCAAGTTCGATTCGCCCTATCCGTCCGGTTCGCCCGTCACGCCCGCCCCGGCGATGGCTCCCGCCGCCGCTCCCGCCACGCCCGTCGCAGTAGCCCCCGTCGCTCCCGCCACGCCGAAGGGTCCGCTCACGCTCGCCCAGCGCGTCGACATCCTCTTTGGCAACAAACCCGAAGCGCCCGTCGCCCCGGCCGCTCCGGCCGCGCCCACCGCTCCTGCGGCCACGCCGGCCCCGGTCGTCGCTCCGGCGGCGCCGGCCGCTGAAGCCGCTCCGACGGCGACGGCTCCGGCCGCCGATCCCAAGACCGCCGAAAAGGGCAAGGATCTCGACCGTAAGATGAACCAGCTCTTCAAGTGACCTGCCTGTGAGTCACGCGAAGATCTATTCCTGGAACGTCAACGGCGTCCGCTCGGCGCTCGGCAAGGGCTTGGCCGAGTTCATTGCTTCCGCCGACCCCGACGTGCTCTGCCTGCAGGAGACGAAGTGCGAGACGGCCGTCGCCTCGACGCTCGGCCTGGCGTTCCCGCATCAGTTCTGGCATGAAGCCGAGAAGAAGGGTTACTCCGGCACCGCGGTGCTTTCCAAGCGCGCCCCGCTTTCCGTCGCCACCGATTTCCCGGGCGATCATCCGCCCGAAGGGCGCGTCGTGACCGCCGAGTTCAACGGCCTCTTCGTCGTCAGCGCCTACGTCCCGAATTCGCAGCGCGAACTCGAACGCCTCGACTATCGTCTGCAGTGGGACGCCGATTTCCGCAAATACCTCGCCCGCCTCGCCAAGAAGAAGCCGGTCGTCGTCTGCGGCGACCTCAACGTCGCGCACGCCGAGATCGACCTCGCGAACCCGTCCACGAACCGCCGCAACGCGGGCTTCACCGACGAGGAGCGCGCGTCCTTCGGCCAGCTGCTCGACGACCATGGCTTCACGGACACGTTCCGCGCCCAGCATCCGACCCTCGCGCAGCGCTACAGCTGGTGGTCCTATCGCCCCGGCATCCGCGCCCGGAACATCGGCTGGCGCCTGGACTACTGCCTGACTTCCGACGGCCTGAAGTATTCGCAGCCCGATATCCACGACAAGGTCACCGGTTCCGACCACTGTCCGGTGTCGGTCCGCGTGCAGGCCGAGCTCTGAGTCTCAGGGCTTTCGCTGCAGTCGCTTCCGCAACGGGTCCTTCCATTTGGCAAAGCCGAAGGCGACGAGCAGTATCATGCCCATCGCAAGGGCGACATACCCGAACAGGGTCTCGATGAAGAAGGTTTCCGCGAGGCTCGCGGGCCCTGCCTTGGTCAGCCCGCGGTCGGCTCGCCAGATCGGGATTTTCACGCCCGGCGGCGGCGGGGTGACGTGCCAATGGATCGTCGCGAGCGCGGGCTTGCCGTCGGCATCGGTATAAGCGACCTCCAGCTGCGCCCAGCTTCCCTTGCGGAGGATGGATCGCTCCACCCGTTTCAGCACGACGGCTTCGGTCGGCTTGCTCTCCACCGCGAACCACACGGCCGTCGTGAAATAGAACAGCCAGAGAGAAGCTACGAAGAAGACCAGCAGGCCCTTCTTCCAGCGCGCATTGGTTTTCGCGACCGCGTCGTCCATCTCAGCGGGCCGACTCGCCGGTCAGCCTGCGCACCCACGGCACGAGCACGAGCAGCAGCACGGTCATGCCGCCGACGAGCAGCGCCTGCTGCCAGAAGAAGTGGGCGAGGGCCTGCGGGTCCTTGCCGTTGAACTCGCCGGCGACGACGCCGGCCAGCTTGTTGCCGAGCGCGGTGCCGAGGAACCAGATGCCCATCACGAGGCCGGTGAGCTTCGCGGGCGCGAGCTTGGTCATCGCGCTCAGGCCGACGGGGCTCAGGCAGAGTTCGCCGATGGTCTGCAATAGGTAGACCGCGATCAGCCACCACGGGCTGACCTTGCCGGCGGCGGTGAGCTGGGCGGCCGGGACGAGCAAGGCGAACGAGAGTCCGAGGAAGACCAAGCCCCAGACGAACTTCATCGGGATCGACGGCTGCTTCTCGCGCAGGCGCACCCAGAGCCACGCGAACAATGGCGCGAGCGCCAGGATGAAGAGCGAGTTCACCGACTGGAACCACGACGACGGGAAGGCGAAGCCGAGGAGCTCGTTGCGCGTGAGGTCGTCCGCGAACAGCGTCAGCGAGGAGCCGGCCTGTTCGAAGACGGCCCAGAAGAGGATCGCGCACACGAAGAAGACCAGGATCGCCGCGATACGCCGGCTATCCTCGTCCTTCCGCACCACGCCGAACCAGATGATGCCGACGATCGGCAGCGCGTAGACGAGCGGGTTGATCCAGAAGAAGTAGTCCGACGCGATCATCAGGGCGAGGAGCCCGACGGTGCCGAGCGCGACCAACGTCAGCCGTCCCCACGGACGCGGGATGCTGGCGTCGGGCGCCTGGCCGACATGCGACAGCCAATGCCAGTGACGGAGGTAGACGATCATGCCGAACGTCATGCCGACGCCGGCCGCGCCGAAGCCCCAGTGCCAGCTGTGCGCGGGATCGAAGCCCCAGCCGGCAAGCAAGGCCTTGAACTGTTCGCCTTGGGCGAGCCAGCCGACCACCAGCGGCGCCGCGAACGCGCCGAGGTTGATGCCCATGTAGAAGAGCGAGAAGCCGGCGTCGCGCCGCGTGTCGCCATGCGAGTAGAGTCCGCCGACGAGCGTGCTGATGCTCGGCTTGAGCAGTCCCGTGCCGAGCGCGACGAGGATGAGGCCGGCGTAGAACGTCGGGGTGGTGTTGAACGCGAGGGCGTAGTGGCCGGCGGTGATGATGAGTCCGCCGACGAGGACCGCCCGGCGCGCGCCGATGAAGTTGTCCGCGAGGTACCCTCCGAGGATGCACACCATGTAGCTCGCCATGGTGTAGTTCCCGTAGATCTGCGCCGCGAACTTCTGGTCCATCCCCATCCCGCCCATGGCGAGGGGGGCGATCATGAAGAGCAGGAGGATCGCCCGCATGCCGTAGTAGGAGAAGCGCTCCCACATCTCGGCGTAGAAGAGCATGCTCAGGCCCCGGGGGTGGCCGGCGATACCCCCATGGTCCCGCTCGGTGTGCCTGGCGGGCGATTCGACGTCGGGGGTCAGCTCGTGCATCGGAGGGGTTATAAGCCCCGGAACAAGGGAGGGGGAGCCGGGAATGCAATCCGACGGAATCGAAGGGTCGGCGTTGACAAAGGGGTCCGAAGGGCTACTTTTGAGACTCAATCTCAATTAGCGTGACCCCGCTATCCCAACTCCTGCCCGGCCAATTCGGGAAGCTGGCTTCGCTCAACCCTGAGCGAGGAGTGGATCAGCGTCTGATGGCGCTGGGTTTGCTCCCCGGGATGGTCCTTAAGCTCGTCCGCAAGGCCCCGCTTGGCGATCCGCTCGCCATCGAATTCGGCGGCCAGGTCGTCAGCCTGCGCCTCGCCGAAGCCGAGAACCTGATCGTCGACGTCTCCGCCGACTGTCCCATCCAGCGACCGCGCCAGCCGTGAGCACTCCCGATGCAGGCCTCCTGGTCGCGCTCGTCGGGAATCCCAACACCGGCAAGTCGACCCTCTTCAACGCCCTGACCGGCCTGCGTCAGCGTGTCGGCAATTACCCCGGCGTCACGGTCGCCCGCAAGTCCGGCACCTGCGACCTCGGCGACGGCCAGAAGGTCGAGCTCGTCGATCTTCCTGGCCTCTACTCGCTCGCCGCGGCCTCGCCTGACGAGCAGGTCGTGATCGACGCTTTGTCGGGCAACATCGCCGGTGACCGTACGCCCGACGCGGTGGTGCTCGTCGCCGACGCGACCAACCTCCTCCGCAATCTCTTCCTCGCCTCCCAGGTCGCCGAGCTCGGCCGTCCGGTGGTGCTCGTGCTCAATCAGGCCGACGTCGCCAAGGAGCAAGGGCTTCGCATCGACGCCGACCTGCTCTCGCGTCGGCTCGGCGGCGTGCCCGTCGTCCTGACTTCCGCCTGGAAGGGCGAAGGCATCCTCGAGGTCCGTCGCGCGATCGCCCGCTCGCTCGCCCAGCGCGCCACGATGAAGCGCGTCGTCTGGCCGGCCGACATCTCCGCCGCGCTGGCCGACGTCGCCGCGGCCGCCACGGCCGACACCGGCAAGACGGTGACCGCCGCGGACGCGCAGCGCCTGCTCTTCGACACCGCGCCGACGACGGCCGACCGCCTCGGTTGGACTTCCGCCCAGCGCGACAAGACGCTGCGCTCCGCGCGCGACCGCGTCCGCAATTCCGGCTACAACCCGATGGCCGCCGAACCGCTCGTGCATTACGCCCAGCTGCGCGTCGCGCTCGAAGGCGTCGTGACCGAAGGTTCGGGCAAGGCGAGTCGCACCGCCGCCGTCGACCGGCTCCTGCTGCACCGTCTCCTCGGACCGCTCCTTTTCCTGGGCATCATGCTCGGGTTCTTCGCCTCCGTCTTCTGGCTCGCGAAGTTCCCGATGGGCTGGATCCAGTCCGGCGTCGATTGGACCAAGACCGTCATCGCGCCGCCGCTCGACGCCTACCCGATGCTGCAGAGCCTCCTGGCCGACGGCATCGTCGGCGGGGTCGGCGCCTTCCTGGTCTTCCTGCCGCAGATCCTCATCTTGTTCCTCTTCATCGGCATCCTGGAAGACAGCGGCTACATGGCGCGCGCCGCGTTCATCATGGACCGCCTCTTTAGCTGGTGCGGCCTGAACGGCAAGAGCTTCGTGCCGATGCTCTCCGGCTTCGCCTGCGCGATCCCCAGCCTCCTTTCCACGCGTACGATCGAAGACCCCAAGGCCCGTCTCGCGACGGCCTTCGTGGTCCCGTTCATGAGCTGCTCGGCGCGCTTCCCGATCTACGCCCTGATGTGCGCGGCCTTCATCGGGCCGCTCTACGGTCCGGGCTGGGAGTCGGTCGTCATGGTCGCGATGCACTGCGTCGGCCTCGTCTTCGCCGTCCCGACGGCCTTCGTGCTGACCCGTCTCATCCTCAAGGTGAAGCCCCAGCCGTTCGTGCTGGAGCTCCCGCGCTACCAGATGCCCAAACCGCGCGACGTCCTCTGGCGGATGTGGCAGAACGCCGCGGAGTTCGTCTCCAAGGCCGGCACGGTCATCTTCGCCATCAGCATCATCGTCTGGGCGCTTTCGTATTTCCCGCGCGACGCGGCCGTCGCCGAACGCATCAAGGCTGCGCACCCGACCGCCTCCGCGGAGGTCGTGAAGGCCAAGGTCCAGGCCGCCTACATCGAGCAGTCGTACATGGGACGCTTCGGCAAGGCCGTGCAGCCGGTCTTCGATCCCTGCGGCTTCGACTGGAAGATCACCGTCGGCGTGCTCGCGAGCTTCCCGGCCCGCGAAGTCATCGTCTCGACGCTTGGCGTGACCTACTCCGTCGGCGAAGGCGCCGAGGCCGACAGCCAACACCTGCGCCAGGCGATGCAGGACGCGAAGTGGTCCGAGGGGCCGCGCGCCGGCCGCCCGATCTTCTCCCTCGCCGCGGTCCTCGCGCTGATGGTCTTCTTCGCCCTCTGCTCGCAGTGTGGTCCGACGATCGCGACGCTCGCACAGGAGACCGGCGGCTGGAAGTGGGCCGCCGGCTCCTTCCTCTACATGACCACGCTCGCGTGGCTCGCCGCCACGGCCGTCTACCAGGTCGTCAGCCGAATCGGATGAACCTCGAGGCCGTCATCGTCGGAGCCATCGTCGGCGTCGCCGTCGGCTGGCTCGCCCGTCGTTGGATGGCCGCCGCCCGCCGCCGCAAGGAAGGTGGTTGCGCCGGCGACTGCGGTTGCTCGGCGAAGCTGAAGCCGAAGAAGTGAGCGAGGCAGGTTGACCCGTTGACGGCTGCGCCTTGTTCGCCGCAGGGCGAACCCTGGTAGGGGCACGATTCATCGTGCACCTCGAAGAAGGAGGGCGCGGCGAAGCCACGCCCCTACCTTTGGCCGCCCTGCGGCGGCCGGCTTCCCTTGCCCACGTGTCAACTTGCCCACGTGCCCCCTCGCGGCTCCGCCGCGTTCAGGCCGGCTGCTGCTGGCTGAGGCAGTGCAGCGCGCCGCCTTCGATGAGCAGCACGCGGCAGTCGATCCCGACGATCTTCCGTCCCGGGAAGCAGTCGCCGATGATGCCCATGGCCACCTGGTCGGAGTCCTGGCCGTAGAGCGGCACGAGGACCCCGTCGTTGACGATGAGGAAGTTGGCGTGGCTCGGGGGCAGGTCGCGGCCGGCGAGGCGGATGGGCTTGGGCAGCGGTAGCTCGAGGATGTCGAGGCGCTGGCCGCGCGGGCGCATCTCGCGCAGGCGGCGCAGGTTCTCCTGCATCGGCGCGTAGTTCGGCGAGGCCTTGTCGGCTTCGCTCACGGCGAGGATCGTGCGCGGGGCGATGAAGCGCGCGAGGTTGTCGATGTGGCCGTCGGTGTCGTCGTTGGCCAGGCCTTCGCCGATCCAGAGGAGCTCGTCGATCGCGAGGCCGTCGCGGATCGCGGCGTGGAACGCGGCGTCGTCGCGGCCTTCGGCGCGGTTCGGATTGTTCTGCACGGCCTCGGTGGTGAGGAGCAGGCCGTCGCCGGAGACTTCGATGCCGCCGCCTTCGAGTTCGAACGGGTAGCTGAATTTCCGCACGCCGAGCTTCGCGGCGACCTTGCCGGGGACCTGGTTGTCGAGCGACGCCTCGAACTTGCCGCCCCAGCCGTGGAATTCCCAGTCGGTGAGCGCGAGCTCCTTGGTCCGGTCGTTCTTCACGAAGATCGGGCCGTGGTCGCGGCACCAGACGTCGTCGGTGGCGATGTCGGTCAGTTCGATGACGGAGAGGTCGGCCTTGGCGGCCTTGAGCTCACGCTCGGCTTCGGCGCGCAGCTTGCCGGCGGCGTTGATCTTCACCGGCTGGAAGCGGGAGATCGCGGCGGCGAACTCGGCGAACTTCGCCGGGATGAGCCCGTAGTGTCCGGGCCAGAGCGCGGTGTTCGACGGCCACGAGAGCCACGTGGCGGACTGGGGTTCCCATTCCGCGGGCATGCGGAATCCGAGGGAGCGAGGCGTGGACATGCGGAAGGTCAGTCGCGCAGACGGCGCGTGATGTCGCCGTAGGCGTCGATGCGGCGGTCGCGGAAGAACGGCCAGATGCGGCGGAATTCGCGCTGCTTCACCAGGTCGCAATCGGCGAGGAGCACTTCCTCGTGGTCGACGGACGCGCGGGCGACGATCTCGCCGTACGGGTCCGAGACGAAGCTCTGGCCCCAGAACTGGGTGCGGCCTTCGGTGCCGACGCGGTTGGTCGCGGCGACGTAGCAGCCGTTGGCGACGCCGTGGCCGCGCTGGACGGCCTCCCAGGCGTTGTGCTGCGCGCGGCCGAGGGCGGCCTTCTCTTCGGGCAGCCAGCCGATCGCGGTCGGGTAGAAGAGGATCTGCGCGCCGCCGAGCGCGGTGAGGCGCGCGGCTTCGGGGTACCACTGGTCCCAGCAGATGAGCACGCCGATGTCGCCGTGCGCGGTCTTCCAGGTGCGGAAGCCGAGGTCGCCCGGGGTGAAGTAGAACTTCTCCTCGAAACCCGGGTCCTGCGGGATGTGCATCTTGCGATACTTGCCGAGCACGGTGCCGTCGGCGTCGATGACGGCCGCGGTGTTGTGGTAGACTTCGCTGCCGCGCGCTTCGAAGAGCGGGGCGACGATGACGACGCCGAGGCGCTTCGCGGCCTTGGCGAGCTCGGTCACGGAAGGGCCGGTCTCGATCGGTTCGGCGAAGTCGAAGTTCTTCGGGTCCTGGGTGACGCAGAAATACTTCGTCGTGAACATCTCCTGCAGGCCGATGATCTTGGCGCCCTTGGCCGCCGCTTCTTCGATGCGGGGCAGGGTCTTGCGCACGTTCGCCGCCGGAGTGTCCTCGGCGGTGAGCTGGACGAGACCGACGCGGACGGAGTCAGCCATGGCAGGGGTCGTCAGTAGACGAGCTTGTTGATGGGGTACTCCACGATGCCCTCGGCGCCGGCGGCCTTGAGGGTCGGGATGAACTCGCGCGCCTGGCGGGCGTCGATGATGGTCTCGACGGCGATCCACTCGGCGTTGCTGAGCGGGGAGACCGTCGGATTACGCAGGGCGGGCAGGGCGGCGGCCACCTGTTCGAGCTTGGCCTTCGGGAGGTTGAACTTGAGGCCGACCATGTGCTGCGCGGCGAGGGCGCCCTGCAGCATGAGGACGATCTGCTCGATCTTGGCGCGCTTGGCGGGATTGGCCCAGGCGGCCTTGTTCGCGACGAGGACGGTGGTGGTCTCCATCAGCTGGGCGACGATGCGCAGCTTGTTGGCCTTGATGGAGGAGCCGGTCTCGGTGATGTCGACGATGGCGTCGGCGAGCTCGGGGACCTTCACCTCGGTGGCGCCCCAGGAGAATTCGACTTCGCATTCGACGCCCTGCGACTTGAACCAGCGGCGGGTGGTCTCGACGAGCTCGGTGGCCACGCGCTTGCCGGCGAGGTCCTTGGCGGTCTTGACGGGAGAGGCTTCGGGCACGCAGAGGACCCAGCGGGACTTCTGGGCGGAGGCGCGGCTGTAGATCAGCTCGCAGACCTGGACGACGTCGGCGTTGTTCTCCTGGACCCAGTCCTGGCCGGTGAGGCCGCAATCGAAGAAGCCATGCTCGACGTAGCGGGCCACTTCCTGGGCGCGGATGAAGCGACCGTCGAGGGCGGGATCGTCGAAAGAGGGGCGGTAAGAGCGGCTGCTCTTGGCGACGGGGAACCCGGCCCGGGCGAACAGCTGGAGAGTGGCCTCTTCCAGACTGCCCTTGGGCAGACCGAGCATCAATTTGGCGGCTTCCTGACTCATTGGACCATTGAGGAAGCCCACCATAGGCCCCTCCGCAAGCATTAAGGGGTTGACGGGGAACCCCCGTGAAATGACCCTTTTTGACCCCAATCCTATGCTGCGCTCCCTGCTCCTCCTCGCCCTCGCCGCTACCTTCGTGGGTTGCAAGTCGACCTCCTCTTCCGGTTCCGCCGCCGCCGGCTCCGCCGTCCGTTTCTCCTGGGAAAAGGACGTCATCGCCACCGCGGACAACTCCCACGCCACCGTCCGCTCGGTGCGCCCCGAGTATTCCCTGATCGAGCTCTCGGCCATCGAGAAGCGTGACCCCGGCGCCCGCCTCCAGCTCACCAAGGGCGGCAAGGCCTTCGTGGTCGAAATCATCAAGGCCGACGACAAGTCCGCCGTCGTCAGCATCGTCGCCGGTCAGGCCGTCGTCCCCGACGTCTCCGTCGGCGACAGCCTCGGTCTCGCCGTCCTCGCTCAGTAAGGCCTCCCGGCGGGCGTGACAGCCCGCGAGACAGAAGGACCCGCTTGCCCACCGCAGCGGGTCTTTTTCTTGCCCGTAACCCTCGAAAAAGCCCATAAAACCCACGATTTGCCTCCGCCGTTGACCCTCTCGGGTGGCACGGCTACTGCTCGAAATCCGCGTCCCTCGATGTCCGTCCCGCCCACCAGCTCCCGCCTTGGCTCCGCCCTGCGCAAGCTCCTGACCGTGCTGAGCGGGATCGCGCTCTTCCTGGTGCTGGTCGGTCTCCTGGGCATCTGGGCCCTCGGCCGGTTCTCCCCGAAGGTGCTGGATTCCTCCCTGGCCACGAAGTCCGGCGCGCACCTCGCGGTCGAGACCAACGACACGAACCTCTTCGCCGGCCGGCTGTCCTTCGCGGGCCTCACGATCACCAACCCGTCGCGCTGGACCGAACACGACTTCCTCAAGATCCGTCGCCTGGTCATCGACCTCGAGCCGCTGACGTTCTTCGAAGGCGGCAGCCAGGTCGTCAACGAGGTCGAGCTCGACGTCGAACACCTGACGATCGTCGGGAAGGCCGACTTCCTCGCCGACAACAACGCCAAGGACATCTTCAACGGCCTCAAGGCCTCGGCCGCTTCCTCCGGTCCCGCCACGTCCCCGGCGCCGCAGTCGCCCGCCCCGAAGCAGGCGTTCCTCATCAAGCGCCTGCGAGTGCGCGTCGACCGCATCACGGTGATCTCCGGCGACGGCACGCCCGAGCGCAAGGTGGTCGTCGACCAGAATTTCGGCTTCGCTTTCGAAGCCCGCGACATCACCGAACGCAACTTCGACGAGAAAGTCTCCCGCCCGATGGGCACGCAGGCCGTGCAGACCGCCGCCGTCCGCCAGCCCGAACTCCTGATGGACCTCGCCCGCGAACGCGTCCGCCGCTCCGTGACCGAGAAACTTCTCGGCGAAAAATAAACCCCTCTCATGACCGAACCGACTCCCTCTTCCGAACCGACCCAGCCCGACGCGGCCACCCGCCTCGCCGAGCTCGAAGGCGAAATCGCGCGCCTCAAGGACACGGTGCTCCGCAGCAACGCGGACCAGCAGAACCAGCAGCGCCGCCATGTCCGCGAACGCGAGGAGCTGCGCAAGTTCGCCACCTCCGGCCTGCTCGAGGACCTGCTCCCCGCGCTCGACTCCCTCAACCTCGGCCTGGAGTCCGCCGCCAAGCAGACCGACGGACGCGCCGTCGCCGAAGGCTTCCGCATGGCGGTCGGCCAGCTCCGTTCGATCCTCTCCGCGCAGGGCCTCGTCGAGGTCAATCCGGTCGGCCAGCCTTTCGATCCTTCCCGCCACGAGGCGGTCGGTTCCGAGCCGAGCGCCGACGTCGCCGAGGGCACCGTCCTCCGCGTCGCCCGCTCGGGCTGGCTCCTCCATGACCGCGTGCTCCGCCCCGCCGCCGTCTTCGTCTCCGCCGGCGCCGCCAAGTAATCCGCTCCGATGGCCGAAGACTTTTATGCCCTGCTGGGCGTCGCGAAATCCGCGTCCGCCGACGAGCTGAAGAAAGCCTATCGCAAGAAGGCGATGGAGTTCCACCCGGACCGCAATCCGGGCAACAAGGAAGCCGAGGAGAAGTTCAAGAAGGTCTCCCGCGCGTACGAGATCCTCGGCGACGAGGCCAAGCGTAAGCTTTATGACCAGCACGGCGAAGCGGCGTTCGACCAGAACATGGGCGCGGGCCGCGGCCCGGCCGGCGGCGGTTTCCGTGGCGCCGATCCGCGCGATATCTTCGAACAGATGTTCGGCGGCGGTGGCGGCGGTTTCGGCGACATGTTCGGCGGCGGCGGTGGCCAGTCCCAGGACGACGCCGGCGAAGACCTGCGCGTCGACCTGAAGATCACCCTCGAAGACGCCGCCTCCGGCGTCAGCCGCAACGTGGCCTACCGTAAGCACAAGGCCTGCGACAAGTGCTCCGGCAGCGGCGCCGAGCCCGGTTCCAAGAAGAGCCGTTGCCCGACCTGCGCCGGTCAGGGCCATGTCGTCCGCTCCAATGGCTTCTTCCAGATGCGCCAGGTCTGCCCTTCGTGCGGCGGCCAGGGCGAACGCATCGAGAAGCCTTGCCGCGGTTGCTCCGGCGAAGGCCGCGTCGTCGCCGAACATTCGATCGACCTGCGCGTCCCTCCGGGCGTCGACACCGGCACGAAGCTCCGCTCGAGCGGCAACGGTTCCGCGGGCCGCCGCGGCGGCCAGGCCGGCGATCTCTACGTCTACATCACGGTCGCCGACCATGAGCTCTTCGAGCGCGACGGCGACGACCTCGCCTGCAGCGTGCCGGTGAAGTTCTCGATCGCCGCCCTCGGCGGCAAGATCGTCGTCCCGAAGCTCAAGGGGAAGACGAACCTGAACATCCCCGCCGGCACCCAGGGCGGCACGATCTTCCGCCTGCGCGGCGAAGGCATGCCGCCGCTCCGCGGTTCGACCCCGGGCGACCTGCTCGTCCGCGTCGACATCGACGTCCCGAAGAAGATGACGGACAAGGAAAAGGAAGCCCTCAAGGCCTACGCCGCCGCCTGCGGCGACGAAGCCGCGCCGGTCTCCGAATCCTGGCGCTCGAAGTTCAAGAAGTTCTTCCCTTAAGCCCCTTGCCCGACAGGGGTCGGGTCGTAAGGTGAACCTATGCCGCGCGACCCCGGCCAGACCGACCGACTCATCCGCCGTCTCCGCTGGGACGAGCTGGATCGGGCATGGTTGCTCCGCTTCGCGGAGTTCGCCCGCGACGAAGACCTCGCCGGCCTTGGCCTCGCCCAGCGCCCGCTCCGCACCGGCGATCCTTCCGCGGCGTTGCTCGTCGGCGCCGAACGCGCCCGCGCCCGCGTCGTCGCCCGCCGTCCGATGGTCCTCGCCGGCCTCGGCCTGATGGGCGTCGTCTTCGCGGCTTACGGCGGTCGCTGCCACGCGAAGCCCCTCGCCTATGACGGTCAGTTCGTCCCGGCGGGTACCGCCGTCGCCGAGGTCGAAGGTCCGGCCGCCGAACTCCTTTCCGCCGAACGCATCCTGCTCAACTTCCTGCAGCGTCTCTGCGGCGTGGCCACGCGCACTCGCGAGCACGTCCTCGCGCTCGGCTCCTCGCCGACGAAGCTCCTCGATACGCGCAAGACCACGCCGGGCTTCCGCATGCTGGAGAAATACGCGGTCGGCCAGGGCGGCGGCTATAACCACCGCCTGGGACTGTTCGACCGCATCATGGTGAAGGATAACCATCTCGCGGCCGGCGGCGCCACGGCCGGCGAACGCATCACGAAGATGGTCCGCCGCGCGCGCGAAAGCCGCCCCGACCTGCTCGTCGAGGTCGAGGTCGACCGTCTCGACCAGATCGCCCCGGTGCTCGCCGCCGGCGCCGACATCGTGCTGCTCGACAACTTCCCGCTCGCCGACCTGCGCGAGGCGATTCCGCTCCTCCGCGGCAAGGCCTGGTCCGAGGTCAGCGGCGGCGTCAGCCTCGAGTCGTTGCCCCTGATCGGCGCGCTCGCGCCGGACTTCGTCTCGAGCGGCGGCCTGACGCATGCCGCGCCGTGGTGCGACCTCGGGCTCGACTGGCTCTGACGCCATGCCCGCCCTCGACAGCAGCATCCTCCTCGCGTTCCTCGAGGCCGACGGCGAACCGGTCAGCGGCGACCGTCTGGCCAAGGAGCTCGGGGTCTCGCGCGTCGCGATCTGGAGCCGCCTCGAACGCCTGCGCGCCGCGGGCTTCGACTTCAAGGCCACGACCCGCAAGGGCTACGAGCTGAAGTCCGTCCCGCGTGAGATCAACGCGGCGCTGCTCGACGCCCATCTCCGCCGGTTGAAGGTCGCGCCCGAGGTCGAGCTGCTCGCCGAGGTCGACAGCACCAACTCCGAAGCCGAACGTCGCCTCGCCGCCGGGCAGGAGGCGCCCTTCGCCGTGCTCGCCCGCTCGCAGCGCGCCGGTCGCGGCCGCCTCGGACGCAAGTGGCATAGCGCCCAGTCCGGCAACCTGTACCTCTCGCTCGCCTTCCGTCCGTTCATCCCGCCGGAGCGCCTCAAGCCGTTCACGCTTTGGATGGGCCTCGCCCTCTGCGCGCACGTCGAGAAGTCGCTCGGCCTGAAGCTCGGGCTCAAGTGGCCCAACGACCTGCAGTCGCCCGACGGCCGCAAGGTCGCCGGCATGCTCACCGAGGCGCGTCTCGACGCCGACTCGGTCCGCGAGCTGGTCTTCGGCCTCGGCCTCAACCTCACCGGCCAGCCGAAGGATTTCCCGGCTGAGATCCGTGCGACGGCCGGATCGCTCGAGGCCGCGCTCGGCGCGCCGCTCGACGTCAATCGCGAGGGGGCGGCGGTGATCGCCGCGCTCTTCCACGCCTGGGAGCAGTTCGAGGAAGGCACCTGGTCACGCTCCTTCCGCAAGCTTTGGGCCGCGCATGATGTCCTGGGTGGCAAGTCGGTCCGCGTCGGCCTCCGCGGCGACCCGATCGCGGGCATCGTCGACGGCATCGACGAAGAAGGCTCGCTGATCCTCCGCACCGGCGGCGGCCGCAAGACCATCGTCTCTTCCGGCGAGGTCACGCTCCGCAAACCCTGAGCGCTTGCTCCCGTCGCGGCCGCGCCCTACTTCTTTCCCGTGTCCCTCTTCTGCCTCGATGTCGGCAACACGCATGCGCACTGGGGCGTCGTCGACGGAGCCCGGGTCCTCGCCCACGGCGAGCTGCCCACCGCTTCGCTGGAGACGTCCGCGCTCACGGCCTTGCTCGCCGCGCATCCGACGCAAGGCGTCGCGCTCGCCAGCGTGGTCCCCAAGGTCACCGCGGCGATCTCGCCGGCGCTGCTCAGCGGCGGGCTGCCTTTCTATCATCTCCGTCACGACACCGTGAAGGGTCTCGGCTTCGATTACCCGAAGCCGGCCGAAGTCGGCCAGGACCGCCTCGCCGATTGCGTCGGCGCCCAGCTCGTCGCGGGCGCGCCGGCGGTCATCATCGGCATGGGCACGGCCACGACGGTCGACATCCTCACCGAGCGGGGTTACGCCGGCGGCATCATCGCGCCGGGCCTCGGCGTGATGACGCAGTATCTCCATGAACGCACGGCGCTCCTGCCGGCGCTCGACCCCGCCTCGCTGCTCGGCGGCCCGGCCATCGGCAAGTCCACCGTCGACGCGATGCGCTCCGGCTGCGCCCTCGGTTTCGCCGGGATGATCGGCGCGCTCCTCGACGGCGTCTGCGCCGAGCTCGTCCGCCAAGGTTCGCCGATGCCCAAGGTGATCGTCACCGGCGGCGCCGCGGTCTACCTGCCCGCTTCCTGGCAGACGCGCGTGACGCACGAGCCGCACCTCACGCTCCTCGGCCTCGCCGAGGCCCATCGCCGCCATTTCGCATGAGCACGCCCGACCCCTTGGCGAAGCTTCGCCGCTTCGTCCCGCTCCTCGTCCTGATCATCTTCCTGCAGGCCGGCTTCCTCGTCTACGCGCTGTTCGCCGACAAGCTCCCGAAGGTCTGGCCCCTGGTGGCGGGCGACCTCGTGTTCTCGGCGGTCCTGACCTTCTTCCTTTGGCGGCTGCTGGGCCGTCGTCGGGTTTAGGCCTTGATCAGCTTCAGCAGTTCCTTGCGACGGGCGCGGATCTCGCGGCAACCGGCCTTTGCGAGGCGGTCGGTCGAGAAGGCTTCGACGGTGAGGCTGGCGACGGCGGTGCCGTAGACCATGGCCTGCTTGATGCTGGCGAAGTCGGTCGTGCCGGCCGAAGCCAGGTAGCCGAGCAGGGCGCCCGCGAAGCTGTCGCCGGCCCCGGTGGGGTCGCGCAGGTCGGTCACGGGGAAGGCGGGCAGGGCGAAGAGGCCTTCCTCATGGAAGAGCACGGCGCCGTGTTCGCCCTTCTTGATGATGACCGTCTTGCAGCCGTGCTTGCGCAGCGCGCGGCCGGCCACGATCACGTTCGACTCGCCGGTGAGCTTGGCCGACTCGGTGTCGTTGACGACGAGCAGGTCGGCGCGGCGCATGACTTCGCCGAGCTTGTCGCGCTGCGTCTCGATCCAGATGTCGATGGTGTCCGCCAGCACGAAGCGCGGGGCGCTCAGCTGGTTGAGCACGTCGAGCTGCAGGTCGGGGCGGATGTTGCCGAGCATGACGAACGGCGTCGCGCGATGGGCTTCGGTCAGCTTCGGCTTGAAATGCTCGAAGACGTTGAGCTGCAGGTCCTCGGTGTCGCGGCGGTTGTAGTTCTCGTGGTAGCGTCCGCGCCAGGAGAAGGTGCGGCCCGACGAGTCGGTGAGCAGGCCGTCGAGGTCGATGCCGCGCTTGGCGAGCTTGTTGCGGTCGCGGTCGCGGAAGTCATGGCCGACGACGCCCACGATGCGGGGCGGCGCGAAGTAGCTCGCGGCGAGGCACGCGTATGCGGCGCTGCCACCGAGGATACGGTCGCCCTTGTCGTGCGGGGTGACGATGCTGTCGTAGGCGACGGAGCCGACGACGAGCACGGGATCGGCCTCGCGGCCCTTGTTCTTGATGCGGGTGGGAGTGGTCATGTGAAGAGGTCGGGGCGCACGTCACGAAGACGATAGAGCGCGAGGAGGGCGAGCGAATGCTGCGCCTGGTTGGCCAGGGCCTGCGCGAGCGCGGCCTTGGGGCTGACGGCGAGGACCTGGATCTCCTCGTGCTCGTCCGGCGCGCGGCGGCCCGTGGGGCGCACGCCTTCGAGCAGCACGAAGTGGCAGCGGTTGGCCTGGATGGCGGGGTTCGGCGCGCACGTGCCGAGCAGGCTGGCGCGGCCGCCGTCGAAGCCGGTCTCCTCCTCGGTCTCGCGCACGGCGGCGAGCAGCGGATCCTCGCCGCGCTCGATGATGCCGCCCGGCGCCTCGGTCGAGAGCTCGCGCGTGCCGAAGCGATATTGCCGCACCATCACGAGGCGTCCGTCTTCGGTGATCGGGAGCGCGAGCACCCAGTCGCCGGAGCGGAGCACAAAAAAATCACCCTCCCGATGGTCGAGAGGGTGATTGCAGTGTTCCTTGTAAACCCGGAAAACCCTGCAGTCGGCGTGGAGCTCTTCGTGCTGGACGGACCAGCGAGAGGGCGCCGACATGCGTGAGCTTACTTGGTCTTCAGCTTCTGGCCGATCTGGAGGCGGTTCGCGTTGACGCCAGGATTGAGGTCCTGGAGAGCCTTCAAGGAGAGACCGGCCTTCTTGGCGATGGCGCCGAGCGTTTCGCCCTTGGCGACGACGTGTTCGCCAGGACCGGCAGGAGCGGCGGACTTGCCTTCGCCCTTGGCGGAAGCCTTCGGAGCGGAAGCGACCTTCTGGAGAGCGGCGATCTGGTCAGCGAGAGCCTTTTCGTTGGCTTCGGTGGCCTGCTTGGTGGCGGCGAGGTCGGCGGCGATGGCCTGGACGTCGGCGCTGTTGGCCTTGCCGGCGAGGGCGGCGCCGAGTTCGGCGACGCTGGCCTTGGCGGCGGCGGCTTCATCGCTGGCGGCCTGAGCGGCGCCCTTGGCCTTGATGCCGAGCACGAGGCCGGCGGCGCCGAGAGCGAAACCGAGGATACCCACGATGAGCGGGAGCTTGGATTCGGAAGAGGAGGAGGAGATGCTGTCGTTTTCCATGTGTGGAGGTGTTTTGCGGGTTGGAACAGTTGGAGATTAGCGGTTTGACAGGGACGGCAACACAAAATCAGACTGTTTGTTCGGGTACCGGGCAGTATCTCAATTGGTAGAGTCCCTGCTTTGGGAGCAGGGTGTTGCAGGTTCAAGTCCTGTCTGCCCGACCACCCGACATGACCAAGGCAAGCCCGGAGACCCCTCAGGCGTAAGCCAAGACCTGGCCGTCGCGGATGACGGTCACGTGGTTGGCTCCGTCGGGGCGGGTCGAGGCTTCGGTCCGGCCGATCACCTGGGCGCCCAGGCCGAGCTCGGCGGCGATCCGGAGCGCGACTTCGGCGTCCTTGGGCTCGAGGAAGACCTCCAGGCGGTGCCCCATGTTGTAAACCTGGTGCATTTCCTTGGCTTCCGTCCCGCTGACCCGGGCGATTTCGGCGAAAATGGGGGGAGTCGGGAAGAGGTTGTCCTTGATGAAATGGACCTTGGAGCCGAAGCGACGGCACTTGGTCTGGCCCCCGCCGGAGCAGTGGACGAGGCCCTTGACCCGCTGGTTGCCGAGGGCCTGGAGCAGGCGCAGGGCGTAGGGGGCGTAGGTGCGGGTGGGGGAGAGGAGGGCCTGGCCGACGGTCAGGGACGAGCCGGGCAGGGGGTCCGTCAGGCGGTGCGGTCCGCAGTAGGCCAGGTCGGCCGGGGTGGCCTTGTCGTAGGTCTCCGGATACTTCTCGGCGTAGTACTTCGAAAGGAGCTCGTGGCGGGCGCTGGTCAGGCCGTTGGAACCGATGCCGCTGTTCTCGGCGGTCTCATAGGTGGCGCGGCCATGCGAGGCGATGCCGACGATGACGAGGCCGGGGACGACGCGGGCGGCGTCGACGACTTCGGCGCGGGCGAGGATCGCGGTCGCGGTGGAGTCGACGGTGAGGGTGGGCGTGAGGTCGCCGACGTCGGCCGTCTCGCCGCCGCCGGAGGTGATGCCGAAGCCCTGCGCGCGCAGCATCGCGAGCACGTCCTCGGTGCCGTTGATCAGCTCGGCGAGGATGGCGCCGGGGATGGCCTTGGCGTTGCGGTTGATGGTCGAGGAGAGGATGACGCCCTTGGTCACGCCGACGCACAGGAGGTCGTCGATGTTCATGACGATGCTGTCCTGCGCGATGCCGCGGAAGACGGACGCGTCGCCGGTCTCCTTCCACCAGAGGTAGGCGAGCAAGGCCTTCGTGCCCGAGCCGTCGGAGTGCGTGACGACGCACTTGGACGCGTCGCCGGTCAGGTTGTCGGCCACGATCTTGCAGAACGCCTGCGGATACAGGCCGGGGTCGAGGCGGTCGACCGCGGCGTGCACTTCGCTCTTGGAGGCGGAGACGCCTCGGGCCGCGTAGCGACCGGAATCGGAGGAGGGCTTGCTTTCGTGCGCCATGGCTCTTGCGTGCTTATCTCCGACCCTGCTATTCGGTCAACGCCCTTCTCCCTCGTGCTGCAACTCTTCCTCCGGCATCCCTGGCTGCGTCGCCTCTCCGCGGCGCTGGTCGGCCTGTTGCTCGGCGTCGCGTTGGTCGCCGCCTGGGGTTGGTGGAACGCGCGCGGCCTCCGCGTCCTCGCCGACGATCTCCGCCGGGCCTACGAGACGCGCGACGCCGCCGCGATGGAACGGCTCTTCTGCTGGGATGGCGTCGACGCCGCCACCCGCGCCCGCATCCGCTTCGTCATCCTGCAGGAATATGAGCTGCCGGTGGCGTCCGTCGTCGTGCGCCCGCTCACCGTCTTCGATCGCCAGACCGGCCCGGGTCTCCGCCCGAACCTGACCCCCGCGGGCATCGTCGAGGTCACCTTCGCCACGACGGACCGTCTCTCCGCCTCCTATCTGGCCGGCCGCGACGGCTTCCGTCATAAGCTGATCGTCATGCTGCCCGCCAATTGACGCGGATTCTTGACAGCCGCCCGCCCCCTTCCAATTAATCAGACCCTATGGCCGACAAGAACGACAAGCGTCCGGAAAGCGTCCCGGGCAAATTCTACGTGGACTCCCAGTGCATCGATTGCGATCTCTGCCGCGAGACCGCCCCGAAGTCCTTCACCCGCCAGGATGACGGCGGCTACTCCTACGTCTTCGCCCAGCCGACCGACCAGGAAGGCATCGACAAGTGCATGGAAGCCCTCGAAGGCTGCCCGGTCGACGCCATCGGCAAGGACGGCGACGAATAATCGCTCCCGCGATGCCTATGAAAGCCCCGGACCTCCGGGGCTTTTTGTTTGGTGGGCGTCGCGGCTTCTCCTAACGTCCCGGCATGGGCGTAAAGATCTCCTGCGAATACCTCGGCGACCTCCGCGTGCGCGCCACCCACGGTCCGTCCGGCACGGTGCTCCACACCGACGCGCCGGTCGACAACCATGGCAAGGGCGAGTCGTTCTCGCCGACCGACCTCACCGCGACGTCGCTGGCCTCCTGCATCATGACGATCCTCGGCATCCAGGCCAAGGGACTCGGCCTCGATTTCCGCGGGCTCCGCGTCGAGATCGAGAAGCACATGACCGCGCAGCCGCCTCGCCGCATCGCCAAGCTCGAGGCGACGATTTACATGCCCGCCGGCCTCGCCGAGGACCTGCGCGACCGCCTCATCCGCGCCGCCAACGCCTGCCCGGTGAAGCAGTCGCTGCATCCCGACGTCGAGATCGCGCTGACCTGGGTGTGGTGAGCGCCGCGCCGTCCGCCTGCTGAACAAAAAGACCCCGGCGTGCCGGGGTCTTTCGTTGGCCGATGTCAGCGCGCTCAGTGCGAGCAACCGCAGCCGCCGGAACCGCAGCCGCCTTCGCTCTTCTGCGCGGGCTGTTCGGTGGAGCAGCAACCGCCTTCGGAACCTTCTTCCGAGGAGCAGCAACCGCCGCCCGAGCCTTCGCCGGAACCGCAGCCACCGCCGCCGCAGCAACCGCCGGACTGGTGCGGGTGGCCGTGGGCGAGTTCGGTCGGCTCGGCCGCGCGGACGGAGACGACCTTGATGTCGAAGTGCAGGGTCTTGCCGGCGAGCTCATGGTTGCCGTCGAGGGTCACTTCCTCGCCCTCGATCTTCTTGATGGTGAGGACGCGCATGCCGAGGTTGGTCTCGGCGTGGAAGCGCATGCCGACCTGCGGCGTGTTCGCGCCGAAGGCGGAGAGGGGCACCTGCTGCAGGAGCTTCTCGCTGTACTCGCCGTAGCCGAGCTGCGGAGGGACGAGCACGTTCTTGGTGTCGCCGGCGACGAGGCCTTCGACGCCCTGCTCGAGGCCGGGGATGATGTTCTGGGCGCCGTGGAGGTATTCCATCGGGCCGCGATCGCCGGAGGCGTCGATGATGTTGCCCTGGTCGTCCTTCAGGGTGTATTCGATGGCGACGACGGTTTCTTTGGCTACGCGCATGGTGATTTGGACGGTCCAACCTAGGGCTAAGCCGCCCCGAAGCAAGGCGACAGGCATCTAAACCTTGACCGCCCCAGCGGGGGCGGCTTCCCTGATCCTCCTGCTGTTTGGGGCCGTAGCTCAGTTGGTAGAGCGCGTCGTTCGCAATGACGAGGCCGTGAGTTCGAACCTCATCGGCTCCACCAGCAGGATTCCCGCCTACTCCGCCGAATTCTCGAGGCGGCGGATGGTGGCGTTGACCGGATGGATCTCGTTGAGGGCGTCGCGGCTCGCGGCGCCGCCGAGTTCGCGCACGCGCTCGCCCTGCGGGCGGATGCGCGTCTCGTAGCTGCCGATGGCGGCGTCGAGGCCTTCGGAGGCGGCGAGCAGGCCCTTGCGGACCTTGGTGAAATGCTCCGCGAACTTCACGAGGCGGTCGAAGAGCTCGGTCGCCTCCGCGGCGATCTTGCCGGCGTTCTCGGCCTGGGTGTGCTGCTGCCAGGCGAGGTTGATCGCGCCGAGGAAACCCATGAGCGTCGCGGGCGTGGCGATCAGGATGCCTTCGCGGGCGGCGGCGAGGATGAGCTCGTTGTCGCCTTCGAGCGCGGTGCTGAGGAGCGATTCGGCCGGGAGGAAGAGCACGACCTTGTCGAACGGCGTCACGCCCTGCTTCTCCATGGCCGCGGGGTAATCCTTGGCGGCGAGGTCGCGCACGGTCTTCTTGAGCTTGGCGGCGTGCGCGGCGACGAGTTCGCGCCGGTTCGGCGCGGCCTGGTCGGCGATGGCGACGTCGAACTCGGGCACCTTGGAGTCGATGATGATGCAGCGGTTGCCGGGCAGCTTCACGATCAGGTCCGGACGGGCGTCGTCCTGCGAGACCTGTTCCGCGAAGTCGCAGTGCGGGCTGAGGCCGGCCGCTTCGACGACGTTGCGGAGCGTCTGCTCGCCCCACTTGCCGCGGTGCTGCGACGACTTGAGCACGGAGGTGAAGTCGGTGGTGCTGGTGGCCAGCGCGGCCGTGGTCTCGCTGATGGTCTTCATCTGAGCGCGGACCTGCGTCAGGGCGTCGCCTTGGTTGGCGAGGCTCTGGCTCATGGTGTCGCGGTAGTTGCCGAGCGCGGTGTTGATCTGGGCGATCAGCGGCGAGACCTGGCTGGCGACTTCCTTGGTGACGTCGGGCGTCATGCCGCGGAGCACGTCGGTGCTCATCTTGGAGAAGGAGACCTTGAGCTCGGCGATGTCGCGCTCGTGGCGGGCGTTGGCTTCGGCCTGCGCCTTGGTGTTGTCGGCGCGCAGCTGCGCGAGCGCGGCGTCATGGGAGGCGAGGGCGGCGGTCAGCTGCTGGTGCCCCGCGTTGCGGGCGGCCTCGGCGGCGGAAGCGCGCGCGAGGGCGTCGGTCTTGGCCGCGCGTTCGCGTTCGGCGGCGGCGGTCGCCTCGCCGAGCTGGCGACGCAGGTCGTCGATCAGCAGCGCGCTGCCCTTGTCGTCGCCAGCGGGACCGGCGGACTTGAAGAAGGCGAGGTAGGCCACCGCGACGAGCACGGCGACCAGGAGGATAGGCGTAAGATAATCCATCTGGATGTTTATTGGAAAGACACTCTGCCCGGGAGCGGGGCTTCCGCAACCTATCCCCGTGGGTCCGTCTCGATCGCGATCGCGTTGCCGAGTTCCCACGCGGCTTCGTAGGCGGCCACGTAGTCCGGCGACGACCAGGCGGGCGACGCGGGTTCGCCGCCGAGGCCGGCGATGAAGCCGTAACGGATGCCGTGCGAGATGCGGCGACGCCGCGGGTTCTCCCGCTGGTTGCTCCATTCGAGCGCGCGGGTGAAGGCTTCGTCCGGAATCGGCGAGACGACGGAACGCCCGACCTGCCAGGCGACGACCCCGGCATGGTCGAGGTCGCTGACCTTGCGGCCGAGCACGAGCGACATCGGGATGGGGCCGTTCTGCCGGCCGGCCTCGATCTGGCCTTGGACCTGGAGGCGGAGGGCGACCCGCCAGCGTTCTTCGACCGTCAGCAGGCCGTAGTCATAATCCGGGTCGTCCGCCGCCGAGTCGCGGAGCTCCGTCTTCGCATAACGCCGCCATTTGGCCAGCCACACGTTCCATTGGTCGGTTCCGCGGAGCGGGGGCTTGCCCAGCCAGTCGGGGAGGTCTTCGCGCATGTTTTCGGGACTTTTATGCCTGATATGTCGCTTTTTGGGGGTTCGGCAAGGAAAAGGTGAAATAATGTTCACCTTCATAGGGTTCAGCCCCTATCCGCCAAAGGGATACATCCTAAAATAACCTCATAAAATCGGATTTTTCATCGAACTATTTCGCCCGCTTGGTGTTATCCAAGGCGTACCCCTTATCCAAGTGATTAGCCCTATTATGTCCCCTCGTGAGCGCCGGGTGTTCCTGCCCCTTTCCTGCCTGCTGATGGCCGCCTCTTTGGCGCCTTCGCTCGGCTTCGCCCAGGCTGCTCCGGCTCCCGCCGCCGCCCCGGCCGCGCCTGCCGCTTCGCCGGCCCCGGTCGCCGCCGTCGCCGCCGCGGTGCCCCTCCCGGGACTCAACGGTTCCGACCAGGTCGGCCCCGTCATCCTGCGCGACGAGACCGTCGCCCAGGTGCTCGACCTGATGCAGCGCTGGACGGGCAAGTCGATCCTCCGCCCGCAGGCGCTCCCCGCCAGCGTCTACACGCTCTCCCTCCCGGCCTCGATCACCCGCGACGAAGCCCTCCTCGCCCTCGAGACCCTCCTGAACCTCAACGGCATCGCCGTCATCCAGCAGGGCGACAAGTTCCTGAAGGTCGTCCCGAACCTCGTCGCGAAGTCCGAGTCGCCCTCGCTCATCGCCGGCTCGGCCTTGGCGCTCCCGCCCAGCGGCCGCATCGCCACGAAGATCTTCACGCTCAAGCACGCCAACGCGCAGGAGTTCGTGACCCAGATCACCGGCAGCCTCAACACGACCCTGGCTTCGCCGCCCATCTACTTCGGCCGTAACAACGCCTTCCTCGTCACCGACTCGATCACGAATCTCCAGAAGATCGAGAACCTGGTCGCCCAGCTCGACCGTCCGCAGCTCGACCTCGTCGTGACCAAGAGCTACACGCTCAAGAACGCGATGGCCACCGACATGGTGACGAAGCTGACCGCGATGCTCCGCACGCCGCAGGTCGCCGCCGGCGGCGCTCCCTTCCGCCTCAGCACGGGCACGACCTTCCTCGCCGACGAGCGCACCAACCGCGTGCTGCTCATGGGCTCGGCCGACCAGCACGACTTCTTCGACAAGCTGATCGAGACGCTCGACCAGAAGTCCAACCCGAACACGAAGACCGACGTCATCTTCCTGCGCCACGCCGACGCCCAGCAGGTCGCGACGCTCGTCACCTCCCTCGTCACGGGCCAGACCACCGCCGCCGCCCGCGCCGGTAACACGGTCCGCAACACGACCCTCAACCGCGCTCCGGTGCCGGTCGCCGCTCCGGGCGCCGCCGCGGCCGCCGCCGGCCCCGCCCAGATGGGCGCCGACGAGTTCAGCAGCAACCTCACGGTCCTGCCGGACATCCGCAGCAACTCCGTCGTGGTCTCCGGCACCAACGACGACCTCCGCCTCCTCCATGACCTGATCGACAAGGTCGACATCGTCCTCCCGCAGGTCCGCATCGAGGTCGTCATCGCCGAAGTGAAGCTCTCCGACAACGAGACCAACGGCTTCAACACCCTCGGCCTCACGGTCACCAACGGCAAGCTGACCGGCATCGGCGGCACCGGCGCCGGCTTCGGCGTCAACGGCGTCCCCGCGACGACCAACACGACCATCGGCGCGAACACCACGGCGGTGAACGCCTCCCAGGGCACGCTCGCCGCCGGCTCGAACAGCCTCAGCGCCACCATCGGCCTCGTCACCACCCCGCGCAAGGGCGACCTCAAGGTCCTCTCGGTGCCGGCCATCACGACGACCCATAACAAGGAAGCCACGATCTTCGTCGGCGAATCCCGCCCGGTCATCACCGGCTCGACGCTCTCGACCACGACCGGCGCCTCGACCTCCACGGTCTCGCAGCGCGACATCGGCATCCAGCTCAAGGTCCTGCCGCTCATCGGCAAGGACGGCTCCGTCCAGCTCCAGGTCTCGCAGTCCGTCGAAGACATCCTCGGCACGACCGTCCTCGACGGCAACGACCAGCCGATCATCGGCCGCCGCACCACCGACTCCTTCGTGAGCGCGATGAGCGGCGAGATCGTCGTCCTCGGCGGCCTCCAGCGCACGGTGACCACGAAGTCCACCTCGCGCCTCGGCCCGATCCCGATCATCGGCGACATCTTCGGCTCCTCGACCAACCTCGAGGAGAAGCAGGAGCTCATCATCTTCCTCCGCCCCTACGTGCTCAACAGCACGGCCGTCGACAACCTCGACGCCCTCAGCCGCGCCACCAACAGCGCCATCGGCTCCGAGGTGAAGAAGATCATCGACAACGTCCCCGGCAAGGCGCCCGCCGCCCCGGTCGCTCCCGAGAAGAAGTAACATGCTGACCGTCGACCGGCACGGACTGCCCTCGGCCCTGGCCGAGCGCCTGACCGACGAAGTTCGCGCTTCGTTCGCGGAGACCCCGCGCGAAGGTCGCTTCAAGTTCCTCGCCCTGGCGCTCAACCTCGACGAGGCCGCGCTCCTCGCCGAGCTCTCCCGCCTCACGGGCCTCGAGGTCCTCGAGGAGCCCGCCATCGATCCGGAGGGCATGAAGGTCCTCCCGGCGCGCATCGCCTCCGAAGCCCAGGTCGTCCCGACCCTGCTCCCCGGCGAAGAAGGCCGTCTCCGCCTCGTCACCGCGCTGCCGCCCGACACCGACACGGCCGACTGGGTCGCGACCTTCGCCCCGCGTCGCCCGAAGTGGTACCTCGCTCCGCCCGAACGCGTGAGCGCCCTCATCAACGAGAACTACGGCGTGGGTTCCGGCAGCCTCGAGGACGAAGGCGACGACCTGCCCGCCGCCGAGACGGCCAACGACGTCGAAGCCGACCAGGACGCCGCCGTCGTGCGCTTCGTCACCGAGGTCCTCACCCAGGCCGTCGCCGAAGGCGCGACCGACGTGCACTTCGAGCCGCAGGAGAACAACCTGCGCATCCGCTACCGCGTCGACGGCATCCTCATCGCCATCCCGCTGCCCGACAACCTCGCCCGCTTCCAGGACGCGATCATCTCGCGCCTGAAGATCATGGCGCGCCTCAACATCTCGGAGCGCCGCCTCCCGCAGGACGGCCGCATCAACTTCCGCGACGGCAAGAACGTCCTCGATATCCGCGTCTCGACCATCCCGACCATCTACGCCGAGTCCGTCTCGCTGCGACTGCTCAACCAGCGCAAGGAGGCCTACAACATGGACCGCATCGGCATGAACGCCGAGGAGCAGGCCGCGGTCCGCAAGGTCCTCGACTACCCGCACGGCATCATCCTGGTCACGGGCCCGACGGGCTCCGGCAAGTCGACCACGCTCAACGCCTTCCTCCAGGCGATCAATTCCCCCGACATCCGCATCGTGACGATCGAAGACCCGATCGAATACGAGGTGCCCGGCGCCAACCAGGTGCAGACGCGCGCGGAGATCGGCCTCACCTTCGCCGGCGCCCTCCGCAGCACGCTGCGCCAGGACCCGGACGTCATCATGGTCGGTGAGATCCGCGACCTCGAGACGGCCGAGATCTCCATCCGCGCCTCGCTCACGGGCCACCTGGTCTTCTCGACCCTCCACACGAACGACGCGCCCGGCGCCATCACGCGCCTCGTCGACATGGGCGTCGAGCCCTTCCTCGTCGGGTCCGCCGTCGAGCTGGTCATCGCCCAGCGCCTCGTCCGCCGCCTCTGCCCGGATTGCGCCAAGACCGTCCCGGTCGACCGCGCGAAGCTCCTGCCGGCCCTCGACGCGCTCGGCATGGACGAATCCTTCCTGAAGGACGTGACGTCGCTCAAGGAAGCCTGCGGCTGCCGCAAGTGCCGCAACACGGGCTACCGCGGCCGCGTCGGCGTCTTCGAGATCTTCCACCCGAAGCCGCTGCACGACCTCATCGTCGGCCGCGTCTCGAACCGCGAGCTCACCGAGAAGGCCATCGAGCAGGGCATGCGCCCCCTCGCCAAGGCCGGCTGGCTCAAGGTCGTCGCGGGTCTCACGACCATCGACGAGCTCGTCCGCAACCTCAGCTCCAACGAGTAAGCGACGATGGCTGTCTTCAACTACTCCGCGCGCGACGCCTCGGGCGCCGTGACCGAAGGCACCGTCGAATCCCAGACGCGTCGCGACGCGCTCCGCAAGCTCCAGGCCCGCGGCCTGAAGCCCCTCAAGGTCGAGGAAGCCGGCGCCGCCGTGCGCGCCAAGGAAGCCGTCCGCGAAGGCGGCCCGTCCGACAAGGACCTCGAGCCGACCGAAGCCGAGTGCCTGCCGTTCCTCGAGGCGATGGCCGACCTCGTCCGCTCCGGCATGTCCGCCGGCGAAGCGCTCCGTCTCCTCGCCCTCCGCCTCCAGAAGTCCCGCCTCCGCGCGCTCTGCGCCGGCATCTGGGGCAAGCTCGGCGAAGGCCAGAGCCTCTCCGTCGCGATGGGCGCCTACCCGAAGGTCTTCGACGGCCAGACGCTCAACCTCATCGCCGCCGGCGAGGCCACGGGCAACATCCGCGACGTCCTCGAGCGCCTGATCACGCACTTCACCGAGCAGAAGGAATTCAAGCGCAAGCTGGTCAGCGCGATGGCCTACCCGCTCTTCATCTGCGTCATCGCCATCGGCGTCGTCATCTTCTTCGTCCTCTTCCTGCTGCCCCGCCTGCAGACGCTCCTGACCTCCCTCGGCGGCAAGCTGCCCCTCTCGACCAAGCTGCTGATGAACTTCGCCAGCGTGTTCGTGGTGGTCGGCCCGATCGTCCTGGTCGCCGCCATCCTCGGCGTCATCGGCGTCGCCCGCTGGCGCAAGACGGAGGAGGGCAAGATCGCCTCCGACGCGCTCCTGCTCAAGGTGCCCCTCGCCGGCTCCTTCGTGATGCGCGTCTCGGTCCTCAACTTCTGCCACACGCTCGCGGTGCTCCTCGAGAACGGCATCACGACCGCCGAGGCCCTCCGCCTCGCCGAGAAGACCGCGCCGAACCGCGCCCTCCGCCAGCAGCTCCGCGAAGCCACCGACCGCGTGCTCGAAGGCGACAGCCTTTCGAAGGCCCTCGCCCGCACGGGCTACTTCCCGCGCCTGCTCCTCGACCGCGTCGCCGTCGCCGAACAGACCGGCAACCTGGCGCCCGGCCTCCGCGACATCTCGCGCTCCTACCGCGCCGAGCTCGACCGCTGGCTCGGCACGATCTCGCAGACCATCTCCGCTTCGGTCCTCGTCGCCGCTTTCTCGTTCGTCGCCTTCATCGCCTTCGCGATCGTCGCCGCCGTCTTCGAAGTCAGCTCGAGCTTCCGCTTCTGAGCGCGGTCACGCGGCCACGACTTCGCAGGGTGGGACGTGCTCGCCATCACGTCCGTTCGCCGACGCACGTCATACGTCCTTCGATCGCCGCCCTATCCAAACGAGTTCGCCGCAGGGCGAACCAGGGTGGGGGCACGATTCATCGTGCACTCCTTGCTTGGAGGGCGCGGCGTAGCCACGCCCCTACCTCCGGCCGCCCTGCGGCGGCCCCTGCCTCCCTTGCCCACATGCCAACTTGTCAACGCGCCAGCTAGCCTGCTCTCCCTGCGCCTCCGGGCCTCTGGTCCACGGAGCCTCTAGTCTACTTCCCCGCCTCCGGCTCGCCCGCCGCCTTCGCTCCGGCCGGCAGTTCGCCGAGGAGTTCGAGCGCGGTGATCGTGGCCTTGAAGGTGACGGTGCCGGCGGAACCGCGGTCGGCCGTCATGGAGAGCTGGCCGATGGCGAGATACGGGGCGCGCGACTTCACGCTGTCGTAGAAGCGCAGCACGCTCGCGAGGTCCGCCTTGCGGCAGCTCATCTGGAGCGAGTGGATCGCGAACTTCCCGGCCTTGCTGGTCTTGGGCGATTCGGTGTTGGCGTTGAGGCCGGCTTCCTTGGTGGCGTTGACGGCTTCGGCGACGAGCTTGGCCTGGTCATAGCCATGGCCGGAATCGAGGCCCTGCACGGCCACGGCGGTGGCGGTGCGGATCTCGCGTTCCTTCGCGAGCCACGACTTCTGGACGAGCGCGTCCTCCTCGAGGGTGCGCCAGGCGTCCCAGCCGCCGCGGACGCGGGCCCAGGCGCCGGTCGACCACAGGGTCGCGGCGACGAGCAGCGCGGCGAGGGCCATGAGCCGCTCGCGGGGTTTCAGGCTGAAGAAGAAATGTTTCATTGTTTGATGGTCTCGGCGGCCTTGAGGAGCGCGGCCTGCTTGAAGGTGATCTCGAGGCGGAAGGTGGTGGAGGTCTCCCGCACGCGCGGCTCGCTGTTGGTCACGGCCTCGACTTCCGGCATGGCCTGCACGGCCTTGAGGAAGTCGGAGATGTCCCCCGCGTTCGGCGTCTTGGCGTCCACGGTCATGATCGGCTTGGTCAGCGTGCTGTCCTTGGGCTTCTTGAGCTCGCAGTGGATGTTGGTGAACTCGACGGTCGCGGGGCGCTTCTCGTTCACGAGCGCGAGCATCTCGATGGGGAGCAGGCGCTTCACGCCGAGCTCGAGGATGCGGGTGGTGATGGCCTGCGAGGCTTCGATGTCCTCGACGAGCGGGCGGCGGGCGTCGTTCGCGGCTTCGAGCGCGCGCGTGCGCATGCCGACGACGAGGCCGGCGAGGTCGAGGAGCAGGGAGATGGCGAGCACGGCGGCGCCGAGGCGCGCGGCGTTCCAGAGGATGAGGTTCAGGCGCTCCTTCTTGCGGCGCTCGGCGAGGAAGTCGCTGTCGCGGATGTCGGAGTCGTCCAGGCCCTTCTTGGGGATGGTGAAGGCGGCGCCGTCTTCGCGCTTCAGCACGAGGTTGCCTTCGACGAGCAGGCCGGACAGCGGACCGGTCAGGGTCTCGACGGGCACGTCGGCCGCGAGGTCCGCGCGGGCGGCGGCTTCGCGGGCGAGGCCGGCTTCGTCGGCGTCGGCGAGCTCGGCCACGGCGATCGCGGCCGGCAGTTCTTCGCCGGCCTTCCAGGCAAGCGCGGTGAGGCGTTCATCGCCGCGATGCACGACGATGCCGTCGGCGGCGGGACGGTGCCCGACGAGGGCGAGGAATTCCGGGACGACCTGGCAGTCTTCCGGCCACGCGAAGCTTTCTTCGGCGGTGAAGCGGCGGCGATGCGCGGCGTAGGCGAGCACCTGCTTGCCGTCCGCGGACGTGACGAAGCCGACGAGCATCTGCTCGAGCGGGAAGGGGGAGATGGCCTCGAGCGCGAGGTTCACCTGGCCGGGGACGTCTTCGCCCTCGACGGCGAGGCGCCGCACGAAGAAGCGGTTACCGGGGAGCATCGCGGCTTCCTGCGGCTTGGCATCCTTGAAGAGACGCGTGAGAGGTGAGGTCATTTGGTGAGAGGCTTCGTGGCCCGGGGGGCGTTGGGTTCGGCGGGAGCCGCGGGAGCGGCGGGGTCGGAATCAGCAGGGGGTTTGGGCGCGGGCGGGGCTCCGTTGTCTTCTTCCCAGGCGAGGATCTGGAACGGATAGGCGATCGTCCGGCTGGCGACGCGTCCGCTCATGGTCGATTTGCCGAGGGTGGCCGGCGCTTCGATTCCCGGGGTGAGGTAGGGGGAGGGGTTCGTCGTAGTCGACCGCGGAACAGGTGTCGAGGTTCCCGTTGTCCGCGGGGTCGTCGCGGTCGTGCCGGTCCGGCTCAGGCCGATGCTGGGGTCGGTGTCCGGGTTGGCCGCGGCCGACGGATAGGCGACGTCCTCGCGGATGGCGACGAGCGCGCTGACCCGGCACTTGGACAGGCCTTCCTTCACGGTCACGCGCACCCACATGAGGATGACCTCGTCGTCGAACTTGGCCATGTTGACGCCGCCGCCGACGAGCTGGCGGACCTCGCTGGTGACGCGGAAGTAGGGCGGGGTGCCGACGATGCGCTTGCCGATCTCGGCCTGGCGCTCGCGGATCAGGGCCACCTGGCGTTCGTCGAGGCCCTGTGAGAGGAGCACGGCGTCCGAGGCGGTGTTGATGTTGGCCTGCGGGAAGGTGTAGAGGCTGACGCAGTCCTTGAAGGCGAGGAAGATCGGGGTCGGGCGGCCGAGTTCGTCGAAGAACAGTTCCTTGGCCACGCCGATGGAACGGAACTCCTCGAAGCTGCGGATCGGGCGGCGCGCGGGGCGGAACGAAAGCGTGCTGCGCTGGTAGGCGGCGTCCGTCGCCTCCTCCTCGATGGATTCGTACGACTTGCTCTGCCAGGCCACGATGGCGTCGGCGCAGCGCTCGGCGTCGCGCTGTTCCATGCCGAGGGAGTAGAGGAGCTGGATGAGGTCGTTCTTGGACAGGACGCTCAGCGGCAGCTTGGCGGTCTCGTCCTCGTACTCGAACTTCACCTCGAGGCCGTCACGCGGCGGGAAGCCGGCGTAGGCGTGCGGGTCGTCGTAGCCCTGCGAGGGCGCGTGGATCTTGTTGAGGTCGATCGAGCGGATCTCGGCGATGACGGCCAGCGCGAGCTCGAGCTCGGACTGCGCGTCCGCCCGCAGGCGGCGTCGGTCGGCGTCGCGCGTGGCGATGGCGAGCTCGAGGGAGTTGTCCTCCATGAACCGGGCGAGCAGCAGCGAGGCCAGCGTGATGAGCACGAGGACGACGATGATGACCGAGCCGCGGCGCTGGTGCTTGCTCATGGCGTCGAGGCGCCGGAGCGCTTGATGGGGAGGTTGATGACCTTCTCGGACTTGAGCGAGCCGCGCTCGAACAGGAGGTGGATGCGGACGGGCTTCTTCCAGGCGGTGCTGCCGGGCTCGTTCACGGGCTCGTCCTCGATCTTCCACTCCTTGAGGTCGGCGTCGTAGTATTCGTAATGGATCGCCGCGACGAACGGGCTGACGACCGTCTCGTGCTTGTCGGTCTTGTCGCGTTCGATCTCGAGGCGCGACTGCCACTGGAAGACGAGGCCGCGGCCTTCTTCGACGAACATGTTGAAGTCGACGTCCGGCAGCGGCGCTTCGGGCCAGTCGGCCAGGCGGCCGGCGTCGGCGAGCAGGAAGCTGAGGCGCGGCTTGGTCGTGCCCGCGCCGTCATCCACGTCCTTGAGCGCGACGCCCGAGGCGCTGGGCCCGTAGGTGGCCTGCTCGAAGGCGTTGCGCACGAGCGCAGTCGCGGCCCGGGCGTGCTGGTCGAACAGGCGCTGGTCGCGGCCGCCGCCCCAGAGCTCGCTCATGGAGAACAGGAAGGTGTTGAGCGTGACCATCAGCACGCCGAGCAGGGCGAGCGAGACGAGCATCTCGAGCAGCGTGAAGCCGCGGCGCAGGGGGCGGAGCGGGCTCATCGCTTGGGCGCCGGGCGCGCGGCGGGCTGGCCCTTGGCGGGCGCGTTGTTCTTGCCGTTCGGCTGGGCGGGCTGGCCGTTCTTGCCGCCCTTGGCGCCGTTCTGGCCGGGGACGAGTTTCTTGCCGCGCGTGGGCGCGCTGATGAAGCTGGAATTGCCGTCGGCCTCCTTGTAGCCGCGTTCCTTCTCGAGGCGCTGGCGCGCTTCGTCGCGGATCTTCTGGCGGTCCGAAGGGATCGACCACGTCGGGCGCAGCAGCATGCGCGTCTCGTTGAACTCCTCGGCTTCGCCGCCGTTCGTCGGTTCGATCTCGGCGGTCAGCTGCACGGCGAAGAGGTCGCTCACGGCGGTGGCCTCGATCTTGCCCTTCCAGCGCGCGGTGCGGCCGCCGGGCAGGTGGATCTCGCCGCCGGTCTCGACGTCGTCGAAGCCGGGGGTCTCGAGGAGCGCGGCGCGGCAGCGGGCGAGGTCGTCGAGGCGCTGCTCGTCCTGCTTGAGCGCGAGGCGGCCCATGAGGACGTTCGAATACGCGGCGCCGAGGCTCACGGCGGCGAGCGCGAAGATGGCGAGGCTCATGAGGACCTCGATGAGCGTGAAGCCGCGGCGTCTCATTTGGCGTCGGCGGCCGGCAGCGGCGCGCAGGTCAGCGGATCGATCGGGACGACGGTCCGGTTCTCGTTGCGGGTGATGTCCAGGCGCACGCGGTCGCACGTGCCGTCCGGATAGAAGCGCATGCGGGCGAGGGCCTTCTCGGTGGCCACGCCGCCCAGGAGGATCGCGCCGGAGGTCTCGGGCGCGAGGATCTTGACCTTCACGCCTTCGACCTTGGGGAGCTTCTCCTCGGTGCGCGGGTGGTCTTCGTCGACGTTCTCTTCGCCCCAGAGGAAATCCGGCGCGTCTTCGTCCGCGTTGTCGGTCGGGGCGAGCTCGAGGACCTTACCCTTCTCGACGGCCTGGCGACGGATGGTCTGCATCAGCGCCAGCAGCGCGTCCTCCGGGTCCGAGCGCGCGGTGCCCTTCAGCAGCTGCGCCGATCCGCCGACCATCACGGCCGCGAGCATGCTCATCAGGCCGAGGACGAGCAGCGTCTCCAGCAAGGTGAAGCCGCGGCGCGCCGGACTGCCGGATCGATGCTGCGGAGCCGGGTTCACCAGTTGCCGATGTCGTCTTCGGTGTCCGGCTTCTTGTCACGGCCCATCGAGAAGAGGTCGTAGCTCTCGGTGTTCTTGGTGCCGGGGTAGCGGTACTGGTATTCCTGGTTCCACGGGTCGATCGGCGTGCGGCCGCCCTTGGCTTCCATGTACGGACCGCGCCACTTGTCGGCCTTGCCTTCCGGGGCGACGATGAGGGCCTTGATGCCTTCCTCGGTGGAAGGGTAGTCGCCCATGTCGATGCGGTAGCGGACGAGCGAGGTCTTGAGCGACTCGTTGACGAAGAGCTTGGCGACGCCTTCCTGGCTCTGGCCGAGGATCTTGTCGGTGTTGGTGACGGCGAGGCCGACGAGCATGCCGACGATCGCGACGGCGATCAGGATCTCGAGCAGGGTGAAGCCCTTGCGGAGGCGGCGGGCGGTGGTCTTTTGGACGGTGGTCATGGAGGAAAGGAAAGCGCTCAGCGGACCTTCGGGGTCTTGGTGGTCTTGGTGGTCGCGGGGGCCGCGCCCTTGGTCGTGGCCGCTTCGCCGCCGCGCTGGCGGCCGTTGCCGGCATCGGTGCCGTTGTCGCCGCCGCGGCCCTTGCCGAAGCGCTCGCGCATCTGCGCGCGGAAGGCTTCGATCTGCTCAGGGGTGAGATTGGTCGGACCGCCCGCGGCGGGAACACCGGCGGCGCCGGCGGCGGCGGGCACGGCGGTCGAGACGGCGGCGAGCTGCGCGGGGCTGGGCCCGCGGTAGGCGACGACGACGGCCTGGTGCAGCGCCATCTGCTGCGGCTGTCCGCCGTTGTCCACCATCAGGGTCTCGTTCGCGGCATCGAAGCCCTTCACGACGACCGGGACGTTCGTCGAAGGCGCTTCGCCTTCGGCCACCCAGCTCGACTGCTTGGTCTGGGTGTTATAGATGCTGTAGTAATTCACGCCGCCTTCCGCGTACATGCCGCGGAACTCGAGGGTGCTCGGGGCGACGCCCGGACCGGCCGGCGCGCCGGTGCCGCCGAACGGCGAATTCTTGACGAGGCCTTCGAGATCGACCGCCGAGGCGGTGCCAAGGCCGAGGCAGGCGGTGGCCAGCAAGGCGAGGGGGAGGCGGGGCAGGGGACGCATCTTCTTCTATATAAAGGGGGTGGGGTATCTCTGAAACACCAAGCAAGGGGTTAGGTTGCTAACTTCATCCGGCATCTTGGGGCCCCCGTGCCCGTAATCGAGGAATAATGCCCAAAACACCCGCTTTTTACCCTAGGGACGGCATTTAAACCTCATGAAATGCCCGAATAATCACATCTAATCAATTAATAGGGAGCGATTTAGGCATTTTACGAGTTTTTGACAGGTTTTTGACGATTTCTCCCTTTCGTTTGCAACCAATACCCTCCCGCTATGTTTAAGAGACGGATGCAGCTCCCGACCCCTCGCGCGGCCTGGCTTTCCCCGATCATCGCGATGCTCGGGGTGGCCGCCTGTGCCTCCCTCCCGGTCGCCTCCGCCCAGGACTTCCAGAAGGACATCGTGCCTTTCCTGAACAAGTACTGCACCGACTGCCACGACGCCGAGCAGGCCAAGGGCCACCTGAACCTCGAGGGCTTCAAGGACGACTCCCGCTTCTTCAAGGACCAGCGCATCTGGCGCGAAGTGGTCAGCCAGGTGGTCTCGGGCGAGATGCCTCCGGTGAAGAAGAAGGTCCGCCCGACCCCCGCCGAGATCGAGCACCTCCAGACTTCCGTCCATAAGCTCCTCGCCGGCGCCATCGCCAAGGCGAAGCCGGATCCGGGCGACGTGACCATCCGCCGCCTCAACCGTCTGGAGTTCAACAACACGATCCGCGACCTCTGCTTCCTGGACGAGAACTTCTCCGCCGACTTCCCGGCCGACGACACGGGCTACGGCTTCGACAACATCGGCGACGTGCTGACGTTCTCGCCGGTCCACCTCGAGCGCTTCCTTTCCGTCGGCGAGCAGATCGCCGCCAAGGCGATGCCGAGCGCGCCCAACGAACTCGACGGCACGGGCCTCGCGATGATCGAGATGCTCCCGAAGGGCCGCCGCGAACAGCAGCAGCGTTTCTTCGACCCGGCCCCGTACCTCACGGGCCCGATGGAAGCCCCGCGCGACGGCGACTACATCATCTCGGTCAGCCTCCGCTCCACGGGCTCGCCCGGCGATCCGACCGCGAAGGTGGCCTTCCTCGTCGACGGCGTCGAAGTCGGCAACTACCAGTTCAAGGCGATCAAGAAGTCCGAGGTCGCCGAAGCGAAGGTGACGCTGAAGAAGGGGAAGCATGAGTTCACGCTGAAGTGGCTCAACCCGCCCGCGAAGATCCCCGGCAACGCCCGCACGCTCTCCGGCCTCCGCCTCCGCCTGCTCGGCCCGACCGACACGCGCACCGAACTCCAGCGCCGCCTGGCCCCCGTCATCGCCGACAAGACCGGCGAACCGCGCGCGAAGATCGTCGCGAACTGGTTCGTGAGCCGCGCCTTCCGCCGTCCGGCCACGGGCGCCGAACTCGCCCGCTACGCGAAGGTCTTCCTCGACGCCGAACAGGCCAGCGGCAAATGGGAAGCCGGCGCGCAGGCGATGATCGCCGTGGTGCTCGCTTCGCCGAAGTTCATCTTCCGCGCCGAACAGGACGAGAAGCCGACCGAGCGCGACGCCCACCCGATCGGCGAATTCGCCCTGGCTTCGCGCCTCAGCTACTTCCTCTGGGGCTCGATGCCCGACGACGAGCTCTTCCAGCTCGCCTACGCCGGCAAGCTCTCCGCCAACCTCGAGGCCCAGGCCCGCCGCCTCCTCAAGGACCCGCGCGCGCAATACCTGACGCAGGGCTTCGGCCTGCAGTGGCTGCAGCTCCGCCAGCTCACCACGGTCTCGCCCGACCCGTCCCTCTACCCGAAGTTCAGCGAAGGCGTCCGGACCTCGATGATGAAGGAGACCGAACTCTTCTTCGCCGAGGTGGTCCGCGAAGACCGCGACGTGCTCGACTTCCTCGACGGCGACTTCACCTACGTCGACCGCCAGCTCGCCGCCTTCTACGGTCTCAACGCTGAGTTCCCGCGCGGCCGCGACCGCGGCGAGTTCGTTCGCGTGAAGCTGCCGAAGGGTGAACGCGGCGGCATCCTCACGCACGCCTCGATCCTGACGGCTACCTCCAACCCGACGCGCACCTCGCCGGTCAAGCGCGGCAAGTGGATCCTCGAGCAGATCCTCGGCACGCCGCCGCCGCCCGCGCCGCCTTCCGTCCCGACCCTCGAGGGCCAGCAGCTCAAGGGCAACCTCCGCCAGCGCATGGAGCAGCACCGCTCCGACCCGGCCTGCTCGTCCTGCCACTCGCGCATGGACGCCATCGGCTTCGCGTTCGAGAAGTTCGACGGCGTGGGCCTCCCCCGCACGATGGACGAAGGGCAGCCGATCGACCCCGCGGGCAAGCTCTCCGACGGCCGCACCTTCGCCGGCGTGGGCGAGCTGAAGCAGGTCCTCCGCAAGGACGGCGAGAAGGTCGTCCGCAACCTTTCCACGAAGCTCCTCACCTACGGCCTCGGCCGCGGGCTCGACTACTACGACGGCCCGGCGATCGATAAGATCACGGAATCGGCGATGAAGTCGGGCAACCGCTTCTCCTCCCTCGTCCTGGGCGTCGTGATGAGCGACCCTTTCCGCCTCCGTCGCGGAACATCCCAGATTGAATCGGGGTCTAACCCTGCTAAGAAGTAATCTCCCCGCCATGAAGACCGACCTCATTCCCCGCCGGACGGTGCTCAAGGGCCTCGGCGCCGTCATGGCCCTGCCGTGGCTCGAGGCGATGGGTCTCCAGACCTCCTGGGCCGCGGGCAACACGCCCGTCAAGCACGCCGCGCCGAACCGCATGGCGTTCCTTTACGTCCCGAACGGCGTGAACATGGACGGCTGGCGCGTCGGCGCCGAAGGCGCGCTGCCTTCCAAGCTGCCGCCGATCCTCGCCCCGCTCGCCAACGTCCGGAATAACTTTTCCGTCCTCACTGGCCTCGCGGCCGACAAGGCCCGCTCCCACGGCGACGGCGGTGGCGACCACGCGCGCGCGATGTCCGCCTTCCTCACGGGCGCCCAGCCCCGCAAGACCGACGGCGCCAACATCCGCGCCGGCATCTCGGCCGACCAGCTCGCGGCCTCCCGCATCGGCGACCGCACGCGTCTCGCCTCCCTCGAGATCGGCACCGAAGCCAGCAAGCTGGCCGGCGGCTGCGACTCGGGCTACTCCTGCATCTACCAGTCCAACATCTCCTGGCGCTCGGCCACGCAGCCGATGCCGAAGGAAGTGAACCCGAAGCTCATCTTCGAACGCCTCTTCGGCGCGGGTTCCGACGTCGAACGCCAGCGCCGCGACGCGCAGCGTAAGTCGGTCCTCGACGCGGTCCGCGAAGACTACCGCGAACTCAACGGGCGCCTCGGCGCCGACGACCAGCGCAAGCTCGACGAATACTTCACCGCCGTGCGCGAGATGGAGCTCCGCATCGCGAAGTCCGGCACGGACTCCCAGTCCAAGCTCCCGGTCGGCGTGCTGCCGCCCAAGGGCATCCCGGAAAGCTACGCCGAACACCTCCGCCTCCTCGCCGATCTGATGGTCCTGGCGTTCCAGACCGACACCACGCGCATCGCGACGTTCGTCCTGGCCAACGAAGGCAGCAACCGCTCGTACCCGTTCATCGGCGTGCGCGACGGCCACCATAGCATCTCCCACCACGGCCACGACCCGGTGAAGCTGTCGAAGATCCAAGACATCAATGTCTTCCACGCCACGCAGCTGGCCTACCTCCTCGAGCGCCTGAAGTCCGTGAAGGAAGGCGACGGTACGTTGCTCGACCACTCGATGATTGTCTACGGCTCCGGCAACGGCGACGGCGACCGTCATAACCACGACGACCTCCCGGTCCTCCTGGCCGGCGGCGGTTGCGGCACGCTCAAGCAGGGCCGCCATATCGTCTACTCGAAGGAGACCCCGATCAATAACCTCTGGGTCAGCATGCTCAACCGCATGGACATCCGCGATGTCCAGCTCGGCGACAGCACCGGCGAATTGAAGAAGCTTTCTTAAGGGTAGGGACGGCTCTCCGAGCCGTCCGCCTTTCTTAAGGTAGGGTCGAGCATCCCTGCTCGACCGCGGCCGACCAAGGATGGTCGGCCCTACCATGTTAACCAAGGGAGAACGGAAGCCGGAACACTACCTGCGGCCATTTTGTTTCGGGTGGCAGGTGGCGGCCCCGGGGTTCAGGTGGCAGGAAATTTAAATCCCGCCACCCGCCACCTGAGGCTGCCACCCGCCACCCGAAAACGGCCCTGCTTCGCAGCAGTTCCCCCATGCCAGCAGCTCCCCTCGCGCGCTTTGGCCCGCGCTCAGATCATGCCCGCTTCTTCGGCGATGGTATCAAGCTTATGCTCAAGGAGCTTGAGCTGGGCCTTGAGCGACGCGACTTCCCTGGCGAGGTCGTCGTTCTGGACGACGAGCTGCTGGAGGAGGGCGACGATGGCCTCGTTGGAATGATTGGCTTTCACGTAAGGAATGAGTGGTGCGTGCGGCAGAACCTCGCGACGGCGGCACGCCTGCGTCGGAGAGCGCGGATGATCCCCGGGAGGGGAAAGGAGCGGCCCGGAGGCCTTTTGTTTAAGCGCGAATACTCCCTTGGCCTCAGCGGACGCTGGGGCACCTCGGTCGGTGTATTCGTAGTCTTAAAGACATGCACTCACTCTGCCCGACCCCGGGCTGGTGTCAAGGTACGCCGATGCCCATCACCAATGGAGACCGGAAACCGGGATGAATGCTGCGGACATCTATCCCCAGCAAATCATCCAGTCTCCGGTGCTGCCCTAGTCTGTCCCGGGTAGGGACGACCATCCTTGGTCGGCCGCTGCCACGCCTTCTTAGGTAGGGACGTGATTGCCATCACGTCCGTTCGCCGACGCACGTCATTCGTCCTTCGGTCTCCGCTAAGCCCCAAACAAGTTCGCCGCAGGGCGAACCTAGGTAGGGGCACGATTCATCGTGCACTCCTTCCTTGGAGGGCGCGGCGTAGCCACGCCCCACCCTCTGGCCGCCCTGCGGCGGCCAAACCCTCCCCGATACTCCATACTCAATACTCTATACTCCGCTTAAGGTTCGTGCGTCTTCGCCGCGCCAACCTTAACCCTCCATTAAGCCCTAATTTTTCCCGAAAATTTAGTCTCCTCGCCGCAGCAACTTCTGCTCCCGCTCGGCGTTCCATTTTCATAACTTCACCCCATGAGCGCCGAAGACCCCGCCGTCGGAAAACCCAACCCGTTCTATCGTCCGGCCTTCGGCCAGGTGGTGCGTCGTCAGTTCATCGGCCTCATGGCCGCGACCTTCGGCTGGACGCTCCTGCCGTCCGTCTCCGCCCAGGAGAAGAAAGGGAAGGGTGGCGGCAAAGGCGGCAAGGGCGGCGGTGGCGGCGATGATACCTCGAAGGCCCGTGGCCCGGCGTTCCAGGGTGAATACGTCCTGCCGGAATCGCTCGCCGAATTCGCCAAGGTCTCGCTGATCTTCGGCCGCGCGACCGACAAAGCCATCACGGCGAGCCTGCTTCCCGCTTCCACGCTCGAAGCGTTCTTGGAAATCGGCACGGCCAAGGGTCGCTACACCCGCAAGACCACGGTGACCCCGCTCCCCGCCGGCAAGGCCACGGAGATCGTCATCGATGGCCTGTCCCCGAACACGGAATATTTCTACCGACTGAATTACCGTAAGCCCGGCGCCGGCAACTACACCCAGCGCGCCGAAGCCCGCTTCGCCACGCAGCGCGCCCCGGGGTCGTCCTTCGTCTTCACCATCCAGGGCGACTCCCATCCGGAGCGCGCCCAGTCGAGCCACCCCGATCTCTATTCCCGTACGCTTGTCACGGCCGCGGCCGACAAGCCGGACTTCCATATCTGCATCGGCGACGACTTCTCGATCGAACGCGTCCGCACGATCAACGAGGCCAACTGCCAGATTCCGTATCTCCTGCAGCGTCCGTTCCTCGGCCTCGTCGGCTCGGTCGGCCAGGTCTTCCTGATGAACGGCAACCACGAGCAGGGTTCGCTCTTCAACTTCGCGCAGAAGGACGAACGCCACGACGTCGCGGTCGGCGTGCAGAAGGCTCGCAACTCGCTCTACCCGACTGTCGGAACCGAAGGCATCTACTCCGGCCCGACGGAGCCGTTCAAGGAGATCGGCCCGCTGAAGAGCTATACCTCGTGGACCTGGGGCGACGCGCTCTTCGTCCTCCTCGACAACTACTGGCACTCGCCGGCGCTCGTCGACAGCGGCTTCGGCGGCAAGAACGGCAAGGAAGAGAAGGGCGCCGACAAGAAGAACCGCGATTGGTGGGGCATCACCATCGGCGACGCCCAATACAAGTGGCTCAAGAAGACCCTCGAGACCAGCAAGGCGAAGCACAAGTTCGTCTTCGCCCACCACGTGCTCGGTTCCGGCCGCGGCGGCGTCGACGAGGCCGATCTCTACGAGTGGGGCGGCCAGGGCAAGAAGGGCGAAGGCTCCTTCAAGGAGAAGCGCCCGGGCTGGGAGCTCCCGATCCATCAGCTGATGGTGAAGCACAAGGTCAGCGTCTTCTTCCAGGGCCACGACCACCTCTACTGCCAGCAGGAAAAGGACGGCATCATCTACCAGGAACTCCCGATGCCTTCCGACCACGGCTACATCGCCTACAACGAAGACCGTTACCAGTCGGGCAAGAAGCTCCCCAGCTCCGGCTACGTGCGCGTCACCGTCACCCCGGCGTCCGCCAAGGTCGAATACGTCCGCTGCTTCCTCCCCAAGGACGAAACCCCCGACACCAAGCACGGCATGATCGCGCATGCGTATGAGGTGAAGGCGAGGACTACCTAAGCGTAGAGGACTGCACCGATGACTGCACCGAGGACCATGTCTTTGTTCGCCGCAGGGCGAACCCAGGTAGGGGCACGATTCATCGTGCACTCCTTTTGCGGAGGGCGCGGCGAAGCCACGCCCCTACCTTCGGCCGCCCTGCGGCGACCTAATTGCTCATCCACCTCCGCCACTGGAAACGAATGAACCACTCAAAGGAAGACCGGAAACCGGGATTAATGCTTCGGACCTATGACCCCAGCCAATTATCCGGTTTCCCTATGCTGCCCCCTTTGAGTTGGGTCCAGCTTACACGCAATTCCCCCATGCCTCTTCCTAAATTCCATACTCGAAACTCCATACTCTCCGTTCTCCTAGCCCTGGCCCTGTGTCTTCTCGAGCCTTCGTGCTTCGGCGCGAAGCAACCCAACATCCTCCTCATCCTCATCGATGACATGGGCTATCGCGACGTGGGCTTCGTCGGGAACAAATACATCAGCACCCCGAACATCGACAAGATCGCCAAGTCCGGTGCGGTGTTCTCGCAGTGCTACGCGAGCGCTCCGAACTGCGCGCCCACCCGCGCTTGCCTGCTCACCGGCCAATACACCCCGCGCCACGGCGTCTACACCGTCGTCGACGACCGTTACGCCCCGGGCCAGCCCCACATGAAGGTGATGTCCACCAAGGGTAATGACGAGCTCCCGCCCCAGACCAAGACCGTCGCCGACGTCCTGAAGTCCGGCGGCTACGCCACCGCGCTCATCGGGATGTGGAATATCGGCCGTGGCCGTAACGGCTCGCCCGGTTCGCCGACCGGCCGCGGTTTCGAGGTCTACAAGCGCCCCGATGACGTGAACTTCGAGAAGGATGCCTACATGGACGGCAAGGGCCGCTACCTCTCCGACGCGCTCTGCGACGAAGCCCTGTCCTGGATCGATAAGAACAAATCGAAGCCGTTCTTCCTCTACTACGCCGAGCACTCCGTGCACGAGCCCTTCGACCCCAAGCCAGCGCTGGTCGCGAAGTATAAGGCCAAGCCTCCCACCGGCCTCGATAAGGGTATTACTCCCGAATACGCCGCCACCGTCGAAGCCGTCGACACCAGCATCGGACGGATCATGGCCAAGCTCGAGACCCTTGGCCTCACCAAGGACACCCTTGTCATCTTCACGTCCGACAACGGCGGCCTGCCTTACGTCGTGAACCCGCTCCGTGGCAGCAAGGGCCTCCTTTACGAAGGCGGCATCCGCGTGCCCGGCGCCGTCTCCTGGCCCGGCGTCATCCCCGCCGGCAAGACGTATGACGAGCCCGTCGCCAGCATGGACTTCATGCCGACCATCCTCGAAGCCGCCGGCCTGCCGCTGCCGAAGGATCAGCCCACCGACGGCGTGAGCCTCCTCAAGCAGCTCAAGACCGGCGCCGCCCTGAACCGCAACGCCATCTACTGGCACTTCCCGTGTTACATCGGCAAGGGCGAGCCCATGAGCCTCCTGCGCGCGGGCGACTACAAGCTCATCCAGAAATTCGCCGGACCCACCTTCGAGCTCTACAACGTGAAGAAGGATCCCAGCGAAGAGCACGACCTCGCCAAGGCCGAACCCGCCAAGGTCGAGGAACTCAAGATACTCCTCCTCGCCTGGCAGAAGGACACCGGAGCTTTCCTTGCGGACAAGAAGAACGAAGCCTACGACCCCAACGCCAAGGAACAGCGCGGCGGCGGTGGCAAAGGCGGCCAAGGCGGCGGCAAAAAGAAGAAGTAAACCCGCCTTCGCAGGTAGGGACGACCATCTTTGCTCGGCCGCCCTAGGTCAGTATGCCGTGACATTGCCTCCTCTGTCTCTTTGCACGCCCAACCGCCTTCCGCTTACCGCTAACCGCTCGCGGCTCCGCCGCGCAGGGTAGGGTCGAGCATCCCTGCTCGACCGCGGCCGACCAAGGATGGTCGGCCCTACCAAACATGTTCGCCGCAGGGCGAACCCAGGTAGGGGCACGATTCATCGTGCCCTCCTTCCTTGGAGGGCGCGGCGAAGCCACGCCCCTACCATCGGCCGCCCAAGGATGGTCGGCCCTACCTTGAAAACAAAAAAGGCCTGGGACCGAGGGATTTATCCCCCGGCCCCCGGCCTATTAACTTATCCCGGTCTCCCTTTGAGCCCGCGGTCGCCACCTTTGCACCTTCACATGCGACGCTCCTTGCCCGCGTGTCACCTTGCCCACGTGCCCGCTCGCGGCTCCGCCGCGCTACGCCTTCGGCACCTTGACGCGATACAGATTCGCGACGTGCAGATCCCGGCTCTCCGGCGCGTAGAAGAAATCCGCCGCCAGCGCTTCCCGGTCGCCGGCGCGCCAGACCGACACGCTGCGGTCGACCCGGACGGGGAGGCCGCGGTGCACCGCGTAGAACGGATTGGTGAGGGCGACGTACTTGCGGCCAACCGGCGCGGTGTCCCGGTACTGCTCGGCCATCACCGGGGCTTCGATCGTCGCCAGGAGCTTGATCTCCGACTGACGGGCGCGAGCCGCCGGGAACTCCTTGGGTATCCTACAGAGGGCTTCTTGCATCAGGTCCAGGAGGTCCCACGAGGTCGTGACGTCACCGCCGGACATCTTGAGGTCCGGGCCGGTGCCCCGGAGCACGCTGGCGGGGCAGTGCTCGAACTCCATGCCGACCGTCGGCCAGTTGAACGGAAACGCATCGCCGACGAAAGGCACGTGGAAGCGGCCGCGGCGCCGGCCATGGCGGCCGTGGCCGCTCAGTTCCATGGCGTTCAGCTCGAGCCGGAGGCGGCGCTCCGCCAGTTCGCCGTCGATGCTCGGCGTCTCTTCCTGGCGCAGGGTGCCGCCCGTCTCATCGCCGGCGACGTCGCGCTGGTCCTGGAGGTACGACCAGAACACGCTGTCCATCGATTCGCGCACGTTCCGGACGCTCATGTGGTGGATGAGTTTCAGGGTGTCGGGCGGCACCGGGCGACCCGCCTCGTAATGGAAGCGGAAGAACTTCGGTTCGCGCGCGGAGATCTTCAGCTCGTCCACCAGCAGGTCGCCGGCGAAACCGCGCTGCTCGTGGGCCTCCTCGACGATGATGTTGGTCGAGTTGGCCAGCTCGGCATAGTCGCTCGCGCGGATCTCGGTCAGGCCTTTCGTCGCCTCCGCCCGGAAGACACAGGAGACGGAGAAGTCCGTGCCGGAATCTCCCACCGTGAGCACGCGCTTGACCACGTTGCCTTCGCTCACGTCGACGGACTCCTCGGGCTCGATGATCTGTTCGATGCGACGCAGGGCTTCGTTGATACCCGGGAGGTGCGGGACGGCCTTGCGGTCGGCCAGCAGGCAGATCTCGAGCATGGGCCGGAGGGCGAAGAAGGCCTCCGTGCCGAGGATGCCGATGGACATCAGTAGCTGGGCCTTGCCGATCGTCCAACGGATCAGCATCGGCGCCTTGCCCTCGTCGGCGTAGACCGTCCAGGAGTCGTCGGGCTTGCCGGTCTCGCCCTTGCCTTCGAGCAGCGAGGGGAGGTCGTAGCCCATCTGGGCGGCGATGACGGCGAAGACCGGCGTGACGTCCGTGTTGATGCGGGCGTTCTTCCAGGCCTTGGGGTCATGCTTGCGGTTGAGCGAGATCGCCGCGAGGACCGGGATGTCTTCGGGCGGGATGTCGATCGGCCCGCGGAAGCGCATGCCGCGCACGGCATGGAAGTCGCGCAGGATCTTTTCGGACGGGATGGCCTTGAGGCCGTAGGTGTTTTTGAGGTGAGTCATGGCATAGATAGGGCTCCCTGACTGCCTTGCGACGACGAGCGCGCCTGGCGTTTTTCGCACGCTTTCCCGCCCTGCCGCCTGCGATGCTATTGGGCGGAAGCCTCTTTATGACGCATTCGTGCGACGTGGTCGCCGGCGGCCCGTCGCGATCATTTTACCGTCACCCGTTCAGGATCATCGGCGTCGCAAGGCCCAGTCAATAGGCCTTGGGATGCGTCCCACGCTTTTCGTCCCCACCCCTCGGGCTCACTCGCCCATCAGCTCGCGGAGCAGGGCTCGGTACTTCTTCGGGTCGGAATATTGCGTGAGGCTTTCCCAGTTCGAAGCCAGGTTCTCATCGACGGTCTGGCTGCGCTCGAGTTCCTCGGCGGCTTTTTCGGCCGCGGCCTTCTCGGCGGCCGTGGCGGCCGCCGCTTTCTTCTGCTGGGCGTTCTGCTTGGCCGCCTCGAGCCGGGCCTTCGTCAGCTGACTCCGGACGTCCTGGTATTCTTCCATCCCCGCATGCAGGAGGTCAGACTCCCTTTGGAGGTCGAAGTAGATGCCGTAGTTGCGTTGGGTGATGAAGTCCACCGCCTCGAGGGTCGACTTCTCCCGCTCGCCACGGTCTTCGGCCAGCATGAGCAGGACCACGAGTTCCGGGAAGAAGTGGATGGGCCCTTCGGCGTCCAGGCCGTCGCCGCCCTTGTCATGCAGCTGCAGCGCCTTGGCGTAATGGTCCAAGGCACGTGCCTTGGCCTGCTTGTCGCCGGACTGCCACTGCTGCCAGGCGAGGCGGCCGCGGAACTGTTCGACGAGCGCCTGGCGCGGGCGGAAGCCCGTGGCGTATTTCTCGATCAGCTTCTCCTGGGCGATGATGACCACAGATGAGCGGGTATAGCGGGGGTTCGTCGCGAAGCCGGCGGCGAAGCGCAGGCAGGCGCTGGCGCGGTCCGGCTCGTCGCGCAGCATCTCGGCGGCGCGGAGCAGGAGCAGCACGACGCGATGGGAGGCTTCGTCCTGGTGCGGGAGGCCGTGCTTGCCGAAGCAGGCGCGTGCCAGCCAGAAAGCCGCGCCGCAGGCTTCCAGGCCGGCCTTCGTCCGGTCGTCCGGCGATTCCTGCTCGCAGGCGAACGGTTGCTTCACGGCGTCGTCTAGCCGCTGTTCGGTGCGGAGCCGGAAGTCCTGCATCTCGTCGCGCATGGCGGCGTCGAACATCGCGAGGCGTTCGCGGAGGAACGCCGCGTGGCCCGAAGCCTTGGCCACGGTACGGGCGCGTTCGGAGCCGGCGAGGGTAGCGACATATAGCGAGCCGAGCTGCTGCCAGAGCAGGGTGTCGAGTTCGCCGAGCGGTTTCTGGAGGAGGGCGGAGAGACGTCCGCGCAGGCGGCGGCTTTCTTCGGCCGGCAGGGCGCAGAGCTTGCCCGGGGCGAAGAGGCGGAACCACGCCTCGACGAGGCGCAGCTCAGGGAAGGCCACCTTGCGGTAGGCTTCGCCTTCGAGGCGGACTTCGATCTCGGAGGGGGCGCGTTCGTCGGTCAGGCGGGTCACGAGCTTCGCTTGGGTCGCGTTCCGGAGTTCTTCCGGCAGACCGTAGAGGCGGATCATCAGGCTCCAGGCCAGGGCCGGCACGACCGCCTCTTCGAAGGCTGCGGCAAGATTCGTCGTGAACGGTACGCGGGGGTTCTCGGCATGCAGGCCGATGGCGATCGCCGTGAAGCGTTCGACCATGCGGCTGACCGGGATGAGCGGCGGCCACTCGCCGGCGACCACGCGGCTTTCGTTGGTCGGCTCACGGTCTTCGGTCAGGCGACGGAGGTTGGCCACGATCGCCTTCTCCGTCTCCACCTGTTCGTCCTTCGAGAGCTGCAGTCCCTTGGCGATGTTCTCGCCCTCATCGAAGTTGCGGCGGGCCAGCTCGCGGATCGCCCCGAAGACCTTCATCAGGCGGCTGACCTTCTTGCGATCGGCGCTCTCACGACGTCCGCCCTTGAGCACGCCGGCTTCGATCTCCAGCTGACGCAGCACGGACATGTAATGGAAATCCTGCAGATCGGTCGCCATAGGAACGTAGTAGAGTATAGAGTATGGAGTATCGAGTATAGATTAGAAGGTAGGGTCGGGGCCGCGTCACGACATAGCTGCCTCGGGTAGGGACGGCTCTCCGAGCCGTCCGCCGCCTACCCAAACAAGTTCGCCGCAGGGCGAACCATGGTAGGGGCGTGGCTTCGCCGCGCCCTCCGCATGAGGAGTGCACGATGAATCGTGCCCCTACCTTCGGCCGCCCTGCGGCGGCCCGCCCCCACCTTTGCACCTGGCTCTGCCTCCCATGCCCACGTGTCACCATGCCAGCATGCCCCCTCGCGGCCGGAGGCCGCGCCCGCCCATTCGTGCGACATCTGATTTCGGCCGTCCGACGCAATGCGCGTGCGTCCGCCGGTCTGCCACGCATCGAATCCGCCCGCCATGAAACCTACCTCCATCCTCCTCCTCCTCACCCTCGTCGCCGCTTCCGCCGCCGCCGCCCCGTACGGCGTGGTGCACGACCTCAACTATAACCGCCTCGGCGTCGGCTACGAGACCGACACGTACCTCAAGTCCGTCGTCGTCTCGGGCGAAGCCAAGCTCGGCGACTATGTCCTCATCGGCGGCAGCTACTCCGACGTCACCGGCAAGGGCTTGGACGAAGGCCTGGACGGCAAGTTCTCCCGCTTCGGCCTCGGCGTCGTCTTCAACGCCGGCCCCGGCGACCTGATCGTCCGTGGTACCTACGGCCAGGGCAACCTGGAGAACGCGGACTTCACCGCCTACGGCGTCGCCGACGAGACCTCGATCGGCGTCTCCTACCGTGCGGCTCTTGGTAACGGCTTCGAAGGCGAGCTTGGTTATGCCCGCGTGCATACCCGTGTCGCCGGCACGAACATCGACGCGTATATCAAGAACGACAACGTCGTGAAGGCCTCGCTGCGCTACGACATCACCAAGAACATCGACGTCACCGTCTCCTACGCCTTCCGCTCGAAGGTCGTCGGCGGCAATAGCTTCGGCCTCTCCGGCGGCTACAGCTTCTAAGCCCCAAGGATCGCTTCTTGCCCCGGAGCCCGGCCGATTCGGCCGGGCTCCTTTCGTTGGCAGGGTCGGGAGCGCGTCACGACATAGCTGCCTCGGGTAGGGACGGCTCTCCGAGCCGTCCGCCGCCTACCCAAACAAGTTCGCCGCAGGGCGAACCATGGTAGGGGCGTGGCTTCGCCGCGCCCTCCGCATGAGGAGTGCACGATGAATCGTGCCCCTACCTTCGGCCGCCCTGCGGCGGCCCCTGCCTCTCTTGCCCACCTGCCAACTTGTCAACCGGCCAGCTAGTGTTGCCTCCATTCTGGTCCTCTGAGCCTCTGGGCCTCCGAGCCTCTCGTCGTTCACTCCCCCGTGTCACCATGCCAGCATGCCCCCTCGCGGCCGGAGGCCGCGCCCGCCCATTCGTGCGACATCTGATTTCGGCCATTCCGGCGTTCGGCTTTGCGGTCGGGCAGGGTAGGCTACGCTCGCCTGCATGAACCCGACCTTACGCCGTAGCCTTCTCGTCTGCTCTTCCTTGGCGTTCGCCGGCACGACCATGATCGCCTTCACGCATCACGCTATGCCGTGGCCGGCGCTCTTGGGCTGCTTCGCCCTGATGGGCGTGTTCATGTTCGCCGCCTGGGCCCTGCTGGAGAATCCCCGCCCGACCATGAAGTGCCTGGCCATCTGGCTGATCACCGTCGGCCTCTGCGCGATGTTGCAGTCCATGTGGCATCAGTTGGCTGGTCATCCGCAGCCCGTCTTCCCTGTGTTTGCGCTGGCATCGCTCGCCACCTGGTCAGGCTTGGCTTTGGAACTCGGCGTCATCCTCGCCGCCCGCCGCGCCGGGCAGGGTCGGGACCGCGTCACGATATGGCCTGCCTCGAGGTAGGGTCGAGCATCCCTGCTCGACCGCGGCCGACCAAGGATGGTCGGCCCTACCTAACCCCGCAGGTAGGGACGTGATTGCCATCACGTCCGTTCGTCGACGCACGTGATAGGTCATTCGGTCTCCGCTAAGACCCGGCGACCTCCTTCCGCCGGCTTCGAACGGCGGCGATGGCAATCACCGCCCTACCCAAACAAGTTCGCCGCAGGGCGAACCCAGGGTGGGGCGTGGCTACGCCGCGCCCTTCGCATGAGGAGTGCACGATGAATCGTGCCCCTACCTCCGGCCGCCCTGCGGCGGCCCCTGCCTCTCTTGCCCACCTGCCAACTTGTCAACCGGCCAGCTAGTGCTGCCTCCATTCTGGTCCTCTGAGCCTCTGGGCCTCCGAGTCTCTCGTCGTTCACTCCCCCGTGTCACCATGCCCACATGCCCCCCCTCGCGACGTCGGCGCGTCCATATGCCAACGTGAGTCAAATGTGCCTTGCCACCATCGCAGTCACGCCCATGATTTCGCTTAGGTTTGGAAGTAGGCGCAGGCCTGCGGAAATACCTCCAAGGGGGCGCGTCAGCGCCCCTTATCCTTTTCCGGGCTCCAGAGACGATGATAGCGTCGGAGTAACGCCTTGCCAGCCGGTCCGCGGAAGAAGTGATTGGGCATCAGCATCTGCTTGGTCAGAAAGCTCAGCAGGTCGCTGAGCTGAAGCAGGTGGCTTTGGTGCGATTCCCTGCCGAACGGCAAATCCAGCAGGAGGTCTTTCAGCCTAGGTTCGGCCAGCATGGCTTGTTCGATCCACCGACTGCCTGGCGAGGGGCGCAGGTCATCACTGATGATCATGAGCCCTTTGGCTTCGCACCTCGCATGGGAGACCGCTGCGATCTTCTCCGTAGCTTGGATGGCCATGGCCGACCAGGCTGTCGTCAGCGGATTCGGTTCGTCCGTCGCCTTGTCGACAAAGACCCGTAGCGGCGTGATCTTCTCTGTCCGCGCAAGGAATCCCAGCAGGTGCAGCAGGCATTGGATTCGTTGGCGTTGGTTAAGGCCCAGATGGTCGCGTGAACTGCCCAGGAATTCGGCGGCGTGGATTTCAGCGTGAGGCGAGAGTCCGTGCAGCTCGTTCAGGCGAACACGCAGCTCTTCAAGGTGGCGGACCACCTCATGCCAGTCGGCATGGTGTACGGATAGTCCGCAGAGGACGAAGAACCTGCTCGAGCCGGCCCGGGTTCCCGGATCCCCGCTCTCGTCCACATACACCAAGTGCATGCCTTCAGCCTCGCCCCCATCCCTGTCCCCGCAACCTAGGGAATCTCTCAGGCATGAATGCGCTGATTTCGCTCCCTTGCCCCCGTGTCACCATGCCCACGTGCCCCCTCGCGGCACCGCCGCGCAGGCAGGGTCGGGACCGCGTCACGACATAGCTGTCTCGGGTAGGGACGGCTCTCCGAGCCGTCCGCCGCCTACCCAAACAAGTTCGCCGCAGGGCGAACCATGGTAGGGGCGTGGCTTCGCCGCGCCCTCCGCATGAGGAGTGCACGATGAATCGTGCCCCTACCTTCGGCCGCCCTGCGGCGGCCCCTGCCTCCACCTTTGCGAATCACTTACCTCCCTTGACCACGTGTCACCATGCCAGCATGCCCACTCGCGCTGTCGGCGCGTCCACATGCCAACTTGTCAACGGGCCAGCTAGCGCCGACTCTTCTGATCCGCCGAGCCTCTGTGCCTCCGGGCCTCTAATCTGCCTCCTCCCTCCCATGTCAACGGGTCAACTTGTCAACCGGCCAGCTAACGCCGCTTCTGTGCCTCTATGGATTTTCGCCGCGGCCTTGCCGGCTACGTGGCTCTTGAACCTCCGCCTCCTCCTCAGCCACGATCCGCTGGCGCGGGCGATCAAGCTGGGCGCAGACGTCGCCAAGGAACACGCCTTAGGTGCGATTCCTCAGGAGTGGATGGGGTGGTTAGCCCAGCCCGTGATCCAGATTATTAACCAGTACGTCGGACCCTATGCGCTGGCCGGGGAGACCTTCATGACGACTTGGGCGCTGGTCCTCACGCTCCTGCTGCCGGCGTGCTTCGCCCTCGGCGCCTTCGGCGTCATTCACCTCGGTCTGCTCGTCACTGGCGGAGCTTCCGGTGGCTGGAAAGCCACCGCCCGGGCCGTGTTACTGAACCATCTCACCGCCGACCTCGCCACGCTCGCCTGGTCCAGCCTCCTCCTTGCCATACTCAATACTCGATACTCCATACTCTCCTTCAGCTTCCTCCTGGTCGGCGGACTGCTGTTCATTCGCTTCATCGCCCAAGTCTGGCTTCTCGCCCAGGTTGTACGCGCACATTCCCTTGGCGCCCTCCGGATCATCTTCCTCGGCATCCCGGTGATGCTGATCGCTGTCGTCATCGCTTGGCTCGTCGCCACCGCGACCGCTTCTTGGCTCATCTGCGACTTCGTCCTGTCTGCCCTGAGGTAGGGTCGGGACCGCGTCACGACATAGCTGTCTCGGGTAGGGACGGCTCCCCGAGCCGTCCGCCGCCTACCCAAACAAGTTCGCCGCAGGGCGAACCATGGTAGGGGCGTGGCTTCGCCGCGCCCTCCGAAATAGGAGGGCACGATGAATCGCGCCCCTACCTCCGGCCGCCCTGCGGCGGCCCCGCCTTCCTTGCCCACCGGCCAACTAGTCAACGCGTCAACTAGTGCGCGCCGCCTCACTACCCCTTCGGCACCTTGATCCGGTATAGGTTCGCGATGTGCAGGTCCTTCGTGTCCGGGGCGTAGAAGAAGTCCGCCACCAGGGCTTCGGTGTCGTAGCCCTGACGCCAGACGGCCACGCTCTTGTCGACGCGTACCGGCACTCCGTGGTGCGAAGCGTAGAACGGATTGGTGATGTCCGTGAACTGCGTCCGCCCGTGCATGTTGTCCCGATAGCCGTCCACGATCACCGGAGCTTCGATGAAGCCGCCCACCTTGACCTTGGCCTGGTATCGTCCTTTCCCGGGGTGCCGTTTCGGTAGGGTGCACAGGGCGTCGATCAGAAGGTTGAGCAGGTCATGGGATTGGGTGACATGGCCTCCCTTCATCTTGAGGTCCGGTCCCGTGCCGCGCAGGACGTTTGCCGGGCAGTCCTTGAAGCCCTTTCCGAGCGTCGGTTGCCGGTAGGTAAACGTAAGGTAGATTCGGCTCGGGCTCATTTCGCTACGCCAATCTTCGGTGAACTCATGGACGATCAGTTCGAGGCGGGCCTGGCGCTCCGCCAGCTCATGATCGATCGCTGGGGCTTCTTCCTGGGCGGGGAGGTCGGTGGCCGCCCCTTCCTTGACCTCTCGCTGCCAGGCAAAGAATTCGCCGAACACTTTCTCCATTTCTCGTTCCACGTCGTAGACGCTCCAGCTATGTAGGATAGACAGGAACTCTTTGGAGGGATGTTCGTGCGGACCATAGAACATCGAGGACGCCCGACTCTTCATGTTCCTGATAATCATTCCCCCTTTTTCGGCTACGCCACCGTTGCCTTCCTCGATGATGACTTGCGCCGAATTGCGCACGGCCGATAGGTCGGCCATCCGCTCGGGGCTCAACGGTTGATCTGGGTCGGCATGGATGCGGCAACGAATGCTGAAATCATGCCAGAAGCTGCCGCCGCTGAGATAGCGCGTGAGAAGAGCGCCTTCGGCGACGTCGACCTCGCGCTGAGGTACCAATTCTTCTTCAAGCGCACGCAGCGCGTCGCCGATATCTCCCAGCAGGCCCATCGCCTGATGATCGGCGAGCAACAGGACGGCCAGGGTCGGCTCGACGCTTTCTTCCCCGACGACGATGCCAAGGATCAGCTGGGCCTCGCCGATCGTCCAGCGGATCAGCATCGGCGTCTGGCCCTTGTCCGCATACACCGTCCAGGTATCGGTCGGCTTGCCGGTCTCGCCTTTGCCCTCGAGCAGCGCGGTCAAGTCGTAGCCCATCTTCTCGGCGATGAGCCGGAAGACCGGGACGACGTCCGGCACGATGCGGGTGCCGAGCCAGCTCTTGCGGTCCAAGTAGCGGCTGAGGGAGGTTTCGCGCAGCACCTCCCGGTCTTTCATGGGGAGATCGATGGGCCCCGCGAAGCGCATCCCGCGGACGGGCTTGAACTCCTTGAGGACCTTCTCGGTCGGGAACGCCTGGAGACTGTAGGTATGGATGAGTTTAGTCATGGTAACCATAGGCTCCCTGCGCGCCTCCATGCACGCGTGGCGCGGGCCCCAAAGCAAAAGGGCCGGAGCCGACTGCTTGCGCAGAAGACTCCGGCCCTTTGATCGACGGCCGACTGACCGCGGTGAGGTCCGGTTTAGGTTTCAGACCGAGGTGAGTTCCGAATCGGGCTTCGACTTTCAAAAAACGGGAGCGGGGTTCTGTTGTTCGGAAAACTCCGCGCAAGCCGAAATCGTCAGGAAAATCCCAAGACGGTTATAAAAACGTCGGCCATTTATCAGGGGACAAATCGTGCGACATCGCCTATGCCCGCGGTGCTTGGCCGTTTCACCACCTAGGCCCGTTTCGTACGACAATGAGGTCCGGTGAGCTGTGCGCTATGCGTTGACTTGGGCGCACGGCGAGTAGGCTTCCGCGCCCCATGAATCATCCCGATGAACAAGACGTCGACCCCGAGGACATCTTCGAGGAAATCGAACCGAACGAGCCGGAACCGCTCGACGCTAAGATCCGCGGCGGCGAGGCGGTCGACCCGGAGGAACTGACCTACGAGGACGACACCAACACCGATGCGGACGAAGCCTGGGAGGCGCAGGAGAACTACCTGGAGCATCTCGACGATGTCTTCCACCGCGAGGAGGCGGCGCCACTCGGCGTCCCTGCCGAGGCCGCGAAGTCCGCTCCGAGCCAGCTGCGGCTTGCCACGCCGGAGGAGCGTCAGGCGGCCATCGCCCGTCGCTTAGCCGCCGGCCAGGACCCAGGCCATCAGATCATCCGTCTGTCCAAGGAGCCGCGCGCGAGCGAACTCCTTGGCCATCTGCTTCGTCGGTTCGGCCAAGGACAGCCTGAGCCCGCCGCGTTTGCGCCCGAGCCGAAGAGCAAGGCCCTCTGGCAATGCGTCCTGATGTTCGAGAACCAGCCGATCGAAGTGATCGCCATGAGTTACCGCACTTACCTGATCGTCCCGACAGAACTAGCCGCTCGCCTCGCCGCCGAGGGGTTTGTCGGCCTGCTCAGGCAACCTCAAGGCTAGCTAACCGATCTTCTAAAGAAAGAGGGGCCGCTTCGCGGCCCCTCTGCTTATCTCGTTCTCCGCTTACTTGCGCGGGCCGTTGGAGCGGCCGCCGCCGGAGGAGTTGCCGGTGGTGCTGGGATAGCCGCCGCCGTTACCGTAGTTGTCGGGCATGTTGTGGGTCCTTTCTATGTTGGGGGTCCTGGATGGACGGGCCAAAGGGGTTAGCGTCGCGTTTCGGGACGATTGATGAGCGGGCGAAGCGGTTCGGTGCTCGAAGCTGAGGTTGTCGGGAGTGGCGAAGTCATGGTCAGTGCGCCCGGTCGGCGGTGGGAAGATGGGCGCCGATCTGGCCGATGATGACGGGGTCTCCCGGCTTGCGCGGCTGGACAACGTAGATGCGCAGGCATTCGTGGGCGGAGCCGTTGCCTTGGCGAATGTGGGCCTGGATGCAGAGCATCTCGCCCTGGTGGCAGATATGGTAGTCCGCAAAGTAGCGCTCAATCGTGTAGGGCGAGGTGTTGGGCACGAAGTCGTGCGACCTGAGCTGTCCGAGAAAGTCCGCCCACGACATGCCTAGGCCTTGGTGGTCGCTGCTGTAGCGGGCCGTATGCGCCAGGTCGACCAAGGCTTCGTAGACGTAGTCAGGGTCGAGATAGTGAGTCTCGCCGGCAGTCCGGATGGCTCGTTCGTGTAGCACCAGCCAAGGTCCCGCGGCCTCCGCCGCGGCGTATGCCGCTTCCAGCACGGACTCGAACCGGGCGATTGGGCGATCTTCGGCGGCCACGTCACGGCGTTCTCGACGCTTGGCCTTGGCTTCTTCTGACACGGGGCGTCCCCGTTCGTGGTCGTGGCGGATGTTTTTCCGCTGGAAGGTTTCGATTCGCTCCAGAGGGCTGCCGCTGTCGATCAGCTTGGCTTTGCGGAGGAAGTTAACCACCCCTTGCTCGACCTCGGCACAAGCCTGCGAGCAGGCGATAATCAGGGCGTCCTGCCGAATGCTCAGCGTGCAGCCGGGGGCGTTCTCCACGTCGAAGCGTCCGTTCGCCTGTTGCGGCACGAGGCGGATTTCTTCCTTGGAACGATAATCCGCGGTTAGGTGAAGCCGGTGACGATGCTGCCGGACCCATTGCTTGACCTTGACCATCAGGTCGTCCGCGGACTTCAGGAGGAGGTATCTCATCATGGTTGGAAGGGAGATGTGGTCAGACCTTGTACTCGCCGCCACGGGCGATGAATTTACCGGCGTCGACCACGACCTGGCTCAGCGCCGTCGTGCCGCCGACTTTCCAGATCGGCTGGCTGTAGCGGTAGGCGCCCTCGATGTTGTCGTAGAAGCGGCCGAACGGATCGACCATGGCGTAGCTGGCGGTCATGTCGTCGTTACCCTCGAAGACCGCCCGGATGCCTTGGGCAGAAAGCCCGGCATGCGTGCGCTTGAAGAGGTCGAAGGCTTGGTCCGGACAGCGGAGGAAGGCCGCATCGAGATTGTTCTGCCCGTCGATCTGCAGGGCCTGGAACACCTTCCAGCGCTGTGGCGCAAGCTGGCGGATGAACCCGTTCATATCCTCGTCGAAGTTCTGGGCGGTGACCACGCTGTTGATCTTGAGCGAAATATGGGCGAGGCGGATGAGGGTCGCCCGGTCGAGGTAATCCTCGTTCGTCAGCGGCTTGCCGTTGATGGCTCGGCCCATCTGGGCACGACGTTCAGGTAGGGCGCTGTCGACGCTGATGCCGATCTGGTCCAGATGGCCGTAGACGGACTTGATCCAGTCCGCGGTGATCAGCTGACCGTTCGTGATGATGCTCGTGACGAGGCCGAGGGATTTAGCGTAGCGGATCAGTTCCGGAAGGTCCTTCCGTAGAAGCGGCTCGCCGCCGGCGAAGTTGATCTTCTTGAAGCCGAGCGCGGCGAGTTCAGTGACGACCGTCCGGGCCTTTTCGGTCGGGAGGCCGAGCTTGCTCACCTTCGTGTCGCGGATCACGTCCTCGAAGCGGGCGTAGCAGAAGTTGCACGCCATCGGGCAGTGCTTGACCAGGTGGAAGTTGACGGTGGTGACGTTAGCGGTCGGCATGGGTGTTTCCATGCGTCCAAAATGACCCCCATATGGAGGCCTCCAATGACCCCTCGGGCCCCCCTAAGGACAAACGGTGTCCCCCTTAGGGCGCACCCCTAGGACCCCATAAAAGTGCACAAAAATGCCTTCTAATCAGACTTTTGGCTTAGGGGTGATGCGCCTACCCTAAATCAGCACAGGCCAGCTTTAGGCCCTTTTCCAGCCGCCCAGCTTCTTCCTCCTGATTGAAGTAAACGCCGAACTGCATTTCACCCACCATATCCAGCGCTTTCTGGATGCGCTCCAGTTCGCTGACCTTGGATGTCTTGGCGTTGCCGGTCTCAGTCACGGTCTTTTTGAGAAGTTCGACTGCGTAACGCATCTCGGGAATAGCCCAGGCCGCGACTTCACCGTCCATCATGTTGTCGGCGTGCTCGGCGGCGCTAATCGATCTCAGCGTCTCGGCGTAAGTCGTCAGCGCGCCGTACAGCGCAACGGCGAACCCGGGCTTACCTGACAGCGCATAGGCTTCGTGCAGCTGCAGGCGCGCTTCCATCATGGAGATCAGGCCGCCGGGCAGGGACTCCTCACGCATCTGCTGGAGATAGCTCCTGGCCTTTTCATGATTTTTGCACCGCAAGACTTTAGGTCTCACGAAGCGGGGGTTAGTCAGGAACCCCGTCACATAGCGTAAAGCGAGTTGGCGGTACTCCACCTTGTCGGCATGGAGGTGGACCTGGTAGAGCATGTCTTCGATCAGCAAGCCCGCTTTGTCCTGCGACGCCTTGAATTCAGCCGAGTCCATGCGCTTGTCTTCGGCACGCCCCAGAAGCAGACAGCGTGACCACAGGTAGGCCCAGCCGAAGGCACGGACGCAGGCATCTTCGCCGAGCTCACCGCCATTCTTGGTCTGCTCGCGCAGTCCCTGGAAGAAGTCGTTCGTCGTGCTGAGCGCCTTGGAAGGTTCCTTGGCTACGACCTCGCGTTCCTCCGTCATCGCATAGGAATAACGAAGCAGGCCGAAGCGGGCCCGGGCGCAGAACACGATCGGGCGAGGCGGGGCCGCGCCCAGTTTGTCCTGCAGGTCCGTCGTCACACGGGAGACCAGCAACTCATCGATGGAAAGGTCGCCGGAGGCGATGAGGCTCAACTCATTCCATAGGGCGCTACCAGTCGGATTGATTTCATGTTCAAGGGTCAGTCGCTTGACCTCCGCAATCAGCTCGCCGGCATCCACGACCGACTGACGGCCGAAGTGCAGGGCGGCATTCAGCAGTCGCCGCCAAGCTTCGGCCGTCGCCGCTTCAGCTTCGGGCATCTTGCCAGCGGGTAGGGAGGGAATCTCCCGGCCGCCACGCAATCGCTCGAGGCCTTCATCTGATTTGAGCAGATATTCAAAGGCTTTCGGGGCGCTGCGCCGCAGGAACGTCAGGTTATGGGCGAGCGCCGGGACGATGATACGGCGGGCGGAGGCACGCAGGATGACTTCGAACTTCGTGTCCGGGTACATCGAGTGCACGCGGATACTGACAGCGATCAGGTGGTTTAGGGCCGAACGATAGCCGACCGGACCCGGCCAGCGACCGCTCGGGTTCTCCGACAAGTCCGGCGCAATCAGCGACAGCAGGGCTTCCTCGTTGCTGATGGCCAGATTCACCTGGCTGGCGTCTCCCAAGACGCCGGCCTCTTTGCCGACGTTTTCACGCTTGAGCAGGCGGATGATCACCCCGACGGAATCGCGAAGGAACTTCTTGGCATCCGAGGCGTTCGCCCCGGCCCCCTTTTTTTCGAGCTCCTTACGGCATTTCTCATATGCCTCAACGTCGGCTTTCGCCGTGCTCGGATCGCTCAGCCATGCCTCCTGCAGCCGCAGCCGCAATCCCTTCAGATAATGCGGCAAAGTCATCTCCCGCCAGTGTGAGTCGAGGGCTGCAGTCGGAGGGTGTGGCGGCATGGGGTTTTTCTGAGGAATAGATTAAGGGGGTAAAGACATTGTTATATATCGTTGTGATGAGGCCTTCGGCCGGGGGCAGCCCTAAGCCTATGACGCCCCCGAGCTTTATTCTAAAGGTAGATAGGCCGATTATTCGGGTGTCCCCTAAACGCCGTCGCGACAATGGCAATGAAAGCGGGTGCGGCTCTTGAAGTTCTCTCATGGAATCACATACCTCCACCATAGAAACCACTCCCCATCCATGAAACTGAACGAAAAACTCAAGAAGCTCAGCGTCCATCTGGAAAGCGGCCTCGTCGGACGCCGCGATCACGCCCGCATGCTCCTGCTTGCCGCGGTGGCGGGCGAGAACGCCATCCTCTTCGGGCCGCCTGGCACCGCCAAGAGTCTCCTTGCGCGCCGGCTGAAGGACTGCTTCGCAGAAGATGTCCGCTACTTCGAGTGCTTGCTGACGAAGTTCAGCATGCCCGAGGAGGTCTTCGGCCCGGTGTCCCTCAAGGGACTGGAGCAGGATATCTTCCGTCGCGTCTACGATCGTTACATGCCCGGCGCCGGCGTCGCCTTCATCGACGAGACCTTCAAGGCCAACAGCGCCATCCTGAATTCGATGCTCACGATCCTCAACGAACGAGAATTCGACACGGGCAACGAACGCATCCAGGTGCCTCTTCGCTGCGTCGTCGGCGCCAGCAACGAGATGCCCAAGGAGGCTGAGCTCGAGGCGCTTTACGACCGCTTCATCATCCGTATGCGCGTCGACCGTCTGCAGGATGAGCAGCTCGCGCTTTATCTCACAAGCACCGCCGAGTACGTGGCTCCCACGACGGAGATCCGGCTCACCAAGGCCGATCTCGACGAAGTCGCCAAGGCCGCCAAGACCTTGCCGGTCGAGGCTCCGGTCATCGAACTCCTCACCGAGCTCCGCGAGTGGTGCCAGGGTAAGGGGATCAAGATTTCGGATCGTCGTTTGGGCAAGATCAAGCGTCTGCTGCAGGTTGCGGCGGCGACCTCCGGGCGGGATTCAACGGGCCTCGCAGATGCCTGGGTGGTCCGTCATTGCGCCTGGGATGATTTTACTACCGACCACGCCGAGAAACTGGCCGATTGGCTGGACAGTCGTATCGACAAGCAGCAGCACAACCTTTCCGGCCTGCGGGCCTTGGTTGATGCGGAAAAGAAAGCTTACGCCGCTAAAGCCAAAACACAGAAGAAGGACGCGGAAGGACGGCTCATCTACTTGTCCGCGACTGGCATGGAGACCCTCGAGGCTTCGATCGAAGGGTATGCCTATAGCGCTAAGGATGATAACAACGGACTCCTCTACAGCGCCGATGAGATTAAGGACAAGCTTTGGAAGAACTACCCGAATAATACTGACTACAGGGGCACGAAGCAGATCAACGTCAAGAACTCCTGGGTATTTTTGGATTCGCACTTCGACAGCGCGTTTCTCCCGAATAAGATCAAGCGGCAGCATAAGCCAAAGTTCGAGGATGGCATTTACACCGTCGAACAGCGCGAGAAATTCAAGGTGAGCGCGGCGACGGTCTTGTCGCAACTTGAGGACAAGAGCACAGACATCTCCCAGCAGGCCGACACGTTGGCTCTTTCGATGGATGCTTCGCCATGGGCGCCAAAGGAGTATCAGGAGAGCCACCTGGCCGGTCTTAAGGCAAACCTTCAGGAACTTGAGAAACTCCAGAACGCCCTTCAGGGCATCATCTCGGGCTACGATAAGCTGCTCACGACCAGCGACCCCGAGAAGCTCACCGACCCGAAGGCATGAGCACGTCGCTGCAAAGTCTAGATCTTGACAGTGCAGCGCTTCTAGCGCGGCTCCCGGTGGCCTTGGTGTCCGCCGCGGCGGAATGCCGAATCGACGGCCTTCGGCAGACCATCGAAGGAGCTGCCTCTTGGCGCGACGCCCTGCTCAGAGGTGCGATGCCGTCCGAACAAGGCTTGTGGCCTGCTGGTCCGATCGGACAGGCCATCAGCCGATCCTTCCCTCGCGGGTTGCTCCGCTTCACCAAGGGCAACAAGGAGGTCGCGGATGCCGTCGTAAGCAATCTTCTCCAGATCGCGGATGGCCTCCGGGCAGATTGGGATAGCCGAGTGGCGGACGAGTTGGAGGCTTGGCTGAATTCCGAACTCGAGAGGCGTGCCCAAGCGGCCAAGGCCGCCGAGAAGGCCAATCAAGCCAAGGGCAAGGAAGGGGAGAGCAAGAAAGCGACGCCAGTTCAGATCAGCGAGCAGGAATCCGTAGCCCAGCGGGGGCAGATCCGTTCCCGGATCTCCGCCGAACTCGAGAAATGGTCGGCTCTCAAGATGGAGGCTGCTTGGGGCGAGCAACTCGCCGGGTGGACTTCGGTGACGGATGTCTTTGAGCAGTTGCAGGGGGAGGCGTCGTTCGGCTGGGACCTTTCACGCGGCATCCTCAAGCACGTCGGTTGGGCGAAGGTCGAGCAGATGCATAAGCTCCTGAAGTCCCTGCCCCAGATCGCCGAGATCGCCAAGGCCCTCGGCCGGGCCAAATCCTCTGACAAAGACCTCGGCCCCGAGGAGCGCATCATGTCGAAGGTCTCACGCGTCCGGGAGGAGCTTCACTGGGTGGAGGCACCCGATGCGCGCACCCATACGGACGGTATCCATAAGTCGGACGACATCCCGCGGATGCTGCCGATGGAAGGTTCGCTCTACCTTCATCCCGTCTTCCGCAAGCTTTGGAAGGCCAAGTTCATCGAGCGCTCCCTGGCCTGCTACCAGATCAAGGGGCTGGCCCAACGCCGCAAGCTCACCGAGGAGTGGGTGGACGAGGAACGGGTGGTCCGCAAGAAACTCGAGCGCGGCCCGATTATCGTCTGCTTGGATACTTCCGGGTCCATGTCTGGCGTTCCCGAAACCGTGGCCAAGGCCATCACCTTGGAGGCCATGCGTCTGGCCCATGCTGAAAGCCGCGACTGTCTCCTCTATGCCTTCAGCGGCTATGGTGATGTCGAGGAAATGGAACTCGATCTGAGCCCGTGCGGCATCGAAGGCCTCTGTGCTTTCCTTTGCATGTCTTTCCACGGAGGGACCGATGTCGCCGGGCCGATCGCCGCCGCTACCCGGAAGCTGGATGGCGCCAAGTGGAAGCGCGCGGATATCATCATGGTTTCCGACGGAGAATTTGGCGTCCCGACGCATACCCAAGAGACCCTTGATGAGGCCAAAAAGAAGCATGGCCTACGCGTCCACGGCCTGCTCGTCTCCAATAGCTATCACGGCTCTTATGGCATGTCCTCCATGCGCAGCCTCTGCGAACCCTTGCACGTCTTCAAGGACTGGGCCGAGGTAAAGGGGCTATGATTGGCGGTCGCGGTAATGGTCCTCGCAAATAAGCGAGGCCCTGATCCCGAGACTCCAGGGGGCCGCGTAGTTGCCCCCTGTTTTGTTATGTTAAATAGAAGAGGTAGGCTTGCCTCGATTGGGAGCAAAGGCACGATGCCTCTACCCCATGTCCATTCGTAAGCATGATTTGCCCACGGTCGCGTCTTGCGTCGCGCAGTTCTTAGCCGACGTGGCCACGCTTTCGGATGCCAGACAAAGCGAGTTGGCTGCCTCAATCATGGGTGATGGCCCCGCGCTTCCTTTGGAAGCCTTGCGAACCTATCTGAGAGATAAGCCGGGACGAATCCCTCATTACGCCGCCTTGGTCATCCGGGAGATGCCCTATTATCAGATTCTCAAGCACCTCGAATGCGTCGACGGGGTGGAGTACTTTAAGAAGCACGCTGACGCGATCATGGGCTGTCTGGGTGAGGCCAGGGGGTGCTTTGCCTTTGCGGCCTTGATGCATCTTCATGGAGGAGAGCGGCATGGCAAAGAGATGTTTGAACCAACAAGCGGCCCCGAGGTTGAACCTAAGCCGATGCCAGAAACCGAGTCTCTGGTAGCGCTAGAGAAAAAGCTGTCGGACGAGGTGATACATGTAGGCTCCTTGCTTATCCGCGACGAGCACAAGTCGCTATTGCTCGCGCAGATGAGGGCCACGAAGGCCGAGCAGGAGCTCAAAGATGCCCAGCACAAGTGGACTAAGACCCAGGAGCGAATGGCGAACGAAGCGCTCCGTTCAAAGACGAGGGCGGCCGAACAGGCGCAGGGTTCTGCCGACAAGTCCGCCCGCGCCGAGATAGAGGGCGTCCAGCAAAAGCTAGATGCGGAAACCAAGGCGCACGAAACTACTAAGGCCAGGTTAGATGCCGCCAAGGCAAGGCTGAAAGAAATCGAAGACCAGGGTGGCGCCACGCCTGAACGGGTTGAAGAGATCCGCAGGCAGATCCAGAGAGAGGCGGATCAGAGAATCGAGGACGAACTTTCTATCGCGGTCAGGCCTTGGATGGTCCGCATGATGGAGATGGAGAAAGCCCAGCAGGAATTAAAGGCGACGCAGTCCCTTTCAACTCAGGTGCTTGCCAAGGCCAAGCAGGAAGTCGCGGCATCTGACATCATCGTAAATTGGGAGCAGGATCGAGAGCGCGGCCTCAAGGCGTTGGAGCTGGAGATGACTGAACTCGATAATCTCATGATACGTATCGTGAAGCCCACGCCCGAGCTATCCCGGATGCACAGCGAACTCCTGCAGGCTATGCTGATGTGTCGTAAGCAGCTAAACCCGACGAAGCCGCAGGGAGAGGTCGCTAAGGCACTCATCGCCGGTCTCAAGAAGGTAAAAGACGAAGAGCTCGGAGATGCCGCTTATGCGGTCCGTAAGCTTGCCGAGAAGGGCGTATTCCTGGGGTTAGAGGCCGAGACGTTAATCAAGATCGTGGAAGGCGAGAAGCAGGCGCGATATGACCTGACGCACTTCAAGAAGTCGGTTCAGGGTCGCATGATTCAACGACTGCATGGCAATGAACCTGTGGACATCCTAATTGATGGTTACAATTACATGTTCACCGCACACCAGCATTTCGGTGACAGGTTGAAGCTTAACAAGAACGCAGACGGTGAGGCCGTATTCGGCGAGGCCGGCAGGGCTAAGCTGAACTTGATACTCATTCCTTTGGCGGATAAATTCCCGCATCTTGAGATGCACGTTTTCTATGACGGACTCGTGAAGGAGGATCGCCACCCTCATCCAAGGATTTCCCTTTGGGAGCCGACCTATCAACGTTCAGGCAAGGGGCAGGCTGATGCTGAGATTGCCCACGTTGGCCTGAAGCGTGTCCGTAAGGGCTCCATGGCCGTCGTCGTTTCTAACGATAAGGTCGTTCAGCGTTATGCTGACCACTTCCTGAGCGTCAGGGTCTTCTCGGACTTCATCGCTACCGCCTGATTTAAGTCTGCCTGTTAGCGGCAAGTTCAGCTGACTCCTCAAGAAGGTTACGCCAGGCGACGAGTTTGATTCCTTCGTGCTTAACATCCGGCTTATGGGTGACCTGGATGATATTCGGATGACCAGCGATCTCGCATGAAAGCTCAGGATTAAGCAGGCCGGTCTTCTTGCATCGATGTGCAACCATGGCGGCAACCGTCGACGCCTTCATCATCTGAGTTTCCACCTGCGAATCGCCGATGGCAAGAGACCAAGCTGAGTGTGGGGCGAGCTCCCTGGCGAAGATGCCTTTGCCGTTAACTTCGAAGATTTCGTATCCCTCCGGGCGGACGGTGCCATGGATGCTGACATCGGTGAGGCCATGATTTCTGAGCACATGGCTCCAGACCAGCGGGACCCCTCCGGTAAGGACTATCGTGGTGCAAAGCTTCGATGCAGCCCTGAAGAACGCTACAACGTCATCGGAGAGGTCGATCAGCTTGGCCGCCCGTTCGGCGATCTCCTCGAAATGCCGGCCGACGGCCAGGTGCAAGTCTCTGTGTCTGAGCAAGGATGCCTTGGTATAGCCGTTTTGGTCGAAGTTGCGGCACATGTCCTCTTCGTTCAGCCCCCCTGCCAGGAAGAACATCTTCGAGCCGTCCTTGGGTGCAAGAGTGTGGTCGGCATCGCTGAGTACGAGCGGGCGCCCCTTGGTGGAGCCGGCATACCCAGCAGCCAAGGCGCGGATGGCATTGATCTCTTCAGGGCTGTGCATAGCGGGAGATTAATGCCAATCTGCACGAATCATCAAATAATTGCTTTTATAATAAGGGATGCAGGGTTGTAACACCCCTCATTCTTGACGCTTAACTGTAGAAATCGCTTAATCGCCTCACCCCAAACTCATGCCCCTCTGTAATCGACGTATCTGCATCATCGGTCCCCGCGGCGTAGGCAAATCTCACGCCGTCAGGAAGGTCCTGCCTGAACTCCATAACTGCAAGCACGTGATAGGTTCCGACCTGCTCAAGGCCGAACTCAGGCGTCATGGCTTGGAATCCATGGAAGGACTCGATGACGTCACCAAGGATGTAATCCGGCAGTTTGCCTCCGAAGAAATGGTCCGACAAGCCAGCGCGGGCTGTGACATATTCATCTGTGAGGGCCACGCCGCGCTTCTACCCGCCAGGTCCTTAAGTCGACTCGAGAAGGCATGGCGTCAGGTGCAGGTCTGGCTTGGCAAGAGAGACAGCGTTTTCGACGTCAGTGTCGGCTTTACCGAGCTAGACAAGGCATTCTTCAACGAAGTCATCCTCGTGGAAGCCGATGACGAGGTCATTCAAGAACGTAGGGTGGCCGATCAAGATAAGCGCCGACCGACCGATTTGGACTCAATTCGGGCCGACATCGAGGCCGAGCGCAGCAAGGCGGCAGAGATATGCCGCGAAAGCGGCGCCGCCCTCAGGGTCGTGGATGCGAATATTTCTTCCCTCGCTGAGACGACTCTGCGCGGACTGTTGACCGCCAGCGCCAGCACGATCGAGACGGTGCCGATGTACCATCAGAGAAAAATCATCGAAAAGGCCGAGCGTCTTCCCGCTCCAAGCCATGGGCAGCCGATATTCCTCTTCGACGCCGATAATACGTTGGGTCCCTATGATGCCAGCCAGATTATCCTTAAGTTCCTTGGGAATGGAACCTACGAACGCATGAAGAAGAACTTCAAGAGGGGGTATAGCCACTACTCCTTCTTGATGCATCACCACATTCACATGAAGGCTGGAACCCGCTTTGACGAATGCGTGCAGGGGCTGGGTTCTGGGATCAAGTTGTCTGATGAAGTCGTCGGGTGCCTTCGCGAGGCTCAGTCCAAAGGGCCTGTTGTGATCCTCACGGCAGGAATTCCGGAGGTCTGGCGTATCGCGCTCCGGGCCCACGGGCTTGCCGTCGGTGCGGATTATTCAAAAGAAATCGTCGTCCATGGGCTTGTTGATGGTGACGACGGCTTGGTAATGGACGAGCAGGGTAAGGAGACTTTTGCCCGTGCGGCGAAGGAGAAGGGTTATTATGTCGTTGCGGCTGGCGACAGCCAGATAGACACGGGAATGCTCAGGGTCGCGGATGCCGCTTTCGTCATCGCCCGCGACTTAGGCGAGTACGAGTTGCAGATTTCCAGGCGGCCCGATCATGCGAAGACGAAGAAGGCAAAGCGCTTCGCAAACATTAAAAACGAACGCCTCTTCATCCTTACGGCGGGCCATCCGCGCCTGTTCCAGATTCCATCATACGGAGCAAGAATGGCGCTAGGAGGGCCGCAGTTGTCTTCATTCAAAGATTTGGTACACGACGCCTTGAGGGCTGATTACGTGAAGCAACCGCCGGCTGATATGTTCAAGGATTATTTCCCTCGTTTTATTGCCTGGATGGAAAGCTTACCAGAGCACCCCAAGAATAAGAAAAAGGATGCCAAATAACCTTCGCCATTTCACGGACGTGCCCGCCTGCCGTCTCTTGGCTGACAGGACGAGGCGTTCAGATTTGGATACCCGGGATTACTCCGAGGCGTATGCCGAACTGGGGAGGTTCCTGGCCTATCAGGTCGTCCAGGAGTTCGAGTTGGAAGAGTATCTGATTCAGCATTGTGAAGGGCCTCGTCCTGGAGTCCGTATTCGGGACGAGGAGCGAATCGGAATCGTCTGCCTGATGCGTGCGGGGCTGTACCTCGCGCATGGTTGTCGCGCGGTGCTGCGTCGTTCACCCCTGCATCTTTTTTCTCCTGAGCGAGACAAGGGGCTGAATCCTAAGGAGCTGGAGGAGCTAGCCGGGAGCCGTCTCGAGACCTTGATTCTGGTCGATTCGGTCGTGAATACCGGCAAGACTATCCGCCCGATCTTTGCGCAAGCCAAGGCCATCGGCATCAAGAAGGTCATCGTCATGGCGGGAGTTTCCCCGGTCACCCAAGGCACTTCTATTGCCGAAGACCACCCTGACGTCGTATTCTACTTCGCGCGCCTTTCCCATAACTCCTATGTCGGCAAAGGCGGCACTGACACCGGCAATCGCCTATTCGGCACCCCAGGGCGGGCATGAAAATCCCGTCCCATCTCCGATCACTCAAGCCCGGCATGGCCGAGAAGCTCGGGTATTACGTGTACCTGTATGTGGACCCTCGAAACGGGAAGGTGTTCTACATCGGGAAAGGGAAGGACGAACGCTGCTTGGATCATCTGTTCGAAGATGACGACCACCCGAAGGTGAGGCGCATCCGGGAGATCTTCGCTGCCGGACTGGAGCCGCATATCGAGATGCTGGCGCATGGCCTCCGCACTGAGCAGGAGGCCTATAATATCGAATCTGCCGCAATCGGTCTGCTTGGGCTCGAGAACCTGACGAATCGCGTCGTGGGCAAGGATAGCCTCCGATTTGGCCGCAAGGGACTATCGGAACTCGAGGGATATTATGCCGCCAAGCCCGTGAAGATCGTCGACCCTGTCATCCTGATCCGGGTCAACCAGCTTTACCGCCACGGCATGACGGCGGCGGAGCTTTACGACATCACCCGCGGCGTCTGGAGGCTAGATTTTGAAAGGGCTAATGCCATAAAGCATGTCCTTGCCGTCTACGAGGGGGTCGTGCGCGAGGTCTATGAAGTCGCTAAGTGGCAGCCCGCGCAGATTAGCGGTTACACAACGCGAACCGACCTTGTCCCTGATGACGCCAAGGGTCGGATTGAGTTCATCGGCAAGCCTGCCCCGGAAGCCATCCGCCAGAAGTATCTCCTAGGCGATGTCACCGCCTACACCAAGGTTAGCTTACAGACTCCCTGTCTTTATATTAACGAGCCATAGGGACGAGGTCTAGTTGGTCCTGACGGCATCCAAATCCACCAATTTGGCCGAGCCACGCAGATTTTATCGCCCTCTTCATCCTTTACGGCCCAGCGACACCGTCTTTGGGTCATGTGCATGTCGAAGCGTCTTCCTGGTCTGGTGATCGAGGTTGAGAATCTGACGGAGTTCCTCGCGAAGTCCGACGAGGACATCCTCCAGCATGTCCGATCGGTGCTCCTGCACCGTGCCTACACCGTCCAGCGCGCCCAGCTCGCCAAGTGCGACGGGGTCCAGTTCTCTCCGACCAAGGATTCCTGCGTCTTCGCCGCCAAGGGCCGGGCGCTGTTGCATGTGCGGTTTGCGCAGTTGAAGGGGTAGCGCGCGCTGACCGAATGGTCAGTGACGCGGGGGCACGTGGGCACGGTGACACGTGGACAAGGGAGGCGACGATGAGAGGCTCGGAGGCCCAGAGGCTCAGTTGACCAGAAGAGGTAGCGCTCAAAGTGAAGGCTCGGAGGGCCGTTCCGGCCTATGGCATGAATGATAGACCCCATGGGGCGAACCTCAGGGTCACGGGATTGAGTCTATGGCCTTGGAGGTAACATTTACTCAATGGAGTTATCCGAAAACATCGGCCCGCGAATCCGCGTCATCCGTCAGCAGCGCGTCATCCTCGCGGCCGAACTGGCCGAACTCTATGGGGTGTCTGTCCGCCGGCTGAATGAGCAGGTACGGCGTAATTTAGAGCGTTTTCCTGCCGATTTTGCCTTTCAGCTTACCGCCGAGGAGTGGGCAAACTTGAAGTCGCAATTTGCGACTTCAAGTTTGCACGGCGGGGCGCGCACCTTGCCCTGGGCCTTTACCGAACATGGGGCGATTCAGGCGGCAAACGTCCTCAATAGCCCCCGGGCAATTCAGGTCGGCTTAGCTGTGGTCCGTGCGTTCGTGGCCTTACGTTCCGCCCACGCCAACTATGTGGAGCTAGAGGACTGCGTCCGCCGGTTGGCCGAAAAGGTCGAGGGACATGACACGGATCTGGCCGCCATCGTCGCAGCCATCCGACAGCTGGCTTCCTCTTCCGTGCCAGGGAAGCGGAGAAAGATCGGCTTCGGGTAGGGCCGACCATCCTTGGTCGGCCGCGGTCGAATCCTGCCCGATGCAGGCTATGTCGTGACGCGGTCCCGACCCTACCCGTGATAGGTATTAGCGGTAAGCGACTAGGTGAATGGGACCGAAGCATCCTTTCCGGTTTCCGGTCTCCCCTTGAGTGCCTGCGTAGAGTTGACGAACGGTAGGGAAGCCACTCGCTATCGTCATGAGCTCCTACCGCCATATCGTGATCTTCAAGTTCAAGGACGGCGCCCAGGCCGATAAGGTCCGAGGCGTGATCGAGGCCTTCAAGGCGCTGCCGGGCAAACTGCCGGCGATCAAGGCCTTCGAGTGGGGCACCAACGTGAGCCCGGAAGGATTGGACCAGGGCTTCACGCATATCTTCACGCTGACCTTCGCTTCGAAGGAATCCCTGGAGAAGAACTATCTCCATGAGCCGGCGCACCAGGAGTTTGTCGCCCTCTTGCCCGATGTGCTCGAGAAAGCACTCGTCGTGGACTACGTCGCGTAAGCGACGCGGTTAGCTGGCCGGTTGACAAGTTGACAGGTTGGCAAGCGGCCGACGATGAGAGGCTCGGAGGCCCAGTGGACCAGAGAGACGGTGCAAATGTGGAGGCGGCCGCCGGATGGTGGCCGAGGGTAGGGGCGAGGCTACGCCGCGCCCGGTATGCCCAACCGCCAACCGCTATCCGCTGCCACCTAGGCATCAGTATGCCACGTTATGACAAGTGGGTCGGTGGACAGAGGCGGGCCGTCGGGCAGAATGAGTTAACCATGAGTTACGATCGCCGCGAATTCCTCAAATCCCTCACCCTGGGCGGGGTCGCCCTTTTCACCCCGGACTGGTTCAAGTTGGTCGACGAAACGAAAGTCGCATCAGACGGCAAGCTGCTCCCGGCTCTGCCCGGCGAGAAGGTCAGTGCCAAGGGCGACCAGATCCGCGCCTTCTGGGCGGAAGACCATTTCGAACTCTGCCTCAACGGAACGATCTACGACGAGGTGCCCGACCTCGAAGACGATGACGTGGAAGACTTCGATGAATCGGAATTCGAGCAGGACGAGGAAGAGGACGATGACGAGTTCCAGGAACGTGTCGAAGCGGCCCGCGAAGAGTGGGAGAGCGAGCATGGTTCAGATCGAGAAAGCCGTCGTGAGGAACACGAGCTGGACTGGTATCGCCACAGCTGCCCCGGCGCCCGGGCGGTCCCGTTCTTGCGCGACGTCTTCGATGCCCTCGAGGCGAATAGCGAAGGCGTCGATCCCGGTGACTACAGCGATGTCGGGAGCATCGAATTCCACGACGGCGCCTGCCCTGGCAATGATACATACGTCGCCGCCACGGCGCCCGACTATGCGACGCTTGCCGCCCTGCAGCGCGTCCTCGTCGCGCTCGGGAGGAAGTGCCGAGTGGTCATCGTGGAGCCGAACCCGAGGGATGCGGCCTCGGCATAACCTTCGCGGGTTTCGAGGTAGGGCGGGGCTCTCCGAGCCCGCCGTTGAACTGAGCGAGGTACGCCCGTTCGTCTGCGAACGGACGGCTCGGAGAGCCGTCCCTACCCAGGGGCGTTTAGCCGCGAGGGGAACTGCTGGCAGGGTGAACGGCTGCGAAGCACGGCCGCCGGATGGTGGCCGAGGGTAGGGGCGAGGCTACGCCGCGCCCTATGCGAAGGAGTGCACGATGAATCGTGCCCCTACCTAGGTTCGCCCTGCGGCGAACGGGTAGGGCCTGCCGCAGGCTCTTTGGCTCGCCCGCTACTCGATACTCCATACTCTCTCCGCGCGCTCACCATGCTTCGCTTCGCTGCCTCGATCGTCCTCGCTGCCACCGCTTTCGCGGCCGATGTCCCGAAGGCGAAATTCCGGGCACCTTCTGCGGCGGAGGTCTTTGATCCGAAGCAGCCGGTGCTTTTCGCCGACGACTTCGCGGCCGGATCGTTTTCAGCGAAGTGGCGTTTCTCGCAGAACGCCGACTATGGGGTGGTCACGCCCGATCCGGAACTGATCCGGATCGTCGATGCGCCGGACCTGCCGGGCAAGAAGGCCGTCCGTTTCTCGGTCGTGCGTACTCCTGGCGTCTTCCGTTCGGAGATCTCGCTCCCGCATGAGAACGGCTGGAACGAGCGCTGGTATGGCGAGCGGGTGCTGATCCCGAAGGAATGGGTGCGCGATCCGGCCAAGCCGGTCGACATCGTGATGCAATGGCATGCGATCCCGGGAAACTTCCGTGCGACTTACCCTAACCTGGAGATCTCCGTCGGCGACGACCGTTGGATCATGCGCCAGAGCTTCGGCGACCCGAAGACCAAGCCGACTCGTCGCGAGACAAAGTTCGACGACCGCGTGCAGCCGGGCGTCTGGACTTCCTGGGTGATCCATGCGAAGTGGTCGCCGAACGATGACGGGCTGCTGCAGGTCTGGAAGGACGGCAAGCTCGTGGCGGACCTCAAGGGGCCGAATACCTACGGCACCATCGGCTATGAGTATACCCCGTACATGAAGACGGGCATCTATCACCCGGAGTGGAATGTCGACAAGCCCGGCGGCCGGGAACGCTTCGATGCCGACAAGCCCGTCGCGACGCACAAGCTCGTCTATATCACCGATCTCAAGGTCGGCGACGCCCGGGCGAAGTACGAAGACGTGGTGCCGAAGTGAGCGAGGCTTGAAGGAGAGGCATAGAGGCCAAGAGCCGTCAACTCGTTGACCAGTTGACAAGTTGACCAGTTGGCCGGTGGACGAGTGTGGCGAAAGGAGAGGCCCGGAGGCCCGGAGGCTCAGTGGGCCAGAAGAGGCATCGTTTCAGGTGGCGGGTGGCGTGCAGGAGTAACTCAAAGGTAAACCGGAGACCGGATGATTAGCTGGGGCATAGGTCCGAAGCATTCGTTCCGGTTTCCGGTCTCCCCTTGATTTCCGGTCTCTGATCTGGAGTGCACGATGAATCGTGCCCCTACCTGGGTTCGCCCTGCGGCGAACAGGTGGCGGAAAGATACCTAACTCAAAGGGAAACCGGAGACCGGATGATTGGCTGGGAGCATAGGTCCGAAGCATCCTTCCCGGTTTCCAGTCTCCCCTTGAGTTTTTCTACTGTTCGAATCCGCCCTCGATTCAGTCCTCTGTCATCGACTCAGCCATCCTGTATGCGGTACTGCCACTGCCTTATTCCAGGACCAGGAGGGCGGCGGAGGCGGGGGGCAGGGTGACGGAGGCGGTGCCGGCGGAGAGGGTGAGGGCTTCGGTGGTCTTGGGCGCCCAGGTGCCATCGGCATTCACGGCCGCGCCGGCGAAGGTGACATCGCCGGTGGCGTCGGCGGACGGCGCGGTGAGGCGCAGGACCTGGCCCTTGGCGAACTTGCCGCCGACGACTAGCGAGGCCGCGATGGGCTTGGTGAGATCCTTGTTCACGAGGGTGACGCGCAGCTTGCCGTCGGTACCGAGCACGCTGTGCGCGACGAGCTTGGCGTCGGTCTTGGTCTCGGTGGCGACGAGCGTGCCCTGCGCGGCGCGGCTGAAGAAGAGCATGCCGTAATACATCGGCGCGGCGACGTAGCGGGACGACTTCTTGTCGAAGACGATCGGCGAGTAGTTGTTGGCGGTGAAGCTGCCGTGGAAGTTCACGCCTTGGCCGCCGGCCTGAGCGACGTCGAACATGAAGTCGATCGCCCAGAGGGCGGAGACGAAGGCGTTGCTGACGCCGCGCTTGCCGCCGCCGGAAGCGGTGTTGCATTCGCCGACGCGATACGGGACGCCGACCGAGGTGGCGTCCTTGAGCTTGATGATCCAGTCGTCCGGGTATTTCTCGCCAAGGAGTTTCTCGACCGACGTGAAGCGCTGGGCCTTCGGGTCGGCCTCGGGGGCCGAGAGGTGGTAGACGTGCGAGGTGGCGAGGGCGATGCGGTCCTTGAAGTCGGCCATGAAGAGCGGCATCCAGTTCGTGCTCTTGGTCACGGCCGGGCCGGTGATCGGGATCTGGGCGTCTTTGGCCTTGATGGCGTCATAGACGGCGGTGAACTCCTCCTTATACTGCGGGTAGCGCCAGTTGTTCGGGCGGATGCCTTCGCGCTTCGGGCCTTTCGGGTAGAGGTTGGGTTCGTTGCCGATCTCGATGGCGACGATCTCCTTCGCGCCGACCTTCCAGGCGTAGGCGGCTTCGGCGGCGGACATCGCGGGATCCTTCGAGCCGAGGTTCACGCCGTAGATGATCTTCCAGCCCGAAGCGCGGGCGAAGTCGAAGAACGCATCGACGGACTTGGGGCCGATCGTGCGGGTGTCGGTGACGTAGCGGTTCTCCTGCATCGATTCGAGCTTCGGGTCGGCGGCGGCGTCGAAGAGGGTGGAGTCGACGTTGTTGGCGCCGATGCGGAAGACGCCGGGGCCGAGCGTGCGGCAGAGCTGGATGAGGTCCCGGTTCTGGGCGTGGAAGCAGTCGCGCGTCATCAGCTTCTTCTCGGTGCTCAGGCCGGTGAAGTCGGCCGGGATGACGAAGCCGGGCTTGTCCACGTGCACGACGATCGTCGCGGGGACGGGCTCGGCGGCGACGAGGGCGGTCAGGCCGGCCAGGAGCGCGAGAGGGAGGGAGAGGGCGAGGCGGGACATGGGGACGTTAAAGGTGCAAAGGTGCAAAAGTGCAACTCGTGCGGAGCACGAGTGGGGGCTGCAGCGTTAGCTGGCGGGTTGACAAGTTGACACGTGGGCAAGGAGGCAGGGGGCATGAAGGAGAGGCTCGGAGGCCCAGAGGCTCAGTGGACCAGAAGAGGCATCGTTTCAGGTGGCGGGTGGCGTGCAGGGGTAACTCAAAGGGAAACCGGAGACCGGATGATTAGCTGGGGCATAGGTCCGAAGCATTCGTTCCGGTTTCCGGTCTCCCCTTGATTTCCGGTCTCTGATCTGGAGTGCACGATGAATCGTGCCCCTACCTGGGTTCGCCCTGCGGCGAACGGATTAGGGTAGGGCCGACCATCCTTGGTCGGCCGCGGTCGAGCAGGGATGCTCGACCCTACCTATGTCAGGGTTCGTCGGCCTCAGGGTTGCGGGGCGGGGCGGATTGGGCAGGGTGGAGTTATGGCTAAGCGTAAAAGCACCGCTCAACGTATCGTCTATGCCGGCCTGCTGATGCCGCTGAAGCACTTCAGTCCGGCGGACAAGAACCGGGTCTTGCGCGCCAACGGCGAAGGCAAGAAGTCGCCGAAGCAGGTCATCTATGTCGGCGAGACGGGCCTGACGACGGAGGAGCGCTATCTGCAGCACCTGCTGCGATATAACTCCCAGCGCGGCTGGATTTACAAATACGGTATCCGCCCGATCGAGCTATCGACTCGCTTGGCGGATCTTGATGGCCTGAAGCCAGCAGTGAAGCGGGAGATCTATATGCTCTCTCGTCCGTTGCGGACGGATTCCAAGGAGCGAGAAGCCGCCGTGGCGGCGATCCTCCGTCGCGAAGGCTTCTACGTGGTGTCGGCCTGAGAAGGTTCATGGGTAGGGCCGACCATCCTTGGTCGGCCGCGGTCGAGCAGGGATGCTCGACCCTACCTCGAGGCATGAGCTTGCGGGGGAACGAAGACCTCAGGATTGCAGGCGGGTGGCCAGGGCCTAGGGTGACGGCATGCTGATTCCGGTCGAAGAATTGAAGCTGCTCTACTCCCGTGCGATCCAGGCGGTCGCCTGGGAAGAAGCCGAACCTTTGCCGCAGGCGAACCGCTATCAGGCCGGGCTGAGCTTCCGGAAGGATCGCCGGCAGTTCACCTTGTCGTTCGATGCCGCCGCCGCGCCGGAGATCATGTCCTTGCAGGTCGTGCTCCCGTTCGCCCGGGGCGCCCGGGATCGGTTGGAGTCCTATCGGATGGCGGTACGGCTCAACGCCGAGACGCCGGGCGTGAAGTTCTTCCTGGTCGATGCGCCGACACCGCTCTTGGTCTGTTCGATCGAGGCGATCCTAGCCTCGCATCATCGCATCCCGAACAGCGAGGTCGTCGATGCGGTGCTGCGTAGCGCGATGCAGCGGCTCGAGGACGCGGTCGATAAGGTCGAGGAAGAGATGAGGGTGCGCTGAGCTACGAGGGGGCAGGCTGGCACGGTGACAAGTGGGCAAGAGGGATGAAGGAGAGGCCCGGAGGCTCGGTGGATCAGAACCGCCTGCTAGTTGACACGTTGACAAGTTGGCCGGTGGACATGGGAGGCAAAGGCAGAGGCTCGGAGGCCCGGAGGCTCAGTGGACCAGAAGAGGCATCATTTCAGCTGGCGGGTGGCGTGCAGGGGTAACTCAAAGGGAAACCGGAGACCGGATGATTGGCTGGGAGCATAGGTCCGAAGCATTCGTTCCGGTTTGCGGTCTCCCCTTGATTTCCGGTCTCTGATCTGGAGTGCACGATGAATCGTGCCCCTACCTGGGTTCGCCCTGCGGCGAACGGGTTGATCGGGTAGGGCGGCGATTGCCATCGCCGCCGTTCGAGGCTTCGGATGGAGAGTCTTCGGGTCTTGGTTAATCTCGATGAAGTCGCCTGTCCGTCCGCGAACGGACGTGATGGCAATCACGTCCCTACCTCAGGAATGTGGGGTGAAATGGGCCTCTAAGCGGAGCCTGGGCACTTTCCTCTTGCCCGCCCGCCAGCGACCGACTTCCTCAACAGTCCTGGTTAGGAGGGGTGGCAGAGTGGTCGATTGCGTCTGATTCGAAATCAGATGAACCGCAAGGTTCCGGGGGTTCGAATCCCTTCCCCTCCGCCAGGTTATTTTACGAGGTGACACGTGGGCACGAGTAACGGTGACACGGGGCCTGAGAAGCCGACCGAAGGGATGAGAAGCCCGGTCCGTGCAACGGGTAGGGCCGACCATCCTTGGCCGGCCGTGCGGTCGAGCAGGGATGCTCGACCCTACCCATGTCAGGTGTTTGCGGTAAGCGGTTAGCGGTTAGGAACACAACAGCTCGGCCAAAGGGTGGGGCGTGGCTACGCCGCGCCCTCCGCTGAGGAGTGCACGATCAATCGTGCCCCTACCATGGTTCGCCCTGCGGCGAACATGAGGCGGGCACAAAAAAGGGCGGCCGAAGCCGCCCTTGCTAGGGCAGCACGTGGTGCTGCCCCTACCTGGTGACTGCGCTCACTTCGCGAACAGCGGGTCCTTGGGGTTCGCGCCGGAGACGAGGTAGGCGAGGAGGTCGGCGACTTCCTGGGCGTTGAGCGAGTTCAGCAGGCCGACGGGCATCGGGCTGGTGGCGTCGCGGTCGATGCTCAGGATGTCGGAGCGGTTGATCGAGATCTGGACGGAGAAGTCGAACGGGTTGACCGCGAGCTGCAGCTTGTCGCCTTCTTCGTTGAGGATGCGGCCGATGACCTTGCCGCCGTCGACGCGGCCGATGATCGAGTTCGCATACTGGTCGGAGACCACGGCGCTGGGCTGGATGACGCTCATCAGGACGTCGGCCGGCGCGGTGCGGGCGCCAAGGCCGGAGAGGTCCGGGCCCTGCGCACCGCCGTTGTCGCCAAGGCGGTGGCACTGCGAGCAGAGGGCGGCGGCGAACATCTTCTGGCCGTTCGCGAAGTCGAAGGACTTCTTGGCCTTGGCTTCTTCCCAGACCTTGAGGGCGTCGGCATGCGTCCAGAGACGGCCCGGGCCTTCGGCGGTCGGGATCGGCGCGGCGGCCTTGCGCGGCGTGGCGGGGGCGATCTCTTCGAGCGCGGCGCGTTCGGCTTCCGGCGCGGCGGCGAGGGACTCCTTGCGGATGTTGCGGACGAAGCCCTTCAGCGAGTGGCCGCCTTCGGCCTGCGAGAGGCCGTCGAGGTAACCGAAGAACTCCTTACGCAGTTCCGGGGTCCAGCCGACCGTGGCGCGGCACAGGTAGACGGCGAGGCCGATGCGCGTCGACGAAGGCGTGACGGCCATCGCGGCGGCGGCGGCCTTGGCGTAGCCGGGGTGGCGGGCGAGGATCTCAGGGTCGGCGACGACGGCCGGACCGGGCTGCGCGAACTTCATCGCCTTGAGCACGCGGGCCGGGGCGGCGGGTTCTTCGAGGTAGATCGCAAGCATCGCGAGCTGGCGGTCGAGGGCGTTGTCGCCGGAAGGCAGGCGGCCGGCGGCTTCCTTACCGAGGCGCTGGGCGGTGGCGGCGTCGGGCTTGCCGCGACGCGAGAAGGCGATCTGGAAGACGCGCAGGCGGTCCTGCTGCTGGCGGAGGTCCTTCGATTTCGCGGCGGCGTCCGCGGCGGCGACGATCGTGGCGAGGTCGTCCTTGTTGCCGCAACGGGCGAGGGCGGCGGCGGCGTTGACGGCGAGGTCGACGTTGGCGTCGGGCTTCACGCGGGCGCGCCAGCTTTCGACGGGCTGGTGTTCGACGGCGATGCGGGCGGCGAACCGCACCCAGCGATCGGCGTGGCCCATGAGCGGCCAGGCCTTGTCGAGGGCAGCGGCGGACGGAGCGACGTCGCGGAGGGCTTCGAGTTCGCGACGGAGCTTCTGCTCAGGCGTGGCGTCGAACCAGGCGACCGGCGCGGTGGACTCCTTGCCCTGGTAGGAGATGCGGTAGAGCGCGGACTGGCCGCCGCGACCGCCGATGGTCACATACATATGTCCGTCCTGCGGGCGGATGACCGCGTCGGTGACCGAGAAGGGCTTGCCGGCGGCGAAGACTTCCTTGCGGGCCTTCCAGGCGCCGCCTTCGGGCTCGAGGACGATCGCGTAGAGCGTGGCGTAGGTCCAATCGCACGCGAAGAAGGCGCGCTGGTAGGCGGCCGGGAACTTCGCGCCGGTGCCCATCGTGCAACCCGTCGGGCTGCCCGGGCCGATGTCGACGATCGAGGGCTGGGAATCGACGAGCGCCTGGGCGTTGTTGCCGGCGCCGGAGCGCCAGCCGAGTTCGCCGCCGGGCGTGCAGAGGTTGATGCGGGTGGGGCGATACCAGGGGGCGCCCATGTCCCACTCCATGTCGGAGTCGTAGGAGAAGATGTCGCCGTCGGGCGCGACCGCGCCGTCATACGGATTGCGGAAGCAGGTCGTCACGCGGATCCAGTCCTTGCCGTCCTTGTCCATGCGGGCGATCCAGCCGCCCACGGCCTTGATGCCGGCGGCGTGGCCGTTGGCGTCCTCGAACTTCTTCAGCAGGTCGTCTTCGTCGTAATGCTTGGCGGGCGCGCCGGCCTTCTCGTCGTCGGGCAGCTTCGTGTGGTTGCCGCCGAAGACCAGGATCGAGCCGTCGCGATCGAGCACGAGCTGGTGCGGGCCGTGTTCGCCGGAGCCCTTGAGGGAGCGGAGCATCGTCTGCTCGGCGTAGGAGCCGTCGCCCTTCGTGTCGCGCAGGCGCCAGATGTCGCCCTTGCCCTTCTCGCTCGTGCACGCGTAGAGCGCGCCGTGGGCGAAGAGGAGGCCGTGGCAGCCGAAGAACTTCGTGTCGATCTTGGTCACGACGGGCTTCGCCGGATCCTTCAGGGAGATGCGCCAGAGCACGCCGCCTTGGTCGCCGGCGACGAGGTCGCCTTCGGGCGAGACCGCGAGGGAGACCCAGGAGCCCTGTTCCGGCTTCGGGACGGTGTAGAGGAGCTCGGCCTTGAAGCCCGGGCGGAGGATGAGTTCGTCGGCCGCGGCGACGGAAGTGGTCGGCGCGCGCTTGCCGTTCTTCGCGGCGGCTTTCTTGGCGCCATCGAACGGGGTGCCCCAGGGCGCTTCGCCCATCTTCTTCACGACCGTGGCGGCGGTCCACTTCGCGTCATCGAAGGCGGCGGCTTCCCAGCCGGCGGCCGGCTTGGCGAGCGAGGTCTTCCAGTTGGCGCCGGATTCGGCGAGCACCGTCTTGCCGGCGGTCAGGCGGAAGGACATCGCGGCGATGCCGCCGTCGTTGCGGGCGAGGACCGCGATGGTGTTCAGGCCGGCCTTGAGGTCGGCGCCGACTTCGGCGGAGAAGGCCTGGGCCCAGTCATCGGAGCCGCCGAGCTGCTTGCCGTTGAGCCAGACGACGCAGTGGTTGTCGGCGGTCGACTGCAGCAGGGCCTTGGCCGGGACTTCCTTCAGCTCGAAGGAGGTGCGGAACCAGACTTCCTGTTTGGCGACGTTGTTCTTCGCCCCCCAGATCCAGAAGGTGTCGGCGGAAAGCGGAGACGAGGCGAGAAGCGCAGCCAGAAGGGCTGCCACGAGCAGGGGTAGTCGGAGCATGCGGGATATGACCATAAGGGGTGGGGGCTGTTCCATCTTAAAGAAAGGCGCGGCGCAGCTGCGAGGGGGCCAGTTGACACGGTGACACGTGGACAAGGGGAGTAAACAGAGGCCCAGAGGCTCGGAGGCTCGGTGGACCAGGACCGCCTGCTAGTTGACACGTTGACAAGTTGGCCGGTGGACAAGGGAGACAGATGCAGAGGCCCAGAGGCTCGGTGGACCAGAAGAGGCAGTCGTTTCAGGTGGCGGGTGGCGGCCCCGGGTGGCAGGTGGCGGGATGCGATATGGCGCTCAAAGGGAAACCGGAGACCGGATGATTAGCTGGGGCATAGGTCCGAAGCATTCATTCCGGTTTCCGGTCTCCCCTTGAGTTCCGGTCTCTGGTCTGGAGTGCACGATGAATCGTGCCCCTACCTAGGTTCGCCCTGCGGCGAACTGGGTAGGGCCGACCATCCTTGGTCGGCCGCGGTCGAGCAGGGATGCTCGACCCTACCAAGAAGACGCGGGCGGGAAGTCGGCGGGTCTTAGCCGGTCTCGATGAAGTTTCCTGTCCGTCCGCGAACGGACGTGATGGCAATCACGTCCCTACCTCAGGATGTTGCGGATCGCTTCGAGGCGCGAGGTGTCGGGCGAGCCGGAGGGAGTCCAGGTCGGGCAGAGCCAGCCGCCTTCGTCGTGCTCGTTCCAGGCGTAGACGATGATGGTGTTCGCCGGACAGACGGACGGATGGGCCTTCACGAAGGCGAGGGCGCGGCCAAGGTGCGCGGCGAGCTCGTCCGGCGTGGCCGTCGCGGGCCAGGTCTTCTGCTGGGCGTAGCCGGGATGCTTTTCCCACGAGACCGGATGATCCTGGCGTGGGCGTTTGTCCCAGCCCGTGGTCACCAGCGGCACGTAAGGCGTCTTGGTCGCGAGCGCGTTGGCCCACGCGTGCTGTTCGAACGCGGAGACGTATTTCGCGAAGACCGGTTCGGTGCCAGGGTGGGCGTAAGCCGAGACCGCCGCGAAGCCTTCGGCGGCGTGCTGTTGGTAATCGCGCTGCGGACTCCAGCCCATGTAGACGAAATACGGATCGAGACCGACGGCCTTCGCCGCCGCGCGCAGTTCGTCGAAGCGCTGCTTCACCGTCGGGTGCTCGGTCTTGAGGTCGAAGGCGTAGACCAACGGACGTCCGAGGACTTGCTGGTAGCCCGGCTCCTTGAGCAGCTTCAGCGTGCGGTCGCGTTCCGCGGGCCAGCGGGCGGCGGGAACGGAGAGCGTCTGGTGCAGGATGAGGCAGAAGCCGAGTTCGGCACGCTTCGGGCTGCGCAGGTAGCGGGCGAGGGCCGAGCTCATCGCGTCGGCTTCCGGATAGGTGAGGAACGCCCAGTAATCGAGGCCTGCCTGCTTCGCGTAAGCGATCTCCTGCTCCATGATGCCTTCGGCGGAGGCGTCGAGATGGGCGCGGCCGGAGGCGTCGACCTGCGCGAACCACGGCAGGCGGAAGCGATGCTTCTCCGGGCTCAGCGTCTGTTCGACCTGGCTCGTCACACCGCCGCCGCTCCACGCGTCCCACCGGATCGCGCCGACCGTCGGGCGCTCCGCCGCGAGCAGCGCGACGGGCAGCAGGAGCAGGGTGAGCAGGGGGCGGAGCATGAGGGTAAGATGCAGGGAGAGTATGGAGTATCGAGTATGGAGTATGGGCGCGGCGGAGAGGAGAGGGGGCAAGCGCGCTAGCGCGAGGGGGCAAGTTGACACGGTGACAAGTGGGCAAGGGAGGCAGAGGGCATTAATGAGAGGCTCGGAGGCCCGGAGGCTCAGTGGACCAGAAGAGGCATCGTTTCAGGTGGCAGGTGGCGGCAGGAATAACTCAAAGGGAAACCGGAGACCGGATGATTAGCTGGGGCATAGGTCCGAAGCATTCATTCCGGTTTCCGGTCTCCCCTTGATTTCCGGTCTCTGATCTGGAGTGCACGATGAATCGTGCCCCTACCTGGGTTCGCCCTGCGGCGAACGGATTCAGGTAGGGCCGACCATCCTTGGTCGGCCGCGGTCGAGCAGGGATGCTCGACCCTACCAAGAAGACGCGGGAGGTAAGTCGGCGGGTCTTAGCCAGGCGCATCGGAGGCGCATCTGCGTCCGCGAACGGACGTGATGGCAATCACGTCCCTACCTCGACAGGCAGGCGCAAAAAAGGGCGGCTCGCGCCGCCCTTTCGTTTTCGCGGTTGAGCGAGACTCAACCAGGCAACGTGAACGCGGGGAGCTTGCGGATCTCGCCGCCGGCCATCGCGGACTCGTGGGCGAGGATGCCCGCGCAGGTCCAGTTGGCGGACTGGCGCGCGTTCGGGAACGGCTCGCGCTTGGCGAGCAGCGCCTGGATGAACTCGTTGGCGAGGTGCGGGTGGGAGCCGCCGTGGCCGCCGCCCTGGGTGAAGGACAGGTGGTCTTCGCCTTCGCCGTAGACGCCCTTGGTGGTGAAGCGCTGGATCTCCTTCGGGAGACGGTGGGCGAAGTCGGGCACCTTGACCTTCTGCGGGATCTCCGGCTCCGGCTTCTTCGCCGTGTGGATGACCGGCTCTTCGCCTTCGATGAGCGGCCATTCGAAGGACTTCTTCGAGCCGTAGACGTCGATGGATTCGCGATACTGGCGGGCCGTGTCGAAGAGCGAGCGGATGATGCGCGCCGAGACGTCGGACTTATGGAACTTGATGTGGGCCGTCTCGACCGCGAAGGGCGAGTTGTAGATCGGGATCATGTCCTCGGCGATGCGGCCGGAGCCGAAGCACGAGACGTACTCGGCGTCGGCGCGGGTGAGCGCGAGCATCGGGCCGACGCAGTGCGTGGCGTAGTACATGGGCGGGAGGCCGGGCCAGTAGCCGGGCCAGCCTTCCATGTCCTGCTGGTGGGAGGCCTGGAGGAACTGCAGGCGGCCGAGCTCGCCGTTGTCGTAGAGCTCCTTCACGTAGAGGAACTCGCGGGCGTAGACGACCGTCTCCATCATCATGTAGCTCAGGCCCGTGGCCTTCACCAGCTTCACGATCTCCTCGCACTCGGCGATCGAGGTCGCCATCGGGACCGTGCAGGCCACGTGCTTGCCGGCCTTGAGGGCGGCGATGGACTGGCGGCCGTGGTCGGGGATCGGGGTGTTGATGTGGATCGCGTCGACTTCCGGATCCTTGAGGAGGGCGTCGAAGTCGGTGTAGCGCTTCGCGATCTTGTAGCGGTCGCCGATCGCCTTGAGCTTCTCCGGGTTGCGCTGGCAGATCGCGACGATCTCCGCGTTCGGGTGGGCCTGGTAGATCGGGATGAATTCGGCGCCGAAGCCGAGGCCGGCCAGCGCGATGCGGATCTTCTGGGTGCTCATGGGGTGAGGGGTGCATTCAGCCCCATCCGGCCCGCGGACGGAAGCCGATTTGCTAGGACGGAACCGACGGGGCCGGTTCGCAAACCTACCAAACAAGAAGGCCGCCCGGGTGGGCGGCCTTCGGTGGGGAAGGGCGGGTCGCTTAGACCTGCTCTTCGATCTTCAGGGCGCGGTAGCCACCGATGCTCTTGAAGTAGAAGAGCAGCAGCAGGTAGATCGCTGCCATGGTCAGCGGCAGGAAGGAGTCGGCCTTCAGCGTGGCGCGGTCACCGGCCTGGTTGGCGGCGACGATGGCCTTCTGGTCGGCCGTGCGCTTTTCGCCGGCGGCCTTGGCTTCTTCGAGCTTCTTACCGTCGACGGCGGTCACCGGGGCGAGGAAGAGGAACTTCGACTCCGAGCCGGCCTTGGCGGAAGCGTAGGCGGCCGGGGCTTCCTTCTGGAGGGCTTCGGCGGTGAAGCGGTCCTTGGCGTAACCGAGGCCGGGGCCGCCGATCAGGCCGGCGGAGAGCATGCCGATGCCGCCCATGATGGACATCGCGACGGCGCCGGAGCGCGGGAAGCGGTCGCCGACGACGGCGAGCATCGTGGGCCAGAAGAACGTCTTGCCGAGGGCGTAGATGCCGAGCGCGAGGAGCGCCACCCCGAAGCTGTTCATGCCGGAGGCGAGCTGGAGGCCGCCGAAGGCGAGCACGGCGGCGGTGACCAGGATACCGATCGGGGAGAGGCCGAGCTTGGTCTCGATCCAGTGGGCGCAGAAGCGCAGACCGAACATGATGGCCGAGGTCCAGATGAAGAGGGCCTTGCCTTGGTCGGCGGTGAAGAGGTTGCCGGTGATGGCTTCGATCCAGGAGTCGGTGCCGAGCTCGACCGCGCCGACGATGGCGTGGGTGACGAAGAGCACGAAGAGGAGGATCGAGCCGAAGGTCCAACCCATCGTCAGGCCGAGGCCCATGACGAGGGCGATGGTGATGGCGAGGCCGGCGGTGTTGCTGAGGTGAAGGGCAGACTGAGCCTGAAGGGCGATGAGAGCGCAGACCGCGACGGCAGCGAGGCTTTCAAGGGAGGGCTTCTTGATGAGTCGGCTGACCATGGCCACGGCGACCAGGAGGATGATGCCGATGACGTTGGCCGTCATGGTTTCGAGGCCGAGCGCGCCGGCGAAGAAGAGCGTCAGCAGGTAGCAAACCACGGCGCCACCGAGGATGCCGATATCCTTCGTCATTTCTCCGAGGTCAGCGCCCTTCTCAGCGGCTTCCGACTTCGGGAAGGTCTGGCCCATGAACATCACCGCGTAGGCGATGGTCGGGACGAGGTAGAAGGACAGCTGACCCTTCCAGCCAAGGCCGAGGCCGTGGGCGCCGAGAGCGTAGGAAGCGAGAGCACCGACGACCATGCCGAGCGGCCAGGAGGCGTGCAGGATGTTGAGGTAGTGCGTGCGCTGCTTGGGGAAGATCGTGGCGACGAGCGGGTTGGCCACGGCTTCGAGGGTGCCGTTCGCGAAGGCGAAGATGAACATGCCCCAGTAGAGGAAGTCATACGCGTTCTGCGGGGTGGAGGCGCCAAAGGTGACGAACGCCGAGAGGATGTGGCCGAGGAGGGCGACGGCGACGAGCTTGCCGTAGCCGATCTTGTCGACGATCACGCCGCCGATGATGATACCGAAGCAGAAGCCCGAGAAGCCGGCGCCGCCGATGGCACCCAGCTGGGTGGCGGTGAAGCCGTATTCGGACGCCCAGGCGCCGAAGATGCCGCCACGAAGGGCGAAGCCGACGCCGGCCGCGAGGATAGCCATGAAGCCAGCCCAGAGGAGGCGCTTCGCATTAGGAACCGTAGTTTCTGTGCTCATAGTATGTTGAGGGAGGGGGTACGGGTGTGAATAAAACTAATAACTCCCCCTCTGTCGAGTAGGCAAGTAGGGGTAAGACCCCTCCCGGGCGGGGGCCTTCAGGCCTTCAGGTTCCGGCGGAACTCGGTCGGGCTGACCTTCATCGCCCGACGGAACTGACGGGAGAAATCGCTGGCGTCGTAGAAGCCGGTCTGGTGGGCGATCTCCGACGGGCGCAGGTCCGTCGTGCGCAGGAGGTCCGAGGCCGCGGCCACGCGCATGCGGACGAGGTAGCCGCGGGGGCTGACCTGGTAGGCCTTGTGGAACTTGCGCTCGAACTGGCGGACCGACATCCCCGTCAGCTTGGCCAGCTTGGCTATATTAAGAGAGGTCGTGAGGTTGTCCTTGATGAACTCGGCGGCGGCTTCGACCTGCAGGAAGGGCTCGAGCAGGGCCTTGGTCCCTTCGTAGCTGCGGACCGTGCCGCAGACCCCGCAGGCGCGGCCGGCCTCGTCGAAGAGGGGGACCTTGGTGGTCTCGTACCACACGTGCTCGCCGTCGGCGTTCGGGAACAGCTCGATGATGCGGGGCAGGGGCTGGCCGGTCTGGCAGATCTGGAGGTCCTTCTTCTTGAAGGCCGCGGCCAGCTCGGCCGGGAAGATGTCGGCGTCGGTCTTGCCGAGCAGGCTGGCCTCGTCGGGGAAGCCGCAGCGCTGGGCGAAGGCGAGGTTGGCCATCGTGAAACGACCCGCCAGGTCCTTGGCGAAGAACATCACCCCGGGGAGGTGGTCGAAGACCCCGCGCAGGCTTTCCGGGCGCACGTGGCGCATCCAGTCCGAGCGGGGGTCTGGCGTTTTCATACCAAGCAGGTTAGGGGGCTTTTGGCAGGTTTCCACCCCATTTTAATAGGGTCCGAGGCTTAGGGCGGGGAGGCGGTCCGGGCGGGTGGTTTGTCGCATTAAACCTCGAGGGGTCGGCCTAATGCCGGGCCGCCCCTAGGCTAATTACCTCCCCCCGGCCGGAGGGAACTGCTTTTTCCTTTTGAGGTCTTTCCTATTCCTCACACCTCTACCCGTCTCCGATCACCATGACCTCCCTCAAGTCCTTCGCCCTTTGCTTCCTCGCCGCCGCCGCCGTGGCCGCGCCTGACGCCGCCTCCCTCGAGCGTGGCAAGGCCGTCTACTCCCGCACCTGCATCGCCTGCCACCAGCCGACCGGCATGGGCCTCCCGCCCGTCTTCCCGCCCCTCGCCGGTTCCGAGTGGGTCGCCAAGGACGCCTCCATCGCCGTCCGTAACATCATCAACGGCATGCAGGGTCCGATCACCGTCAAGGGCGTGACCTACAACGGCATGATGCCCCCCGTCGCCGGCCTCTCCGACAAGGACATCGCCGACGTCGTGACCTACGTGAACAATTCCTGGGGCAACGCCGGCCCGTCCGTGACGGAAGCCGAAGTCGCCGCCATCAAGAAGAAGTACGCCGACCGCAAGACCCCGTGGACCGCGGCCGAGTACGAGAAGGAAGCCAAGGAAGCTCCGGCCAAGAAGTAAGCCGGCACCCGCCATCGGGCGGGGTGGCTTGACCAGCGGGGACCTCTGCCGCACTTTGGTGTCACATCAAAGCGCGCGCAGGCGTGCCTTCCCCATGTCGACCCCCCAACCCCATCCCGGCTCCCCCGCCCGCACCCGCGAGCAGGTGGCCGACCTCCATTTCATGGACGCGCGGTACAAGCTGCTCGACCTGGCGGCCTTCCTCGACCGCCTCGACCGCGCCGCCGGCGGCGACGACCATCGCGTCCGGGGTCTCCGCGCCGCCCTCCCGCTCCTCCTGGAAAAGGACGAAGGCCGCGTCGCCCGCATCCTGACCCTCTGGAGCGACCCTTCCGTCGAACCCATCGCCAAGGCCGACACCAAGGCCGCCTCGGGCGTCTGGCCCGGCCTCAAGTAAGCCCCGACCATGCGCTACATCGAACCGCACGGCCACATGGTGAGCCGCACCACCGACGACTACCAGGCCATGGCCCTCGCCGGCTGCGCCGCGATCTGCGAGCCCGCCTTCTGGGCCGGCTTCGACCGCAAGTCCGCCGACGGCTTCTACGACTACTTCTGCCAGCTGACGCAGATCGAACCCAAGCGCGCCGCCAAGTACGGCCTGCCGCACTACTCCTGGCTCTGCATCAACCCGAAGGAATCCGAGGACATGGCGCTCGCCGCCGACGTCCTCGCGCTGATCCCGGAATTCCTCAAGGCCCCGACGGTGCTCGGCATCGGCGAGATCGGCCTCAACAAGAACACGCGCAACGAGATGAAGGTGCTCGAGCAGCACATCGGCCTCGCGGTGAAGTACGACCAGATGATCCTCGTGCACACGCCGCACCTCGAGGACAAGCGCAAGGGCACGCGCCTCATCATGGACGCCCTCAAGGCGAACGGCGTCGTGAAGCCCGAGCGCGTGATCATCGACCACGTCGAGGAGCATACGATCCACGAGGTCCTCGACCAGGGCTTCTGGGCCGGCATCACGCTCTACCCCGAATCGAAGTCCACGCCCGTGCGCGCGGTCGACATGATCGAATCCGTCTCCGCCCAGCGCGTCTGGCTCAACAGCGCGTGCGACTGGGGTCACAGCGACCCGCTGTCCGTGCCGAAGGCCGCGCAGGAGATGCGTCGCCGCGGCCACTCCGCCGCCGCCATCGACCGCCTCGTCTACGGCAACCCGGTGAAGTTCCTCTCGCAGTCCCCGCGCTTCAAGGACCCCGCCGCCCAGGCCTGATCGCGTGAAGCTCACGTCCGGACTTTCCCTCGCCTACTGCACCAACGTCCACCGCGGCGAAGGGTGGGCCGAGACGTTCGCCGGCCTGCGCGACCACGCGCTCCGCGTGCGCGACCGCGTCTCGCCCGGCAAGACCTACGTCCTCGGCCTCCGGCTCGGCGACCTCGCCGCGAAGGAGCTCGCCGTCCCCGCCACGCTCGCGGCTTTCCGCGCCTGGTTGGACAAGGAGAACTGCGTCGTCGCCGGTATCAACGGCTTCCCGTTCGGCCCGTTCCACGGCCAGGCGGTGAAGGACAACGTCTTCGCGCCGGACTGGTGCGAGACCCCGCGTCTCGAATACACCAACCGGCTCTTCGACCTCCTCGCCGCGTTCGGCCCGCCGGACAAGGTCGGCACGGTCAGCACGCTGCCGGGTTCGTTCAAGGGCTTCGGCCGCACCGCCGACGAGCTCAAGGTCATGCGCCGCAACCTGCTCGCGTGCGCCGAACACCTCGCCCGCCTGCGTGACCGTACCGGCACGCACCTCCGCCTCGCGCTCGAGCCCGAGCCGATCGGCCACGCCGAGAACACGCCGGAGGCGTTGCGCCTGTTCGAGCAGCTCCGCGCCGAAGAGCCCGCCAAGGGCCTCGTCGACGCGCACCTCGGCATCGCCTACGACACCTGTCACTTCGCGCTGCAATACGAAGAGGCCCATGAGGCCATCGCGCGCCTCAACGCCGGCGGCGCGCCGGTGCTGAAGTTCCACCTCAGCTCCGCGCTCAAGCTCAAGCCCACCGAGGTCGCCCTCGCGCGCCTCGCGAAGATGCATGAGCCGACGTATCTCCACCAGACCATGGGGCGCGCCAAGGACGGCGCCATCGTGCGCTTCAAGGACATCCCGCTCGCCATGGCGGCGATCGACCAGCTCCGCGCGCTCGAGGAACTCCGCGTCCACTTCCACGTGCCGGTGAACGCCGACCGTCTTTCCGACGAGCTCTCCACGACGAACGACCACCTCAAGGCCGCGCTCGACGTCATCGCCCGGGCGCCGGGCGTCTGCCGTGAGCTCGAGATCGAGACGTATACCTGGGAAGTCCTGCCGCCCGAAGTCCGCGCGGCCGACGTCGCCGACATGATCGCCGAAGAGTATCGCTGGACGCTCGGCGAGCTCGCGCAGCGCGGCGTGAAGCCCCTCTGAGATGCTCGCGAAGCTCCGCGCCTGGCTGATCCTCACCCGCGGCTCGAACCTGCCGACGGTCTGGAGCAACCTCGTCGGCGGCTGGCTGCTCGGTTACGTCTACACCGACCGTTTCCCGTGGGCGATGGGCCTGCTCGTCTCGCTCTTCGGCCTGCTCCTTGGCGTCTCGCTCATCTACGTCGGCGGCATGATCCTCAACGACGCGTTCGACGCGCGCTGGGACACCGAGCGGCGTTCGACGCGCCCGATCCCGGCCGGCGTCGTCTCCGCGCGCGCCGCGTTCGTCGTCGGCGGCCTCGCGCTCCTCTTCGGGGCCTGGTCCACCGTCGCCGCCTCGCTCGGCGGCCATCGCGGCATCACCTGCGCGCTCGTCGCGCTGCTCGTCGCCGGCGTGCTCGTCTACGATCGCTGGCACAAAGGCGTCAGCTGGGCGCCCGCGGTGATGGGCCTGTGCCGCGCGTTGCTCCCGCTCATCGGCTTCTTCGCGGTCGGCGGACTCATCGACGGCCCGCACTTCCGCGGCTGGAACCTGGTGGCGCTCCTCGCGTATCCGGGCGTGCTCTGGCTCCTCACGTTCTCGATCACGCTCGTCGCGCGCCACGAGGCCGGCCCTGGCACGCCGCCGAAGTGGGCCGAGTGGCTGCTCTACCTCGTGCCCGTGCCGCTCGTGCTCGTCCAGTTCCTGCCGGACGTGAACGGCGTCACCAAGGTCGCCGTCTTCGGTTGCCTCCTGTTCTGGCTCTGGGTCTGGGCTTCCAATCGCCGGCATCCGCTGCCCGCCGGCGTCGGTCGCCGCGTCGCCGATCGGCTCGCGGCTTTCCCGTTGGTCGACTTCGCCGCCGCCGGCATCTTCTTCTATTACGTCGGTTACATGCGGGCCGGGACCGAAGGCTCGATCGAGGTCGGTTGGGCCGTCTTGGCTTCGCGGCTCGTCTGGGCGGTGCCGTTCGGGGCCTTCGGCCTGACCTTGCTGTTCCGCCGCTGGATTCCGACCACCTGATGGGGCAGGTTTGGGGCTTCTTGAGGCCGAAGGTGGGAACTTGGCTTGTCCTTAGGCGTCTATCCTCTTCTGTTTAACCCTCCCCCAGGGCTATGGACGACTCCCTTGACCTCGAATTCGCGGTGACCTACCGCCACCGCATCTTCTTCACCGAAGGTGCGTTCGCTTCGGGCAACCGCGTCCTCGCCGACCTCTTCGCCGGCGCCAAGGTCATCCCGATCGTCGACGCCGGCCTGGCGAACTCCCGTCCGGGTTTCGTCGCCGAGGTCGCCGCTTACGGCCAAGCCATGGGCGTGCATTTCACCCGCCAGCCCCTCGTGCTGACCGGCGGTGAGGCTGCCAAGAAGGACTCCGCCGTGGTCAAGGCCGCGCTGGCCGCCATCGAGGCCGACAAGATCTGCCGCCATTCCTACGTCCTCGCCATCGGCGGCGGCGCCTTCCTCGACGCCGTCGGCTTCGCGGCCGCCACCGCCCACCGCGGCGTGCGGCTCGTCCGTATGCCGACCACGACCCTCGGCCAGGGCGACGCCGGCGTCGGCGTGAAGAACGGCATCAACACTTTCGGGAAGAAGAACTTCACCGGCGCCTTCGCCGTCCCCGCCGCCGTGGTCAACGACCTCGCGCTGCTCGCCTCGCTCGACGCCCGCGGCCTGCGCGACGGCCTCGTCGAAGCCGTGAAGGTCTCGCTCCTCAAGGACCCGGTCTTCTTCGCCAACCTCGAGAAGGAGTCTGCGCTCCTCGCCGCCGGCAATATCCCCGCCATCGGCCGGGCCGTCCGTCGCTCCGCCGAGCTGCATGCCCGCCACATCGCCGGCAACGGCGATCCCTTCGAGCTCGGCAGCGCCCGTCCCCTCGACCTCGGCCACTGGGCCGCGCATAAGCTCGAGTCGATGACCAACCATCGCCTGACGCACGGCGAGGCCGTGGCCGTCGGCCTGGCGCTCGACATCCTTTGCGCCCGCGACCTCGGTCTGTTCGGCAAGGAAGAGGCCGAACGCACGCTCAACCTACTCGTCGCCCTCGGTTTCCGGATCTACGCCCCCGAGATGCATCTCGACGGCGGCGCCCCGATGCTGGCCGGCCTCGAAGAATTCCGCGAACACCTCGGCGGCCAGCTCACGCTGGTACTGCCTACCGCCATCGGCAAGTCCACGCAGGTCCACGAGATGGCCGCCGCCATAGTCCGCAAGGCCGCCGATGAACTCCGCGCGCGGGATCAGCAGCCATGCGCCGCGCGGTCCTGAACGTCGTCGGTCTCTCCGCCCGCGACCTGAGCTCCGGCGTCATGCCGCGTCTCGCCGCGCGCGCCGCCAAGGGCAGCGTCGCGAAGGTCCGCCCCGCGTTCCCGGCCGTCACCTGCACCGCGCAGTCCGATTACCTCACGGGCAAGCAGCCGAGCACGCACGGCATCGTCGGCAACGGCTGGTATGACCGCACGCTCAGCGAGGTGCAGTTCTGGAAGCAGTCGAACCGCGTCGTGCTCGCCCCGAAGGTCTGGGACGAACTGCACGCCAAGAACCCGAAGCTCAAGGTCGCGAACCTCTTCTGGTGGTACAACATGGGCACCGCGGCGGACATCTCCGTCACGCCGCGTCCGGTCTACAAGGCGAACGGCGGGAAGATCTTCGACATCGCGAGCTACCCGCAGCGCTATAAGGAGCTGCTCAAGCGCGACCTCGGCGACTTCCCGTTCCACTCCTTCTGGGGTCCGCGCGCCGGCCTGCCGTCGTCGCGGTGGATCGCCGACAGCGCCCGTTGGATCGAGGAGCATGAGCAGCCCGACCTCAGCCTGGTCTACCTGCCGCACCTCGACTATGACCTTCAGCGTTTCGGTCCGGCCGATGCGCGTAGCGATGCGGCGCGTCGCGACATCGACACGCTCGTCGGCGACCTCGCCGATTTCCTCGAAGCCCGCGGGGTCGAAGTCCTCATCGTCTCCGAATACGCCATCACCGCCGTCGATCGCGCCGTGCCCCTGAACAAGGTCCTGCGGGCCCAGGGCTGGCTCGAGCTCAAGCCCGAGGACGGCAGCCTCACCCTCGACGTCTTCAACTCGAAGGCCTTCGCCGTCGTCGACCACCAGGTCGCCCACGTCGTCGTGCTCGACCCGTCGATCCGCGAGGCGGTCCGCCAGGTCCTGCTCGCGACGCCTGGCGTCGGTCAGGTGCTCGACGCCGAAGGCCAGGCCGCCGCCGGCATCAGGCATGTGCGCAGCGGCGACTTCGTCGTCATCGCCGACGACCATAGCTGGTTCTCCTATTACTGGTGGGAAGCCGGCCAGGGCGACCCCGACTTCGCGCGGACCGTGGACATCCACCGCAAGCCGGGCTACGACCCCGTGGAGCTGTTCATCGACCCGCAGATCCGCTTCCCGATGCTCAAGGTCGCCTGGTTCCTGCTCAAGAAGGCCCTCGGCTTCAAGGCGCTCATGGAGGTCATCTCGCAGGACGCCTCGCTCGTGAAGGGCTCGCATGGCCGCATCCCGGAAGACCCGCTCGACTGGCCCGTGCTCATCGCGCCCGCCTCGGCCTCCCTGCCGGCGCAGGTCGCCTCGACCGACGTCTACGGCCGGATCGCGCAGGGTTTCTGAGCGGGCCTTTGTTCTGGTCTGGGGTTGAAGGGGAACTTCGAACGCACAGGGTAGTCATACCCCTATGTTCGCCCGTAGTCTCGCCCTCGTCCTCGGTGCCGCGGCCTTCGCCGCGCCGTTCCCGGAGCCGCATAACAACCAGAAGGAGACCCTGCCGGTGCTGACGCCTGCCGACGCGCTCACCAAGCTGCGTCTGCCGGAAGGCTTCAAGGCCACGCTCTTCGCCTCTGAACCGGATGTCCGTCAGCCGATCGCCCTCTGCTGGGACGAACGCGGCCGCCTCTGGGTCGCCGAGAACTATACCTACTCCGACGGCAAGGAGCGCTTCGACCTGAACCTGCGCGATCGCATCGTCATCCTCGAGGACGCCGATCACGACGGGAAGTTCGACAAGCGCACCGTCTTCACCGACGAAGTGCAGATGCTCACCAGCATCGAGCGCGGCTTCGGCGGCGTGTATGCGATGTGCCCGCCGAACCTCCTCTTCATCCCGATGGACGGCGATAAGCCCGCGGGCCCGGCGCAGGTCGTCCTCGACGGTTTCAGCACCACCGCCGCCAGCCGTCACACCTTCGCCAACGGCCTCAAGTGGGGTCCGGACGGTTGGCTCTACGGCCGCGTCGGCATCTCCAGCACCTCGTGGATCGACGTCCCGGGCGTGCCGAAGGAAAAGCGCCAGCCCACCGCCGGCGGCCTCTGGCGTTACCATCCCGTCACCAAGGTCTTCGAACCGTATTGCCACGGCACCACCAACCCCTGGGGCTCCGATTGGACCAAGGACCATGAGCTGGTCTTCATCAACACCGTGATCGGCCACGCGTGGCAGGGCATCCATGGCGCGCACTTCAAGCGCATGCACGGCGAAGACCCGTATCCTTTCGTCTACGAGCTCCTCGACCAGCACGCCGACCATTACCACTGGGATAACGGTAAGAAGTGGAACGATCCGGACGGCGGTCGCGGCGGCGCCGACAATCTCGGCGGCGGCCATGCGCACGTCGGCATGATGATCTACCAGGGCGAGAACTGGCCGTCGCAGTATCGCGACAAGCTCATGACCCTGAACCTCCATGGCCGCCGCACCAACGTCGACGCCATCGAGCGGCAGGGCAGCGCCCTCGTCATGAAGCACCAGCCGGACATCCTCAAGTCCGACGACCTCTGGTTCCGCGGCATCGAGATCAGCCAGGGTCCGGATGGCGCCGTCACCATCCTCGACTGGAGCGATATCGGCGAGTGCCACGACCAGGACGGCATCCATCGCACCACCGGCCGCATCTTCAAGGTCAGCTACGGCGAACCCAAGCAGCCCGGCGTCGACTTCGCCAAGGCCACCCCGGCCGAGCTCGTCGAACTGCAGCGCAGCCAGAACGAGTGGCTCGTCCGCATGGCGCGCTGGGAGCTCCGCGAGCGCGCCTGGAAGGGCGTCGACCTCTCGTCCGCGACCGCCGCCTGGGAGAAGCTCGCCGCCGAGACGGACAGCGTCCTCGCGCTCAACGCGCATTCGACCCTGCGGGCCATGCGCACCGTGAAGTCGGGCGTCGTGCCGTTCGCCGCCCAGCATGCCAAGCATTACGCACCGGCCGCCCTGCTCGCCGAGCAGCGTCCGGACGTCCTCGCGCGCCTCATCGAACGCGAGCTCACCGAGCCGCTCGTGCGCCGCAATAACTCTCTGGCCAAGTTCGCCCAGCACACCGGTTTCATCGCGGCCGAGGAAGCCTCCGAAGCCGCGATCCTCAAGCTTGCCGGCGAAGCCCGCGGCCAGCGCGTGCGCCTCGCGGTCGCCGAAGCCCTGCCGCACCTCACCGTCCCCGTGCGCGCGCTCGTCGCCCAGCACCTCCTGCGCTTCGACCAGGACGCCACGGACCATAACCTCCCGCTCCTCGTCTGGACCGGCATCCGCGAGCTCCCGTTCGCGGACCTCGTCGCCTGCGCGCATGTCAGCCGCATCCCGCAGGTCACCAAGCTCATCGCCCGTCGCATCGCCGAGGGCTCGGACAAGCAGCCGGCCGCGCTGAACGAACTCCTCGCCAACGCCGCGCAGATGCCCGACGGCCAGGCCGAGATCGTCGCCGGCGTCGCCGAGGCCCTCCGCGGCTGGCGCAAGGCGCCGAAGCCGGCGGCCTGGGACGCGTTCGTCGCCACCTTGCCGAAGACGGCCGTGGCCGTGCAGGATCAGGCCCGTCAGCTCAACGTCATCTTCGGCGACGGCCAGGCCCTCGACGAGATCCGCAAGATCGCCCTCGATGACAACGCGCTCATGGACCAGCGCCGCGCCGCCTTGCTCTCGCTCATCGAAGCCAAGGACAAGCAGCTCAAGCAGGTCTGCGAGAAGCTCATCACTGTCCGCGGCGTGAACATGGAAGCCATCCAGGGCTTGACGCAGTTCGATCAGGACGGCGTCGCGAAGCGCATCATCGAGCGCTACATGCAGTTCTACCCGCACGAGCGTCCGCAGGCCATCATGGCGCTCGTCTCGCGCAAGCGTTTCGCCGCCGAGCTCCTGCAGGCCGTCGATGCCGGCAAGATTCCCAAGGCCGACTTCGGTCCGTCGGCCGCGCGCCAGGTGCGCGCGTTCAACGACGCGAAACTCAATGAGTTGCTCAGCAAGGTCTGGGGTGAGACGCGGGAGACCTCCGCGGACAAGCTCAAGCTCGTCGCCGAACTCAAGGCGCGTCACACGCCGGAGTCGCTCGCCAAGGCCGACCAGGGCAAGGGCAGGGCGATCTTCGCGGGCGTGTGCGGACAGTGTCACAAGCTGTACGGCGAAGGCGGCGCGCTCGGTCCGGATCTCACCGGCAGCGGCCGTCACGACATCAACTACCTCGTCGAGAACATCGTCGATCCCAGCGCCGTCGTGGACGCCGCGTATTACCTCAACAGCATCACGCTGAAGGATGGACGCGTGCTCAGCGGCATCGTCGGCGCGCAGAGCGAGCGCACGCTCACGCTCCGTTCCGTCGGCCAGGAGACCGTGATCGACAAGCAGGACATCAAGTCCCGCCAGACCTTGCCCATCTCGCTCATGCCGGAAGGACTCCTGCAGGCCTTCACGCCGGAGCAGCAGCGCGACCTCCTCGCCTACCTGATGGGCAACTCCCAGGTCCCGATGGCGAAGTAAGCCGGCACCTCACCGGCCCATCTGGCCAAGGAAGCAGATGAGGCCGAGGAGGAACTGGCCGAGGTCGTAGATCGGCTCGGGGACGGTGACGAGGGCGGCGAAGACGGCGGAGCTCGTGGTGATCATAAGGACGATATGATACCCCGTCCCGGCCGCCGGGCGTTAATCGATAAAACCGATAGGGGCCATCGGTCCGCCGGGCTTCGGCGTTGCTTCGGGGTCGCCGCCGGCGAACATACGGACGCCCCCGGATCATGAACGTCCATCACCTCGAGCTGTTCTACTACGTAGCCAAGCATCAGGGCATCAGCGCCGCGGTCCGCCACATCCCCTACGGCATCCAGCAGCCCGCGGTCAGCGGCCAGATGTCGGCCCTCGAGGCCAACCTCGGCGTGCGGCTCTTCGAGCGGACGCCGTTCCGCCTGACGGCGCCCGGCCGCAAGCTCTTCGCGCAGATCGAACCCTTTTTCGCCGGCCTCGACGGACTGGAGGAACAGCTCCGCGACGCCGACCGTCCCGAGCTGCGCCTCGGCGCTTCGGAACTCGTCCTTCGCCTGCACATCCCGACGGTCACGCAGCGCCTGCGTTCCCGCTATCCCAAGCTCCAGCTCAGCCTGACGCCCGGGTACCAGGTCCAGTTCGAGACGTGGCTGCGCGAGGGCGTCATCGACCTGGCGATCGTCCCGCTCGACGCGAAGACGCAAGGCCGCCAGAGCCAGCTCCGGCTGACCCGCGTGCCACTGGTGTTGCTCGTCCCGAAGAAGTCGCGCTGGAAGAGCGCGGCCGAAGTCTTCCGGTCGAAGAAGATCGCCGAACCCCTGATCGCCCTGCCGGCCGCCTCCAGCGTCACGCGCAGCTTCCTCCGCGACCTGCGTCGCCTCGGCCTCAAGTGGCCGCAGGCCATCGAAGCCCCGTCCATGGAGATGGTCACCGGGCATGTCGCCGCCGGCCAAGGAATCGGCGTGAACCTCGCCATCGCCGAGGCCATCACCGATCCCGCCGTGCGCGTGCTTCCGCTCGACGGTTTCGCACCGATGGAGATCGGCCTGCGCTGGACCGGCGTCCTCACGCCGTTGCTGCGCGACACCATCCTCGAGCTGCAGCGCTACACGCGCGAGACCTGGCCGGCTTGGGCGATCGACGACGTCTTGGTCGAGCCCAGGAAGGCCGGACGCCAGAAGGCCTGACTCAGCGTTTCGCGAGGGCCTGCGTGATCGCCACGCAGGCGAGCGCGGCGTTCTCGGCGCGCAGGACCGTCGGGCCGAGCACCACGGGACGGAAACCGGCGGCGCGGGCGGCGGCGTATTCTTCCGAAGTCAGGTCGCCTTCGGGGCCGATCAGCCACGTCACCTTCGAGGCCTTCGTGAAATCCAGGTGCGCGACCGGTTCGGCGTCGAATTCCAGCGAGCCCGTCAGGCGCAGCTCACCGTCGACCGCGGCCGGGAGGCGTTCGATCCATTCGCGGAAGCGGACCGGGGCGGCGATCTCGGCGCGCCACGGGTGCCCGGATTGCTTGCAGGCTTCGACGGCCTGCTGCTGCCAGCGTTCGCGGCGCGTACGGGCGCGGTCGGCGTCCAGCTTCAGTTCGCAGCGGGCGGATTCGAGCGGGATGATCCCGGCGGCGCCGGCTTCGCAGCAGGAGCGCACCAGGTCGTCCATCGTGCCGCCCTTCGGCATCCCTTGGGCCACGTAGATCGCCGGCGAGAGCGGCTCGGCCACGCGGGCGCGGACCACTTCGACCATCGCGCCGTCGCCGTCGGCCGAGGCCAGCTTGCCTTCGACCACGAGGCCTTCGCCGTCGAGGAGCACGACCGCGTCGCCGCGGCGGGCGCGGAGGCTGCGGACGACGTGGGCCGATTCGTCGGCCGAAAGCTTCACGTGGGCGCCGGGCTTGCAGGCCGGGGCTTGTTCGTGGTCGATCCAGACGCGGAGCGGGCTCATCAGGAAAGGGCGACCGGGCGGTCGTAGGAAGGATCCCAGTCTTTCCAGACCGGTTCGTAGCCGTGGGCGCGGAGCATCGCGGCGACCTCGTCGGGCGAACGGTCGTCCTCGATCGCGAACTGCTCGAGCGAGGCCTCGCGGCCTTCGGCGTAGCCGCCCGGGTTCGTGTGGGAGCCCGCGCTCATCGCCGTCACGCCCACGCGGCAGGCGTGGTCGCGGAACTTGCGGCTCTCGCGGGTGCTCAGCGTCAGCTCGACCTCGGAGCTCAGCAGGCGGAACGCGCAGATCGCCTGGACGAGGTCGCGGTCGGTCATCTCGACCTTCGGCTGGAGCTCGCCTTCGTGCGGGCGGATGCGCGGGAAGGAGACGCTGTAGCGGCTCTGCCAGTGCTTGCGTTCGAGCCAGCGGAGGTGGAGGGCCGTGAAGAAACATTCCGCGCGCCAGTCCTCGAGGCCGAAGAGGGCGCCGAGGCCGATCTTGTGGACGCCGGCGGCGCCGACGCGGTCGGGCGCGTCGAGGCGGTAGGCGAAGTCGGACTTACGGCCCTTCGGGTGATGGACGTGATACGCCTCGCGGTGATACGTCTCCTGGTAGACCAGCACCGCGTTGAGGCCGTGGCGGCGGAGCTCGGCGTATTCCTCGGTCTCCATCGGCTGCACTTCCATCGACAGCGAGGAGAAGTGCGGGCGGAGCAAGTCGAGGGCTTGGACGAAATAGGGGACCGCCACCTTGTTGGATTCGCCCGTCAGGATGAGCAGGTGGTCGAAGCCCAGCTTCTTGAGCGCGCCGGCTTCGCGGAGGATCTCGCCGGGGTTGAGCGTCCGGCGCGGGACCTTGTTGCCGGCGGAGAAGCCGCAGTAGGTGCAGACGTTCTGACACTCGTTGGAGAGGTAGGCCGGCGCGAAGAGCTGCATCGTGCGGCCGAAGCGGCGGAGCGTGCGCTCGTGGCTCAGGCGGGCCATGCGCTCCAGGTGCGGGGCGGCGGCCGGGGAGATCAGCGCCTTGAAGTCCTCGAGGTCGGCCGTGTCGGCTTCGGCGCGCGCGAGGGCGCGGAGCACGTCGGCCTCCGTCTTCGCCTGGACCGAGGCAAGGACCTCGTCCCAGGGATGGGCGGCATGGACTTCGGCGAACGACATCAGGCCCGTCACTGTGGGCCAAAAATCGCGCAGGGCAAGGGCGGGCGCGCGCTCAGAGCGTCGCGGCGTAGCCGGCGGCGTCGAGGAGGCCGGCGAGCTCGGCCGGGTTCTTCACCTTCACCTTGATCATCCAGGCGCCGCCGTACGGTTCGCGGTTCACCAGGTCGGGGGAATTGTTGAGGTCCGCATTGGCCTCGATGATCTCGCACGAGACCGGGCTGTAGAGGTCGGAAGCGGCCTTGACGGATTCGACCGTGCCGAAGACGTCGCCATGGTTGAAGGACGCGCCGACCTTCGGGAGGTCGACGAACGTCACGTCGCCGAGCGCGGCCTGCGCGTGGTCGGTGATGCCGATGACGGCGGTGCCGTCGGCGGCGACCTTGATCCACTCGTGGTCCTTGGTGTAACGGAGGTCGGCGGGCACGTTGCTCATGGCTTCTGGGTAAAGTGGGCGGAGATTATTTCAATCCTTCACTTCACGAAAGGCTCGGCCGCGAGGCGCAGCGGGAGGCGGTGGCCGCGGATGTCGACCGTGAGCGTGGCGGAGGCGGCATGGCCGGCGGCGATGAGGGCGGTGCCGATCGGCTTGCCGAGGACCGGGGACTGCGTCCCCGAAAGCACTTCGCCGACGGGCGTCTCGCCGGAGTAGACCACCGCGCCCTGACGGGCGATGCGGCGGTCATCGAGGGAGAAGAGCACCACCGAGGAGGACGGGCCGCCTTGGGCCTGGCGATGCAGGGCTTCGCGGCCGATGAACTCCGGCTTGGCGAACTTCACCGTCCAGCCGAGGCCGGCTTGGATGGGCGAGATCTTCTCGGAGATCTCGTGGCCGTAGAGCGGGTAGTTCGCCTCGAGGCGGAGGGAGTCGCGGGCGCCGAGGCCGGCGGGGACGAGGCCGTGCGGCTTGCCGGCGGCGAGGAGCGCGCGGGCGACCTGCTCGGCGGCGGCGGCCGGCAGGTAGATCTCGAAGCCGGGCGAACCCGTGTAGCCCGTGCGGGAGATGAGGCAGCCGGCGACGCCGGCCACTTCGCCGAACGCGAAGCCGAAGCGCTTGATCGGCGCGAGCGGCGTGGACGTCACGAGCGCGAGGATCGCTTCGGCGCGCGGGCCCTGGAGGGCGAGCTGGGCCCAGGCGGCGCATTCATCAAGGACCTCGACCTGCAGCGAGCCGACGTGGGCGCGCATCCAGGCGATGTCCTTCGGCGCGTTGGAGGCGTTGAGGCAGATCAGGAATTCTTCTGCCGCGAGGCGGTAGACGATCAGGTCGTCGACGCAGCCGCCGTCGGGCTGGCACATCACCGTGTAGCGGGCCATGCCCACCTTGATGGAGGCCATCTCGTTGGTCATGATGCCGTCGAGGAACTTCGCCGCGTCGCGGCCGCGCACGCGGGCTTCGCCCATGTGCGAGACGTCGAAGAGGCCGGCCGCCTGGCGGACCGCCATGTGCTCCTCGATGATGCCCGTGTATTGCACCGGCATCTCCCAGCCGGCGAAGGGGACGATGCGGCCGCCGAGTTCGACGTGCAGGGCGAAGAGGGGCGTACGGGAGAGCGGTGCCGACATGGTCCCGCTAAGGTGCGTCCCCCGGCTTTCCCTTCCAACAAAAAAGCCCGGCCGAGCGGCCGGGCTTTTCGAGGCGGAGCGTTGTCCGGCTCAGAGACCGAGCTCCTTGCGGAGGTCGGCGAGGGCGGCCTTGTAGGCGTCCTCCGTGATCGCCTTCGAGCGACGCTTGCTTTCGAGGAGGGCGTAGCGGGCGTTGAACTCGGAGTACTTGAGCTCGTCGGCCTTGGCCTTGGCGGCTTCGGCGACCTTGTTGGCTTCGGCGACCTTGGCGGCGGCGTCGGCCTTGGCGGCTTCGAGGGTCTTGTTGGCTTCGGCCAGCTTGGCTTCGGCGGCGAGGCGTTCGTCGGCCAGGCTCTTCTCGGCGGACTTGTTGGCTTCGGCGACGGCCTTGGCGGCTTCGGCCTTCGCGTCAGCGACGGCCTTCTCGGCGTTCTTGTTGGCTTCGGCGGCGGCCTTCTCGGCGGCGGCGAGCTTGGCTTCGAGGGACTGGACGGCTTCACCGGCCTTGGCGGCGGCCTTCTCGGCGGCGGCTTCGGCGGCCTTGGAGGCGTCGGCCTTGGCCTTGGCGAGGGCCTGGTTCGCCTTGGCGGCGATGGCCTTCTGTTCTTCGAGCGCCTTCTGGATGTCGGCGAGGCTCTTGGCGGCTTCGGCCTTGGCGGAGCTGGTGGTCTGGTTGGCGGCGCGGGCGAGTTCGTCGGCGCGGGCGTTCAGGGCCTTGATGGCGGCGTTGGAGTTGGCCTGCGAGTCGCTGAGGGCCTTCATCTCGGCGGCGTACTTCTGCTCGAGCTGGGCGAGGCGGTCGTCGGAGGACTTCGCGGCGACCTTGGCCTTGGCGACGTTCGACTTGGCGACGGCGACCTTGGTGTCGGAATCGGCGAGGGCGGCGCGGCGGGCTTCGATGGACTTCAGGCTCTTCTCGGCGTTGGCGCGGGCGTCGGCGGCTTCGGCCGTGGCCTGGTCGAGGGCGAGTTCGGCTTCGGCGAGCTTGGCCTTGGCGGCGGCGTCGGAACCCTTGGAGGCCTTCAGGTCGGCGATGTTCTTGGCGATCTCGGCGAGGCGGGCCTTGCTGGCGGCTTCGCGGACGGCGAGGGCGGCCTGGATCTTCGTCGCGGCTTCCTTGGTCGCGGCGATGTCAGCCTTGATGCCTTCCTTGTTGGCGGCGGCGTTCTCGCCGAGGGCCTTCTTCGAAAGCTTCTTGAACTCCGGATTATCGGCCGGGGGGACGCCCGCTTCGCCGGCGGCCGGGACCTTGGTGAGGTTGACCTTCACGGTCGCCTCGAAGCCGAACTCGATGCCTTCGCTGGTCGTGATGAGGTGCGGCTTCAGTTCGTAGGACTCGGTGAGGTAGCCGCCCTTGCCGACGGTGAGCTCGTAATTCTTGGTGCGGTCGAGCTTGATGGTCGCCGGGGTGCGGCCGACGGCTTCACCGTTCAGGCGGATCGCCGCGGCGCTCGGGTTCGACGAGACGACGACCGAGTCGATGTTGGCCGAGTCGACCGAGGAGTTGCAGCCGGTGAACGCGGCGCACAGTGCGAGAAGGGTGACGGGGAGACGCATGGGTACGGGGCTTGGGGTGGTAGAATTGCGTCCAAATCCAAAACGGTTTCAACCCCTAATCGCCTTATTTCCCTAAGGGTTGACACCGTCAGGCTGTGAACAACCCTGTGAATAGGGAAGTTGGCCAGCATAGCTCAGTTGGTAGAGCAGCCGCCTTGTAAGCGGCAGGTCGTCGGTTCAAGTCCGACTGCTGGCTCCATTCCCCCGTTTTTCCGAGGCTGTCCGCCCCGTCTTCAGGGCTGCCAGGTCGGGCCGTGGCGGAGGGCGTCCGCCATCCGGACGATCGGGCGGGTCGCGGCGACGTCATGGACCCGGAGCATCGACGCGCCTTGGGCGATGCCCCAGGCGGCCGTGACGTCGTTGCCGGCGTTACGGCGGAGCGGGTCGGTCTCGCCCAGCACCAGGCCGAGGGTCGACTTGCGGCTGGTGCCGAGCAACACCGGGTAGCCGAGCGCGGCGAGCTTCGAGAGGTCGCGCACCAGCATCAGGTTCTGCGCAGGCGTCTTGCCGAAGCCGAAGCCGGGGTCCGTCCAGAGCTGTTCGGCGGGCAGGCCGGCGGCCCGCGCGAGGCGGACGGACGTGCGGAGATCCTGGAGCACTTCGCCCCAGAAGTCCGCGTAGTCCGGCTGCGCGCGGCGGTGCATCAGGATCAGCGGGCAGCGGAGCAGCGCGCAGGCGGACCCCATCGGCGACTCGTCTGGACGGGCCTCAAACCGACCGCCCTCGACGTCGTTGACCAGGTCGGCGCCGGCTTCCACGCAGGCGCGCGCGACCGCGGGCTTGTAAGTATCCACGGAGAGCGCCACCTGCGGGAAACGTCGGCGGAGCGCCTTCACGACCGGCAGCAGGCGGGCGAGTTCGGTCGCGGCGTCGACCGGCGTGGCGCCCGGTCGGGTGGACTCCGCGCCGAGGTCGAGCACGTCGGCGCCGTCGGCGAGCAACTGCTCGGCCCGGACCAGGGCGGAGGTCTCGTCGCCGATCAGGCCGCCGTCGGAAAAGGAATCCGGGGCCAGGTTCATGATCGCCATGATCAGGGTACGCTTCCGCCAATCGGGCAGAGGGGTGCCATGTGGGCTGGTCCAGGACATGGATTGGGGGTTAAAGACCCGGCCCGGAGGTGCAACCCCCAAGGCGCTTGGGGGTAGAAGGGCGGCGGTCGGGGCGTTATTAGAGAGCATGATGGGGTTGGATTGATGTTAAGCCATTGTCTGTTATTAACTTACGAATTACGTTCCTCGGGCCGCGGGCTAACGGATGATTTAATGACCGTTTGGCCCTGCCGGGGCTTGCAAATTACAACGTTTTTACGGAGTTTTCGGCGTCCGAAACTCATCCTTTATGTTTTCTCGCTTCTTTAGTCGGGTAGGTCTGCTGGCCGCCCCCTTCCTGGCCATGATCATGGTCGGTTGCTCGAAGGCCGACCTGACCGTCCGCCAGTCGACCCTGGACCCGAAGGGCCCGGTCGCGCAGACCCAGTTCGACGTCTTCATGGCGACCGTCTGGCTCGTCGTCGTCCTCTTCGTCCTCGTCGGCGGCCTGCTCGTCTTCGCCGTCATCAAGTTCCGCTCCCGTCCGGGCGACGAGAACAAGCCCGCCATCGTCGAAGAAGGCCACGGCAACCCCCTCATCGAGATCGGCCTCATCACCGCCTCCATCGGCGCCCTCGTCATCATCGCCATCCCGACCCTGAGCGCGATCTGGTACACCGACGAAGTCCCGGCCGAGGCCATCCCGACCTCCAAGCTTTCCGCCTGGTATCCGCGCGTCGAAGGCACCCGCGAGAACTACGCCAAGGCCGTCGAGGAGCAGGTGCTCGAAGTCGACGCCATCGGCAAGCAGTGGTGGTTCCGTTTCGAATACCCGCAGCTCGGCCTGACCAATGACGCCAAGCATTCCGTCCCGAACGAGTTCGTGATCCCGAAGGGCAAGGCCGTCCGCATCAACCTCCGCTCCGAAGACGTGATCCACTCCTTCTGGGTGCCGAAGCTCGCCGGCAAGGTCGACCTCATGCCCGGTCGTAAGAACCACCTCTGGCTGCAGGCCGACCAGACCGGCCACTACTACGGCCAGTGCGCCGAGTTCTGCGGCGACTCCCACGCCTACATGCTCTTCCGCGTCACCGTCGTCGAGCCCGCCGAATTCGCCAAGTGGGTCCAGGCCCAGAAGGCCGACGCCGCGCCGGTCCCCGCCGCCAACATCAAGGCCGAGAAGGGCAAGGCCCTCTTCGCCGCCAAGAGCTGCGTCATGTGCCACAACGTCGGCGGCCACTTCGGCGCCGGCGCCTTCGCCCCGGACCTCACCCACGTCGCTTCCCGCAAGACCCTCGCGGGCGCCTGGCTCGACAACCGCAACAAGGACGCCCAGCGCGCGCTCGAGCTGAAGACCGGCAACACCGAGGCTTCCGTCGAAGTCGACCCCGCCACCCTCAAGGCCAACCTCATCAAGTGGATCGGCTCCTCCGGCGTCGCCAAGGATGCCGCCGGCAAGCCGACCAAGGACGTCAAGCCCGGCAACCGCATGCATTACTACAAGATGTTCAACGTGGCCGGCCTCAACGAGACCAACCAGAAGTTCACCGACGAGGAGCTCGACTGCCTCGCCGAATACCTCCTCACCCTGAAGTAAACCTTCCCGCCCTTTCACACCCATGTCCCACGATTCCCATCACGCTCCGGTCGCCTGCAAGACCGAGCTGGCGCCCGAGCGCAGCGACCTCGGCCTGATCCGTCCCGACCGCGCGACCGGCTGGACCGACTGGCTGACCACGGTCGACCACAAGAAGATCGGCATCCTCTACGGCGCGTTCGCCATGTTCTTCTTCCTCGTGGGCGGCGTCGAAGCCCTCGCGATCCGCACGCAGCTGGCCCGCCCGGACAACGACTTCATCACGGCGCGCATGTACAACCAGCTGTTCACCATGCACGGCACGACGATGATCTTCCTCGGCGTCATGCCCCTGTCGGCCGCGTTCTTCAACTTCCTGATCCCGCTGCAGATCGGCGCCCGTGACGTCGCCTTCCCCCGCCTGAACGCGTTCTCGCTCTGGACCTTCGTGTTCGGCGCCTTCGTGCTCAACGCCTCGTGGTTCTTCGAGTTCGCGCACCTCGCCGGCTGGTTCAATTCCTTCGAATGGCACAAGGCGCTCGTCTACACCGACTTCGCCCCGGCCAACGGTTGGTTCAGCTACGCGCCGCTCTCCGGCACCTTCGGCCAGAACGGCCAGGCCCTCCGCTTCACCGGCGTCGGCACCGACTTCTGGATCATCGGCATCCAGATCCTCGGCGTCGCCTCGCTCGCGGCCTCCTTCAACTTCATCTGCACCATCATCAACATGCGCGCCAAGGGCATGAGCATGATGCGCCTGCCGGTGTTCACCTGGATGACCCTCGTCACCGCGGTGCTCATCATCCTGGCCTTCCCGGCCATCACCGTCGCGCTGATCGAGCTCATGTTCGACCGCGCCTTCGGCGCCAACTTCTTCAACCCGTCCTCCGGCGGCCAGCCCGTCCTCTGGCAGCACCTCTTCTGGATCTTCGGCCATCCGGAAGTGTACATCCTCGTGCTTCCCGCGATGGGCATCGTCTCCGAAGTCCTCCCGACCTTCACCGGCAAGTCGCTCTTCGGCTACCCGATCATCGTCTTCTCCGGCGCCGTCATCGGCTTCCTCGGCTTCGCCGTCTGGAGCCACCACATGTTCACCACCGGCCTCGGCCCCGTGCCCACCGCCGCCTTCTCGCTCCTCACGATGGCCATCGCCGTCCCGACGGGCGTGAAGATCTTCAACTGGCTCGGCACGATCTGGGGCGGTCGCATCCGCTTCACGCCGCCGATGGTCCTCGCCCTCGGCTTCATCTGGATGTTCATGTGCGGCGGCTTCTCCGGCGTCATGCACTCCTCGGCTCCCGCCGACTCCCAGCAGCAGGACAGCTACTTCGTCATCGCGCACTTCCACTACGTGCTCCTCGGCGGCGTGCTCCTCGGCCTGATGGCCGGCCTCTACTTCTGGTTCCCGAAGATCTTCGGCCGCATGCCGAACGCCACCATCGCCTACGTCGCTTCCGGCATGGTCATCCTCGGCTTCAACCTCGCCTTCGGCCCGATGCACTACCTCGGCCTCGCGGGCATGCCGCGTCGTACGCACACCTACCACGCCGGCAACGGCTGGGAGACCTGGAACTACGTCGCCACCATCGGCGCCTTCATCCTCGGCATCGGCGTGTTCATCGCCTTCGCCAACCTCGTCTGGACCGCCTTCCGCGGCAAGAAGTGCGGCAACGATCCGTGGGATGGCCGCACCCTCGAGTGGTCGCTGCCCTCCCCGGTGCCGGAGTATAACTTCGCCCAGTCCCCGGTCATCGCCGCGCGCGACGCCTTCTTCGAGCATAAGCACGGCGCCAAGCGCATCGGCGTCGAGAACGACGGCGGCGAAGCCGGCGTCCACATGCCGAGCCAGTCCTGGATGCCGCTCCTTGCTTCCTTCGGTTTCCTTCTCGTCGGCTTCGGCATGCCGATGATGGCCATGGGCATCCCCCATGCCGGCTGGATCGTCATCGCCGGCATCGGCGTCCTCTTCCTCGGCATCTGGCTCTGGGCCCTCGAAGGTCCGGGCGGCTACATGCTCAAGACGCCCGTCAACCAGGGCTCGCCCGCTCCGGCCGAGACCGCCGCCCGCTGAGCGTCCTCCCCTCATAACTCTAAACGCTGACCTCCATGTCTGACACCGCCGCCGCGCACGAAGCGCCCACGTCCACCGGGATCGACCACAAGAAGCTCATCATGTGGCTCTTCCTGGCTTCGGACTGCATGTTCTTCGGGACGCTGATCTCGACGCACCTGCTCTACCGCAAGCTCTACCCCGCCGGCTTCACCGACGCCGAAGGCCACCAGCGCTTCATCCAGAACCTGTTCAACATCGAGCTGACGTCCTTCTCGACGTTCATCCTCCTGATGTCCTCGTTCCTGATGGCGCTCGCGGTCTCCGCGATGCACAAGGGCCAGCTGAAGTCCTTCCGCCGCAACGTCCTCGGCGTGATCTTCTTCGGCCTGATCTTCCTGGGCTGCCAGGTCTTCGAGTTCACGCACTTCTACCACCAGGGCCTGACCATCCAGAACAGCGTGCTCGGTTCGACGTTCTACGTCCTCACCGGCACGCACGGCACGCACGTCGCCATCGGCGTCCTCTGGCTGATCCTGCTCTACTTCTACAGCTTCACCGGCAAGCTCGGCGGCCACATGGGCGCCCTCGACGTCGAAGTCGCGGGCCTCTATTGGCACTTCGTCGACATCGTCTGGATCATCATCTTCACGGCGGTCTACCTCGTCGAATACCTCGGGCCCAACGGCATCTGGGGTTCGGGCCTGCCGGCCGTCGCCAAATAATCCGCCTTCCCGACCATGTCCTCTTCCCACGAAGCCGCTCCCAGCCCCGCCTTCCTCGCCGAGGAAGTCCGCCGCTACCACCACTTCATCGTCCTGGCCCTCTGGCTGGCCGTCGTCACCGGCGCGGAGATCGTCCTGATCTTCCTGCCGCTGCCTGTCGCCGCCATCCTGACGATCCTGACCCTGATGTCCGCCGGCAAGTTCTTCGCGGTCATCCTGTGGTTCATGCACCTGATCTACGACAAGCGCCTGCTCCTCTGGTGCTTCCTCGCCGGCCTCGTGCTCGCGTTCGCGACCTACGCGGCGGTGCTCTCGCTGTTCTCGGCCGACCGCATCGACACCCGCTGGTTCAGCTGACCGGGCCCTGAGCCCGTTGACGAAGGCCTCCGCTCCGGCGGAGGCCTTTTTCGTGCCCACGCTTGCGGCACGGCCGCCCCCGCCTTCATATCTCGGGATGAAGATACCCCTCCACTGGCACACGGAGCCGCTGCTGCTGCTCCTGGTCGTCGGGGCGTGCTGGGCCCATGCGCTGATGTGCGGTCCGCTGCGGGCCCGCTGCCTGCCGGGCCGGACGGAATATCCGATCTGGTATGCGGTGCGCTTCCATCTGGGGGTGCTGGTGGCCTACGTCGCCGTGGGTTCGCCCCTCGACCAGCTCGGCGAGGCCTTCCTCTTCTCGGCCCACATGCTGCAGCACATGCTGCTGATCTACATCTCGGCGCCGCTCATCGTGACCGGCCTGCCGCCGGAGTTCGTCGACGGCTACCTCCTCGAGGGCCGGCCCCGCCTGACCCGGGTCTTCCGCGTGCTGACGCACCCGCTCGCCGGCGGGCTGATCTTCACGTTGTTCTTCTCGATCTGGCACTTCCCCGAGCTGTATGAGGCCGCGCTCCGCAGCCGCCCGCTCCACGTGCTCGAGCACTGGTCGATGTTCGCCCCGGCGATCCTCATGGTCTGGCCGCTGTTCTCGCTCTCCGCGAAGCTGCCCCGCATCGGCTACGGGATGGCGATGTTCTACTGTTTCGCGCTGATGATCGCGGACCTGCCCCTCTGGGCCGTCCTGATCTTCGGCGACCACCCGATCTACGAGACCTACCGGCTCGCCCCGCGCGTGAGCAGCCTGTCCGCCTCGGCCGACATGATCATGGGCGCGGTGGTGATGAAGGGCTTCAACGAAGTCTTCGCCCTGGCGTGCATGGCCTACGCCTTCTTCGCCTGGTATCAGCGCGAGAAGTGAGCCCGCTCAGTGGCGCGAGGCGCGCCGGAGCAGATACCAGGCCAGGCCGATGACCGCGAGGTTCGGCAGCCAGATCAGCAGGTCAGGACGCAGGGCCGGGTCCTTCACGTACGCCGCCATCGAGGTGAGCAGGTAGTAGGAGAGGGCGACGCCGAGCGCCACGGCCGCGTTGACGAAGGTCTCGGAGCGGCCGACGCGCACGGCGAGCGGCACGGCGAGGAAGGCGAGCGAGAAGACCGAGAACGCGCCGGCGAGGTGCGACATCAGCTGCGTCGCGGCCACCATCCGGCCGCGCTCCTTCTCCTTGGGCGTGGCGTTCGGGGCGACCTGCCAGCCTTTGTCCATCGCTTCGAGCAGTTCCGACGTCGTCAGCCAGCGCAGCTTGCGCTGGAAGTTGTCGCCGTCCTTGAAGATGCCCGCGGCGGGGAATTCGAGGCTGGTCGTGGCCGCGGTCGTGAAGCCGGACGGGCGCGTGAAGTTCTCGTCGCCGGGCTGACGGCGCTCGAGACGCGCGTCGGTCAGGGTGATGCGCAGGACGCCTTCGCCGGACTTGCTGACCGCCGGCGTCAGCCGGGCTTCGCGGGCGTGGATCGTCTGCGTGAGGCGGCCCTGGTCGTCGGTGCTCCAGAGCCAGAAGTCGCGGAGGACCTCGCCGTCGCGTTCGGAAGCGCGGATCACCATGCCGGGGAACTGGCGGTTGAGCTTGCCGGGCACGATCACCGAAGCGGGGTTGTCCTTGGCCGAGCCGACGAGCAGGCGGCGGTATTCGGTGTTGGAGTAAGGGGCGATCTCGAGGTTGAGCCAGGCGGAGAGCAGGGCGAGGCCCGCGGCCAGCAGCAGGGCGGGCAGGGCGATGCGACCGAGGCTGCGACCGCTGGCCTTCATGGCGGTGAGCTCCTGCTGCGAGCTCATGCGACCGAAGGCGATGAGCACGCCGGTCAGGAAGCCGAGCGGCAGCGCGTAGGGCAGCACGCCGGGGAAGAGCAGGCCGACGAGTTCGAGGCCTTCCCAGCCGCTGACGCGTCCGGACGCGATCGCGCCGGAGACCTGCGTGAGGATGTTGCCGGCGACCATCACGAAGACGAACGCGCCCGTGGCGGCCCCGCCGGCGACGGCGGTTTCGGTCAGGACGTGGCGGTCGAGGAGGCGCACGTCAGCATCCAAGCGGAGCCGGCCCGACTCTCCAAGGCGAAAGGCTCAGGGAGCCGCCTTCTGGTCGAGGTCGGCCGGCAGTCCCGGTCCGCGGACGGCTTCGATCTCGCCGGCGCGCACCCAGCCGGTCTTGCCGTCGGCGGTGGTCACGCGGACGTGGCCGTTGAAGGGGCGCTCGGTCCGGACGACGTCGCCCTCGGCGAGGCCGTTCAAGGGTTCGCCGAACTGGGTCGGCGTCAGGCGGAGGGAGACGTCGGCCTTGCGGATGACGGCCCGGGCGTCGAGCGAACGGGAACCCCAGATGCCGGGCAGGCAGAGCGCGAGGATCGTCAGCGCGATGACGCGGGTCCGGTGGTTGCCTTCCCCGGCGGAGCGGCCGCGGAGGCGGGGCACGATGACGCAGAGGAGCGCGGTCCAGAAGGCGGCGGTCGCCAGCAGCAGCCAGGCGTCGGCGCCGAGGAACGACGCGTAGTTCTCGGACCACGTGGGGGCGGGGCGTTCGGCGCCGCCGGCGTTGAGCGCGTGGCGGATGCCGGCGAGGGCGACCGGATCGCGCGGGTCGAGCAGCAGCGCGCGTTCCCAGCAGACCATCGCGCGGCCTTTGCGGCCGAGCCGCCATTCGGCGTTGCCGAGCGCGGAGAGGAGCGCCGGGGTCACGCCTTCGGCGCGGGCTTCGTCGGACCACTTCTCCACCGCGGTCGCGTAGTCGCCCTTGGCGTAGGCGGCCTCGGCGGCCGACGGGGCGTCGGCGGCGGAGAGCGGCGCCAGCCAGCACAGCAGGAGACAGGCGAGGAACCTCATAGCAGCGAAAGGAGCCGGCGGAGCAGCTCATGGGCGGCGGTTTCGTCGCCGGTCGCGTGGGTCGGGGCGCCGGCGGCGAAGCGTTCGCCGTAGGCGTCGACGAACAGCGCGTCGAGCAAAGCGCGATCGGCGCCGGGCAGGACGCGTTCGACGTCGCTCTGCGTCATCGCCTCATCCTCGGCGTCCAGCAGCGCGGCGCTGCCCGCCTGGAGGGCGCGGACCACGGCGCGCGCGAAGGCGGGGCGGCCGGCCGTCATGCGGGCCTCGGTCAGGGCGGTGCGGACGATCGCGCGGGCGCGGCGGCGACGGCGGAGTTCGGGATGCGCCGCGAGGTAGCCGAGGTAGAGGGCGCCCGCCGTCAGCGCGAGCAGCGCGACGAGCACCAAGGCGTTGCCGGACCAGAATGCCGGCGAAGCCGCCAACGGCGTGGCCGGGGCGCCGCTCAGCAACGGTCCCGGGCGTCGGGGCGTCGGCGTGGCGAGGCCGGTGATGGGCTTGAGCTTGGTGGCGGCCGGCGCGGCCGGGTCGGCGGTGATGAGGTCGACCTTCGCGGGCGCGGAGCCGGTGACCTCGACCACGATGGACTTGAACTCGACGCGGCTGAACTGCTTGGTCGCCGGGTCGAAGGTCGAGAAACGGATCGTCGGCGTGAGGAGCTTGCCCGGGAGGCGCGGCACCAGCGTGTAGACGAAGAAGCGCTGGTCTTCGGAGTGACGGCGCCGTTCCTGCGCGGGCAGCACGTCCCACTGTTCGCCGCCCGCGAGTTCGGGCGTGAGCAGGCGGTCGAGGTTGCCGCTGCCCGTCAGGATGGCGCGTAGGCGGATCGGCTCACCGACCTCGGGGCGGTCCTTGGAGACTTGCACGGCTTCGGCGGCGAACTTGCCGATGGCGCCGGACCAGTCGGCGGGGCGGCCGCGCTCCGGGACGTGTTCGACGGTGAGCTTGCGGCGGAAGGAGAAGGGACGGTCCCGGCCGCCGAAACCGAAGGTCGGGCGGTCGACGCTCTGGATGAGCATCGTGCCTTTGAGGGAGAGTTCGCTGACGCCCTCGCGGATCGGGGTCAGGTCGAAGGTGGTCTGCATGCCTTGGCCAAGCTCGTCGGGAAGGGGCTGGCGGTCGCCCGTCACGGCGAACGTGAAACCTTCGGCCACCGATTCCAGGCCGAAGCTGGCCACGACGGCTTCTTCGTCGCCGCCCCGCATGCGCACCGCGCCGCGGATGAGTTCGCCGACGTAGAAGGTGCGGTCGGGGATCACGAGCTCGGCGCGCGCCTGCGAGGCGGCCCGGTAGCGCACCGACTTGCTCACGATGAGCCGGATCTCCGGCGCGACGATCAGCTTGCGCACGAAGCGGAGGTTGAACGCCGGGATCACGTATTCGCCTTCCTGGTCCGGCGCGACGCCCGAGAAGTTGAGCGTGGCCTCGTTGGAATCCGCGCGGACGACCTGCCCGGACAGGCGCAGCGCCATGCCCCGGGGCGGACGGATCTCGCGGTCGACCTGCTGGGCCCCGCCGAGGACGACGTCGGATTCGACCTGGATCTGGAGGCGGAAGGGCTGGCCGGGGGCCGTGACGCGCGGCGTGATCTCCCAGCTGACGCGATCCTCCGCCTGCGCGGCGAGCGCGAGGAGCAGGACGAAGCAGCCGGCGAGCAGGCGACGCATCTCAGTAGTCCTTGCCTTTCTTGTCGTTGGGCTTGCCGCCGTTGCCGCCCTTGCCGTCCTGGCCGCCGGCGGGCATCTTGCGTCCGAATTCGTTCTTCAGGCCTTCGAGGGAGCCGCGGGCTTCCTGTTCGGTCATCTTCTTCTCTTCGCCGGGTTCGCCCTTCTTCGGATCGCCGGCGCCCGGCTTGGGCTTCTGGCGTTCCGGGGGCAGGAAGTTCTCGTCGTCGTCGCCTTCGCCTTCGGTGTTCTGCGGGAGCTTGTCGTCGGGGATGCGCTTCACCAGTTCCTGGATCACCGCGCGCAGTTCCTCGAGCTTCTTGCGCTGGGCCTCGATGGCTTCCTCCAGGGCGGCGGTCTCGCGACGGAGGGCGCGGAGCAGTTCCTCGATGGCGTCGGCGTTCGCCTTGGCCTGGGTGTCGGCGGCGTCGAGCTCGTGCGCGCCGCGGAAGTCGCCCACCGAGCGGGTCCAGGTCGCGATGATGCCCGCGCGCTTGGTGACCATGGCCTCCTCCTTGGGGATGAGCTTCTTGATGGTGCGGAAGGTGTTGATGCCACCGCCGAGCGCGGACGTGGCCGGGACGTAGTCGGGCTCGCGCCCTTCGGCCTTCGCGCGGTCGAGCAGCTCGATCTGGTCCTTCATGTCCGAGATGTCGGCGTCGGCCGCCTCGAGGTAGGAGCGCGCGATGGAAAGTTCGGTGGCGTCGCCCGCGGTCTTGCCGCCGAGGGCCGCCTTGCCTTTGCCGAAACGCACGTGGCCGAGGTTGTGGAGCGCGGGGGGGCGGAGGGTGTCGACGTCGCGCGAGAGCGAGGCGCGCAGGGCTTCCTCGGCGCCGGCGAGGTCGCCTTCCGCGAGCCGCTGGGTGCCGCGGTTATGCAGGGCGCGCGCGTCGAGCCCGCGCAGGGGGTCGGCCGGGGCCGTCTCGGCCGCGAGGCCGGCCGACAGCAGGAGGAGCAACGGGAGCAGGTTTCTCATGGCTGGGCGTCTTTGCGACGGGTGGAGACGAGGGATTCGAGGACGAGGAGGAGGAGGGCGGCGCCGATGAACCATTCTTCGCGCGGGATGCCGCGGCGGCCGGCGCCGCGTTCGTCGGTGCCCGCCTGGATCGCGAGGCGCAGGGCTTCCATGCCTTCGCCGGCCTGGCCGAGGCGCACGAAGCGGCCGCCGGTGGCGTCGGCGATCTCGCCCAAGGTCTTCTCGTCGAGCCGGCTCACGACCTCTTCGCCTTCCTTGTCCTTGAGCGTGTCGAGCGCGCCGCTCGCGCCGATGACGCGGATCGGGCCGCCGGAGGGCGTGCCGACGCCGACGGTGTGGACGACGAGGCCCTTGCGCTTGAGCTTCTTCGCCATCTCGACGCCGCCGGCCTCGAGGTCCTCGCCGTCGGTGAGGATGATGACCAGCTTGCGGTTGCGGTTGGAGTAGAAGGCCAGCTCGGCTTCCTCGACCGCGCGGCCGAGGTCGGTGCCGGACACCTGGATGCTGCCGGTGTCGGTCTCTTCCAGCGTCCGGAAGAACGCGTCGTAGTCGCGCGTGAGCGGGCACTGCAGGAAGGCCTGGCCTGCGAAGGCCACCAGACCGACGTTGCCCGTGCCCTTGCGGCGCACGAAGTTGGCGATGGCGACCTTGGCGCGGGCTAGGCGCGTCGGGCTCATGTCGCCCACGAGCATCGACTTCGACACGTCGAGCGCGAAGACCACGTCTTCGGTCGCGCCTTTCTGCTGCGCGATCTCCACGCCCCAGCGGGGGCCGGCGAACGCGGCCACGAGCAGCGCGCAGCCGAGCGCGAGCGCGAGGTCCTTGGTGAGCCGGCGGGCGGAGGAATAGCCGGCGGTGAGGCGGTCGAGCAGGCGGGCGGCGGCGAAGCCGGCCAGGCCGCGACGGCGGCGACGTTCGGCCCAGCGGAGCGCGACGAACACGGCGACGCCCGCGAGGACGGCGACGGCCAGCAGCCGCGGGGCTTCGAAATGGAAGTCGGCGGTGTCCATGGCTCAGGGCGCGCGGGGGCGCAGCAGGCCCCAGCCGAGTTCGAGGAGGAGGAGCAGCCCGCCGAGGGCCGCCCAGATGAGGCGGTAGCTTTCGTAGACGACGGATTCGCGGATGCGCACCTCGGTGCGCTCGAGGCGGTCGATCTCCTCGTAGACGCGGCTCAGCTGGTTCTGGTCGAGCGCGCGGTAGAAGCGGCCGTTGGCGACCTTGGCCATCTTGCCGAGCATCTCGTAGTTGGCCGGGTTGATCGTCTGCATCGGGATGGTCTTGCCGAGGACGTCGCGGTAGAGCTGGCCGGTGCGCGTGTCGAAGCGCGGCAGCACCGTCGGCTCGTCCTTGCCGAGGCCGATGCAGTAGAGGCGGATGCCGAGGGCCGCGGCGAGCTCGGCGGCCGGCACGGGCAGGATGGCCTTGCTCATGTTATCGTCGCCGTCGGTCAGGAGGATGATGACCTTGGAGCCCTTGCCCTTGACGTTCTTCATGCGGTCCACGGCCATCGCCACGGCCTCGCCGATCGCGGTGCCGGTCTCCTGGATGATGCCGATGTGCATGCGGTCGATGCCTTTCTCGACCCAGAACTTGTTGATCGTGAGCGGGCTCAGGAGGTAGGACTTGCCGGAGAAGACCACGGCGCCGATGCGGTCGTCGGGGCGCTTGGAGACGAACTCGTAGATGACGTTCTGGCTGGCCTGCCAGCGCGTGACTTCCGCGCGCGGCGTGCTCATGTCGAGGGCCATCATCGACCACGAGAGGTCGACGACGAGCATGATGTCCAGGCCTTCGGTCTCCCGCTCGATCTCCTTGTTCGCCGTGCGCGGGCCCGCGATCGCGACGATGAGGAAGGCGGCGATGAGCAGGCGCAGGAAGGCGCGGAGCCGGCCGCTCCGTTCGCGGACCGGCCGGCCGAGGCCGTCGAGCAGCGAGGTGTCCGGGTAGGTCAGCGCGGCGGCCTGGCCGACGCGGCCGCGCAGCCACGCATACAGCGGCAGCAGGGCCAGCAGGAGCAGCGCCCACGGATACTGGAATTCGAAGCCGAGGTCCATCAGGCGAGATCCCTCCTCGGCAGGGGCGGCGGCCCGGGCAAGGGCGGGGGTTCGGTGGGGGCTGTCGGCGCGACGGGCGTGACCGGGATGACGCCGCCGAAGCTCCCGGCGCTCACCATGACGACGGGCGCGCGCGCGAACGTCCGGCGCGCTTCCTCGAGGCGACGCGCGGCTTCACGGAGATCCGCGAGCAGCGCCGAGGGCGCGAGCGCCGCGCCGGCGAACTTGGCCGCGTCGGCGCCGCGGAGCGCGGCGAGCAACGGCTGGCGGGCCGGGAGGAAGACCGGCAGCGTCGCGAGGACCGCGGCCAGCTCTTCGGTGGAAAGCGAGGCGGCGGCCTTGGGTTCGACCGCGGCGAGGTACAGGCGGAAGGCGCGGGTGGCCTGCGCGACGGCTGCCGCCGGGGGCTGGCTTTCCGCGAGGCGCAGGGCGAGCTCGAGCTGCGCGGCCGGGGCGAGCGGCTGACGCGAGCGGACGAGGAAGCGGCGGACGGCGAAGACGGCGAGGGCGAGCAGACCCAGCGCGACCAAGGCGAGGAGACCGTGCGAGGCCCAGGCCGGCGGCGGGATCGGCGGCTTCGGTCCCTGCAGGACGAACGGGGCTTCTTCGAGGGCGAGGAACATCAGCGTCGGCGCCGGCGGCGTTCGAAGAAACGGGCGAGGGTGGGCGCGACGGCGGAGCCCGCGTCGAGGCGGGCGACGTCCATCCCCGCGCGGGCCAGGCCAGCGGCGGTCGCGGCGAGCCGGGCTTCGGCGTTCGCGGCGAAGGCGCGGCGGACGCGCTCGGAGCCGGTGTCGACCTCGCGGATCTCGCCGGTCTCGGCGTCCTGCAAGGCGACCACGCCGACGTCGGGCAGTTCGCGTTCGCGCGCGTCGACGAGCTGGACGCAGGCCGTGTCGTGGCGCGCGTTGAGCTCGCCGAGGGCGGCGGCCATCGCGTCGGCGCCTTCGGGGCCGGCGAGGAAGTCGGAGACGACGAAGACCATCGCGCGGCGGCGGAGCGCGCGGCCCAGGCGGCGCATCGGCTGTGCGAAGGAGGTGCGGCGCGAGGCGGGGCGGAACTCCAGCACGTCGCGGATGATCCGCAGCACGTGGCGGCGGCCCTTCTTCGGGCTGACCCAGAGCTCCTCGCGGTCGGTGAAGAGCAGCAGGCCGACCTTGTCGCCGGCCTTGAGCGCGGACACCGCGAGGCAGGCCGCGACGTCGGCGGCGCGCTCACGGAGCGTCTGCTCGCCGGAGCCGAAGTCGGCGGAGCCCGAGACGTCGACCGCGAGCACCATCGTGAGCTCGCGCTCCTCGCGGTGGAGGCGGACGAAGGGCTTGCCCGTGCGCGCGGTCACGTTCCAGTCCATCGTGCGCACGTCGTCGCCCGGGACGTATTCGCGCAGCTCCTCGAAGTCGGTGCCGCGGCCCTTGAAGCGCGAGAGGTAGGCGCCGACCATCGCGTCGTTGACCGCGCGCGCGGCGACGAGCTCCACGCGCTGCGCGCGACGGAGGGTCTCCTGCGGGTTGGTCGGGACGGGCGGGGCCACGGTCGCCGGAAGGGTCAGGGGACGACGACGGCGTCGAGCACGCGGCGCACGATGGCGTCGGCGTCGACCCCTTCGGCGTCGGCTTCGTAGGTGAGGATGAGGCGGTGGCGGAGGACGTCGGGCGCGATGTCCTTCACGTCCTGCGGGGTCACGTGGTCGCGGCCCTGGAGGAAGGCCCAGGCCTTGGCGGCGAGGGTGAGGTTGATGGTCGCGCGTGGCGAGGCGCCGAACTGCAGGAACTTCGTCAGGTCGGGACCGCCCGGGTGCTGGCCGCGGGTGGCGAGCACGAGCGAGACGATGTAGTCGCGGATCGGCTCGGCGACGTGGACGGCGTCGACGGCCTTGCGGGCGTCGAGGATCTCCTGCTGCGTGACGATCGCCTCGACGTCGAGCTTAGGCGAGGTCGTGGCCATCGCGTCGAGGATCTTGCGCTCTTCCTCGCGCGTCGGGTAGCCGATGTTGAGCTTCAGCATGAAGCGGTCGACCTGGGCTTCCGGCAGCGGGTAGGTGCCTTCCTGGTCGATCGGGTTCTGCGTCGCGAGGACGAGGAAGGGCGCCGGCAGCTTGTGCGTCTCGCCGCCGAGGGTGACCTGGCGTTCCTGCATCGCCTCGAGGAGCGCGGACTGCACCTTGGCGGGCGCGCGGTTGATCTCGTCGGCCAGGACGAAGTTGGCGAAGATCGGGCCGCGCTTGGCGTTATACTCGCCGGTCTTCGGGTCGTAGATGAGCGTGCCCACGATGTCGGCCGGCAGGAGGTCGGGCGTGAACTGGATGCGCGAGAAGTCGGCGCGGACGGTCTGCGCGAGCGTGCGCACCGAGAGCGTCTTCGCCAGGCCGGGGACGCCTTCGAGCAGGACGTGGCCGTTGGCGAGGAGGCCGATCAGCAGTCGGTCGACGAGGTACTGCTGGCCGACGACGACACGGGCGACCTGTTCGCGGAGGCGCGGCACCCAGGTGCCGGCGGCGTTGATGGTGTTGGACATAGGGGTGGGGAAGGGGCGCGCGGGGAGGCGCGTTCGGCGGATCTCCGCCCACTTGTCAGCGTCCGGCAGGGCCGGATTCGTCTCTGAATTAGCAGGACAGCCGGGACTTCTCAACCGCCGCCTTCACAAAAGCGGCGAAGAGGGGGTGGGCGCGGTCCGGGCGGGACTTGAACTCAGGGTGGTACTGGACCCCGACCATCCAGGGGTGGTCCTTGACCTCGACGATCTCGACCAGGCCGCTCTGGGGGTTGGTGCCCCCGACGATCAGGCCGGCGGCCTCGAGCTTGGCCCGGTAGGCGTCGTTGTATTCGAAGCGGTGGCGGTGGCGTTCCTTGATGAGGTCCGTGCCGTAGGCGGCGCGGGAGCGGCTGCCCGCCGTCAGGGCGCAGTCGTAGGAGCCCAGGCGCATCGTGCCGCCCTTGGTCACCACGCTCTTCTGGGATTCCATGAGGTGGATGACCGGGTTCTTGGTCTCGGGGGCGAATTCGGTCGAATGGGCGTCCTTGAGGCCGAGCACGTGGCGGGCGTATTCGATGACGGTGATCTGCATGCCGAGGCAGAGGCCGTAGTAGGGGACCTTGCGTTCGCGGGCGAACTTCGCGGCGATGATCTTGCCTTCGATGCCGCGGTTGCCGAAGCCGCCGGGGACGAGGATGCCGTCGAGGCCTTCGAGCTGCGCGGTGCCCTTGGTCTCGAGGTCTTCGGCGTCGATGCGCACGACCTCGACCGCGGTCTCGTTGGCGATGCCGCCGTGGGTGATGGATTCGTAGACGGACTTGTAGGCGTCCTGGAGCTCGATGTACTTGCCGACGACGCCGACGCGCACGCGGTGCTTCGGCTCGAGGAGGCGGCGCACGATCTCGCGCCACGGGGTGATGTCCATCGGCTTGCACTGCAGGCCGAGGCGCTTGACGACGACCTCGTCCATGCGCTGCGCGGCGAGCTGCATCGGGAGCTCGTAGATGGAGTGCTCGACGTCGCGGCACTCGAAGACGCAGTCGGCGCCGACGTTGCAATAGAGGGAGAGCTTCTGGCGGTTGTCCTCGCCGATCGGGCGGTCGGTGCGGCAGACGAGCAGGTCGGGCTGGATGCCGATCTCGCGGAGCTTGGCGACGGACTGCTGCGACGGCTTGGTCTTCAGCTCGCCCGCGGCCTTGATGAAGGGCACCAGCGTGCAGTGCAGGAAGGCCACGTTCTCGCGGCCGGCGTCATGCTGGAACTGGCGGAGGGCCTCGAGGAAGGGCAGGCCTTCGATGTCGCCGGTGGTGCCGCCGATCTCGGTGATGAGCACGTCGACGCCTTCGCCGCCCTTGAGGATGCGTTCCTTGATCTCGTTGGTGACGTGCGGGATGACCTGCACGGTCTTGCCGAGGTAGTCGCCGCGGCGTTCCTTCTGGATGACGGTCTCGTAGACCTGGCCGGAGCTGAGGCTGTTGAGGCGGGAGAGCTCGCCGGACGTGAAGCGCTCGTAGTGGCCGAGGTCGAGGTCGGTCTCGGCGCCGTCGTTGAGCACGTAGACCTCGCCGTGCTGGTAGGGGCTCATGGTGCCCGGGTCGACGTTCAGGTACGGGTCGAACTTCTGGATGCGGACCTTGAGGCCGCGGCACTCGAGGAGGGCGCCGAGGGCGGCGGCGGTGAGGCCTTTGCCCAGGGAGGAGATGACGCCGCCGGTGACGAAAATATACTTCATGGAAAAGGGTCGGGTGGGCTGAGGATCGGGTAAAAAAGATAAGACCGGCAGGTCCTGTGACGGAGAGCCGGTCTGGACTTTCGAATTGCACGGCCGAAAAAATCCAAGGCAAGCGGTTTTTCCGGCCCGGCGGCCCGGTCGCGGCGTCCGCCGGGCCCGGGAGGTTCCCCCGGCCGGAGGAGGCTTATGAGGGTTTTTCACGCCCGGGGGTCTTTTCGCTAATACCTCCCCTTTTCCCCACCTCCGTAGTGGGAAGGGGAGAGAGTCCCTATTTGATGCGTTTTGCATCCCGTCCTCGCTCCGCCATGTCCGCAAGCTCCTGTTGTTCCTGCTGTCGTCCCTCTTCCATCGGGAAGAAGGTCGTGATGGCCCTCACCGGCCTCATCCTCGCCGGCTTCGTGCTCGGTCATATGACGGGCAACCTGCTGGTATTCAAGGGCCCGGCCGCCCTCAACGAGTATGCGAAGTGGCTCCATGAGCACGCCGGCCTCCTCTGGGTCGCCCGTTCCGTGCTGATTATCAGCGTTTTCGCCCATATCTGGGTCGGTATCCAGCTCGCCCTCGAGAACCGCGCCGCCCGTGACGGCGGTCCGGCCGACGACGCCACCCGCCGCGCCTCGGTCGCCTCCCGCACGATGCCTTACTCGGGCGTCGTGATCCTGGGCTTCATCGTCTTCCACCTCCTTCACTATACCTTCCGCACGGTCGCCCTCGGCGGCGTCACCTACGGCGACGACGTCTATAAGATGCTGATCGCCGGTTTCTCGAACAAGCCAGTCGCGGCCTTCTATATCATCAGCATGCTCCTGCTCTGCCTGCACCTCAGCCACGGCGTCAGCAGCGTCTTCCAGACCCTCGGCCTGCGCAACGAGCGCTGGCGCGCCCGCCTCGACGGCCTGGCCCTGGCCTACGCCTGGATCATCGCCCTCGGCTTCATCTCCATCCCCCTCGCCGTGCTCACCGGCTGCCTGAAGTAATCCCCAGCGCCCGTCATACCCATGAATCTCGACTCGAAGATCCCCGCCGGCCCGCTGGCCGACAAGTGGAACAACCATAAGGCGAAGCTCCGCCTGGTGAACCCGGCCAACCGCCGCAAATACCACATCATCGTGGTCGGCTCCGGCCTCGCCGGTTCCGCCGCCGCCGCCTCGTTCGCCGAGATGGGCTACGAAGTCTCCTGCTTCTGCTACCAGGACAGCCCGCGCCGCGCGCACTCGATCGCCGCCCAGGGCGGCATCAACGCCGCGAAGAACTACCAGAACGACGGCGACAGCGTCCGCCGCCTCTTCCAGGACACCATCAAGGGCGGCGACTACCGCGCCCGCGAAGCCAACGTCTACCGCCTCGCCCAGGTCTCGACCAACATCATCGACCAGTGCGTCGCCCAGGGCGTGCCTTTCGCCCGCGAATACGGAGGTCTCCTCGCGAACCGCTCCTTCGGCGGCGCCCAGGTCTCCCGCACCTTCTACGCCCGCGGCCAGACCGGCCAGCAGCTCCTCATCGGCGCCTACTCCGCGCTCTCCCGTCAGATCGGCCTCGGCACGGTGAAGATGTACACCCGCCATGAGATGCTCGACCTCGTGCTCGTCGGCGGCAAGGCCAAGGGCATCGTCACCCGCGACCTCGTCACGGGCGCCATCGAGTCCTGGTCCTCCGACGTCGTCGTGGTCTGCACCGGCGGCTACGGCAACGTGTTCTACCTCTCCACCAACGCCCAGGGTTGCAACGTCACCGCGACGTTCCGCGCCCACCGTCGCGGCGCCGGCTTCGCCAATCCCTGCTACACGCAGATCCACCCGACCTGCATCCCGGTCCACGGCGAAGACCAGTCCAAGCTCACCCTGATGTCCGAGTCGCTCCGCAACGACGGCCGCGTCTGGGTCCCGAAGAACAAGGCCGATTGCGCCAAGCCCGCCTCCGAGATCCCGGAAGACGCGCGCGACTACTTCCTCGAACGCAAGTACCCGAGCTACGGCAACCTCGCCCCGCGCGACATCGCCTCCCGCGCCGCGAAGGAAGTCTGCGACGAGGGCCGCGGCGTCGGCCAGATGGTCGACGGTAAGCGCCTCGGCGTCTACCTCGACTTCTCCGCCGCGATCAAGCGCCTCGGCGAAGCGGAGGTCCGCGCCCGCTACGGCAACCTGTTCGACATGTACGAGAATATCACCGGCGAGAACGCGTACAAGCAGCCGATGCGCATCTTCCCGGCCGTGCACTACACGATGGGCGGCCTCTGGGTGGACTACAACCTGCAGTCCAACATCCCCGGCCTCTTCGTCGGCGGCGAAGCCAACTTCTCCGACCACGGCGCGAACCGCCTCGGCGCCTCCGCGCTGATGCAGGGCCTCGCCGACGGCTATTTCGTCCTGCCCTACACGGTCACCGACTACCTCGCCGGCGAGAAGCCCGGCAGCCGTCCGTCCGTCGACGCCCCGGAATTCAAGGCCGTGGCCAAGGACGTCAACGACCGCGTCGCCAAGCTCCTCTCGATCAACGGCACGAAGTCCCCGCGCTACTACCACAAGGCCCTCGGCAAGATCACCTGGGAGAAGTGCGGCATGGCCCGCGACAAGGCCGGCCTCGAAGGCGCGATCCGCGACCTCCAGGCGCTCCGCGAAGACTTCTGGAAGAACGTGAAGGTCGTCGGCACCGGCGACGCCCTCGCCCCCGAGCTCGAACGCGCCGGCCGCGTGGCCGACTTCCTCGACTTCGGCATCATGATGTGCCTCGACGCCCTCAAGCGCGAGGAGTCCTGCGGCGGCCACTTCCGCACCGAGCACCAGGACGCCGGCGAAGCGAAGCGCGACGACGCGCAGTTCGCCCACGCCGCCGTCTGGGAATGGACCGGCGACGGCCAGCTCCCCGTCCGCCACGTCGAGCCCCTCGTCTACGAGGAGACCCAACTTTCCACCCGCTCTTACAAGTAATCACCATGGTCCAGGACAACGGAAAAGAACAAACCCTCGCGCTCAAGCTGCGCGTCTGGCGTCAGCGCCGCGGCCAGCCCGGCGCCTTCGAGGAGCACTCCCTCGCCGCCGTGCCGACCTCGGCGTCCTTCCTCGAGATGATGGACATGCTCAACGAGCAGCTCATCAAGGAAGGCAAGGACACCTTCGCCTTCGACCATGACTGCCGCGAAGGCATCTGCGGCATGTGCTCGATGACGATCAACGGCATGCCCCATGGCCCCATCCCGGGCGTGACGACCTGCCAGCTGCACATGCGCAACTTCCGCGACGGCGAGACGATCACCGTCGAGCCGTGGCGCGCCCGCGCCTTCCCGGTCCTCAAGGACCTCGCGGTCGACCGCTCGGCCTTCGACAAGGTGATCCAGTCCGGCGGCTTCATCACCGTCCGCACCGGCTCCGCCCCCGAGGCCAACAACATCCCGGTGCCCAAGCCCGTCGCCGACGAGGCCATGGACGCCGCGGAATGCATCGGCTGCGGCGCCTGCGTCGCCTCCTGCAAGAACGGCTCCGCGATGCTCTTCGTCGGCGCCAAGATCAACCACCTCAACATCCTGCCCCAGGGCCAGGCCGAGCGCGACCGCCGCACCCTCGCCATGGTGAAGACCATGGACGAAGCCGGCTTCGGCAACTGCACCAACTACGGCGAGTGCCAGGCGCATTGCCCGAAGAGCATCACGCTCGACGTCATCGCCAAGCTGAACCGCGACTATCTCCGCGCCCGCGTGAAGGAGTTCTTCTCCTCCACCGGCAAGCCTTCCAAGGGCGGCGACTGAGCGCTACGTAAGGGTCTCGTGGGCAAGTTGACACGTTGACACGGAAAAAGACAGGGCGCCGAAAGGCGCCCTTCTTGTTTTCCGGCCGCCGCATGGTGGCCGCAGGGTAGGGGCGTGGCTACGCCGCGCCCTCCGCCTGTCTCGGGTAGGGCCGACCATCCTTGGTCGGCCGCGGCCAAGCAAGGATGCTTGGCCCTACCTTCTGCTTCGCCGTAGTTCCCCGATGCCAGCAGACCCTGCGCCCTCTTCACTCCGCCTCGATGACGCTCTGGTCGCCGACGGAGGTCAGGAGCACGCGGTTGTTGCCGTTGGCGGCCTGCAGCGCGCGCACGAATTCGCCGACGGAGGCGCCGTCCTTCAAGGTGACCTCGTAGCGCAGCTCGGTCATCAGGCCGGCCTGCACGGTCTCGACGGCCTGGAGGGCGTGGTGCGTGAGGTGGCGCGCGAAGGGTTCGACGAACACCCGGTCGTAATCGACGTCGGTCCCGACGCGGACGCGGAGCAGGTGCGAGCCCTTCAGCGAGGAGAAGAGGTTCGCGCGGGAGAGGGCGAAGACGATCGCGCAGACGAGCGGCACGGTGATCGCGGCCAGCGCATACTGGCGGGCGCCGACGGCCAGGCCGGTCCCCATGGCGAAGAAGATGAAGCCGATGTCGCGCGACTGGCCGACGTTGCGGCGGAAGCGGATGATCGAGAAGGCCGCGAACATGCCGAACGCGGTGGCCATGTTGCCCATGACGACGAGGATCACCAGGGTCACGCAGGTGCCGAGGATGAGCAGGGTGTGCACGTAGTCCTGCGAGTAGCGCGTGCCGCGGTAGGTCCGCTTATACGTCCAGGCGACGAGCGCGTTGAGCGCGAAGCTGAACAGGATCGCGAAGAGGATCTCCTTCACGTCCGGCTTGTCGGCATGGTCGGCGAGGGCGCGGGTCATCGGGTCGGCCGCCGGGGTGGCGTCGGCGGCAAGGCAAAGGCGGGTGAGCATGTGCGTTTAGGCGGAAAGGGCGGGGGTGACGCCGTATCGGCGGACACTCTCGGAGTATTTGCTGAAGGAGCGAGGAAAGATTCCGCGCGACGAAAGATACGACGCGAAGTCGTAGGGGGCCGACGTCGCGCCTTTGACTTCCATCAGGCAGCAGCCGGCGTCGAGGACGTCGCGGTCGCACTGCGTATCTTCCGGCGCCGGCCGGAGGTCATCGAAGCGGCAGCGGATGTCCTGGTCGAAGGTGATCCGGAGCTGTTCGGCGCCGGCGGCGTCCACGAACCGATAGGCTTGCCGGTCGTAGCGGATCACGAACGCCGGGCGGAAACCGTCGTCGGCCACCAGGCGGCGGGCCTCCTCGAGGATACGCGCGTCGGCCGCGGTGCCTGCCGGCACGACGCCTTCGGTCACGGCGAGCATGGCGGCGGGTAGGTCGAGCCGGACGCGCCGCTTGGCGCCGTCGCCGTCATCGCGATGCTTGATCTCGAGGAACGTCGCCGCCGGGATCGCGCCGTCCCGGGTGCCATAGAGACGCAGGCGTAGCTTGCGGCGCGCGGGCACGCCACGCCAGGCCTCCCAGTAGCACTTCCGGTCAGGGGTGTCGCAGTAAAGGCTGACGACCGGGTAGCGTCCCTCGGGTCCGCCGACGGTGTCAGGCGCGAAGCGTGCGCCGAAGCGGGCGAGCAAGGCCGCGCGCTCGGCCAGGGGTAGCACGTACTTCAGCTCGAAACGCGCGGCGATCTCCATGGTCAAGGAATGCGCGTGAGCGTCAGGGAATTACGATCGAACCAGGCTTCGCCGGCTTCGGCGCGCAGTTCGAGCACGAGTACGGGGTCCGCCTCGGCGACGGAAAACTCGACCGAGACCTGGCGCCAGTCGTTGTTGCCGGTCAGGGCGGGGACGCCGCTCATCCCGGAGATGCGCAGGCGGGCGCCTTTTTCTTTCTCGTCCTTGCCCGCCACGACGCCGCTGGTCTTCACCATCGCGGTCAGTCGGTAGCGTCCCGGGCCGGTCGCGAGCTGCAGGCGGAAGTCGCCGCCCTTCTTGGCGCCGACCGTCACGCGGAAACAGGACCGCTTGTCCTGTTCGCGTTCGTCCGCCTCCTTCTCGTCGGCGTGGCGTTCCCAGGCGTATTTCGCGAGCGAAGCCTTGCCGCCGATGGTGCGGAGCTGGGCCACGTCCTCGAGCTGGGCCCGGACGGCGTCCAGGCGATGCTTCACGCGGTCGGCGGCGTCCTTGCCGCGCTGGTCGAAGCGCTTGGCTTCCTCGACGGCGATGGGCGTGAGCTTGGCCTTGGTGTTGGCGGCGAGTTCCTGGATGCGCTTCGGCCAGTCATAGGTGCGGAAGTTCTTCTCGTAGACCGAGAGGAGCTGCTCACGGTAGCGGGCGCGCATCCCGCGGTCCTCGAGCAACGCCCGGGGCACGAGCGCGCCGGGCTGACGGAAGACATGCCAGCGGTCGTCGCCGAAGACCTGGTCCATGCCGTGCAGGATGAACGTGAACTTCCCGGTCGAGGGGTCTTCGTAGAACCGGTAGTTGTTATGGTTGAAGGAATACCCGTCCCAGTGGCAGATGATCTGCTCGATCGCGAGGTGGCGGAAGTAGGCGTCGATGTCGAGGATGCGGTCCATGCGCTGCAGGCGGAGCACCGGGTTCCGCTCCTTCGTCGCGCCGATGAGCTCGGTGAGGCGGACCTTCTCGTCCGGGTCGCCGTGGTCGACCTCGATCGGGCCGTCGATCTCGTTGACGAAGCCGCCGTCGTAGAGGTGGCCGGAGGTGTCCTTGAAGAAGCCGGCGAGGAACTCGGTGTTGAAGCCCTCCTTCAGGACGTAAGTCCCGAGCGGCTTGCCGTTGAGGACGACGTAGGCGTGCGTGCAGCGCGAGGCGGGCACGCCGGCGCGGCGGGCCATCTCGCCGGCGATCATCTCGAGCAGCATCGTCCCGTCCTGCGCGCAGTTGTTGAGCTGGAACTTCGTGAGGCCGCGATACTCCTGGTGCTTCTTCGACTTCGCGGTCCGCAGCGAGAAGCCGGGCCGGTCCTCCGTGATCTGACGGAAGCTGCCCGCGGAGCCTTTCAGCTTCACCGAGCACTTTTCGAGGTCGACGACACCGGGCTCCTTGATCGTCAGCGTGACGTAGTCGCGCGGGTTCTTGGCGAGCTTATCGATGTTCTCCTTGGCGATGTATAGCTCGAGCTTGGGCACCATGCCGGCGAACAGCGCATCCGGCGAGGTGTTGGCCGGCGGCTTCGGGATGACGATCGGCGGCAGGGTCTGCGCGGAAAGCAGGCACGCGCCGCCGAGGAGCAGCGCGGCAGGGCGGAAGTATGGGCGGAGGCGTTCCACGGACGGCGGGGTACGCTCAGGATGCCTTCGCCGCCGAGAGGAGGCAACAAGGATGAGGTTAGGGTAGATATGAGAGTATCGAGTGTGGAGCGCCGAGTATCGGGGTAGTGCTTGTCTTGAGGGTGGGGCAGCGCCGCGTGCCGCCCTAGCGGCCGCCGCAGGGCGGCCGAAGGTAGGGGCGTGGCTTCGCCGCGCCCTCGGTGCGCCCATCCGCGAGTCGCTTGCCGCTTAAACCTTCAGCAGGAGTGCACGATGAATCGTGCCCCTACCTTTGTTCGCCTTGCGGCGAACGTCTGACCGGATAGCTGCGGCCAACGCTCACTCCATGCTCCATGCTCTCACGCGCGCCTCACCCGAACAGCAGGGACTTGCTCTCCGTCAGGCCGCCCGGGCGGGAGCGACGCAGCCACACGGCCTCATATTCTTTCGTGAGCCCGGCGCGTTCCTCCGCGGCGATCGTCTGGCCGGAGGCGCGGCGAAGGCCGGCGCCGGCGAGGCGGGCGCCCAGCGAGAGTTCCGCGCGGATGGTCGCGTCGGCGATCTTCGCGATCAGGGCTTCGGCTTCGGCTAGGTGCGCCTGCGAGGCGGCGATCTCGGCCGCCGTGACGCCGTCGGTGAACTTCGCGAGCGCGTCCGGCTTGGCGGTCAGGAAGTCCCAGGTGAGGCTCTTGTTGCGGTTGGCCTTGGCGATGCGTCCGTCCAGCGTGCCGAGCTGCGTGAGCGCGGCGGCGACGACCTTGCCTTCCGCCGCGGAAAGTCCGCCGAGGAGGGCGCAGCCGGCGGCGAAGTCGGTCTTGGCGTTGGCGGCGAACCCCCAGGCCTGCGCGAGCCCGGCGGCCATGGGCAGCCACGAGGTCGGCCACGGCTGGTGGTGGCCGTTGTCGCCCCACGTGGTGAGCAGGATGCCGCGGGCTTCATGCCGCACCGCGGCGCCGACGGCTTCGGCCTGGTTGGTCAGCGCGTTGTCGAGGCGGCCGGTGAAGCTCTGCCAGGCGCTCGTGCCCGGGGCGACGAGATACGTGCGCCCGAGTTCGCGGAGCCGTCCGCACTGTTCCTTGAACGGATGGCCGGCGTCATAGCCCCAGACGACGGGCACGGCTTCAGCCGGCGCATCCTGGGCGAGCGCGAGGTCTTCGAGCAGAATGTCGCCCCAGAACTGCGGGGTGCGTCCGCGCGCCGTGGCCAGCGCGCACAGCTGCTTGAGGTGGTCGAGGTAGACGCGATGTTTGCCGCGTTCGGCGACGGCTTCCTTGCTGAAGCCTTGGCCGAGTTCCCACGGTTCGTCGCCGCCGATGTTCACCTGACGGCTGCGGAAGCAAGGCAGGTAGGCGTCGAGCAGCGCACCCGCGAAATCGACGGAGGCCTGGTCGGGGCGGAGCGTGCCCGGGAATTCCTTGAACTGACCGGTCAGCGGATGGATCCAGCCTTCGGGGCATTCGGCCATCGCGCGGTAGCGCGGATGACGCAGCCAGCGCTCCATGTGGCCGAAGGTGTTGAGGTTCGGCACGAGCTCGATGCCGACCGTCGCGCATGCTTCGTCGAGTTCGCGGATCTCCGCCGGCGTCAGCGGGGAGGCGTCCTTCCAGGCGTCCTCATGGCCGGGGAAGGCGAAGGTGTGCTCGACGTAGAGCTGGAGCTGGTTGACGCGCAGGCGGCCGAGGGCGCGGACGAGCGCGAGGAGCTCGGCCTGCGTCGGCACGCGGGTGCGCGAGACGTCGACCATGAAGCCGCGCACGGGCAGGTCGGGCGAGTCCGTGATCTCGAGGTGCGGTAGCTCGTCCGGGTATTGTTCGGCGATCTGGCGGAGCGTCTGCGCGCCGTAGAGCACGCCGTGCGCGTCGCCGGCGTTCAGGCGGATGCCGCTCGCGAGGATCTCGATGTGATAGCCTTCGGCCCCGCGTTCGGGCTTATGCACGATCCGGCAGGCGCCGTCGGCCGCGGCGGCCAAGGCCGCCCGGGCTTCGTCCATCGTCGACGGCAGCGCCTTGAGGAAGAGGGCGGTCGGGTGGGGCAGGGCGGGCACCTTGAGCCAGCCCCCGCGCAGGGTCAGTTCCCTCGGGCGGGGGAAGAACGTGAGCACCGGAAGGGCCATGGCAGGAGGGTTAGCCCCCGTCGCCCGACGGGCAAGACGCTAAGATGGGGCCGGACTCGCTTCCCGCTTGGAACAAACCGGGGACCGCCTACATCTTATCCCCTTACCCCGCATCACCCATGCCTCGCTCATCCCTTGCGCTCTTCCTCTTTGCCGCCGCCGCCCAGGCGGTGCCGGAAGGGTTCGTCATCCGCGAGTTCCTCGGCAACGCCCAGGAGCCCGAGATCTACCCGACCGCCGTGTCGGCCGCCGCCAACGGCGACCTCTACGTCTCCTCGGACAAGAACGGCTCGCTCGGCCACACCCCGGGCATGGGCCGCATCCTCCTCGCCCGCGACACCAAGGGCGCCGGCGTGGCCGACCAGGTCATCGAATACACCAAGGTCGAGAGCCCGCGCGGCGGCCACTTCGTCGGCGGCGTCCTCTACCTCGTCCATCCTCCTTTCCTCTCCAAGTTCCAGGATAAGAACGGTGACGGCAAGGCCGACTACGCCACCGAGCGCACCCTCCTCGTCGACGGTCTCGGCGGCGGCATCGAGCACCCTCGTGGCGCCGACCACACCACCAACGGCACCCGCATGGGCATCGACGGCTGGCTGTACATCGCCGTCGGCGACTTCGGCGCGGGCCTCCTGCGCGACAACGCCGGCGCCATCGGCCTCGGCGACAAGAAGCGCGTGACCCTCTACGGCGGCGGCGTGATGCGCGTCCGTCCGGACGGCTCCGAGCTCGAGGTCTACACCGAGATGACCCGCAACATCTGCGACATCGCCATCTCCCCGACCCTCGACCTCTTCTCCCGCGACAACACCAACGACGGCAAGGGTTGGAACACCCGCTTCCACCACTTCACCTCGCTGGCCAACCCCGGCTACCCGCGTCTTTATAAGAACTTCGACGACGAGATCGCCCGCCCCCTCGCCGACTACGGCGGCGGTTCCGGCACGGGCGGCCTCTACCTGAGCGAGCCCGGCTTCCCCGGCGAGTTCGGCGAGTCCCTCTTCACCTGCGACTGGACGACCGGCACGCTGCATCGCCACCCGATCACCCGCTTCGAAGCCACCTTCGTGGCCAAGCAGGAGACCTTCGAGAAGGTCGCCCGCGCCACCGACTTCGACGTCGACGGCAACTCCCGCCTCTTCCTTTCCGACTGGCGCGGCGGCGGTTTCAACTACCTCGGCAACGGCAAGCCCAAGACCAAGAAGGTCATGAAGGACGGCAAGGAGACCGAGGAGCCGATCTACTATCCGAACGGCACCGTCCAGCTCATCACCGCCAAGGACGTGAAGCCCAACGTCTACGTCGACGTGACCAAGCTCTCCGACGCCGACCTCGTGAAGCAGCTCTCCTCGAAGTCCGCCGTCCAGCGCCTCGAGACCCAGCGCCAGATCATCGACCGCAACAAGGCCGAGCTCGCCGAGCCCGTCCTCGCGCTCGCCAAGTCCGCCTCCGAGCACGTCTACTCCCGTGTCGCCGCGATCTTTACCTACAAGCAGCTGCTCGGCGCCAAGGCCAACGCCGCGCTCGTCGCGCTCGCCAAGGACGCCGCCGTCCGCGAGTTCGCCCTCCGCGCGCTCGCCGACCGCAGCACGCAGCTCGAAGGCGTGCCGGTCCAGCTCTTCGTCGACGCCCTCCAGGACGCCGACCCGCGCGTCCGCCTGCAGGCCGTCATCGGCCTCCAGCGTCTCGGCGCGAAGGAAGCCGCTCCGGCCATCCTCGCCGCCGCCGGCAAGTGGCCCGCCGACGAAGCCAAGCTCGGCGAAGGCGAACACTATCGCCTCCCGCACACCGCCATCGCCGCGCTCGCCCGCCTCGGCAACGCCAAGGCCTGCCTCGACGCGGTGGCCGACCCGGCCCAGCGCAACGTCGCCTTCCGCGCGCTGCAGGGCATCCACTCCGACGAAGCCGTCGACGGCCTGATCAAGCTCAGCCTGAGCGGCGACGAAGCCGTCCGCTTCGGCGCGGTCTCCGTCCTGGCCCGCCTCTACCACGTCGAGAAGCCCTGGAACTACAAGGACTGGTGGAGCACCCGTCCGGACGACCGCGGCCCGTATTTCGAGCCGGTCGCCTGGTCCGCCACGCCGCGCATCCATCAGGGCATCGAAGCCGCCTACGCCAAGCTGCCGGGCAACCTGCGCATGGCTTCGCTCGAGATCCTCGCCAAGAACCGCATCGCGATCACCGACCTGAAGCTCGAAGGCCTCGACCCGCTCCGCCTCGCGATGGCCACGCAGACCCTGCGTCCGGCCGACCAGGCCCTGCTCGTCGACGCCGCCCTCCAGGCTTCCCGCAAGTGGGAAGAGCGCCTCGAGTGCTACAAGGCGCTCCTGAAGATCGAAGGCGAAGCCGGCCTCGAGCCGCGCGTGAAGGTCCTCGCCGGCTGGTCCAAGGACGCCAAGGCCCCGGCCTCCGCCACGCAGGCGATCAGCGACTTCATCTACGAAGCCGAACGCGGCAACCAGGTGAACAAGCTCCGCGCGATGGCCAACAAGGCCGAAGACGCCGCTTCCACCATCCTCTGGAAGGCGCTGCTCAACGTGCTCAGCAGCCCGCTCACCAAGGACAAGCAGAAGAAGGACGTCCGCAACCACGTCGACAAGAACCCGCGCGACATCGGCTTCTTCCACGCCATCGCCGACCTCGGCCTGACCGGTTTCGACAAGCAGCTCCAGGAAGGCATGAAGGGTGACAACGTCATCCAGATCAAGGCCGCCCAGGAAGCGCTCGCCGCCGGCAAGCTCGCCGCCGCCAGCAAGGGCAAGAAGATCGCCCAGCTCGACGCCAAGGTCGTCTCGGCCGCCGCCCTCAAGGGTCGTGGCAACGTGAAGACCGGCCAGCGCCTGTTCACGCAGCAGGGTTGCGTCGCCTGCCACGCCGTCGACCTCGCCGCCGAACAGAAGGGCCCGTACCTCGGCGCCGCCGGCGCGAAGTTCCCCCGCGAATACCTCATCGAGTCCGTCATGGACCCGAACAAGGTCGTCGCCCAGGGCTTCCAGACCGTCGTCTTCGCCATGAAGAACGGCCCCGACCAGATGGGCTTCGTCACCGGCGAGGCCGATGGCGTCATCACCCTCCGCAACATCGCCGGCCAGGTCTCCAAGCTGAAGCGCGACGACGTGAAGGAAGAGAAGCACCTCCCGCAGTCCATGATGCCCGCCGGCCTCGCCGCCGGCCTCACGGTCGAGGAGTTCACCTCGCTCATCGAGTACCTCGTCACCCTCAAGTCGATCGGGGGCTGAACGCGGCGCGGCGTTGCGCGCCGCGAGGGTCACGTGGGCAAGGGGACGCGGTGATACGGGAATGGAAGAGGGCGCCTCCGGGCGCCTTTTTGTTTGGGTAGGGACGGCTCTCCGAGCCGTCCGTTCGCAGGGAGATACGAATCATAATCTGGAAAACGGCGGGCTCGGAGAGCCCGCCCTGCCTTGATCCTAACCCAAACGGAAACCGGGAAGTTAGCCGGGGGTATGATATCCGTGGCATTTATTCCGGTCTCCCTTTGTTCGGTCTCTGCTTCGCCGCCGTTCCCCCGTGTCAGCGGTCCCCCATGGCCGCTTCCGGCGGCTATTATGACGTATCTTCCTATTCAGATACTTGGATGCCCACTTGCCTTCGCGCTGCTTACCCCTTTGTTTCCCTGACCTTATGGCTTCTCACGCCTCCTACATCTTCTCGTCCGAATCCGTCGGCGAGGGCCACCCCGATAAGGTCGCCGACAGCATCTCGGACTCCGTCCTCGACGCCTGTTTCGCCCAGGATCGTTTCTCCCGCGTCGCCTGCGAGACCCTGGTCAAGAGCGACCACGTCGTCATCGCCGGCGAGCTCACGACCAAGGCGAAGGTCAACTTCGAGGAAGTCGTCCGCGCCGCCATCCGCGAGATCGGCTACGTGAACGACGACGACGTCTTCCACGCCGACAAGGTCTTCATCACGAACCTGCTCACCAAGCAGTCCCCCGACATCGCCCAGGGCGTCGACGAGCGTAAGGCCGAAGGCAAGAAGCACGCCAAGATGGGCGCCGGCGACCAGGGCATCATGTTCGGCTACGCCACCACCGAGACCCCCGAGCTCATGCCGGCCCCGGTGATGTTCGCCCACCGCCTCAACCGCGAGCTGGCCCGCCTCCGCAAGTCCGGCGCCAAGGGCACCGAGTGGATCCGCCCGGACTGCAAGTCGCAGGTCGCCGTGCGCTACGAGGACGGCCGCCCGGTCGCCATCGAGAACGTGGTCATCTCCACGCAGCACACCGCGGACGTCTCCCATCGCCAGATCGAGAAGTTCTGCATCGAGCAGGTCATCCGCAAGGTCCTCCCGAAGGAGCTCGTGGGCAAGAAGACCGAATACCTCATCAACCCCACCGGCCGCTTCGTCATCGGCGGCCCCCAGGGCGACTGCGGCCTCACCGGCCGTAAGATCATCGTCGACTCCTACGGAGGCATGGGCCGTCACGGCGGCGGCGCCTTCTCGGGCAAGGATCCGACCAAGGTCGACCGTTCCGCGGCCTACATGGCCCGCTGGGTCGCCAAGCACATCGTCGCGTCCGGCGCCGCCGAACGCTGCGAGCTGCAGGTCGCCTACGCGATCGGCCATCCGGAGCCGACCAGCATCCACCTCGACACCTTCGGCACGGGCGAAGTCCCCGACGCCCAGATCCTCGCGGCCGTGAAGTCGACGTTCCTCTTCAACCCGGCCGAGATCATCCGCCAGCTCGACCTGCGTCGCCCGATCTACCGCGCGTCCACCCACTACGGCCACTTCGGCAAGAAGGGCCTGCCCTGGGAGACGACCTCCAAGCTCGCGGCCTTCCACAAGGCCCTGAGCAAGTAACCTGACATTTCCCAACCGCTAACACCTTACGCTTATGTCCAAAAAATTCTCTGATTATAAAGTAGCGGACCTCGGTCTCGCCGAATGGGGCCGCAAGGAGCTCCAGGTCGCCGAGCACGAGATGCCGGGCCTGATGGCCTTGCGCGCCAAGTACGGCAAGAAGAAGCCCCTCAAGGGCGTCCGCATCGCCGGCTCGTTGCACATGACCATCCAGACGGCCGTCCTCATCGAGACGCTCGTCGACCTCGGCGCCGACGTGCGCTGGGCCTCGTGCAACATCTTCTCCACGCAGGACCATGCCGCCGCCGCGATCGCCAAGGCCGGCATCCCGGTCTTCGCCTGGAAGGGCGAGAACCTCGTCGAATATTGGGAGTGCACGATGAAGGCGCTCACCTGGCCCAACGGCGACGGCCCCGAGCTGATCGTCGACGACGGCGGCGACGCCACGCTCCTCATCCACAAGGGCTACGAGCTCGAGAACGGCTCGAAGTGGGCCTGGTCTCCTTCGGAATCCGAAGAAGAGCAGATCATCAAGGACCTCCTCAAGAAGGTCGCGAAGCAGAAGCCCGGCCACTGGCATAAGGTCGTGAAGAGCTGGAAGGGCGTCTCGGAAGAGACCACCACCGGCGTGAAGCGCCTCTACCGCATGCTCGAGGAAGGCTCCCTCCTCGTGCCGACGGTCAACGTCAACGACACCGCCACGAAGTCGAAGTTCGACAACCTCTACGGCTGCCGCGAATCCCTCGTCGACGGCATCAAGCGCGCGACCGACGTCATGGTCGCCGGCAAGGTGGCCCTCGTCATCGGTTACGGCGACGTCGGCAAGGGCTCGGCCCAGTCCCTCCGCGGCCTCGGCGCCACGGTCCAGATCGCCGAGATCGACCCGATCTGCGCGCTCCAGGCCGCGATGGAAGGCTACCGCGTCGTCACCGTCGAGGACACCCTCGGCAAGGCCGACATCTACGTCACCGCGACCGGCAACAAGGACATCATCACCCTCGAGCACATGCTCAAGATGAAGGACCAGGCCATCGTCTGTAACATCGGCCACTTCGACAACGAGATCCAGGTCACCCGCCTCAACGCCCACAAGGGCGCGAAGAAGGACACGATCAAGCCGCAGGTCGACCGCTACACGTTCAAGGACGGCCGCCAGCTCTACATGCTCGCCGAAGGCCGCCTCGTGAACCTCGGTTGCGCCACCGGCCACCCGAGCTACGTGATGTCGACCTCCTTCACCAACCAGGTCCTCGCCCAGCTGCACCTCTGGGAGACCCGCGCCTCGGCCAAGCCCGGCGTGGTCGTCCTGCCGAAGCACCTCGACGAAGAAGTCGCCCGTCTCCACCTCGGCAAGCTCGGCGCCAAGCTGACTAAGCTGTCGAAGGAACAGGCCGCCTACATCGGCGTGAAGCAGGCCGGTCCGTTCAAGCCCGACAGCTATCGCTACTAAGCGCGGCGTGATGCGCCGCGAGGGTCACGTGGGCAAGGGGACACGGTGACGCGGAAAAGAAGAGGGCGCCTACGGGCGCCCTTTTTGTTTGGGTATCTTGAGGTAGGGCCGACCATCCTTGGTCGGCCGCGGCCAAGCAGGGATGCTTGGCCCTACCTAGATGCTAGCACTACCCCGATGCTCCAAGCTCGATACTCCATGCTCTGAAGCGTGTCCCCTTGCCCCCATGCCCACTTGCCCCCTAATTAAAGCCATGCGCTCCCTCCTCGCCCTTGTGTTCGCCGCTTCGCTCCTCGCCGCCGATCGTCCGGCGGTCGACCACGCCGCCTACACGGTCGCGCTGAAGGATTTCCGTAAGGGGGCCGCGAAGTCCATCGATGCGCTGAAGAAGTCCGATGCTCCGGCCGCGGTCCGTCTCGCCGCGGTCGACGACGTGCGTGAGCGCCTGGTCGACGAGCCGGCTTCGCCGCTCACCGCGGAGGTCGCGGGCCTGCTCGGCTCGACCGACGTCGCGACCGCGAAGCTCCTCCTCTCCGCGCTGGCCGAAGCCAAGGCCTCCGGCGCCACCGCCCAGGTCGCGGCGCTCGCCGCGAAGGCGGACTCGCCTCTCCGCGTGCCCGCCGCGCTCGCGCTCGCCGAAGTCGGCGGCGCCAAGGCCGTGCCGGTGCTCGCTTCCCTCGCGAAGGATGACGCCCTCGCCGACAACATCCAGGACGCCCTCGTGAAGGTCGCCGGTCCCGGCGTGACCGACGCCTTCGTCGCCGGCATCGCCGACACCAAGGCCGACGTCTCCGCGCGCAACGCCCTCATCAAGGCCGCGGTCGGCCGCAACCTTCGTTCCGTCGCTAGCGCCCTTTGCGTCGCGATCAAGGAAGAGTCCATGCGCCTCGAGTGCCAGAAGGCCTTGCTCAAACTCGCCCAGCCCGCCGACCTCGCCGCGCTCCGCGACGCCGAGAAGGCCGTGACGAACGAGACGACCAAGGGTGCCCTCGGCCGCCTGATCAAGAAGCTCGAAGCGGCGAAGTAAGCGCGCGCTACGCGTATCTTTAGGTAGGGCCAAGCATCCTTGCTTGGCCGCGGCCGACCAAGGATGGTCGGCCCTGCCCGATGCAAACGTTCGCCGCAGGGCGAACCATGGTAGGGGCACGATTCATCGTGCACTCCTTGTGCGGAGGGCGCGGCGGAGCCACGCCCCTACCTCCGGCCGCCCTGCGGCGGCCTGCCCAAACAAAAGGGGCGCCCGGAGGCGCCCCTTCGCTCTGCTTCGCGGCCCCGCCGCGCCGCTTACTTCTTCAGCGTCCAGAGCAGGCCGCCGTTGAGGTGCTGCATGAACTCCGGCTCGGCGAAGGATTCCTTGGTGTGGCCGAGCGCGGTGTAGAACATGCGGCCCTTGCCGACTTCCTTGCACCAGGTCATCGGGTGATGGTCGCCCATCTCCTTGCCCTTCTGCGGAGTGTAGGACTTCTCGTCGATCTCGAGGAGCACGACGTTGTCGGCGGCGAGGTTCTTGAAGGCGTACCACTCGTCCTTGCGCTTCCATTCGGCGCCGAGGTGCTTGTTGGCGGGGTGGTCCTTGACGAGGGGACGCAGGATCGCGACCTGCTGGGCGGGGTGGCCGTTGAACATGCCGCCGATCATGTTGGCGAACCAAGGCCAGTATTTGTCGGACGCGCCGGCGTCGGACGCCGCGTGCACGCCGACGAAGGCGCCGCCGTTCTCGAGCCAGGCCTGGAAGGCGGCGCGGCGGGGCAGGGCGGCCTTGGCGGCGGCCTCCTTAGCTTCCTTGGAAGCGTCTTTCGCGACGACGTCGCTCATGACGTCACCCGTGGTGCTCATGAAGGCGACGGCGCGATACTTGGCGAGGTTCTCGGCGGTGAAGACGGAGGCATCCTCGGTGATGTCGACCTCGAGGCCGGCGGCCTTGAACTGCTTCGCGAGCAGTTCGTTGCCGAGCGGGATGGAGTCCTTGTGGCGGAAGCCGGCGGTCTTCGAGAAGACCAAGGCGCGGTTAGGCTCGGCGGCGAAGGCGGCCACCGAGACGAGCAGGAGGGCGAGGAGGGAGCGCATGTTTCGAGGGCCAGAGGGTTAGCGGACCCGAGGGCCGGAGGCAAGCGTGGCAGGGCGGCGAGGGAATCTGAGAGAGGCCCGGAGGCTCAGAGGCTCCGTGGCCCAGAAATGTGATGGGTAGGGACGTGATTGCCATCACGTCCGTTCGTGGGCGAACGCAAGAATCACCCGCATCAGGCTAAGACCCGTCGACTCCCCGGTTCCGGCTGCGAACGGCGGCGATGGCAATCGCCGCCCTACCCGAGGCATCCCCAGCCAACTTCCCGGCTTCCCTTTGTGTTCATACATCGAGGTAGGGCCAAGCATCCCTGCTTGGACGCGGCCGACCAAGGGTGGTCGGCCCTACCCGCTACATCTCGGCTCATCCATTCAGTCCTCTGTTCCACCAATCCTCCTTTCCTCGGAACGTTTCTCCCGCTATCCCTGTCTTAGGTCTACCCCGACCCCCTCCCTATCCCTACCCCGATGTCTCAACTGAACCGTCGTTCGTTCCTGAAGAACACCGCCCTCGCCGGCGCTGTCCTCGGCTTCCCTTCCATCATCCCGGCCTCCGCGCTCGGCAAAGACGGCACGGTCGCCCCGAGCAACCGTCTCCAGCTCGTCGGCATCGGCCTCAAGTCCCAGGGCGGTGGCGACATGCGCCAGCTGATGTCGAAGAAGGGCGTCCAGGTCATCGCCGTCTGCGACGTCGATCGCCGAGTGCTGAAGGCCGCGTCGGAGGCCGTCGTGAAGAAGGGCATGGCTGCCCCGAAGCAGTATGTCGATTTCCGCGAGATGCTCGCGAAGGAAAAGCCCGACGCCGCGGTGCACGGTCTTCCTGACCACTGGCACGGCGTCATCAGCTGCGCGCTTCTCCGCGCGGGCATCGACGTCTACGGCGAGAAGCCGCTCGCGAAGACCTGGGCCGAAGGCAAGGCCATCGCCGACGCGGTGAAGGAGAACGGCCGCGTCTGGCAGACGGGCATGTGGCAGCGCTCCACCCAGAATTTCCGCCGCGGCGTCGAGCTCGTCCGCAACGGCATGCTCGGCAAGATCCATAAGGTCGAGGTCGGCACGGGTCCGAACAAGCAGGTGATGCCCCCCGCGCCGCAGCCCGGCGAGAAGGCGCCCGCCGAAGTCGATTACGACATGTGGGTCGGTCCGTCGGCCGAGTTCGCCTACGATCCGCGCGTCTTCCACTTCCACTGGCGCTGGAACCTCAACTTCGGCGGCGGCATGCTGCTCGACTGGGTCTGCCACCATCCGGACATCGCCGCCTGGGCGATGGCGAAGGACGCCGAGTATCCGGTCTCCGTCGAAGGCACCGGCAAGCTCCGCGAGGCACCGTGGGACACCCACGCCGAATACGATTACACCGTGGGCTACGCCGATGGTTTCAAGATGTCGATCAGCAGCTCCTTCATGGGCATGCGCTTCCACGGCGAGAAGGGCGAACTCTTCGTCACCCGCGGCAAGCAGGAGTGCTCCGTCGCCGGACTCTGGGAGAAGGACCTCGGCCCGGACGCCTGGCGCTGCCCCGGCACGACCGACCACTACCAGGAGTTCGTCGACTGCGTGCAGTCTCGCCGCCGCCCGATCTCCCACGTCATGGCCGCGCACCACACCACGACCATCGGCCACCTCGGCAACGCCGCGATCTTCACCGGTCGTAAGCTCAAGTTCGACGGCGCCGCGGGCAAGTTCATCGACGACGCCGGCGCGACCGCGATGCTCTCGCGCGAACTCCGCAAGCCCTGGTCGCTGGAGAAGATCTGAGCGCGGCGAAGCCGCGAGCAGAGTGTCGAGTATCGGAGGTCGGTAGGGACGGCTCTCCGAGCCGTCCTTTTTGTTTGGGCAGGGCCGACCATCCTTGGTCGGCCGCGGCCAAGCAGGGATGCTTGGCCCTACCAAGATACGGTAACTCAAAGGGAAACCGGAAACCGGGAAGTTGGGTTTGGCCGCCGTAGGGCGGCCGAAGGTAGGGGCGTGGCTTCGCCGCGCCCTCCAAGGCGGAGTGCACGATAAATCGTGCCCCTACCAAGGTTCGCCCTGCGGCGAACCAATATCCCCAGCCGATCTCCGGTCTCCCTTTGCATCATGACTCTGCTTCGCGGTGATTCCCCATGCCAGCAGTTCCCCCACGGTCTCCCCATGTCACCTTGCCCTCATGCCCACTTGCCCCCTACTGTCTCTCACCGATGCCCCTCCGCCGCGTAGCGCAGATCGCCGTCGTCCTTGGCCTCGTGGCCGTGGGTGTCTGGGTCGTGCGCGGCAAGAAGTGGGAGCTGCTCCGTAAGCCCACCGAAGTCGCGGCCAAGCCTGCGCCGGCGATCAAGCCGCGTTCCGCCGCGGAGATCATCCCGAAGCTGAAGGATCCGCCCAAGCGTACCGGCGTCACCATCAAGGACATGCTCGCCGGCAAGGTGCCGCAGCTCAACCAGCTGGAGGTCGAGGCGTTCCTGAAGCACCAAGGTCGCACGAGCATGAACCTGCTCGCCGCTTCGCGTCTGCTGAAGGATGTCAGCTATCTGCGGGAGGCCGCCAAGGCCGACCCCAAGGAGCCGGCCGTCCAGCTCGAGCTCGTGCTCCGTGGCGAGTCCGTCGAGGAGAAGGCCGCCGCGCTCGCCGCCTTCCGGGAGGCCGCCCCGGGCAACTCGCTCGGCGACTATCTCGCCGCGCACCAGGCCTTCGCCGCGGGCGATGCCGCCGCCGCGGGCATCGCGCTCGCCCAGTCCTTGGACAATCCGCTCTACGCCGACTACACGCAGAAGATCGTCGCCGGCGCGGAGCAGGCGTTCCTCGATGCGGGGTATGAACCGGCCGCGGCCTCCGCGGCATCGATGTTCTCACTGACGTTGGCGCACGTGACGCCGCTCGTCGAGGTCTCGCGCAATCTGCAGCAGCTGCAGGAAGAGTTCATCCGCTCGGCCGACTTCGATGCGGCGGAACCCACCGTCGTCATCGGCCTCACGCTCGGCCAGCGCATCCAAGGCCAGGGACTCTACATGATCGACCAGCTGAACGGGATCTCCATCGAGAAGCGATTCCTCCAGCAGCTCGACCCGCTCACGCAGGCCGGTCCGGGTGGTCAGGCCGCCGGCGAGCGCCTGGAGGCCCTCGATGCCAAGTTGCTGGAGATCCGCACGTTGACCGCCAACTTCACCGAGAAATTCGCCGCCGCCGACGAAGCGACGCAGGGGCAATACCTGGCCCGGATGAAATCCGACGGCGAGTTCGCCGCGATGAAGTGGTTGGTGGATGGAAAGTAGAGTATCGAGTATGGAGTATCGAGTATCGGGGCTTGAGCCGTTTCAGGTGGCGGGCGGCAGCCCCGGGTGGCTGGTGGCGGGTAGATTCTCAACTCAAAGGGAAACCGGGAACCGGGAAGTTAGCTGGGGCATCGGGTAGGGCGGCGATTACCATCGCCGCCGTTCGAAGCCGCCGATGGGAAGTCCTCGGGTCTTAGCTAGGCACATCAACCGACCGTATCCGTCCGCTAACGGACGTGATGGCAATCACGTCCCTACCTTCTGCTTCGCAGCCGTTCACCATGCCAGCAGTTCCCCCGCGAGGGCGCTTCAGCCCTTGCTATAAGATCAACATCGCATCCCCGTAGCTGAAGAATCGGTATTCCTTCGCGATGGCTTCGGCGTAGATCTCCTTCAGCCAGGTCAGGCCGGACGGATCGCCCGGCGTCAGGAATGCGGCCACGAGGCAGAGCAGGGTGGAGCGGGGGAGGTGGAAATTCGTGAGCAGGTGTTCGCAGCACCCCACGGTGTCGCCGGGGCGGATGAACAGCGAAGCCTCGGAAAGGAAGTCGCCCTCCAGCGCGAAGCCGGCCGACTTGCGGAAGGTGTCTTCGCTGGCGCGGACCGACGTCGTGCCGACCGCGAGACGCGGGCGACGCGTGCGGAGCGCCGCCATGGTCGCGGCGGGGATACGATAGGCCTCCGAGTGCATCACGTGCTCGTTCAGGTTCGCGACGGAGACCGGCTGGAACGTGCCCGGGCCGACGTCGAGCACGAGGTCGAAGGCGTCGTGGCCGCGGGCCTTGAGCGTCGCCAGGAGCTCGGGCGTGAAATGCAGGCCGGCGGTCGGCGCGGCGGCGGCGCGGGCCGAGGACGGATCCGCGTAGACGGTCTGGTAGCGCGCGGCGTCGTCGGCCGGCGCGAGTCCGCGATCCTTGCGGGCTTCGACGATGTAAGGCGGGAGCGGAAGTTCGCCGACGCGGTCGGCGAGCTGGCCGACGCTCTCGCCGGCGGGCAGCGTGAAGCGTACGCGGTATTCGCCGTTCTTCGTCTCGACCGCCACGGCGTGACGTCCGTCGATCGAGAAGCCCGCCGCGTCCGAGGCGCGCTTGCCCGGGCGCAGCATGCACCACCATTCGAGCGGGTCGGACGTCGGACGCAGCAGCAGGCACTCGACCTTGCCGCCGGTCGGGCGCACGCCGAAGAGGCGGGCCTTGAGCACCGTGACGTTGTTGCGGATGAGCACCGTGCCGGGCGGCAGCAGGTCGGGCAGTTCGGAGAACAGGCGATGCTCGAGCGTGCGCGTGGCGCGACGCACCACGAGCAGGCGTGAGCCGTCGCGCCGCGGCGCAGGCTCCGCGGCGATGCGTTCGGGCGGGAGGTCGAAATCCAGCTCCCGGACGTCCATGGCTTACGCTCCGGTCTTCGGAGGCGTGATGAGCAGCTGGCCGTCGATCGCGCGCAGCGGCATGAACTCGGAGCCGGGCGGGGCCTTGCGGAGTTCTTCTTCCACCGCGGACAGCTTGGCGTCCATGTCGTCGATGCGGGCGACGAAGACCGCCTCCGGCGTCGAGGGCGTGGCGCAGGCGCCGTATTCGCGCATCGTGTGGTGGCTGAGCAGGATGTGCTCGAGGCGTTCCATCAGCGAGGCTTCGAGGCCGACCTTGGTGCCGTGGGCGCGCACGATGAAGGCGCCGAGGACGAGGTGGCCGTGGAGGTTGCCCGCGCGGGTGAAGCCGGCCTTGGCCATGCCGGGTTCGAGGCGGGAGTATTCCTGGACCTTGCCCATGTCGTGCAGGACGATGCCCGCGACGGAGAGGGAGTGGTCGACCTTCGGGTAGAGGGGCAGGAGGGCTTCGGCGCACTTCGCCATGCGGAGCGTGTGCTCGAGCAGGCCGTGGCGGTAGGCGTGGTGCATGCCGAGCGCGGCGACGGCTTCGTAGAAACGCTCGCCGTGTTCCTCGAGGGCGGACTCGACCGTGGCGCGGAGGCCGGCATGCGGGATGCGCGAGACGATGCCGAGGAGGTCGGCCTTCATCTTCACCGGGTCGTGCTGCGAGACCGGCGTCAGCCTGCCCATGATCGCGGGGTCGGAGCGTTCGGCGTCGGTGATCGGCGTGAGGGAGTCGACCTTCAGGTCAGGACGGCCGTTGAAGTCGCCGACCACGCCGCCCACGCGGACGACCGCGCCGGCCTTCAGCGTGACGAGGACCGGCTTCACCGGCGAATCGCCGAAGACGCGGATCTTGATGTCGTCGGTCGCGTCGGCGATGACGGCTTCATAATAAGTCGAACCGGTCTTCGCGGTCTTGGTGGCGATATCTCCCAGGGCGCAGATGGCCTGGAAGCGAGAGCCGACCGGGGAGGTCTTGCTTTCGCGAAGGGTCAGGAGTGGCTCGGACATGGGCGGAACAGTGGCAGTGGGAGGATTGTTTTCGAGTATGGAGTTGGGAGGAGTGCTCGAGAGTATCGAGTATGGAGTATCGAGTATAGGGGCTTGAGCCGTTTCGGGTGGCGGGGTAGGACAAAGAGGCTCGGTTGACCAGAGGTTCGGATGCTCAGGCTTGTGATGACATTGCATCGGGTAGGGCCGAGCATCCCTGGTCGGCTGCGGTCGAGCAGGGATGCTCGACCCTACCTTGAGGCATGAACTCAAAGGGAAACCGGAGACCGGGTGGCTGGCTTTGGCCGCCGCAGGGCGGCCGAGGGTAGGGGCGTGGCTCCGCCGCGCCCTCCAAGTCGGAGGGCACGATGAATCGTGCCCCTGCCTTTGTTCGCCCTGCGGCGAACAGATATCCGCAGCATCCTATCCGGTTTCCGGGCTCCCTTTGCTGGATGCCTCTGTCTCCTTGCCCTCCGTTCCTCCTGCCATCTAATCTTCGAACCGATGAGCTCCAAACCCGCCATCCTCGTCCTTTGCACCGGTAACTCCTGTCGCAGCCATATGGCCGAAGGCTTCCTGCGGGTCGCCGTCGGCGAGGCGGCGGATGTCTTCAGCGCGGGCTCGAAGCCGGCGGGCTATGTGCACCCCCTCTCGATCAAGGTCATGGCCGAGGCCGGCGTGGATATCTCCGCACATACCTCCAAGCACATGAACGACTTCCTGCCCCGCCGGATCGACGTCGTCATCACCGTCTGCGGGAATGCTGACCAGCTTTGCCCGACCTACCCTGGCCAGGTGGCCCGTTTCCATTGGGGCTTCGATGACCCCGCCCATGCGAAGGGGACGGAGGCGGAGGTCCTGAATGAGTTCCGCCGGGTCCGGGATGAGATCAAGGCCAAGTTCAGCGCTTACGGGCGGCAGGTAAGAGAGCAGAAGAGGCTTAGTTGACCAGAGGCTCGGAGGCACAGGGTAGGGATAGCACCACGTGCTGTCCTAAGTGCAAAAGTGGGAGGCAAAGTTTCAGGTGGCGGGTGGCAGCCCCGGGTGGCTGGTGGCGGGAAGATTCTCGACTCAAAGGGAAACCGGAAACCGGGAAGTTAGCGGAAGCCTCGGGTAGGGCGGCGATTGCCATCGCCGCCGTTCGAGACCGCGTTCGGAAGGCCATCGGGCCCTAACCGACCATTTCTGGCCTAATTTCTACATAAAACATTAATGGATAGTGTCTTATACATAATAATCCCATTAATGACACAATCCCGTCATATAAGCCTCATATTAGGGTCCTGTGCTATCTTCATCTGGTTCGGGGTAAGGCCGACTATCCCTGGTCGGCCGAGGGATAATGGACGTCCGAATTGGGGTGTCCGGCCCTATCATCCACCCGGATCAGTCCCGTCGGACCTCAATTCTGTCCAACCGTCTTAAATGACCCAAAATGGCACTTATTCACAATTCTAGGTTGTATCCAAGCGTCATTTAGGTGAAATTACCTACCTACCCCCACCCCCTTTGGCGACCGCCTAAGGAACCCCTTGTTAATAACTTAACAGTGTAGATGTCCGAACCCCGCCGACAGCGCCCCCGCGGAGCTTTGTCACGCGCCTCCCTCATGGTGGCCGCGGCGTTGCTCGGCGTCGGCGTTTCCACGGCGCCGAAGGCGAAGGCCGCGAATCTGTATTGGGATACCAACGGCACGACCGCCGGCGTCGGCGGCACGGGATCCTGGGATACGACAAGCGCTTTCTGGTCGACCTCTTCCGCCGGCACCGACGCGGCGGCCGTCGCGAATTTCACGGCGAACGATATCGCCTACTTCACGGGCACCGCGGGCACGGCGACGTTAAGCGGCGCGACGACCATCGGCGGCTTGGTTTTCAGCGGCGCGGACTTCGTCGTGACGGGGAGCACGCTCACCCTGGCGGCGCCCACGGGTGCGGCCACTCCGGCGGTCTCGGTTTCCGCCGGCAATCGCGCCTCGCTCGACTCCGTCATCGCCGGCGTCGGCGGGCTCACGAAGATCGGCGATGGCACGTTGCTGCTGACCAACGCCGCCAACACTTTCACCGGCGACGTCACGATCAAAGGCGGCGCGCTGGTCGTCACCGCCGAATCGCAACTGGGCGCCGGTACCGGCCAGATCGCCGTCTTCGGTTGGGCGAACACCGGTAATCCGGGATACTCCGGCGGTTCCTTGGTCGTCAAGGGAGCCGCGGCGGCGGGCGCGAACGGCATCACGATCGCGCGCGACGTCACTTTCTCGGGGCGTGGCTCGACCCCCGTCAATAATTCCGGCGGCCTGATCAGCATCGGTTACAACACCTTCACCGGCACCATCGGCATGGGCAGCGCCACGACCGAAGCGCGTGCTTGGTCCGCCTACGGCGCGACGACGCTGGCCGGCAACGTGCTCATCGGCGGGACCGGCCAGAGCGTCAATCTGCAGGGTAACGGCAACTGGATCATCTCGGGCGTCCTCGGAGGTTCGGAAATCGCCAACGACAAGTTCATCAAGGGCGGCCAGTTGATTGGTACCACGTTGTGGCTCCAGAACGCCTCCAACCAGTTCACCCAATCGATCCGCGTCGACGCCGGCAGCGTGCGTCTTAGTTCGTCCGGCTCTCTCGGCCTCAACGTCGGCGCGCAGGCGATCGACCTCCAGAACGGCCTCTTCGAGTTGCGTGCCGATTCGCTGGCCGGATTCTCGACCCGAGGCGTCATGCAGCGCAACAACACGTCCGGTACTTTGCTGCTGGATCATGGTGTCGGAGGCGCCCTGGGCCTGGGAACTGGTTCGCTCAATCAGGCCGCCGCCTTCGCGTCGCTCTCGACCCCCGTCGCGTATACCAACTCGCTGACTTTGACGACGCTCGGCCGCAACGGCTACTCCGTTAGTTATGGTTCCCTCACGGGTTCCGGCGACGGGTCGGTCAACCTTTACAATCATGGCAGCGGTCTGGCCACCTATGCCGGTAATATCACCGCGGCCAATTCTACCTCGGCAAGAACGCTGACCTTCGGCGGCACCCTCAGCAGCAGCAGCGGCGCGGGTGATATCATCCTCACGGGGAGCTACACGCCTTCCGGCGCCGCCCGCCATCAGCTGCAGAAGGCCGGTCCGGGCCTGCTCACGATCCAAGGCAACGCTTCGACCTTTACCGGCGACACCATCATCGCGAACGACCGTGGCGCCATCAGTATCGCCGATATCGGCGCCCTCAACGCGGCGACCGGACGTATCTTGTTCACCGGTAACGTCGGCTCCCTGATCTATACCGGCGCCGCGCAGACCTGGACCAACAAGCTCCTGGCCCTCAACAGCGGCAACGGGGGTGTCATCAGCAACGGTACCGGCGCCCTCGTGCTACCGCAGAACGTCGCGATCAACGGCACCGGCACGCGCAATCTTTTGCTCGGCGGAACCAATGCCGACGCCAACGAGGTCAGCGGCTTCATCGCCAACGCGACGACCGGGACGATCGCGCGCAAGATCGGGGAAGGTACCTGGCGCCTCAAGGGAACGGACACCGGCGCCGCCGTCGTCGGTACGGTCAACGCCGCCCTGGGCATCACCGCGATCGGCACGACCTCGACCCAGACGCTCACCACGACTTCCACGACCGGGCTTGTCGTCGGTCAGCCGGTCTCCGGGACGGGTATCCCTTACGGGACGATCATCTCCCAGATCATCAGCGGCACGCAGTTCGCGATCAGCCAAGGCGCCGCCAGCACCGGCACGACCGTCAACGTCGGATTGGTTTCCGGTGCGACAGGCTCGCAGAGCGTAACAGCGAACACCGGTAACACCCTTACCTTGGCTTCCGTGGCCAATATCGTGCCTGGTCAGCCCATCACCGGGCCAGGCATGGCCGCCGGCGCCGGATGGTATGTCTCGACGATTGCTTCGGCGACGACCATCACCGTCGCGAACACCACTGGTGTCGCTGCTTTGGCCAACTCCGCGGCCGTCGGCTCGCAGACCTTGTCGGCTTCGGCTGGCTTCGCCGGTGGCGTGAGCATCGCCGGCGGCCTGATCCAAGTAGTGCCGCTCACCGCCGCCGGTGATGCCATGAACAACGCCAGCGGGGTGACCTTCACCACCGACGGCATCTTGGGCACCCAGCTCGCCGGAGGCACGTTCCAGTATCTCGGCGCCACGACCGGCAGCACGGAAACGGTCGGGATTCTCACGCCGAACGCCGGCCACGGCAAGGTGATCGTCACGCCGGGCGCTTCCGGTACGACCTCGTTGATCTTTGGTTCCCTCGGGACGCGCGGCGCCGGCGCCACGCTCTCCTTCGCTTCCGGTACCGGGGCGGCCGTCCAGTTCTTGGCGGCCCCCTCCGGTTCGAACAGCATCATCGGGGGCTTTGCCACGATCATCGACCCGGTGACCGGGTCGGTCGACTACGTGGCCACGCCGACGGCCAGCACGAATATCGCGGCCTTGGCTTCGTCGACGCCGCTTCCCGCCGTCACCGGTGCAAGCTCCGGCAATTACGTCGCGACCTCGACGATCACCACGACGGGCGGAGTCGCCGCGAACACCTTGCGCCTCGCGGGCGGCAGCGTCGTGCTGGGCGGCACGCTGACGATCACCTCGGCCAGCGCCACGGCGTTGGGCGGCATCCTGCATGACAATACGGGAGGTGCCGCCACCATCTCGGGTAACTTCGGGATCACGACCTCGGCGACCAATAACGAACTGGTGATCATCACCGCAGGTACGACGCCCGCGAACGCGCTGACGATTTCGGCCAACCTCGTCAACGGAACCGGCAGCCTGACGAAGGCCGGGACCGGCACCTTGGTCCTTTCGGGGGTTAATACTTACACTGGCAGCACCACGGTCAACGAAGGCGTCCTGCGACTCGGCAGCGCCGGCGCGTTGGCTGCTTCGCCCGCCGCTACCTCCGTCCTTTCGATTCGCCAGCTCGGCAGCTTGAACCTGGCCGTCGCGGGCGCTTCCTCGGCGGCCTACGTCGGAGGTCCGTCGGTCCCGACGATCGTCCTTCCTCCGGTCAACGCCGCCGGCAGCATCACTAATAGCATCTCGGGACCCTTGATCGTCCAGCTCGGGGTCGCGGCGAGTACCGGAAGCGGTGTCGTCAGCTCGGTGCTGGCAGACGGGGCCGGCGTGCTCTCCCTTAACGTCCGGGGTACCGGCACCCAGGCGCTGGCCGCCCTCAATACCTATACCGGGGTGACCGTCCTCACGGCGGGCACGTTGCAGGTCAACACGCTCGCCAACGGCGGCGTCGCCAGCTCGGTCGGTGCCTCGACCAATGCGGCGGAAAATCTCGTCTTCAACGGCGGGACGTTGACCTACACGGGTGCCAGCAGCCTCATCCAGCAATATGCGCAGACACCGTCGGTCAGCACGGACCGACAGTTCACCTTGGCCGGCAACGCGGTCATCCAGTCTTCGGGTAAATATGGAAGCAGCTTCAACAATGCTGCCGCCGATAATAACGCCACCCTGGTCTTCGCGAGCACCGCGGACCTGACGTTCGCCGGCACGGGTGTCCGGTCGCTCACGCTGGGCGGCACTTCCATCGGGGATAACATGTTGCGCCTCCGCCTGCGCAACAACCCGAACGCCAGCGAGGCCTTGTCCCTTACCAAGGCGGATGGCGGCTTGTGGATCCTCAATCCCTCGTCGGCGAACACCTACAGCGGCGCGACGACGATCGGCGGCGGCGCCCTGCGAGCGATCGACGGGATGGGCCTTTCGACCTCGTCGGCGCTGACCATCAACGGAGGCGTCCTCGAGACTTCCGGGACCTTCACACGCACCCTCGGGACCGGCGCCGGGCAGGTTCAGCTGAACAACGGAGCTTCCGGTTTCGCCGCGGCCAACACCGACCGTCTCGTCGTGACTATCGGCGGCGGCACGCTCACCTGGGGGGCCGCCGGGGCGACCACCTTCGCGCCCAGCACCTTGGTGCTCGGTTCGTCCACCGCCTTAGGCGAGACGGAACTCACGAACAATATCGACCTTGGTACGGCCGCGCGCACGGTCACCGTCAACAATAACGGCAACACCGGCACGATGGTCACGGCTGGCATCTTGTCGGGCGTCATCAGCGGCGGCGCCGGCGGTACCTTGACCAAGGCCGGCGGCGGTGTGCTGATCCTCGGAGACGCCAATACCTATGTCGCTGACACCATCCTGACGAACGGTAACGTCGTCGTGACGAGCATCGGCAACGCGACCGGTACGACGGCGAGCTCGCTCGGCGCGAGCGGCGGCAAGTTGATTTATAACCCTGCGGACGCAGATCTTAACGGACTCTTCTACGTCGGCCCTGGCGAGACTTCGTCTCGGCCCTGGACCCTGACCTCCTCGGTTAGCCAGACTTCGGCCAGAACTTTTCGCATCGATGCCACTGGCTCTGGGGCGCTGGTTTTAGCAGGTTCTTTTGCGAACACCTTGCCCAGGAGCGCCACCGGACAGTCGTTCACCCTCGAGCTTCGTGGCGGCAACACGGATTTCAATCAGATGAACATGGTGCTTACCAATAGCACCGGGACAAACACCGCGACGCTCAATGTCGGCAAGAACGACGGCGGCGTCTGGGTCCTCAACCCTTCGTCAGCTAACTTATTCACCGGTAGCATCACGGTTTCCGGCGGCCTGCTCGGCCTGACGGCGAACGGTATCGGCGCCGCCAGCGGCATCACCGTCAGCAACGGCGGCATCTTTGCTTTCGGGGGGGCCTTGAGCACGGCCAAGGTGCTGACCCTCGCCAATAACGCCACGACGGTCATCGCCGGTTCCAATTCGATGACCTTCACCGGTGGCGTCACGATGGCTTCGGGTGATAACGGCATCACGCTGACCAACAACATGGAGTCGGGCGCGGTGCTCACGATCGCCAGCAACCTTACCAACAGCAAGACCAGCAGCCAGACGCTGAATTTCCGCGGTACGGGCTCGACCGTATGGAATGGCGTGCTCGCCAATCCCTCGGGTTATGCCACCGGCATCAGCATCCAGCTCGCGCCCGAGGCCTCGTTTACCTTCGCCGGAGCGGCGGATACTTATTCCGGTACGACGTCGATGAACCAAGGACGTCTCATCCTTGCGAAAACCCTTTCTTCCGCGTCTTCCGGGCTTACCTTCAGCGGCGGCACCATCGAGGCGACGGCCGATACGACCATCTCGATCCCGGTCACCCTTGGCGGAGATCCGGCGACTTTCACGGGTTCCTCCAGCATCACGCTCAGCCACGCCACCGCCGCGCTGACCGCCGGTGCGGGCACCTCCAGCCGAACGCTCGTCAACACGATCGACTCGGGCAAGAGCCTGATCATCGCGGGGGCTTCGGCTTTCGCCAATACCGGCGCGATCACGTTGACCATCGCCGGCAGCGGGGCGACCGTGATCCAAGGCGCCATTTCCAACGGAACTTCGGCGTCCAACCTGACCTTCTCCGGCAGCGGCACGTTGCTGCTCTCCGCGGCTAATGTCACCACGGGGGCCCTCACCGCCAACCGCGGGACGGTCACGCTGTCCGGGGCCAACGGCTCATGGAAGGGGACGGGCACCTCCTTCACGGTCAATGCGGGCGGCACGCTGGTCCTGGACAACGCCACGAACAACAACGACCGCCTGCTCGACGCGGGCGCCTTCAACCTGATGGGCGGCACCCTGAGCTTGGTCGGCAATGCGACTTCCGAAGCCGCGGGCGCCTTCAAGGCCTACGGTTCGGCCGCGATCGCCTTCTCCGGCACAGGTAGCAACACCCTCACCTTCGCCTCCCTCGACCCCACCTTCTACACGGATGTCCGCAGCGCCCTCAACCTGGTCGGCGTCGCCGGCCTCGGCGTGACGAATAAGGTCATCGTCACGGGCGTCACCGCCGGCTTCGCGCCGCGCGTCGCGGTCGGCGCCGACTTCGCGACCTATGTCACGGCTGACGGCTTCAAGCCGTTCAGCGCCTATGCGGCCGTCACCGACATCAATGCGTCCGCCGCCGGCGACGTGCTGAAGGTGACGTCCGCATATTCGGCCGACGACCTGACTTCGAGCCGCTATCTCGGAGCGCTGGCCATCTCGGACGCCAGTTCCTTGACGGTCGGCGGGCCGGCCAACGCCACGCTGACCCTCTCGTCCGGCGCCATCCTCGCCGCCGGCGGAAGCCACACGGTCTCCGTCCCGCGCATCGGCCTGACGACGACCCGGATGATGCAGACGACGAACGGCTCCGCCGCCGTCAAGGTCGCCTCCACCGCCGGGTATGTCGTCGGTCAGGCCATCAGCGGCACCGGCGTCTCGGGTTACGTCACCGCCATCACGGACAGCACGACGCTCACCCTGAGCGCGAACGCCACCGCGACCGGCTACGCCTTGGTCACGGCGGCTTCGCCCGCCGTCGTCCAGGTCGCCACCGGCGCCTCCTTGAATCTCGGCGGCAGCATCGTCTCGACCCAGGGCTTCCTCAAGGAGCAGGCGGGTTCGCTGAACCTCTCCGCGCGCCAGTATCACACCGGCGAGACCACGGTCGCCGGAGGCTCGCTCGTGCTGGCGGCCGGCGATAACACGATTTCGCCGCTCTCCACGACCTTGAGCGTCGAGTCCGGCGCGACCGTCGACCTCAATGGCACGACGCAATACGTCGGCCGCCTCAGCTCCCTCGGCGTGGCGCCCGGCGGCGGCGGCACCATCACGTCGTCCTCCGCCGCCACGCTGGTCTCCAACATGAGCGCCGGCGACCGCACGTTCGGCGGCAGCATCACCGGCGCCGTCACGTTCGGCCGTATCGGTGGTTATACCCTGACCCTGGAGTCTGCCCAGACTTACACCGGCGCCACCTATCTCCTGGGCAGCGCGACGTCCCTGCAGGATGAGGCGACCCTGGCCAATACGTCGGCCTTGGTGATGACGTATGCGACGCTCAACCTGAACAACAACAGCGGCCTGCAGGTCAACGTCGGCAACCGCATCAACGACGCCGCCCCGGTCACGTTGCGCGGATCGACCATCGCCTACAACGGACGCGCGGCGGTCTACGCCAGCGAGAAGATGGGAGCCCTGACGGTGGACCAGGGCGCGAACACCATCAGCGCCAACGTCAACAACGGCTCGGGCAATTTCAATTCGGCCATCCTGACGTTCGCCTCGCTGACGCGCAGCAACAACGCCACGCTCAACTTCACCGGCACCAACCTCGGACAGCTGAGCAACTCCGGTGGCATCATCTTCACCACCCCGCCGGCCACCGTGGGCGGCGGTTATCTCGGCCCTTGGGCGATCGCCAACACGGCCGACTACGCCGCCTATAACGCCTCGCAGGGCGTCGGCCCGGCGGGGCAGGGTGGTTTCGCCGCCTATGAGGCCGACTTCGGTCCCGGCAAGGTCACGCAGCTGACGACCGTCGCCGATCGTACCCTGACCCTCGGTCCGGGCACGACCACGACGGGGATGCTGAAGATCGCGAACGCCTACACGCATAACATCGAGTTCACCGCCGCGACCGACGTCCTGAACCTGGAGCTGGGCGGCCTCCTGCGCAGCAATGACGCCAACAACACCACGATCGGCACCGCCGCCATCCGCGGTGTCCTGACCAGCGGCGTCGGCGAGCTGGTGGTCTACACGGCCAATTCCAGCACGACCTTGACCCTGAACGCGGTCATCCAAGGCGCCACCAAGCTGGTCAAGGACGGTTCGGGCGGCCTGACGCTCACCGCCGCCAACACCTACACCCTGGGCACCGTCTTCAACCGCGGCGCCATCAACATCTCCCCGACCAACGCCGGTGACGTGGTCATTCCCGCCGGCGGGCTCGTGGTCAACGGCGGCGTGCAAGCCGGCGGCGCGGGCGTCAACATCAACGCCGCGGGCGCCATCGACCCCGCCAACGCGCTCACGATCAACGGCCGCAGCACGGTCACGTTCGCCAACGCCACGACGAACACGCTGGCGAGCGTCACGCTCAACAACCTCAGCGAGAGCAATCCGACCCTCGCGGTGGGGTCGGGGTCTCGCCTGTTGCTGACCTCCGCCACGCCGGTGACCGCCGGCTCGGCCAACGCTTCGGCGACCTCGGTCATCTCCGGCGGCACGCTCGTGCTCGCCACCGGCGCCAACACCTTCGCCATCGACGGCGTCAAGCTGCCGGGCGCGAGCACGGTCTACAGCCAGCTCGCGCCGACGCTGAACATCAGCAGCAACATCAGCGGCGCCGCCCTCGGCCTCACCAAGACGGGCAACGGCCTGCTCCAGCTGAGCGGCCAGAACGACTTCACCGCCGTCACCGTCAGCGGCGGCGGGATCGTCCTGGGATCCAGCGCCTCCTACCCCCAGTCCGGCGCGGGCGTGGGCGGACCCTTGGGCGCCGGCACCGTCACGATGGCCGCGGGCGCACGCCTGCTCGTCGACAATAACGATCGCCAGTCCGGTAACACCTTCGTCTGGGCGGGCGTGCCGGAGTTCGACAACACCGGGTCCACGGCGCGCACGCTGACCTTGAACGCTTCCGCCGCGTGGCTCAGCGGCACCAATCCGACCGTCAAGGTCAGCAGTCCTTATCTCACCGTCGCCCTGCTCGGCACGATCCCGAACATCGCCGATTTCGCCACGCTCGCCGTCTCCGGACCGGGCGCGCTCGTGTTCAACGCCGAAGGCTACCTTGGCAATTTCAACGCCACCGCCCTCGGCAACCCTTATTCCGTCTCGCTGCTGATGGATGGCGCCGGCTCGGCCGCCTTCGAGACGCTGACGCTGCCGGGCGCGGTGCAGTTCGACGCAGGCATCGTGCCGACGATCACCGTCGGCCGCGCCGGCGGCAACGCGGCCAAGGCTTACGCGGCGAACAAGGTGATCGCCCCGGCGAGCATCACGAATCTTTCCGCGGGCCTGATCGTCACCAACAACAACGGCTACGGCCTGAAGGTCTCGGACGATGTCGCCTTCGCCGGTACGCCGATCGTCTCGGTGGCCAACGCGACCGTCTCGAACCTCGCCCAAGGCCTCACGCTGTCCGGCACGCTGACCGGCACCGGTTTCGTCAAGCTGGGCGCCGGCACGGTGGTGCTGACGAACGCCGCGAATACCTTCAGCGGCAACGTCACCGTCCGCCAGGGCATCGTCTCCGTCTCGGCGAACGGCCAGCTCGGCGCCGCCGGCAACCTGGTCAGCCTCGATCCGGTCACCGGCACCGCGGGGCTCCGGGCGACCGATGACCTGACCTTCACCGGCACGCGTCTGCTGCAGTTCGCCGGCAACACCTTCACCCGCCAGATCGAGGTCGTCGGCGGCAAGACCCTGCAGTTCGACAACGCCTTCGACCTGAACGGCACGGCCGGACAGTATGCCTCGCTGATCAAGCGCGACCAAGGCACGCTGTTCCTGAACGCCGCCAACACCTCTTGGAACGGCCGACTCACCATCAGCGGCGGCATCGTCAAGACCGGCTCGGCGTCCGCTTTGCCGGCCGCCGCCACGGGCTCGATGTCCATCACGCCGGCCAGCGGCACGGCCAACGTGACCGTCGCGAGCACCGCCACCCTGGCCACGGGCATGCAGGTGACCGGCGCCGGCATCCCGGTCGGCTCTTATATCACCGGCATCACGAGCGGGACCGTCTTCACGATCAGCCAGAACGCCACCGCCAGCACGACGGTCACCGCCACCCTCGGCTACGGCGTGGTCGAGCTCAACAACCAGTCTTCGGTGCTCCAGCTCCAGGGAGGCATCACCGTGCCCAATTCGGTGGTGCTCACGAGCACGGGCGACTGGTCGCAGGTCAACGGCCTCAATACCGAAGGCGCCGTGCAGTCGGTCTCCGGCGTGAATACGTTGTCCGCCAACGTCGTCCTCGCCGCGGCCCGCCCCGGCTCCGGCACCAACCGTCTCTTCGGCTTCGGCGCCCTGTCCGGCGCGACCCTCGCCCTCAACGGGATCCAATTCGACAACGTCACCGGCGGCGGCACGACGATGATCCAGTTCAAGGGAGCCGGGAACTTCACGTTCAGCGGCGTCATCGATAACGTGAACACCGGCACGCTCGGCGGCTCGAACGTGCGCAAGCATGGCAGCGGGACGATCACCTTCAACGCGGCCTCTTCCCTGGCGGACAGCACCTTCGAGCTGTTCTCGGGCCTCGCGGTGCTGCAGGGCGCGGCGACCGCGGGCGGTTCCAACAACCTGAACGTCTACCAGAACGCGACGCTGAAGCTCGACAACGCGACGACCAACACCGCGGCCCGTCTGGGCAACAAGCCGCTGCAGCTGCTCGGCGGCACGCTCCAGGTCATCCCGAACGCCGCCGGTTCGACCCAGGTCTCGACCGGAGCGCTGACGGTCTCCGCAGGCTCCAACGTCATCAACCTCGCGGCTGGCGGCAACAGCACGCTGACGTTCGCCTCGCTGGCCCAGAACACTGGCGCGACCGTCGACCTGCAGGGGGTCTTCGGCAGCTCGACGAACAAGATCACGTTCACCACCGCGCCGACGCTGACGCCGGCGACCACGGGAATCCTCTCGCGCTTCACTTCCGCGGGATCCGAGTTCGTCACCTACAACGCGACGACCGGCCTGACGCCTTACGCCGGCTACACCGCCGCCGCGAACGTCCTGTCCGCTTCGGCGGCGCAGACCTTCAAGGCCCAGTATAGCACTTCCAATTCCCTGACCGGCAACCAGACCCTCAATGCGCTGGCGCTGAACAGCTCCGCTTCGGGTTCGGTGAACGTCGGCGGCCTTTCGGGCCTGAATCCGACGACCCTGACCCTGACCTCGGGCGCCATCCTCGCCAACGGCACGGGCACGGGCTCGACCCTTTCCGTCCCGGTCGTGAACTTCGGCTCCACGGAAGCGTATCTCCACGTCGCTTCCGGACAGACCTTGACCGTGGAGAGCGGACTCATGGGGTCCGCGGCGCTCACCAAGGCGTTGCCCGGCACGCTGACGTTCGCCCGCCAGCAGTTCGTCACCAGCCAGACGGTCGTCAACGCCGGCACGCTCAACCTGGTTTCCGGCGGGACCAACACCCTCTACCCGAACCAGAATCTCACGGTCAACACCGGCGCGACGGTCGACCTCAGGAACGGCGTCCAGTTCGTGGCCAGCCTGGGTAGCTCCAACGGCGGCGGTCAGACGGAACTCGGCGGCGGCACCGTGACGAACTCCGGCACCGAAGCCACGTTGGTCGTCACCGGCGGCAGCCTGAACGGCGTCATCACGGGGACGGTCGCGGTCACGAAGGCCGGGTCGGGCGACTGGAATCTCCAAGGCGCGAACACCTACGCGGGCCCGACCACCATCGTCGGCGGCAAGGTCAACCTTCAGGACGGCGGTTCGCTGGGCGCGACTTCGGCGATCACGGCGAGCCGCGGCATGCTCTACCTGATCAATTGGAGCAACGTTTTCTCGGGCGAGCGCGTCAACGACGCCGCGCCGATCACCCTGCGAGGCGGCAACATCGCCATCGAGACGCGCGGGGTCATCAACGTGTCCGAGACGTTCGGTGACCTGACCATCCAGGGCGGCCTTAACCAGCTCCAAGGCCACTACGGGGCCAGCGACGTCAATCCGTCCACCTTCACGTTCGGGACCTTCACGCGCGCGGGAGCCACTTCGTTCCTGCGCTTCGACAAGAGCGGCAACTTGGGTCAGCCGGGCCAGATCAACGTGACGTTCTCGGGCGGCATTCCGCTGACGAACAACATCATCGGGCCTTGGGCCATCGTCGACCGCGAGTGGGCCAGCTACGGCGGCCTCGGCGTCGTCGCCCTTGGCTCGACCGGCGGCCCGGCCTACTCGGGAGCCTCGATCAACTCCGCAGGCTCGACCGACAACGTCCGCTTCACCGCCACCGGTACGACCTACCTGTACGGCGACGTGGCCCTCGGCACGCTGAACTTCGCTTCCCAGAACGCGACGACGGTCCTGAACCTCGGCGGGAACAAGCTCACCGTCGCCGGCGGCGGCATCCTGTTCGGCCAGCAGACCGACAGCGTCGATTTCTCGATCGCCAACGGCACCCTGACCGCCGGGGCCGCGAACGTCGGCGGCAACCTGTACCTCACCCAGGCGAATTACGCGGGTACGAGCCGTACGGTGACGATCGGCGCCGTCATCGCGGATAACGGCACCGGTGCGGTCCGGCTCGTGCGCAGTTCCGGCGACATGCAGGTCAGCCTGATGACGCTGACCGGCGCCAATACGTATACCGGCGGCACGGTCATCAACTCCGGACAGCTGACGCTCGGCGCCACCGGCACGCTCGGTTCCGGCGGCCTCGTCGTCGCTTCCGGATCCAACGGCGTCGACACGGGCACGCTTGTCGCCACGACCTTCACCCAGGTCGCCGGCGGCATCATCCCTTCGCAGGCGCTCACGATGTACGGCAACACGGCCGTGACCTTGGCGGGCAACAACAGCCTGACCGCCGTCACCATCGACAACGACGGTGGCGGTGCTCCGACCCTCACGCCGACCGGCGTCCTCACGTTGACCGGCGTCGGCGGCATCGCCGTCACGACCAGCAACCCTGCCACCGTGGCGGTCATCTCGACCGGTACGTTGGACCTCAACGCCAATAACTCTTTCCCGGTGTCCGTCGGCGCGACCATGGCGAACGGCAAGGACGTCGCGCCTTGGCAGGCCGGCCTGAACATCTCCGCCGTCGTCCAGAACGGCGGCATCACGAAGTCCGGCAACGGCGTCCTCCAGCTTTCGGGCCAGAGCACCTTCGCCGGCGGCGTCAACGTGACCGCCGGAGCCCTCATCATCGGCGCGGACGGCTCGCCGACGATCGGCACGCCCGTCTCGGGGCCGGTGGGCGTCGGTACGCTGACGATGGCGACCAACACCCGCCTCGGCGCGAGCGGCGCCTATGCCATCGCGAACAACGTCGTGTTCGGCGACGACGGCGCCGGCACGGGCTCGCACGTCTTCACCGGCGTCAACAACCTCACGCTCAACGGCGTGACCACCTTGCCGGCCATCTGGAACGTGGAGATCGTCGCCCCGCAGATGACGGTGTCGATCGCCGACGCCACCCCTTCGGGTCCGGCCGACGTCATCAACAAGTCGGGCCTCGGCGTGCTCAACGTCGGCAACTACGCCGGCACGCTCCAGGCGACCGGCGGCCTCATCTTCGCCGCGGACGGCAACCTTCGCGGCACCGTGGAGAACGTCGCCGTGGGCGGTGACCTCGTCATCACCGGCGACACCGCCATCACGGTCAACAAGTCCGGTTCCGGACCGTTCGCCCGCAACAAGGTGCTGCAGAAGGCCAACCTGACCGTCCCGGGCAACATCATGAGCGTGTCGAACCTCTCGGGCTTCGGCCTGGAGTTCGCCGCTTCGACGACCCTCACCGGCCCGGCGCACTTCGCCGTCGGCACGGCCACGGGGTCCAACGTGCCGCAAGGCCTGATCCTCTCCGGCGTGGTCGATGACGGCGCCTCCGACTTCAGCATCACCAAGTCGGGCCCGGGCACCCTTGTCCTGTCCGGCGCGAACACGTTCGGCGGCGCCGGCAAGTCCATCGAAGTCCTTAACGGCGTGCTGGCCGTCGGTTCCGACGCCGGTCTGGGACATTCCGCCAACGCCATCCTCCTCAACGTCGATGGCAGCACGGGCGTCGGCCTGCGGGCCACGGACACGTTCGCCACCTCCCGCGCGATCACGCTCGGCCAGGCGAACAACGCCTTCGAAGTCGTCGCCGGCAAGACCCTCACGGTATCGACGGCCTTCACGCTCGGCTCGACCTCGGCGATCCTTTACAAGAACGACAACGGCGTGCTTGAGCTCGCGGCCTCCAACGCCGCCTCGAACTGGTCGAACGCCGCCACCGGCCTCGTCATCAACGCCGGCGCGGTCCGCCTCGCGGCGGCCGGCGCCGCCGGCCTCGCCACGAACAAGATCGTCGTCAATGCTTCCATCGGCGCCGCGTTGCAGCTGGCCGGCGACATCACCGTCGCGAACCCGATCATCGTCAGCAACGTCGGCAACGAGACCTATCGCGGCGGCCTCAACGGCGACGGCCAGGTCCTCAGCGTCTCCGGCAGCAACACGCTCAGCGGCGCCGTGGCCATGAACTGGGACGGCCTCATCGGCGCCCTGTCCGGCTCGACGCTGTCGATCACGGGCGGCATCGACAACACCGGCAACCGCCAGATCATCTTCCCGGTGGCCGGCACGGTGAACCTCGCCAGCGCGGTCAGCCTCGCGCCTTATGAATTCATCAAGTACGGGGCCGGCACCCTGAACCTGACCTCCGCGCAGACGGTCCAGCTCGGTACCAATACCGGCGTCATCGTCCATGCCGGCAAGGTCTCGTTCAGCGGCGCGGGCATCCTTTCCGGCGCGACCAAGGCTTTCGCGCTCAAGCCCGGCTCCGTCCTCGAGGTCCTCGACAACGGCGCGACGCCGCTCAACAACCGCCTCGGCGCCGCCTCCAACATCGATTTCAAGGGCGGACAGCTGAACATCGTCGGCAACGCCAACGGAACCACGCTGGAGACCCTCGCCACGCCGACCTTCGGCCGCGGATTCTCCGTCATCACGGTGACCGCGCAGTCCGGTCAGCAGGCGAACCTCGTCTTCGCCGGCGCCGCCGCTTCCCAGGCCAACGCCCAGAATAACAGCACCGCGCCGACCGGCGCCTCCGTCCTCTTCCGCGGATCTTCGCTCGGCGCGACCGCGGGCGCGGGCGTCGCCACGATCAAGGACACCGCCGGTTTCTCCTTCAACGGGCAGTCCGGCGCGGCGGGTACGACGACCAAGGCGATCCTGCCGTGGGCGCTGGTCGACGCCACGACGACCGGCGCGGGCACTTCCTTCGCCACCGCCGACACGGGCACGGGCAACCTGCGCGTCCTCGCGGCCAACGAGTATTCGACGGCGAACACCATCGCCGCGAGCAACAACGTCCTCCTGACGTCCGGTTCGACGGCGGCCGCGGCCAGCGTCGCCCCGAATTCCCTCACCATCGAGGGCAACGCGAGCCTGTCGCTCAACGCGGGCGTGGCCCTCAACCTCAGCTCCGGCGGCATCCTCGTCCGCGCCGGCAGCACCTCGACCATCTCGGGCGGCCTCTTCAGCCAGACGAGCGGTTACTCGCCGCTCAATCTCTGGACCGTCGGCGACCTGACGATCACTTCCCCGCTCAACGGCGGCAACGGCACGAGCAACGGCGCCATCGGCACGATCAAGGCCGGGGCAGGCACGCTCACCTTGGCGCCGACGGCGGCCGCGGTGAACGGTCTCGTGGCCATGGGACGCAACACGATGAGCGGCCAGGTCACGCTCAACGACGGCACCCTGAAGCTCGGCACCGGGCTGACGAACGTCATCCAGGCCAACAACTATTTCTCGCTCAACGGCGGCACGCTCGACCTCAACGGCAACAGCCAGATGGTCTACGGCTTCTTCGGCGACGCCACCGTCGCCGGCGCCCCGGGCGTCGTCACGAGCTCCGCCGGTACCGGCCACCTGGTGGTGAACAACGACAACAACGCGCGTAACTTCGCCGGCGCGCTCCAAGGTTCCGTCAATTTCACGCGTTCGGGCCAGAACAACCTCAGCTTCTATTCCGCCAGCTCGTTCACCGGCGCCACCGTCCTCAACGGCGGCAACCTCCTTCTGCGTGACGGCGCCGTCTTCTCGGCCACCTCGTCGGTCGAGGTCAATTACGCCGGCCTCTATTTCGAGAACACTTCCAGCGCGAACAACCTGAACGACCGCCTGGTCGACGCGGCTCCCGTGAGCCTCCGCGGCGGTACGGTCGAACTGCGTGGCCGGGCCCAGATGGCCACCACCGAGTCGGTCGGCGCCGTTACGCTGGCCTTGGGCGCGTCGTTCGTGAACGCCGTCGCCGGCGGCACCGGCATCAATTCCGCCGACCTTTCCCTGGCAGGCCTGACGCGTGCGGCCAACGCCACCGTCAACTTCACGGCTGCCGGCCAGGCGGGCAGCAGCGCACGCGTGCTCATCGGCACCATCGGCGGCGCGTCGACCGCGACCGTCGGCGGCGGCTTGTCCAACGGCATCATCGGCGGCTGGGCCACCGTCGGCACCAGCGATTTCGCCACCTACGTCCCTGGTCTCGGCGTGCTCGCGCTCGGGGGCACGGGCGCGCCGGCCTACGCCGCGGCGACGACGATCACCGCCTCCGCCCTCGCGACGGACAACATCAAGCTCAACACGGGCGCTTCGACCGTCGCCAACGACCTCACGGTCAACAGCCTCGCGACCAGCAACGTCGCGGTCGGCACGGTGAACATCGCCGTGGGCAAGACCCTGACGCTCGCCTCCGGCGGCCTGCTGAGCTACACCAACACCACCTGGTATCTCGGCACCGCGGTGGACCAGGGCTTCCTCACTTCCGGCGGCGCCGAGCTCTTCTTCTACACCCAGGGCAGCGCGACGCCCACGATCCGTTCGATCATCAAGGACAACGCCGACGGGGCGGTCACCTTCGTCAAGACCGGCGCCAACACCGGCGCGCTCTCCGGCACGAACACCTACACGGGCGGTACGGTCATCAACCAAGGCACGCTCAACGTCAACGCCGGCGGCGTCATCCCGCTCGCCGCCGATGCGTCGAACGGCGTCCGCCTCAACGGCGGCACGCTCACGACCTACGCCGCGGGCGCCATCGCCGCCGGCAATACGGTGATCCTGAACGGCCCGGCCGTGCTGAATTACTTCGGCGACAACACCGCCGCCGCCCTCGTCATCAACAATGTCGGCGGCACGAGCAACCCGACCGTCCGCACCTTCGCCACGAACAGCAGCACCGGCGCCGGCTCCGTCGGCGTGCTGACGATCGGCGCCGGCGGCCTGTCCGCGACTTCCGCCAACGTCGGCACGACCAGCATCATCGAAGGACGCGTCGATTTCGGCTCGTCGGCCAACACGATCGACGTCGCTCCGATCACCGTGAACGGCTTCACGGACGTCGATCCGCTGCGCGCGACCCTCGCCCTGCAGGGCATCGTCGGCACTTCGGGCGGCCTGACCAAGACCGGCAACGGCGTGCTGCAGCTCAACGCCCAGGCTTATTTCACCGGCGGCTTCACCGTCGCCGCGGGCGGCCTCAGGAACGGCGTCACCAACGCCGGCTCCCGCGCTTCTCGCCTGACCCTGGGCGCCGGTTCCCGCTACGACCTCAACAACCTCAACACGACCTGGGGTTCGCTGGCCGGTTCGGGCGACATCTTCAGCAGCACCGGCGCCGGCAATCTCCAGGTCGGCTTTGACGATACTTCCACGACGTTCTCGGGCCGACTCCAGCGCCTCAACGACGCGCTTAATCCCACGCTGACCAAGCTCGGCAGCGGTACGCTGACCTGGGATGTCGCCCAGGACGCCAACGGTTCCTCCGGTCAGATCGTCGTCGGCGGCGGTACGCTGAAGTATGTCGGTGACGGCAAGGCCTTCGCCGCGACGGCCCTGCTGACGTCTTCCTTGGTGGCCAATACCAACGGAACCCTCCAGCTCGACAACGCCGCCACCAACGTCGCGAACCGTCTCGGCCTGAACGTCGCGGGCACGCTTTATCTCCAAGGCGGCAAGCTCGTCCTCGGCGGCAACGCCGGCGCGGCGACCACCGAGACCCTCGCCAATCTGGCCGTCCAGAACGGCGGCGGCCGGATCGAACTCACGCCGGACGCCGGCCAGGCCCTCACCTTGGCGGTGACGACGCTCGGCAACGCCAACGGCCATGGCGCCCTCGTCATCGGCGGCATCTCCGGCGCGGCCTCCGCGGCCGGCGTCGCCAACCTCACGATCACGACGCCCGCGCTGATCAGCGGCCAGGGTACCGGCGCCAACGGCACCACGACGATGGGGATCCGCCATGATATCCTGGCCGACGCCTCCGCCGCCGGCCTTGGCACCGGCTTCCTGGTCAAGGACTCCGTCACGGGCAACTACCGCGCGCTCGCCTCGAACGAGCTCAACACGGTCGTCGGCACCTGGGCGGGAACCCAGAACGCCGGGCTATCCTCTTCCCAAGGACTCCGCGGAACCACCTACGCGAACTCGCTGACGATCAGCGGCACCGCCACGCTCGGGACCGCGCTCGACGCGACCGCGTTCGGCAAGTTCGGCCCGAACGGCGGGCTGCTCACGCAGTCGATGTCCAACGCTTCGGCGATCCTCGTGCTCGCCGGCGCCACCGGTAACATCAACGTCGGCGCCCTCCAGTCGACGACCACGGGCACGACGCCATATATCCACGTGGTCGCGGGCGGCACGCTCAACGTCAACGCGGCCCTCGGCATCGGCGGCACCGCCGGCCTGCTCAAGGCGGACGGCGGCGTCCTGAACCTGAACGACGAAGCCTACTTCACCGGCACCGTCACCGTCGACGGCGGCACGCTCAACCTGAACGCCGGTTCCGCAAACACGCTCGCCCTGATTCCGGGCGGCGGCGCCGCGACCGTCGTCGGTCTGTCGATCAACGGTTCCTCGGCGGTCGTCGACCTGAAGAACTACGCGCAGGCCGTCGGCGCGTTGGCCAGCGCCAACACCTTGCCGGGCGGCGGCGGCCAGGTGACCAACACCGGCGCCTCGGTCGTCAACCTGACCTCCACCGGTGGCGGCACCTTCGGCGGCACCATCACCGGCGCCCTCAATTTCGTCCGTTCCGGCAGCAACACCACCTTGCTCACCGCGGGCAGCACCTACACCGGCAAGACCGTGGTGCGTGGCGGCACCCTGCAGCTGCGCGACGGCGGCGCGATCGCGAGCACGGCGGGCCTCGAACTTTATTTCGGCACGCTCAACTGGGACAACTTCGGCCTGAACCCCGTCGCGACGCCCAATCCGGTCCGCCTGGCCGCCGCCAACGCCGTGACCATGCAGGGCGCCACGCTGCAGATCGTCGGGGCCGGTTCGACCGACACCATCGTGTCGCTGGATTCCGTCACGGTCGCCGCCGGCAACAACTTCTTCAGCACCCTGCCTTACGTGAACGAAGGCAGCACCGTGAAGCTGACGCTCGGCAACCTGGTCCGCACCGCCGCGAACAAAGCCTCGGTCGTCTTCAACGGTTACACCACGAACAACACCACCGGCTCCAACACCCTCGGCGGACAGGGCCTGATCACGAAGAGCAACACCTACCTTACGAAGCTCAACGGCACGGCGTTCTCTTCGAGCAACCTGACCAATAATCTCATCGGCGGCTGGGCGGTGGCGGATGGCGGCGCCTTCGCGACCTATAGCAACACCTTCGGCGTGGTGCAGATGGGCATGTCCTATGGTTCCTATTCCGCGCCGGACTACACGGGCACCGACATCTCCGCCACGACCGCCTCGACCGGGAACTATAACGACAGCACCGACCGCACCTTGGCGACGGGCACCAAGGCGGCCTATTCCATGAAGCTGGGCAACGGTACGAACGCCCAGACCATCACGCTAGTCGCCGGTACGACCATCTCGCTGGGCGTGGGCCTGCTCACCAACGCCACCGGGACCGTCACCATCGACGCCGTCGACGCCTCGAACACCATCACCGGCACGGGCACGGACCTCTACGTTTACCTCAATCAGGGCACGACCGTCCTGAAGCCGGCCATCGTCGGGACGGCCGCGCTCGTCTCCAACGGCGGGGCCACGCTCCGCCTCCAGCCGACGTACGCCTCCAACACCTACTCCGGCGGCACCTACGTCAACGCCGGCACGCTCAATCTGCAGGCCGCGGCCGGTTTCGTCGCGGTCCCGGGCGACCTGTTCGTGCGCAACGCGACGGTCACCTATGGCAACACCGTCGCGGGACAGATCGCCGCGACCGCCAACGTCGCGCTCTTCGGCGGCGCGGTCATCAATCTGCCCGCCTACTCGGCGAGCGCCACGAACACCCTCGCGAGCCTCGTCTTCCAGAACGAAGGCGGCACCCAGAACCAAGAGTTCAAGTTCAACACCCCGACCGGCGTCGGTACGGTCAGCCTCCTGGTCCTGACCGCCGACGCTCCGCTCACCGCGACGAACAACACCCTGTCGACGGTCCCGTACCTCAGCACCGGTGACGCGACCAGGACCGCCTTGCAGTTCAGCGCGGCCAATCCGGTCATCACGGTGAACGCGGGCCTGGCCGAGACGGGCCTGAACATCGGCGTGCCGATCACGCAGCATGCGAACATGCTGACGCTGACCAAGGCCGGCGCCGGCATGCTGGCCCTGACCAGCGCCGAAAGCACCTTCACCACGGGCGTCAGCCTCGCCGCCGGCAGCCTGATGCTCGGGGCGAACAGCACGGGCTCGGGACCGGTCACGAAGGGTCCGTTGGGCGTCGGCACGCTGCTCGTCGGCGCCGGCACGACGCTCCTGAGCGACGGCACGGCCCGCTCGGTCGCCAACGCGGTGACCGTCGGCGGGGACTTCACCTTCGGCGGCCTCACCGCCGGCAACGGCGTCACCTTGTCCGGTGCGATCGACCTCGGCGCGTCCGGGCGTACGATCACCGTGACCAGCCCCGCCGTCACGAGCACGCTCAGCGGTCCGCTCACCAGCACCGCGACCGGCACCGCCTTGACCAAGGCCGGACCGGGCGTCCTGGTGCTTTCGGGCACGACCAGCAACCTCGGCGGCGCCGGCATCACCGTCGCGAACGGCATCCTGAAGCTTGGCGCGACCGGCGCCATCCCCGTCAACAGCCCGCTCACCATCAACGCCGGCGCCGGCCTGGATCTCGGCGGTTTCAACTTCGACCTCACGACGCAGACGGTCACGAGCAGCGGCTTCATCACCAATTCGGCTTCCTCGACCTCGACGATCCAGGCTCTGGGTACCTCCGCGACCGATGTCACGTCGACGACGGACGCCTCGCTGGGACTGATCCTGGTCGACAACTATCTCGTCAACGCCGCCAGCAAGCTCGGTGTGACCAAGGCCGGCCTCGGCACGCTCACCTTCACCAACACGACGAGCCTCAACTCCGGCAACATCCTCGTGGTCGCGGGCAAGGTCACCGGCTCCGCCGACAACACTTTCTCGCCGAACGCCCCGGTTGTCCTTGGTAACGCCGCGACCGGCACCCTGACCGCCACCCTCGATACCGGCGCCTTCAACCAGGCGGTCGGCGGCCTTCAGGCGCTGAACACCAATGCCACGGGCCTGGCTTCGGTCCTCATCGGCGCGGGCAAGACCCTGACGGTCAACGGCAACATCACCTTGGGCCTTGATGCGGGCGTCGCTTCGACCTCGAACCTGACGGCCACGGGTGGAGCCATGAACGTCACCTCCGGCTCGATCACCGTCTCGGTCAACCAAGCCGCGACGAACGCCGCCTATTACAGCGCCGCCACGCTGGACGTCAGCGGCCTGAGCTCGTTCACGACCAACGTCACCAATTTCAACATCGGCGTCGGCAGCACGACGACGGGTCAGGGCGTGGTGCTGCTTTCCAATACGGCCAATACGGTCGCGGCCACGATGTTGCAGGTCGGACACTCGGGCGGCAACAACGGCAACGGCAGCAGCGTGCTCACCTTCGGCGCCGGCACCAACGTCCTCAACGTCGACACGATCAACGTCGGCTTCAGCAAGCTGGGCGGAACCATCAAGTTCGCGTCCCAGGTCGCGGCCAGCCCCGGCACGCTGACGCTCGCCAACAAGGCGGGCACCGGCGGCGCGAACATCACCATCGGCAGCCACAACGGCACCGGCACGGGGGCTATCACCGATTCTTTCCTGGACTTGCGCGGTCATTCGGCGTCGGTCGCCGCGGGCACGCTGGCCCTCGGTATCAGCAACAATACCAGCTCGGGCAGCGCCACCGGCACCGTCTACTTCGACGGCGGCACGATGTCCGCGTCGACGCTTAATCTCGGCTCCAAGAGCGGCACCGGCGGCACGGGCGCGGGTACCGGCGTGCTGAACATCTCGGCGGGCGACTTTACGGTCAACGCCTCGGGAGCCGTCGCGATGGGCGTGAACTCCATCGCCACCGGCACGGCCTCGGGCACCATCAATCTGTCGGGCGGCACGTTCACCGTGCCGGCCACGGCGACCTTCTCGTTGGCCAGCACCACCACGGCCGGCGGCACCGGCACGGGCGTCTTCAATCTCACCGGCGGCGTCGCCACGATCAACACGACCCTCGGATATACGAACGGCGCTGGTACCGAGAACACGACCCTTAACCTCAGCGGCGGCACGCTGGACATGGCCGGAAACGCCATCGGAAGCTCCGCCGCGTTGATCGGTACCGTCACGCTCGCGTCCGGCACGCTGAAGAACGTCGGCCAGATCAACAACGGCGCGACGATCACGAAGTCGGGCGCCGGTACGCTGACGATCGCCGGCACCGCCGCCTACACGGGCACGACGACGGTCTCCGCCGGCACCTTGGTCCTCTCCAGCACTTCCTCGTCCACGGCCGGCATCACGATCAGCGGCGGCACCGGCACGACCGTGGTCGTCACCGATGTGAACGCGACCGGCACGGGTGCGATCCTCACGAATACGGGCGCGACCACCCCGGTCGTCCAGTTCCATATCAACGGCGGCGGCACGATCACCCTCCCGAACGCCCTCGGCGGCAACAGCGGCATCGTGACGACTTTCGATGTCGACAACAATGGTACCGGCACGAACGGCGTCATCGTCCTCAACGGCACCTCGGCTAATTCCGCCATCGGCACGGTCACCTATAACGTCACCGGCGCCAACGGCTACTCGCTCTCGATCGCCAATCTGCGGAGCACCGCCGGCACGCCCGGGGTGACCACCTTCAACCCGACGAGCGCCGCGCTCACCCTTGGTAACCTGACCGGCAACCAGGCCTCCGGCACGAATACCTGGACCCTTTCCGGCACGAACACGGCCAACGTCGTGACCGGCGTCATCTCCAATTCGGCGAATGGCGCGCTTTCCGCGGTCACCAAGACGGGCACGGGAACCTGGACGCTGACCGGCGCGAACACCTACACCGGCACCACGACCGTCTCGGCGGGCGTGCTGCGTGTCGGTGACGGCGCGACCACGGGTTCGCTGGGCACGGGCGCCATCGTGAACAACGCTGCGCTCGTCTTCAACCGGAGCAACGGCCTGACGGTCTCGAGCGCCATCAGCGGTTCGGGCAGCCTGACCCAGGCTGGCTCGGGCAACCTGACCTTGGCGGGCGCCGGCACTTTCACCGGTGGCATCACGCTCCAGAATGGTACCTTGACCTTCGGCGTCGCGAACGCCGCGGCGAACTCCTCCGGCCTCAATGTCACCGGGGATGCGACCTTCAACCTTCCGGATTGGAGCGGGGGCTTGGCCCTCCCGATCGCCATCGCCTCAGGCAAGACGCTCACGGCGAACGCCTCCACGGGCATCAATCTCGACGCTGCCCTCACCGGTACCGGCAGCCTGACGATCGTCGGCTCCACGACCGCCGGGGACCGCTTCATCCTTGGCGCTGCGACGGGCTTCACCGGCGCGGTGAACCTGCAGCAGGGCACCCTCGAGGCCGATCCGTTCGTCGGTAATACCGGCACGGCGCGCAACGTCTCGGCGATCAATGTCACCGGCGACGCCACGATCCTGGGCACGACCTATGGCGGCATCGCCGTTCCGCTGTCCGTCGCCTCCGGTAAGACCGCCACCCTTAAGGGCATCCAGGCGATCGGTCCGGGCCTTAGCGGCGCGGGCACGCTGCTGGTCGCCGACAGCACCCTGAGCCTGAGCGGCACCAACACCTTCTCGGGCAACATCCGCCTCGCAGGCGGCAGCCTCGCCATCGTCGACACGGCCAACGTCGCCAGCGTCGCCGGCCTGTCCGTCGAGAACAACGCCGGTCTGGCCCTGACCACGAACGACGCCACCTTGGCCGCCCCGGTCACGATCGCGGCCGCCAAGACGCTGACGCTTTCCGGCAACCACGCCCTGACGCTCTCCGGCGTGCTGTCCGGCGACGGCTCCCTGCGCGTCAACACCAACGGCTCGGTGGTGTTCGGCTCGGCCAATACCTACCACGGCGGCACCGCCCTCGACGCCGGCACCTCTTTCCTCGGTGCGAACGATGCCCTCGGCGACGGCACGCTGACCATCAGCTACGGCACGATCAGCAGCGACGGCACCACCGCGCGCAGCCTCGCCAACAACGTCGTGGCCACCGCCGACCTCGTCCTCGGCGACCAGACCAAGAACGGCGCGCTGACCTTCTCCGGTAACGTCGACCTCGGCGCGGTCCGCTCCCTCAGCATCAACGCGCCGGTGACGCTCAGCGGCGTCGTCAGCAACGGCGGCCTGACCAAGACCGGTGACGCGCTGCTGACGCTCTCCGGCGCCAACACCTTCGCCGACGCCACCCAGGTCGATTGGGGCGTCCTGGCCATCAGCCACGCCTCGGCGCTCGGCACGGACGCCGCCGGCACGACCGTCGCGGACGGCGCCGAACTCCGCGTCCAAGGCGGTATCACCGTCGCCACCGAAGCCATCACGGTCAACGGCGCCGGCATCTCGGCCGTGGCCGCTTCCGGCGCCCTGCGCAGCCTCTCCGGCAACAACACCCTCGGCGGTCTCGTGACCCTCGCTTCGGACGCCAAGATCGTCGCGAACGCCGACAAGCTCACCCTCACCGGTGGCGTCACGGGCACCAACAAGAACCTGACCGTCGGCGGCGCCGGTGACGTGACCATCGACGTCACGGGCCTCAACCTCGGCACCGGTTCGCTGACGATGTCCGGCACGGGCGTGCTCCTCCTCAACGTCGCCAACACCTTCAGCGGCGGTACGACCATCACCACGGGCACCATCAAGATCGGCGACGCCGGCGCCCTCGGCTCCGGCACGGTCAGCGTCGCCGCCGCGGGTACGCTCGACCTGAACAACCTGACGGTCACCAACGCCATCACGCTCGCCGTGGGCGCCACCCTGACCGGCGGCCAGATCTCCACCGCTTCGGCCCCGACGACCGGTACGCTCGACGTCGTCCTGACCGGCACCGCCGATCTGACGAAGACGGACAGCGGTCGCCTCGAGCTCGCCGGCGCCAGCACCTACACCGGCGCGACCAACGTCAGCAACGGCGGCACCGTCGCCGTGGCCGACTTCGGCAACGGCTCGACCGCCAGCCCGCTGGGCATCACCGCCCTGAGCGACCCGACCAAGCTGAAGCTCGCGGGCGGCGCTACGCTCGAGTTCACCGGCACCACCGCCACCAGCACGGCCCGTAGCTTCACCGTCGACGGTTCGGCGGGCATCGCCGCCGGCGCCGGCGCGGCCGCCCTGACCTTTACCGCCGACGCGAAGATCGCGCTCGTCGGCGCCGCCCCGGAACTGAAGCTCGTCGCGAACAACACCGGTGCGACCAACATCTTCCGCGCCTCGCTGTCCCAGGCGGACATCGACGCCGGCAACGGCCTCGCCAAGCTCGCCATCGAAGGCGCCGGCACCTGGGTCATCGGCGGCAACGTGAACCGCTTCAAGGGCGATATCCGCGTCGACGCCGCCGCCGGCGCCACGATCGGCCTCGAATCCGGCGCCCTCCCGGCCGGCGCGACCATCGCCCTCGCCGACGGCGCCAAGCTGCGCTGGGAAGCCGGCAACACCAACGACCTTTCCGCGAACCTCAGCCTGGCGGCGAACACCACCGCCAAGCTCGACCTCGGCAGCAACAACGTCGTCTTCAGCTCCGCGCCCGTCGTGGCGACCGGCGGCGCGACGATCGAGAAGCAGGGCACCGGCACGCTCAAGGTAGCCACGGGCGTCAGCGCCCCGACCCTCAACGTCACGATGCCGGCCAACTCCGGCTTGCTCACCGTCAACGGCGCGGTCGGCAACATCAGCATCGCGACCGGCTCGACGCTCGGCGGCTCCGGCACGGTCGGCAACGTCACCGCTGGCGCCGGCGCGCACGTCTCGCCGGGCAATTCGCCGGGTACCCTGACCACCGGCAACTTCGGCCTCGCCGCCGGTTCCTACTACGACTGGCAGATCCAGAACGCCGATCCGCTCGCGACCAACGGTTACGACAAGCTGAACATCACGGGTGACTTCGACCTCCGTCAGGCCGATCCGGCCAACAAGATCACCATCGTCATCACGTCGCTCTCGGATGCCACGACCCTTGGTAATCCGCTCAACTTTGATGCGCCGGGCACGGTAGGCCTGCGTCCGCTGACCTTCACCTTCGCATCCCTCGGCCCGTCCAGCAGCGTCTTGCTGAACTCCGGCGTGAACATCAGCGACGTCTTCCAGTTCGACGTCAGCCAATTCACCTACTCGGACGGTTCGGCTTCCAGCGCCGCCCTCTGGTCCATCAATTGGGACACCGCCAATCATCTCGTCACCCTCACCGCGGTGCCCGAGCCTTCGACCTACGGCTTCGGCCTCGGTGCGCTGGCCCTGGCCGCCGCCGCGATCCGTCGCCGTAAGCGTAAGCCCGAGGCCAAGGCCTGAGCTTGCGCGGGGGACGGCCGGCACGCTGCGAAGCAGGGTAGGGCCGACCATCCTTGGTCGGCCGTTAGTATGAACAGCCCAGCATCGTGCTAATGGCTCTCCGGTTTTGGTAATCCGACTGGCCAATCCAGCATATGGATATGCGTCTGCCTGTCCGTGGTCATCTTTGTCACTCCATCCCTTCGTGGGTCGACAGGAGAAACAAGTGGTTCGTGACGATCTGCTGTAAGCCACGAGGACGAAATCAACTGGCATCTCCCGTGGCGGCGGCGGTTTACCGTGGAGCGATAGCCTTCTACGAAGGAAAGGGGATGATGAGGCCGATAGTCAGCGTCCTTATGCCCGACCATCTTCACCTTGTCGCCCAATTCAACCATCGCGCAGGAATGGCGAAGACGATCGCATCCCTGAAGCAGCATCTGGCCAGGCATGCCGGGATTGCTTGGCAGAATGGTTTCTTTGACCACCGGCTACGAGGGGAGAGTGAGGTGGCTGAGAAATGCCGTTATGTGCGAAATAATCCGACCCGCGCAGGCTTATGCGCCAAGTCAGATGACTGGCCCTTTACTTATTGAGGTAGGGCCGACCATCCTTGGTCGGCCGTGTATTGGCCGGCGACATTAGGGCGGGCGGCCGAGCAGGGATGCTCGGCCCTACCCAAGGCATGATGACAGCGGCCGACCAAGGATGGTCGGCCCTACCGGCGTGAGGATCGTTGGTTGCTGAGTATTGTCATGCGACACTGCAAGGAGGCTCGGCCCAGCCTGAGCGAGAACTCCTCCCTTCTTGCGCTTGGTCTGCCCATCGGCAAATCTCCCGGCATGGATTCGGCACCGCTCACCATCTCCGACCTGGCGGATGTCCTGAAAGGGCATCTCAACGGGATGGGGACGCTGGAGGTGACCGGGGAGATCTCGGGCTACAAGACCTACCCCTCGGGTCACCACTATTTCGCGCTTAAGGACAGCGAAGCGAAGGTCGACTGCGTGCTCTATTCCTTCCAGGCCCGCTGGCTGAAGACGCCGCTGCGCGACGGCATGAAGGTCGTCGCCAAGGCAAAGGCCGACTTCTACGGCAAGACGGGCAAGTTCTCGCTCATCATCGATTCGATCAAGCCCGCCGGGGAAGGGGACCTTTTCCAGAAGTTCAAGGAACTGCAGGCGAAGCTGAAGGCCGAAGGCCTTTTCGAAGACGAGCTGAAGCGCCCTTTGCCGGATTTCCCCAAAGTCGTCGCGTTCGTGACATCGGAGATCGGCGCGGTCTGGCATGACTTCATCGAAGTCCTCAAGACTCGCGGCTGGAGCGGCACCGCCTGGCTCGTGCCGGCTCGCGTGCAGGGCGAAGCCTGCCCCGGATCGGTCATCAACGGCCTGAAGCAGGCCAACGAGATTCCCGGCATCGACCTCATCGTGGTCGGTCGTGGCGGAGGCTCGATGGAAGACCTCTGGGGATTCAACGACGAGGCCCTCGTCCGGGCCGTCCGCGCCAGCAAGACGCCGGTCATCTCCGCCGTCGGCCATCAGACCGACTTCACCCTCTGCGATTTCGCCGCCGATAAGCGCGCCGAAACCCCGACCGCCGCGGCCGAGCTCATCGCCTCGGGCCAGGCGCGCCTCCGTCAGCGTCTCAAGCTGCTCGCCTCCGAGCTCGCCCAGCATTCGCCCAAGGCGAAGCTGCAGTCGCTGTATCAGGACCTCGACCTCCTCAACGAACGCCTCGATGGCGCCGCCCAGGAGGTCGTCGCGGAGTATCGTCATCGCCTGTCCGAGCTCGGCGGCGAACTGCATCGTCTCTCGCCCAAGTCGCGCCTCGGCGTCACCCGCGAGAAGCTCAACCAGCTCGGCCATCGCCTGCGTTCCGCGGGCTTCGAGTCGATCCTCTCGCGCGGCTATTCGATCGTCCGGGACGCCGATGGCACGGTGATCTCGACCAGCAAAGCCGTGACTCCCGGTCGCAAGCTCCGCCTCAAGTTCAACGACGGCGAAGCGGACGCGACGGGGGGAAGTTAAGCGTGGAGGGCAGGTAGGGTAGGGACGTGATTACCATCACGTTCGTTCGACGGTACGTGTACGAAACAGTGAGCCTGGCTAAGTCCCGATGACTGACCTTTGTCGGCTTCGAACGGCGGCGATGGCAATCGCCGCCCTACCCAAGGTAGATGGCCGCCGCAGGGCGGCCGAGGGTAGGGGCGTGGCTTCGCCGCGCCCTCCGTATGATGAGTGCACGATGAATCTTGCCCCTGCCATGGTTCGCCCTGCGGCGAACAAACGCACCCCAGCCAAACATCCGGTTTCCCTTTGAGTTCAATCCGACCCGCTACCTGTCGCCCGGGGCTGCCACCCGCCACCTGGAACCAAGATGGCGACTAGGGCAGCACGCGGTGCGGCCCCTACCTGTTTGCCATCGGACGCGTTCCGCCTTTCTCTTGTCCCATGAAAATCGCGTTCGTCGGGACCGGGGTGATGGGCAAGAGCATGGTGGCCAACCTGCTGAAGGCCGGCCATGAGGTCACGGTCTACACCCGCACGAAGGCCAAGGCCGAAGACCTGTTCGCCTTGGGCGCCAAGTGGGCTGCTTCGCCGGCCGAGGCCGCCAGGGGCGTCGACGCCGCCATCTCGATGGTCGGCTACCCGAACGACGTCGAAGAAGTCTGGCGCGGCCCGCAGGGCTTCATGTCGACCGCCAAGCCCGGTTGCGTGCTCATCGACATGACCACGTCGAGCCCGGCGCTCGCCCGCTCCCTGGCTGCGGAAGCTTCCGCCAAGGGCTTCGGTCCGCTCGACGCCCCGGTGTCCGGCGGCGACCGCGGCGCGCGCGAAGGCACGCTGACGATCATGGTCGGCGGCGCCCAGAAAGATTATGATTTCGCGCAGCCGCTTTTCGCCGCGATGGGTAAGACGATCGTCCTGCAGGGCGCGCCCGGCACCGGCCAGCTCTGCAAGCTCGCGAACCAGATCGGCATCGCCTCCGGCATGATCGCGATGTCCGAGGCCCTCGCCTTCGCCCATGCCACCGGCCTGAACCTCGACACCACGTTGCGTTCGATCTCCGGCGGCGGCGCCTCGAGCTGGGCCTTGCTCAACCTTGCGCCGCGCGTGCTCAAGGGAGACTTCGCCCCGGGCTTCTACGTGAAGCACTTCGTGAAGGACATCGGACTCTCGCTCGACGTCTGCAAGGAGCAGGGGATCAAACTGCCCGGCCTCGAGCTCGCCGCGAAGCTGTATGCCGACGTCGTCGCCGCGGGCGAAGGCGATTCCGGCACGCAGGCGCTTGCTCGGAGGTATTTTCAGGTCAGCGGGTAGTGAGCGGCGGTCAGCGGTTAGCGGCTGTGAAGGCGGCGCGCCCAAGGGTAGACCGGAAACCGGGAGGGATCCGAGGTCTGTGCCCCCGCCAATCATCCGGTCTCCGGTTTCCTTTGATTAGATCACTGGGTAGGGACGTGATTGCCATCACGTCCGTTCGCAATCGGACGTAAGATATCAGCGAGCATAGCTAAGAGCCGATGGCACCTTCCGTACGGTCTCGAACGGCGGCGATGGCAATCACCGCCCTACCTCAGAGCGCCGGGACCGAGCGGAGCTGGATGGAATCGATGACGGACGGACCGAGGATCACGTTGGTCACGATCACGAACACCTGGCCGGGCACGCAGTAGCCTTCGTCACGCAGGCGGATGAGCGCCAGGGTGATGTTGTCCTCGGCCTTGGGCTCGAACTTCATCTGGAACGACTCGACGCCCCAGAGGAGGCTCATCTTCCGGTGGACGTGTTCTTCTTCCATGAACGCGTAGATCGGGCAGCCGACGGCGCGGAGGGAGGAAAGGGTGCGGGGCACGTCGCCGTTGCGCGTGAAGGCGATGATCCCGGTGTTGCCGAGGTCCTGGGCGAGGCCGGCGGCGGCGCGGAGCAGCTTGATCTTCGGGGTCTCGTTGGGCTGCTCGGCGGAGAGCACGCGGGGCAGTTCCTGCTCGGTCGTGCGGGCGATGCGGGTCATCACCTCGACGCAGCGGATGGGGTGCTTGCCGGTGGTGGTCTCGCCGGAAAGCATGACCGAGTCGGCCATCTCGAGCACGGCGTTGGAGACGTCGGTGACTTCGGCGCGGGTCGGGACCGGCGCCTGGATCATCGATTCGAGCATGTGCGTGGCGACGATCACCGGCTTGCGGCAGGCGATGGCCATGGCGACCGCGCGCCGCTGGATGAGCGGCAGGGTCTCGTAGGGGATCTCGATGCCGAGGTCGCCGCGGGCGACCATCAGCGCGTCGGTGGCCTCGAGGATGGAACCGAGGTGCTCGATCGCGGACTGGTCCTCGATCTTGGAGATGATCTGCGCCTTGGACTCGTGCTGGGCGAGGAGCGTGCGGAGGGCGTAGACGTCGGCCGCTTCACGGACGAACGAGAGCGCGTAGTAGTCGACGCCGACTTCGCAGCCGACGGCGACGTCTTCGCGGTCCTTGTCGGTGAGGGCGGGGAGGTCGACCTTCACGCCGGGCAGGTTGATGTGGCGGCGGCTGCCCAGCGGGCCGGGCTGCTCGACCTTGCAGCGGAGGCGGTCCTTCTGCTGCGCGAGCACGCGGAGCTGGATGAGGCCGTTGTCGACGAGGACCACGCCGCCCACGGGCACGGCGCTGATCATCTTCGGGTAATTGGTGGGGATGACGAGGATGTCGCCGTCGGGCTGGGCGGCGTCGGAGCCCGTGACGTCGACGAGCTGGCCGACCGCGAGCTGCGCGGCTTCCTTGCGGGCGCCGGTGCGGATCTCGGGGCCTTTGATGTCCATCATCACCGCGAGCTCCTTCTTCATGCGGCGGCTGACCAGGCGGACGCGTTCGACCGTCTTGCGGACCCAGGCGTGGTCGGCGTGGGCCATGTTGAGGCGGACGACGTTGGCGCCGGCGTTGATGATCGCCTCGAGCTGGGCTTCAGATTCGGTGGCCGGCCCGATGGTGAAAGTGATGCGCGTGTGACGGAAGGACTTCACGGCCTTAATGAGTAGGAATGACGCCCCGCAAGGCAAGGGAAACGATTAGGCACGCTTAACCGCTCCAAATGAGACACTTATCGTGTCACAAATGAGCAGGAATTATTCCGCGAGGTCGGCGATGACGTCGCGCTTATCCTTCATCCGTTCCTCGAAGAACGTCTTCTGCTCGAAGGGCCACTCGATCCCCGGCACCACCTGCCAGCGCGCGTGCGTGGCGAGGAAGTCGTTGGTCCAGGTGAAGTAATCGGCGTCGTCGGTGCGGAAGTGGAGGCGCGTGCCGGCGGCGGAGCGGCGCGCGAGCAGGTCGAGGTTCTCGGCGTTGATGAAGCGGTTCTTGTGGTGCTTCTTCTTCGGCCACGGATCCGGATAGAGGATGAAGATCTTACGGAGCAGGATCGCGGGCGGGAGCGCCTCGAGGAACTCCGTCGCCTCGGCCTTCAGGAAGATGACGTTGTCGAGCTTGCCGAGCGTCTGCTTGCGGACGGAGCGTTCGACTCGATGCGTGATCAGGTCGATGCCCACGCAGAATTCATCCGGATGCGCGGCGGCGTAGGCGGCGAGCCAGTGGCCATGGCCGCAACCGAGCTCGAAGGTGATGCCCATGCGGCCGGCCAGGGCCGTGGCGAGGGTCTCGCCCAGGCGGGCCACGTTGGCCGCGCGCCGGGCGTCGGCCCATTCCTTGCCCATGACTTTGGTGTGTTCCGCCACGTGGGGGTTAAGAGGGAAAGGAGGGAGGGAGGCAAGCGGGCGGATGACAGATGACGGATGTCAGAATAGATGATTGGGTCGATGACTGCATGGAGGGCTGAATAGATGATGCCTTTGCGGGTGGCAGGTGGCTGCTCCGGGTGGCAGGTGGCGGGTAGGGATGCGATGACATCGCATCGGCTTGTCTCGGGTAGGGCCAATCATCCTTGGTTGGCCGCGGCCGAGCAGGGATGCTCGGCCCTACCTCGCGACGGCTATGTCGTAACGCGGTCCCGACCCTACCCGAGGCAGTCCCCGCCACCTGCCACCTGGGGTTGCCACCCGCCACCTGAAACGAAGAAGGCAGCTAGGACAGCACGCGGTGCTGTCCCTACCCCTCCCATCAGGCCTTCAGCCCGGCTGCGAATAACTCCGGCTTCCCTCGCTGGGGCGGTTGGAGTCTCTTGGGGGCCTATGGCCAAGGTAGATCTCGAAGTCGTCCAGAAAATCCTGAAAGAGAACGGGGTCGACGTGCGTGTCGCCGCCGAGATCCTCAACCAGCTCCGCGATGTGATCAAGGAGGACGCCGTCGAGCGCGAGAAGCCGGCCAAGAAGCAGCTGCTGGTCCTGGTCAGCGAGCCGGAGGACGGTCTGCCCAAGGACCTCACCGGCTGGGTGGTCCAGCTGCTCGAGGACGACGATCCCACGGAGGTCGCCGACAAGATGGTCGAAGTCGCCAAGGCCTTCAACGACTCGCCGAAGGGCCAGCGCATGCCGGTCGAATCGTTCGGCGACGCCGTGCAGGGCATCCCGAGCAAATTCTTCCGCGAGAGCGACCTGTGGATCAAGACGCGCGAACCCGTGCGCGTCATCCCGGTGAAGAATTCGATCGGTCGCCGTCGCCGCGACTGATCGGCGGAGGTTCCCGGCGTTCCGCGGGAATAAGGTTCCCGAAATAGCGAATTTAGAACCGCTTTTTAGCCGTTTTAGGGCGGTTGATTGCTCTCGCCTCAGTGGGGGGCGGGCCTAATTTCAATCGCCTACCATGAAGTTCAAAAACTTCCCTATCTACCGCATCGAGTGGGTGACCTCCGCCTTCCTCATCGGGACGGCGCTCCTTTCGCTGACGGTCGTGCCTTGGTTCCTCTGGACCCAGTTCCACCTCGCCGACGACGCCGCCAACAAGGTCCACGGCTGGGGCTTCATCTGGGCCATGTTCGTGTTCTACTACTACGCGACCGGTTTCGGCATCACCCTGGGCTACCACCGCCTGTTTTCCCACATTTCCTTCAAGGCCAAGTGGCCGGTGAAGGTCTTCGTCCTTCTGTTCGGCGCCGCTTCTTTCGAGAATTCGGCCCTGGATTGGTCCGCCGACCACCGCATCCACCACAAGCACGTGGATGAAGACGAGGATCCGTATGATATCTCCAAGGGCTTCTTCTACGCCCACATCGGCTGGCTCCTCTTCCGCCTCAAGCCGAAGCCGCCCGTCACCAACGTCAAGGACCTCGAGGCCGACCCCCTCGTCATGTGGCAGCATAAGTACGTCCAGTGGATCGGCGCCTTCGTGGGCTTCGTGATGCCGGCCGCCCTCGGCTACGGCTACGCGTCCCTCATGGGCTACGCCAACCCGGGCATGACCGCCCTGGCCGCCTTCCTCATCGCCGGCCTGCTCCGCACGGTCATCGTCCAGCAGGGTACCTTCTGCATCAACTCCCTCTGCCACATGATCGGCCGTCGCCCGTATTCCACGGACCACAGCGCCCGTGACAGCGGCCTGGTCGCGCTCCTCACCTTCGGCGAGGGCTACCATAACTATCACCACGAGTTCCAGCACGACTACCGCAACGGCGTGAAGGCCTGGCAGTTCGACCCCACCAAGTGGATCATCTGGACGCTCTCCAAGGTCGGCCTCACCGAAGACCTGCGCCGCGTGCCGGATTCCCGCATCATGGCCGCCGAGCTTCGCGAGAAGAGCCGCACCCTCGGTCGCGACATCGACTCCCTTGCCGCCCGCCTCGACGTCCGCACCCGCGAACTCAAGGCCAAGACGATCGCCGCCGCCCACGAGCTCGCCAAGGAACTCGCGGTGCGCGCCGAAGCCCTCAAGGAAGCCGCCGCGACCAAGGCCGAAGTGGCCCAGGAAACGATGGTCGAGCTGCGCGGCCTGCTGAACCAGGCGGCCTCGCACCTCGAGACCCTGCGTCGCGCTGACGCCGGTTCGGCCGCCTAAGGCGCCGACCGCTCAGGACCGCAGTCCCTGCACCAGTTCGAGGATCTTCGCCTCGATCTGGGGCAGGGCTTCGTCCGGATGGGCGCAGTCGATGTCGTGCACCGTCCAGTATTCGATGCGGTCGGCCCATTCCGGGTGCGCCTGCAGCATCATCGCGTGATGCTCGTCCCGCTTGAGGGCGATGGTCCGGTGGGCGCGCTCGAGGTCTTCCCGGCGGAGCTGGGTAGGGGCGGCCCCGGTCAGTTCCAGGGGGATGCCGAGCTCGCGCAGGCGCTTTTCGGTGTCCCGGGAAAGCAGGGTGGGCTCATCGGCCACCAGGGAGGTCAGCAGACCGCGGGAAAAGGCCCGGGCCGGGTGGCCCAGCCGGGCGGCGTGCCAGTTGAACAGGGCCTCGGCATGGCGGCTCCGGTAGAAGTTCCCCGTGCAGACGAAGAGGGTCAGGGGGCCAGAATCTGCGCTTGTGCGTTGGGGCATGCCGGGTAGAGTCCCCGCAACCTAACCTCACTGCCATGGTACGCAATCTGTTCGTTCTCTCCCTCCTTTCCTTCGCCGTCGTCGGTTGCATGGGCCCCAAGAAGGGTCCGTCCCCGGTCACCGACGGTGCCGGCGACGCCGGTCTCGTCCCGACCGCGCTCGCCCCGGTCCCGACCGCCACGACCCTGACCCCGGAGCCTGCTCCGGCCCCGGCCAAGAAGCCGGCCGCCACCAAGGCCAAGGGCAAGCTGCCCCTCAACAGCAAGAGCAGCAAGTAAGCCGTACGGCTTACATCAACGACACCTCGGTGACGAAGGTGTCGACCTGACCGGGCTCCGCAAAACGGAGCCCGTTCTTATGTTCGGGGCTGTTGGGCGGGCCCATCCACGGTTCGACGCAATAGTACGGCGCCTCGGGATCGGGCGTCCAGGTGACGACGCTGGCCCAGCTGCCCGGGATCGCTTCTTCGCCGACCTTGATGGTGATGTCCTCTTCGCCGGACTTCGGGCCGAAGCTCAGCGTCGCCGACTTCAGGTTGGTGAAGATGCAATCCGGCAGGTGCGGGCTGTCGAAGCCGATGGCCTCCGCGCCCTTGAGTTCGGCGAACGGCACCAGCTTGCCGTCGGCGGCGTGGCGCCACTGCTTCTTCGACGGGATCTTCACGACGTAGTCGCGGCGGCTGAGGCCCTTGTGCCACGGCAGCGTGAAGTAGAAGTGATGGCCGGCGCACCACGGGAGCGGCTGGGCGTCGCGGTTCTCGAACTCGAACGTGATGCGCAGGAACAGCTCGAGGAAATCGAAGCGGATGCGGAAGTCGTAGGCGAACGGGTAGCAGTTCCGGCCGCGTTCGTCCTGGAGCAGGCGCACGACGGCGTGCTTGGGGCCGCTCTCGACGATCTCGAAGGCCGAATCACGGGCGAAGCCGTGCTGCGGCATCGGGCGTTTGACGTCGTCGGCGGCCTTCCAGGCGAACTTCTCGCCGTCGGCGTAGTTGCGGCCCATGAAGGGGAAGAGGATCGGGTTGCCGCCGCGGACGGGGCCGATCTTGTCGAGGTCCATCGGGGCGCCTTCGGGCCAGAAGAGGATGTCGCGGTGGCCGGACGGGACGTCGAGCTTCCAGCGGAGGAGGCGTGCGCCGCGCGTCAGGCACGTCTCATAGGTCGAGGCGCCGACCTTCCATCGTTCCATGGGTACGCCGTTCTCTTCGAAGCTCTGCATGGGGCAGAGCAAACGCGGCGGCCGTCCCGAGGCAAACGCGGACTTAGCCCGCGCGCTTGGCGAAGCGGTAGTGGCAGACCATCCACTCCGAGCCGCCCCGGAAGTTCCAGAGCTCGGCGCAGGCCATGAAGAACACGCGCCAGTTGGCCAGCCAGGCCTTCGCCCGCTGCTCGCCGTAGGTCCGGGCGAAGATCTTCAGGATCTCCTCGCGGTGGCGGTCGGTGTTCTGGAGCCAATGCTCCGAGGTCTGGCCGTAGTGGCGGCCTTCGACCTCCCACTGCGCCTCGAGCTTCAGGTCGTCCTGGAAGCGGCTGGCGAGGCAGTTGGAGGGCATGATGCCGCCGGTGAAGAAGTGGCGGGACATCCAGTCGGTCGAGTCCTTGGCCGCGAAATGGTAGGCGATGTCCTTGTGCGTGAAGACGTGGAAGAACAGCTTGCCGCCCGGCTTGAGCCAGCCGGCGATGCGGCGCATGAGCTCGGACCAGTTCTTCATGTGTTCGAACATCTCGACCGACACCACGCGGTCGAAGCGCGAGGCCTCGGCGGCGAAGACGTTCATGTCGCAGGTGAGGATGCGGACGTTCCTGAACCCGCGCTTGGCGCATTCGCCTTCGATGTGGGCGCGCTGGGAGGCGGAGTTCGAGACGCCGGTGATGCGCGCGTGCGGGTATTTCTCGGCCATCCAGAGGGTGAGCGAGCCCCAGCCGCAGCCGAGCTCGAGGATCTCGAGGCCGTCCTTGAGCTCCGCGCGGGCGCAGGTGCGGGCGAGCATCGCTTCCTCGGCCTGGGCGATGGTCTCGCCGCCGAGCTCATAATAGCAGGAGGAATACTTCAGGCGCGGCCCGAGGCAGAGCTTATAGAAATCGGCCGGCACCTCGTAGTGCTGGTCGTTGGCCGCCTGGGTCTCGATGGCGACCGGGAGCTTGCGCAGCTCGGCCGCGAAGGCGTCGACCTTGGCGAAGCGCTCCGCGGCCGAGTCCGGACGCTCGTCGGCGAGGCGCTGGCGGAGCAGGCGGCGGATGCCCCAGCGGATGACGCTGTCGGGCAGGACGTCTTTCTCGATGAGCGTGTCGATCAGCGGCATGGGCCCAAGTTGAACGGGCCATGCGTCGCTGGCAATCCGCCGCGGCGGAAAATCAGCGGCGCGGCGGGCGGGGCCAGAAGGCCGGCACGCGCGCCTGGTAGTCGGCGTAGGCCGGGCCTTTCGACGTCAGGAGCTGCTGCTCGGTGAGCGGGATGCCGGTGACGCGGGTGAGGAAGTAATACATGACCCCGACGCAGAGCAGGCCGGGGACGCCGCGGTAGGTGGCGTTATAGCTCATCAGCAGGAAGCCGACCCAGACGAGCCATTCGCCGAAGTAGTTGGGGTGGCGGCTCCAGGCCCAGAGCCCGCGCTCGCAGACCTGCCCCTTGTTGGCCGGGTTCTTCTTGAAGGCCGCCAACTGGGCGTCGGCGACCGTCTCGATCAGCAGGGCGAGGCCGACCACGCCGAGGCCGAGCCAGTGGAGCGGCTTCGCCGGGCCCGTGGCGCCGTCCGGGTTCGAGGACAGCAGCGGCAGGCAGAGGATCGTGAGCGCGACGGCCTGGACGAAATAGAAATACGCCATCTGCGCGGGCATGCGGTCGCCGTGCTCGGCGCGCATCTTGAGGTAGCGGCCGTCTTCCTGGTCGAGGTGGCCGAGCACGCGGACCGAGAGGTGCGTGCCGAGGCGGAGGCTCCAGAGCACCGTCGCCGTCGCCATCAGCAGGCCTTGGCCGCCGAGGGGCAGCACGAAGAAGTGGACCGAGAGGACCTGCAGGCCCACGAGCGCGAAGCCGAACGACCAGGCGACGTCGACGATCGACCAGTTATCCATGTGCTTGGCGATGACCCAGCACAGCGCGAAGTAGCCGCAGGCCTCGGCGAAGAGGATCAGGAAGTCGAATCCGAGGGAGGTGAGGGGGTGCATGCGGCGGGCTTGGGAAGGAGTCTGCGGAAGGTGGCGCGCAGGACGAAGTGCAGGGCCCAGCACGCCGGCAGGACCGTGATGGCCCAGCCGAGGACGCCGTGCACGTAGGCCATCCAGAACTTCGCCACGAAGCCGGCGAAGGAGCGGTTGAACTCGTCGACGATCGCCGAAGGCGTGAGCGCCACGTGCGCCGCGCCGGTGAGCGTCTCGCCCAGGCGGACGAACGGCACGATGAGCAGGATCTGCAGCGGGTAGCTCGAGTGGTTGACGATCTGCATCACCACGTGGTTGAGGCGGAAGACGCGGCCGGCGACCACGCAGCCGAGGGTCGTGATGCCGATGACCGGCACGATCGCGATGGCGAAGCTGACGCACACCGCCGCGGACACCGCCTCCGGGGTCGCGCCCTGGCGCAATTCCGCGACGAGCGGATCGCGCACCTTGCGGCGTAGCCAGTCGGAGACACGTCCCATTCAGGCTACCTTACGCGTGAAGAACACCTTGCCAAGGTCGGTCTCGCCCTGGGCGGCGAAGAGGCAGAGCAAGGCGTAGCCGGCGATGGCGAAGTTGCCGAGGACCATCAAGGCGACGAACCAGCCGAGGCGGGCGGTGACGGTGCGTTCGCGCCAGGCGACGTAGAGCCAGAAGGCGAGGAAGCCGAAGTAGGCGTCGAACATCGTGGCGAGGCCCCACGGCTCGGAACAGACGGTCACGTAGCCGTGCAGGACGTTGAGGCCTTCCTTGCCCTTGAGCGCGGCATACTGCGGCAGCGAGCTGATCGTCGGGGCCGTGCAGGCGTACCAGGACACCCAGGTCATGGCGGCGAGCACGAGGACGAAGTAGAGGATGAGGGCGCGGCGGAGGGGCATGATGCGGGGATAGAGTATGGAGTATCGAGTATAGGGGAGGCGGCTGCAGGAAGCTGTGGTCAGGGTGGAGGGAACGAGGGGAAAGGCAAATGGGAGGGCGGGGCGGCGCCACATGCCGTACGGAGGGGCAAGCGTGGAGGCAGTGTTTCAGGTGACGGGATATATAAACTCAAAGGGAGACCGGAAACCGGAAAGGATGCTGCGGGAGATCCAATTTCAGGTCCCAGGTCTCGGCCGTCGGGTATCTGGTTCAGGTGTTCAGGTTCAGGTTCGGGTGCAGGTCCCAGGCCTGAATCCTGTACCCGAACCCGTGCCCGTACCTGTAGCCGAGACCTGGGACCAGAGAATGTGTCCCCAGCTAATAATCCGGTCTCCGTTTCCCCCTTGAGTTCATGTCTCTCCAACAAAAAGGCCGCCCGGGTGGGCGGCCTGGCTTGCTCCTCTTGCGTCGCGCTCAGAACGCGCGCCGGACGCTGAGGGCGGCGGCGAAGTCGGCGGACGGGCCGTTCCCGGCGGCGTGCAGCGACAGGTTCAGGAGCGTGTCGGCCGAGAGCTTGTGATCCACGTCGAAGCCGAAGCGGGCCTGGTTCGCGGTGGGCGCGATGCCGGCGGCGGTCAGCGTGCCCATCGTCGAGCTGGTGGCGGTGAGGCCGGCGCCCGCGCCGTCGAAGCGGTGGATCCACTCGGCGGTGAAGAGCAGGGTAGTGCTGGGCGTCGCGACATACTTCGCGGTGACGCCGAGGCGGCCTTCCTGCGCGTTGTGCGCCTGGGCGCCGAAGGAAGCCGGGAACGAACCCGTGGTCTCGGCGTAGGCGTCGGCCGTCGTGCGGGTGAGCGTGAACGAAGCGAACGGCGTGGCCGAGACGGCGCTGATGAACTTCTGGGCCGGGCCGTCGTAGCGGAGGCGGACGGAGGAGGTCTGCAGGCTCGTGCTGCCGACGGAGGTGTCGGTGCCGCTACCGGTGGAGTAGCCGCGGTTGGCGTCGGCGTCCCAGTCTCCGCGGAGGACGACGAGGGAGACGATGCTCTCCTTGTCGGCGAGGCGGTAGTCGGCTTCGGCCAGGAGGTAGTTGCCGCCGATGCTGGCGTTACCGCCGAAGGGCAGGTCCTGGTTGAGGGTCGCGTGGCCGGCGGCGAAGCCGAAGACGAAATCGCCCGTGGCGTGGCTCACGCCGATCTCGCCGGTCGTCTTATGCTGGTCGACCTGGCGGGAGGATGTGCCGAAGTCGCCGGTGGCCCAGACCTGGTTCTGCTTGCCCATCGCGTCGTAGGACATCAGCGGGCGGTGGTGGGCGCCTTCGAGCGGCAGCAGGTTGAGGTTGGTCGTCATCTCGACCAGGCCGCGCGGGCCGTTGAGGGAGCCGAGCCATTCGTCGGCGTCGAGCATCGTCTGGTTCGCGTAGACGAAGGAGTGGGTGGCCCCGCCGGTCACGTTGCCGTAACCGACGATCACCGTGCCATCGGCGGAGACTCCCGTGGCGTCCGAGAGGCTGCCGCCGCTCAGGAAGCCGAGGCCGGTCATCGTACCGTTCTGGTATTTGAAGGCTTGGTCATCGGACTGGCCGACGATCACCGAGCCATCGTTGTTGATGGCGCGGGCGATCGACCAGCCGCCGACGCTGAGCGCTCCAAGGGGGGCGTAGGTCGCTCCCGAGCGCGTGAACTTGAAGGCCTGCTCGTCGCCGTGATTCAGGCTGCTGGCGGCGTAGCCGACGGCGATCGCGCCGTTGCCGGAGATGGCGGTCAGCTGGGAGAACGCCAGGCCGGCGGTGCCGAAGGCGCTGATATGCTGATCCGCCTGCACGAGGGTCGAGGAGCCGCCTACCGTGTAGACGAAGCCGCTCACCATGCCGGGCGTGTAGAAGCTGTCGGCGACCGAGCCGACGATGATCGTGCCATCCGCGGAGACGCCTGAGGCTTTGCTGGCATAACCGCTGAAGACCGTGCTACCCAGATCGAAACGGTTGACGCCGACACGATAGAAGACCTCTTCGAGGCCGATGGAACCCAGCGAGCTGTTGAAGCCCCAGCCGACGATCGTATTGCCGTTGGCGGAGACGCCCGTCGCCTCGGAGTAGAGGAAGGTCGAGCCGCTATCCAGGTCCGTGGCCGTTTGGCTGGTCCAGAATACCGCTTTGGTCGGGGGGCCGCTCATGTCCGAGAAGCCGACGACGACGCTGCCGTCATTCGAGGCGGCAACGGCGGTGGAGCTGGTATAGCCTCCTAGCGGGAAGAGGGTGGTCGGAGTCGAGCCAACCATCTTGAAGGCGCGCTGGCTGCCCGGGGCGACGGAATAGCCGACGGAGGTCAGTCCGTCGCCGGAGACGCCAAGGCTCCAGGTGCTACGGGTGGTGTAGGCCGCCGGATGGGCGTCGGTCAAGGAGGCCGACGCGACGGCGGCCGTCAGGGATGCCGCGGCGATCAGGGAGAGTTTCGTGAGGTTACGCATGAGAGAGTGGGGTGAGGAGATTCTTTATCATTCGGGTCAACGGGCAAGCCGTAAGCCCTTGGGGATTCAGCGCTCAGAGGTCCGGTAGCGGCCGAGTTCCGTTCCAGTCGTCCCAGAGGGCGGTTTCAGGAGGTTGTGTTCCAGGTCGAAGACGAGCCGGCGGTCGTTCGGCGTCGGATTGTAATAATAACGGAACGTTATCCAGCCGTAGCCGCTGGCGATGCGGCCGTGGATCTTCGCGTATTGCGCGGAGATAATCTTCCCCGCCGTGTCTTGCCTGGTGCGCAAGCGCAGGAAATATCCGGTGTGGTCGGCTGCCTCATCGGCGGGAGGTAGGGTGTGGTAGTCCATCTCAAGCTCGGGCGAGTAATCCCTCAAGGTCGCCTGCGCTGGCATCTTGAGCTGAGCGTAAGGCCAGAATTCAGGAGTACGTTGGACGCCATCTCCCGGGTTAGTGAAGCGCAGTTTCGTCGTTCCCCGAAATGCACCGTACATGGCAGCAAAGCGTGCTTCGTCCAAACGGGCGGCTTCTGGTTCTTTCCTGAGAAGCGCGATGGTCTCGGCTGATTCGGTCCACCCGACTTGTTCGCCGTCGTTCCAGAACTGTACGTCGCTGACCAGTCCCGCACCCCATGGCGCCACGAGGTCTCCCATGGCGAAATCGAACCCTAGCCACGTTTTACTGGGTAGCGTTCTATTTCCCGAAGGCAGCTGGACTTCTTTGTAGGCCAGCGGGATGCCTGCCTTCAGGCGTGGAAGCACGATCGAGTAGGCCGGCTTTGTCGGCACGGTGCCGAGTCCGTGCCGATGGTCCGCATCCGCCTCGAAGTGCCTTGGCTTGCTAACGCGAAGTCGGATCAAGCAACGGTCATCTGCGACGTCGAGGCGCCAGACACCATCGTTTCCGGTGCGGCCTTCGTAGGTCCGCATGCTGGCGAGCAGCGGTGTGTCGACTTGGCTGAACGTGGCCGTGACGGCCGCTGCGGCGACCGGTCGGCGTTCGTCATCCCAAACTTTTATCTCGGTCGTCCCGGCGGAGAGGACGGCCGTAGAAAGGCCCAGAAGCAGCAGGCGTATCTTCATCGGAGTGAGGCAGACTCGATCATCTTGGCGAAGAGCGGATGCACGAAGGGAAGGGCCGCATTCTTGAAGTCGCTATGCAACCAACGTCCGGAGGTGACTGGTGTCGTGTGGCCTTCGCTCGGCCAGCGGCCCGGGGTGCGCCCGGAGGCTTCGAGGTCGAAGTTGCGCAGCTGGGTTGCTGGTCCGGAAGACGGTATCGGGCTGGCGCCGGCGGCGTAGCTCATCGCCGGAACCGCCCGGGCGAGCAGGTCGTAGCGTATGTGGGGCGAATCCAGCAGTGGGGAGAGACGCGCCGGGCGTGCTTCGTGCAGCCAGCTCTCTTTGAGCGGGGTGAAGAACGGGGCTTTACTCAGTTGCTCGGCCGTGAGCGCGGAGGCTAGCTCGGGAGGCAGCTTCTCATAGTAGCCACCAGCCGCTTTCGAGGCCGCGTTAGGGATGAAGCGCCCTCGCCAGGCCGGATTGAATCCCCAGCCGGCTTCGGGTCGTTCCATCGCGATGGCTCCGATCGAACGGCTCCAGCCTACCCCTTTCAGGAGTTCCTGCGTCTTCCAGACGCCATAGTCGACCGCACGTCCGGACCATAAGGTCGCGAGCACGGACGCCGAGACCATTCCCTTTGGGCAGTTGGTGACGTCCTCACCCGCAGAGTAGCAGTTCGATACCGAACCCAGACGTCGCACGCGGGAGAAGGCATTCGTCCACGTGTAGGTCCGACGCTGGTCGAGCAGGGGGTGGGACCTGTACCAGTCGGACATGAATAGCCTTCGTGGGTAGGGCCTCCAGAGTAATTCCGTCATTTCCTTCGCCTGGTCGGGTGAGCCGACTTCTCCGGCGATCGCCTCGATCGGTAGCGCCGCATTGAGCATGAAGCAGTGTGCCGGCGTGAAGCCTGCCTGTATCGCCTGGCAGGCGACGACATTCCCCAAGCTATGGGCGACCAGCAGCGTGCGGGAGGGGTCGGCAAAAGTCAGCGCGCCGGGGACGGCATCCCCGCTCTGGAACGCTTGGTAGACGGCCTTGTGATAATCCAGCCCGGTGTCTCCGTTCCAGGTTATCCCCACGAAGCGGGCGTTACTGCCCAGCGCACGCAGTCGCTTGAAGCTCTCGGCGTGCCAGCCGCGGGCCGCGTCGCCAGACACGTTGTAGCCGTGGAGCATGACGACCCAGCGGTCATTCGTCTCGCCATCAGGTAAGCCGGTGGGGTCGTCGGTCTGCGTCGGTCGGCCTGGTTTCTTGATCGGAGCTGGTCGCCCTGAATACTCGTAGGCAGTGCGGCAGAGGTTCACATGCCGGTACATCGATTCGACGCGCCCCAGAGATAAGGGCAGCTCGAAGGTGGCCACTGCTCTTTCGTCCTGACGGACTTCCAGAAGCAAGGGCCGGCGGCTTTCTTGTCCTCCTTCGAGAAGTACCACGCCATGGCCTTTTGATTCGATGCGAGCCATGAAGTTTGCGGGTATCTCGATCCGCCCATCTTCGTCGGGCCGGAGAACAGATCCATTCGAGACGGGCCGATCGAGGTTTTCGCCGAAGCATGCCACTGAGGCCTCTCGATGGATCTGGCCCGCGTTCGCCGGAGACAGCCCTGTTAGCACGAGGTGCACGGCCTGGTCCGGGTGGACGACGAAGTAGCGAAAGCCGGCGCTCGGGCGAAGCAGGGTGACGACCCGAGCTAGATCGAGATTAAGGGGGATAAAGTCGACGAGGTCGCGCAGGCCATCGATACCCGGTTGCGCGAAGTCGGTTTCGTTCGCGGGTCTCCCCGGGACGTCCGACCGCTCCTGGCATTCCCCTTGGTCATCATCATCGTTGATCCAGTGTCGCAAGGGTCTGTCGCTGCTCGGGCGCTCGTTGGGGCTGATGACGCCGTCGCGGTCAACGTCCGCCTCGATACCGGCCGGCACGATGCCGAAATCGGCTAAGGCGTAGTCCAGATGACCGCCGTCAGCCGGGGTCACGGACAACGTGAGCGCCCTGCCTTCCTCGGCTGGTTTGAGCAAAAAGGGTAATCCGACATGGTTCCAAGACAGGTCGACAGGGGCGGGCGTATGCCATTCTCGGATGATCCGGCCATCGGTGTCTTGGATCTTAACGACGTAGCGTTGTTCGAGCCCGAGCGGATTCCAGCCGACGTGGTGACGCCAGAGCAGCAGGTATGATCCCGCCTTCAGGTCGGCATGTCGGAGCTCGACCGCAAGGTCGGTCGGGCTGTCCTTGGGGTAGTAGTAACTGAGCGAGTATTCCGGGCCGGTGGCCTTGGGCGCGGTCTGGTCGGGGGTGCTTCGGGCAAGCCTCAGGTTGAGCAGTTCCTGCACCTTGAGGCGCAGGGAGGGGTCGCCTGGCACGAAGGGAAGTTCGCCCGGCAGGGTGTCGTGAGGAAAGTCCGCGGGATCGGATGGGTCGGTGCCAAGCACGACTTCGGCCAGGTCGTCCCAGTCGTCTCCGTCTGAATCAGCCTTGGCCGGATTCGTGCCGAGCAGCGCTTCGGTCTCATCATCGAGCCCGTCGCCGTCGCTATCGATGAGGGTCGGCAGGGTGACGTTGATCGAGGCGCCGAAGGAAGCCTGACCGACATGGCACAGGAGAAGGAGGAGCAGGCCGCAGCGGAAGATCATGGCCCGATGCATTTTATCCCCATTCCTCGAACAACAATGAGGAACCAATGGTGGTTTTATGATGAAGGCGAAGGTGGGTTCGGGCGTGGGGCATCGTCGGGCTGGCTATATGTCCGCGACCTGTCGAATAAAGGCGGGCGAAAGCGACGGCGTCGGTTGACCCCGCCTCCGCGGGGCGTATCTGATGTCTGCATGCGCATGCCCCGCCGCACCCTGTCCGTGGCCGCCCTTTGCCTGGCGGCCGCCGTGTCCGCCCAGATCGGCGACAAGGCGGGCGAGCCGCAGATGCAGCTGGTCCCGGATGCGCTGATCCCGCCGGCGCCGGTACTCACGCCGCAGCAGGAGCTGAAGACCTTCCAGCTCGCGAAGGGTTACCAGATCTCGCTCGTCGCGAGCGACCCGCAGGTCGGCGATCCGGTGGCGGCCCAGTTCGGCCCCGACGGCCGGCTCTGGGTCGTCGAGATGCAGGGCTATATGCCTGACCTCGACGGCACGACGGAAGACCAGCCGCACGGCCGCGTGGTCGTCCTCGAGGACAAGGACGGCGACGGCGTCTTCGAGACGTCGACGGTCTTCTTGGATAAGGTCGTGATGCCCCGCGCCATCGCCCTGCACCGCGACGGCGTCCTGGTCGGCGCGCCGCCTCACCTGTGGTTCTGTCGAGACACGAACGGTGACGGCAAGGCCGACGAGAAAATCGAGGTCGCGACGGACTTCGGCGTGCGCGTCGATCCCTCCCGTCCGGCCCTCGCCAATCCCGAACGCGCCCCGAACGCGCTCCTCTGGGGGCATGACAACTGGCTCTATGTCGGCGCCTACACGGCCCGCTTCAAATTCAATGACGGCCGCTGGGTCCGCGGGCTGAGCAACTTCCGAGGTCAGTGGGGCCTCTCGCAGGACGACTTCGGCCACCTCTTCCATAACAGCAACAGCGACCAGCTCCGCGCCGACGTCATCCCATCGTCGTATCTCAACCGCAGCCCGAACCTCGGCCGGACCACGGGCCTCAACTGGAAGGTCGCGAAGGAACAGCTCGTCTGGCCGATCCGCGTGAATCCCGGCATCAACCGCGGCTACCGCCCGGAGATGCTCCGTGAGTTCAAGCTCAAGGAGTTCACCGCCGCCTGCGCGCCGTGGATCTACCGGGCGGACCTCTTCCCGGCCGATGCCTATGGCAACGCCTTCGTCTGCGAGCCCGCGGGCAATCTCATCAAGCGCAACGTCGTGAAGTCGGAGGGCGGCGCCTTGGTCGCCACGCCTTACTATGACCAGGCGGAATTCCTGGCGTCGACCGACGAGCGTTTCCGCCCGGTCAACCTGCTCACCGGTCCGGATGGCGCGCTCTACGTCATCGACCTCTACCGTGGCATCATCCAGCACCGCATCTCGCTGACCACCTACCTGCGCGAGCAGATCGTGAAGCGCGGTTTGGACAAGCCCCTCGCGCTCGGTCGCGTCTGGCGCATCGCCCCCGAGGGCGCCGTCGTCGCGCCCGCCAAGAAGCTGTCCGCGATGACCCCGGCCGAACTCGTCACCGAACTCGCCAGCGGCAACGCCTGGCGTCGCGAGACCGCCCAGCGGCTGCTCGTCGAGGCCCCGTCGGACGCCGCGCTCGACGCCGCGCTGGTGGCGTGCGCCCAGGAGTCCGCCGCCCCTATGGGACGCGTGCATGCCCTGTGGACGCTCGAAGGCCGAGGCGCCGTGAAGGCCGAAGCCGTCCTGGCGGGCATGGCCCATGCCGACCCGCGGGTCCGCGCGGCCGCTATCCGGGTCTCCGAAGCCCTCATGGCCTCGCCCGAGCGCGATGCGATCGTCGCGCGCTGGATCGAGCTCGCCGCGACCGAAACCGTCACCGAAGTCCAGCAGCAGCTCGCGCTCTCGCTGGGCGAAGCCAAATCGCCCGCGGCCGACCTGGCCGGCGCCGCGCTCGTCACCCGCGCGGCCGACGTCGCCTTCATCCAGGACGCGTTCGTGAGCGGACTGGAAGGCCGGGAGGTCGACCTGTTCGAGGTCGTGATGAAGAAGCCGGCGGACTTCGCCAAGACCTTGCCCGCCGCGTTGCTCCGCTGCGTGTTCTCGACGCGCAAGCCCGCGCAGGTCGAGAAGGCCTTGGCCATCATCGCCGGCCTGCCGTTCAAGTCGCAGCAGCTGACGCTCCTCGGTTCGCTGGCCACGCATCCGACCGTCACCGCCAAGCGCCCGGTCAAGCTCGCCGCCGAGCCGGCCTCGCTGGCCAAGCTCGCGAAGAGCAAGGACGCCGGCATGATCAAGGCCCTCGCTTGGTTCAAGAGCACCGTCGTCTGGCCGGGTAAGCCCGGCGTCGTCGTCCCGGTCGTGAAGCCGCTGACCAACCAGGAGCAGGCGCTGTTCGACTCAGGCAAGCAGACCTTCCTCGGCCTCTGCGCCGCCTGCCACCAGACCACCGGCAAAGGCCTCGACGGCCTTGCGCCGCCGCTGGCCGACTCCGAGTGGGTCAACGGGGACCCGGAGCGCATCATCAAGGTCGTCATGCACGGCTTGCGCGGACCGATCAAGGTGAAGGGCAGCACTTACAGCTACGACATGCCCGCCGCCGGGTTCCTGACCGACGAGCAGATCGCCGGCGTGCTCACGTATGTCCGTCGCGAATGGGACCACGAAGCCTCGCCCGTGCCGGTCGAACTCGTGCGGAAGATCCGGGCCGAGACCAAGGGCCGGACCGATGCCTGGACGGAGCCTGAGCTAAGCAGCAGGTAGGGCGGCGATGGCTATCGCCGCCGTTCGTGGCCGCAGGAGGGGATTCGTCGGGTCTTAGTTCGTCTCGGTATGACGTGCGTCCTTCCGCGAACGGACGTGATGGCAATCACGTCCCTACCCGAGGCAGAGGCATGGACTCAAAGGGAGCCCGGAGACCGGAATGTAAGCTGCGGATAAGAAATCATTCTCGGGTCACAGGTCTCGGCCAGCGGATGGCTGGTTCAGGTGTCCAGGTTCGGGTATAGGTATCGGGCGATGCATCAGGTAGGGCCAACCATCCTTGGTTGGCCGCGGCCGAGCAGGGATGCTCGGCCCTACCCAAGGCAGTGGCCTGAACTCAAGGGGAGATCGGGAACCGGATGTTTGGCTGGGGATATAATGCCCTCAGCTTACATTCCGGTTTCCGGTCTCCCTTTGAGCCTAGGTATTTTACTCGAAACTAAACTCTCCGTCCGTCGCTTCTGTCGGCGGCGTATCACCGGCGAGGATCGTGCGGACGAAGAGGTCGCGATGCTCGGCGCAGGGGCCGTGGGCGCGGAGGGCTTCGACGTGTTCCGGCGTGCCGTAGCCCTTGTGCGTCGCGAAGCCGTATTGCGGATAGCGGGCGTCCATCTCGACGAGCATGCGGTCGCGTTCGACCTTGGCCACGATCGAGGCGAGGGCGATGGCGAGGCTCTTGCCGTCGCCGCCTTTGACGGACTCGTGGGCCCAGGCGAACGGACGCAGGGGGAGTCCGTCGACGAGCACGAGGAACGTGCGCGCGTCGGTCCGGCCAAAGAGTTCGCCTTCCGTGCCGGCGGCGGCGAAGAGGGGAGCCATGTGCCCGACGGCCAGCTTGGCGACGCAGCGGGCCATCGCGAGGCGCGTGGCGCCGAGGATGTTGTGGGCCGAGATCTCCAGCACCGAGCCGGCGGCCCAGGCGGTCTTCAGCTTTCCTTCCGCTTCCATCTTCGCGATGACCTCGCGGAGCTCGGCCCGCTTCTCCGCGGTCAGCTTCTTGGAGTCGTTGGCGCCGGAGAGTTTCCGCAGCCAAGCCGGCTCACCGTAGAAACCCGCGTCGAGCAGCACCGCCGCGGCCACCACCGGTCCGCAGAGCGAACCGCGGCCGGCTTCGTCGACGCCCGCGATGCCCGGGCGTTCGGCGCCCTTCTTGCGGTCGAATGACGCCAGCGAGGCCACGGGTTATTCCGCCTTCTTGCGGCGGACGAACGGTTTGGATTCCGGCGGCTCGAGCCCACGGACCTCGTAGGCGGTCTTGAAGTGCAGCTTGGCGAAATTGACGAGGATCGCGGGGCCGAGACGGCCGACGAGCTCGATGCCGGCGTTCTTGGCTTCGGAGCCCGAGCCCTTGGGCAGTTCGACGCCGCCGTCCTGCGAGAGGCGGTCGAGTTCGCGGACGAAAGCCGCGCGCGCGACGATGGAGGCCGCGGCGACGACCGGATCGGATTCGGCCTTGGTGCGCATGCGGAGGTCGAAGTCGACGCCCTTGCGGGCGAGCTCCTTCTGGACGAGGGGCTCTTCGGAGAACTGGTCGAGCAGGCCCCACTTCGGGCGGCGCTGATGCTGCAGCTCGAAGTCCTTGAGGGCTTCCTCGCACGAGGTGGCGTGCATCCAACCGAGCAGGCGGTTGAGGTTCTTGCCGAAGCGCGAGTGGAGCTCGTTATACTTCGCCATGCGCATGAATGTCGTCTTCACGGCCACGCCCGGGGTGGAGCGGATGACGCGGTCGAGTTCGGCGATCTTCGTGTCGGTCAGCTTCTTCGAGTCCTTGATGCCGAGTTCGATCCATTCGCGGGTCATCTCGCCCGTCGCGATGACGCAGGCCGAGACCACCGGGCCGAAGAGGTCGCCCTTGCCGGATTCGTCGAGGCCGGCGTGCTCCTCGAACCACTCCGGATTGTTCTCGGCCTCGTAGCCGAGGACCGCCTGGCCCGTGACGTCGGGCTCGAGGGTGAATTTCACGAAGTCCTCGGTGCCCTTGCCGGAGATGACGCACTTGCCGGACTTATAGTGGACGATGTTCAGGTTCTCGCCCTTGAAGGCGAAGGCCGAGTGGTCGACGGGGAAGGAGACCCAGCCTTTGGCGACGAGGATGGCGCGGAGCTTCGCGGCCTGGGCCGCGTCGAGCTTCAGCGTGTGCATCGCCACTTTCTTCGGCTCGTCGTCGGAGTCCTGCTTTGCCTTTCGTGCCATGAGTCCCAAGGTCTACCGTAGTTGGCGTCCAAATCCAGCCCCATCCATGCCCGCCGCGAAACCCGCCCGTAATGCCAGCATCCCCGCGATGCGCCGGGCGCTTTTGGCCTGGTTCGGGCGGCACCGCCGGCCGATGCCGTGGCGGGAGCAGGTCTCGGCTTACCGCACGGTGGTCTCGGAGCTGATGTGCCAGCAGACGCAGATCGCGACCGCGATCCCGTATTTCGAACGCTGGACCGCCAAGTGGCCGGACTTCAAGGACCTCGCCCAGGCCGAGGAGGCCGAGGTCCTCGCCCTGTGGGCCGGCCTCGGGTATTATTCGCGGGCGCGTAATCTCCTGAACCTCGCCAAGCAGGTCGCCGCGCTGAAGCAGCCGCCGCGCACCGCCTCCGAATGGCGGGAGTTCAAGGGCGTGGGGCCGTACACCGCGGCCGCCATCGCCAGCATCGCCTTCGCCGAACCGGTCGCGGTCGTCGACGGTAACGTCGTGCGCGTGCTCGCGCGGCTCGACGGCGTGCGGGCCAAGCTGCGCGACGCCTCGTCCGCCGCCAAGCTGTTCGCGCCGCGCGCCGACGAGCTCGTCGACCCGAAGCAACCGGGCGACTTCAACCAGGCCATGATGGAGCTGGGCGCCACCGTCTGCCGCAAGGGCGTGCCGGAGTGCGCGCAGTGCCCGTTGGCCGAGTGGTGCGACGCCAGGCAGGCCGGCGATGCGGCCACGTTGCCACGCTTCGTCTCCAAGGAGCGTAAGGAAGCCTTCGTCGAACGCGCGCTCGTCGCCCACGAGGGCAAGGTCCTCCTCCGTCGCAATCCGCCTCATGCCAAGCGGCTCGCCGGCATGGCCGAGATCCCGGTCCTCTCGTCGCTCGAGGTCGCGTCCGCCGGAGAGCCGGCGCTCGTCCGCCGCCGCACCATCGGCACGGTGACCTACGAAGAGAAGCTGCACGCCATCGAGCCCAAGGCGGCGGACGTCCGTCGTTGGGCGAAGGACGGCGAGCTCGAATGGGTCGACGCGCAGGCATTGGACGGAGCCGCGTTGAGCGGACCGCACCTGCGCTGGCTCGGCGAATGGCTCAGTCGAGGCGGTCGGACAGCGCGCGGCAGACGGCCTTGAGGGCGGCCACGCGGGCGTAGCGTTTGTCGTCGCCGGAGACCACGACCCACGGGGCGTGCGGGGTGTCCGTGCGGGCGATCATGTCTTCGGCCGCGCGGAGGTTGTCGTCCCACTTCTTGCGATTGCGGTAGTCCTCCGTCGTCATCTTGTGACGCTTGTGCGGGGACTGTTCGCGGGCCTGGAAGCGGCGGAGCTGCTCTTCCTTCGAGATGTTGATCCAGAGCTTGAGCACGACCATGCCGGCTTCGGCGAGGCGCGCCTCGAAGTCGTTGATCTCCGCGTAGGCGCGGGCCCATTCGGCATCCTTGGCGAAGCGTTCCACGCGTTCGACCATCACGCGGCCGAACCAGGAGCGGTCGAAGATCGCGAGGTGTCCCGGGGCCGGGACCTTGTTCCAGAAGCGCCAGAGGTAATGACGGACCTTCTCTTCGGGCGTGGGCGCCGGCGTGGGGAAGACCTGATAGTGCGCGGCGTCGAGCATGCCGCAGAGACGACGGATCGCGCCGCCTTTGCCGGCGGCGTCCGGGCCTTCGAGCACGACGACCGTCGAGACGCCCTTCTGGGCGGCGAGGCGCGTCAGGCGACCGAGGCGGGCCTGGAGCTTGGCCATCTGCTGGCTGTAGCCCTTCTTGTCCAAGGTCGGGTGGGCCGTGGCGCTCTCGAGGAGACCGCGCGGACGGCCGCTGGGCTTCTTCGCGGCGACGGCGGGTCGGCGGCGGGAGGCCTGGTTGAGCTGCGCGGCGATGGCGAGGCCGGCGTGGAGATCGCGGTGCTTCTTCTCGCCGCCGAGGATGACCTTCCACGGGAGGTTCTTGCCGCTGCCTTGGACGCGGAGCGAGCGGGCGAGGTTGTGGGCCGACTTCTTGGCCAGCAGCAGGTCTTCGTCCGTGACGACCCAGCCTTCGGCGTCGGTGTCTTCGGCTTCGCGGAGGCGTTTGCGCAGGAGCTTCTCGGGCGACTCGAGCCAGATCTTCACCACCGAGGTGCCGTCGGCCGCGAGCAGTTCCTCGAAGGTGCGGAGCGACTTCAGGCGGAGACGCAGGGCGTCGCCCGCGAGCTCATCCTGGGCGGCCTCGACGGCGGTGCGGGTCAGCCAATCGCCGACCACGATCGTCATCCGGCCTTTGGCCGGCATGTCCTGCCAGTAAGGCCAGAGGAAGGGGTGCTTCGGATGGGCGTGCGCGGTCGGCGCGCAGATGCGGACCGTGCGCGAGTCGAACCACTCCGTCAGCTGGTTGGCGAGTTCGGAGGCCGCGAGGCGGTCGTTGCCGCCGATGACGATCACCGCGCTCTGCTGCTTCGTCACGAGGCGGCGCTGGGCGGCCAGGAGGCGGAGATGGAGGGCGGAGCGGGCTCGCTCGAGGGCGCTGCGGGTGGGCATCGGGGGGACTATGCAGGACGCCCTCGCGGATGGGAAGCGCGATTGAGTGACGGTCCGGTGACGGCTCAGCCCAGCAGGCCGGCGATGTCGGCCACGTAGACCTGCCGGCCGCCGGCGTGGGCGGAGTCGAAGCAGAACTGGCGGCCGCTGCGGCTGGCGGACGGGTGCGTGTCGCAACGCCACTCCGTGCCGTTGATGGCGGCGATGGTCGGGAAGGCGCCGACCTCGATGCGGCGGTTCGTCGGGATATGATAGATATAGGGACGCTGCAGCTTCGCCGGTCCCTGCGGGTAGGTGTCGTTGAGCACCCACTCGTTGTTCGTATTCGGCAGGTAGGTGTTGTGGCCGTTGTTCGGCATCGCGTCCTTGCCGACGACCGTGACCTCGTCGCTCAGATCCTTGAACAGGTAGAAGCGGTCGCCGTGCGAGGGGTGCCAGGCCCAGGCGAAGATGTGCTGCGGATCGCGCCAGACGAAGTGCGACGTCCCGCCATTGGGGTCCATCACGTGCACCTTGCCGCCGTCGACGTCGATCGTCAGCGCGCGCGTGCGGAAGCCACCCTTGTCGCCGGGCGTGCGCCAGCGGTGGAGGAAGAAGAGGCGGGTGCCGTCCGTGTTGCAGAGCAGGTGGTTGAACCAGTGCACCGAGTCCGGCCTGAAGGCCGCGGCGGCCGGGCCGGTGAAGGGGAGCTTCGCCGCATCGGCGACCGAGAAGAGCAGGCGCTGCCGGCCCGTGGCCATGTCCATGCGCCAGATGCCCGTGTCGTCGGGCGTCTTCACGAGTTTCCACGGGTCGCGTTCCGCGCCGGTGGCGTAGCCGTAGCCCGGGCGGGTGACGTCGAGGCGCGCGAAGTCGGGCGCGAAGGCCGTCCGGCCGTCCGGACTGAACGTGTAGAAGGGATGAGGCAGGGTGCGGGTGCGGCCGGACTTCACGTCGAGGATGCGGGTGACGAACCGGCCGTCTTCGCGGTCGTTCCAGGCGACGTCACGGTCGGAGCCCGGGACCCATTGGAGCATGCAGCCTTGCTGCCAGTTCCAGGCGTTGGAGCCGCCGAGGTCGATCCAGCGGTCGCCGTCCTGCGTGTCGACCATCCCGACGCGGATCGAGTCGGCCTTCGTCGGCGACCGGCCTTGGAAGTCGACCTCGTTGGCCAGGACGAAGCGGTCGTCGGCGGAGAACAGGAACTTGTCGTAGTAGCCGCGCCAGTGGAACTTCGGTCCGCGCGTGATCGGACGGATACGGGCCGCCGCCGGAGCCGTCGCGCAGCCGGCGAGCGCGCCGAGCGAGGCGAGGGCGGAGAGCTTCAGGAAGTCGCGGCGGGGGAGCATGAGAGAGTACGGAGTATCGAGTATGGAGTGTCGGGCGAAGCAGAGAGGCTTAGTTGACCGGAGGCTCGGAGGCTCAGGTCAGGGATGCGCTATCACGGGTAGGGTTGCGCTGGGTGCATCGGGTAGGGCCAACCATCCTTGGTTGGCCGCGGCCGAGCAGGGATGCTCGGCCCTGCCATGCGACAAAGGATGAAAAGCTAAGGGCATGGGCGGTTTGGGTTGGCCGGTGCGGAATCCGGTCCGGACGCTCAGCGATTGGGGTCTTCGTCGCTCTCGTCGTCAGCCGGAGGCAGCGTGCCCTTCAGCAGCGCGTCGAGCGTCTTCTGGAGCAGCGCCTTCATGCGCGGCTCATCGGCCTTGTCGACGGCCTTGATCTGCAGGCGGATGGCTTCCTCTTTCTTGCCCTGCAGCCAGCGGAGGCGGGCGAGCGTGTCGAGCTTGTCGGGATGCTGTTCCTTCGTGAGCTTCACCGCCTGGACCGCGCACTTCTCCGCGAGCACGAGGTTACGCTGCTTCTCGAACGACTTCATCGTGAGCAGGCGCCAGGCGATCTCGTTCATCGCTTCCGCGTCGTCGAACTCCTCCTCCGCGAGGCGGCTGAGCTGCGCGTAGAACTTGGTGGGGTCGCCACGGCCCAGGCCGATCTGCGCCTCGATCGATTCGCGGAGTTCCTTGCCCTCCTGGGGCGGGAGGACCGCGGCGGCGGCCGGCAGCGCTTTTTCGGCGGCGTCCCAGTCGCGGCGGCCCATCGCTTCGGACAGCGCGTCGAGCTTCGCCTGGGCGGCGGCCATCGCCGGGTCGTCCGGCGTCTTCGCGGCGGGGGCGGCGGGCTTGCTGAGGCGACGTTGCGGGACCTTGTCGGCCACCGGCGCGGCGGCGGCGAGGGGCGTGCCCGTGAGGATGTCGCCGATGATCTCGTCCGTGAGCTGCATCGGGTGGCCCATCCAGGCGACCTTGCCGTCGGCGACGACGAAGGCGTGCGGGATGCCGTTCACGTCGGCGGCCTCGAGCCAGTCCTTGATGAAGGCCTTGCCGCCGAGCGCGACGCGATACGACATCTTGTCGCCCTGGGCCTTGAGGAAATCCTTGGCGCGCTGCGCGGAGGCCGCGTCGCGTTCGCCTTCCCAGACGTTGACGCCGGTGATCACGACGCCCTTCTTGCCCATCCGCTTATGCAGGTCGTTGAGGTGCGGGATCGCGGCGACGCAGGGCCCGCACCAGCTCGCCCAGCATTCGAAGACGTAGACCTCGCCCTTCTTGAACTCCTTCACCGCTTCGCCTTGGAGCATCGACTCCGGGCGCGTGGCGGGAGCGGGATCGCCGACCTTCAGGCCGGCGGCGGAAAGGGTGGCCGTGAGCAGCAGCAGGAGCAGGGCGCGCATGACGATTACATTGGGCGGAGGATAAGAGGAGGCAAGAGGGGTTGTCGCCGGGTGGTGGCGGTTAGCGGATGGCGGGTGGCGGTCAGGGTCTTATGCCGAAGGGGCGTTCCTGACCGCCTGCGCCGATGCCTGTTCACGTCCGCCAAACAAAAGACCCCGACGGGCGTCGGGGTCTTGGGCGAGAAGGTGCAGCCGCTTACTTCTTGGGCGCAACCGGTGCGGCGGGGGCGGCCGCCTTGGCTTCCGCGATGAACCCGCGGATCTTCTCGACGTCGAGGGACATCGGGTGGCCGATGTAGGCGACGTTGCCGCCGGCGACCACGAAGCTGCAGGGGATGCCGTTCTGGCCGGCGGCGGTCAGCCAGGCCTTGCCGACGTCGCCGCGCGTGTCCTTGGCGACCGTATACTCCATTTTCTTATTCTTCCGGACGAAGTCATCCGCGGCGTCGACGCCGGAGTTGACGTGGATGCTGATGATCTGCACGCCGTCCTCCTTCAGCTTGGCCTGCAGTTCGGCGAGGTGCGGGATCGAGGCGACGCAGGGCGGGCACCAGGTGGCCCAGAACTCGATGACGTAGGTCTTCTTCGGGTCGAGGGCGCTCACGCGCTCGCCCTTGATCCAGGCGGAGGGAAGCTTGGTCGGGGCCTTGTCGCCGACGGAGAGAGTCGGGCCTTTCGGCGCGGCGAAGCCGAGGGTGGCGAGCAGCAGGAGGAGGAGCGTGGGGAGGCGCATGGGGCGGCGGGGTTGGGGGAGAAATATGGGGAAGGGCGAGGGGAGGCAAGAGAGGCAATGAATAGAGTATGGAGTATTGAGTATGGAGTTCAGGGGAGAGGATCCTTGTGGGTGGCAGGATGGGTAGGGCCAACCATCCTTGGTTGGCCGCGGCCGAGCAGGGATGCTCGGCCCTACCGCGAGACAGGATGAAGCTCAAAGGGAGATCGGAAACCGGATAGGATGCCTGAGGGATTAATTTTTCAGGTCCCAGGTCTCGGCCGTCGGGACTCTGGTTCAGGTGTTCGGGTTCGGGTACAGGCCCCGGGCCTGATTCCCGCGCCCGCGCCCGCACCTGAACCTGCAGCCGAGACCTGGGACCCGAAATAACATCCCCAGCTAATCATCCGTTTTCCGGTCTCCCTTTGGGTTTATTGATACAAACAAAAAGCCCCGACGGCGTCGGGGCTTTGGGGGTGCTGACCGGAGTTCAGGCCTTGGCGGCGTTGAACTTGGAGCGGATGGCTTCGACCACGGCCGGATCGGCCAGGGTCGAGACGTTGCCCAGTTCGCGGCCTTCCGAGATGTCGCGGAGGAGGCGGCGCATGATCTTGCCCGAGCGGGTCTTCGGGAGGTCGGGCACGAACACGATGCGCTCGGGGCGGGCGAACTTGCCGATCTTGGCGTCGACCATGCCGTTGAGCTTCTTGGCGAGGTCGGCTTCGTTGACCGTCTTGGCGGCGGCGGACTTCAGGATGACGAAGGCCATGAGGCCCTGGCCCTTGAGTTCGTGCTTCACGCCGATGACGGCGGATTCGGCGACCGCGGCGTCCTCGATGAAGATCGCCTCGAGCTCGGCCGTGCCGATGCGGTGGCCGGAGACGTTGACGACGTCGTCGACGCGGCCGGTGATCCAGAGGTAGCCGTCCTTGTCGCGGATGGCGCCGTCGCCCGGGAAGTAATACTGGCCGTTCCAGCGGCTCCAGTAGGTCTCCACGTAGCGCTTCTCGTCGCCGTAGATGCCCTGCGTGATGCCGGGCCAAGGCTTGCGGATGGCGAGGATGCCGTGGTCGGTCTCGTTGCCGTTCTCGTCGAGGACGGCGGCGTCGACGCCGAAGAAGGGCAGCGTGGCCGAGCCGGGCTTCGTGGGCGTGCAGCCCGGCATCGGGGTGATCATGTGGCCGCCGGTCTCGGTCTGCCACCAGGTGTCGACGATCGGGCAGCGCTCGGCGCCGATGTTGCGGTGATACCAGAGCCAGGCTTCCGGGTTGATCGGTTCGCCGACGGAGCCGAGGAGGCGCAGCGAGGAGAGGTCATGCTTCTTCACCCACTCGTCGCCCCACTTCATGAAGGCGCGGATGGCGGTCGGGGCGGTGTAGAAGACCGAGACCTTGTGGTCCTGGATGATCTTCCAGAAGCGGCCGAAGTCCGGCGCATCCGGGGCGCCTTCGTACATCAGCACGGAGGAGCCGTTGAGCAGCGGGCCGTAGACCACGTAGGTGTGGCCGGTGACCCAACCCACGTCGGCCGTGCACCAGAAGAGGTCGTCGCCCCGGAGGTCGAAGACGTACTTGTTGGTCGCGTAGGCGTGGACCATGTAGCCGCCGACGCTGTGCATGATGCCCTTGGGCTTGCCGGTGGAGCCGGAAGTGTAGAGCAGGAAGAGCATCTCGTTGGCCTCCTGCTGGACCGCTTCGCACTGGTCGGTGACCTTGGCGGCGGCCTCGTGATACCATACGTCGCGGCCGGCCTGCATGACGCAGCCCGCGTCGGGCTTGCCCGGGTGGCGCTGGAGCACGAGCACGTGGGCGCAGGACGGGCAGTCCTTCACGCCTTCGTCGACCGTCTGCTTCAGGGGGAGGAACTTGCCGCGACGGTAGCCGCCGTCCATCGTGATGACGGCCTTCGACTTCGCGTCGTTGACGCGGTCGCGGATCGATTCGGCGGAGAAGCCGCCGAAGACGACGGAGTGGACGATGCCGAGGCGGGCGCAGGCCAGGACGGCCATCGCGAGCTCGGGGACCATCGGCATGTAGATCGCGACGGTGTCGCCGCGCTTGAGGCCCATGCCCTTGAGCACGTTGGCGAAGCGGCTGACTTCGGAGAGCAGCTGGCGGTAGGTGATGCGGCGGACCTCGACGGCCTGACCGTCGGCGGTGGGCTCGCCTTCGTAGACGATCGCGACCTTGTCGCCGAGGCCCTTGGCGACCTGCGCGTCGAGGCAGTTGTAGGCGACGTTGGTCTTGCCGTCCACGAACCAGCGGAAGAACGGCTTCTTGGATTCGTCGACGACCTTGGTCCACGGCTGGAACCAGGCGAGCTCCTTGGCTTCGTCGGCCCAGAAGCCGTCCGGGTCCTGGATCGAGCGCTTATAGAGGGCGTTATAACCGTCCATGCCCTTCACGCGGGCCTTGGCGACGAACGCGGCGCTCGGCGGGAAGACCTGCTCGGCGGAGCCGAAGCCTTCGGCGCTGGCCTTCTTGACGTCGTCGATCTCTTCGTTGGCGTCGGAGGAATGGGAGGGGTTGGCCATGGTTTTACGTTTGGAGCGAAGGATGAGATAGATGGAAAAAGCGACCAGGATGGCGAGCGCGAGGACGAGCCAGGGGGTGTCGGTGATGTCGGGGTCGAGGGCGGTGAGCGCCGCGAAATGGGCCATGGGGTGGATGGGGTGGGGAATATGAACCCAGCGGGTCGCGGGAGGGCAACCAAAACGCGGGGTCCGGGAGCAGTTTGACCCCTCCGGCGGGCCTTTGTTGCCTAAAGTTCGGCGACCAATTCCGCGAACCCGTCCACCACCCGGACGCCCAGTCCTTCGAGGCGTGCCCGGTGCTGGTGGCCGTGGGCGGCCAGCACGCAATCCACGCCCATCGCGGCCGCGGCTTCGGCGTCGTGGGCGGTGTCGCCGAGGTAGATCACGTCTTCCGGGCGCAGGCCCAGGTCGGCGAGGTGGAGGCGGGCGCGCTCCTCCTTGCTGCCGGCATGGATGTCATGGCCGCCGCAGGTCTTGATGAAGTGGCGGTCCAAGCCGTATTGCGCGAGCGTCGCCGTGAGCAGGGTGCGCTCGTAGGCCGACAGCACCGAATGCGTGAGCCCGGCGGCCGTGAGGCCGGTGAGCAGCGTCTCGGAGTGCGGATGCAGGCGGCACTCGGCCTTGCGTTCCTCGTAGGCGGCCATGAAGCGGACCGACATCGCACGGAACGAGGCCTCGTCGGGCGTGAAGCCGATGGCCTGGTAGACCTTGATGACCGGGAACTGGAAGATCTCGCGGTAGCGCACCGGGTCGACGAGCGGGTGGCCGTCTTCCTTCAGCAGCCGGTTCAGCGACGCGCAGCAGAGCCACGTGTCGTCGAGCAACGTGCCGTTCCAGTCCCACACGGCGTGGCGATACTCGGTGAGCTTCTTACGCATGGGCGGGCGTCAGGGAGAAAGCCTCGATGGCCACGCCTTGGCAACAGTGGGCGAGGTCGGGCGCGCGGCCGCCGACGTCGAGTCCGTCCCAGCGCAGGGGCAGGTCGCTCCAGCGCGACGCGATGGCGGGGCTGAGCGGATAGGGCGGGTGACAGACCTGGCCGCGGAGGAGGCGGCCGCCGCGAACGGAGAAGAAGTTGTAGCGCTCGGCCAGGTGGAATTCGAGGGAGCCGGGCGTCGTCGCCTGCGGCGCCGCGGTGGCTGACCACGCGTAGCTGGCGGTCTCCGTCCGGCCGGCGCGGCGGCAGGCTTGCGCCAAGCCCGGGCCGAAGGACATCGCGGCGTGTTCGTAAGGCAGGCCGAAGCACTTGCGGGCGATCGCGACGGCCGGGGCGCGGTCGCAGTCGAGCGAGAAGAACCAGACGCCGGGTTCGCCCGAGGCGTCGCGCACGTACGTGCGGACGTTGAGCTCGTTGAAATAGGAGAGCCAGGGCAGGGCGGGCAGGAAGGCCGGACGCACCGCGTTCATGCGGAAGCCGACGACGCCGACGTACGCCTTGCCCGCGAACGTATCGATGGTGAGTCCGGCGGGCAGGCGGGCCTGGAGCGCGGCCGGGTCATATTCCCAATGCAGGAAGAACAGGTCGTCCCAACGCTGCCGCATGACCGGGCCGCGCGTCGGGCGGACGCGGGCGCGCAGCAGTCGTTCGGTGGCGTCGTTCACGGCGACATCGTCCTCGGGGTCGCCGGCGGGTCAAGCGGACGGGCTTATTTCCCGGCGGCGAACGGCGGCTGCGACAGGTCGACCTGGTAGAGCACCTGGTTGTATTCCCAGCGGGGCGTCGGCTGCTTGTTGCCCGAGAAGGTGGTCGTGTAGGTGCCTTCGAAGTGGATCACCGGCGAGTCCGCGCGGAAGAACTCCGGATGCAGCACCGGGTTGTAGAAGGTGTAGTCGTCGTGCGTGAGCACCTTGCGGGCGTTGACCCAGGGGCCGGCGGGGTCGGTCGCCTCGGCCAGCCAGATCTCGCCGAGGAAGGAGGGCTTGCCGCCCTTCTGCGTGAAGATCGCGAGCCACTTGCGGCTCCAGGGGTGCCAGGCGATGTGGCCGCCGTGGACGGAGATGGCCTCGCCGGCCGGCGTGCTCGCGCTGGTGGCCGGTCGCAGCGCCTTCCACTTCTCCGGATTCTTCCAGCCTTCGTAGGTGGCCGGCGTGCGCAGCGTCGGGAACGGATTGCAGAAAAGGATCCAGGCTCGGCCGGCGGCGTCGGTCCACGGCACCGCATGGCCGTTCGGGACGGGCGGAGCCTGCGGATGGGTCGCGTCTTCGGTCCAGACCGTGTCGAGCGGATGGAAGAGTTCTTCGTGCGGGTCCCATTCGACGAGATCCCAGCGATAGGCGTGCATCTGGCCCTTCACCTTCACCGCGGCGGCGACCAGGTGAGGCGCGCCCTTCGCGTCGGGCAGCGTCACCGCGCCCCAGACCCACGTCGGTCCTTCGCCCGGTACCGCGGCGACGCCGCGCGGACGTAGCTCGCTTCGCGCCGTCTGGCGGGCGGTCACGTAGGCGTAGGGCGGGCGGAGCGGCGGCTTGGCGGGCGGCAGGAACTTATCGGTCGTCGCGGCGCTGACGTTGAAGATCCCGAGCGGATGGTGCGCGAGGTTCGTGTCGCCCCAGAACCAATGGAGCCGGCCACCGAACTCCGCCGTCACCACGCTGTCGGCGCCGAGCACGCCGCTTTCTTTCCAGTCGGCCTGTTCGCCGAGCTTCTGGGCTTCGACGAAGAGGCCGGCGCCGGTGAGGCGGCCGAGACGGCGCGCGAGGTTCGTGCGGGTGACCGTGACCTTGAGCGTCTGGCCGGCGGCGGGCGTGAGGCGCACGCCTTGGTAGCCGAACCCGTCGGGCTTCACGTCGTAGCCGTGGCCGACGACCGTGAACCAGGTCTCACGGCCCATGAGTTCGGGCAGGTCGAGCGCGATCAGCCCGGCGTTATCCGAGACGAAGCGCACGCCGTGCACCGTGCGGAGCTCGACGCCGGGGACCGGCCAGCCGTCGCCTTGTTCCACGACCTCGACACGGCAGGGCGCCGCGCCGAGATCGGTCGCGACGACGGACAGCAGGCCGAGGAGCCAAGGGGTGAGCCGCATGGGCGGAGTCTTCACCGCCGCGACCCTGATTCAAGCCTGCGCGGGGCTTTTCGCTTGGAGCGGGGGCGGTCCGGGCTTACCTCTGGGTCATGCTTCCGGAAGCGCGCCAGAAAGAGCTCAAGGCCTTCGCCGAGAAACTCGCGGACATCGCCCGCCGGGTCCTGGTCGCGGCGCACGCGCGGGTCGAGACCGAGGTCGAGTTCAAGTCCGACGGCACGCCCGTCACCGTCGCCGACAAGGAGGCCGAGCGCCAGATGCGCGCGGCCATCAAGGCCGCGTATCCCGACCACGGCATCCTCGGCGAGGAGTTCGGCCCGGAGAACGTCGACGCCGAGCATTGCTGGGTGCTCGACCCCATCGACGGCACCAAGTCGTTCCTTTCCCGCGTCCCGCTCTACGTCACCCTCATCGGCCTGCGCTACGAAGGTAAGCCCGTGCTCGGGCTCATCGATCAGCCGATCCTCGGCGAGCGCATCATCGGCGACAACCGCACCTGCGAGCTCAACGGCCGTCCCGTGCGCGTGGCCGAGGCGCCGCTGAAGGAAGCCGTCGTCGTCAGCACCGACCTCGACAACGTCCGCCGCCTGCATCGCGGCGTCCGCTGGAACCGTTTCGCCGACAGCGTCGCCCATGTGCGCACCTGGGGCGACGGCTACGGCCACCTCCTCGTCGCGGCCGGCCGCGCGCACGTCGTCGCCGACCCGATCATGAATCCGTGGGACCTGGTCCCCGTGCTGCCCGTCCTGCGCGGCGCCGGCGCGGTCGTGACTTCCTGGGACGGCGGCGATCCCGTCAAGGCGGGCAACATCATCGCCGCGGCGCCGAAGCTGCACGCGGAAGTGATGCGGACGCTCGTCGACTGACCGGCGGTCAGAGGCGGAGCTTCAGCGAACGGCCGTGGGCGTCGAGACGCTCCATGCGCGCGAACGCGTCGACCACGCCGGCCGCCTTCTTGAGGGAGGCCGGGTCATACTGCACCAGGCTCGTGCGGCGGAGGAAGTCGGCGACGCGCAGGCCGCTGAAGAAACGTCCCGTGCCGCCGGTGGGCAGGGTGTGGCTCGGGCCGGCGGTGAAGTCGCCGAGCACCGTCGGCGTGTGGCCGCCGAGGAGGATGGCGCCGGCGGTGGTGATCTGCGCGGAGAGCTTGGCGAGCTTGCCCTTGGCGACCATCAGCTCGAGGTGTTCGGGCGCGACGAGGTTGGCGGCTTCGGCGGCGTCCTCGATCTTCGGGACCAGGATCACGCAGACCTTGGCGTCGAGCGCCTTGCGGATCTTCTCGCCGTGCGAGAGCGTGGCGGACTGCGCGCGGGCGGCCGCGAGGCACTTGTCGGCGAAGGCTTCGGTCTCCGTCACCAGGTAGAGCTTCTCCTTGCCGCTGCCGTGTTCGGCCTGGGCGCAGAGGTCGGCCGCGACCCATTCCGGGTTGGCGGTGCGGTCGGCGACGATCATCACCTCGCTGGGGCCGGGCAGCAGGTCGACGCCGACGAGGCCGAAGACCTGGCGCTTGGCTTCGGTGACGAAGGCGTTGCCCGGGCCGAAGATCTTGTCGACCGGCGTGACCGTGCTCGTGCCGAGGGCCATCGCGGCGACGGCCTGGACGCCGCCGATCGCGTAGACTTCGCGGACGCCGCAGAGGTAGAGGGCGGCGAGGATGTCGGGGTTGATCTTGCCGTCCGGTCCGGGCGGCGTGCAGGCGCAGATCTCCGGGACGCCGGCGACCTTGGCGGGCAGCGCGGTCATCAGCACCGTGGAGACGAGAGGGACCTGGCCGCCGGGGATGTAGAGGCCGCAGCGACGGATGGCATGGTGGCGTTCGCCGACCGTGGCGCCGTGCGGGTTCTTGGCCGTCCAGCCCTTGGGCAGGGTGCGGACGTGGAAGGCCGTGACGCACTTCGCGGCTTCGTCGAAGGACTTCTTCTTCGCCGGGTCGAGGTTGGCGGCGGTCTTCTCGAGCTCCTTGAGCGGGACGCGGATCTGGCGGACCGTCAGCTTCGCGTGGTCGAACTTCGCCGTGTAGTCGAGGACCGCGATGTCGCCGCGGGCCTTCACGTCGGCGATGATGGCGGCGACGGCGGCGCGGACGTCAGGGGCGGCTTCGCCCGTGCCGACGAAGGCGCGGAGCTTGGTGCGGAAGTCCTTGTCGCTGGTGCGGAGGAGGGTCATGGGCTCAGAAGGAAGGGAAGTCGAAGGTGCCGATCGGGAGGGACGGATTGATCGCGATGCGGTCGTAGGTCACCTCGCCGGATTTCTGGTCGGCGACGAAGACGGTCTCCTTCGCCGGGAAGCTGATGCCGTCGACCTTCACGAAGGCCTCGACCTTCTGGCGCTGGCGTTCGCCTTTCGGGGTCAGCTGGTCGGAGGCGACGAGCTCGAAGGTCTTGGCGTCGAAGTGGCGCGTGAGGCGGAAGCCGCTCGCGTAGGCGTATTCGACCGCGTGGGTCTTGCGGCCGTCGACTTCGGCGAGGCCTTGGTAGGTGGCCTTGCCGACGCCCGGGGCGGGTAGGGAGAAGAAGGCCAGGTCGTCGCGGCCCATGTCCTTGAGGCGCTTGAATTCCTCGAACGGCACCGGGCGGACCGAACGGCGGGCGAGGGCGTCGGCGCGGCTGGTCGTCCAGCCGTCGAGGCGGCCGGCGCAGACCGCCGCTTCGAAGCCGCGGTCGCGGTCGGCGGTGCTCTGGAGGCGGTAGCCGCCTTCGGCGAGCGTGAGCGTGGTCGTGTTCATCGCCTTGCCCTTGGGGTCGATCGCCGTGAATTCCATCCGCAGCGTCTTCACCTTCGCCAGGGAGGCGACGTCGGCTGTCAGGGCCGCCTGCGCCTTGGCGACGATCGTCTCGACCGTCAGCGGCGGCTCTTCGGCCGCGCCGACGCCCGCGCCGGCGAGCAACAGCGTCGCGAACAGCGCGGAGAGAGGGCGAAACAGGGCCATGGATGGCCGATGTTGGGCGGGGGTGCCTGCTTGGCAAGCATCGGAAGGGCGGCGGGCGCCGCTTCCGCGGGACTTAGCGTTCGCCGGTCGCCTTGAGCAGGCCCGCGACGTCGCAGCGGCCTTCGTAGAGCGCCTTGCCGACGATGGCGCCGACGAGGTTCGGGTAGGCCTTGGCCATCTCGGCGAGGCGCGCGACGTCCGCCGTACCGGACACGCCGCCGGAGGCGATGACGCCGCAAGGGCAGGCCTTGAGCACCGCTTCGAGCGAATGCCAGTTCGGGCCCGTGAGCATGCCGTCGGTCGCGATGTCGGTGTAGATCACCGTCGAGACGCCGAGCTCGCCGGCTTCCTTGGCGAACTCCGTGGCCTTGAGGGCGGTGACGGCCGTCCAGCCTTTGACGGCGACGAGGCCGTCCTTGGCGTCGATGCCGACCGCGAGGCGGGGTCCGTGGGCCTTGGCCATCTCGCGCAGGAAGGCGGGATCCGTCGCGGCGCGCGTGCCGATGACGACGCGGCTGGCGCCGGCGGCGTAGGCGGCTTCGGCCGTGGCGCGGTCGCGCATGCCGCCGCCGAACTGGATCTTCGGTCCGAGCGCGGCGATGCGCTGGAGCGTCGGGAGGTTGAGCGGGGCGCCGCCGAAGGCGCCGTCGAGGTCGACGACATGGATCCACGCCGCGCCGGCCTGGGCGAAGACGAGGGCCGGTTCGACCGGGTCCTTGTAGTAGTCGGTGCGGGCGTCGTCGCGGCCCTGGCTGAGGCGGACGCAGCGACCGCCGCGGATATCGATGGCCGGATAGGCGAGCATGGGAATCAGGAAGCCTTCTTCTTCGGCGCGGCGACCGTGACCGGCTTCTCGCCGCGGATCGCTTCGGCCGTCACCGTGAACTTCGTGCCGGGGACGGCTTCGGGCAGCGCGTACATCGTGTCGAGCAGCACGCCTTCGAGGACGGAGCGGAGGCCGCGAGCGCCGGTGCCGAGGGCGAGCGCCTTGTCGGCGGCGGCCTCGAGGGCTTCGCGGCTGAACTCGAGCGACATGCCCGAGAGGGCGAAGAGCTTGCGGTACTGCTTCGTCGCGGCGTTGCGCGGTTCGGTCAGGATGCGGATGAGGGCCTCGCGGTCGAGGGGCTCGAGGACCGAGATGACCGGCAGGCGGCCGACGAACTCCGGGATCATGCCGAAGGAGAACAGGTCCTCGGGCTGGAGGCCGGCGACGATCTGCTCGGCCGAGAGGGAAGGCTGGTCGTTCTGCGGGGGGACGAAGCCGAGGGACTTCGCGCCGCCGCGGCGGGCGATGATGCGGTCGAGGCCGGCGAAGGCGCCGCCGCAGATGAAGAGGATGTCGGACGTGTCGACGCGGATGCACTGCTGCTCCGGGTGCTTGCGGCCGCCGGCGGGCGGGACGTTGCAGACGGTGCCCTCGAGGAGCTTCAGGAGCGCCTGCTGCACGCCTTCGCCCGAGACGTCGCGCGTGATCGAGGCCGAGTCGGACTTGCGGCCGATCTTGTCGATCTCGTCGATGAACACGATGCCGCGCTGGGCGCGTTCGACGTCCATGTCGGCGGACTGCAGGAGGCGGAGGATGACCGTCTCGACGTCGTCGCCGACGTAGCCGGCCTCGGTGAGGGTCGTGGCGTCGGCGATCGCGAACGGCACGTCGAGCATGCGCGCGAGCGAGCGGGCGAGGAGCGTCTTGCCGGTGCCCGTCGGGCCGATCAGCAGCACGTTGCTCTTGTCGAGCTCGACGTCGGCGAGGTCGCCGGCCTGGGCCGCGGTGGCCTTCGTGAGGCGGTCGTTGAGGCGCTTGTAATGGTTGAAGACGGCGACGGAGAGGACCTTCTTCGCGTGGGCCTGGCCGATGACGTGGGCGTCGAGCTCGAGGCGGAGCTGGGTCGGCGCGATGAGCTTGATCGGCGCGAGCGGGTGCTTCGCCGGGGCTTCCTGCATCGCGGGACCGCCGGCGGCGGCGGACGGCTTGCCGTCGCGGGACTTCTCGCGTTCGAGGAGGCGGCCGCAGGTGCCCACGCAGGCGTCGCAGATGCCGACGCCGCCGGGGCCGGCGATCAGTTTGCCGGCCTGGGCGGCGGGCTTGCCGCAGAAGGAGCAGCTCTCGGCGCGGTCGCCGGCCATACGCTTAGGCGCGGCCCGGCTTGGGCGCGACGACGTGGTCGACGAGGCCGTAGGCCTTCGCCTGCTCGGCCGTCATGTAGAAGTCGCGGTCGGAGTCGCGCTGGAGCTCTTCCGGCGTCTTGCCGCTGTGCTTGGCGAGGACGTGGTTGAGCGTGTCGCGCCAGCGGAGGATCTCCTTCGCGGCGATCGAGATGTCGGACGTCTGGCCGGTGGCGCCGCCGCTGGGCTGGTGGATCATCACGCGGCAGTTCGGGAGCGCGTGGCGCTTGCCCTTGGTGCCGGCGGCGAGGAGGACGGTGGCCATGCTGGCCGAGAGGCCGATGCAGTAGGTGTTCACCTCGCACGACAGGAAGTTCATCGTGTCGTAGATGGCCATGCCCGCGGTGATGGAACCGCCGGGGGAGTTGATGTAGATCGAGATGTCCTTCTTCGGGTCCTCCATCTGCAGGAACAGCAGCTGGGCGATCACCGCGTTGGCCACGTCGTCGTAGATCGGCGAGCCGATGAAGATGATGCGGTCCTTGAGGAGGCGGCTGTAGATGTCCCAGGCTCGTTCGCCACGGGCGTCGCGTTCGACGACGTTAGGGATGATGTAGGACATGGTGGTGCGAGGAGGACTGTGCCCGGAATGGGCGAAATCTCAACCTCAGGCGGCGACTCCGCCCGCGAGGACGGCGTCGAGGGCCTTGTTGAGGAGGGCGTCGCGGCGGAGCTCGGCGAGGCGCTGGCGGTCCTTCACCAGCTTTTCGGGCTGGGTCTGGCTGGCCTGGGCGGCCTGCATGATCGCGGAGCCGAGCTCTTCGCGGGTCACCTCGAGCTTGAGCTCTTCGGCGATGCGGGAGAGGACGAACTGGGCGCGGACGCGGAGCGCGGCGGCCTTCTTGGCCTCGGCGAGGATGTCGTCGCGCTGGGTCTCGAGCTCTTCGGGCTTGGTGCCGTTGCGCAGGCGCATCTCGGCGTACTGGTAGAAGAGGCCCTGGGCGACGGAGAGGATGGCGGATTCCGGCAGGGGGAAGTCCTGGCCGGCGAGGAGGGCGTCGACGGCCTTTTCGCGGCGGGCGGTCTCGGCGGCCTGCTTCTTGGAGCCTTCGATGCCCTTGCGGAGCTGGTCGCGGAGGTCGGCTTCGTCCTTCACGCCGACGGCCTTGCAGAAGGCTTCGTCGACCTTGGGGATCTCCTTGCGGCGGACTTCGCTGGCGGTGATGGCGTAGGACACCTTCTTGCCGCGGAGGGCTTCGCGCTCATGGGTGGCGGGGAAGACGTATTCGGCCTGGGTCGTGGCGCCGGCCTTGAGGCCGATCACGGCCTGGGCGATGGCGGGGACGGCGACGGCGGCGCCTTCGGCACCGGCTTCTTCCCAGGTGGATTCGGCGCTGCCGTAGGACTTGGCCTCGGCGTCGACTTCGGCGACGGGCTTGCCGTCGACGGTGCCGACGTAGCCGATGCGGACGTAGTCACCCTTGGCGGCGGCGTCTTCGGTCTTCTCGTAGCGGGCGCGCTGTTCGAGGATCTTCTTCAGGTGCTCTTCGATGTCGGCGTCGGTGACGGCGACGGCCTCGACCGGGACCTTGACGGCCTTCCAGTCGGGGGTCTTGAAATCAGGGACCACGTCGACTTCGTAGCGGAAGACGGCGTCGGCGCCGGAGCCGGCTTCGCGCTGGACGTCGGCGACGGTGTAGATCGTGAAGGACTTCTCCTGCTGGATGCGTTCGTAGCCCTGGGAGAGGAGGCGCTGGCTGACCTCGTCGGCGATCTGCTTGCCGTACTTTTGGCGGACGATGGCCTCGGGGGCCTTGCCCGGGCGGAAGCCGGGGAGGGCGGCTTCGCGAGAGAAGCCCTTGACGACTTCCTTCTCGGCGGCGGCGACGGTCGCGGCGGGGACCGTCACGGTGACGGAGCGGCGGGTCGGGTTGGTTTCTTGGATTTTGATGTCCATGGTATGTATGAAAGGGGAGGAGGCCCCCGGTCGGCGGATGCCGCGGGGGGAAAGTCGGAGCAAATAGAACTACCCCCCACGGTCAACAGCGGAGGCAGGCCGTTTTCAGGCCTTTTCAGCCAGTCTTTTGCGCAGATGGGGCAGGACGCACCGGGGGACGAAGGCCGCGGCCTGGGAGAGCTTATGGCGGGCGATGTCCTTCACGAAGCTGGAGGAGGTCACGAACTGGTCCTGGCTGGGCATCAGGATGACGGTCTCGATCTCGGGGGCCATCAGGCGGTTGGCGTGGGCCAGGTCGAATTCGAACTCGAAATCGCTGAATTTGCGGAGGCCGCGGATGATGGCGGCGGCCTTGTGCTTCCGGGCGAACTCGACGGTCAGGCCTTCGAGTTCGAGGACTTTCACGTTCCGGATGCCTTTGCAGGCTTGGCGGGCCATGCCGAGGCGCTCCTCGACGGAGAACCACGGGTGCTTGCTGTCGCTGGCGGCCACGGCGACGATCACCTGATCGAAGAGCCGGGAAGCGCGACGGAGGACGTCCAGATGTCCCAGCGTGACCGGGTCGAAGGTGCCGGGGTAGACGGCGATGCGTTGGGGGCGGGACATCGTTTTCCTGTTGCGGCACACTCTCGGTCGGGAACATCCTTTCCGCAAGCCCGCATGCGTCTTCTTAGGCATCTTCCCAACCTCCTGACGGCCGCCCGCCTGCCCGCCATCTTCCTCATCACGCTGCTGACCTACTGGGGCGGCGTCTGGGCCAGCGCGGCCTTGGCGCTCTTCATCCTGGCCGCCCTGACCGACATCTTCGACGGCTGGATCGCCCGCAAGCTGGACGCCGTGACCGACTTCGGCCGCCTGATGGACGCCTTGGTCGACAAGATCTTCATCCTCGGCCTGCTGGTCGGCCTCGCCGCCATCGATTGCCTGCCGGTCGCCCGCGTCAACGAGCATAACGTCCGCCTCAATCCGGACGCCGCGACGGTGCTCTACACGTCCTTCGGCGTGATGCTCATCATCATCCGCGAATTCCTGATCACCGGCCTGCGTCTCGTGGCCGCCGCTTCGGGCCAGGTCCTCGAGGCCGAGGGCCTCGGCAAGATCAAGACCTTCCTGCAGATCCTGGCCATCGGCCACCTCATCGGCCTGCGCGCGTATGAGACGCATTGGAATCTTTCCGCCGAATGGCACCAGAACTGGGAAGTGATCATCACGGCGCTCTTCTGGCTGTCGGTGGTGCTGACCGTGGTCTCCGGCGCCAGCTACCTGATCCGTCACCGTCGCCACCTCCCGGGCCTGTCTTCATGATCGTCCAGATCGCGACGCTCGGACCGCTCGGACGCCTGAAGGCGCCGGGCACCTGGGGCTCCGCGGCCGGCCTGCTCTGGTGGGCGGTCGTCGTCCGCCTCGCGCATGCGAAGGGCGGCCCGCATGAGTTCCTCTTCGATGCCCTCGTCGTCCTGATGGCGATCCTGGTCTGCGGCGTGGCCGCCGCCTTCATCGGTAAGAAGGACCCGTCCGAGGTCATCCTCGACGAGTTCGCCGCGATGCCGCTGGTGTTCCTTTTCAATCCTTACGTGCACCACGGGAAGTCCTCGCTGCTGCTCATCCTCCTCGGTTTCCTGCTGTTCCGCCTGTTCGACATCACGAAGCCGTTCGGCATCAAGGCGCTCGAGAAGCTCCCCGGAGGTTTCGGCATCGTGCTCGATGACGTGATGGCGGCGATCTACGCGAACCTGGCGTTGCATGGCATCGCCTTGCTTTGGGCGACGCTCTGATGGCCACGTCCTGCGCGCCAGCTGAGACCGCGGTCGTCCGCGTGACGGGCGAGGACGCGGCGGCTTTCCTGCAAGGTCAGTGCTCGGCGGACCTGCGCTCGGTCGCCCTGACCGACGCGCTCTGGCTCAACCGCAAGGGCCGGGTGCTGGCGCACACGGTCGTCGCCAAGGAGGCCGACGGATCCTTCCTGCTGCTCTGCCCGCACCTTTCCGCGGCCGACCTCATCGCCGTCGTGACCGCGAACGTCATCGCCGACGACGTCGTCGCGACGGACGAATCCTCGGCCTGGCGTCGCTGGTTCGCCTGGGGCGACGAACCGAAGGTCGCGGGCGCGAAGGTCTTCGCGACGAAACGATTCGGCGTCGCCGCGTGGGACGTGCTGACGTCGCCCGATACGTCCGCGCCGGGCGAGCTGGCCTCCGTCGCCGTGCCGGATGCCGCCCGGATCCACGCCGGCGTGCCGGCGGTGCCCGCGGACTGCGGCGCCAACGAATTCCCGCAGGAGTGCGGCCTCGACGCCTGGGTCAGTTACACCAAGGGCTGCTACCTCGGGCAGGAAGTCATGGCCCGCATCCAGTCCATGGGCTCGTTGCGGCGCGTCCTCCGGCGTGTCGCCGGTCCGGTAGCCGTCGGCTTGGAGCTGAAGAATTCCGAAGGCAAGGTCGTCGGCACCGTGCGTTCGGCGGCCGGTGATGCCGGGCTCGCGTTGGTGTCGGTCGACCTGGCCGAAGGCGCGCTCCTCGGCGACGTGCGGATCGGCGCGCCCGCGGCGATGCCCGCGCGCTGACCTGTTTCCGTTTGCGGGCAGGACCCTGTCCCGTATGTTGGCGGCGATGGCCTCTCCCTTCCATTACCAGGAACCCTTCCCGCTGGGCGCCGATACGACGAAGTATCGCCTGCTCACCAAGGAGCACGTCTCGGTCGCCGAGTTCGACGGCAAGCCCGTGCTCAAGGTCGCCCCGGAAGCCCTCACGCTGCTCGCCAACCAGGCGCTGCATGACATCAATTTCTACCTGCGCACCGAGCACCTCGAGCAGGTGGCCGCGATCCTCGCCGACAAGGAAGCCAGCGACAACGACCGCGCCGTCGCGCTCGCGATGCTGCGCAACGCCGAGGTCGCCGCGAAGGGCGTGCTGCCGTTCTGCCAGGACACCGGCACGGCGCAGGTGACCGCCAAGAAGGGCCAGCAGGTCTGGACCGGCGGGGACGACGCCGAAGCCCTCTCGCTCGGCGTCTACCAGGCCTACGCGCAGAACAACCTGCGCTACTCGCAGCTCGCCCCGCTCGACCTCTACACGGAGAAGAACACCGGCACGAACCTGCCCGCGCAGATCGACATCGCCGCCGTCAGCGGCGCGAAGTTCGAGTTCCTCTTCGTCGCCAAGGGCGGAGGTTCCGCGAACAAGTGCTACCTCTACCAGGAGACCAAGGCCGTCCTGAATCCGAAGTCCCTCGTCAAGTTCCTGACCGAGAAGATGCAGTCGCTCGGCACCGCGGCCTGCCCGCCGTACCACCTCGCGTTCGTCATCGGCGGCACCTCCGCCGAAGCGACGATGAAGGCCGTGAAGCTGGCCTCGACCCATTACTACGACGCGCTGCCGACCTCGGGCAACGAGCATGGCCGCGCCTTCCGCGACACCGCGCTCGAAGCCGAGCTCCTCAAGGTCGCCCACCAGCTCGGCATCGGCGCGCAGTTCGGCGGCAAGTGGTTCGCCCTCGACGTGCGCGTCGTCCGCCTGCCGCGCCACGGCGCTTCCTGCCCCATCGGCCTCGCCGTCTCCTGTTCCGCGGACCGCAACGCCAAGGCCAAGATCGACAAGGACGGCATCTGGATCGAGCAGCTCGAGACGGACCCCGGCCGCTTCATCCCGGCCGAGGCGCGCAAGCATGCCGACGCCACCAAGGTCGTGAAGATCGACCTCAACCGTCCCATGGCGGACATCCGCGCCGAGCTCTCGAAGCATCCCGTCACCACGCGCCTCGCGCTCACCGGCACGCTCGTCGTCGCGCGCGACATCGCGCACGCCAAGATCCGCGAACGCCTCGAGAAGGGCGAAGGCCTGCCGCAGTACATCAAGGACCATCCCGTCTACTACGCCGGTCCGGCCAAGACGCCCGCCGGCATGGCCTCGGGTTCGTTCGGCCCGACGACCGCCGGCCGCATGGACAGCTACGTCGAACTCTTCCAGAAGCACGGCGGCTCGCTGGTCATGATCGCCAAGGGCAACCGCGGCGAGACCGTCACCAACGCCTGCAAGGCGCACGGCGGCTTCTACCTCGGCTCCATCGGCGGCCCGGCCGCCATCCTCGCGCAGGAGAACATCCGTAAGGTCGAGGTCATCGATTATCCGGAGCTCGGGATGGAGGCCGTCTGGAAGATCGAAGTCGTCGACTTCCCCGCGTTCATCCTCGTCGACGACAAGGGGCATGACTTCTTCCGCGAGCTGCCCGGCGGCTGCGGCATCTGCGGCCCCTGAGCTTCGGTGGCAGGCAAAGAAAAAGGCGCCCGAGCGGGCGCCTTTTTCGTGGTCGTTCGCCGAGGCTTACTTCTCCCACTCCAGCGCGCCGCGCTTGAACTCGTAGGCGAGGCCGAGCACGAGGACGCCGAGGAAGACCGCCGTGGCGGCCGTGATGGCGATGCCGGCGGCGAGGAACTCGCGGTAGACGAGGGCCCAGGGCACGAGGAAGACGACTTCGATGTCGAAGAGGATGAAGAGCATCGCCGTCACGTAGAACTTCACGGCGAAGCGGGGGTGGGGCTTACCTTCCATCGGCAGGCCGCATTCGTAGGCCTTGTCCTTGATGTAGTTGCCCTTGGCGCGCTGGCCGAAGACGTGGCTGGCGATCAGGATGATCGCGGGGATCGAGAGGCCCAGGGCGACCTGCACGAGGGCGGGCAGGTAGGTGCTGAGGGACTGGGATTCGGCGGCGGCCATCGGAGCAGACACAAAAAAGCCCTCGCCTCGGGAGGCAAGGGCTTTTGCGAAAAGGCCCTTATTTGACCTTAATATCGGGCGAAGTGATGATCGCCGGGGCGGGACCGGGAATCGGGATCGGCGGCGCGACGGGCTCCGGCGCGGGCTGCTGGCCCTTCTTGAAGTCGGCGAGGGAACCGGGGACCTGCTCGGCGAGCCAAGGCGCGGCGACGAACACGGCCTTCTTGGCCAGGGCGTTCGCCGGGTGCTTGGGGTCGGAGTGTTCCACGCGCACGAAGGTCTTCGGCTGTTCGTTCGGTTTGGCCGTGGCGGCCTTGGCGAAGGTCAGCGTGACCGCGGAGCCGTCGAAGAGCGTCAGCTTCACCTGCGAAGCGCGGGCGGCCTGGGCGGCCTCCTTGTCGTCGAGGGCGACGGCGTCGGCGGCGCGGACGGTCGCCAGCGTCATCACGATGTCCTCGACGGAGCCTTGCTTGCCTTCGAAGGGCACGCCCTTGGCCTGACGCGAAAACTCCGCCTGGCCGTCCTTCCAGCGGAAGGCGACCGACTTGATCTCGGCGGGCGGGGCGACGAACAGGTTGAAGTCGACCCACGAGGTGGCGTCGCCTTCGAGGTAGCCCGTGAAGTCGGTGCGCACGGCGAAGTCCTGGCCCTGCAGGCGGGCGCTGGCGCCGACGCCGTCTTCGGTCTGCTTGCCGAACTGGATCGTCGTCGTCTTGCCGTCCGCGGAAGTCAGCGCGACCGAGGAGTCGGTCAGGCCGAGGCGTTCGAGGCGCTTCGGGTTGGCGGTGAGCTGGCCGAGGTTGTTCGCCTTCTGCAGGCCGCGGATTAGCGGCTGCAGGCGGTTCTCGACGTCGGCCGGGAGCGAGAGCTTTTCCTTCACCGTCCAGCCGTCGGCGGACTTCTCGAGCGTGACGCTCTTGTTGCCGGCCTTAACGGTGAAGGACTTCAGCTGGTCGAGCGTCGCGGTCGCGACGAGCGGCTGCTTGCCGCCGTCGGCGGCGGGCTGCTCGCGGTTCAGGCGGACCAGCGCGAGGGCGGCCAGTCCGAGGATGAGCGTGGCGATGAGCAGGGTCTTGTGGCGCATGGCGGATTACGAGGTCTTGCGGCGGCGGGCCAGGGTGTAGAGCAGCCCGAAGAGCAGGGCGAGGGCGGGGCCGGCGAGCAGGTTCAGGATCTGCAGGCGACGGCCGAGGGAGTTGACGTCTTCGCTGAGGCCGCGGCGGATCACGCGGCGTTCCTCGGAGAGCTTGTCGGCCACGGTCTGGAACTTCTCGATCTCGCTCTGCATCGCGGGCGTGATGACGATGCCCTTGGCGGTGACGCCGCCGGTCTGCTTGGACAGCTCGGTGATCTTCGTGTTGGCCTCCTCCAGGCGGCGCTCGATCTCGTCGAGCTTGGCCTGGTAGTGGACCTGCGCCGCGCGCTCGAGGTCCTGCACGCGCTTGAAGGGGCGCATCGAGGTGCCCTTGGAGCGGAGGCTGACCAGCTCATCGCTGCCGCCGAGGGTCTCGAGCGTGTTGATGACGAAGCCGAAGTTGTCGTTGATCGGCTCGATGCTGGTCTGGCCGCCGACCTGGCGCTGGCGGATCGTGAAGGGGTCCATCATGAAGTCGGAGTCGGCGACGACGAAGAGCCGGCCCGGCTTCTTGCTGGTTGCGAGGTGCGGGCCCGGGTGGGGCTTGGCGACGGGCGCCGGCGGCTGGCCGGGCGGCGTCGGCTCGGGTTTGCCGGGCGCGGGCGCGCCCTTCGGGAAGGCGGTGACGAAGTCGCCGGTGACCGAGGCCACGAGGACGCGCGGCTTGCCGTCGGGCTTGAAGCCGAGGGCGACCTTCTCGAAGGGGCCGGCGTTGGCCGACATCGTCGGGAGCGAGCCCACGCCGGGGCCGGACTGCGTGACCAGCGCGTCGAGCTTCAGGCGCTTCTCGGCGCCGGAGATGAGCGAGATCGCGCCGGCTTCCATGAAGGCCAGCTCGCGGAGGTCGCTGGTGAGCGGCGAGTCCTTGGAGAACGACGCGGGGCCCGAGGCGAAGGCCGCCTGATACTGCACGGGTTCGCCGCGCGAGCCGCGGATCGTGACGGAGGTGGCGGCGTCGGCCGTGACGGCGTCCAGCTCGACGTTGACGCCCCAGGCGCGGAGCAGCGCGGGGTCGCTCGCGGCGGTCATGGCCATCGGCGCCATCATGAAGGGCATGTTGCCCTGCGAGAACTTCTGGATGCGCGAGAGCGGGTCGACGGCGGCGAAGACCGGTCCGCCCGCGAGGAGGAACTGGTCGACCGCGTACGCGAGCTGCTCGTCGATGTGGTGGGCGTGGACGAGGGCCACGACGGCGACGCCGGCGGGCAGCTCCTTGGCCGTGGTGTTGAGCGTCACGACGTCGAAGGTCTGGCCGAGCTCGGCGAGGAGGAGGTCGGCGGGGCTCGCCTGCTGGTCGCCGCCCTGGGGCATCTGGTTGCTGATCGGGAGCGAGCTGATCAGCGCGAGCTTCGGGCGGTCGAGGCGGGAGGCCGAGGCGATGAGCTTCGACACGTCGAACTCGAGGAACTTCTCGCGCGACGGATCGAACACCGGCAGCACCTTGACGGTGTCGGCCTGCTGGGCGGTGAGGCCGAGGTAGGCGCTGCCCTGGGCGGCGCGCAGCGCGGCGAGGCCGTGGCGCTGGGCGCGCTGTTCCTCCTTGGTGTCGGGACGCGGGTCGGTGACGACGAGCTTCACCTTGCCGCCGGAGGCCGCGACGTATTCGCGGAGGAGCGTCTCGACGCGGCGCGAGTAGCTTTCCAGCTGCGGGCGCAGCTTCACGTCGGAGCGGCTGACGAAGAACTCGAGCGTCACCGGCTCGTCGAGCTTGGTGATGATGCGCTTCGAGCCGGGCGAGAGCGTGAAGGTGCGGTCGGCGGTGAGGTCGGCGCGGGCGCCGAAGGAACCGAAGATCAGGTTGACGAAGAAGGCGGCCGCGAGGACGGCGAAGGCGGCGAGCAGGGCTTGGGAGCGGTTCATGGCGGGGTTCCGGTTAGCGGCGTTCGACGATGATGGTGCTGAGCCCGAGGCCGGCGAAGGCCACCGAGAGGAAGTAGGCGACCGGACGGACGTCCAGGAGGCCGAGCGTGAAGGGTTCGAGGTTGCGCCAGAGGCCGAGGCGGCGGATCTCGTCGACGCTGCCGGAGCCGAGGACGCCGGACAGCAGCTCGTCGAACACGCCGTAGCCGACGAGCACGAGGACGAAGCAGGCGAGGAAGCCCGTGACGAAGGCGATCACCTGGCTGCGCGTGAGCGCGGAGGCGATGGCGGCGATGCCGAGGCAGGCGCCGGCGCAGAGCAGCGAGCCCGCGTAGCCGGCGACGATCACGCCCCAGTCAGGTTCGCCGAGCCAGCCGACCGTGAGGGCGACGGGCACCGTCATGAGCAACGCGCAGGCGAGGAAGAGCCAGGCGGCGAGGAACTTGCCGAGCGCGGCCTGCCAGACCGTGATCGGCCAGGTGAGCAGCAGCTCGATGGTGCCTTGGCGGCGCTCCTCCGCCCAGAGGCGGGCGCCGGCCGCGGGGGCGAGGAACGCCCAGAGCCACGGGTGGTAGAGGAAGAAGCGGTCCAGGCTGGCGACGCCGGATTCGTAGAGGCCGCCGACGAAGAACGCGAGCGACACCGCGAAGGCGTTGAAGACCGCGAGGAAGACGTACGCCAGGGGCGTGCGGAAGTAGCCGGCGAACTCGCGGCGGAGCATCGCCGCGAAGGGCTTGAGGCCGGGCGAGGCGGAAGGGGCGGAGGCGGACATGGCGGTAAGGTCAGGCGGTGAGCTGGCGGAAGACGGCGTTGAGGTCGGCGCCGCGCGCGAGGAACTGGTCGCGGGACTCGTCGCAGCGGACTTCGCCCTTCGCGATCACGATGACGCGGGTGCAGAGCTCGCCGACTTCCTCGAGGATGTGGGTGGAGACGATGACGGCCTTGCGGGCGGCCATCTCCTTCAGGATGCGGCGGACCTCGAACTTCTGGTTCGGGTCGAGGCCGTCGGTCGGTTCGTCGAGGATGAGCACCTCGGGGTCATGAATCACGGCCTGGGCGAAGCCGACGCGCATGCGGTAGCCCTTGGAGAGCGTGTCGATGGCCTGCGCGGCCACTTCGTTGAGGCGGCAGAGGTCGAGCGTCTGGCGGACGCGTTCGGCCGGGTCGGCCAGGCCGCGGAGGTCGGCGGCGAAGCGGAGGAACTCGCGGACGGTCATCTCGCCGTAGGCGGGCGCGCCTTCGGGCGAGTAGCCGAGGTGCTGCTTGGCCTCGACGGCCTGTTCGGCGACGTCGCGTCCGGCGATCGTCGCGGAACCCGCGTCGGCGCGGAGGTGGCCGGTGAGCATCTTCATCGTGGTCGACTTCCCGGCGCCGTTGGGCCCGAGGAAGCCGACGACCTCGCCGCGGTCGACGGCGAAGGAGACGTCGCGCACGGCGCGGATGGCGCCGTAGGACTTGGACAGGTTCTTGGCTTCGATGAGAGGCATGGGAGGAAAGGTCAGCGGTTCTGCGGCGTGCCCATGACGGCGAGGCGGATGTCCGCCTTCTGGAGCCGTTCGGTGATGCGGAGGATCAGCTGCTGGTTGAACTCCAGCTGCTTCGCGGCCGAGGCGGGGTGGTACCAGTACATGAAGCGGACGTTGACGGCCCAGTCGGCGAACTCGGTCACGTGCACGAGGGGCGGATGGCTGGGCTGGTAGCCTTCGTGGTTGGCCAGCAGCTCGCGGACGATGGCGACGGCCTCGCGGACCTTCTCCGTCGGCGTGTTGGCCTCGAGGTGCACGAGGTCCTGGGCGCGGATGAAGTCGCGGCGGGTGATGTTGACGATGGCTCGGGTGGCGAGGTCGCCGTTCGGGATGGCGAGCTTCTGGCCGTCGAGCATCATGATGGTCGTGGAGCGCAGGCCGAGCGACTCGACCTTGCCTTCATGGCTGCCGATGTTGATCACGTCGCCGAGGGTGAAGGGCTGGTCGACGATGAGCATGACCGCGCCGAAGACGTTCTTGATCGTGTCCTGCGAGGCGAAGGCCAGGCCGACGACCGCGCCGGCCAGCAGGCCGAGGATCGCGTCGGAGGACTTCGGGTCGACGATCGAGATGGCCTTGAAGGCGCCGACGAGGATGACCGTGATGCGGATGACCGTGGAGAACATCGGCACGAGGATGTCGTCCAGCTTGTTCTCGGTCTGGTCGGCGATCTTCTGGGCCCAGGCGATCGGGATGGCCATCAGGTAGAAGACCGCGGCGGTGTGCGCGAGGGAGCAGAGGAAGGTGCCGCTCACGACCGCGAAGTTCAGCCAGCCGATGTGGGCGAGGTAGGGCTTGGTGTCCTTGATGAGGAAGAGCAGGGTGTAGGCCGGCAGGATGAAGGGCAGGGACTTGCCGATGGCGGCGACGGAAGCTTCGGCGATCGGGCTGGCGCCGAACTTGGTCGAGATCCAGCGCATCAGCTTGTTGGCCACCCAGCCGACGAGGTAGGCGACGGCGATGAAGCCGACGGCGTGGATGATGATGCTGCCCCAGTCCTCGGGGGCCTTGGCCACGACCTTGTGGAGGTCTCCGATGATGAAGTGGTCGGGCTGGACGGCGGCCGGGGCGGCGGCCGGGGCCGGGGTGCTGAGGGGGGCGACTTGGGCGAGCGACATGTGGGGGTGAATTGGGCGAAGGTCTATGTAGGCGGGTGGCTCCTGCATTTCAAGCGTCACCGAGCCTCCAATCCGCTTGATGCGGGGCGGACCCCTTGCCACGCTGGGAGACCGGAATGAGCGAAACTAGCGAAAAAAAGCCCGCCAAGCCCGTGGTCCTGACCTGCGCCCAGCCGACCGGTCGCCTGCACCTCGGCAATTATCTCGGCGCGGTGCTCAACTGGGGTCGGATGCAGGACGATAACGAGTGCTATTTCGGCATCGTCGACCAGCACGCCATCACCGTCCCCTACGTCCCGGCCCAGCTCCGGGACAACACCTACTCCTGCCTCGCCCAGTACGTGGCCTGCGGCCTGGACCCGGCCCGCAGCCGCCTCTTCGTCCAGTCCCACGTCATCGGCCACACCGAACTGGCCTGGATCCTCGGCTGTATCTGCCCGCTCGGCCAGCTGGAGCGCATGACCCAGTTCAAGGACAAGTCGCGCAAGCAGGAGTCGGTCGACGCCGGCCTGCTGTTCTACCCGGTCCTGATGGCCGCGGACATCCTCCTCTACAACGCCTCGCTCGTCCCGGTCGGCGACGACCAGAAGCAGCACCTCGAGCTCGCCCGCGACCTGGCCGAGAAGTTCAACCACCGCTACTCCGACACCTTCAAGGTGCCGGAACCGTTCATCTCCAAGGTCGGTTCGCGCATCATGTCGCTGCAGGACCCGACCGCCAAGATGTCGAAGTCGGACCCCAACCACGCCGCGACGGTCTTCATCACCGACCGCCCCGAGGACGTGCGCAAGAAGATCATGTCCGCCGTCACCGACTCGTCCGCCGAAGTCCGTTCCGGCCCCGACAAGCCGGGCGTGACCAACCTGCTTTCGATCATGGCGGCCTGCACCGGCCGCTCCGTCGCCACGCTCGAGGCCGAGTTCGCGGGCAAGGGTTACGGCGACTTCAAGAAGGCCGTCGCCGACGCCGTGATCGCCACGCTCGACCCCGTCCGCGTGCGTTACGACGAGCTCATCAAGGACCGCGGCGAGCTCGACCGCATCTTCAAGTCCGGCGCCGAGCAGGCCCAGGCCACCGCTTTCCGCACGCTCTCCAAGGTCAACCGCAAGGTCGGCTTCGTGGAGCGTCCGCGCTGAGCCTCCCTTACCCCATACCCCACGACATGAACCGCGAACTCGAGAAGCTGCTCAAAGAAAAATGGTTCCTGGTCGCCGCCGACCTCATCGCGGTGATCGCGATCCTGATCGCGATGCCCGACAAGCGCGACGGCCTCGACACCTTCCTGGTGATCTGCGCCATCCTCGCGGCCTCGCTGATCGTGGTGATCCCGGTCCTGCAGGACGGCGGCAGCAAGGCCGAACGTCAGGCCGAGCAGGCCCGTCTCCGCGCCAAGCTCGCCGAGGAGATCGACCTGCAGCGTGACAACGTCCGCGCCGGCAACGAAGCCCTCAGCCGCCGCATCGCCGAGGTCGAGATGTCCGCCCAGAAGTCCGCCGAAGCCGCCGCCGCCGCGGTGGCGCAGCGCGCCTCGGCCGAGATCAACGCGCTCAAGGCCGCGCTCGCCGCCCTCGAGAAGAAGACCCAGGAGGCCGCCGCCGCGGCCCAGTCCACCGAAGCGCTCGACGAGTTGGCCGAGAAGGTCGACGCGCTCGCCGCGACGGTCCGCGCCGTGGTCGCCGACGCCGACGAGGCCAATGAGGCCGCCGCCAAGGCGAAGGCCGAGGCCGCGCAGGCCCTCGAATCCGAACTGAAATCCGTCCGCGACGAGATCAAGAAGAGCGCCAAGCAGGCCGAGAAGGCCGCCGACAAGGTCGAAGCCGCCGTCGAGGTCCTCCGCGAAGAGGTGCGCGAGCTCCGCGCAAACCCTCCGGTGGCCTCCGCTCCTAGCAGCCCGTCCGTGACGGCGCCGGAGACGGAGGCCGTGTCCCTGTCCGCTCCGGAAGCCCCCGAAGAGGAAGCGTCCGAAGAATCGGAGGAAGCAGAGGACGAAGTCATCGAAGAGCTGGAGCTGGAGTCGGAAGAAGTCGCCCCGGCGCCCGCCGCCGCGACCGAGCCCGCCGCCGCCGGCACGGGCACCGCGCTCATCGTCAATCTCATGATCGGCATCGGCAACAAGCCGTTCGTCCGCGGCACCGGTCCCGGCCTCAGTCAGGACAAGGGCGTACCGATGAGCTTCCTTGGCATCGGTCGCTGGCAGTGGATCTCTCCGGATCCGGAAGCGCCCGCCACCGTCGAGGTCTGGAAGAACGACCAATCGCCGATGGGCGAGCCCTTGCACATCTCCGGCGGCGAACCGCTGGAAGTCGACGAAGGCCACTTCGGCGGCGTCTGACATGCTGAGCGTCCTGGCCGCCTGCGCATGGTTGGCCGCGGCTGAGCCCGCGCCGCCGCCTCCGGCGCATGTCTACGCCAACGACACGCCCATCGCGATCGTCGCGGGCGAGAAACTGCCGGAAGTCAGCTTCGTCGCCGCGCATTGCGTGGCCTTGCAGCGTCACCTCGAATTCGCGCTCAACCTGCCGCCCGTCCCGCCGCCGCTGGCGCGGGTCGAGGTCGCCGACGTCCCCGGCTACGCGCCGGTGGAGACGCGCGTGGCCGGCGGCACGGTGCTCGTGGTCGTCCGCCTGGGCGACGGTCTGGTCGCGCCGGGCCGCGCCGCGGAAGCCGCCGCCCGCGGCTGGCTGGCGCGCGTCGCCCTCGCCGGCGGCAAGCCGGCCGGCGTGAGCGAACCGTGGGCCGCGCAAGCCCTGGCCTGCGAGGCGCTGGCGCAACTGCGTCCGTCGATGAACGACTTCTGGTATCGCGAAGGCCGGCAGGAGATCCCGTCGCCTTTGGCGGACATCGTGGCCGGCAAGGCGCCGCCGCGGGAGGCTTTCCTTTTCTGGCGCGCGCTGCGGCAGACGCTGGGCGCGCCCGCCGAGCAGGCGAAGGCCCTCGTGGCTTCCGCGCACGGCGAGTCCGTCCTCAAGCTGCTGGCCACGCAGGCCAAGTCGCCGGACGAATGGTGGCTCGTGCATCGCGCCGAGCTCCTGCTTTCCCGCGCGCCCGTCAGCCTCGGCCTGCGCGAATCCGCCGAATCGCTGGACGACATCTCGCGCTTCGTCTTCGACCTCGGCGCCGGCGACGAACTCATCGCGGGCGCCGACCTGCCCAAGCACCGTCAGCTGGCCGCCGTGCAGGCCAGCCTGCAGGCGCGCCTGGGCGGTCTACGTCGGGAGATCCTCCGCCAGAACCCGGTCTACCATAACGCCTGGCGCACCTTCGGCGCCTGGCTCGAGCGGTTCCCGCAAGGCAAGCCGGAGGAGCTCGCCGCGCTCTGGGCCGAGTATCAGCAGGAACGGCGACAGGCCGACGAGCTGCGTCGGGAAGTCGAAGCGGCGATGAATGTCGCGGCTCCGGCCGCGAAATAAGCTCAGTTGGACTGCTTGCCGTCGGCCGACTTCGGCAGCATCTGGTCGGCCAAGGTCACGCGGAAGAGGTTGAGGGCCATCCAGAAGACGCCGGCCAGGCAGGCGCCGCAGTAGGCCGCACCGAGGAGGACGGCGGTTTCGCCGGCTTCGGACCAGGGCACATGCTTCTTGAGGATCGAGGTGATCCAGACGAAGAAGACCACCGTCAGGACGAGGTCGATGACGACCGCCTGCTTGGTGATGAGCTTGGGCTTCATGTTTTCCATGGGCTTGCATTGGTGCGTTTCCCCTCCGCCCTGTCAATCCCGCCCCGCCCGGAAGGGGGTCGGACCCCATCTCCGCCCTTGCCTCGCTGGCCCAGCCGTTCACCCTGCCCGCCCCGAGGGGTGCGTTCGCCCTTCACCGACCCACTTTATCACGTCAAAAATGGCCGAAGAGCTCAAGGATACCCTCAACCTGCCGGTGACCGACTTCCCCATGCGGGCCGGCCTGGCCGAACGCGAGCCCGCCCGCATCGCCCACTGGGAGCGCAACGGCCTCTACGGCAAGATCCAGGCCCGCGCCGCCGGCAAGCCCGCCTTCGTCCTCCACGACGGCCCGCCCTTCACCAACGGCGACGTCCACATCGGCACGGCGCTCAACAAGCTGCTCAAGGATTCCATCCTCCGTTACAAGTCCATGCGCGGTTTCCGCACGCCGTACGTCCCGGGCTGGGACTGCCACGGCCTGCCGATCGAGCACAAGGTGATGAAGGAACTCCAGGCCAAGAAGCAGTCGCTCGACGCCCTCGGCGTCCGCAAGGCCTGCGCCGAATTCTCCGCCGCCTACATCGAGAAGCAGCGCGGCCAGTTCAAGCGCCTCGGCATCCTCGCCGACTGGGCTTCGGAATACCGCACGATGGACCCCGCCTACGAGGCCGAGATCCTCGCCGGCTTCGCGAGCTTCGTCGAGAAGGGCCTGGTCTACCGTTCCAAGAAGCCGGTGTATTGGTCCATCCCTTGCCAGACCGCGCTCGCCGAGGCCGAGATCGAATACAAGGACAAGCGCTCGCACTCGATCTGGGTCGCGTTCCCCGTCGCCGATCCCGCCGCCAAGCAGCTCGCGCCCGCGCACCCGCTTTCCGTCGTCATCTGGACGACCACGCCGTGGACGCTGCCCGCGAACCTCGCGATCGCCGTCCACCCCGACCTCGAATACGTCGAGGTGCGCCATGGCGGCCGCTCCTTCCTCGTCGCCTCCGCGCTGCGTGAGGCGTTCGTCGCCGCCTGCGCGCTCGAAGGCGCCACCGATGGCTTCAAGGTCAAGGGCCGCGCGCTCGAAGGCCTGCAGCCGCAGCATCCGTTCATCGACCGTCCTTCGCCCGTCGTCCTCGCCGACTACGTCACGACCGACGCCGGTTCCGGCTGCGTGCACACCGCTCCGGGCCACGGCCTCGAAGACTACCAGACCGGCAACAAGTACGGCCTCGAGCCCTATTGCCCGGTCCGTGACGACGGCACCTACGCCGACGACGGCAAGGTCCCGGCCGCGCTGGTCGGCATCACCGTCCTCGAGACGGACGGCAAGAATCCGGCGAACATCGCCGTCCTCGAGCTCCTCAAGGCCAAGGGCGCGCTGCTCAAGGCGCAGAGCTTCGAGCACTCCTATCCGCATTGCTGGCGCTCCAAGACGCCCGTCGTCTTCCGCGCGCTCGACCAGTGGTTCGTCGGCCTCGACCGCGGTGACCTGCGCAAGCAGGCCCTCGCCGCCGTCGGCGACGTGAAGTGGATCCCCGCTTCCGGCGAGAACCGCATCCGCGCCGCCCTCGAAGGCCGCCCGGATTGGTGCATCTCGCGCCAGCGCGCCTGGGGCGTGCCGATCCCGGCCTTCTACTCTCCCTCCAAGGGCGAATCCTACCTCGACGCGGGCGTCGTCCGTCACGTCGCCCAGCAGATCGCCACACGCGGCGGCGACTGGTGGTGGGCCGCCTCCGTCGAGGAAGTCCTCGCCGGCGCCCCGATCCCGGCCGCCTGGCCCAAGGATCTCCGCAAGGGCACCGACACGCTCGACGTGTGGATCGATTCCGGTTCCAGCCACCTCGCCGTCTGCGCCAAGCACAAGGACCTGCATTGGCCGGCCGACCTCTACCTCGAAGGCTCCGACCAGCACCGCGGCTGGTTCCAGTCCTCGCTCTGGACGGCCATCGCCGTCAAGGGTTCCGCGCCTTACCGCGCCGTCCTCACCCACGGCTTCGTCGTGAATGAGAAGCGCCAGAAGATCTCGAAGTCCGACGGCAAGCCCCAGACCGCCGACGACTACGTCAAGAAATACGGCGCCGACATCGTGCGCCTCTGGGTCGCCTCCGAGAACTACCAGAGCGACATCCCGCTCTCCGACGCGATCTTCGAGACGATCTCCAACCAGTATCGCAGCATGCGCAACTCGCTGCGCTACCAGCTGGGCAATCTTTACGACTTCGACGCCGCGCAGCATGCCGTGCCCGTCGAGCAGCTGACCGCCATCGACCGCTGGGTGCTCGTCGAGACCGCGAAGCTCGTGCGCGAGGTCACCGACGCCTGCGAGCGTAACGAGTTCCACCGCGCCGCGGCCGCCCTCGCGGGCTTCACGACCGGCACGCTGTCGGCCACCTACCATAACGTGGTGAAGGACCGCCTCTACACCACCGCGCCGAACGACCCCGTCCGCCGCTCGACGCAGACCGCGATCGACATCGTCCTGCGCGCCTACCTCAGGCTCATCGCCCCGTTCGTGCCGTTCACCGCGGACGAAGCCTGGTCGCACCTGCACGCGAAGGCCGAATACACCGACGCCGCCAACGTGCACCTGCAGGACTGGCCCGCGATCGACGCGCGCTGGGAAGACGCCGCGGGCCTCGCCGCCCATGCCGCCGTCACCCGTATCCAGGCCTTGGCCGCCCAGGTCAACGTGCCCATGGAGCGCCTCCGCCAGGACAAGAAGATCGGCCAGTCCCTCGAGGCCGCGGTCGTCGTGACCGGCGACGCCGCCGACGCCGACTTCGCCCTGCTGTCCGCCCATCAGGCCCTCCTGACCGAGCTCTGGATCGTCTCCTCGGTCCAGCTCAAGGCCCAGGCCGGCGCCCCGTTGGCCTTCGCGGTCGACAAGGCCGAAGGCGTCCGCTGCCCGCGCTCCTGGCGCTGGGTGCCCGCACTTGTGGAAGCCGGCAGATTTGGTATGGTATCTCCACGCTGCCGCGAAGCCCTCCTGGCCAAGTATCCGCAACTCTAACCTCCTTTTCCGATGTCCAAGAAACCCGATCCCAAGAAGTCCGCCAAGAAGCCCGTGCCCGCCGCCAAGTCCAAGGCGAAGCCGGCCGTGAAGGCTCCGGCCCCCAAGGCCGCGCCTGCGAAGGGCAAGGCCGCCGCTCCGGCCAAGGCCGCGAAGGCCGCGCCGGCGCCCAAGGTCGCCAAGAAGGGTGCCACCCCGGTGGCTCCGGCCAAGAACGCCAAGGCCGCCCCGGCCGCTCCGGCCGCCAAGGGCAAGGCCGCGAAGACTCCCAAGGTCGACCACGCGGTCCAGAAGGGTCTCCTCGACAAGCATCGCGACGTGCACCACCAGGTCGGCGCCCTCGAGGTCGCCCCGCGTCCGAAGCTCCAGTTCTACACGCTCGCCGACCTGAAGGCCCATCTCGACAAGCGCAGCAAGTCGAAGGCCAAGCTCAACGTCTGGGTCCCCGACGAAGAACGCAAGGCGCGCGAGAAGGCCGCGGCCGCCGCGCGCTCGCAGGGCAACCGTTCGAACAACATCGCCACCGCTTCCATCGCCGACCTCCTCGGCGGCTCCAATCCCTTCCGCAAGGGCGAAGGCTTCGTCGACGAATCCAAGCAGGTCCCCGAGAAGTTCCGTCGCTACTACCGCCTCCTGGTCGACATGCGCGACGCCCTCCAGAAGGGCCTGGCGTTCCACTCCGAGGAAGCCCTCAAGAAGTCCGGCAAGGACGACGCCGGCGACCTTTCCGGCTACTCGCAGCACCTCGCCGACGCCGGCACCGACACCGCCGACCGCGATTTCGCGCTCTCGCTCATCTCGAACGAACAGGAAGCCCTCAAGGAGATCGCCGACGCGATCGAACGCATGAAGAAGGGCACGTATGGCACCTGCGAGATCACCAGCAAGCCGATCCCGGCCGCCCGCCTGATCGCCGTGCCGTTCACCCGTTATTCCCTCGAAGGCCAGAAGGAGCTCGAGCGTAACCGTCGCGCGCATCGTCGCCGCGGCGGCAACCCGCTCGGCGAGATCGGCGACGAAGTCGGCTTCGGCACCGGTGGCGGTGGCGGCGAAGACGAGCCCAGCGACTCCTGAGCGCCCGACGTCTCATGCTGTCCCGCACCCGCCCGTACCTGTCCTTCTGGGCGGTCTGCGTGGCCGCGATCGTCGCCGACGTCGCGACCAAGCTGCTGGTGGTGCGCCATATCCCGTTCGGCGCCTACTTCGGCAACGACCCGGCGCGTCCGCCGATCATGCTGTTCGACCGGCTCTGGATCGTGCACGTGGGCAACAAGGGCGCGGCCTGGGGCCTCGGCGCCGAGCACGACGTCCGTCCGTTCCTGGTCTTCCTCGCGCTCGCCGTGCTCGCGCTCGTCTGGCGCTGGCGCAAGCCGTTGCTCCGCGAACTGCAGGGCGGCCAGCTCGCCTTCGGCCTGTTCGTCGGCGGCACCTTGGGCAACGTCCGCGACCGCCTGTTCGGCGACCACGTCATCGACTTCATCGACGTCCATCTCCCGTACTACCGCTTCCCGGCCTTCAACGTGGCCGATTCCTGCATCTGCGTCGGCGTCGCCATCTACGTGATCATGTCCTATCGGCATGACCGCCTGCGCCGCGAAGCCATCGCCTCGCACGGCGGCGAAGACCCGCCGGCCGGAGCATGAGCCTGCGCTTCGACGTCGCGGCCCATCCGGGCGCCCTGGCGTATAAGCTGCTCGCCGGTCTCGTCGTCCCGCGGCCGATCGCGCTCGTCACGACCATCGACGCCGCGGGCGTGGTCAACGCCGCGCCGTTCTCGTTCTTCAACGTCATGGGCACCGAGCCGGCCATCGCCGTCTTCGCGCCCGCCGACCGCGACGACGGCACCCTCAAGGACACCGCCGCCAACCTCACGGCCAACGGCGAGTGCGTCATCCATCTCTGTGATGACGCCGTGGCCGCCAAGATGGTCGAGTGCGCGCGCCCGCTGCCGCCCGGCGTGAGCGAAGTCCCGCGCGCCGGGTTCACGCTCGCCCCCTCCGAGCGCGTGCGCGTGCCGCGGCTCGTCGAGTGCCCCGTGGCGCTCGAGTGCCGCTTCCTCGACGTCCGCAAATATGGCGACAACCGCCTGTTCGTCGTCGAGATCCTGCTGGCCCACGTGCGCGCCGGCGTCGCCGACCCCGCCACCTGGAAGGTCGACTACGCGCACTATGCCCCGGTCGGACGGCTCAACAGCCCGGACGGCTACGTGCGCACCACGGACCGCTTCACGCTGCGGTTCCCGTCGGAGGCCTGATCAGATTCCTTTCGAAAGGCGCTTCACCACCGTCGCGAAATCATCCGGACGGGGCGCGATCACTTCGAACGGCTGGCCGCCGACCTTGCCCGTCACGCGCGCGAGGCGGAGCATCAGGCCGCGGTGCAGCGGCTTGTCTTCGCCCTTGTTGAGGCGGCCCTTGGGCGTCGTGTCGGTGAGCGTCACGCGGCCGGAGCGGCCGTACTTCAGTTCGCCGGCGATGCGGATGCCGCATTCCGAGGCGTGGATGCGGACCTGGTCGCGGCGCGGGAAGGGCGTGTGCGCCGTCCAGATGCGCCAGCGGCCGCAGGCGCGGCCGGGTTCGAAGCGGGTCTGGGCGTGCTTGCCGTTGCGGTGCGAGACGAAGGCGCGTTCCTGGGAGTCGTCCATGCCGACGGGCAGGTCGCACAGGCCCGCGTCTTCCGGGGCGTCTTCGGTGCGGGCGATGAATTCGTAGTCGAAGCGGAAGGCGCCCGAGCCGAGGGCTTCGCGCCAGCCGGCCATCGCGGTGGCGCGGTCGGCGACGATCGCGATGCCGGCGGATTCCGGTTCCGGTCCGAAGACCGCGGCGGGTTCGGCGAGGCCGAGGCGGACCATCTCGGGCTTGCCGGCCTCGAGCTGCGCGCGCAGCTGGCCGAGCAGGGTGGGCGCGCCGTGCTGCCACGGGTGTTCCTCGAAGGCCACGCCGCTGGGCTTGTCGAGCGCGACCCAGCCGGGGCCGGCGGCCAGGACGGCCATGCGGTAGGCTTCCTCGCCGAGGAGGCCGGCGGCGAAGCCGATGGAAGCGGGGGGCTGGGCGGACATTTCCGGGGACAAAAAAACCCCGGCGCCTAGGCGACGGGGTCGGTGAGGGAGCCGGCCGGCATTACTTCTTGGCGGCAGCGAGCTTCTTCGCGAGGCGGGCCTTGATGCGGTTCGCCTTGTTGCGATGGATCACGCCGGTCTTCGCGGCCTTGTCGGCGGCGGAAGCGACCTGGGAAGCGGAAGCGGCGACGTTGGCACCGGTCAGGCTCTTGACGAGGGACTTGAGGCGGGTGCGGACGATCTTGTTGTGCTCAGCGCGACGGGCGGTCTGGCGGATGCTCTTCTTGTTAGCTTTGATGTTGGCCATGTGTGTCAGTAGGGAAGCCGTGGGCGGCCCTCGGAGTCAACGCGGATTTGAGGCATTCGGGCAGGGAGAGGCCCCCTTGGGAGGGGCCTCGAACGTCCTGCTGGTGGAAGGGGTGGGATTCGAACCCACGAACAGCGAAGCTGAACGGATTTACAGTCCGCGACCTTTAGCCACTTGGATACCCTTCCGGCCAACAGGAAGGGCAACTTGGCAGTGCCCTCGGCCTATGACAAGCGCTTTCGCTGGACTTAATGGCCCTTTCTCCGGCCCGGACGGGCTTTTTGCCCCTTCACAGCCGCCGGACGCCCCGTAGGCTGAAGCCATGCCGGACGTCCCGCTCATCGTGCTCATCGACGGCACCTGCGCCTTGTGCAACGGCACGACGGCCTGGCTGGCTCGCCGTGACCCGGCCGGCCGGATGATCTTCGCGACGAACCAGGGCGAGGTCGCCCGCATCGCCGGCGAACCGCCGGGCGGCGACCCCGACACGATCGTGGTCTGGGCGGGTTCGCGGCGCCTCGTGCGTTCGGAGGCCGTCCTGACTTTGCTGGCCGCGCTGGGCGGCGGCTGGCGGGCGCTGGCCGTCCTCGCCCGTCTCTGCCCCCGCGCGCTCCGCGACTTCGCGTACGATCAGTGCGCCCGCCGTCGCCATCGCTTCGCCGGACCCGCGGCCTGTACGCGCTTGAGCCCGTCCGCGCTCGCGGAGTAGAACGTGGCCATGAAGTCCCTCGCCAGCGTCTTCCTCTTCGCCGCCGCGCTCTTCGGCGCGGGTTGCTCGACGCCGGACGCCAAGCGCGACGCCGACCTCCAGCAGCAGCGTCTCATGGATGACACCGACGAGCGTAAGGCCCGCCTGCGCGCCCGCGGCACGCTCAGCCCGCAGGAGTATGAGGCGATGGCCATCAAGATGGGCTGGACGACGAAGAGCGGCGCCGGCCTGCCGCCGCCGCCGACCACCGAAGAGCTCGAGAAGCGCGTCAAGGCCGCCGAGACGAACCGCTGATGGCTTACGTCCTGCGTCGCCTGCTGGAGATGGTGCCCGTGCTGCTCATCGTGGTGGCCGCGACCTTCTTCCTGGCGCACGCCGTGCCCGGCGGACCGTTCGACAAGGAACGCCCGTTGCCGGCCGAGGTGAAGGCGCGCCTGGAGCAGTATTACGGCCTGGATCAGCCGCTGCCTAAGCAGCTCGGCAACTACGTCGTCAACCTCGCGCAGGGCGACCTCGGTCCCTCGCTCAAGTATCCCGGCTGGTCCGTGCGCGAGGTCATCGGCGCTCGCATCGGCGTCTCCGCCTCGCTGGGTTTCGTCTCCTTGCTGATCGCCGTGCTCATCGGCGTCCCCGTCGGCGTGCTCGCCGCCTCGCGCCCCAACAGCTGGCTCGATCGCGTGCCCATGGGCTTCACGCTCGTCGGCATCTGCGTGCCGTCGTTCGTGCTCGGGCCGCTGCTCGCCCTCGTCTTCTCGCTCGGCCTCGGTTGGCTGCCGCCGTGCGGCTGGGGTTCGCCCATCCACTTCGTGCTGCCGGCGTGCACGCTCGGCCTCATCACCGCCGCGCCGCTCGCGCGCCTGACCCGCGGCTCGCTCATGGAGGTGCGTTCCCTCGACTACGTGCGCACCGCGCGCGCCAAGGGCGTGCCGCCCCTGCGCGTCTGGTTCGTGCATGCGTTGCGCAACGCGCTGCTGCCGGTCGTCACCTACCTCGGTCCCGCCGCCGCCGGCCTCGTCTCCGGCTCCTTCGTCATCGAATCGCTCTTTGACGTCCCGGGCATGGGCCGGCTCTTCGTCACCGCCATCATCAACCGCGACGTCACGCTGATCCTCGGCACGACGATCGTCTATGCGGCGGCGTTGCTCTTCCTCAACCTCGCGGCCGACCTGGCCAACGCCGCGCTGAACCCCAAGGTGGCCCGCGGCCGATGAAGGAAGCCCCCGTCCAGTCCCTCGCCTCCGAGACCGGTTGGCAGCGTTTCCGGAAGGACCGCGCGGCGGTCTGGTCCGGCTGGTTCCTCGTCGCGATCGCGACCGTCTGCTTCCTGTCGCCCTGGCTCGCGCCGTATCCGTACATGGAGCAGAACCTCGCGCACAGCGCGATGGCGCCCTCGGCGGCGCATTGGCTGGGCACCGACCTCCTCGGCCGCGACGTCCTTTCGCGCCTGCTGCAAGGCGGCATGATCTCGCTCTTCGTCGGCCTCATCGCCACCGCCGTGGCCCTCGCCGTGGGCATCTGCTACGGCGTGCTCGCCGCGGAAGTCGGCGGCCGCGCCGAGGATGCGCTGATGCGCTGCGTGGACATCGTGAGCACCTTGCCGCTGACGCTCATCGTGATCCTCTGCACCGTCGTCTTCGGCCAGAACATGCCGATGATCTTCCTGGCCGTCGGGGGCGTCTCGTGGCTGACCATGGCGCGCATCATCCGCAACCAGACGCGGGAGCTGAAGGGCTCGCAGTTCGTCCAGGCCGCGGAGTCGCTCGGCCAGTCCCGCTGGGGCATCTTCCGCCGCCACTACCTGCCCAACCTCGCCGGCACCATCGCCGTCTGCGCCACCCTGACCGTCCCGGGCGTGATGCTCCTGGAGGCCTTCGTGAGCTTCCTGGGTCTCGGCGTGAAGGCGCCGATGACCTCCTGGGGCCTGATGATCAAGGAAGGGGCCGACATCATGGAAGAGTGCCCTTGGCTGCTGGTCTCTCCTTCGGTCGTCTTCGCCCTCACGCTGCTGTCCCTGAACTTCCTCGGCGACGGCCTGCGCGACGCCTTCGACCCACGTTCCTCCCGCAAGTAAGCCATGCCGCTCCGCCGCTACATCGTCATCCGGGCTGACGGCTCCGAAGGCCAGGAGTTCGAGGTCGACCTGCCGCCGGAGGCGCCGGACTTCACCGTCCACCCCGTGACCAAGGAGCCGTGCCGCCGGGTCATCGAATCGCCCACGCTCACGACCAAGTATGGCGAGGGCGCCATGAAGCAGGGGTTGAGCGACAAGCGGCTCGCCCAGGCCGGCTTCCAGAAGCTCGAGAAGGACGGACAGGGCGGCTGGAACAAGATCAACTGAGCCGCCGGGAACGTCGGCGACCCCGCCAAATGAATCACCCCGCCGGGTGGCGGGGTGAAGCATCGTCAGGGTGGGCGTTTCCGCCGTGTAAATCAGCTTAGGCCTTGGCGGCTTCTTCGCGCGCGCGCTTCACGAGCGACTTCGCGGTGTCGGACGGCTGGGCGCCGAGCTTGACCCAATGGTCGACGCGCTCGACGTTGATCACCAGACCCGGGGTCTTGCCACGGGCGCGGGGATTGTAGTTGCCGAGGACTTCGACGAAACGTCCGTCGCGACGGATGGCTTGTTCGGCGACGACGAGGCGGTAGGTCGGCTCGTTTTTCGTACCGAAGCGTTGGAGGCGGATGCGTAGCATTGGATTTGGAGAAGGTGGTGTGGTGACCGTCCCAGGAGGGTTCTCAAAAGACGGACGTGCAAGGACGCAGGAGGGCCGGGGAGAGTCAAGCCTTCCCCGGCAGGTTTTCGGAAAATTTTACCCCCAACGGCCGGCGGCGGTTTCAAAACACGCAAAACAAGCTACTGTTAATAAGTGGGTTAGGTTGTATTCGGCGAATAGGGGGTGAAACCCGCGTTTTGCGCAAGACCCCGGAACCGGGCGAAATCCGGGCACAAAAAACCCCGCCAGGTGGCGGGGTTTCGGAGCAGCCGGTGAGGGCTTACTTGGCGGCGGCCGCGGCAGCCGCAGCGGCGGCGTGCTCGGTCGGGTCGAAGCGCTTTTCTTTGACCTTGGTGGCCGACTTGCCCTGGCGATCGCGGAGGTAGAAGAGGCGGGCGCGCATGACCTGCGAGGTGCGCTCGACTTCGATCTTCTCGATGTTGGGGGAGTGGACCGGGAAGGTGCGCTCGACGCCTTCGCCGAAGGAGACGCGGCGAACGGTGAAGGTTTCGTGGATGCCGCCGCCCTTGCGCTGGATGACGATACCGGAGAACACCTGGGTGCGCTCCTTGTCGCCTTCGCGGACCTTGGTGGAGACCTTCACGCCGTCGCCGACCTTGAATTCATGGTCGCCGCGGGCGGTCTTCAGCTGGGGCTGGGTGGCAAATTGGATGAGGGGATGGTTGCTCATGGCTGGTGTTCTTGGTCTTTCATCAGGTCCGGTCTGCGTTGCTTTGTCTTCTCTATTTGCCTGTCCCGACGCCATTTTTCGATTTCGGCGTGGTTTCCTCCTAGGAGGACGGGGGGCACCTCGAGACCATCATAAACAGCGGGTCGGGTGAACTGCGGAAAGGCGAGCAACTTGCCGTTGTAACTATCCCCCGTCAAGGAGTTTTCCTCCCCGAGTACGCCGGGGATCTGCCGGCCGAGGCAATCGACCAGGACGCAGGCGGGCAAAGTGCCATTAGTAAGGACATAATCCCCGATGGAGACCTCCCGGGTGACCTTCCGGTCCCGGAAGCGCTGGTCGATCCCCTCATAATGGCCAGAAATGAGGATCAGGTGGCTCTTTTGGGCCAATTCCTTGGCCAGCTTATTGGTCAATTGTTCACCATCCGGGCAAAGGTACACCACTTCGCAGTCCGGGGTGGCCAGGGCGTCGACGGCGTCGAAGAGGGGCTGGCAGGTCATCAGCATGCCGGGTCCGCCCCCGTAAGGCATGTCGTCGACCTTGCGGTGCTTATCCTTGGAGTAGGCCCGCAGGTCGTGGGCCTTGAACTGGATCAGGCCCTTGTCGATGGCCTTGCCGATGACGGACTCCTGGAGGAAGCCGTCGGCCATGGCCGGGAAGAGGGTGACGAGGTCGATGCGGATGGCCACGGTGAACGCGACCATCCAACAGCCGAAAGCCGCCCGAGGGCAAGCCGTCCCTGCGTCCGCTTACTTCTTCTTCGCCGCCTTGGGCTTGGCGTCCGTGCGCTGGTCCATCTTCACGCCGGGTTCGGCGGGGACGGCCGCGCCGACTTTCTCGACGTCCGAGGTGAAGAGATACTTCCACACGTCTTCCTGCAGGGGGCGGCCCTGGGCGTCCTTGGGCGAGCCCTTGCTCGGGGTCACGTAGCCATGGCCCTTCGCGGCCTGTTCCTTCTCGGTGCCCTTGAGCGGCGCGTCGGTGATGAGGCGGCGCGAGTGGCCGAACGGCGCCTTCTCCTTCTCGGTGTTCACGATCGGTCCGAACTGGTTGAGGCCGAGCATGAGCCAGGAGCGCTGGTAGTGCTGCTCGGTCCAGCCGCCGTCGAGCACGTGGCTGTAGCCGAAGAAACGGTTCTTGGGCGTGGCGGACGGGCCGGCCTGCCAGTCTTCGGTGTTGTCGCGCGGGCCGCAGAACATGATCACGCGCGCGACCTTCTGGTGCATCGCGAAGCGCGCGGAAGAGGTGGCGCCGTGCGAGGAGCCGCCGACGACGACCTTGGTCCAGTCGAGCTCCTTGCCGCCCGCGGTGAGGAACTGTTCCCAGCGGCCCTGCGGGTGCTTCTTCACGAGCCACTGCACGAGGCGCGTGGCGCGGCCCTTGGCGGAATCGGCCTCGGCGATCTCGACCACCTTCGAGGCGTCGACCCCGGCGGTGGCTTCGAGGCGGATGTTGCCGAGGTGCTGCGTGTCGGCGGGGACGGTGTTGAGCGTGCCGAACCAGCCGCGCGCGTAGGCGACGCTGATATGGTGGTAGCCGTAGCCGTTGACCTTCTCGGCGAGGACCGGGTTATGGCCCATCAGCCAGACGACGAGCTGGCCGCGGGGCGCGACGCGCGTGTCGACGTCGGCGGTCTCGACGTCCGCCGGCTTGCCTTTGCTTTCCAGGTTGAAGTCGAGCTCGGGGTAGGACTTCGCGGAAGGGTCGACCTCGCTGGCGCGCACCGTGAGGTGGTAGGCCTGCGGCTTCGGGTCGTTGAACTTCACGGGAGCGTCGGCGGCGAAGGACGCGACGAGGCCGAGGAACAGGCAGGCGAGGGCGGAACGCATGGGGATGCGTCCTTGATGTCCGCGCGTCCGCGCGTTGGCAAGACCGTCCGCTTACTTCGGCAGCTTGGCGTCGACGTAGTCGAGGGCTTTCTCGACGACGTCCTTCGGGGCCCACTGGTGGCCGCCTTCGAATTCGAAGACCTGCAGGCGGTCGCCCTGCGTCTCGCGCAGCTGCTTGATCTCGCCGCGGTTGGGGTCCTTCTTGCCCATGGTCAGCGCGACGGCCGCGATCTGCACGCCGCGGAGGCCCTGGATGCCGTTGTCGAGCATGCCGACGCCGGCGCCCTGCAGCACGACGCCGCCGAAGCCGTCGCCGATGCTCACGAAGACCGAGCTCGCGCGCGACCCGCCCGAGAAGCCGGTGCACACCTTGCGGCCCGGGCCGATACGGAAGCGCTTCGAGGCGTCCTGGTTCGCGGCGAGGAAGTTGCCCACGCTCGGATCCCACGGCCCGTTCTTGGATTCGTCGAGGAGGATGGCGATGTAGCCGTGCTTCTTGATCCACTCGGCCATGGCGCCCATCGAGGCGTTGCCGCCGGGCGAAGCGACGAACAGGGCGCTCCACTCCTTGGTGGGGTCGGCGTGGTAGCCCTTCGGCAGGATGACGCGGTAATGGTAGACGCCGGAGTATTTGGAGTAGCCGCCGTTGTGGTCGCAGGCGATGCGGGTCTCGACGCCTTCCTTGATGACGAGGTCGGCCGGCGTGGTACGCGGCGCGGGAGCCGCGGGTTCGGCGGCGCCGACGACGGCGGAGAGCAGGACGAGGAGCAGGGCGGGGTACCGGCGCATGTCCAAGGGGTAGCCCCATTCCGAACGAGGGCAAGCGTGGTTGCGGCTTGGAAGCGACCTCGGCTTGCTCCATAGCCTTACGCCGTGTCCCGTTCCGTCGCCCAAGTCCCCGTGCTCGAAGTCTCCCGCCTGCGCATCGCGCGCGAAGACAAGGTCATCCTCCGCGGGCTGGATTGGCGCGTGGCGCCGGGCCAGCATTGGGTGATCCTCGGGCCGAACGGCTCGGGCAAGTCCTCGCTGCTCGCCGCGCTCACCGGTTATTTCGCGCCGACCTCGGGTTCGCTCTCGGTCCTCGGCGAGACCTTCGGCCGCAGCGACTGGCGCGAACTGCGCCGGCGCATCGGCCTCGTCGGCCCTTCCGTCGCCGCGATGATCGCGCCCGCCGAGCCGGCCCTGTCGGTCGTCGCCGGCGGCGTCGACGGTCTGATCAATCTCTGGCGTCGCCCGAAGCCCGCGACGCTCGCGCTCGCGCGCCGACTGCTCCGTCTGCTCAAGGTCGGCGGCCTCGCCGCACGCCCTTGGGGCCACCTTTCGCAAGGCGAACGTCAGCGCGTGCTCATCGCCCGCGCCCTGGCTTCCGACCCCGCGCTGCTGATTCTCGACGAATCCTGCGCCGGCCTCGACCCCGTCGCGCGCGCGGAGTTCCTGGCCTTGGTGAAGCGCCTGCCGAAGCTCAAGCCCGGCCTGGCCATCGTGTTCGTCACCCACCACGTCGAGGAGCTCCTGCCGACGTTCACGCACGCGCTGCTGCTGCGGAACGGGTCGGTCCTCGCCGCCGGCAAGATGGCCGACGTCCTGAAGCCCGCCGCGCTCTCGAAGCTCTTCGGGCGGAAGGTCCGCCTCAGCAAGGGCCTGGCCGGCTGGGCGCTGACGGTCGCCGGGAAGTAGTCGCGACGCGGTTTGACCGCTTTCGACTTCCCCTTAACCCCTGCTTCGTCCTACTTCATCTTCTTCCGCAATGCCCTCGCCGTTCGACAATCTCCTCCCTCGCTATGACGCCGTCGTCATCGGCGCCGGCCTCGGCGGGATGACCGCGGCGAACAACCTCGCGAAGTTCGGCCGCAAGGTGCTCCTCCTCGAGCATCACTACCAGCTCGGCGGCCTCGCCACCTTCTTCAAGCGCGCCGGCGGCCACGTCTTCGACATCTCGCTGCACGGCTTCCCGCACGGGATGATCAAGTCCACGCGCCGCTACTGGACCAAGGAGATCTCGGACCGCATCCACCAGCTCCACGACGTCCGCTTCATCAACCCGGACTTCGACGTCCGCACGACCTTCGACCGCGCCGACTTCACGCGCATCCTCATCGAGCAGTTCAAGCTCTCCGCCGAGACCGTCGAGGCCTTCTTCGCGCACCTGCGCGAGATGAACTACTACGACAACGACCCGCGCACCACGCGGCAGCTGTTCGAGCAGTTCTTCCCCGGCCGCCCGGACGTCCAGCGCCTGCTCCTCGAGCCGATCGCCTACGCCAACGGCTCCACCCTCGACGACCCCGCGATCACCTTCGGCATCGTCTTCTCGAACTTCATGTCGAAGGGCGTGTTCATCTTCCAGGGCGGCACGGACACCATGATCAACCTCATGACGGCCGAGATGAAGGCCAACGGGGTCGACATCCGCCGCAACGTGCTCGTCGAGAAGGTCCACGTCGAGAAGGACGCCGCCGGCCGCCGTCGCGTCGTCGGCGTGAAGCTCCGCGGCACGCGCCTCGGCGAGGAGGCCGAGGTCGCCTGCTCGACCGTCGTCTCCAACGCCAACATCAAGGACACCGTCCTCAAGATGGGCGGCGAAACCGCCTTCGAGGCCCCGTTCCTCGAGGAGGCCCGCAAGGTCCGCGTGAACACTTCTTCCTGCCAGGTCTACATGGGCGTGCGCGAAGGCGAGACCATCCCGCACATCGGAGACCTCGTGTTCACCTCCGAGGCCAAGCCGTTCTCGAGCCACGAGCTCGTCGACTTCCATACCACCTCGCGCACCTACTCGGTCTACTATCCGGACACCCGTCCGCACACCAAGAAGCCGCGTTACGCGATCGTCACCTCGGTCAACCAGAAGTTCGAGGACTGGGCCCAGCTCTCCGAGGCCGACTACGCGACGCACAAGGCGCGCGTCATCGAGGAATCCTTCAAGGGCCTCGAGAAGTTCATCCCCGACATCCGTTCGAAGGTCGACCACGCCGAGGCCGCGACCCCGCGCACCGTCCAGCGTTACGTCCGTCACGTCGGCGGCACCTCCTTCGGCACCAAGTTCGAAGGCCTCAAGGTCTCGATGGCCCTGCCCGAGCAGGTCGGCGGCTTCTACCATGCGGGCAGCGTCGGCATCATCATGTCCGGCTGGCTCGGCACCATCAATTACGGCGTGATCGTCTCGGCCAAGGCCGACGCCTACCTGCGCGACCCGAACGCCAGCCCCCTGGGCGACGCGGCGGCCAGCGCCGGCGTCTGAGCTCGGTCCGGCGGCTTGACGGCCGTCGTCGCTCCGCAATCCTTCGGTCATGGCCAATGAATCCAAAGACGAAGGCGTCGCTCAGAAGCTCGAGCACGGCCTGGAATATTTCATCTTCGCCAGCCGCTGGGTGCAGGCGCCGATCTACGTCGCGCTGATCTTCGCCGCCGTCGCCTACGCCTGGAAGAGCGTCCAGGAACTCATGCATCTCATGCGGGATTTCTCCGCGGCGACCGAGAGCACCATCATGCTCGGCATCCTGTCGCTGGTGGACATCTCGATGGTGGCCAACCTCGTCAACATGGTCGTCGTCGGCGGCTACGTGACCTTCGTCTCACGCATCGACTTCGGCGACAACGGCGACCGCCCGGACTGGCTCGACCACATCAACGCCAACACCCTCAAGGTGAAGCTCGCCGGCAGCCTCGCGAGCATCTCGGCGATCCATCTCCTCAAGAGCTTCATCGACATCACCGCGGCCGCGGGCGACAAGCCCCTGACGCCCGCCCATGAGAAGGTGATCATGTGGCAGGCGATCATCCACGGCGTGTTCCTCGCCTCGATGATCCTCTTCGCCTTCGGCGAGAAGATGCAGCGGCACGCCGATCACTGAGCCTTCGGCGCGAGGTCGCTGACCCAGCCGACCACGTAGCGCTGCAGCGCGGAAGACCAGCCGTAGTGGATGCGCAGGCGCTTGCCGGCCGGATCCGGCTTGGAATCGATCGTCGCGTCCAGGATGATCTTGCGGCCGGCGTGCACGACGACCATCGCCGCCTTGCCGGTCAGGCCCTGGCGCGTCGGGTGGCGCAGGTGCGGCGGGATCTCGTCGCCGTCGCACGCGCTGCCGATGCCGCCCTCCATCCGGACCATGCGCATGAAGTCCAGCGCGCGCATCGCGGCGTGGATGTGCTCGAAGCAGTCGAACTCGCACGTGAAGCCGGCGTCGATCGCCGACTCGAGGATGAGGTGGTCGGCCATGCTCGGCATGCGGGCCGCCCAAGCGAGGAAGTGGCCGACGTTGGGCTGGTGCCCGGTGACGAGGTGGCCTTGGACTTCCTGCTTGGGACGACGGACTTTTTCCTCGCGGACTTCCGGCCCGAGGCCGGCCACGATCGCCTGGACGACCGCTTTGTCCGCGGCGCGGAAGTCGAGGGTGACCTCGTTCGTCCGGCCGTCGACGCCAGCCGGACCGGAGTCATCGCCGGCGATGCGCACGCCGATGTCGCCATGGAGCTCCGGTCCGCTCAGGCGGACGCAGTCGCCGTGAGCCGGCAGCACGAAGAACGTGGGCAGGCCTTCGCCCGCGCCGCCGAGGGATTCGAGGCGTTCGCGGAGTTTCATGGCGGGGAAGGGCGTGCGCAGACGGCGGCGGAGGAGCGGGCGAGGGCGGGCGGGAGGAGAGGAGCGGCGTTTCATGGGCGGGTGTTTTTAGAAGGAAGAGAGGGTGTCCCTGCCGTGCGGTCCGTGGGAAAACGGCGCGCGGCTGGAAGGGTGAGCAATGGAATGGAAGGATCGGACAGGGACGCCGGGGCGGGCGGAGAACTGGCCGAGGAGCCTACTATGCCCGGCGGGCGAAGGTTGTCCAGCGGGTCGCCGGAGGTTTCTGAAAAAATATAACCCCTCGAATCATGGGGGAATCGAGGGGGCGGGGCCGAGATATGCCCTGGTCCGCTCGTTTAGTCCAGGAGGTGGGCCCGCAGGAAGAGGATCGTGGCGGCGAACTGGTAGTCCGCGTTGGTCTTCTTCACGAAGCCATGGCCTTCGTCCTTGGCCATCACGAACCACACCGTCCCGCCCTTGGCCTTCACGGCGTCGCGCATCTGCTCCGCTTCGGTGAACGGGACGCGCGGGTCGTTCTTCCCCTGGATGATCAGCAGCGGGGCGCGGATCTGGTCGGCATGGTTCGCCGGCGAGATGCGGTCGAGGAAGGCTTTCACCTCCGGCTTGCGTTCGTCGCCGTATTCCAGGCGCCGGGCGCCGCGTCGGTAGTCGGAAGTGTCGCGTAGGAATGTCGCGAAGTTCGCGATGCCGACGTTGTCGACGCCGCAGCGGAAACGGTCCGCGTAGTTCACGAGGCACGCCAGGCTCATGAAGCCGCCGTAGCTGCCGCCGTAGGCCGCCACGCGCCGCGCGTCGAGCCGGTCGGACTTCGCCACCCAGTCGAGGACCGCGGCGACGTCCTTGATCGCGTCGCCGCGCTTCACGCCGTCGTCGAGGGCGAGGTACTTCCGGCCGTAGCCGGTCGAGCCGCGGATGTTCGGGTAGACGAGCGCCACGCCGAGCTCGTTCAGGTAGAAGTGGAAGCTGCCGCGGTAGCCCGGCCGCGACTGCCCCTCGGGCCCGCCGTGGAAGATCATCAGCGACGGGCGCTTGCCCGGGAATTTCTTCGCGTCGGGGTAATAGACGAGGGCGGGGATGCTCACGCCGTCGAAGCTCGTCACGCGCGCGATCACCGGGTCGGGGCTCGGGATGTCCTTCTTCGGCTTGCTGGTGCGGTTGGTCCAGCGCGTCACCGTGCCGCTGTCCAGGTCGGCCGACCAGGCGTCGCTGGCGGAGTCTTCGCTGTTGAGCGAGAAGCCGACCTCGTGGCTGCCCGGGCGGAACAGCAGGTTGCTGAGCACGCCGGCCTTCAGCTTGGGGGCCGGCAAGGTCCGGCCGTTCGTGAGGTCCCAGCAACGCAGCTCGGAGAAGCCTTCGACGTTGAAGGCGACGACGAGCCGCGTCCCGTCTTCCGAGACGACCAGCTCTTCGCCGTCCCAGGCGGGGCCGCCGCCGAGCCGGCGGGTCTCGCCGCTGACGAGGTCGACCCGCGTCGGCGCGAGGAAGTCGGAGCCGTAGTTCGCGAGCGCGTAGACGGCCTTGCCTCCTTCCGCGAAGGCCGGCTGCGTGAAGTAGGCCCGGCTGGTCTTCGGCGTGACCTGCGTCTTCTCGGTCGTCGCGACGTCCATCGTCCAGAGGTGGCATTCCGTCTGGCCCATCGACCGGCGGAGGAGGAGCTTCGTGCCGTCGGGCGACCATTCGACCGGCCCCCAGCCCGCCGACGTGCCCGTGTGCACGACGCGCTCCGCATAAGGCGGCCGGACCTCCTTGATCACGATGTCGCTGTCCTTGCCGTTGCGCCGGTTGGTGGCGAAGGCGATGCGGCGCCCGTCGCGCGACCAGCAGGCCTCGATGTTGCGCGACTTGCCGTCCGTCAGGCGGACCGGCTTCGCGGCGAGGTCGGCCGTGTCCTTGAGGTAGAGCTGGAAGTTCTCGTCGCCGCCGACGTCCGCGGCGTAGAGCAGCAGCGCGCCGCCCGGTTGCATCTGGCCGCTTTTCACCGGCTCGACGCCGCCGGTGAGCGCGACGCGCTTGGCCAGCGGCGCGGCCATCAGGTGCAGGTGCGTGGCGTCGCCGAGGCGCGTCGTCACGATCGCCTCGCGGCGCGTGGCGTGCCAGCCGCGGAAGCCCGCGCCGCCGAGGTTGAGGTAGGGCGCCAGCTCGGCCGTCAGCGCGGGCGGGACGGGCGGGACGCCTTCGGCGACGATGTTGGGCGGCACCGCGGCCCGGCCGACGGCGGCGAGCAGGCAGAGGCAGGTGACGAGCAGGGAGGGGCGGCCCATGTCGTATGTTTATTATGACAAGCCGGCCGCCGTCCAACCGATATGCGGCTCGACCTCCGCCGCCGGCGGCTTAACTGATACCCATGCCCCGCTTCCTGCTGCTCGCCGCCCTGCTGCCGCTCGGCCTCCTCGCCGCCGCCCCGGAGAACTATCCCGTCAGCGCCCCGGCCGCGCCGGTGCCGCCTCCGGCCGCGGACGCTCCCGGCTTCGTCCCGCTCTTCAACGGGAAGGATCTCGCCGGCTGGCGGACCAAGGGCAACTGGGTCTATGAGGTCGACGGCACCGTCACGCTGAAGCCGCGTCCGGGCGAGACGGGCTGGAAGCGCTTCGACGCCTACCTCTTCACCGAACGCAAGTATCGCGACTTCGTCCTCGACCTCGAATTCAAGATCGAGCCCACCGGCAACTCCGGCGTCTTCTTCTGCGTCGCGGATCCGCTGGATCCCGTCGCCCAGGGCATCGAGCTCCAGATCCTCGACACCTTCGGCCTCGCCAAGCCCGGCCATCACGACTGCGGCGGCATCATCCGCGCGATGGCCGCGTCCAAGAACATGGTGAAGGCCCCCGGCGAATGGAACCGCTACACGCTCACGCTCCAGGACCGCCGTCTCGCCGTCGACTTCAACGGCGAGCGTACCATCGTCCTCGACCTTGCCGCCTCTCCGATGAAGGACCGCCCGGCCGACGGGCACATCGGTTTCCAGGACGAGGCCAAGCGCGTCTGGTACCGCAACGTGCGGATCAAGGAGCTGAAGTGAGCGCGGGCCTCAGCGGAGGTCCTTCCACGGGGCCTCGCCGCTGACGTCCACCATGAACGGACCCTTGCTCGCGCCCGGCGAAAGGATGGCGAGGATCGTCGCGTCCGACTTCGAGGCGTTGAACGTCGCGTGCACGACGCCCGCCGGGATGTGCGCGGCGTCGCCCGGCTTCAGGATGCGCTTCTCCTGCTCGACCCACTGTTCCACTTCGCCGGCGAGGACGTAGATCATCTCCTCAAGCTCGGGGTGGGTGTGGAACGCGTGGCCTTCCCCGGCGGGCAGCGTGGCTTCGCAGACCTGCAGGTCCTGGGCGCCGGTGAGTTCCGGGCGGGTCAGCCAGTAATTCGTCCGCCCCTTGTACTCTTCCTTGATGGCCTCGGCCTTGGTCACGAATCGCAGGGGTTTGCTCATGCGCTCTTCCTACGCGGGATGACGGGCGGGGGCAAGCCCGGCGGGCCGGGCGTTGACAGGCCGGAACCGCGGGGCGAGAAGGGTGTCTCCCCCAGATACCCCCATGAAACGCACCCTATCCCTCCTCCTCGGGCTTTCCCTGCTCGGCGCCGCTTCCGTCGTCGCCCAGGAAGCCAAGAAAGAAGCCCCCAAGAAAGTCGCCGCTCCGGCCGTGAAGCTGCCCGTGCAGCCCGCCGACGTCGCCGCGCCGAAGCTCGACCCTAAGACCGGCGAGATCCAGGCCGCCTTCGCCAAGTCGCATGAGTCCTTCCTCGCCATCGCCAAGAAGGGCGAAGCGCAGGTCGTCTTCCTCGGCGACTCGATCACCGCCGGCTGGGCGGGCAACGGCAAGGAAGCCTTCAAGGAATACGCCAAGTACAACGCCGCCAACTTCGGCATCGGCGGCGACCGCGTCCAGCACGTGCTCTGGCGCGTCGAGAACGGCGAGTTCGAAGGCATCAAGCCCAAGGCCGTCGTCCTCATGATCGGCACCAACAACTCCGGCACCGCCGAGAATTCGCCCGAGCAGATCGCGGCCGGCATCAAGAACATCATCGCCGCGATCCATAAGCGCAGCCCCGACACCAAGGTCCTCCTGCTCGCGATCTTCCCGCGCGGCGCCACCGAGGCCAACAATCCCGGCCGCGCCAAGAACAAGGCGGTCAACGAGATCATCGCCAAGCTCGACGACGGCAAGAAGGTCCACTTCCTCGACATCGGCGCGAAGTTCCTCAAGCCGGACGGCACCCTGGAGAAGTCCGTCATGCCGGACTTGCTGCACCTCAACGCCGCCAGCTACCAGATCTGGGCCGACGCGATCCGCGAGAAGCTCGCGGCGCTCGTCAAGTAAGCCGCTCGCTGGCTGACACGCAGGGCCGATCCTCGGAAGAGGGTCGGCTCTTTCTGCGTCCGCCTTACTTGCCCCAGCCGGCCGGCAGGCCCGGGAGGGTCGCGGTCAGGATCTCGTGGATCGCGACGCGTTCGTCGTCGGCGAGGTGGCCGAAGGCCGGCGCGGGCGGGAAGGCGCGGAGGCCGGCGGAGAGGCGGACCAGGACGGTGTCGCGCAGGTCCTTCGGCAGGTTCACGAAGCTCTGCGAATAGATGAGCGGGCTGCAACGGTAGCGGAAGAGCCGCGTCCGCAGGTCGAGGTCGCGCAGCGAGCGTCCCTTGGCGTCGGGCTTGCGCGTCTTGGCGTAGGCTTGGGCGAACACGCCGTCGCCCTGGAGGCCGCCCGCCGGCCACGCCGCTTCGTCGCGGCAGAGCAAGGCGTCGAGGATCTTCTCGGCCTGGCTGTCGAAGACCACGAGGCACGAACCTTGGGGCGGCGCGTCCTTCGGCAGGCCGAGGATCTCGCGCATCGCGGGCCAGCGGTGCAGGGCGATGCGGGCGTCCTGGTTGGCCGTCGAGAGGACGTTGTGCACGTGCACCTGGTGGTCATGCATCAGCATCGGGACGATGTCGCTCGTCTTCAGGAGGTAGCGGCGCGTGTCCACGACGCCCTCGAGCGTGGCGAGGTTGCGCGTCGGCTGCGCGTTCGGGCCTTCGAAGTCCTCGACCTTCTTGCCGGTGAGGTTCGCGCGGTGCTGGAAAGGGTCCTTGGTGCCGGTGAGATACCAGCCGCCCCAGCGTTCGGCGAGCGGGGTGGACGGGGCGATGTTGGAGCCGCCGGAGCCGCTCAGCGGTTCGCCGTTGGCGTCGGGGAAGACGGTGCGCGTGCGCAGCGAAGGCGTGTGCTCATGCCGCGAGTGGCAGAGCAGGCAGTCGCCGCTCCGCTCGAACAGCGGTTCCTCCTTCGTCGCATGCTGGTCCAGCAGGTAGAAGGTGGTGCCGAGCTTCGCGTCGAAGAGCGCGATCTCGAACGAGCCGGTCACGGACCACCCGACGTAGGCTTCGTCGGAGAAGTAGAGGACGCGCGGCGTCTCGGGGTTGATGAGGTCGCGCTGGAGGCTCGTCTTGCTGAAGACGAGCAGTTGCGACTCCACGGGGATGCCCAGTTCGTCGAGCAGCCACTTCAGGCGCTTCTTCGCCGGCAGCGAGCGGACCTCGTCGGCCTTCTTAAGGAAGGCCGCGTTGAGGGCCGTGGCCCGGTCGTCCGGCTTGGTCGCCGAATAGTTCATCGGCGGCTCTTCGAACGGTTCGACCTGCTGGGCCAAGGCCGGCGACGCGACCGCCCCGGTCAGGGCGGCGAGGAGCAGGCGGCGAAAGAGGGTGGGCACGTCCGACATTATGACGTGCCCCTTTTTGGACACAAGGCCGGGTTAGCGGCGGATGCCCAAGTGCATCTTGCGCAGCGCGATGGCTTCGATCTGGCGGACACGTTCGCGCGAGACGCCCTGGAGCTGGCCGATGGCGTCGAGCGTGAGCTCTTCGCCGTCGAGGCCGAAGCGGAGGCGGATCACCTCGAGTTCGCGCGGCGTGAGCTGGGCGAGGACTTCTTCCTGGGCCTCGAGCCGATCCGTCGCTTCCGCGTGGGCGGCCGGCGTCAGGGCGTCCTCGTCGGCGAGCGTGGCGCCGAAGGTCGTCTCGCTTTCCTCGCTGATCGGCGCATCGAGCGACTGGCCGTGCTGCTGGTAGGCTCGGAGTTCGACGACCTTCTCCTCGTCGCAGCCGAGCACGCGGCTGACCTCGGCTTCCGTCGGCTCGCGGCCGAGCTCCTGGAGCAGCGCGGCCTCGGCCTTGCGCAGCTTCGACATCTGTTCGTGCAGGTTGCGCGGGAGACGCACGACGCGGCGCATGAAGTTGAGTTCGCGCATGACCGCGCTGCGGATGCCCCAGAAGGCATAGGTGCTGAAGCGGTGGCCGAGGTCGGCGTCGAAGTCGCGGGCGGCGTGGAGGAGCGCGACGTTGCCGGCGGTGACGAGTTCCATGATCTCTTCGCGCGGGACGCGCATCTGCTTCGCGGCGTGGTAGGAGAGGCGGAGGTTGCGGTTCACCAGTTCCTCGAACGCGGCCTGCGCTTCCGGGGTGAGGTTGCCGGCTTCGTCCTTGCCGGCCTTGATGGCGCGGCCGAGGCGCAGCTCTTCTTCGGCTTCCAGGCGGGGCCAGCGGTTCGCGTGGTTCAGGAACGCCGTCAGGCTGTCGGCCTCGCCGGCGTCGTCCGGGCGGACTTCGGCGACGCTGACCTGGATCTCGCCGAGGGGCGGCAGATCGGAGCGCAGGAGGGCGGTGAGCGGGGAGACGACGTCGGACTTGGCGGTGGGGGGGATGTTATTGATCATGTGGAAAATGGTGAGGCCCTGTATACATAGGGCCGAAAACGGGGGGTCCGGGACACGTATTTTCGTAAGACGCTGACTATCAGCAGAATAAAGTCGTATAATATTTCGCGAGGGGGCCTGCGGCCGGCGGGGTGGGGCGGCCTTAAGGGGGCGAACGGACCTCATTATGCCCGGGCCGGAGGAGAAGTCAAAGGGGGTGCGGCCGATTTTTCGAAGCCCTCGTAAATGAGCAGTAATGAATGAGTTTTTGGGTGGGAACGGGCCGACCTTTGGGGAGTCTATAGGGCATGCCCCGCCTGCCGCTCCTTTGCGTCGCCTTCCTTGTCGCGTGCTGCCTGCCGGCCTCCGGGGCGGATCGTCCGCCGAACATCCTGATGATCATCTCGGATGACCACGCCTGGACCGACTACGGTTTCATGGGTTCGAAGGAGGTCAGCACGCCGCACCTCGATCGCCTGGCGGCCGAGTCCCGCGTGTTCCCGCGCGGCTACGACACCAACTCCCTCTGCTCGCCCAGCCTGGCCTCGATCCTCACCGGTCGCCACGTCCACCGCCACGGCGTGACGGGCAACGACCCGACGGTGCCCGCCGTGCCCGGCAAGCCGGCGGCGAAGCAGAAGTCGGCCGCCTTCCTCGCGGGCCGTGAGAAGCTCGTGCAGCTCTTCGAGCAGTCGCCGCACCTGCCCCGCCTGCTCGCCGAGCGCGGCTACGTCAGCCTCCAGACCGGCAAGTGGTGGATGGGTGACTATTCCCGCGGCGGTTTCACCGAAGGCATGAGCAAGGGCGGCCGCCATGGCGACGAAGGCCTCGACATCGGCCGCAAGACGCTCGCGCCGCTGACCGATTTCATCGGCCGCGCCAAGAAAGAGGGGAAGCCGTTCTTCGCCTGGTATGCGCCGATGATGCCCCACGACCCGCATACGCCTCCGGAACGCCTCCTTGCCAAATATCGCGGCAAGGCCCCGACGATCCAGGCGGCCCGCTACCTCGCGATGGTCGAGTGGTTCGACGAGACCATCGGCGCCGTCCGCTCCCATCTCGAGCAGGAAGGCCTGACGCAGGACACCATCATCGTCTATATTTCCGATAACGGCTGGATTCCCCGCGCCGACAAGCCGCTGGTCGACATGGAGCGCTCGAAGATGTCGCCCTTCGACGGCGGCGTGCGCTCGCCGATCCTCGTCAGCTGGCCCGGCCACATCAAGCCGACCGTCGTCAACGAGGTGGCCAGCGCCGTGGACATCATGCCGACCTTGCTCAAGCTCGCCGGCGCCCGCGTGCCCGCCGACGGCGACGGTCTCGACCTGCTCGACGATGCCGCCCTGCGCGCCCGTCCGTTCGTGCCGGGCCAGAATTCGACCCACGACATCGTGGAGATCGGTAAGCCCGCCTCGAGCCTGCGCTACCGCTGGCTGGTCGCCGGCGACCTCAAGCTCATCGTCTCCAGCGGCCTCAACGAAGCCACCGAGCCGCCGCGCCTCTTCGACCTCAAGGCCGACCCCGCCGAACGGCACGACCTCGCCGCCGCCCGCCCGGAAGACGTGAAGCGTCTCACGGCGCTGCTCGACGGCTGGTGGAACGGTCGCTGAAATCCCCCATCTTATCATCATGAACACCCAACGTCTCCTCCTCGCGGCCTTCGCCGCCTTGCTGGTCGGTTGTCAGACCGCCGACCAGTCCGTCCAGTCCGCCAAGGTCGCGCCGAAGCCTGCTCCGGCCCAATACTTCTTCTACGTCGGCACCGCCGGCAACAAGGCGCAAGGCGTCCTCCGTTGCACGCTCGACGGCAAGACCGGCAAGATCTCGGCCCCGGTCGTCGTCGCCGAGGCGAAGTCCGCTTCCTATCTGGCGCTCAGCCCGGACGCGAAGTTCCTCTACGCCACCGCCGAGGCGGCCGAAGGCGCCGTCGCCGCTTACGCCGTCGAAGGCGAGAAGCTGCGCCTGCTGAACACCGAGGCCTCGAAGGGCAAGGGCCCGACGCACCTGGCCGTCGACGCCGCCCGCAAGAACCTGATCGTGGTCAACTACGGCTCCGGTTCGACCACCGCGCTCCCGATCAAGGAAGACGGTTCCTTCGCTCCCGCGACCTCGTCGGTCCAGCACGTCGGCTCGGGTCCGAACACGGGTCGTCAGGCCGGCCCGCACGCGCACGGCGTCTACTTCCATCCGAAGAACGGCCGCGCCTACGTCGCCGATCTCGGTACGGATGACATCTTCATCTACAAGTTCGACGCCGCCAAGGGCCTGCTGACGCCGAACAAGCCGAAGTCCGGCCGCGTCGCCGCCGGCGAAGGCCCGCGTCACCTCGCCTTCCATCCCAACGGCAAGTTCGCCTACGTGAACACCGAGATGGGCCTGAACGTCGTCGCCTTCGCCGTCGAACGCGACGGCGGGCTGAAGCAGCTCCAGAGCCTCCCGACGCTCCCGGCCGGGGCCGACGCCAAGGGCGCCTCCACCGCCGAGATCTTCGTCCGCCCCGACGGCAAGACGCTCTACGTCTCCAATCGCGGCCATGATTCCATCGCGGTCTACGCCATCGCCCAGGACGGCAAGCTCACGCTGCTCCAGCACGTGCTCGGCACGCCCGCCCAGCCGCGCGGCTTCGGCCTCAGCGCCGACGGCCGCTGGCTCGTCTGCGCCGGCCAGAAGTCGGGCACGCTGAACGCCTACCGTGTCGGTCGTGACGGCAAGCTCACCGATACCAAGCAGTCCGTCGCGGCTCCGGCCGCCGCCGCGATCCTGTTCGTCCCCTGAGCCGTCTCCGTCCCGATGCGTCGCCCTCTTCTCGCCGGCCTGCTCCTGACTTCCTCGCTGGGCGCGGCTCCGGTCGACTTCGCGCACGAGGTCGTGCCGATCCTCCGCAAGCATTGCGTGGAGTGCCACGCCGGCGACAAGAAGAAGGGCAGCCTGTCGATGAACACCCGCGGCTCGCTACTCGAAGGCGGTGAGAACGGCGTCGTGCTCGTCCCGGGCCAGGCGGCGAAGAGCAAGCTCATCGAATCCGTCCTGAGCGCCGATCCGGACGTGCGCATGCCGCCGAAGGGCGAGCGCCTGACCTCCGCCGAGGTCGCCACCTTGCGCGCCTGGATCGACCAAGGCGCGACCTGGACCGAAGGCTTCGCCTTCAAGAAGCCCGCCTACGAACCGCCGCTCCGTCCGCGTCAGCCGGCGCTGCCCGTGGCCCGCGACGGCCGCACGCATCCCATCGACCGCGTCCTCGACGGCTGGCTGACGGAGAAGGGCGCCCCCACGCCGCCCGTCGCCGATGACGCGACCTTCCAGCGTCGCGTGATGCTCGATCTCGTCGGCCTGCTGCCTTCGGCCGAGGAGGCCCAGGCGTTCGCCGCCGACCGTCGCCCCGACAAGCGCGCCGCGCTCGTCCGCGCGTTGCTCGCCCGCGACGTCGACTACGCCGACCACTGGATGGTCTTCTGGAACGACCTGCTCCGCAACGACTACGCCGGCACCGGCTACATCGACGGCGGCCGCAAGCAGATCACCAGCTGGCTCTACGTCTCGCTGCTCGCCAACAAGCCCTACGACCAGTTCACCCGCGAGCTCGTCGCGCCGTCCGCGGACAGCGAAGGTTTCGCCAAGGGCATCATCTGGCGCGGCGCCGTGAGCGCCGGCCAGGTGCCCGAGCTCCAGTTCTCGCAGAGCGTCTCGCAGACGTTCCTCGGCATCAACATGAAGTGCGCCTCCTGCCATGACAGCTTCACCGACCGGTGGAAGTTGCGTGACGCGTACGGTCTCGCCGCCATCTACTCCGACCATCCGATGGAGCTCGTCCGGTGCGACATCCCGACCGGCAAGCCGGCCGTCGCCGCCTGGCTCTATCCCGAACTCGGCCAGGTCGACCCCTCCAAGCCGCGCGAAGAACGCCTCGCCCAGCTCGCCGCGCTCATCACCCATCCCGAGAACGGCCGCTTCCAGCGCACCATCGTCAACCGCCTCTGGCATCGCCTGATGGGGCGCGGCGTCGTCCATCCCGTCGACGCCATGCAGACGCAGCCGTGGAACCAAGACCTGCTCGACGTGCTGGCCAACCGTCTCGTCGAATCGAAGTATGACCTGAAGGCTGTCCTCGAATTCATCGCCACCTCGCAGGCCTACCAGTCGCGCGCCGAGATCCTCGCCCGCGACGCCGAGGACAAGGGGTATGTCTACCGTGGTCCCCGCGCCAAGCGCCTCACCGCCGAGCAGTTCGTCGACGCCGTCTGGCGCCTGACCGGCACCACGCCGGCCAAGATCGAGCTCAAGGTGCCGCGCGCCGCGCCCACCGCCGCCAGCGTCAAGAAGCCGGTCGTGGAGCCGCTGCTCGCCGCGGGCATCTGGTCGGGCGACGTCGCCGGCGGCCGCCTGCCGGAAGCGGGCGAGACGCGCAGCTTCCGCCGCCAGCTCGTGCTGGACGCCGAGGTCGACGTGGCCGCCTGCGTCGTGACCTGCGACAACGGCTTCGAACTTTACGTGAACGGCAAGAAGCTCGGCGCCGGCGACAACTGGGCCGACCCGAAGAGCTTCGACCTCGGCTCGGCCTTGATCAAAGGCGCGAACCAGATCGTCGTGGTCGGACATAACGCCGGCCAGAAGCCCAACGTCGCCGCGCTGTTCTTCCAGGCGAACATCGAGCTCAAGGGCGGCGCCCGCGTGAAGGTCGCGACCGACGCTTCCTGGGAAGCGACGGCGAGTCTGCCGAACGCCAAGGGCGTCTTCGCGGCCGGCAAGGCCAAGGCGAAGGCCGCGGAAGTCGTCTGGCAGCCCGTCGCGATCGTGAAGGGCGACGCCTGGCGCAAGGCCGAAGCCCGCATGGCCGAGATGCTTGCCGGCGCCGGCGCCAGCAGCCTCCCCGCCCGCGCGAGCCTGGTGAAGTCCGACCTCCTGCAGCGCGCGCTCGGTCGTCCGAACCGCGAGCAGATCGTCTCCATGCGTCCGAACGAGCTGAGCACGCTCGAGGCCATCGACCTCTCGAACGGGCAGGCGCTCACCAACCTGCTCTCGGCCGGCGCCGCGAAGCTCAAGCAGAAGACCTGGGCTTCGCCCGAGGCCTTCGTCCGCTGGCTCTATCTTTCCGCGCTGAGCCGCGAGCCTTCCGCCGCCGAGCTCAAGGTGGCCGCCGGCATGGTCGGCGCCGACCTCTCCGAACAAGGCATCGCCGACCTCCTCTGGGCCGTCTGCATGCTCCCCGAATTCCAGACCATCCGCTGATCGCCATGAACTCCCCGCTGCCGCTTGACCCGTCCCTGCCCGAGCCGCTCGCCCGCCGCGAATTCCTGCGCATGCTCGGCGCCGCCGGCGCCGCGACCCTCTCGATGGGCGCGCCGCGCCTGCTCGCCGAAGAGACGAAGCTCGTCCAGCCGACCGCCACCGCCGACGCCTGCATCCTGATCTGGCTCGCCGGCGGCATGGCCGCGCCCGAGACCTTCGACCCGAAGCGCTACGCGCCTTACGAGAAGGGGCTCTCCTACGATCGCGTGCTGAGCACGTTCCCGGCCATCCCGACGTCCGTGGACGGCGTGCGCATCTGCGAAGGCCTCGAGAACATCGCCCAGGTCATGGACCGCGGCACGCTGATCCGTTCGGCGGTCCAGCCCGACCTCGGCAGCATCCTGCACTCGCGGCACCAGTTCCACTGGCACACCGGCTACGTGCCGCCGCAGACGGTCGCCTGCCCGCACATCGGCGCCTGGATGGCCCGCGTGCTCGGCCCGCGCAATCCCGTGATGCCCGCTTTCATCAACGTCGGCCAGCGCCTCGAAGGCATCGGCGAGAGCGAGGAGCTCAAGGCCTTCACCACCGCCGGTTTCTTCGGCGGAGAATACGGCCCGATGAACCTGCCGTTCCCCGAGGAGGCCGCCGCGGCGGTCCGTCCGCCCAAGGGCATGGACGTCGGGCGCTTCGTGAACCGCGACCGCGAGTTCCGCCGCCTCGTCGACGCGACGCCCAGCCGCGACCTGCTCAGCGACTATCAGCACGAGTCGATGCTGCGTTCGATGGACAACGCCTACCGCCTGCTCAGCGCCAAGGAGCGCGCCGCGTTCGACATCTCGCTCGAGACCCCTGAGGTGCAGAAGGAATACGACACCGGCCGCTTCGGACGCGGCTGCCTGCTCGCGCGCCGGCTCGTCGAGAACGGCGCCCGCTTCGTCGAGGTCACCACGGAATACGTGCCGTTCTTCCAGTGGGACACGCACGGCAAGGGTCATGAGACCGTCGCGAAGATGCACGCGGAGATCGACCGGCCGATCGCGCGCCTCATCCGCGACCTCGAGCAGCGCGGCCTGCTCGACCGCACCTTGGTCGTCATCGCGAGCGAGTTCAGCCGCGACGCGATGATCGAAGGCCGCCCGGGCTCGAAGGCCAAGGACCAGGCGTTCAACAAGTCGGGCGTGATGACGAGCCCCGACCACTACGGCCTGCACCGTCACTTCACCGGCGGCACGAGCGTCGTCATGTTCGGCGGCGGCGTGAAGAAGGGCCACGTCTACGGCGCGACCGCGGACGAACGTCCGCTCGTCGCGATCAAGGACCCCGTGTCGATCTCCGACATGCACGCCACGATCTTCCGCGCGATGGGCATCAGTCCCAAGACCGCCTTCGACATCGAAGGCCGTCCGTTCTACGCGACCGTCGACGGCAAGGGCGTGCCGATCCCGATCTTCAGGGGCTGAGCGCGCGCACCGCGGCCGCCTGGTCGCGTACGGCGGCCTCGATGAGCTCGCCGGTGCGGCGCATCGCCTCGTCGAGCGGCATGGCCGCGGGCTTGATCCCGATCAGCAGGTCGAACTGCGCGCGCAGCGCGGCGGAGTCGTCGACCGAGCCGGCGACGCCGACGACCTTCTTGCCGAGGCGACGCGCGAGCCGGGCGACGCCGACCGGGCCTTTGCCTTGCAGGCTCTGCTCGTCGAGTCGCCCTTCGCCGGTGACGACGAGGTCGGCGGCGGCGACGCGGGCTTCGAGGCCGACCTGCGCCGCGACCATGTCGAAGCCGCTGACGAGTCGTCCGCCGAGGAAGGCCATCAGGCCGAAGCCGAGACCGCCGGCGGCGCCGGCGCCCGGCACGTCGCGCGGATCGACGCCCAGGTCGCGGCGGACCAGATCGGCGAGATGTTCGAGGCGTTCCTCGAACCACGCGAAGTCGCCGACACCTTTCTGCGGTCCGTAGACGCGGGTCGCGCCACGGGGGCCCAGGAGGGGGTTGTCGACGTCGCAGGCGACGATGAGCTCACAGGAGGGGAGGGTGGCCGGCTTCTCGATTTGGTCCGCCTCCAGGAGGGTCGCCAGGGTCGGGGTGAAGGCCTGGCCGGATCGCTTGAAGACATAGCCAAGGGCCAGGGCGACCCCGAGGCCCCCGTCATTGGTGGCACTGCCGCCGATGCCGAGCAGGACCCGGCGGGCCCCCTTTTCCAGGGCCGAACGCAGCAGGATACCTGTACCTAAAGTGCTGGCTGACATTGGGTTGAGTTCCCTGTCCAGTACGAGCGCCAGGCCGCTCGCGGCGCTCATTTCCATGATGGCGGTGGCGGAGCCGGGCACCCAGCCGAAGGCGGCTTGGCGGGGTCTTCCCTGGGCGTCGATTGTCGCCGTTTCGACCCATTCTCCGGCCAAGGCCGTCGTCATGGCTAGGGCGGTGCCTTCCCCGCCGTCGGCGATCGGGCAAAGGTCGAAACCGGCCTCCGGAAACGCCGCCTTAAGGCTATTTTTAATATGAAAACCGACCTTTTCGGCGGCCAAGGCCCCCTTGAATTTGTCGTTGGCGATCAGGATGCGCATCGTCCGAGGCCGGCATCCTCGTCGTGGGGTCTTTTCTTTACAATCCGAATGGGGAACCGCACTTGATTTCCGGGGGGTCTGGTTTACATTTTTACCCCAAGGTCCGCCCCTCCGGGCATCTTTCCCCGCACCTTAACTCCAACTTAAGAAACACGCCCATGCTGTCGCTCCGTCACACCACCCTCGCGCTCTCGCTCGTCGCGGCCTCCTTCGCCGTCGCCGCCGACGACGCGCAGCCGACCAAGGAAGGCCTCGAGTTCTTCGAAAAGAACGTGCGCCCGATCCTGGTCGATCGCTGCTACGAGTGCCACTCCGCCGCCAAGAACTCCTCCAAGGGCGGCCTCATCCTCGATTCCAAGGACGGCGCCTACAAGGGCGGCGACGAAGGTCCCTCGGTCGTCCCCGGCAACCTCGAGAAGTCGCTTCTCATCAAGGCCGTCCGCTACACCGATCCGGAATTCGCGATGCCGCCCAAGAAGACCGGCGGCAAGCTGCCCGACGACAAGATCGCGATCCTCGAAGAGTGGATCAAGATGGGCGCCCCGATGCCTGCCGGCGGCGCGGCCAAGCTGACCGGTCTCACCGGCAAGGCCCGTGATCACTGGGCTTTCCAGCCCGTGAAGAAGCCGGCCGTTCCCGAAGTGAAGAACAAGGCCTGGGTCAAGACCCCCATCGACGCGTTCATCATGGCCAAGCTCGAGGAGAAGGGCCTGCAGCCCAATCCGGCGGCCAACCCGGAAGCCTTCCTGCGTCGCGTCTCTTATGACCTGATCGGCCTCCCGCCCACTTCCGAGCAGGTCGACGCCTTCGAGAAGGCCATCCAGAACGCGCAGGTCGCCGATACGATGGCGCTCCGCGCCGGCAAGCCCGCCGGCGCCGTCGAAGCCGTCTACGCCAAGCAGATCGACTCCCTGCTGGCTTCGCCGCACTACGGCGAGCGCTGGGCCCGTCACTGGCTCGACACCGCCCGCTACTCCGACACCCGCGGCCTGCAGGTGGACATGGGCGACACGCTCTTCCAGGACTACCGCTACGCCTACGCCTGGACCTACCGCGACTACGTCATCAACGCGCTCAACGACGACAAGCCGTACGACCAGTTCATCGTCGAGCAGCTCGCGGCTGACCGCATCCCGGGCATCTCGCCCGACGATCCTCGCCTCGCCGCCCTCGGCTTCCTGACCGTCGGCAAGCGCTTCGACGACATCAACGACACCATCGACGAGCGCATCGACACCACCACCAAGGCCTTCCTCGGCCTGACCGTCTCGTGCGCCCGCTGCCACGACCACAAGTTCGACCCGATCCCGATCAAGGACTACTACTCCCTGCACGGCATCTTCGCCTCGACCATCGTCCCGCTGCACCAGCCGACGATCGCCGCCACCTCGAAGACCGCCGCCGCCGCCCGCGCCGACTTCAACAAGCGCCTCCACCAGCTCCAGGACGAGCAGGTCGCCGGTTTCTTCCGTTACATGCGCGAGACCCGCGCCCGCTACGAGAAGGAGATGACCGGTCGCCTGATGATGGCCACCGTCCGTCGCGGTTCCGCCGAATCCGGCGAGATGTCCGCCAAGTATAAGATCGACCTCGTCGAGATGACCGACTTCGCCGCGATGCGCATCCAGAAGGATTCGCCGATCACCGGTCCGTTCGCCGCGGCCGCCGCCGTGCCGATGGTCTACTTCGCCGAGCGCGCGCCCGCCGCCATCGAGGAGTCCCTCAACAACACCGAGCACCCGGTCAATCCGATCATCGCCGCCGCCCTGCGCGGCCTGAAGCCGAAGACCCTCGAGGACGTCGCCGCCGCCTACCAGAAGGTCTACATCGACAACCGCGTCGCCATCCTCGCCCACCTCGCCCTGCTCGCGAAGCCCGGCGAAGAGTGGAAGAAGACCTCTCCGGCCATCGCCCAGCTGACCGGCTATCCGTGGGCCGTCCCGTCCTACGACGAGATCTTCGAGAACGAGGACATGATCTCCCTGTTCAGCACGCGCAAGTTCTGCGCCGACTGGCAGAACCGCCCGATCTACGGCGGCATCGGCAACAACGGTCCGGTCGCCTACTTCCGCCACACGCAGATCAACGAACTGCGCCTCTCGCACCCCGGCGCCCCCGGCCAGGCGATGGTCGTGCAGGACTCCGAAGCCCCGAAGGACAGCTACGTGTTCAAGCGTGGCGACAAGAACCTCAAGGGTGAGATCGTCCCCCGCCAGTTCCTGGAGATCCTCTCCCAGGGCGAGCGTCGTCCCTACGTCGACGGCAGCGGCCGTTATGAGTTCGCCCAGTCCATCGCGAACAAGGAGAACCCGATGACCGCCCGCGTGGCCGTCAACCGCACCTGGATGAAGCACTTCATCGAAGGCTTCGTCGCGACGGTCGACGACCTGGGCAACATGTCCGAGAAGCCTTCCCACCCGGAGCTGCTCGACTACCTCGCCGCCGACTTCATGGAGAACGGCTGGACGCTCAAGCGCCTCCACCGCATGATCGTGCTCAGCAGCGTCTATCGCCTTGATTCCGATCCGACCGCGAATCCGCTCGTCGCCAAGAAGGGTCCGGTCGACCCGCTCAAGCTCGACGCCTCCAACCGCCTGCTCTGGCGTGGCAACCTCCGTCGCCTCGACTTCGAATCCATCCGTGACTCGATGATCCTGCTGACCGGCAAGCTCAACCCGCTGGTCGGCGGCCAGCCCGCCAACATCACCGACGAGCCCTTCAGCTATCGTCGCAGCCTCTACGGCTACGTCGACCGCCGTCGCCTCAGCGACACGCTCTCGCAGTTCGACTACGGCGACCCCGACCAGGCGAACTCCAAGCGCAACTCGACCATCGTCCCGCAGCAGGCGTTGTACTTCATGAACAACCCGCTCTCCGTCGAGGTCGCCCGCGCCGTCGCCGCCCGTAAGGACGTCGTCAACGCGATGTCCGAGGACCAGCGCATCGTCGCGATGTTCCGCTGCATGTTCCAGCGTCGTCCGTCCACCAACGAGATCCGCTTCGCCCAGGAATTCCTGACCAAGGCCAAGATGACCGTCGCGACCGCGAACCTCCGTCCGTCCGCCAAGGCCGCGGCCGCCGGCACCAAGCCTGGCGCCAAGGCCGTGGCTCCGGTGGCCCGTACCGCCGCTCCGGCGGCGAAGGGCATGGCCGTCAAGGCGCCCGATGGCGAAGAGAGCATGATGATGGCCGTCACCGCCGGCGGCGCCGAAGGCGTCATGCGCAACGTCGGCGAAGCGATCCCGCGCACGCCGATGACGCCGACCGAGCTCCTGGTGCAGTCCCTGCTGCTTTCCAACGAGTTCGTCTACGTCAACTGAGGCCACCCTCGGTTTCGTCGCGAAAGCCGGCCTGATGGCCGGCTTTCTTGTTTCCGGGCATCGGCGCGGGCAGGGTAGGGGGTGACTTCCGCCCGCCCTCGCCGGCCGGTCCGTTTTTGATGAATTTTTTACAAAAAAGGCCCGCGGCGGCCCGGCGGGGTTGGATGAGGTGAATCAGCCAAACAATAGGTTGTAGTCCTTCATCCGAGATTAAGAATAAATCCCTAGCAGGAACCCCCGTCGCCCCGCGATTTTCCTGACCCCAACCCTTTACCGTTCCCGACCCTCCATGCACCGTTTCCCGACCATGCTCCGCTTCCTGCCTCTCGTGCTCGCCGCCGGGACGGCCGACACGCTGCGCGCCGCCGACGCCCCCGCCGAAGCCAAGATGGATCCGGCCGGCCTGGAGTTCTTCGAGAAGAACGTCCGCCCGATCTTCACCGAGCGTTGCTACGAGTGCCATTCGAAGGAAAAGGGATTCTCGAAGGGCGGCCTGATCATGGACTCGCGCGCCGGCCTCCTCGCCGGCGGCGACCAGGGCCCCGCGGTCGTCCCGGGCGACGTGAAGAAATCCCTGCTCATCGTCGCGGTGCACCAGACCGACCCCGAGCTCTCCATGCCCCCTCGCAAGGCCGGCGCCAAGCTGACCGCCGCGCAGATCGACGTGCTCGAGCGCTGGGTGAAGATGGGCGCGCCCGCCCCCGTCGGCGCCGGCGGCGCCAAGCTCACCGGCCTTTCCGACAAGGCCCGCAGCCATTGGGCGTTCCAGCCCGTCCGCGACGTCGTCGTGCCCACCAAGCTGAGCAACCCGTCCTGGTGCCAGAACGAGATCGACGCCTTCGTCCTCGCCAAGCTCGACGAGAAGGGCCTCAAGCCCAGCCCCGTCGCCGACGGCGAAGCGCTGCTCCGCCGCCTTTCCTACGACCTGATCGGCCTGCCGCCCACGAGCGTCGAGGTCGACGCCTTCTCGCGCGAGTATGACTCCGCGCTGTCGATGGATGCGGTCGCCGTGCGCAAGGGCCAGCCGGCCCGTGCCGTCGCCGCCGTCGTCGAGCGCACCGTCGACCGCCTCCTCGCCTCGCCGCACTACGGCGAACGCTGGGCCCGCCACTGGCTCGACACCGCGCGTTACTCCGACACCAAGGGCCTGAAGCGCAACGGCACCATCGAGACCTTCGAGGCCTCCTGGACCTACCGCGACTACGTCATCGACGCCTTCAACTCCGACAAGCCCTACGACCAGTTCATCATCGAGCAGCTCGCGGCCGACCGTCTGCCCGACCTCGTCAAGGACGATCCGCGCCTCGCCGCGCTCGGCTTCGTCACCGTCGGCAAGCGTTTCCAGAACAACGACGACACCATCGACGAGCGCATCGACGCCACGACCAAGGGCTTCCTCGGCCTGACCGTCGCCTGCTCGCGCTGCCACGACCATAAGTTCGACCCGATCCCGGCCGCCGACTACTACTCGCTCCACGGCATCTTCTCCTCCGTCATCGAACCGCAGCAGAATCCCGTCATCCGCGACCCGCTGCTCGTCGGCAAGAACGCCCCGACCAACGCCTATCGCGCCGACTACGAGAAGAAGCTGGCCGAACTCATCGCCAAGACCGCCAGCGGCTACTACCGCCACGTCGCCGGCATGCAGGCGGCCTTCCATCGCGAGTTCGCCCCGCGCGCCCTCGCCACGCTGGTCGGCGGCTTCCGCAGCACCGCCGGCTTCGACATCCTGAAGAAGTATGACCTCGGCCAGAGCCGCGAGCTCGACCCTTCCTTCGGCGGCTCCCTGGGCCGCTTGGACCACCCCATCACCGGCCCGCTCGTCCGCCTCAAGAAGCTCACGCCTGACAACTTCGAGAAGCAGGCCCCGGCGATCATCGAGGCGGCCCTCGCCGACAAGAAGTCGCCCGTGAACCCGCTCGTCGCCGACGCCCTCCGCGGCCTGAAGCCGAAGTCCATCGACGAGGTCGCGCTCGCCTACCAGGCCCTCTTCAAGAAGCACCACGACAAGATCGTCGCGCACATCCAGATGCGCAGCCAGCCGGGCCGCAAGGGCGACAAGGACGACCCCTCCCTCGCCCAGCTCGCCGCCTTCCCCTGGCCGCTGCCGAACGTCGAGGAGCTCTCCACGGTCGTGCTCCTCGAGCGCGTCACCGAGAGCCGCGATTTCTGCGAGCCCTGGCAGGTGCCGATCAGCGCCACCTTCGTCAACAACAACAAGCCCGCGAAGTATTTCCACTTCGGCGAGATCAACGCCCTCGACATCACGCACCCCGGCGGCCCCGGCACCGCGATGGTGATCACCGACGTCGAGAAGCCGCGTGACAGCTACGTCTACATCCGCGGCGACCGCAACAAGCGCGGCCCCGTCGCGCCGCGCCAGTTCCTCGAGGTCCTCGCGGGCCCGGACCGCCTGCCGTTCTACGAAGGCAGCGGCCGCCGCGAGCTTGCGCTCGCCATCGCGAGCCGCACGAACCCGCTCACCTCGCGCGTCCTCGTCAACCGCCTCTGGCTCCATCACTTCGGCGCCGGCATCGTCACGACGCCCGACGACTTCGGCAACATGTCCGAAGCCCCCAGCCACCCTGAGCTCCTCGATTGGATGGCCACCGCGTTCGTCGAAGGCGGCTGGTCGATCAAGAAGATGCACAAGCGCATCCTGGTCTCCGCCACCTACCGCCAGTCGGCCAACCCGAACAACAACCCGATGATGGCGCAGAAGTCCGGCATCGACCCCATGAAGATCGACGCCTCCAACAAGCTGCTCTGGCATGCCAACCTGCGCCGCCTCGACTTCGAGAGCATCCGTGACTCGATGCTCCTGCTCTCCGGCAAGCTCGACCGCGCCCTCGGCGGCCGCGCCGTCAACATCACCGACGAGCCCTACAGCTACCGTCGCACCATCTACGGCTTCATCGACCGCGACAAGCTGAGCGAGTTCCAGTCCCAGTTCGACTTCGCCGACCCGAACATGGCGAACTCCGTGCGCGGCTCCACCATCGTCCCGCAGCAGGCGCTGTTCTTCATGAACAATCCGCTCGCCGTCGAAGTCGCGCGCAACGTCACCGCCCGTCCCGAACTGGCCAAGGCCACCTCCGACGACGAGCGCATCACCCAGCTCTACCGCATCATGTACCAGCGTTCGCCGACGGTGCAGGAGCGCCAGATCGCCCGCGAGTTCGTGACCCGCATCGCCGGTTACATCGACGAGCCGGCCGCCCCCGCCTCCCCGAAGCTCGACAAGGTCGCCAAGGCCCGGGCCGACAAGCTGGCCCGCCAGAAGGCCGCCCAGGCCGCCCAGGCGGCGACGACCAAGGGCCCCACGCCTCCCGAGGTGAAGCTCGAAACCTCGGTTCAGGGCGGAAAAATCGTGAATAACACGGAAAAGGTCGACCGTAAGGTCCCGACCAACCCCTGGGTGATGCTCGCCCAGTCGATGGTCTGCTCCAACGAGTTCGTCTACCTGAATTGATTACCTTATCTCAATCGAGTTTGAATATTCAAAATCACCCCCCATATTTTACCTAACCAAATCCCCACTATGAAAGACTCCAGCTGCGGCAATTACGTGCCGACCCCCAACTCTCGTCGCGAGTTCCTGCGCCAGACCGGTCTCGGCATGGGCGCCCTCGCTTTCGGTACCATGGTCTCCGAGTACATGGTCCACGACGCCCGCGCCGAAGTGATGGCCAACCTCAAGCCCCGCAAGGCTCCGCTCCCGGCCAAGGCCAAGCACGTCATCCACATCTTCGCGGGCGGCGCCCCCTCGCACCTCGATACCTTCGATCCGAAGCCCAAGATGAAGGAGCTCGCGGACATGTCCGCCGCCGGCATGAACGGCGTGCTCTTCCCGACCCCCTTCGAGTTCAAGAAGTCCGGTAAGTCCGGCCTCGAGATCTCCGAGATCTTCCCGAAGCTCCAGGGCGTCGCGGACGACATGTGCGTCATCCGCTCGCTGCACCAGGATCTCCCGGCCCACGGTCCGGCCGCCAAGCTGATGCACACCGGCTCGGCGATCCTCTCCAAGCCTTCCCTCGGCGCCTGGGTCCTCTACGGTCTCGGCACCGAAAGCCAGGACCTCCCGGGCTTCGTCTCCCTCGGCGGCAGCTCCGACGCCCGCGCTTCGGCCTTCCTTCCCTCGCTCTACCAGGGTGCCAACACCCAGTTCCGTCCGGGCGCCCCGGCGAACAAGATCATCGCCAACCTCCAGAGCGAATTCACCACGCAGGACGCGCAGCGCAAGCAGCTCGACCTCGTCCGCCAGCTGAACGAGCGCCACATGCAGACCGTCCAGAAGGACGAGCAGCTCGAGGCCCGCATCGAATCCTTCGAGCTCGCCTTCCGCATGCAGACCGCCGCCACCGACGCCTTCGACATCTCCAAGGAGCCCGAGAAGATCCGCGAGATGTACGGCAAGTCCGACCTCGGCGCCAAGCTCCTCTGCGCCCGTCGCCTCGTCGAGAAGGGCGTCCGCTTCGTCCAGGTCGACGCCGGCGGCTGGGACCACCACAACAACCTCTTCACCTCGATCGCCCAGCGCGCCGAGAACATCGACGGTCCGGCCGCGGCCCTCATCGCCGACCTCAAGCAGCGCGGTCTCCTCGACCAGACCCTCATCATCTGGGGCGGAGAATTCGGCCGCACCCCGACCACCGCGGGCCGCGTCAACCAGGCTTCCGGTCGCGACCACCACTCCAAGGCTTTCTGCTGCTGGATGGCCGGCGGCGGCGTCAAGGGTGGCATGCACTACGGCGAGACCGACGAAATCGGCTCCCAGGTCGCCGCTGACGGCGTCGACGTGCACGACCTCCACGCCACGATCCTCCGCCTGCTCGGCTTCGACCACACCAAGCTCACGTTCCGCTACAACGGCCGTGACTTCCGCCTCACCGACAACTTCGGTAAGGTGGTCGACAAGGTCATCGCCTAAGCGACCCCGGTCGCAGCATCGGAAGGGCGGACGCCGCGAGGCGCCCGCCCTTCTTGTTTGGCGCGGGCCCCGGCTTGCGTCCGGTGACAGTCGGTTTCTAATAGAGAGACCCCATGAGAATGCTCTTCCTGCTCGCCGCCGCCGGCCTGGCCGCGGTCTTCGCCGTCGCCGCGACGCCGAAGAAGGACGCGGCCCGCCAAGGGCCCGCGAAGTCGGAGACGAAGCCCGAGCCCAAGCCCTCCGCGGAGGTGAAGGTCGCGCCGACCACGGGCGAGGCGCCTAAGTCCGGCGTGCGCGGCACCGATGCGTTCGGACGCACGCAGACGCGCTACGACAACGGCGTGACGGCGGTGACGACGCCCGATCCGTTCGGCGGTTCGTCCACGCGCTACAGCAACGGCGTCACGGCCACCACGCGGACCGACCCCTTCGGCGGCGCGACCACCCGTTACAGCAACGGCGTCACCGCGACCACGCGCCCGGATCCGTTCGGCGGCTCGACGACGACCTTCAGCGACGGCACGCGCGCCACGACCCGCCCCGATCCCTTCGGCAACCAGGTCACGACCTACTCCGACGGGCGTCGCGAGACGATTCGCCCGGACCCTTTCGCCAAGAAGGACGGGCCGAATGAGCGGAAATGAGGCGCCCGCGTCCTGAACAGGGCGCTTGAAACCTTCGCCCGTCTCGGCAGGCTCGGGACCCTTACCCCATGAAGCGTCATCTCCACCTGTGGGCCGCCTTGGCCGCCCTCGTCCTCGCCCTCCCGGCCGTCGCCGCGGAGGCCTTCACTGCCGGTCCCGGCTGGCTCGAGTTCCCGGCCGGCAAAGGCCCGGGCGCCGGCAAGCACGTCGTGCTGCTCTCCGGCGACGAAGAGTATCGCTCCGAGGAGTCGATGCCGATGCTCGCCCGTATCCTGTCCGAGCGTCACGGCTTCAAGTGCACCGTGCTCTTTTCGCATGACAACGGCGTGATCAACCCGAACAACGGCGCGTCCCTCGGCAAGCCCGAGGCGCTCGACACCGCCGACGCCCTCGTGCTCGGCCTGCGTTTCCGCAAGTGGAACGAAGCCACCCTCGCCAAGTTCGAAGGCGCCCTCAGGCGCGGCGTGCCGATCGTGGCCACCCGCACCAGCACCCATGCCTTCGCGGGCATTCCGAAGGACAGTGCCTTCGCTTCCTATAACTTCAACAACAACGGCGGCTTCGGCCGCAAGGTGCTCGGCGAGACCTGGGTCAGCCACTGGGGCAACCATAAGTCCGAGGCCACCCGCACGGCCGTCGAGCCGGGCGCCGAGAAGCTCGCGCTCCTCAACGGCGTCGGCCAGATCTTCGGCGACACCGACGTCTATGAAGCCCATCCTCCGGCCGACGCCCAGATCGTCCTCCGCGGCCTCGTCCTCAAGGGCATGAATCCGGAAGACCCGCTCAGCGAGCGTTCCAAGAAGACCATCGACAAGAAGGAGCAGGGCGTGAACTCCCCGGCCATGGCCGTGGCCTGGACGCGCGAGGTCCCGAACGCCGGCGGCACCAAGAACCGCGTGCTGACCACCACCATGGCTTCCGCGAGCGACCTCAAGGACGAGTCCCTCCGTCGTCTCCTCGTCAACGGCGTCTTCTGGGGCCTCGGCCTCGAGATCCCGGCCAAGGCCGACGTGACCCCGCTCGTCGAGTGGAAGCCCAGCAAGTATTCCTTCAACATGTTCCACCCCGGCCTCAAGGCCGAGGACTTCGCGGGCGTGCTGCCTCCGCCCGTCACCGCTCCGCCGGCCAAGAAGAAGTAAGCCTTCGGCTCATCCTTCCCGCACGGGCGCATCGCAGGATGCGCCCGTCTTGTTTCAGGCGCGGATGCCGCGGTTCACCAGCAGCTGGATGAGCGCGTCGTTGTAGATGATGTAGGCGCCTTCGCGCGCGGTGGCGTCGCGGACCTCGATGTCGTCGCTGACGACGAACCACGGTGCGTCCACCGTCTTGTCCTTCGCCACGAGGTCCATGATGTCATGGTCCGCCTTGGCGCCGGCGCGGCTGAAGGTGACGCGGACGCGGGAATTGGTGGTCTTGAGCGCGCTCTGCTGGCCGTCGAAGCTGATCCAGACGTGGAGGCCCGGCGCGTCGTCGGCCAGCTTCTCGACGAGCTGCACGACCTTCTGGCGAGCCGCCGCGTCGAGCAGGAAGCGGGTGTCGCCCTGGGCGTTCTTCTTCGTCGGGAGGCGCAGGCCGAGGTAGTCCTGGCGGAGGCAGGCGAAGTTGTTGGCGTCGAGCGCCAGGCGGGCGGGTTCGCCCGTGGCCACGGCGCGTTCGAGCAGGGCGAGCGGGCCGGACTGCTTCTGCTCATGGAACGCGCGGTCGGCCATGTAGGAACGGCGGCGATGGATGTCGCGGCGGTAAAGGTCCGCGTGGCGTGAGTCCACGAGGCCGGACTGCTCGGCGAGGAGCAGGGCGCTTTCGATGGCCTTGAGCTCACGGGCGTCGGCGCCGTTGATCTTGGCCGAGATCCGTTCGAGGAACGGGTCGGAAGGTTGGTCGCGCTTCTCGAGCTCGTAGCGGACCTTCTCGATGTGCTCGGTGATGCGCTTCTCGAGGGCCACGACTTCGGGCAAGGCCTGGCCGGCCGTGCGCTGGTAGCGGCGGAGGAGCTTGAGCATCTCCTCCATCTGCGGGATGGCCTGACGGAGCTCGTGTTCCTTCGCGAGGAAGGGGTCGGCGTCGCGCTGGGCCTTGCGGACCTTCTCGACGGTCTCGGTGGTCAGCTGACGCAGCTTGCCGACCTCTTCCGAGGCGGACTTGAGCGTGCGGGCGTCGGCCAGCCAGGGGCGGATCTCTTCGGACAGGAGTTCTTCGGCGACCTCGCGGGCCTTCTTCGCGACGTGTTCGCGGGCGCGTTCGAGTTCGCCGCGGAGACGGGCGACTTCCGCTTCCTCGTTCGTCAGGCGGGCCTGCAACGCGGCCAGGTTGGCTTCGGCCGTGGCGGCCTGCTTGGCGGCTTCCTGCGCCTGGCGGGCGGCCTCTTCGCGGACCTTGCGGATCTCGGCGTCCTTCGCCTCGAGTTCGTTCGCGTGCTGGCGACGGATCTGCCGGCCCTCGTTCTCGCGGGCGGCCTTGCCTTGCGAGATCTCATGCAGGAGGCGGCGGACGGTCTTGCCGGCCGAATCGAGCGCGTCGACGGATTCGAGCGGCTCCTTGTCGGCGGTGCCGGCGACCTTGCCCGCGAGCGCCTTCCAGGCCTTCGCGTCCGGCTTGGCGCCTTGCGGCTTGGCGTTGGTCAGCAGCCGGCCGAGGAGGTCGGGCGGCAGGGCGGCGTCCTTCTGTTCGGCCTGGTTGTTCCAGAGCACGCAGAGCAGGGCGGCGCGCACGCCGCCGATCGTCGTCGCCAGCTCGTCGAGGTGGTCGAGCAGCTTGGCCTTCTCCCACTTCAACGCGTCGGCATACCACGGCAGGTGCTCCGCGATGGCGGACGCGTCCTGCGCGAGATGGACGAGCCGTTTCTTGAACAGCCACTTCGAGGCCTTGAGGAAAGGGAGGCGATGGATGTAGCCGCCGGGAATCTGTTTCGCGAGGGCCAGGAGCGGCGCGTCGGAGACATGTTCGAGGTCCAGGACGAGCTGCTCCGAGAGGAGCTTCCGATGCGGGTCGACCGCCTCGTTCTTGTAGGAAAAGTGACCCATGTCTCCAGCATGCCTGTCGGCGGGTCCGGGGCAAGGTCGTCGCGGGCCGGCCAGGCCGATTTCTTGCTTCGGACTCGCCTCCCGGGAGGGAAGGGGGTTCGTTCGGACCCGTTAGATGCGTGCTCCTGCCTCCATTCTCATCCCGCTCAGTTCGGCCGTCGGCTATACCTTCGCCGCGATGGCGCTCAAGCGGGCCATGGACGGCGGTCATCCCTGGCGCGTCCTCTTCATCGTCAACCTGATCGGCGCCGTCCTTTTCCAGACCTGGCTCCTGCATGGGGGCGAGCCGTTCACCTCGACCCATGTCCTGCATGCCGCCCTCGCCGGCACGGCCTTCTTCATCGGCCAGGTCTTCACGTTCGTGGCGATCAGCCGGGGGGATATCTCCATCGCGACCCCGGTGCTCGGCACCAAGGTGGTCTTCGTCGCCTTGCTGGTCTTCGCCACCGGCGGCGAACACCTCGGGTGGAAACTTTGGGTGGCGACGTTCCTGACCTCGCTCGCGCTCGCCCTGCTCGGCGGCGAATGGCGCGCCAACCGGGAACGCCTGCTGGTGAGCGTGCTGTTCTCCTTCCTCGCTTCGATCGCCTTCGCGGCGACGGACGTCATGCAGCAGCTCTGGGTGCCGGCCGTCGGCTTCGGTCATTTCGCCCCGGTGATGTTCGCGACCGTCGGCCTGCTGTCCTTCACGCTGATCCCCTTCTTCTCCGCGCCGCTGCGCGAGATGCCCCGGCCGATGGTCATCTGGGCCTTCGGCGGCGGCACGCTGCTGACCATCCAGGCGATGGGCATCGCCTATTGCATCGCGGTCTACCACGAGGTCACGGTCACGAACGTCCTTTATAATACGCGCGGACTCTGGAGCGTGGCGCTCGTCTGGGTCATCGGCCATTGGTTCGCCAACGCCGAGAAGCATGTGGGCCGGGCGATCATGACCCGCCGGCTCATCGGTGCGCTGATCCTGCTGGCCGCGGTCTACCTCAGCCTGGCCTGATCAGAGGTCGGCGTTGTCGATCAGCCGCGTCGTGCCGAGGTGGCAGGCGATCGCGATCGCGCAGGGGCGCCCCGCGGTCGAGGTCACGGGCGCCATCGTCTCGAGGTCGACGATCTCGCAATACTGCGGCTTCAGCGCGGGCTGGCCGTCCAGCACGGCGAGCGCGGCGGAGCGGAGACGGCCTGCGTCGGTGACGCCGCTTTGCGCCAAGGCCTGCGCCGCGGCCATGGCGGCGGGGATGGCGGCGGCCTGCGTCAGCTGTGCGGGCGAGAGGTAGCGGTTGCGCGAGCTCATCGCGACCCCGTTGGGCTCCCGGACGGTCTCATGCGCGATGATGCGCACGGGGATGTGCAGGTCGCGGACCATGCGGCGGATCACCGCGAGCTGCTGGAGGTCCTTGCGGCCGAAGACGGCGACATCCGCCTGCGCGGCGTTGAAGAGCATCGCGACCACGGTCGCCACGCCGCGGAAATGTCCGGGGCGGAATTCGCCGCAGAGCTTGGCCGAGACGCCTTCGACGTCGACCCAGGTGGAGGCGCCGGCGGGGTAGAAGTCGGCGGCGGTCGGGGCGAAGATCAGGCTGGCGCCGGCGGCCTCGCAGCCGCGTCGGTCGTCCTCGAAGGTGCGTGGGTATTTCGAGAAGTCCTCGTTGGGGCCGAACTGGGTCGGGTTGACGAAGATCGAGACCACGACGAAGGCGGTTTCCGCCTTGGCCCGGCGGATGAGGCTCAGGTGTCCTTCATGCAGGCACCCCATGGTCGGCACGAAGCCGATGGCCTGGCCCGCCTGGCGGGCGCGGGCGACCGCGGCGCGCAGTTCGGGGATGGTGTGGACGACCTCCATGCGGCCACCTTAAGGCGGGCATCCTGAGGCGCAAGGCGCAGTTGTATGCGGACTCCCCCTCTGTCGTTTTGTTCATAGGCGGGAGCCATTCCTTACTTGGCAGTAAGGGGGCGGCCTCCAATGTCAGAACCCTCCCTCCTATAAGTCATGTCGCACTTCCCTAATGTCCCGGTCATCGAGTTCGAAGGACCGAAGTCCAAGAACCCGTTCGCCTTCAAGCACTACAACCCGGACGAGAAGATCGGCGGGAAGAAGATGAAGGACCACATGCGCTTCGCCGCGGCCTATTGGCACGTGATGCGCAACAGCCTCTCCGACCCGTTCGGCGCCGGCACCGCCCTCATGCCGTGGGATGACGGCTCCGACTCCCTCGACAACGCCCTGCGCCGCGTCCCGGTCTTCTTCGAGTTCCTCGAGAAGTGCCAGATCGACTTCTACTGCTTCCACGACCGCGACATCGCCCCGGAAGGCAAGACCCTCGCCGAGACGCACGCCAACCTCGCCCGCGTCACCAAGGAGCTGAAGGGCTTCCAGAAGGCCACCGGCAAGAAGCTCCTCTGGGGCACCGCCTGTCTCTTCTCCCATCCTCGCTACGCCCAGGGCGCGGGCACCTCGCCCAACGCCGACGTCTTCGCCTATGGCGCCAGCCAGGTCCGTCACGCGCTCGAGTCCACCAAGGCCCTCGGCGGCGAAGGCTACGTGTTCTGGGGCGGCCGCGAAGGCTACGCCACGCTGCTCAACACCGACATGAAGCGAGAGCTCGACCACCTCGCCGCGCTCCTCCATCTCGCCGTCGACCACGCGAAGAAGATCGGCTTCAAGGGACAGTTCTACATCGAGCCCAAGCCCCGCGAACCCTCGACCCACCAGTACGACTCCGACTCGGCCGCCTGCCTCAACTTCCTCCGCGAATACGGCCTGCTGAAGCACTTCAAGCTGAACCTCGAGACCAACCACGCCACGCTCGCCGGCCACACCATGGAGCACGAGATGGAAGTCGCGATCGCGGCCAACGCCCTCGGCTCCGTCGACGCCAACCGCGGCGACACGCTCCTCGGCTGGGACACCGACCAGTTCCCGACCGACCTCTACCTCACGACGAACATCATGCTGCGCATCCTCAAGATGGGCGGCTTCACCACGGGCGGCCTCAACTTCGACGCCAAGCGTCGTCGCGAGTCGCACGAGCCGGTCGACCTCTTCCACGCCCACATCGGCGGCATGGACGCCTTCGCCCGCGGCCTCAAGATCGCCCACGCGATCGTCAAGGACGGCAAGATGGATAAGTTCGTCGAGAAGCGCTACTCCTCCTGGGACAGCGGCATCGGCAAGAAGATCGAATCCGGCAAGGTCACCCTCGCCCAGCTCGACGCCTACGCCCAGGGCATCAAGGCGCCGGCGCTTTCGTCCGGCCGCCAGGAACTGCTCGAAAACCTGATCAACGAGTACATCCGCTAAGGCCATGGCGATCGTCCTGGGTCTCGACCTGTCCACGCAGAGCGCGACGGCGCTCGTGTTGGACACGGCGAAAGGCACGACGGTCGCCCGCGCCCGCGCGGCCTTCGGCGCCGACTTCCCCGACCGCGGACATCCGGAAGGATTCCTCCGCGGAGGGAAGGGCGGCGAAGTGCACGCCGATCCGCTGCTCTGGCTCGACGGCCTCGAGCTCGCGCTGGATCGCCTCTCCAAGCTGACCGACCTCTCGCAGGTCGACGCCGTCTCGGTCTCCGGCCAGCAGCACGGCAGCGTCTACCTCGCGGCCGGCTACGAAGCCGCCCTCGCCGACGGCGACCGCGCGACGTCGCTCTCCGCGAAGCTCGCCCCGGTCCTCGCCCGCCGCTCTTCGCCGATCTGGATGGATTCGTCCACCGCGGCCGAATGCGCCGAGATCGCCGCCGCCCTCGGCGGCGACCAGGCCGTCTGCGACCTGACCGGCTCGGTCGCGACGATGCGCTTCACCGGCCCGCAGATCCGCCGTTTCGCCAAGCTCGAGCCCGCCGCCTGGGCCAAGACGAAGCGCGTCCACCTCGTCTCTTCCTTCTTCGCTTCGGTGCTCGCCGGCAAGGACGCCGCGATCGACACCGGCGACGGCGCGGGCATGAACCTGATGGACATCCGCAAGGGTGACTGGGCTCCCGCCGCGCTCGCCGCGACCGCGCCCGACCTCGCCGCCAAGCTCCCGCCCGTGCGCCCCGGTTCGACCGTCGCCGGCGGGATCTCCGCCTACTTCGTCGCCCGCCACGGCTTCTCGCCGAAGTGCCAGGTCGTCATCGGCACCGGCGACAATCCGTCCAGCCTCGTCGGCATGGGCGCGTCCAAGCCCGGCAAGGTCGTCATCAGCCTCGGCACGAGCGACACGCTCTTCGCCGCGATCGAAGGCATCCGTACCGACTCCGCCGGCCTCGGCCACGCCTTCGGCAATCCGATGGGCGGCAGCATGAGCCTCGTCTGCGTGCGCAACGGTTCGCTCGCCCGCGAAGCCGTCCGTCGCGAATGCGGTCATGCCGATTGGCCCGCTTTCTCCGCCGCCGTCGACGCCGCGCCCGCCGCGGTGTCCGCCGTGCTCCCGATGGAGGAGCCCGAGATCACGCCGCGCCGTCCGGCCGGCCGCATCCCGCTCGGCGCGCCGGCGACCAAGGCCACGCTGCCCCGCGCCGCCGTCGAAGGCCAGGCGCTCAGCCTCCGTTACCATAGCCGCTGGGTCGGCACCCCGACCACGCAGCTGCTGCTTACCGGTGGCGCTTCCGAGAATCCCTCCGTCGCCAAGATCTTCGCCGACGTATTCGGCGCCCCGGTCCTCCGTCTGGCGGTGTCCGACTCCGCCGCCTTGGGCGCCGCCCTCCGTGCGGCCGAAGGCGCCTGCGGCGCCAAGCTGGCCGACCTGGAGCCTGTTTTCTGCGCGCCGGCCCCCGGCGTCGTCCAGCCGAACCCGGCCCTCCGGCCGGCTTACGACAAGCTCGAGGCCGAACTGGGCCAATCGCTGTCGCGGAAGGCATAAATCGGGGCCTGTGAGCATTGCCCACTTGAACAAAGCGGGCTGATTCGCTGACATTGGGGGCTCACCCCCCATCACCATGTCACAGCGCCCTGTCACCCTCTTCACCGGCCAGTGGGCCGACCTCAAGATCGCCGAGCTCCTGCCCAAGGTCAAAGCCATGGGCTACGAAGGCGTCGAGCTCGCCTGCTGGGGCGACCACTTCGACGTCGTCCGCGCCGTCAACGAGCCGGGTTACGTCGAGTCCGTCTGGAAGCTCCTCGCGCAGCACGACCTCGGCTGCTGGGCGATCTCCTCGCACCTCGTCGGCCAGGCCACCTGCGACAACATCGACGAACGCCATCAGTGCATCCTGCCCGCCCACGTCTGGGGCGACGGCAACCCGGAAGGCGTCCGTCAACGCGCGTGCGCCGAGATGGCCCTGACCGCCCAGGCCGCCCGTAAGTTCTTCGACGCCGGCAAGGCCTACATGGCCAACAAGCCGAAGGGTTCCGGCAAGACCGTCGTCAACGGTTTCACCGGCTCCTCGATCTGGCACGCGATCTACGCCTTCCCGCCCACCAACCAGGCCTACCTCCAGAAGGGTTACGACGACTTCGCCAAGCGCTGGAAGCCCATCCTCGAGGCCTTCGACAAGCATGACGTCTACTTCGGCCTCGAAGTGCACCCGACCGAGATCGCCTTCGACATCGCCTCCGCCCAGCGCGCGCTCGACGCCGTCGGCAACCACAAGCGCTTCGGCTTCAACTACGACCCCAGCCACCTCGGCTACCAGGGCGTCGACTACGTGAAGTTCATCCGCACCTTCGGCAAGCAGATCCACCACGCCCACATGAAGGACGTCTGGTGGGGTCACGGCGATGGCACCGTCGGCGTGTTCGGCGGTCACACCGATTTCTGCGACCCGCGTCGCGCCTGGGATTTCCGTTCCGTCGGCCGCGGCGACATCAAGTTCGAGGACGTCATCGTCGCCCTCAACGACGTCGGCTACGCCGGCCCGCTCTCCGTCGAGTGGGAAGACGGCCGCATGGACCGCTTCTTCGGCGCCGCCGAATCGGCCGCCTACGTCAAGAAGCTCGCCTTCCCGACCAACAAGGTCGCCTTCGACGCCGCCTTCGACAAGGCCGCGCAGGGCAAGTAATCACCCCTCTGCCGTTCTAACATGAAGGAAATGACCAAGGGCACGTCCACCAAAGTAGGCGTCATCGGAGCAGGCGGCATGCTCCAGTACCACGCCGCCGGCTTCAAGCAGGCGGGCGCGGAGATCCTCGCCGTCGCGGACCCCGCGCCGGGCGCCGCCCAGAAGGCCGCGACCAAGTGGGGCGTCCCGCACGCCTATGAGTCCGTCGACGCCATGCTCAAGGCGCACCCGGAACTCGACGCCGTCAGCGTCATCGTCCCGAACAAGTTCCACGCCTCGCTGGCCATCCAGTGCCTCAACGCCGGCAAGCACGTCTTCTGCGAGAAGCCCCCGGCGCTCAGCGCTCCGGAGGTCCTCGAGATCATCGCCGCTTCCAAGAAGTCGGGTAAGCACGTGATGTTCAACTTCAACAACCGCGCCCGTCCCGAGTCGCAGGCGATGATCAAGTACGTCGAGCAGGGCCAGGTCGGTAAGATCAACTCCGCGCAGGCGAAGTGGATCCGCCGCACCGGCATCCCGGGCTTCGGCGGCTGGTTCACCACCAAGGAGCTCTCCGGCGGCGGCCCGCTCATCGACCTGCTGCACATGGTCGACCTCGCGATGTATTTCATGGGCTACCCCGAGCCGGCGCACGTCCTCGGCCAGACCTTCGATGACTTCATCCAGGACAAGTCCTTCAAGGGCCCTTGGGGCATCCCGGACCGCGTCGGCGGCGTCACCGACGTCGAGAACGCCGCGCACGGCTTCGTCACCTTCAAGACCGGCCAGGTGCTGACCCTGCAGGTCTCCTGGGCCGAGATGATCAAGCGCGAGGAAGTCTCCGTCGTCTTCCAGGGCACCAAGGCCGGCGGCAAGGTCGAGCGCCTCTTCGGCATCGACGGCCTCGACAACACCGCGATCGATACCTGCGAGCTCTACGTCCAGGAAAACGGCAACAGCGTCAACCGCTCCATCGTCACGCCCGCGTGCGAGGACATGGGCCGCATCGCCTCCGCCGCGAACTTCATCGAGGCCATCGAAGGCCGCGCGAAGCCCCTGAACACCCCTGAGCAGGCCTACCGCCTGATGCAGGTCATCGACGCCATCTACGCTTCGGCGAAGTCCGGCAAGCCCGTCTCCCTCTGATCTCCACACCTATGGCATCCCTCAATCGCAAACTCCGCATGGGCATGGTCGGCGGCGGCCGCGGCGCCTTCATCGGCGGCGTGCACCGCATGGCCGCGGCCCTCGACGGCAAGATCGAACTCGTCGCCGGCGCGTTCTCCTCGGATCCCGAGAAGTCCCGCCTGTCCGGCCAGGACCTCAACCTCGACCCGGCCCGCGTGTACGCTTCGTACGCCGAGATGGCCAAGGCCGAGGCCAAGCGCCCGCTCGGCGACCGCATCGACTTCGTATCGATCGTCGCGCGCAACGACCTGCACTACCCGGTGGCCAAGGCCTTCCTCGAGGCCGGCATCCACGTCATCTGCGAGAAGCCCCTCGCGTTCTCCCTCGCCGAGGCGAAGAAGCTCAAGGCCATCGTGAAGAAGAGCGGCCTGGTCTTCGCGCTCCTGCATAACTACACCGGCTACCCGATGGTCAAGGAAGCCCGCGACTTCGTGGCCGCCGGCAAGCTCGGCAAGATCAACAAGATCCTCGTCGAATACCCGCAGGGTTACGGCATCGGCGCCCTCCAGGCCGGCAAGATCCAGAAGATCTCCAACTGGCGCATGGACCCGAACTGCTCGGGCGTCTCGAACTGCGTCGGCGACATCGGCACGCACGCCGAGAACCTCGTCCAGTACGTCACCGGCCTCGAGATCAAGGAGATCGCCGCCGACCTCAGCACCTTCATCCCGGGCCGTCTGCTCGACGACGACGCCAACATGCTCGTCCGTTACAAGGGCGGCGCGAAGGGCGTCCTGCACTGCTCGCAGATCTCCACCGGCGACGAGAACAACCTCAACATCCGCGTCTACGGCACCCTGGCTTCCCTCGAGTGGCACCAGGAGCATCCGAATGAGCTGATCGTGAAGTATCTCGACCAGCCCCGCCAGACGCACCGTCGCGGCAACTCCTACAACGGCGCCAACGCCAAGAAGTACACCCGCACGCCGTTCGGTCATCCGGAGGCCTTCATCGAGGCGTTCGCGAACATCTATCGCGCCGCTTCCGAAGCCATCACCGACCGTCTCGAAGGCCGCAAGGCCCCGAAGGGCGGCTACGACTTCCCGTCGATCGACGACGGCGTCACCGGCATGGCCTTCATCGAAGCCGCGGTGAAGTCCTCGAAGGGCAACGCCCGCTGGACGAAGCTCGACGCCTGAGGCGCCCGACAGTCCGTCACGAAGGCCCCGGGTTCCGGGGCCTTCTTATTGGTTCAGCCACCAGACGCTCGCGTTGAGCACCGTGGCGAAGCCGACCCAGAGCAGGTGCGGGAGCTGCAGCAGGGCGGCGACGCGATGCTGCGGCCAGAGCTGGCGGATCCAGAGGACGAGCAGGATCAGGTAGCCGAGGATGTCGATGAGCGCGAGGTCCGGCCGATGCAGTCCGAAGAACAGCAGCGACCAGAGCGCGTTCACGAGGAGAATGATGAAGAAGGTGCGGCGCGCGAGGCGGTCGCCCCAGGCGGCGTTGACCGACGTGGCCATGAGGACGTAGAGCGTCGACCACACCGGGCCGAAGATCCCGTTGGGCGGATTGAAGGACGGCTTCGCGAGGCCCGCATACCAGCCCTTGATCTCAGGTAGCGTGGCGGCCGAGCCCAGTCCGCCGACGGCGAGGCAGAGGGCGACCAGGCCGATGAGCCGCCAAGGGAACCCCGGGTTGCTCCGTGCGGCCCGGGCGCGGGCTAGGTCCTCGAGGCTCGGTTCCATGGGTCGATTCTCGCCGGCGGTTTCCCGATGGCAAGGCAGGGCGGAGTCCTTACCCGGCCTTGAAGCAGAGCGACAGGACGTAGCCCAGGTTGATCAGGCCGAGGGCGAGCCACAGGACGATCACGGCGACGTTGACCGGCTGGCTCCAGCTCGGGCAGCGCCCCAGCAGGCGGCAGGCGATCGGCTGTCCGCGTCCGCCCATGATGCCCTGTCGCCAACCGTAGACCTTGAGCAGGCCGAGCGTGGTGAAGGTGATTCCCACCAGCGCGTTCGGAAGCCATTCGGAGAGCGGAGGCATGGCTGTCTGCGTGGTATTTTCGGAACGAGGATGTCGGGTTCAACCCGCAAATCGGGCCGTCCGGCGGCGCCTGTTCCGGCCCGGGGCGGAGTCCGCTTGCCATCCGCCGTTTTGCCTCTCTTTTTAAGGCCTTATCACCATGTCCGAGTCCTACATCCAGCAGCTTTTCGCCGAACGCATCGGCGGAGCGAACTATGGCAAGTCCACCGCCATCTATAAGTTCGAGAAGATCAAGCGCGCCAAGGCCGCCGCCAAGAAGGCCAAGCCGGACGTCGCCCTGATCGACCTCGGCGTCGGCGAGCCCGACGAGATGGCTTTCCCCATGGTGGTGAAGGCGCTCCAGACCGAAGCCGCCAAGCCCGAGAACCGCGGCTACGCCGACAACGGCGGCGCGGACTTCAAGCAGGCCGCCGCCCGCTACATGCAGAACCTCTTCGGCGTGACCGTCGACCCCGACACCGAAGTCCTCCACTCCATCGGCTCCAAGGCCGCGCTCTCGATCCTCCCGGGCTGCCTGATCAACCCCGGCGACTACGTGCTCATGACCGTCCCGGGCTACCCGGTGTTCGGCACGCACGCCAAGTACTACGGCGGCCTCGTCCATAACCTGAAGCTCACCGCCGAGAACAACTTCCTGCCCGACCTGAAGTCCATCCCGGCCGACATCCTCGCCAAGGCCAAGGTCCTCGTCCTCAACTACCCGAACAACCCGACCGGCGCCGTCGCCACCCGCAAGTTCTTCGAGGAAGTCGTCGCCTTCGCCAAGCAGCACAACCTGGTCGTCATCCAGGACGCCGCCTACGGTTCGCTCCACTTCGGCGCCGAGCAGGTCTCGATCCTGCAGGTCCCGGGCGCGAAGGATGTCGCCCTCGAGCTGCACTCGCTCTCCAAGAGCCACAACATGACCGGCTGGCGCATCGGCTTCGTCGCCGGCAACGCGCTGCTCGTCCGCGCCTACGGCGACGTGAAGGACAACTCCGACTCCGGCCAGTTCCTCGGCATCCAGAAGGCCGGCGCCGCCGGTCTCGACGAGGTCTCCATCCCGAAGGCCATCGCCGCCAAGTATTCCCGCCGCATGGACAAGCTCGTCGGCGTGCTCGCCAAGCTCGGCTTCCAGGTCCGCAAGCCGGGCGCCGGTTTCTTCCTCTACATGCCCGCCCCGAAGTCGGCGACCGGCCCGTCCGGCACCGTGAACTTCGAATCCGGCGAAGCCTTCTCGCAGTGGATGATCACCGAGCACCTCATCTCCACCGTGCCGTGGGATGACTGCGGTTCCTTCGTCCGCTTCTCCGTCACCTTCGTCTCCGACAAGGGCGAAGCCGGCGAAGGCGAAGTCATCGCCGAGGTGGAACGCCGCCTCTCGGCTTGGAAATTCAGCTTCTGAAGGCCTTTTTAAGCCCTCCTTCCTTGTCGGATTGACAGGGGAGGGGGGCTTTGTCCTTCTTAACGTCCAGTTGATTGGCCTGATAGCTCAGTTGGTAGAGCAGACGCCTGAAGAGCGTCGTGTCGTTGGTTCGATTCCGACTCAGGCCACCATTTAACGCCAGCCCATCCGATTCAACCCGGGTGGGCTGGTCCTTTGGGCGGATCAGCGTCCGAAGATCAGGCGCCAGACCGAGAAGTCCCGGCCGCGGTCGACGGGGTCGCTCGGGGGCGTCTCCCAGCCGCTGGCCAGCAAGGTCAGGCGTCGGGTCTCCTCGCGGTTGCGATCCTTCTTGGTGGTCTTCTCGACCCATTCCGCCCGGACGACGCCGAACGGACTTTGGTCGGAGCGCCAGACGGTGCCTTTGAACTCGATGGTCTGCTTCGGCACGATGGGCGGATCCGTCACGGTGCTCGCAAGCATCTTCAGGCGCTCGCAGGCGAACGTCTTGCCGGCCGCCGCGATCGCTTCCTGCGCCGGCACGTCCGGCTGGAGTTCGCTGGTGTAGCTGAGGTTGGCCCACTTCGACACCCAGGCGATGTCCTCGCGGGTCATGTGGTAGGCGCCTTTGACGGGATTGGAGAAGACGATCTCCTGCGAGTTCTCGATCAGGCGGCTGGCGCGCGTGCGATCCATGTCCGCGCTCAGCAGCAGACGCAGCGGCGCCTGTTCGCGCGAACCGAGCCAGCCGACGGGCTCGACGGTGAACCAGACGTGCGGCTTGCCACCGACGTCCAGGCCCTGGCGGATGGAGAGGCTGAGTTCGGTCTTCGAGACGACCTTGCCGTCGCGCAGCGTCTCGTGCTGGTAGCGCGCCCAGGTGCCGGGCTTGGGCAGTTTCTCGGCGAAGATCTGCCACTGGGCCTGCGCGGAGACGGCGCCCGCCAGGAGGAGGAAGAGGGCGGCGAGGCGGCGCATGGGGCGATTAATGGGCATTTATGGGGCTTTTGGCGAGCATCGACCCGCTTCGGGCTCCTTTGCCTTTGACTCTCCAAGCCTCCGCCCTTGGAGTCAGGGCCCTCGTCATGGAATCCCTGGCCCAGTCTTCGACCTCCCTCCGCTTCGCGGCCGGTCGTGCCATCATTCCGGCGATTATTACCATCATCGGGCTCTAAGCCCGCTGAACGGAACGCCCGACGGGCGACTCCCCGTTCCGCGGCGCCCGGAACGGCCCCCTCCCTTTACACCTCTTTCCCACCCACACCACCATGGCACGCTCCATCGAAATCTATGATACCACCCTCCGCGACGGCTCGCAGGGGCAGGGCATTCATTTCTCCGTCGATGACAAGCTGCGCATCGCCGCCGAGCTCGAGCGCTTCGGCATGACCTACATCGAAGGCGGCTGGCCGGGCTCCAACCCCCGCGACGTCGAGTTCTTCGCCCGCGCCAAGAAGATCAAGTTCAAGCATGCCAAGCTGGCGGCCTTCGGCTCGACCCGCCGCAAGGGCGTGCGCGCCTCCGAAGACGCCCAGGTCCGCGGCCTCCTCGAGGTCGACACCCCGGTGGTCACGATCTATGGCAAGACCTCCGTCCTCCACGTCCGCGAAGTGCTCCGCTGCTCGCCTGAGGAGAATCTCGAGATGATCCGCGACACGGTCGCCTTCCTGAAGTCGCATCGCCGCGAGGTCGTCTACGATTGCGAACACGCCATCGACGGCTGGAAGGAAGATCCGGCCTACGCCATCGCCTCCATGCTGGCCGCCGTCGAAGGCGGCGCCGACCGCGTGGTGCTCTGCGACACCAACGGCGGCTCCTTGCCTTCCGAAGTCGCCGCGGCCACCCGCGCCGCCCTCGCCGCGCTCAAGAAGACCCCCGTCGGCATCCATACCCATGACGACGCCGGCCTCGGCCTCGCCAACGCCCTCGCTTCGCTCGAAGCCGGCGCTTCGCACGTCCAGGGCACCGTCAACGGCATCGGCGAACGTACGGGCAACTGCGACCTCACCGCCGTCATCCCGTGCGCCCAGCTGAAGTTCGGCTGGAAGTGCGTCCCGGCGACCTCGCTCAAGGGCCTCGCCGGCCTTTCGCGCTTCGTCGACGGCGTCGCCAACCTCGCCCCCGATCCGCGTCGTCCGTGGGTCGGCACCGCGGCCTTCGCCCACAAGGGCGGCACGCACGTCGACGCCGTCCGCAAGTTCTCCGCCGCCTACGAGCATGTCGATCCGACCGTCGTCGGCAACGAGCGTACGGTGCTCGTCAGCGACCAGTCCGGCCGCAGCAACATCGTCCTCAAGGCGAAGTCCCTCGGCATCGACCTCGACCGCGATTCGCCCGCCACCGCCACCGCCCTCGACGAGCTGAAGAAGCTCGAGCACGGCGGCTGGAGCTTCGAGGACGCCGAAGCCTCGCTCGCGCTCCTGCTCCGTCGCCACATCGGCAAGAGCAAGGCCGCGCCCTTCGAGGTCGCTTCCTATCACGTCACCGCGCGCGGCGCCAAGGGCTCGGCCTACTGCGAAGCCGTGGTCCGCGTCGGCATCGCCGGCAAGGAGACCCTCACGGTCGCCGAAGGCGACGGCCCGGTGCACGCCCTCGACCAGGCCCTGCGCGCCGCGCTCGTGAAGTCCTTCCCGAAGCTCGCGAAGGTCAGCCTGGTGGATTATAAGGTCCGCATCCTCGGCGGTTCCGACGGCACCGCGGCCAAGACCCGCGTGGTCATCCGTTCTTCCGACGGCAAGGCCTCCTGGGGCACGGTCGGCGTCAGCGAAAACCTCGTCGAAGCCTCCTTGCAGGCGATCGTCGACGGCTACGCGCACGCGCTGTCCTGAGCTCCGGCTGACCGTTGACTGCCTTCAAGGGCGGGGTAGAAACCATCTACCCCGCCCTTCATGCGTCCGCTCCTCCTGCTCCTCGTCGTATCTTCCTTGTTCGCCGCAGATGTCTCCAAGCTCGGCATCCGGGAGCTGGCTAAGCCGGGCGAGAAGGTCGATGCCGCTCAGGTGCCGGCCTTGGCCAAGGCGGCCTATGCCTCGGTTGATTCGGCTAACCCGGTCTATCGCCTGAGCGACATCGCCTTCCTCGGCGCTGACCGCAAGGAGAAGCTCGACCTCTATTTCCCCGCCGGGGCCGCGCGTGCCGACCGGCCGGCGGTGGTCTTCATCCATGGCGGCGGCTTCACCGGCGGCGACAAGGCCGAGTATCGCTCCGCCAGCGTGAGCGCCGACCTCTGCCGCGCCGGCTACGTCGTCGTCAGCTGCAATTACGTACTCGGCCCCAAGTCGAAGGAAGGCGTCTGGCCGCAGAACATCAAGGACTGCCGCGACGCCGTCCGCTGGGTGCGCGCGCACGCCAAGGAGCTTGGCGTCAATCCGGACAGGATCGCCGTCGCAGGCGGCTCGGCCGGCGGTTACCTCGCGCTGATGGTCGGTCTGTCCGACGACAAGGCCGGCCCGGGCGGCGATCCGGCGGCGAAAGTCTCCGCGAAGGTCTCCGCCGTCATCGACATGTACGGCGTCGTGAACTTCTCCAAGCACGGCAAGGGCGACGTGGTCGGCGCGACCTCCGCTGAGCAGCAGGCCTACCTGCCCGAACTCCAGTGCGACCCGCAGGACCCGGCGGTGCTCATCCTGCATGGCACGGCCGATACCACGGTCGATATCGCGCAGTCGGACGACATGGCCAAGGCCTTGCGCGCAGCGAAGGTTCCGTACGAATACATCGTCGTCGCCGGAGCTCCGCACACCTTCGACCTCCATCCGAAAGGCAAAAGCTGGAAGCGCACGGGCGTGGTCGCCGGCACGGAAGTCCGGAGCGCGTCGGATAAGCCCGACCTGCTCGCGCCGACGCTCGATTTCCTCGCCCGGACGATCGGGAAGTAAGGCTTACTCCTTCAGGCGGGCCATCACCGTCGAGCCCTGGAGCTGGACGTCGAAACGTCCGGTGTCCTCGAGCATGCGGTAGAACTTCGCGTAGCGCGGGGCGTTCGCCTCGAGGCCGGGATGCTCCTGCAGCAGGAACTTCTTGATGACCTCGACCTTCAGCCATTCGCCGGCGGGCGCGAGGCCCGTGGCGACGTCGACGAGCGCTTCGATGATGTCGTTGCGGGCGAGCAGCTGCGCGCGGCGCTGGTCGGCCTCGGCCTTGCCTTGGGCCTGCTGGGCCGAGGTGAGGTTCGGGCGGTCGCGATAATCCTGGCCGGCGTTGTCCTGCGGCGGGCGGGCTTCGCGCGGGGCGCGCGGCTCACGGGCCGGGCGCGGTTCGCGCTGAGGGCGTTCCGGACGGGCTTCGCGGCGGGGGCCGGCCTCACGCGCCGGGCGCGGGGCGTCGGCGAAGCGGAGTTCCGGCAGCATCTTTTCGAACTGGTCGAGCAGGGCGCCGACCTCCTTGTTGGCCTTCGGGGCGAGCGCGCGGAGGGCCTGGGCGATGAGGCCGAGGGCGAGGCGCGGGTCGGACTTCGCGGCCTGCTCCTTGTCCATGCGTTCGCGGAGCTCGGAGAGGTTCAGGTAGTGATGGGCCGTGGAGCGGAGCGCCTTGTGCGTGCGTTCGCCCATCACGATGATACGGACGCCGAGGCGCTTCGCGTCCTCGACCACCGGCGTGAAGTCGCTGTCGTTCGTGACGAAGATGAGCGTCGTGGGCGGGTTCGGTCCGGCCATCAGCTTCACCGCGTCGATCGTCAGGCGCATGTCGGCGGCGTTCTTGCCGGGCGTGTAGCTGCGCTGGTCGACGAGCTCGAGCTCGGGCCAGTCCTGGGCGGCGGCGCGCCAGCCGCTGAGGCGGCCGTGGAAGTCGCCGTAGGCGCGGGCGGCGGAGATCTCCGTCTCGCCGATGAAGCGGCGCAGGGTGGGCAGGTGCTGGTGCGAGACGTTGTCGGCGTCGACCAGCACGCCGATGCGCTGGTTCGGCTGGGCCTTGGCGGCCTCGGGCGTGGAGGTGGAGGCGGCGTCGGCCTGGCGTTTCGCGGGCTTGGCGGCGCGGCGGGCGGAAGGTTTGGCGGAGGCGCGGCCGCGCGCGGGGGCGGCGGCTTTCTTGGTCTTGGGTCGGGGCACGGCGGAAAAGGTCCCTATCCGTGCGGCGAAAGCGCCGCCCCGACAATGCGAAACCCCGCCGCGGGTTCCGCCGAGCTGTGATATTAATCATAATATTTGGCTGGAACTTCCGGGCGGGATGATTGTTAAAAAGTCGTGAATTCCCGCCTTCCTCGCTTCCTCGGCCTCCTGGCCGCTGTCTGCTGCGGGGTCGTCGGCGCCGCCGTGGAGCCGATGTGGACGGCCAAGTCCGGCCCTTGGGGCGACCTGGAGGTCCGCACGGTCTACCTCGAGCCGCCGGAGAGCCTCCTGGCCGTCGTCGCGAAGCCGAGCACGGTCACCCGCTGGACCTTCGAGCAGACCACGCCCGCCGCCGTCCGCGAGACCCTGGCCAAGGCCAAGGTGCCGGAGGCCGTCATCGAGCGCCTGTTCAGTCCCGTCCGGCTCGTCACGACCGGCAACAGCGTCGTGCTGCTGCCCGAGGTCGCCGACCTGGAGGCGATCTCCCCGGAGGCGCGTGGCGCCCTTTATCTCGAGCTCGCGAAGTGTCCGGCCAACGAATACCAGCGCGACCCGGTATACATCCTGGGCGGGGACGTCGACGACTGGATGCAGGGCGTCGCGCTCACGCCGGCGCAGCAGGCCTTATTCCGTCGGCTGCTCTGGAAGCGCGGCGGCGCCTTGGTGTTCAGCGACGTGCAGGCCCTGCTGGGGCTGGCCAAGACGCCGGACGAGGTGAACGCCGTCTTCCGTTCCATCACGCGCGTGCGCAGCCTCGTCGTCGAGCTCCGCCTCCCCCTGACGGCCGACCGCAAGGCTTTCATCGGTTACTGGACGAGCGGCCAGGAAGACTCTTCGCGCCTGGCCTTCATCAAGGCGATCACGGAACGCCGCGCCCGCCAGACGGTGGACATCACCCACTTCCTGCCGCCGCTCATCCGTCAGCGCGCGTACACTTTCCCGGAGATGGAACTCGGCCTGAAGGGCCGCTTCCCGGATTGCCACTGGACCTCGCTGAACTTCTTCAACGCCACGCCCAAGGACGTCTACCTCGACACCAAGCTGGCCGCCGAGCATCTCCTGAAGGATTACGAGGTCGTCGACGCCCCGTATCGGTTCGGCGACGTGCTCTGCTTCCTGGACGAAGGCGAAGGCCTGCATACCTGCGTCCAGATCGCCGACGACATCGTGCTGACCAAGAACGGCGACAGCATCCTCGCGCCGTGGGCGCTGATGCAGCTCAAGGACGTGGACTCGATCTACCGCCGGTCGCCGAACACGCGGATCCAGGGCTATCGTCTGAAGAAGTAGCCTGCGGTCCGCGTCGCTGTCCCCGGCGGGAATCGAACCCACATCCTCGGTTTAGGAAACCAATGTTCTATCCGTTGAACTACGGGAACGCGACGGGTAGTAAGCCGGGGCGGGGCAGGGCGGGCAAGCCCGCATCGGTCGGGCTGGCTTGACTCCCCCCTGTTTAGGTTAACTTCAAAGGCATGTTCGCCGCCCTTTCCGCCGCCGCCGAGGCTCCGTTGGTGATTCCGCATTGGGCGTGGGGAGCTTTCCTCGGGTTCGTCGGGCTGATGCTCGCCCTCGACCTGGGCGTCTTCAAGAAGAACTCGAACGAGGCGCCCTCCTTCAAGGAGGCCGTCGCCTGGTGCGTGGTCTGGGTCTCGCTCGCCGTCGCCTTCGGCTTCCTCCTCTCCGCCTGGCGCGGTCCCGAGGACGCCGAGCTCTTCGCGGCCGGCTACGTCCTGGAGCTCGCCCTGTCGGTGGACAACCTCTTCATCTTCATCCTGGTCTTCGCCCACTTCGGCATCCCCGAGCGCCTGCAGCACCGCGTGCTGTTCTGGGGCATCCTCGGGGCCGTTGCCATGCGCGCGGTGTTCATCGTCGCCGGCATCGCCGCCGTCGACCGCTTCGCGCTCCTCCTGCCGCTGTTCGGCGCCTTCCTCCTCTTCACCGGCCTGAAGATGGCCTTCGCCGGCGATGAGCATGACGGCAAGGGCGTCGAGGAGAACTTCGTCGTCCGCATGGTCCGCCGTTTCCTCCCGGTCACGAACCGCCTGCACGGCGAGGCCTTCGTCGCGCTCGAGGACGGCCGCCGCGTCTTCACGCCGCTCTTCGTGGTGCTCCTCGTCATCGAGAGCACCGACCTGCTGTTCGCGATCGACTCCATCCCGGCGGTGCTCGGCATCCTGCCGGCGGGCATGCCGATCGAGGAGAAGCGCTTCATCGCCTTCACTTCCAATATCTTCGCCATCATGGGCCTCCGTTCGATGTATTTCGCGATCTCGGGCTTCATGCACCTCTTCCGCTTCCTCAAGCCGGCCCTGTCCTTCATCCTGGTCTTCATCGGCCTCAAGATGATCCTGCCGTGGGCGGCGGGCATCGGCCAGCCGGCCGGCCAGCTCGGCGGATGGGTCCCGGCGTTCCTGCTGCATGAAGGCAAGGTGCATGTGCCGACCTCGGTCTCCCTTTCCGTCATCGGGTTCATCCTGGCCCTCGCCATCGCGCTCTCGGTCGCCTTCCCGAAGAAGAAATAGGAAAGATTTGGTATTTCCACCCGCAGGGCCCGTCGCCACGCTGGGGACGTGTTCCGCGGTCGCTACCAGCTTTACCTGCCTTTCCTGAAGGGAAGCCGTACGCTGCTGTTCCTGTCCTTGCTGGCCGCCATCGTCTTCGCGGCCGCCAATGCGATCGGCCTCCCTTTCCTGATCGGCAAGGTGCTGCCCGCGGTCTTCGGCGACGAGGCCGCGCGCTCCGTCCCGCTCCTCACCTGGCCGAAGTGGCTCGGCGGGAAGCCGGCGCTCTATCTGCCCAAGGGCCATGAGGTGGCCTTCGCGGTCGCTTTCCTGCCGGCGGTCTGGCTGGTCCGCGGTCTGGGCGAGTTCTTCTCCACCTACCTGCTCAACCTCGCCGGCCTGCGCGTGATCGAGGCCGTCCGCCGCGACGTGTTCGGCAAGCTCCAGCAGCTGCACCTCGGTTTCTTCGGCAAGCATTCGATCGGCGACCTGCTTTCCCGGCTCATCTCGGATCCTAATTCCGTCCGCCTGGTCCTGGTCGACGTCTCCAACGACCTGATCGTCCAGCCGCTGACCCTGCTCTTCGCGCTGGGTTACGTGGTGATGATCTGCTTCGCGCACGACCAAGGCTACTGGTTCCTTGCTTCCCTGCTGGTCGTGCCCGCCTCGGTGTTCCTCGTGCGCGGCGTCGCGATGCGGATCCAGAAGCGCATGCGCCAGAGCATGCAGTCGGCGTCCGACCTCAACAGCATCGCGGTCGAGAACCTGCAGTCGGCCCGCGAAGTCCGCGCCTACGGCCTGCAGGGGCGCGAGTCGCAGCGTTTCGACCTGGCCAGCCAGGAAGGCCTGCGCATCCAGGGCAAGCTGGTCCGCTACGAGAAGGCCCTTTCCCCGCTGGTCGAGCTCACCGCCGCGGCGGGCATCTCCGCCGCCATCGCCGTCGGTGCGATGAACGGCTTCACGCTCGCGGAACTGATCTCGCTGATCGTCGCGTTCTACTTCGCCTACGGTCCCATCAAGCGCCTGGGCAACGTCGCCAGCCGCCTGAGCATGGCCGCCCCGGGCCTGGTGCGCCTCGAGGAGATCATCCTGGCGAAGGTCGAGGTCGCGGATGCGCCCGACGCCCGTCCGCTCGTCCGCGTCCGCGGCGACCTCGGGATGCGCGGCGTCTCCTTCAGCTACGGCGCCGACCCCGTCCTCGTCGACGTCAACCTGGACATCCCGGCGGGCCAGTCCGTGGCGCTGGTGGGCCCGAGCGGCGCCGGCAAGAGCACCTTCGTCAACCTGGTCCCGCGCTTCTTCGACCCGCAGCAGGGCGCGATCCTCGTCGACGGTCACGACCTCCGCTCGGTCCGTCAGGCCGACCTGCGCGCCAACATCGCCTTGGTCTCGCAGGAGCCGGTGCTGTTCAACGAATCGATCCTCGAGAACATCCGCCTCGGCCGGCCGTCGGCCACCGACGCCGAGGTGCGCGAGGCCGCCCGCCTCGCCGGCGCGCTTGAGTTCATCGAGGCGCAGCCCGAAGGTTTCCTCACGAAGGTCGGGGAGCGCGGGGGCCGGCTCTCCGGCGGCCAGCGCCAGCGCGTCTCCATCGCCCGCGCGTTCCTCAAGGACGCCCCGGTGCTCATCCTGGACGAAGCGACGTCGGCCCTCGACACCGACACCGAGCGCAGCATCCAGCACTCGCTCGCGCTCCTGATGAAGGGCCGGACCACGCTCATCGTCGCGCACCGCTTCAGCACGATCCGCGACGTGAACCGCGTGCTGGTCTTCGACGGTGGTCGCATCGTCGCCGACGGCACGCGCGAACAGGTGTACGCCTCCTCCGACCTTTTCCGTCGCCTCTGGGACAACCAGGCGAAGAACCTGGGCTGAGATGCGGATCCTCGTGGTCAAGTTCACCGGACTTCGCGGCGCGTTGGCCGCGACGGCGGGTTTGCGCACGATCCGCGAGCGCCATCCGGGCGCCCAGGTCACGTTCGTCACCAGCCCCGGCTCCGAGGTCGCCCTCGAGGGCTGTCCCGCGGTGGTCGAAAGCGTCGGCTTCGGCGACGAGGGTTCCGTGCTCGCCCTGGTCTCGCGCCTGCGTCGGCAGCGTTTCGACTTCGCCCTCGCGCTCGGCGGCGGTCCGCGGGCCGGCCGGATCGTGGCCTTGAGCGGCGCCGCCGTCCGCGCCTGCGGCGGCCATGCCCCTTTCTACCTCCGCCCCTTCATGCACCAGCAGGTCTTCGGGGCGGTCGTCGACCCGCATGAGGCGGCCCGCGATCACGAGGTGATGGCGCGGGTCCTAGGCTTCCATGCCGAGACGCCGGCGATGTGGTTCGCCCCGTCGCGCATGCAAGAGCACGGGATGATGCTGGAGGAGGGACGATTCGCGGTGATCCACCCCGGCGCGACCCGTCCCGAACGCATCCTCGAGATCGACAAGTGGGCGTCGGTCGCCCGTGAGCTCATCGCTTCCCGCGCCGTCGAGCGCATCGTCGTCTCCGCCGGTCCCGGCGGCGCCGAACGCATCATGGCCGAGGCGCTTTGCGGACTGATCGGCCCGGTGGCGATGTCGACCGGCGGCCGCCTCCGCTTCGCCCAGCTCGCCCGGCTCATCAAGGAGTCGCGGCTCTTCCTGGGCGCCGACTCGTCGGTGCTCCAGCTGGCCGCCGCCGTCGGCACGCCGGTCGTCGGCGTCTTCGGTCCTTCCGACTACGCCCGCGCCCGTCCGTGGGGCACGGTCCATCGCGTCGTCCGCGTGGACACCACGATGTTCGAAGGCGAGCTGCGCGCCGACTACCTGGCCCGCATGGACCGGGCCCTCGCCCGCATCACCGCCCAGCAGGTCAGCCAGGCGGCCGAGGAAGTCATCCGCATCACGACTCCCTGAAGGGCGTCGCTTGACCTGTCGCCGACTTCGGTGACATTAGCCCCCGTGTCCAGCAACGCCGCCCACTACGACGCCGTCATCATCGGCGCAGGCATGTCCGGCCTCGCCGCCGCGGTCCGGCTCGGGATGTTCGGCCGCAAGGTCCTGGTGCTGGAGCGCCATAACGCCGCCGGCGGCCTCAATTCTTTCTACGCCCGCGGCAAGCGGAAGTATGACGTCGGCCTGCATGCCCTGACCAATTGGGTGCCCGAAGGCGCCAAGGGCGCGCCCTTGGTCAAGCTGATGCGCCAGCTCCGCATCCGTCGCGAGGAGCTCGACCTCTGCCCGCAGCGCGGTTCCCGCATCACGATGGCCGGGAAGAACCTCCGCCTGAACAACGACTACGAGGCGCTGCTGGCCGACGTCGCCCGCGAGTTCCCCGGTTCCGTCGACAAGTTCGTCGCGTTGGACGCGTGGATCGCCGGCCTGGACGAGGCCGCGCTCGAGGCGCATGGCGGCTCCGCCCGCGCGCTGCTCGACGAACGCCTCGGCGACCCGCTGCTCCGCGACATGCTCCTCCTGCCGACCTGCTTCTACGGCAGCGCGCTGGAGGACGACATCGAGGTCTCGCAGTTCGCCGTGATGTGGCGCTCCTTGTTCCGCGAAGGCTTCGCGCGTCCCTTCATCGGCGTCCGCCAGGTCATCCGCCTGCTGACCGACCGTTGCCGCGAGCATGGCGTCGAGCGGCGCATGAAGTGCGGCGTGAAGCGGATCGAGGTGAGGGCCGGCCGCGCGGCCGCGCTCCTGCTCGACGACGGCACGGAGGTCACCGCCGAGGCCGTGTATTCTTCCGCCGGCGCCGTCGAGACGATGCGCCTGCGTTCCGACGCCGCGCCCGCCGCCGGCGCCGAGACCATCGGCCGCCTCGGTTACGCCGAGACCATCGCGACCTACGACCCCGCCGCCTTCGCCGGCTTCGGCTGGGCGGACACCATCGTCTTCTTCTGCGACGCCGAACGTTTCAGCTACCGCTCGCCCAAGGAGCTGGTCGACCCGCGTTCGGGCGTGGTCTGCATCCCGAATAACTACCAATACGGGGAGGGCAGGGCGTTGGACGAGGGCTGGCTCCGCGTGACCGCGCTGGCGAACCACGACGCCTGGTGCGCGCTGCCCGAGGAAGAATACCAGGCCCGCAAGCAGGAGTGGTGCGGCCGCCTCAACCGCGTCGCCCGCGCCCATCTCCCGGTCGTGCCGGACGCCGTCCACGACGGCGCGCTGACCTCGACCGACGTCTTCACCCCCCGGACCGTCCGTAAGTTCACCGGCCATCTCAACGGCGCGATCTACGGCTCGACCGTGAAGCGTCGCGACGGCCGGACCGACCTCGACAACCTCTTCCTCATCGGCACCGACCAAGGTTTCCTGGGGGTCACCGGGGCAATGTTGTCTGGCATTTCCATGGCCAATCTGCACGGTCTGAAGGCGTAACCCCGCCCGCATGAGCACCCCCGTTTTTCCGGAACAGCCGCGTCCTCTCTGGAAGGACCTGCTTCAGCCCGCCGTCATCGTCGGCGCGCTCGGCTACTTCGTCGACATCTACGACCTCACGCTGTTCATGACGATCCGCAAGGACAGCCTGACGAGCCTCGGCCTCGGGCACCTCATCAGCGGCGCGGCCTGGTATCAGGACCTGCTCTCCTGGCAGATGGCGGGCATGCTCCTCGGCGGCATCCTCTTCGGCATCCTCGGCGACCGCATGGGCCGCCTGACGACCCTCTTCGGCTCCATCCTGCTCTACTCCGTGGCGAACATCGCCAACGGCCTCGTGCATAGTTTCGAGGCCTACGCCGCGTGGCGCTTCATCGCCGGCCTCGGCCTCGCGGGCGAGCTCGGCGGCTGCATCGCGCTCGTCTCCGAGACGCTCTCCAAGGAACGTCGTGGCTACGGCACCGCGCTCGTCGCGACCGTCGGCGTCTTCGGCGCCGTCGTCGCCGGTTACATGGCCGACCATGTCGGCGACATCGGCCGCGTCGTGGGCGGCCTCTTCGGCACGACCGTCGAAGGCTGGCGCATGAGCTACTTCATCGGCGGCGGCCTCGGCCTCATGCTGCTCGCCCTGCGCGTCGGCGTGCGCGAGTCGGGCATGTATCATCAGGCCCGCGACCATGCGGCCGAAGGCTCGGTCTCCCGCGGCAACTTCTTCGCGCTGTTCTCGAACCGGGACCGCTTCCTCCGTTACCTGCGTTGCATCCTGATCGGCCTGCCGACCTGGTTCATGATCGGCATCCTCGTCCAGCGCGCCTCCACCGTCTTCGCGCCGGCCAGCCACATCACCGGCGAGCCGATCAAGGACAACTGGTCCGTCGCGGCGTTCTACCTCGGCCTCACCTTCGGCGACCTCGCGAGCGGCGTCGGCAGCCAGCTGCTGCGTTCGCGCAAGAAGGTCGTGCTCGGGTTCCTGCTCTTCAGCCTGGCCTGCGTCGGCGTGTATCTCTTCGGCGCCGACGGGTGGAGCTCCGACGCCTATTACCGCCTCATCTTCCTGATGGGCTTCGGCATGGGCTATTGGGCGCTCTTCGTGACGATCGCCGCCGAGCAGTTCGGCACGAACCTCCGCGCCACCGTCGCGACCACCGTCCCCAACTTCGCGCGCGGCTCCTTGGTGCCGCTGACGTTCCTGTTCACCTACCTCGCGATGCCCCTCGCGCAGGCGCGCGTCTCGCCGCCGATCGCCGGCGCCATCCTGGGCGTACTCTGCTTCGGCGCCGCCTTCCTGGCCTTGGCCACGATGGAAGAGACCTTCGGCAAGGACCTGGACTACCAGGAGAAGAAGTAAGCCTACCGCTTCGCCGGGGCCGGCTGGTCGGACACGCAGCGGAAGCCGACGTGGTTGGTCGACGTCAGCGTATCCAGTCCCTGGCGGGACGCGGCGCGGTAACGGAAGCAGTAGCCTTCGTCGCACAGCCAGGAGCCGCCGCGGATGACGTGCTGGCCGTAGCCGGTCTGTTCCGGGTCGTGGCCGATCGCGGGGCCGATGGGGCCGTCCTTCGGCGAGACCTTGTAATATTCGAGGCCATACCAGTCCTCGCACATCTCCCAGACGTTGCCGGCCATGTCGTAGAGGCCGTAGCCGTTCGGGGGGAATGATTTCACCGGCGCGACGGAGGTGAAGCCGTCGACGCCGTTGTCGCGTTCGGGGAACTTGCCCTGCCAGTGGTTGCACATGATCTTGCCGTTCGGCCGTTCTTCGTCGCCCCAGACGTAAGGCTTGTCCTTCAGTCCGCCGCGCGCGGCGAATTCCCATTCCGCTTCGGTCGGGAGGCGCTTGCCCGCCCATTTCGCGTAGGCCTGCACGTCCTTGTACGTGAGGCAGAGGACCGGATGGTCCATGCGGTCCTTGAGGTCGGAGCCAGGACCCTCCGGGTGGCGCCAGCTGGCGCCGGCGGTGAAGTTCCACCACGGCAGGTTCGTGCCGCCGCATTGGAACGGGTTCACGCCGGAGACTTTCTTGAAGAGGAGGGCGCCGCCCTTGAGGAATTCCGGCGGCGCCTTCGGGAAGTCGCGCGGGTCGAGGTCCTTCTCGGCGTCGGTCACGTAACGGGTCGCCTCGACGAAGGCCTGGAACTGGGCGTTGGTGACTTCGGTGACATCCATCCAGAAGCCTTTCACGACGACGGCATGGCCCGGGGATTCTTCGGCGTGCTTCTCGTCGGCCTTGGCGTTACCCATCGTGAACTCGCCGCCGGGAATCCAGGTCATGCCGGCCGTGGCCGGCGGGGCGGGCTCCGTGCGCAGGGCGAGGAGGGCGAAGGGCGCGGCGATCAGCACGGCGGCGGCGATGAGGATCCAGCCCTTGGCGTCCGAGGCTTTCTGCTGGCTTACGCTGGTTTCCATGGGGGTGTCCGTTTTTCTAGGCCCACTCCGCGGGAGGGCGAACCTTTTGCGGGCGGGCGCCGATATCGCCTCGCCCAGCGGGCCGAATTTGCCTTAACCAAGGGCAGCATGAGCTCGTCCCAAGAAGAAGTCCTCCAGATTTTCCGTGATTCGAAGGCCCTCCTGACCGGCCACTTCGTCCTGCGCTCCGGCCTGCACAGCGGCCACTTCTTCCAGTGCGCCCAGGTGTGCCAGCACATGGACAAGGTCACGCGCCTCATCGAGCTCCTGCGCCCGAAGCTCGCGGCCCACCCCTGTGACACCGTCCTCGCTCCCGCGATGGGCGGCCTCGTCGTCGGCCAGGAGATCGCCCGCCAGCTCGGCGTCCGTTTCGTCTTCGCCGAGAAGGAGAACGACAAGCTCGTGCTGCGTCGCAACTTCACCTTCCGCCCCGGCGAGCGCGTGATCGTGGCCGAGGACGTCGTCACCCGTGGCGGCCGTGCCCAGGAGTGCCTCGATATCCTCAAGGCGTCCGGCGCGACCGCCGTCGCCGTCGCCTCCCTCGTCGATCGCTCGGCCGGACAGACCAAGTTCAGCGTGCCCTTCGTGGCGCTGCTGGAGCTGAATTTCCCCACCTACGCGGCCGACGCCGTCCCGGCGGACATCGCGAAGATCCCGGCCACCAAGCCGGGTTCGTAAGCTCCGGCGGGGCAGGGTGGCCCCGGGCTTTGGTTTCTAGGCTGAAAACCCCTGATTAAGGGCGTCCAGGCGCCTTGTGCCTTGCACACAGGCGGTCCGTTCCCTACGCCAAACCACTCACTTTCCATGGATCGCAAGAACTTCTTCCTGGGTATGGCCTGCATCGTCGGCGCCTTCGCCCTTTTCTTCCTCACCAAGCCTGCCGCGAAGCCCGTGGCGGCGCCTGCTCCGGTCGCCCAGGTCGCGGCGACCCCGGCGGCTCCGGCGGCGCTTAACGCCAAGCCCAACACCTCCCTCGCGCCTTCCGCCCAGTCCGCCAAGCCGATCGCCCGCGCCGATGCGAAGGCCTTCGTCATCGAGAACGACCACATCAAGGTCACGCTTTCCAGCCGCGGCGGCGCGATCTCGAAGATCGAACTGAAGAAGGAATTCGCCGACGTCACCAAGTCCGGCATCGTCACCTTCAATGCCGGCAACGACGAGGCCGCGCTCGCCCTCGCCGTCAAGAACCCGGCCTCCGGCAAGCTGGAAGCCGTCCTCTCCGAGTTCGTCGCCCAGCCAGGCGCTTCGGCCAACTCGATCACCCTGGTGGGTTCCCTCGATGGCGCTCGCGTCGAGCGGACCTTCTCCTTCGTCCAGCCCAAGGCCGGCGAGACGACCGAAGCCTACTCGCTCCGCTTCGCCACCAAGGTCATCCCCGCGGCCGGCAAGCCCGCCCCTTCGATCTGGGTCTCGACCGGTTGCTGGCAGCCGACCACCGGCGACTCCGCCAACCAGTTCCTTTCCGTGCTCGCCTACGACGGCGAGGACCTGACGCGCGTCGGCCTCGACGTCTTCACGGACTCCAGCGGTTTCTTCGGCCTCGGCGCCCATAAGGCCCAGACCGAGCATCCGGTCGCCTCCGTCGCCAAGCCGCTCCTCTGGGTCGGTTCCGGCAACCAGTTCTTCGCCGCGATCTTGCACCCGGTCGACGCCGCCGCCCGCGGCCCGCGCACCGAGGTCGTCGTGCTCCCCGTGCCCCTCGAGGCCGGCAAGCGCGGCCTGCATGCCTTTGCTTCCTGGGAGACCGTCCCGGCCGCCGACCTTTCCCGCACCCTCGAAGGCGACTTCTTCGTCGGCCCCAAGGAATACGCCCGCGTCGCCGCCTTGCCGGACGGCCAGGTCGCCGTGCTGCAGTTCTCGAAGCTCCTCGGCTTCATTTCCTTCGGCGCCATCTGCAAGCTTCTGCTCGCGATCCTCGGCGGCGTGCACTGGCTCCTCGAGTGGAGCGGCGTCTGGTCCTGGGGCTGGGCCATCGTGCTCCTGACCTGCCTCATCAAGCTCGTCACCTGGCCGCTCACGTCGATCCAGATGAAGGCCGCGAAGAAGATGCAGAAGTTCGCGAAGCCGATGCAGGACATCCGCGAGAAGCATAAGGACAATCCGGAGAAGATGCAGAAGGAGCTCATGAAGCTCTACACCGAGAACAAGATCAACCCGTTCGCCGGCTGCCTGCCGATCCTCATCCAGATGCCGATCTTCTTCGGCCTCTACACCGCCTTCCAGACCACCGTCGAACTGCGCCTGCACTCGTTCCTCTGGATCGCCGACCTCTCGGCGCCGGACACGATCTTCCACATCGGCGCCTTCCCGGTGAACCTGCTCCCGATCCTCATGGGCCTCTCCATGTGGCAGTCGATGCGCATGACCCCGAGCCCGTCGACGGACAGCTCGCAGAAGACCATCTTCCTGATGATGACGCTGCTCTTCCCGGTCATCTGCTACCCGATGCCGGCCGCGCTCACGCTGTACATGACGATCCAGAACCTGTTGACCATCCTGCAGACCTGGCTTACCAAGGACGAACCCGACGTCGAGGTGATCCCGCCTGCGGCGAAGAAGGTCAAAGGCTGATTTTCCAACCCCCATCCCATCATGTCTGGTCATAGCAAATGGCACACGACGAAGCGGCATAAGGCCGTCATTGACGCCAAGCGCGGCAAGATCTTCTCGGTGCTCGCCAAGGAAATCACCCTCGCGGCGCGCGCCGGCGGCGGCAACCCCGAGTCCAACGCCCGCCTGCGTACGCTGATGGAAAAGGCCCGTTCGTCCAACATGCCGACGGACAACATCAAGCGCGCGGTCCAGAAGGGCACCGGCGAGATCCCCGGCGTGACCTACGAAGAAATCGTCTACGAAGGGTACGCCCCGGGCGGCGTCGGCCTCATCGTCGAAGTCACCACCGACAACAAGAATCGCGCCGCGGCCGAAGTCCGTCAGGCCTTCAACGACAACGGCGGCAACATGGCCCAGACCGGCGCCGTGTCGCATAGTTTCCAGAAGAAGGGCCAGTTCCTCATCGGCGCCTCCCAGATCGGCGAAGACGCCCTGATGGAGCTCGTCCTCGAGGCCGGCGCCGAAGACGTCGTCAACAATGGCGACCACTTCGAAGTCCTCTCCCCGATCTCGGCCTTCGACGCCATCTCCAAGGCCCTCCAGGAGAAGTCCATCAAGCCGGAGTCCGCGGAACTGTCCTACATCTCGAGCATCCCGGTGCCCGTCGGCGACGCCGCCGTCGCCAAGCAGGTGCTGGAACTCATCGACGCCCTCGAGGCCCTGGACGACGTGAAGGCCGTCCACGGCAACCAGGAGATCGACGAGAAGCTGATGTCCTGAGCCGGGCGGATTTCCGCCCATGCTTTACGGCTTCACTGTCCGGCTCGTCCGGGTAGTGTGGCCTCGTGTCCGCTTCCCGTCGCCCATCAGGCAGTGCTTCCTCCGGAGTCCGGACGGCGGCCCGCGCCGTCATCCTGCGCGGCGAAGATATCCTGACGGTCCGCATCCGGACCGAAGAGGGTGAGTTCCTGGTCCTGCCGGGCGGCGGCCAGAATCACGGCGAGACGTTGCGCGACACCGTCCGTCGCGAGGTCCTGGAAGAGCTGGGGCTGAAGGTGGTGCCGCAGGGGCTGCTGTACCTGCGCGAGTATGTCGGCAAGAACCACGCGATGCACCGGATCCATGGCCACTTCCACCAGGTCGAGGCCGTCTTCCATTGCCTCTGCGACGACCTTTCCCCCATCGGGGAGGGGCGGGAGCGCGATCGGCGGCAGGTCGGTTTCGAATGGCTTCCGCTGGCCCGCCTGGCGGATTACCCCCTTTCTCCCAAGGGCTTGGGTGAGGTCATCGCCAAGGCCCTGAAGGACGGTTCGGCCACCTATCTCGGGGACGTGCATTGAAGGCTTGCCAGAGGGCGGTCCGCTCCCTTTGTTCACTTTCCTCTTTCTTGGGGTTATAGCTCAGTTGGTTAGAGCGCCTGATTGACATTCAGGAGGTCGATGGTTCAAGTCCATCTAACCCCACCACTTCGAAGCCCCGGCCTGGAAAACCCAGTCCGGGGCTCTTGTTTGGCGGGTTTTCCGCAAGGCGGGGCGTCCGGTGGCATCACCTTTTTTCTCGCTCATCCCCACCCCTTGTCCCTACCCCTATGGGACTTCATTTTCCATCATGAGCAGCACCCAAATCGTTGATATCAAAGCCCGCGAGATCCTCGACTCCCGCGGCAACCCCACCATCGAAGTCGATGTCGTCCTCGCCTCCGGCGTCCGCGGTCGCGCGGCCGTCCCGTCCGGCGCCTCGACCGGCACCTACGAAGCCCACGAACTCCGCGACAGCGACGTGAGCTCCAAGTCCTTCGCCAAGGGCATCGACCCGAAGAAGCGCTACAACGGCAAGGGCGTCCTCAAGGCCGTCGAGAACGTCAACGAAGAGATCGCCTCCCTCCTCGTCGGTCATGACGCGCAGGACCAGATCGGCATCGACACCGCGATGATCGGCCTCGATGGCACGAAGAACAAGAGCAAGCTCGGCGCCAACGCCATCCTCGGCGTCTCCATGGCCGCCGCCCACGCTTCCGCGGCCGCCCTCGGCCAGCCCCTCTACCGCTACATCGGCGGCCCGAACGCCAAGGTCCTCCCGATCCCGCTCATGAACATCATGAACGGCGGCGCCCACTCCGACGCCCCGGTCGACATCCAGGAATTCATGATCGTCCCGAAGGGCGCCAAGTCCTTCAGCGAAGCCCTCCGCATGGGCACCGAGATCTTCCACGCCCTCAAGAAGGTGCTGAAGGCCCAGGGTCTCTCCACCTCCGTCGGTGACGAAGGCGGTTTCGCCCCGAAGGTCGCTTCCAACGAAGCCGCCCTCGAAGCCATCGCCGCGGCCGTCAAGGCCTCCGGTTACAAGCTCGGCAAGGAAGTCTTCCTCGCCCTCGACGTCGCCGCTTCCGAGTTCTTCGACGAGAAGACCGGCAAGTACACCTTCCACAAGTCCGACAAGTCCCAGCGTAACTCCGATCAGATGATCAAGTTCTACCAGGACCTGCAGAAGCGCTACCCGATCGTCTCGATCGAGGACGGCTTCTCCGAGGCCGACTGGACCGGCTGGAAGAAGGCCACCGACGCCATGGGCGCCAACACCCAGCTCGTCGGCGACGACCTCTTCGTCACCAACACCGAGTTCCTCTCCCGCGGCATCAAGACCAAGACCGCCAACTCGATCCTCGTGAAGGTGAACCAGATCGGTTCCCTCACCGAGACCTTCGACGCCGTCTCCATGGCCCAGCGCGCCGGCTACTCCGCCATCATCTCGCACCGTTCGGGTGAGACGGAAGACGCCACCATCGCGGACATCGCCGTCGGCCTCAACGCCGGCCAGATCAAGACCGGCTCCCTCTGCCGCTCCGATCGCGTCGCCAAGTACAACCAGCTCCTCCGCATCGAGCAGGAACTCGGCAACCGCGCCATTTACGCCGGCAACACCTGCTCCTGGGGCGAATAATCCCCGGTCGTAGGCAAGACGAAGGGCCGCCCGATGGGCGGCCCTTTTTGTTGTCCGGACTGCGCGGCGCTTACTTCGACTCGAGGCCCGCTGAGTTCACCGCGATGACCTCATACTTCGCGCCGGGCTTGGCGCCCTTGTCGACGAAGCGCATCTGCGCGAGCGGCTGGGAGGGCGTGTCGCCGTAGCTCATCCCCTGGAAGAGCGGACGGCCGAAGGGGCTCGCGAGCTTCTCCGGTACGCGGCCGACGACCTGGCCGTCCTTCTTGATCAGGAACTGGCGGAGGCCGCTTTCGAAGTCGGCATGCGCATCCCAGGTCAGTTCGACGCCTTCGGTGACGACCTTGGCGGCGATGTCGAAGGGCGCGGGCGGCGGCGTGGTGTCGTTCGTGGCGCCGGTCTTCACGTACTCCGTCCATGCCTTGGCGAAGGCGGCGTTCGGCAGCCAGTTCGACTCGGCCTTGTCGCCGGCGTAATCGCCCGCGGGCTTGGCTTCGGTGCCGAGCAGCGGCGAGAGCCAGCCCTTGGACTGGTCGATCTTGCGGAGGACGTTGCCGGACTCCGGCAGACGGAGTTCGAGGCAGGCGTCGAAGAACGCGATGGCGGCATAGCGCTGGTCGCCGGTCTGGTGCGAGGTGAGCGGATCCGGGGCGAAGCCGATCGGCGCGCCCTTGGCGCGGTAGGCCTTGAACATCGCGAGATTGCCGGTCCAGGCGCCGTTGAAGCGTTTGTCGCCGTTCTCCTTCGCGCCGGGGTTGGCCATCATCGGGATCTCGTAAGCGGCGGGCGGCAGGACGACTTCGGGGATCGTGCGCTGCTTAGCCGGGTCCGTCGGAGGCTGCCAGTAAGGATAAGCGGTGCCGGAGCGGAACCAGATCGCCACGATGCGTTCGGGGTACTTCGCCTGCATGATGCTCGACCAGGAGCCGCCGCCGCTGTGGCCCCAGAGGCACCACGGCGCGGTCGCGATCTCGGGATGGCCGCTCTGCTTGGCCAGATCGGCGAGCGCCTGGAGATAGGTCTGGTCCGAGCCGTTGCGCGGGTCGCACCACTTCCAGCAGTCGGTCTTGTCGGGCTGGCGGATCACCGGGCCGAGGAGGGCGCAGTCACGCTTGCGGGCGAGCGCCTGCCAGTGCAGGTCGTCGGCGGCCGTGACGGCGCCTTTGTTGGAGCCTTCGCCGCAGCCGTGCTGGTGCACGATGATGCCGCGGATCGTCTTCACGCCGGCGGGCACCCAGAGGTTGTAGGTCGAGGCGTAGATCAGCTCGCCCGGCTTGTCCGAGGCGGGATAGCTGACGGAATATTTGGTGCCGTCGGCCAAGGCGGCCAAAGGCAGGAGCAGCAGGGCGAGGAGGCTTCGCATGGGGGTGTCTTATGGACAGCCAGAATGGCCGCAGGTTCAAGCCGGCGTTGGCCGTCTGTTCATGGGTTGCGCCAGGTGGCGCCATGTTCCAAGTTGGGCGCATGGGCATCCGCGAAGACCTCCTCGCCAAGCTGGCCGCGCTGAAGCGGTCGGCCGAGGCGCAGAAGGCGGCGCTCAGGGCCGGCCGTCCCGCCAAGGCGCTGGCCGCCGCCGAACTCGCCCGGGGCCACCCGAAGGTCTCGGTCGACGTCGGGTTCCAGTCGACCGTCTACGGCACGCGCCTGGGCGGCTGCTTCGGCTGGTGCTGGCTCATCTTCACCTGCGTGCACTGCGTCGCCATGTTCTACGGGCTTTCGCGCGGCTCGGTGAAGGTCAGCGGTACGCTCGTCGCCCACCCCGCTTGGTGGCATTATCTGGTGCTCGCTCTGTTCTACGTGCCGTTCTTTCTCGTCGGCTTCGCCTTCACCGTCGCCCGCTATCGGGTCATCCTGACGGACGCCTCGGTCGTCGTGCGGTGGCGGATCCTGCCTTATGTCGGCTGGACGTGGACGTTGCCGGTCGGCGAAGTAGTGGACGTCTCTCTCGCATACCGCGGCTCGCGGCAGAACGACAAGCCCTCCGAGGCGATCGTCGTTTCTTCGCAGGGCAAGGATATCGACTTCGGCGCCTTCCTGGCGCCCGACGTGAAGGAGCATCTCGCGGCGGCGATCCGCTATTACTACGCGGGCGAAGAAGGCGAGTCCGCTCCGTTCATCCCGTCGGCCTGAGGTCAGCGACCGGGCGGATCGACGGCGCGGAACTTGATCACGGTGTCGCCGGCCGGCTCGTAGAGCACGCCGATGTGTCCGTCGGTGAGCGCCGCCATCGAGCTGTAGGCGAATGGCCCCGGGAAGACCTCGCGGGAGACGGGCCAGGTGCGACCGCCGTCGCGCGAGAGTCGCAGCGTGCCGTTCTTCCGGCCCTTGCCGGCGGGATTCAGGAAGTAGAAGAGCGTCTCTTTGCCTTGGTCGATGCGCAGGAGCGAGCCTTGGCAGGTGGGGTCGGGCAAGGTCGGGTCATCCGTCGCCTTGGTCCACGTGATGCCGCCGTCCTTGGACCAGGCAGCCTTGCGGAGAGCGGCGCCCTTCCAGCGGCGCGAGTTGAGGTAGAGCGTGCCGTCACGGTCTTCGGCCACTTGTACTTCGTTGAGCTGGAGGCCGTCTTCCTGCGGCACTACGCCGCCGCGATGCCAGGTGCGCCCGCCGTCGTCGCTATAGGCGACCCAGTTGACGAAGTTCCGCTTCTTGTCCTGCGAGTTGAACGGGATGATGAGGCGGCCCGCGTGCGACGGGTGCTTCATCTTGATGCCGATGCCGGGGCCCGAAGCCGTCGTCACCGCTTCCGCGGGCTTGAGGTCCGCCGTCACGTCCGAGGGGCGCGACCAGGTCTCGCCTTCGTCGTCCGAGGCGATGATGCGGATGCGCGTGCCGGCCGGGTCGGCGCCGGCGGGCAGGCCGCCGAATTCCTTGCTGCCGGCGGGGAAGGTCTGGAAGAAGAGGAACACGCGGCCGACGAGCTCATCCTCGACGAGGCAGGGATTATTGCAGCTGTCCTTGCCTTGGTCGTAGGCGACGCGGGGCTTGGACCAAGTGACGCCCTCGTCCTTGGACGTCGAGACGACGAGGTCGTTGCCGGCTTGGTCGGCCGACTTTTCGCGCCCTTCGGCGACCGCGATCAGCGTGCCCTTCTTGGTGCGGAGCAGTGCGGGGATGCGGACGGAAGCGTGGGGAAGGGTCTTCTTGGCTTCGAAGACGATGACGTCGGCGCCGTCGGCGGCCCAGGTCGACGAGGCGAACAGGCAGAGCAGGAGCAGGTATCGCATGGTCAGGGAGGGGGTATCCTTCAAGAAAATCGTCTTCATCGGTTCGTCCAGCCGGCCCGTCGATTATTCCGGGCCGATCATGGTTTCGGGCCGTCGCCGGTCAGGCCGGCAGGTCCGCGCGGGGGCGGATGCAGAGCACGATGAAGATCGAAAGCAGGGCGATGCCGGCAAAGACCCCGAAGATGCCGTTGAGGGGCATCTCCTGGTCGCGGAGGGCTCCGAAGATCCAGTCGGCGAAGCCGCCGCAGCTGATGCTCACCAGGTTCATGAGCCCGTAGCCGGTGGCGCGGTGTTCCGGGCCGACGAGCTGGCAGAGGATGGGCATGCTGTTGCCGTCGAAGAAGCCCCAGCCCAGCCCGAAGAGCGCCAGGCAGGCCGCCGCGACCCCGAGCGTGGTCGCGTTGCCGACGCCGAAGAGCGCCGGCAGGAGCAAGGCCGTACCGATGGCGCTGATGAAGATGCGGCCGCGGACCTGCGTGCGGGTCCAGCGATCCGCGAGCCAGCCGCCGAGCAGCGCGCCGAGGATCGCCGCGACCTGCCAATAGAGCACCGCGGAGACGCCGGCCTTGCCTTGGCCGAGGTGGAAGCGCTCGCGCAGGATGTCCGGCATCCAGTCGCGGACGATCCAGGCCGCCATGGCCGGCAACGTGAAGTAGACGACCAGCAGGAGGAAGTCGCGATTGGCGAGCAGCGTGCGCAACGGCGCCGAGGCGGGCGGTTTTTCGTCCGGCGTGACGGTCGGTCGGTCGCGGAGGCCGAAGAAGAGCGGCAGCGCATAGGCGACGCCGAGCAAGCCGCACCAGCCGAATGCGTTTCGCCAGCCGATGTCGGGCGTGTCGGCGGCATAGCCGGCGAAGCCGCCGGCGATCACGCCCAGGTAGACGCCCAGCTGGTGCAGGCCGATGGCGCGGGAACGCGTCGGGCCCAGGTGGTGGTCGGCGATGAGCGCCAGCGCGGCGGGCATGTAGAACGCTTCGCTGACCCCCATCAGCGCCCGCACCCAGAGGAGTTCTTCGAAACTCCGGACCTGGCCGGTCGCCCATGTGCAGGCCGACCACACGAAGAGGCTGAGGCAGATGACGTGACGCCGGCTCGTCCGGTCGGCGAAGAATCCGCCGATCGGACTGCAGAGGGCGTAGGTCCACTTGAAGGCGGCGAGCGCGAGGCCCCAGCGGGCCTTCGTCGCGATGTCGGGCAGCTCGGCGACCATCGACTGCTTCATCGCGGCCAGCATCTGCCGGTCGAGGTAGTTCAGGAGCGCGACCGGGATGAGCAAGGCCACCACGAGCCAGGCCGTGCGCGCCAGCGGAGAGCGTGTGGCGACGCTCATCGGAGGGGACGTCGGAACGACGTCAGGTCGGGTCGGGCGGACGGCATGGTCACCGTGGGGTCTCCATGGGATACCTCCGGACCGGCGGCGGCGCCAGCCTCAACGCTTACTCGGCGCGCAGCAGCCAGCCTTCGGCGGAACGCACGAACGGGCGGAGCTCCCCGTTAGTCAGGGCATAGCCGCCGGACCATTTGGCGCAGCCGGTCGAAAGCACGTTGGCGGAGCCTTCCGCGGCTTCCGTCCAGGTGTCCGTCGACTTATCGTAGGCGAGCACCGTCTTCGCGTAGCCCGGATGCTTCGCGGCTTCGACCTTGCCGGCCAGCTTGCCGTCGTCGCCGCCGAGCACGAGGATCTCGTTCTCGAAGACCGGACAGGGCGAAGGCGCGCCGGCGACCGGTCTCGGCATCGCGGAGAGGCGGCGCCATTCCTTGCCGAGCGTGAAGGCGTGGCAGTCGGAGAGGAATTCGCGTTCGACGCCCTTGGCGCCGGGGCTCAGCGCGACGCCGCCGAAGAGGTAGAACGTGTCCTTCGTGCCCGCGGACTGGGCGAGCATGCGGCCGGAACCGGCGCAGAGCGGGAGTTCCCGCCAGCCGGCGTTGAGGTTGGCGAGGTCGATCGCGAACGCGCTGGAAGAGGCCGCGGTGGCGTCCGGACGCTCGGTGCCGCCGGCGACGATCACCTTGCTGCCGACGAGCGCGCCGGTCGCGTAGGCGAGCGGGCGCGGCAGGAAGGGGAAGGGGCGGACCTTGAGTTCGCCGTCTTCGACGGACAGCGTGTAGCAGTCGGCGTAATGGCGATGCGAGTCCGCGCCGCCGATCATCAGCAGGCCTTGGCGGATGGAGACCCCGACGCCGTAGCCGCAGGGACGGGGGAGCTTGCCGAGCGACGCCCACTTCTTGGAGCGGGTGCTGGCCAAGGAGAAGACTTCGTCATGCCAGACCTTCACGCCGCCTTCCCAGGCAGGCTTGTCGGGGAAGTTGGAGCCGCCGCCGCAGAGCAGCAGGTCGCCGGAGGTGCCCACGAAGGCGCCGCCGAAGCCGGGGGCGTTGGGGGTTTCAGGAAGTCGGGACCAGCGCATGGGATTGCCCACAAGGAAGACAGGCCGCAGAGGGGTGTCCAGAGATTAGGGACCGATGGGGGCCTGGCCCTTGCCGGAGCCAGCGGAATCGTGGTTTTACAGGCGTTGCGGACTCTTTTCGGGCCGCAATTCTTCGCCGGCGTCGCGGAGGATTTGTTTGACAGAGCCACCCCGACCTTGCCTTGATTGAACTCCTTTCGCACTGCCTGGTAGCTCAGCGGTAGAGCAGGTGACTGTTAATCACTTGGTCGTAGGTTCGATCCCTACCCAGGCAGCCAGAAAGGACTCTTTCCTCGCCCCGGCCCTCCGGGGCAGGTCCGTAAACCTTCTCCTTGACCATCCAAGCGGTTGCGGGAGGATGCACGCACTATGGGCCAACAGAGCAACAAAGTCATCAAGCGCCGCCGTCGCCGCGCCTACCTCGAGCGCAAGAAGGCTCGCGTCAAGGTCGCCCGCGCCGCCGCGAGCAAGAAGAAGGCCAAGAAGTGAGCCGAGCGGTGAGCCAGGCCTCTGCGTGGGCCGCGCTCGCTGCGCTGCTCCTGTCGGGTTGCGACACCCCTGTGGTCACCTCTGACGAGGTGCCGGGCATCGCCTACGTCAACGAACGCCGCCGGAGCGAAGCCGACGTGGCCCGCGCCTCGGAAGCGTTCTACGCCAAGGAGCATCATGGCTCCGACGTGGTCTTCCGCACGGAAGAGAACTCCCGACCGGGCTATTATTTCTTCGTGAAGCTCGACGTCGCGCCGCCGGCCGACGGCCGCCTCATCCTCGAAGTCGTCCGCGCGGAGAACACGCCGCCCGAACGCTACGATTTCGCCGTGAACCTGAAGCCGGGCTTCCCGTTCGGCGAATACGTCATCGGCCTGACCGGCAAGCAGTCGGGCGACGCCAAGTGGCGCCCGATCGCCTGGCGCGTGTCGTTGGTCGACGCGAAGGGCAAGTTCCTCGCTTCGAAGCACAGCTTCCTCTGGGGCACGCCTTCGGACCTCGCCCGTCGCTGAGTCCGATGGCCTCGGCGGAGTGGACCCCTTGGCGGCCGCTGCGGCTCGCGGAGGCTATCCCTGCGTCGATGCTCGCCGAGCAGCTCGACGGCGGGCAGTCGTTCCGCTGGACCGAGTCGCCTGATGGCAGCTGGGTCGGCGTCTTCGGTCGCACGCTCGCCGCGCTCCGCGTCTCCGCGCAAGGACTGGAATGGCGTGGCCCGAAGCAGGCCGCGCACACCGAGGCGGCTTTGCTCGCTTATCTGGATGCCGCCGGCACGCAGGCGCGGCTCGTGGAGTCGCTGCCGTGGCGTTCCGATCCCGTCTTGCGCGCGGCCCGCGAGGCTTACCCGGGGCTGCGTATCCTCCGGCAGGATCCGCATGAGGCCCTGATCGGTTTCCTGTGTAGTTCCAACAAGCGCATCCTGCAGATCCGCGTCATGGTCGCGGCGTTGGCGACGAAGCTCGGCGAGCCGCTCGGTGAAGGCTTCCACGCTTTGCCCACCTGGGCGGCGATCGCTTCGGCGGACGACGCCACCCTGCGCGCCTGTTCGTTGGGTTATCGCGCGGCCTACCTGCGCGGCACGGCTAAGCTTCTGCTGGCTCGTCCCCGCTGGGCCGAAGAGTTCGCGGCGTTGCCGACGGCCGCCTTGCTCGAAGAACTGCAGACGCTGCCCGGCGTCGGCCCCAAGGTCGCCGCGTGCGTCGCGCTCTTCGGCTTCGGCCGGCTGGAGAGCTTCCCGGTCGACACCTGGGTCGTGCAGGCGCTGGCCGATGCCTACGGATTGCACGGCTGGAAGCCCGCCCAGCTTGAGCAGTTCGGTAAGGCGCATTTCGGCGAGGCCGCCGGCCTCGCGCAGCAGTACCTTTTCTCCGCCGCGCGTCACGGCAAGTTGGTCCGCGCGGAAGTCAGGCCGCCGGCGAAGACCCCTCGCCCCAGACGGAAGCGATGACCTCCGGCGTCAGGACGTCAGCCGGACGACCTGATGCGACCATCCTGCCTTCGGCCAGCACGATGACCTGATCGCAGTCGCGGGCGAAGCCGAGGTCATGCGTGGCGACCACGCAGGCCGCGCCGGCTTGGGCGAAGGAACGGATCGCCCGGCGGACGGCCTCACGACGGGACAGGTCGAGCGCCGCCGCGGGCTCGTCGAGGAGCAGCACGCCGCCGTAAGGTTCGGCGAGGGCCGCGAACGTCATCGCGAGGTGCGCGGCCTTCTGTTCGCCGCCGGACAGTTCCGTGAGCCTGCGGTCGGCGAAGCCCTCCAGGCCGAGTTCCGCGAGCCAGGTGGCGAAGCTTTCACTGTCACCCACGATTTCGCCCAGGTCGCCCACGCGATAATCCCACGCGCAGGTCGGCTTCTGCGCGCAGTAGGCGCGGGAGCGGGCGGCGGTCTCGGCGGAGACCAGCCGAGGGTCATGGTCGGCGACGTGAAGTTCGCCCGTGGAGGCGATCAGTCCGGCCAAGGCGCGCAGCAGGGTCGTCTTGCCCGCGCCGTTAGGTCCGACGAGCGCGATCGTCTGGCAGTGTTCCGCACGGATGGAGACGCCGTCGATGATGCGTCGGCCGGCGAGTTCGACGCCGAGGCCGCCGGCCCGGAGCGGCAGGTCAGGCATGGCTCCTCCTTGCGATCCAGATGAAGAGCGGCGCGCCGATCACCGCGGTGACCGCGGCGGCGGAGAGCGGGGCGTGCGGCCAGAGGCCGCGACCGAGGGTGTCCGCCCCGAGCAGCAACGCCGCGCCGAGCAAGGCGGAGAAGGGTAGCACCTTGGCGTGTCGCGGACCGACCAAGGCGCGCGCGAGGTGGGGCGCCAGCAGGCCGATGAAGGCGACCTGGCCGACGAGGCAGGTGGCCGCGGCCGCGGCCAGCGCGGTGAGCAGCACGGCGCGTCGGCGGGCGCCCGTGACGTCGCCGCCGAAGCCACGGGCGGCGTCTTCGCCGAAGGCCAGCAGGTCCAGCGAACGCGAGAGGCTCAGCAAGGCGAGGGCGGCGAGACCGCAGAGGAGTACCGGCAGCCACGTCAGTTCGAACGTCGCCATGCCGAGCCAGTCGCCGTACGCGCCGTTCGTCAGCAGTTCCCGCGATTCGCCGCTGCGGGCGGCGATGACGAGCGTGCCGGCCGCCGTGAAGGCGTTGAGGCCGAGTCCGGTCAGCAGGAGGCGCGCGGAGGAACCGCCGGTTCCCCAGAGCGCGAGCAAGGCCGACGTCCCGAGGGCGCCGCCGAACGCCGCGGCCGGCAGGAACCAGGCGCGTTGCCAGGCCGACTCGGGCGAGCAGCCCAAGAGCAGCGCGATGCCGAACAGCGCCCCGCCGAAGACGCCCGTGAGTCCGGGGTCGGCGAGCGGATTGCGGAAGACGCCTTGCTGGGCGGCGCCGCCGATGCCCAGCGCGAGGCCTGCGGCGAGGGCGGCGAGCACGCGCGGCGCGCGGAGCAGGACCAACGAACCGCCGTCGCCCCAGCCGAAGCCTTGGGGGCCGACGGAAAGCGCGCACACGACGAGGATCGCCAGCAGGAACAAGCCCGCCACGGATGCCTTCGTCGTGCCCATCACTTGCCGAGCCCGTTCAGCAGGTCGTTCAGCGGATTACGCTTCTTCGGGGCCGGCGTCGTCCCGGCGGGAGCGGCCTTGGCGTTCGGCGCGGCCTGACCTTGGGCGGCTTGCGCCTGCGCCGGAGCAGGGGTCGCGCGGACATTCTCCACGGCCTGCTGCAGCTTCTCGACGAGGTCGGTCTTCACCTGGTTGAGCGAGCCGGAGACGTTCACGCCCGGGCCGTCGGTGAAACCGTCCGTCGCGGCCGGTCCGACGCCGAAGCCGAGGGCTTGGAAGTATTGGGCGAACTCGCCCGTGCCGCGCATCTGCGTGCTGAAGGCCAGCGGCCAGTCGGCGAAGCCGAGCTTCGGGTCGACGCTGATGCCGCCCTTCGCCGCGAGATGGAGCACCTCGTTGCGGATGTCCGCCGTCTCGAGCTTGATCGTGCCCGAGGCGAGGCGCGAAGCCTTGATGGTCGCGGAAGTGTATTGGAAGTCCGCCACGGCCTTCTGCAGTTTCGCGGCCGCCGACATCGCGGCGCCGATGCGGACCATCTGCGGGTTCTTGTTGCCGCCGAAGAGGATGGCCGCGGCGCCGAGCACCTCGGTCACGTCGCCGGCCTTGTTCGCGGTGAGCGACATGCTGCTGTTCTTGTCGCCGAAGGCCCGGATGCGGCCGCCCTTGGACGTGAGCTGGGCGTCGACCTGCAGCTTGCCGGCCAGTTCGCCGGGCGTGCCGCAGACGCTGGTGAGCGCGGCGGTGGCGTCGGCCTTGCCCTGCAGGAAGTCCTTCGCGGAGGGGAAAGCCTGGGCGACGCTGCCGAACTCGAACTGGTTCAGCGACACCGTCGCCGAGAGCGAATAAGGGCCGTTGCTGATGGCCGGGAGGAAGCTGAGCTGGCCGCGGCCGCTGAGCGTGCCTTCGGCGACCTTGCCGCTGAGCTGGGTGAGGCGCAGGGCCTTCTCGTCGGCTTCGGCGCGGAGGAGCACCTTCTCGGCGTTGACGCCGTAGGCGCGGGCCGTGCCGATCGTCACCTGGAGCGAGCCGCTCTGGTTGGCCCAGAACGGGGTGCGGTCCGGCTTCGGCGTCGTGGTCGGGGCCGAGGTGTCTTCTTCGCCCTTGGGCAGCAGGGAGAGGACGTCGTCGACGTCGATGTTATCGACCGAGACCAAGGCCTGCCAGTCGGTCTTCGCGCCGGCGGTCGCCTTCGTGAGGGTGATCTTGCCGCTGCTCAGGTGGGCCGCCTGCAGTTTGAAGGAACCTTCGGCGCGCAGGCCGTCGGCGGTCGGCACATAGCGTCCGCTGACGGCCGCGGTCTTGATGCGACCTTCGCTCTGACGCAGGCCGACGTCGCTGACCTGCAGCGTGACGTTGATCTCGCCGTTAGGCGCGTAGTCGGCGCTGGCGCGATACTGGCCGCCCGTGACGAGGTTGAGCGGGCCGGCGAAAGGCTGTTCCGCGAGGGCGCCGAGATCGCCGTCCAGTTTCAAGGTGGTGCCCGCCTCGCCGAGGCCGAGCTTGATGTCGCCGGCGGCGAGCACGCGATTGCGGCTCCTGAGCTCGGCTTGGTTGAGGCCGATGAGCGTGGCCTTCTCGCCGACGAGCAGGTCGAGGCTGGCGGAAAGGTCGCACTCCTTGACCCAGGTCTTGCCGGTCCAGCTGACGCTCGTGCGGGTGAACGCGAGCGGCGCGCCTTCGGTGCGGACGAACAGGCCTTCGCGGCTGAAGCCGGCGACGAGGTCGGCGCGCTTGAGGTCGCCGGCGAGTTTCAGTCCGGGGACGACGGCGGCGAGGGATTCGAGCGGCAGGTCGCGCGCGGAGGCTTCGACGAGGACGCCGGTCGGCTTGGCGCCGTCCAGGGCGAGCGGCTGGCGCAGCTTGAGCGCAAGGAGGTTGAGGCCTTGGCGGAAGATGCGGGCCTCGGCGGAGGCCACGACCGGCGCCTTGCCGGCGGCGCGGTCGACGGCGGCCTGCGCGCTGACGCGGATGCCCTTGAGCTTCTCGACGGGAAGGTCTTCCCAGTTCGGCTGCGAGGCGAGTTCGACGATGCCGACGTTGACGTTGGCGAGGGCGGACCAGGCGCCGTCGGCGCCTGGGCGGAGGGACAACGCGCCGCTGGCGATGTTGCCGGCCGCGCAGTTCAGGCTGAACGGAGCGAGGGAGATGGCGCCGTCTTCGGATTTGACGGGCAGTTCGGCGTCGATCCCGCGCATGAGCACCTTGCCGCCGCGCTCGAGGGTGACGTTGCGCAGGCTGTGCGTGCGGACGCTGGTGACGACAGGCTTGCCGTCCTTGAAGGAGACCGAGGCTTCGCCGGTCCAGCGGCCCGCGGTGGCGATGAGGTCGGCGGCGGCGAGGAAGGGATTCAGCGCGACGAGGTCGGCGTCATCGGCGGCGATGGTCACCGTGGCGGCGTCGGCGTTCTCCGGCAGCAGGCCGCCTTTCCAGGTCAGCGTCTGCGGGATCGCGATCGTCACGCCGTTGCCGGTGACGGCGAGGCTGTTGACCGCGAAGCCCGTGTCGGTGCCTTGCGCGTTGGCGGCGAGCTTCCATTCGGAACGGCTGTTCTTCGGGAGGGACTTCGAGAACTTGCTGAGGTCGGCCCAGAGCGCCTTGAGGTCGGCGCTGGCCTGCCAGCGGGCGGATTCGACTTCGCCCTTGGCGGAACCGGTCAGGCGGACGTCAGGGAATTGCTGGCTGAGGATGCCGAAGCGCGTCGGGTCGACGTCGAGCTGCGCGTCGACCGTCGTGCGGCCGGCGACATGGCTGCCGGTCAGCTTGACCGCGGGACGGTTGGCGGAATCGCTGAGCGTGCCTTTGAAATCCAAGCCTGGCTTGCCGGTCTGGCTGGCGGCTTCCAGCGCGAAACCGACGGAGCCGGCGGCGAGCGGGCTGGCGTCTTTCGCGGCGAGTTCGAGGCGGAGCGAGCCGACGTCGGCGATCAGCTCGTCGAGTTCGACGCCGTGCGCGCCGAGCGGACGACGGAACTCGGCCTTCAAGGTCACTTCACCGCGCGGGTCGGTCATCTGCTTGCCGACGGCGAAGCCCGGCCAGGCGACGCCGGCGCGGAAGTCGGCCTTGCCGCGGGTGTCGAATTCGTCGCCGCGCACGCTGAAGCGGAGCAGCTTGCCGTCGGCCAGCTTGACGCGTCCGGAGACCGCGTAGGGGCCGAGCACGACGGGAGGCAGGGAAGTCTTGGCGGCGGACGTCGCCTTCGCGGCGGCCTCCTTGGCGGCCGGCTTGCGGTCGCTCAGGTCGAGTTCGAGCGCCTTCACTTCCAGGCTGCTGAGGGCGTAGGTGCCTTTGATGATCGAGAACAGCTGCGCTTCGCCCTTGATGGAGGAAGCGGCGACCTTCGTGCCGTCGGTGAGCGTCAGGTCGATGCCTTCGGCCGAGAACTTGCCGTCGAGCGAGGCCTCGATGCGGGCGATGCCGCCTTTGATCTTGGCGTCGGCGAGAAGGCCTTTGACGCGGAGACCGAGGGGCTCGGGGCGGAGCTGGGATTCGACCCAGAAGAGGGTGGCTCCCAGGACGACGGCGAGGATGCCGACGCTCCAGAGGGTGATGCGGAGGACGCGGGACATAGGGACGGCTTCTCATCTTGTCGGGCGCCTTTGCACGGGCAACAAAAAGCCCGGTGGAATTGCTCCCACCGGGCGAAATCCCGACGTTTGGCCGACTTAGGCCTGCGGCGGCTGGCCGCCCGGCGTGGGCTTGGGCTTCGAGGCCTGGCCGTCGGCGCGCTTGCGGCGCTGGTAGACCGGCTTGGCGGCTTCGACGTCTTCGTCGACGTCCATGCTGTAGCAGGCCATCGCCGCCATCTTCGTCTGGCTCATCATGCGGCTGCGGCCGTAGCGCATCTCCTTCGCCGCCATGATCGCATCCTCGTCGAGCAGCTGCTTGAGGTATTCGATCTTCTGCTTGGCCCAATCCGAGAGGCCCGGGCGCTTGAGCAGCTCCTCGAAGGCCAGCTTGGCCTCGGCGAACTTGTGGGTGCGGGTGAGGACTTCGATGGCCTCGATCTTCTCGGCGACGATCGCCTCGTCGATGAGCGCGGCGACGTCGGCGTCGACCGGCAGGACGGAGAAGGCGGCGAGGTCGACTTCCGGCAGCGCGATCAGCGCGGGGCCGAACTTCACCGTCTCACCTTCCTTCGTCACCGCCTCGAAGTTGACGGCCGCGAGGGCGTCCGCCTTGGCGAGCGCGCCGACCTTGAGTTCGACCACGGCGACGAGCGAGGCGTCCCAGGGCAGGGTGCCGAGCTTGCGGCTGCGGGTGGCGCCGTTCTCCAGGATCTCGCCGACGAGGCGGACCTGCACGTCGCTGCCGCCCTGCACGCTGACCTTCACCTGGCGGAGGAACGAGTTGGAGATGATGGCGAACTGCTCTTCGAAGGCCTCATCGAGGTCGTCGGCCGTCTGGCCGAAGTTGGCGACGCCTTCGCCGGCGGTGGCCATGCCCGTCATCAGCGATTCGTTGAAGCCGTGGCCGAGGCCCACGGTCGAGGTCGTGATGCCGGCGCCGGCGGCCTTGGCGACCTGGGCGAAGATCTCCGGTTCGTTGACGAGGCCCTGGTTGGCCTGGCCGTCGGAGAGGAGGATCACGCGGGCGATGCGGTCCTTGCGGGTGAAGGGCGCGAGCTGCTTCACGCCTTCTTCCCAGCCGCCGAAGAGGTTGGTCGAGCCGCGGGCGTCGATGGACTTGATGCGCTGCGAAAGGGCCGCGGGGTCGGTGACCTCGACGAGCGACTGGACGACTTCGATGCGATCGTCGAAGGCGACGACGGTCACGCGGTCATCGGGGCGCAGGCCGCGGACGATGCGGACCGCGCTTTCGAGGGCGGCTTCGATGGGGCGGCCGGACATCGAGCTCGAACGGTCGATGACCAGGGCGAGGTCGAGCGGGGCGCGGGGCGTCTCGCCGAGGTCCGCGGGCTTGGCCGGGGAGACGAGGCGGACGAGGACGTGCGTCGCATCGGCGGCGGCGCGGAGGAAGCCCTTCTTCAGGGGCAGGATTTCGATCTTAGGGTGGCTCATTGGAGGATTCATCGCCCCCACTGTGCGCCATCACCTCTTAAATGTCAACACCTACAAAGTTACTATTTTGTCATTATCACCTTAAAGTTACTGTCATAATTACAAATACTTGTTCATCAATGCTTTGCTAAAGTTGTCCACGATTGCTTGCAGTTCCTCCTTGGTCGGGGTGACGCGGCTATCGATGTTGAAGTGGGCTTCGCACCAGTGGGAGAGGCGCAGTTTGGTCCACCTTTCGGTCTTCGGTTCGTCGCCCTGGGAGGTCGGGTTGAAGGCCAGGAGCTGCTCGAAAAGATTGCGGGCCGCCGGGCTGAGGTCGTCGCGCGCCATCTCCTTTTTGATCATCAGGCGCAGCGCTTCGGCCGGGCTTTCGTCGCCCTCGGCGATCTGACGGAGCTGCTGGACGGTCGCGTAGCTGGACTTGCGGCGGAACTTCGGCGCGGAGAGGTCAGGCAACTCTCTGTCCGGGGCGGAGAGGGCGGCCGGAGCGTGGTGGCGGACCGACTTGTAGGTGGAAGTCACCGGCTCGGACAAGGATTCGCCGTCGCTGCCGCGCGTGCGGAAGAAGAGCTTTTCCGCTTCGGTGGGCGTGGCTAATTCGTCGATCAGCTTGTTCAGCTGCGGGATCAGCCGGTTCTCATGGAGCAGCGTGCGGATGCGATCGAGGTCCCAGCCACGTTCGGCTAGCAGGCGCGCCAGCAGGAGCTGACGGACCTGGAGCGGGCCGAAGTTGGCCTTGCGGCGGTCGTCCGGGGCGCGCTCGGGCTTCGAGAGCAACCCTTCGTAGGCGTAGAAGCGTACGAGGCGCTCGGTCGAGCGATGGCGGTCGCCATAGCCGAGGGAGGCCAGCTTATCCGAGACGAAGGCGGCAAGGTCCTCGGCGGTGCCAAGGAAGTCTTCGTCGTTCAATTGGGCGGATATCTTAAGCATGGTCGGCGAATGGAGACATTTTGCTGTCAGCATATTGCGATGGGCAATAATAATGTGGGGTCGGCGCTGTAAGGATACCCCTAAAAAGAAGCAGGCCGTCCGATATCGGACGGCCTGCGAGCCGGCTCCCTCTGAGGGTAGCTTAGGAGTTGTGGCTGTAACCTTCTTCGCCGTGGTCCGAGATGTCGAGGCCGCGGGCTTCTTCTTCTTCGGTCGGGCGGAGGCCGATCAGGGCCTTCACCAGGAAGGCGAGGATCGCGGTGGCGACGAGGGAGATGACCAGCGTGACACCGATCGCCTTGAGCTGCTCGGTGAGGAGGGTCTTGCCCACGATGTCCTTGAGGTTGGTGGCGAGGTTGCCGTTGGCGTCGACCGTGGCGCAGATGCCGGTCACGATGGCACCGAGGGTGCCGCCGACCGCGTGGACACCGAAGGTGTCGAGCGCGTCATCGTAGCCGAGCTTGGCCTTGAGGTAGACGACCGCCAGGAAGGGCACCACGCCGGCGAGGACGCCGATCAGGACCGCGGAGTTGGCGGAGACGAAGCCCGCGGCGGGCGTGATCACGACGAGGCCGGCGACGGCGCCCGAGCAGAAGCCCAGGATGCTGGCGTGCTTGCGGATGATCCACTCGAGGGCGGCCCAGGTGAAGGCGCCGACAGCGGCGGCGAGGGTCGTCGTGGTGAAGGCCTGGGCGGCGATGCCGTCGGCGGCGAGGGCCGAACCGGCGTTGAAGCCGTACCAACCGACCCAGAGCATGCCGGTACCGACCGCGCAGAGCACCATGCTGTGAGGCGTCATGGCCTTCTTGCCGAAGCCGATGCGGGGTCCGAGGATGATGCAGAGCAGGAGCGCGGACCAACCGGAGGTCATGTGGACGACGGTTCCGCCGGCGAAGTCGATCGCCTTGATGGAGGCCTTGGCGTTCCAGACGCCGTTCATGTCACCGGTGATGCCCCAGACCGCGTGGGCCATCGGGAAGTAGACGAGGAACATCCAGCCGAGCATGAAGAGCATGACCGCGGAGAACTTCATGCGTTCGGCGATGGCGCCGACGATGAGGGCCGGGGTGATGATCGCGAACATCAGCTGGTACATCGAGAAGACGTTCTGGGAGATCCAGTAGGCGTAGTCCGTGTTCGGGGCGGAGTTCACGCCGTTCAGGAAGAAGTACTCGCTGCCGCCGAAGACGTGGCCGAGCAGGGTGCCGTCGAAGCTCTTGCCGAAGACCAGGGAGTAACCCACGGCCCACCAGAGCACCGCGACGAGACCGGCGAGGCCGAAGCACTGCGCGACGACGGAGAGGATGTTCTTCGCGCGGACCAGGCCGCCGTAGAAGAGGAAGAGGCCGGGCAGCGTCATGAAGAGCACCAGGGCGGCGCAGATCATCATGAAGCCGTTATGGCCGGGAGCGGCGACGCCGACGGTCGGCGTGGTGAGACCGGCGGGGATGGCACCCTTCGCATCCTTGAGCGCGGCGGTCGGATCGCCGTTGGCGATGGCGGCCTCGAGGCCGGCGATGCGCTGTTCAAGCGAAGGCGCCGGAGGAGGCGGCGGGGTTTTGGCCGCTTCGACGGCGGGAGCCGCCGCCGGGGCAGGCGCGTTCTGCGCGGACGACAGATAGGGCACTGCCGCCAGAGCGAGGATGGTGAGAGTTCGTAGCAGGGAGTTCATGGCGAGAGGTCTTTCGCAACCCCCGTGCCAACCGCCTACTTTCGAGCCGATGACCTAAATGTGCTTAAAAAACAACTCCCCGGCTCCGCAGGCCTGCTCGAAAAAAGACAGGCTGCCGGCCGGGGAGGAGGAAAAGGGCCCTTAATTGTGATAATAGCCTTCTTCGCCGTGGTCGGCGATGTCCAGGCCCTGGGCTTCCGCTTCTTCGGAGGCGCGCAGGCCGATGGTCGCCGCCACGAACTTGGCGATCACCCAGGTCAACGCGAGCGAGAGCACGATGCAAAGGCCCATCGCGACCAGCTGGCCTTTGATGAGACCTTTTTCGATCAGCGCGCCGCCGCTCGGATTCGCCTGCGTGCTCATGAGCAAGGCCGTCGCGAGCGCGCCGATGGTGCCGCCGACGCCATGCACGCCGAAGGTGTCGAGCGCGTCGTCATAGCCGAACTTGGGCTTCAGGACGGAGCAGGCCCAGTAGGAGATCGAACCGGCCAGCAGGCCGATGAGCACCGCGGAACCGCCGGAGACGAAGCCCGCGGCGTTCGTCACGGTGGCGAGGCCGGCGATCGCGCCCGAGCAGAGTCCGAGCACGGAGATCTTGCCGCGATGCAGCTTCTCGATGGCGGCCCAGGCGATGGTCGCGGTGGCGGCGCCGAGCGTCGTGGTCAGGAAGGCCTGGATGGCGATGCTGTCCGCCGCAAGGGCCGAACCCGCGTTGAAGCCATACCAGCCGGCCCAAAGCAGGCCCGTGCCGACGACGCAAAGCACCATGCTGTGCGGGGTCATCGGGCGCTTGCCGAAGCCGGCGCGCGGACCGACGAGGATGCAGAGGAGGAGGGCGGACCAGCCGGAGGTCATGTGCACGACGATGCCTCCCGCGAAGTCGGCGGCCTTGAAGGCGGCGTCGGGGTTGGCCAGGCCGGCGAAGGCGCCGGTCGCGCCCCAGACGGCGTGCGCGACGGGATAGTAGACGAGGATCGTCCAGAGGAAGGAGAAGAGCATCACGGCCGAGAACTTCATGCGCTCGGCGACGGCGCCGATGATCAGGGCCGGCGTGATGGCCGCGAACATGGCCTGGAAGAGGGCGAAGGTGGCCGCGGAGATGCGCGGTTCGTAGGCGCTCGATTCGGCGCCGAGGCCGGCGAAGCCGAAGTGCTCGCCGCCGCCGAAGATCTGGCCGAGCGCGCTGCCGGCGTAGCTCTTGCCGAACACGAGGCTGTAGCCGAACGCCCACCACATCAGGATGCCCATGGCGGTGAGGGCCAGGCACTGCGCGGCGATCGAGAGCACGTTCTTGCCGCGGACGAGGCCTCCGTAGAAGAGGAAGAGGCCCGGGATGCACATCATCAGCACGAGCGCGGAGCTGACCAGGACCCAGACGTTGTCGCCGGTGGAGGGAGCGGTGATAGCAGAAATAAGCATAATGCGTTTTATTAAGCAAAATCCGTGCCATAATTTAATCACCTCGGCCTACTCGCTTGCCTTCGAAGGATCCGAAGGCATTTTTATTTTTACCGATGAAAGCCCTGCTTAAAGTTGAGCATACTGCCTTATTTTATGCACTATTTTCGGCTCAAGTCTGGGCAGCCGAGGCCGCTCCGGCCAAGTCTTGGGTGCTGGCTGCCGACTACCAGTATCGTGGTACCGACGCGGTCAGCCACTCCGGCGGCGTGACGGGCGAGTTCGGCCGCGCACGCTCCGGCCTTGAGCTCATCTACCAGCAGGCGGACCGCGCCGTCGACCTGGAGTGGTATCGCTATGCGAACCGCTTCAGCGGCAACATCGCCGGCACCGACCGCTCCTATGGAGACACGACCGACGTGATGATCACGGGTTTCCGTCAGTGGGACTGGAATCAGAAATACGGCGTCCAGCTGATCTATGCGCTCGAGTTCGCCGCCGAAGAAGGCGTGAGCCTCGGAAGTTCGCATCGCTGGGGCCTCGGCGCCGCCGCGCGCTGGCGTCCGGACGCCGAGACCGATGTCGCGCTCGGCGTGCTGCTCGAAGACCGCTTCGAGGACTCGATCCTGCCGATCCCTTACGTCAAGGCCACCTGGCGGCCGTGCAAGCATGCGGAAGTCGAACTCCGCGCGACGGGCCTGCAGAACGGCCTCATCGTCCGCGGTTTCCTGACCGAGGACCGCGCGACCACCGTCGATTTCACCGTCGCCTACGAGACCTTGAGCTTCGGCCTCAAGGACGGGAGCTATGGTTCGCGCGCCGTCGCCATCGGCGAAGTGCCGTTGCGCGTGGGCGTGACGCAGTTCCTCGAGAAATCCGGGACCTGGTTCGTCCGCGGTTCCGCCGAGTGGGTCGCGTATGCGCGCCACAGCTTCAAGCATGACGGCGAGACGCAGGGCTCCTTCCAGCCGGGCGCCAACTGGGGCGTGGCCGCCCGCGTGGGCGCGCGCTTCTGATCAGAGACGACGCGCGGCGAGCGCGTGGAAGGCGATGATCGCCAGGAGCCAGGTGAAGGTCATGGCGATCAGGCCGCGGCCGTCTGCAGCCATGCGTCGCGCCGGCGGATGGCCAGTTCGAGGTCATGGGTCCGGAGCGAGCGGCGGACGCGACGCTTGGTGAAGTCCGCGAGATGCTCGGTGTAGTGCAGCCACCAGGTCCCGTTGTTGTTCCAGAGGTGGTGCAGGCGGTTCTCCTCGCTGACGCGGATGGACAGCTTGGGGGCGGGGGCGGTGGATTCGTTGGTGTTGATCATGGTGGGCGGCGTTGAGAAAGGCGCGCGCATCACGATCAATCCACGGGTGGACTGGGTTTTTAGCCTTTCGGCTCTCATCTCGGCGCCTTACGGCTCCGATGACCACCGCGGCCCCGGAAAGGGCTCGGTTGGTGCAGGTTCGGCTTGCGCCCGTCCTGCTCGTGATGCGTCTGCAAATGAACTGCCGACACCTTGGCCGGCCGGGCGGGGGATGGCAAGTCCGGGCTTCGCCGTAGAGTGTCATAAGAAAGCGGCCGCGACCGGGCTTGCGGTCGGCGTTCCCGCCTTTAGCCTGCGTCCCTGATGGGTTTCTTCCGCTTCCGTAAGACGATCCCGCTCGGGAAATTCCTTCGCATCAACGTGTCGAAGACCGGCGCGTCATTGTCGGCCGGCCGCCCTGGCGCGACGATCAACGTGCGCAAGGATCGCGTCGACGGCACGGTGGGCATCCCCGGCAGCGGGCTCTCCTACAAGGAGCGCCTGTCGAACCGCGGCTGCGCGTCCGTGCTCGTCGTCGCGCTCACGCTCGCGACGTTGCTCGCCGGCGCGCTCGCCTGGGCGCGCTGAACGCGCGCGAACCGGCGGCGCGGGGCGTCGCCGATCTTCGTCGCCGCAAGTGCCCGGGAAAGGACTCGAACCTTCACGCCTTTAGAGGGCGGCGGATTTTGAGTCCGCTGCGGCTGCCATTTCGCCACCCGGGCGGGTTGCGGACGTGCATTCACTCCGCGGCCCGCGACACGCGCAAGAAAAACCGTGTCCGGCGCGGCGTGGCGCGTCATGCGAAAACGCGGACAACAAAAAAGGCGCTCCTTGCGGAGCGCCTTTTGGCGTGAATCTCGCGAGAGATTACTTGGCGCCGAGGATCGCGTCCTTGGCGGCCTTGGCCACGCGGAACTTCACGACCTTCTTGGCCTTGATCTGGATGGTTTCGCCGGTGGCAGGGTTGCGACCGAGGCGAGCCTTGCGGTGGACGAGGACGAGCTTGCCGAGGCCCGGGAGCGTGAAGGAGTTCTTCGCGTTCTTGTAGGCGAGGGCGGCGATGATCTCGAGGATCGCGGTGGCCTGCTTCTTGCTGATCTCAGCTTTTTCGGCGATGGCACCGGCGATTTGGGACTTGGTGAGGGCTTTGGACATGTTGGTTATGGGTTGGTTGTGCAGTGATGCGGGTCTATTAAGTATCGAACCTCGCACTGAAAACCAGCGAAAAATAAGGGCAGGGCGAAGGTTTCTTCGGCCCCCCTCCGGTCGCAAAAAATCTTTTGCATGTGTCCGGCATCGGTCATAAGTCTCTCGGCAGACCTCACCCCATGCGTTCCCGTCCTCTCTTCGCCTTCCTCTTTTCCCTGACGTTCGGGATGTCCGCGGCGCGCGCCCAGGACGTCGTCGGACTGGAGCCCGCCTTCCCCGGTCTGACCTTCAGTCTCCCGGTCGCGATCTCCCCGATGCCGGGCAGCAAGGATGTCGTCTTCGTCATCGAGAAGGGCGACCCCGCACCTTCCCCGGACGCCGACAAGTCCGGTGACAAGAAGAAGAAGGCCAGCGCCTTCTTCGGTGGTAAGGTCCAGATGGTATCCGGCCTGAGCTCGGGCAAGGCCACCAAGCAGCAGATCTTCCAGATCAACCCCAAGGACGGTAAGTTCGACGCCGCCGGGGAGTGCGGTTTCCTCGGTTTCGCCGTCCATCCCAAGGTGGCTGAAACCAAGCAAGTCTTTGTCTATTATAGCCTTAGGATTGAAGGTAAGCTTCACCAGCGTGTTTCCCGTTTCAAGGTGACCAGCCTGGAGCCCTTCGCCATCGATGCGGACTCCGAGCAGCCCCTGATCACCCAGCAGGACCCGGCCGGCAACCATAACGGCGGCGACCTGCACTTCGGCCCTGATGGCTACCTCTACATCAGCTGTGGCGACGGCGGCGCCGGTGGCGATGCCTTCGACACGGCCGGCTATATCAACAAGGGCTTCCATGCCGCGGTCTTCCGCATCGACGTGGACAAGAAGGCCGGCAACCCCGCCCCGAACCCCCACCCCTCGGTCATCACCGACGCCAAGGGCGAGGCCTTCTACGCCGTCCCCTCTGACAACCCTTTCCTGACGGCCACCGCTCACCGGGGCCGCGCCCTGGAGGCCAAGTCCGTCCGGACCGAGACCTGGGCCACCGGCCTGCGTAACCCCTGGCGCTTCTCCTTCGACCCCAAGACGGGCGCCTGCTTCGCCGGCGACGTCGGCCAGAACCTCTACGAGGAAATCGACATCCTGGTCTCCGGTGGCGACTACGGCTGGCACGACGTCGAAGGAAACCATGTCTTCAATCAGAAGGACGCCTCCGGCAAGAAGGTCGCTCCCGGTCTGGCCGCCCCTTCCGCCTTCAAGGCGCCGATCCATGAATACGACCGCAAGCTCGGCAACTCGGTCACCGGCGGCGTCGTGTATCGCGGCGATCGCGTGCCGGCCATCGCCGACGCCTACGTGTTCGCGGACTTCGCTTCCGGCCGCATCTTCTCGCTGCGCGATAACGCGGGCAAGTGGGAGTCCCAGCAGGTCGCGAAGGACTTCAGCATCGCCGGCTTCGGTTACGATCCCAGCAACGGCGACGTGCTCGTCGCCTCGCTCGCCGGCCAGGTGAAGCGCATCGTCAAGAAGTAAGCCGATGCTCTCCCGCCGCTCGATGCTGGGCCTGACCGGTTCGCTGATGGCGGGAGCGATGCTCCGCCCGGTGCTCGCGGCCGCGCCTGCGCCCAAGGTCCCTGAATTCAGCCTCTTCACGAAGCATCTCGTCGGGCTGCCTTTCGATCAGCTCGCCGAGACCGTCGCCGAGCTCGGCTTCAAGGGCGTCGAAGTGCCGGCACGTAAGGGCGGACATGTCGAGCCCGCGCGCATCGAGGAGGATCTGCCCAAGCTCGTGGAAGCGTTCAGGAAGTGCGGCGTGTCGATCACGCTGATGACGACCGACATCAACGAGGTCAACGAGGCCGACCGTTCCGAGAAGGTGCTGCGCACCGCGCGTGCGCTCGGCATCCCGCGCTACCGCATGAAGTGGTATCCGTATGCCGGCAAGAAGCCGCTCTGGGCCGAACTCGACGAAGTCCGTCCGCGCCTCAAGGAACTCGTCGCGCTCAGCAAGCAGGTCGGCATCCTGCCTTGCTACCAGAACCACTCCGGTCCGAAGAACATCGGCGCCGCGGTCTGGGACATGGCGACGCTCATGCGCGACTATCGCGCCGACGAGCTTTCCTGGAACTTCGACTTCTTCCATGCGATGGTCGAGGGCGGCCTCTCCTGGCCGAACCATCTGGCCTTGGCCCGGGATCACATCTCGATGGTCTACTTCAAGAACTTCACCTGGAAGGGCCGGGCGGCCGAAGGCTGTCCGCTGGCCGAAGGGAACGTCGGCAAGGATGCCGTGGCCCTGCTCCGTAAGTCCGGTTTCACCGGCCCGGTCTGCCTCCACGTCGAATACCTCAAGGGCAAGGTCACCGACCCGGGGGCGCTGAAAGTCGCCGTGGAAGCCTCGCGTAAGGACTTCGCCACGCTCAAGGAGTGGTGGGCCTGAGCCGACGGGGCAGGGGGTAGGCAAAGATAGGCTGGAACTTGCGTTCCTCCGGGCTGTAGAAACAGTCTCCCCGTCATGCCCCGCACCGTCTTCTTCCTTTTCGCCGCGGCCACCTTGGTCGCCGCGCCTAAGTCCGCCGTCGCCGCCGACAAGGCCCCGCCCGCGCCTTATGTGCCGTCCGAAGGCGGCTCGCTGCCGGCCGCTCTCTTCCAGCTGCCCGAAGGCCTCGAAGTCACCCTCTGGGCTCGTTCGCCGATGCTGGCCAATCCGACCAACATCGATTTCGACGCCCAAGGCCGCCTGTGGGTCAACGAAGGCGTCAACTACCGCGTCTACAACAAAGGCGGCAAGCGTCGCCCCGAAGGCGACCGCGTGATCGTGCTGAGCGACACCAAGGGCAAGGGGTTCGCCGATTCCGTCCAGACCTTCGTCCAGGATCCGGAGTGGACCTCTCCCCTCGGCATCGCCGTCATCGACAACGTCGTCTACGTCTCGCACGCGCCGACCATCACGAAGTTCACCGACGTGAACCGTGACGGCAAGTTCGACGCGTCGGTCGACAAGAAGGAGACTTTCCTCACGGGCTTCGGCGGCCAGGACCATGACCACTCGCTCCACGCGGTCGTCGCCGGCCCGGACGGCAAGCTCTACATCAACTCCGGCAACTGCGGCGCCGAAGTCACCGACAAGTCCGGCAAGACCTTCCGCATCTCCAGCGGCTACGTCGACATGCGCGGCGGCAAGTGGCCCTACGACCCGAAGCTCGTCGCCGGCGCCAAGAGCGACGACGGCTTCGTCTGGTCCTCCGGTTTCTCCGGTCGCCTCAACGCCGACGGCACCGGCCTCGAGATCCTCGGCAACGGCTACCGCAACAGCTTCGAAAGCTTCCCGTCCTCGCTGGGCGACCTCTTTCAGGGCGACAACGACGACTCGCAGAGCTGCCGCACCTCCTTCGTCCTCGAATACGGTTCGGCCGGCTACACCACGCCGTCCGGCGCGAGCTACAACTCCGTCAAGCGTCCCGGCCAGCCTATGCCCCGCGCCCACTGGCGTCAGGACGATCCTGATACCATGGACGTCGGCGACGTCTACGGCGGCGGTTCCCCCACCGGCATCACGGTCTACGAGAACGGCGCCCTTGGTTCCGCCTGGGAAGGCACGCTCCTGAACTGCGAGCCTTCGCGTAACACCGTCCTCGCCTACAAGCTCGTCGCGCAGAAGGGCACCTACGCCCTGAGCGAAGCCACCCGCAAGGACCTCATCACCTCCAACCCGGCGCGCGAATTCGTCGGCACCGACTTCAAGAAGATCTCCGCCGAAGAAGCCGCCAAGCCGAACGAACGCATCCTGTTCCGCCCTTCCGACGTCGCCGTCGGTCCCGATGGCGCGATCTACGTCGCCGACTGGTATGACTCCCGCGTCGGCGGTCACCAGACGCTCGATGACACCTGCACGGGCGCGATCTACCGCATCGCCCCGAAGGGCTTCAAGTCCGTCATCCCGAAGATCGACGTCTCCACGCCCGAAGGCGCCGCCGCCGTGCTGCGTAATCCCGCGGTCAACGTCCGCCACCTCGGCTTCAACGCCCTGAAGGGATTCGGCGCGAAGTCGCTGCCGGCCGTCACGGAGATCCTCCGCGACGCCAATCCGTACGTCGCCGCCCGCGGCGTCTGGCTCCTCCCTCACCTCGGCGAAGAAGGCGTCACGCGCGCCAAGGCCCTGCTCAAGGATCCGAATCCTTCGCTCCGTCGCCTCGCCTTCCAGTCGCTGCGCCGCGCCGGCCATGACACCCTCGGCATCGCCGCCGAACTCGCCAAGGACGCCGATGTCGCCGTCCGCCGCGACGTCGCGACCTCGCTCCACGCGGCTCCGGCCGACAAGGCCGTGCCGATCCTGATCGAGCTCGCCCGTCGCCTCGACGTCTCCGACAAGAACTCCGTCGCCGCGTTCGGCATCGGCTCCGCCAACAAGCAGGATGCCGTCTGGTCCGCCGTGAAGGCCGAGCTCGCCAAGGACGGCGCCGAAGCCTGGTCCCCCGAGGTCGAGCGCATCGCCTGGCTCCTCCACCCGGCCTCCGCCGTGTCGGACTTCCTCGCGCGCGCCTCTTCCGCCAAGGTCTCGCAGGCCTCCCGCACGCTCGCCGTCGAGTCGCTCTCGTTCGTCGACAGCAAGGAAGCCGCGCTCGCCATGATCAAGCTCTGCGCCGCCGGTTCGCCTTCCGCTTCCGAAGCCAAGGGCTGGGCGCTCATGCGCATGACCGGCCTCTGGTCGGCCTACGACATCCGCGCCGAGCTCAAGAACTCCGGCGTCTATGACGCCAAGAAGGTCGTCGTGAACGCCATCCAGGTCCCGGAGGCTCCCGCCCCGACCTTCACCGAGCAGGACGTCCTCGCCAAGACCGGCGACGCCACCAAGGGCGCCGCGCTCGCCCAGCGCTGCATCATGTGCCACCAGCTCAACGGCAACGGCCCCGCCTACGGTCCGGAACTCAAGGGCTGGGCTTCCCGCCAGAGCCGTGAGGCCCTGGTCCGCGCCATCGTCAATCCCTCGGCCGACATCGCCCTGGGTTATGAAGGCACGACCCTGAAGCTCAAGGGCGGCGCCGGCGTCATCGACGGCCGCCTCCAGTCCAATAACGACCCGATCGTCATCACCTCCACCGGCGGCGTCACCCAGCTCGTCCCCAAGGAGCGTGTCGCCGGCCAGTCCAAGATGACCCGCTCCCTGATGATGTCGGGCGAGCAGCTGGGCCTCAGCGCCCAGGAGGTGGCCGACGTGGCCGCCTTCCTGGCCGCCTATAAGTAAGCCGACCGCCTAAAACCGGGTTTCGAGGGGGTTTTCCTTAGGGAAGACCCCCTTTTAATTTACCGCTTGCTTCTGGGGCGGGGTTTATCAGGTTCGACCCTCCTTTCCCTAGGCAAGGCACGGCCGCACAACGCGGGTCCGCGACTTACTAGGCACCAAAAGACCTTATACCAAACATGAAGCAGCTCACCCTTAAAGTCACCAGCCGCGCGCTCCATGGCCGCGGTCCCGCCCGCCGCCTCCGCGCCGATGGCTCCATCCCTGCCATCATCTACGGCAAGTCCGGCAACCAGAGCGTCGCCGTCGCCCAGGAAGCCTTCCGCGACCTCATGCGCGCCAAGGGCAACGCCGCCTCGCTCATCGACCTCGACGTCGACGGCAAGAAGATGCTCTCCCTCATCAAGGAGTTCCAGCGTCACCCCATCACCCAGAAGTTCCTCCATATCGACATCATGGAGATCGACCCGAATTCCCCGATGACCGCCGCCATCCCGGTGCGCGCCATCGGCGAAGCTTACGGCGTCAAGACCGACGGCGGCACGCTCGCCATCGTCTCCCAGACCATCAACGTCCGCTGTCTCCCGAAGGACCTCCCTGAGTTCATCGAGATCGACGTCACCGAGCTCAAGGTCAACGAGTCCATCCACGTCGGCGAGGTCAAGGCCCCCCAGGGCATCACCTTCCCGGGCGACCCCAAGCGCGTCGTCATCGTCTGCTCCGAGATGGCCGAAGAAGAAGCCGCTCCCGAGGCCACCCCGGCCGCCGGCGCCGCCGCCGCTCCTGGTGCCGAAGGTGCCGCCGCCCCTGCCGCTGGCGCCGCTCCGGCCGCCGCTGCTCCGGCCGCTGCTCCTGCCGCCAAGAAGTAATTTCCGCGCCGGGCGTTCCCGGTACCTGTTCTTTGAAGTCAAATGCCATTCTCGGTCATCGCCGCCCTCGGCAATCCGGGCCGAGAATATTCCGCCACGCGCCACAACGCGGGGTGGATCGTCATCGACGCGCTCGCCTCGCAGGCCGGCGCGGTCTGGAAGGAAGAGAGCCGTTTTTCGGCCTCGGTCGCGAAGATCACGTTCGGAGGTTCCTCCGTCCACCTGATCAAGCCGCTCACCTTTATGAACGACAGCGGGACGCCTCTGGCGGCCTTCCTCCGGTTCCACCGGATCGAGCTCTCCGAGCTCGTCGTTCTGCATGACGACATCGCGTTCGAGCCCGGTCAGCTCCGCCTCTCCCTGGGAGGTTCCGCCGCCGGTCACAACGGCGTCGCCAGCTGCATCCGCCACCTCGGCGAACAATTCGTCCGCGCCCGCCTGGGCATCGGACCGAAGAAGCACCCCGGCCAAGACCTCGCCGATCACGTCCTCGGACGTTTTCCCGACGCCGACCTCGCGAACCTGACCCAGCGCATCCCCGACTTCATCAAGAGCCTCGAAACCCTCCTTTCCCAAGGCCTCCCGGCCGCCCAAAACCTCACCAACAGAAAATCAACATCACCATGACCACCGCCACGATCCGCCGCGACTACCGCGCCAGCCTCATCCTCGACCTCCGCGGCTCGACGGATGCGCCTGAGACCGTCATCGACAAGCTCAAGGACGTCCTCAAGTCCATCGACTGCAAGGTCAACGAGGTCGAAAACCTCGGCCAGAAGGAGTTCTCGCGCGTCGTCGACCGCAAGTTCCCCTCCGGCCTCTACGTCCAGTTCCACTTCGAAGGCCCGGTCACCGCGCCCACCGCTTTCCGCGAGAAGCTGCGCCTCGACCGCACCATCAATCGCCTGCTCGTGCAGGTGACCAAGTAATCTCCGACCCCGCCTCGCCGTGGCCTCTTCCTTCAATCGCGTGATCCTCGCGGGCAACATGACCCGCGACCCCGAGGCCCGCGCCCTCCCGTCCGGCCAGGCCCTCACGAAGTTCTCCCTCGCCGTCAACCGCGCCTACACCACCAAGGAAGGCGAGAAGCGCGAGGAAGTCACCTACGTCGACATCGAGAGCTACGGCAAGCAGGCCGAGATCATCGCCAAGTACTGCGGCAAGGGCTCCGGCATCCTCGTCGAAGGCCGCCTCAAGCTCGACCAGTGGGAAGACAAGAAGACCGGCGAGAAGCGTTCGCGCCTCGGCGTCGTCCTCGAGAACTTCACCTTCATCGGCGGCAAGTCCCAGGGTGGCGAAGAGGGCGGTTCCGCCCCTCGTTCCCGCGGCGGCAACGACACCCCGGCTCCTTCCGGCGACCACGGCGGCGACGACGTCCCGTTCTAATTCCTCACCAACCAACCTTATAACCCAAGCAAGACCATGGCATTCACCGAAGTTCTCCTCATCAAGCCCGTCGACGGCCTAGGCGCCGAAGGCGAGCAGGTCCGCGTCCGCGCGGGCTTCGCGCGCAACTACCTGCTCCCGCAGGGCATCGCGCTCCCCGTCAACCGCTCCAACACGAAGTACGTCGAGGCCCTCAAGAAGGCCCGCGAAGTCCGTGAAGCGCGCGACCTCGAGTCCGCCAACGCGACCGCCGCCAAGCTGGCCGCCATCAAGCTCGTCTTCGCCGTCAAGACCGGCGAAGGAGGCAAGATGTTCGGCGCGATCAGCACCGCCGAAATCTCCGCCAAGCTCGCCGAGCACGGCCTCGAGATCGAGCGCAAGCGCATCCACCTCGGCCAGGGCCCCGTCAAGCTCCTCGGCAAGCACACCACGAGCATCCGCCTCCATGGCTCCGTCATGGTCGAGCAGGAGTTCGAGGTCGTCTCCGAGAACCCGATCGAAGTCCCCGCCGAAGAGGCCCCCGAGGCCGACGAGCGCGAGTACCGCGACGACAAGGGCAAGAAGGCCCGCAAGCCCCGCAAGGAAAAGTCCGCCAAGTCCGAGTAATCGGACCGGCTTCCCGGAAAGGCGCGAAGTGCGAACTTCGCGCCTTTTTCTTTTAGGGGGTTCCCGCGCCCTTGTGAATAGGGTGCGAACAAGGCGTGAACGGCCCCGGCCGTTTGGCGCTGTCCTCCGTCCCCGCCCTCCGCACACTGCCTCTTTCCCATGGCCGACCGATCCCAGCGCCAGCGCCGCGATGCCGCTCCCAATTACGGCGACCGCGTGCCTCCCCATAACCTCGACGCCGAGCGCGGCCTGATCGCCAGCATCGTCATCGACGGCGGCGACACGCTCCAGCGCTGCCTCGAGCAGCGCGTCACGCCCGACTACTTCTTCGACCCGAAGCACCAGGACATCTACGAGATCGCGGTGAAGCTCGCCCAGGCGAGCACGGGCATCGACGAGATCACGCTCACGGAACAGCTCCGCCGCGACGGCAAGCTGGAGTCAGCCGGCGGCGCGACCTACGTCAACGAGCTGACGGGCCTGATCTCCTCCAGCGCGCACGCGCCCCACTGGCTCGCGATCATCCGCGAGAAGCACTTCCTCCGTCAGCTGATCTCCACCGCGGTCACGACCGTCGAGAAGGCCCACACGCACGCGGAAGGCATCGAGCGCCTCCTCGAGGAGGTGGAGCAGTCCTTCTTCCGCATCAGCGAAGACCGCATCTCGGAGTCCGCCCAGACGATCGACGGACCCATCGCCGAGGCGATGGAGCTCGTCCAGCGCATCATCCGCGACCGCAACTCGGTCCAGGGCGTGCCGACCGGCTTCCCCGACCTCGACGCGATGACCTTCGGTTTCCAGTCGGGTCAGATGATCGTCGTCGCCGCCCGCCCTGGCATGGGCAAGACCTCCATCGCGCTCAACTTCATCGAGGCCGCGCTCTTCCCGAAGCCGAGCGAGAACCGCAAGCCGTCCAACGTGCTGCTGTTCTCCCTCGAAATGCCGGCCCGCGAACTCGCCCTGCGTCTGCTCTGCTCCCGCGCCCGCGTGAACATGCAGAAGCTCCGCACGGCCCACCCCGACGAACGCATGCAGATGGACCTCGTCCAGGCGGCCAACGAATACAAGGGGCTGCCCCTGGTGGTCGACGACAACGGCGGCCAGAACATCCTCGAGATCCGCGCCAAGTGCCGCCGCGTGCATGCCCGTACGCCCCTGGACATGGTGGTCATCGACTACATCCAGCTCATCAACGGCCTCGATTCCGGCCTCCCGCGCGAACAGCAGATCGCCGAAGTCTCCCGTAGCATCAAGGCCATGGCCAAGGAGTTCAAGATCCCCATCATCGCCCTGGCCCAGCTCAACCGTAAGTCCGAGGACGAGGCCCGCCAGCCCCGCATGTCCGACCTCCGCGAGTCCGGCTCGATCGAGCAGGACGCCGACATCGTCATGCTCATCTCCAAGCCCCCGGTCAGCCAGGGGAAGGCCGCCGAGGCCGAGGCCGAGCAGGCCGGTCAGGACGGCTGTTACGCCCGCCAGCTCATCGTGGCCAAGAATCGTAACGGCCCCACCTCCGACATCAACTTGCTCTTTAATCCGGGGCTGACACGCTTCGAATCACCGGCCAAAGAATACCGTAATAATGAATAACCCCTCCTTCCGCCGCAGCTGGCTCCGCGCCGCCTGTTTCGCCCTCGCCCTGTCGCCGCTCGTCGGCGCGGCCCAGAACGCCGCCGCGGCCAAGGAGCCCCTCGTCCGTTCCATCCGCGTCAAGGCTGACGGCGCCTCGGTCTCCGAGCAGTTCGTGCTAGGCTTCGTGGCCCTGCGCCAAGGCCAGCCCTACTCGAAGGACGCCGTCGCCAGCACGGTGCGCTCCCTCTACGCCACGGGCCGCTTCGCCCAGGCCATCGTCGAGCCGGTGCTGGACGCGAAGACCGGTGAGGTCGACATCGTCGTCACGGTCGAACCCCGTCCGATCCTCAAAGGCATCGAGTACGTCGGCGGCGACGGCCTCGTCGGCAAGGCCGGCTGGTTCGGCGGCAACGAGATCGAAGACGTCAAGATCGGCGAACCTCTCGACCTCGCCCAGCTTCGCCGCGCGGAGGTCAAGCTCCAGAACGAGCTCCGCAAGAAGCGTCCCTTCGCCCGCGTCACTTCCCAGCTGCGCGACACCGCCGGCGGCAAGATCGCCGCGATCGTCGTCGACGAAGGCGTCGAGCTGAAGGTCGACAACTATCGCTTCGAAGGCGCGACGTCCTTCGACCGTTTCGAGCTCTGGTCTGCGGCCGACCTCAAGACCAGCGAGTACCGCTGGTATAAGTGGTCCTGGCTGATCGGCGGCGGTCGCCTCGACCCCGAGCAGTACCGCGCCGACTGCAAGAAGATCCGCGAGTTCTACCGCTCCAAGGGCTACCTCGACGTCGAAGTCGAGGACGCCGACCCCGAGAAGGTCTGCGACATCAAGGACGTGAAGGACGGCGCCGGCTGGGTCGACGTCGTCTTCAAGGTCAAGGAAGGCCGTAAGTACACCGTCGGCTCGATCGCCTTCGAAGGCAACCGCCTCGGCGCCACCGACCCGCTGTTCTCGACCGACTCCCTCCGCAAGGTCATCTCCGAGCCGTCGCTCCGTCGCGGCGCGCACCCCGCCGAGTTCGACAAGATCGCCAGCGGCGACGCCTTCGCCGTCCCCGCGATCGAAGCCGCCACCGAGAAACTGCGCGAGTACTACGGCCAGATGGGCTACATCAACAGCTCGGTCCAGATCGTGCGTAAGCCCAATCTCACGACCGGCGCCATCGACGTGAAGTTCCAGGTCGAGGAAGGCCAGCGCCACACGGTCCGCGCCGTCGAGATCCAGGGCAACACCAAGACCCGCTCCACGGTCATCGCGCGCGAACTCGCGCTCGGGCCCGGCGAAGTCTTCGACCTCGCCCGCACCCGCGTCTCCGAAGCCCGCCTGCGCAACACGCAGTTCTTCGAGGAAGTGCGCGTCACCCCCGTCCCGACCCCGGTCCCCGGCCAGAGCGACCTCCGCGTCACGGTCAAGGAAGGCCCCACCGGCCAGGTCAGCTTCGGCGCCGGTTACAGCACCGTCGAAGGCCTCGTCGGCTTCGTCGAATACGCCGAATCCAACTTCGATTTCACCAACTCCGAAGGCTGGTATCGCGGCGACGGCCAGAAGTTCCGCGTCCGCATCTCCGTCGGCAGCCTGACCAATTCCTTCGAGCATTCCTTCGAAGAACCGGCCTTGTGGGAACGCGACCTCGCCGTGGGTTACTCCATCGAGCGCCGTTACGCCGGTTACGCTTCCGCGAACTACTCGGTGCTCTCCGAAGGCATCAGCCTGTACGCCCGTCGTCGCGTCTTCAGCAACATCGAGGGCCGCGTCGGTTACAACATCCGCCGCATGTCCGTCGACAACGTGACCGCCTCGGCTCCGGCCGACGTGGTGACCGAAGGCAACGCCGGCGCCCGCACGATCTCCTCGGTCTCGGCTTCGCTGGTCTATGACACCCGCGACGAGTACAACTTCCCGACCAAGGGCTCCCGCATCTCCCTCACCGAGGAACTCGCCGGCAACGGCCTCGGCGGCGACGTCAAGTACCTGAAGTCCGAGCTCCGCACGGGCCGATGGTTCCTCGTCTCGCCCACGGCCGAACAGACCGTCGGCGTCGTCGGCCGCGTCGGCGTGCTCACCGGCACCGGTGGCTACCTGCCGTTCTACGAACGCTTCTACCTCGGCGGCGCCTACGACATGCGCGGCTTCGGTTACAACGACGTCGGCGCCTACGACACCTATGACACCTCCCACGGCAACCAGCCGATGGGCGGCATGACCTACGGTTACCTCAGCGCCGAGTACACGATCAAGGCCGCCGACAACCTGCGCTTCGCCGCGTTCTACGACTATGGCCTGGTCAACAAGTCCGAGACCGACTTCAGCGTCTCCGAAGCCAACTCCGACTACGGCCTGGGCATGCGCATCCTCCTCGGCGGCGCGGTCATGCGCCTCGACTTCGGCTTCCCGCTGCAGACGACGAAGGCTCCGGGCGGCGCGGACATCAACGCCGGCGGCATGAAGTTCAACTTCAGCTTCGGCACGGTCTTTTGATTGCCATCCGCCTGCCTAACGCCTTCTTAAAACAGATTCCCCCATGAAGTCCTTCTTCGCCCTCCTGCTCGCCTCCGCCTCCGTCTACGCCGCCGCCCCGAACGTGGGCATCGTCGACGACCAGGAGATCTTCAAGAAATACGCCAAGGCCAACGACCTGCAGGCCGAGATCCGCAAGTCCGAGGAATCCGCGCAGGCCTCCGTCAACGAGCGCATCAAGGCCGTCGAGCAGCTCCAGTCCGAGCTGGTCGCCATCCAGAAGCGCGGCCAGGACCCGATGCTCAGCGAGAACGGCAAGAAGGCCGTCGAAGCCGAGTTCCAGCAGAAGAACGCCACCTTCCAGCAGCGCCGCGGCGAACTGCAGAACTTCGTCAACGAAGCCCGCAACGCCATCCAGCAGCGCGTGGGCGAGATGAACAAGCAGATCGTCGCCGACGCCCGCGTGCAGGCCGAGAAGGTCGCCAAGGCCAAGGGCCTCAACCTCATCATCGGCAAGGCCCCGGTCCTCTTCTCCGATGCGTCCCTTGACGTCACGGAAGACGTGATCAAGGAACTTAACGCCGCTTACAAGGCCGCCGCTCCGGTCGCCGCCCCCGCCGCTCCGGCCGCTCCCGCGGCTCCTGCCCCCGCCGCCGGCGACAAGCCGGCCGCCAAGTAAGAGCCTGCCGCGCCCCTGCCAGTCAGGGGCGCTTCATTTAGGATCATGCCGCTCGCCTTCACCATCGCCGAACTCGCCTCCCTCACCGGAGCCAGCTCCGTCGAGGGTAGCTGCGCCGGTCCGATCACGGGCATCGCCGCGCTGGCCGAAGCTTCGCCCGCCGACCTTTCTTTCCTCGGCAACGCGAAGTACGCCGACGCGGTGGCTTCTTCCAAGGCCGGCGCGCTCCTCGTCCCTGTCGCCTTCGCCGGCCAGCCCGCCGCCGGCCAGGCTTTCCTCCGCGTCGACAATCCTTCCTACGCGCTCGCCTTGCTCTGCTCCGTCCTCGAAGCGCGCCTCTGGCCGCGTCCGGCCGCCGGCATCCATGCCTCCGCGGTCGTCGCCCCCACGGCCAAGGTCGACCCCGCCGCCCATGTCGGTCCGCTCTGCGTGATCGCCGAAGGGGCCGTCGTCGCCGCCGGCACGGTGCTCGAAGCCCGATGCCATGTCGGCGCCCACGCCACGGTCGGCGCCGATTGCTGGCTGAAGCCCGGCGTCGTCGTCGGTGATTACTGCGTGCTCGGCGCCCGCTGCCGCATCCAGTCCGGTGCGGTCATCGGTTCCGACGGCTTCGGCTACGAGCCGGTCAAGGGCGAGATCCAGCGCATCCCGCAGATCGGCAACGTCGTGCTGGAAGATGACGTCGAGATCGGCGCCAACTCCACCCTCGACCGCGCCCGCTTCAGCAAGACGGTGGTAGGGCGGGGTACCAAGGTCGACAACTTGGTGCAGATCGCCCACAACGTCCGCATAGGCCGCCAGTGCCTCATCACGGCGCAGGTCGGCATCGCGGGCAGCACGACCCTCGGCGACCATTGCGTCCTGGGCGGACAGTCCGGCGTGGCCGGCCACCTGACCCTCGGCGACCGCGTCAAGCTGGGCGCCCAGACGGGCCTCTTCGAGGATGTCCCCGCCGATGGCTTCATGAACGGCACGCCCGCCGTGCCCTTCGGTCTGGAACGTCGCCTGGTCGTCCTTTCGCGTCGCCTGCCCGAATTGTTCAAAAAGGTTGATTCGCTGGCCGCCTCCTTGGACTCTGCTAAACGCTAACCGACATGAGCCTCCCTGAGATGAAGATTTTCACCGGCAACGCCAACCCGGCGCTCGCCAAGGAAATCTGCGAACATCTCGGCGTCCCCCTCGGCACGGCTACCGTCAACCGTTTCCCCGACGGCGAGACGTTCGTCCAGATCAACGAGAACATCCGCGGCTGCGACGTCTACGTCGTCCAGCCGACCTGCGCGCCGGCCAACGACCGCATCATGGAGCTGCTGATCATGATCGACGCGCTCCGCCGCGCTTCCGCCGCCCGCATCACGGCCGTCATCCCGTTCTTCGGCTACGCCCGCCAGGACCGCAAGGACAAGCCCCGCGTGCCGATCACGGCCAAGCTCGTCGCGAACCTGCTGACCGCCGCCGGCGCCAACCGCGTCCTGACCGTCGACCTGCACGCCCAGCAGATCCAGGGCTTCTTCGACATCCCGGTCGACCATCTCTACGCCTCCCCGGTCTTCTACAAGCACATCAAGGACAAGCCCTGGCTCAAGGATGCCACGGTCTTCTCGCCTGACGTGGGCGGCCTGAAGTACGCCTCGGCCGTGGCCGACATGCTCAATCTGCCGTACGGCTTCGTCGCCAAGCGCCGCACGAGCGCGACCACCGTCCAGGCGACCAGCCTCGTCGGCGAAGTCGAAGGCCGCGACATCATCCTCGTCGACGACATGACGGAGACCGCGGGCACGCTCGTGGCCGCCGCCGAACTCCTCAAGAAGAACGGCGCGCGCTCGGTCCGCGCCGTCGTCTCGCACTGCATGATCCAGGACATCGCCTACGAGCGCCTGCGTCGCGGCGTCATCGACGAGGTCATCACGACCAATTCCGTGCCGTCTGATTGGCCGAAGGACCTGCCGATCACCGTGCTTTCGATCGCCCCGCTGCTGTCCGACGCGATCCGTCGCATCCATGGCAACAACAGCGTGACCGACCTCTTCCCGATCAAGGGCCACTGAGCCTCGCTTCAGGGTACGAAAAAGGCCGCATCGTTCGATGCGGCCTTTCTGTTGGGAGGGTGTCCCAGGCTTACTTCTTCTCCGACTTCAGGAAGTCGAGGATCTGCTGGGCCTGGTCGCTGGTGTGGCCCTTGTGGTCGGCGTAGACGCACTTGCCGTCCTTGAAGAGGAAGGCGCTGCGGCTGGCCATGCCGACGAGATTCTTGACGCCGAAGGCCTCGGTGACGGCCTTCTTCTCCTTGTCGGCGAGGAGGCGGAAGGGGAACTTCTGCTCTTCCTTGAATTCCTTCTGCAGCTTCTCGTCGTCGGTGCTGACGCCGAGCACGTTCACGCCGGCCTTCTGGAGGTCGGCCCAGCCGTCGCGCAGGGAGCAGCCCTGCTTGGTGCAGCCGCCGGTCTTGGCCTTCGGGTAGAAGTAGACGAGCAGGTAGCCCTTGGCACCTTCCTTGGCGAGGGAGACGGGCTTGCCGTCCTGGTCGTTGCAGGTGACGTCCGGGATGGAGGCGCCGACGGCGAGTTTTTCAGCCGCGTTACCGAAGAAGGGGAGGAGGGACATGAGGAGGGAGGCGAAGAGTGTCTTCATGTGCCGTAGGTTGGGAGCCCGCCGGCAAAAGGCAAATGCGACCGACGGTGTTTTCGTGTCGCTTGTCCGTCTCTCCGGGGGCAAAAATACGCCCATGTTGCAGGCCGTCCTCGACACCATCCCTCATCGCCCGCCGTTCCTGTTCCTGGACCGGATAGACGAGGTCCGGGCCGATGGCGCCACGTGCACCCGGACCTTCCGGGCCGACGAGCCTTTCTACGCCGGGCACTACCCCGGCAACCCGATCACGCCGGGCGTGCTGCTGTGCGAGTCGGTCTTCCAGGCCGGCGCGATCTTCCTCACGAAGAAGCTGCAGGCCGAGGGCGGCGCTCCGGCCGGCAAGACCCCGGTGCTCTGCCGCATCGAGGAGGCGAAGTTCAAGGGCATGGTGAAGCCCGGCGATACGGTCTCGATCGACGTGAAGCACGTCGAGACGCTCCAGCAGTTCCACTTCATGACGGGCACGGTGCGTCGCGACGGCAAGGCCGTGCTGACCATCCGCTTCGCCCTCGCCCTCGTCGACCAACCCGCCTGACCTATGTCCTTCCTCGGCCTTTCCGGTAAGACCTACCTCGTCCTCGGCGTCGCGAACAAGAAGTCCGTCGCCTGGCACGTCGCCAAGACCCTCGAGGCCGAAGGGGCCAAGGTCGTCTACTCGGTCCGCTCCCAGGCTCGCCTCGACTCGCTGAAAGGCCTGCTCGACGGCAAGCCGGTCTACCTGTGCGACCTCGAGCATGAGGCTCAGACGCAGAAGCTGGCCGCCGACGTGGGGCGCGAGCACGGCCCGCTCGACGGCGTACTGCACAGCGTGGCGTTCGCGAACTTCTCGCGCGGCATCCAGCCTTTCCACGAGACCGTGCGCGCCGACTTCCTGCAGGCCACCGCGATCTCCGCCTTCTCGCTCGTCGAGCTGTCCCGCGCCCTGAAGCCGCACCTGAAGTCCGACGCCTCGATCGTCTCGATCGGCATCTCGTCGCAGGTCACCGCCTCGAACTACGGTTATATGTCGCCCATCAAGGCCGCCCTCGAGTCCGCGAGCCGCTTCCTCGCGAAGTCTTTCTCGGCCGATTCGCGCGTGCGCTTCAACTCGGTCAACGCCGGCCCGCTCAAGACGAGCGCCAGCGCGGGCATCCCGGGCTATCTCCACAACTACCTGCACGCCGAGAAGATGACCTTCCGCAAGGAAGCCCTGAAGACGCAGGAGGTCGCCGACACGGCGGTCTGGCTGCTCTCGCCCCGTTCGAGCGGCATCAACGGGCAGGGCATCGTCGTCGACGCCGGCATGGGCTGGAATTTCTTCGACGAAGAACTCGTGGCCGCTTCCTCCCGCCTTCCCGGAGCGTGATCTTCAAGCGCACAGTCCTGTCCGGCCTCGTGGCCGAACTTCCGCCCGAGGTCTGGTCCTCCGATGAGGTCGAGCGCCGCCTGGCGCCGCTTTACGGCCGCCTGAAGCTGCCCGAGGGGCGCCTCGAACTGATGACGGGCATCCGCGAGCGGCGCTTCTGGCCGCAGGCGATCCGTCCTTCGGCCGCGTCCGCGCTGGCGGGCCGACGGGCGATGCAGTCCGCGGGCGTAGGCCCCGCCGACATCGACCTGCTGATCCATTCCTCCGTCTGCCGCGATCGCCTCGAGCCCTCGACCGCCGCTTATGTGCACGGCCTCCTCGGCCTTGGTCCGCAGGCCCAGATCCTCGACGTCTCCAACGCCTGCCTGGGCTTCCTCAACGCCGTCGCGCTCGCCGCGGGCATGGTGGAGTCCGGCCAGATCAAGCGCGCGCTCGTCTGCTCCGGCGAAGACGGTCGTCCGCTCGTCGAACGTACCATCCGCCTGCTGAACGAAGACCTCGCCCTGACGCGCGAGACGATCAAGCCGTACTTCGCCAACCTTACCATCGGCGCGGGCGGCGCCGCCGCGGTCGTGTGCCGCGACGACCTCGCCGGCCCCGGCGCGATCCGCCTGCTGGGCGGAGCCGCCGAGACCGATTCCTCCGCCAACGGCCTTTGCGAAGGCGACACGTCCTTCGCCGAGCTCGACATGCGCACCGATTCGGAAGCGCTCCTCGCCGCCGGCGTCGCGCTGGCCCAGCGTTGCTGGGGTCGCTTCAAGCAGGAGACGGGCTGGGACGAAGCCACGCCGCATCGCGTCGTGACGCACCAGGTCGGCCGTCGTCACTCCACGCTCCTCTTCGAGAAGCTCGGCCTCGATCCCGCGAAGGACTACCAGAGCTTCGATCGCCTCGGTAACGTCGGCTCGGTCTCCGTGCCCGCGACCTTGGCGCTCGGTCTCGCCGAAGGCCGGATCAAGCCCGGCGAACGCGTCGCGCTGCTGGGCATCGGCAGCGGCCTCGCCAGCATGATGCTCGCCGTCGAATGCCAATGAGCCACGTGTCCCTTTCTCCCGCCGTCCAGACGCTCTATCCGTTCGCGCCGAAGGATTTCGCCGCGCTCTCGGGGCGCATGAGTTACGTCGACCACGGCCCGCGTGACGGCCGTCCGGTGCTGCTGCTCCACGGCAATCCGTCGTGGTCGTTCCTCTGGCGCGACCTGATCCTGAAGCTCGCCGCCCAAGGTCGCCGCGTCATCGCCCCCGACCATGTCGGCATGGGGCTCTCCGCTCGCCCGGACCGTTTCCTCCGTCTCGCCGACCGCATCGCCGACGTCGAAGCCTTGCTCGCGCATCTCGGCGTCAAGGAATTCGACATGGGCGTGCACGATTGGGGCGGTGCCATCGGTTTCGGCGTGGCCGGGCGTCACCCGGAGCGGGTGGGGAAGATCCTCGTCACCAATACCGGCGCCTTTCTCTCGGACCGCATCCCGGCCCGGATCGCCCTTTGTCGGGCCCCCTTGGTCGGTCGGTTCATCGTCCAGGGCCTGAACGGCTTCGCCTGGCCGGCGACCTGGATGTCCGTCGAGAAGCCCCTCAGCCCGGCCGCTAAGGCGGGTTTCCTCGCCCCCTATGGGTCGGTCTCGGTCCGCCGCGCGGTCGCCGATTTCGTGGCGGACATCCCCATGGAGGCCGAGCACCCCACCCGGACCGTCCTGGCGGGGGTGGAGGCCTCCCTGGCGGGTCTGCAGGCCAAGCCCATGCTGCTTTGCTGGGGAATGCGGGACTTCTGCTTCGACCGGTCCTTCCTGGAAGGCTTCATCGCCCGTTTCCCTGCCGCCCAGCAGCTTCTTTTCGCCGAGGCGGGCCACTATGTGCTCGAGGACGCCGGCGAAGCGGCGCTCGGCCCGATCGCGGCCTTCTTCGGTCCCGCCTGAACGCCTCCGGGCTGGTCCGCTCCACGGGGGTGGAATGGGGCTGTGGATAACGTGTGAGCAACGGTTTCTAACACCCCTTATAAGTTTTCGTAAGGGGTTGATTGGCAGTAATTTCTGGGCGGTCAAAAACATTCACGGGGAGGGTGTTTCCTGTTGCAGATACCCCTGTGAAAAACAGCATGAAAACACCCCTCCTTCCGGCGGGGAAATATCATTTATTTACACACCAAGACATGAGCGAAAATTCCGAGAAAACCCCGAATCGCGGCAAGCACGCCGGCAATGAAAGCTACGGCGCTTCCGACATCAAGCGCCTCAAGGGCCTCAAGGCGGTGCGCGAGCGACCAGGCATGTATATCGGTGATACGAACGAGACCGGCCTCCACCACTGCGTGTATGAGATCGTCGACAACTCGATCGACGAAGCCCTCGCCGGCTATTGCAAGAGCATCAAGGTCGAGATCCATGCGGACGGTTCGCTCTCCGTCGAAGACGACGGCCGCGGCATCCCTGTCGCGATGCACCCCGAAGAGAAGGTGCCGACGCTCGAGCTCGTGCTCACCAACCTTCACGCGGGCGGCAAGTTCGACAAGGGCGCCTACCAGGTCTCCGGCGGCCTCAACGGCGTCGGCGCGAAGTGCGTGAACGCGCTCTCCGACAGCTTCGTCGCGGAAGTCAGCCGCGAAGGCGAAGTCCACCAGATGAAGTTCTGCCGCGGCGAAGTCACGCAGTCCATCAAGGTCATCGGCAAGACGAAGCGCACCGGCACCAAGATCACCTTCCATCCGGACCCGGAGATCTTCGTTGCCACCCAGGAATTCAAGTACGACACGCTCGTCCGCCGCATGCGCGAGCTGGCCTTCCTCGTCCCCGGCATCACCGTCGAGATGAAGGACCATCGCTCCAACCGCGCCGACAAGTTCGAGTTCAAGGAAGGCATCGCCGAATACGTCTCGTTCCTCAACGCGAACGAGGAGCGCCTCTTCGACAAACCGATCCTGATGGCGGCCGAGGTCGATTTCACCGACCTCGCCAACCCGCGCGTGATGGCCGACGGCGAGAAGCCCAAGCCGGGCATGCGCCGCATGACCATCGACGTGGCCCTGCAGTATAACGACCGCTACGACGAGATGGTCTTCAGCTACACCAACCTGATCAACCAGCCCGAAGGCGGCACGCACCTCTCCGGCTTCCGTTCCGCGCTCACCCGCGTGATCAACCACTACGCGAAATCCAACAACCTCATCAAGGACAAGGACGCCAAGCTCAACGGCGACGACATGCGCGAAGGCCTCGTGGCCGTCATCTCCGTCAAGCACCCCGACCCGAAGTTCCAGTCGCAGAACAAGACGCGCCTGACCAATCCGGAAGTCGAAGGCATCGTCACCTCCGTCGTCGGCGAGCAGCTGAAGTATTACCTCGAGCGCGACCCGAAGACCGGCCGTCGCATCGTCGATAAGTGCCTCAACGCCGCCCGCGCCCGCGAAGCCGCCCGCAAGGCCCGCGAGACCGTCCGTAAGTCCGCCATGTCCTCCGGCGGCCTCCCCGGCAAGCTGGCCGACTGCTCCGAGAGCGACCCGTCCGTCTGCGAGCTCTACATCGTCGAAGGCGACTCCGCCGGTGGTTCCGCCAAGCAGGGTCGCGACCGTCGCTACCAGGCGATCCTCCCGATCAAGGGCAAGATCCTCAACGTCGAGAAGGCCCGCATCGACAAGATCCTCTCCAACGAGGAGATCCGCACCATCATCACCGCCTGCGGCACCGGCATCGGCAAGCACGAGGGCGACGGCGCCTTCGACGTCACGAAGTGCCGCTACCACAAGCTCGTCATCATGACGGACGCCGACGTCGACGGCTCGCACATCCGCACGCTGCTCCTGACGTTCCTCTTCCGCCAGATGCCCGGCCTCATCGAAGCCGGTTACGTCTACATCGCCCAGCCGCCCCTCTACCGCATCAAGCGCAAGAAGCGCGAGCAGTACGTCGACAACGACCCGGAACTGAACCGCATCCTCCTCGAGCTCGGCTCCGAGGACGTCAACCTGCTCCGCCTTCGCGACAAGCACGTCTTCCCCGGCCAGAAGCTCGACAAGATCGTCGAATCCCTCGCCCGCCTCGAGTCCCTCGGCGCCGGCATCGGCCGCACGGGTTGCCAGCTCGGCGAATACCTCGACCAGCAGGACCTCAAGACCCACGCGCTGCCGCGCTTCATCGTGCGCACGCGCACCGGCAACGAGGAGACCTATGAGTTCCTCGCCGACACCGACGCCAAGCAGGCGTACCTCCGCAAGGCGGGCGTCGAGGACTTCCTCGCCGACAAGATCGACCGCGAGAAGAAGCTCAAGGACGGCACCGTCGTCCAAGAGCGCGTCAACGTGATCGAGGTCTTCGAGAACGAAGCCATCACCAAGGTCCTGAAGGAGCTCGAAGCCCAGGGCATGGACGTGAAGAAGTTCACCGCCGGCGAGGAGCCGCGCTACCACCTGATCGACGGCTCGACCGCCGAGGAAGCCCCCGCCGCCGAAGGCGAGGAGGAAGCCAAGGGCGAGGAGAAGCCCGCCAAGAAGCTCGTGAAGAAGGCCGAGCCCATCCCGCTCGGCTCGATCCTCGAGCTCATCGGCCAGATCCGCCAGTTCGGCCGCAAGGGCCTCACCATCCAGCGATACAAGGGCCTGGGTGAAATGAACCCGAAGCAGCTCTTCGAGACCACGATGGACCCGGCCAAGCGCCGCTTCCTCAAGGTCGATATCGCCGACGCCGCCGAAGCCAACCGCGTGTTCGCCATGCTGATGGGCGAGGACGTCCCGAACCGCCGCGCCTTCATCGAGGACAACGCGCTCAACACCTCGAACCTCGACGTCTGATTGACCTGACGCCCCCACCTCAAGACCTCTTCGAACATGTACTCTGACAAGGAAAAGCTCACGTCCGCCAACATCACGGACATCATGCAGACGGCCTACATCGACTACTCGATGTCCGTCATCGTCTCCCGCGCCCTCCCGGACGCGCGCGACGGCCTGAAGCCCGTGCAGCGCCGCATCCTCTACGCGATGCTCCGCGAAGGCCTCGTCCACAACCGCCCGTTCGACAAGTGCGCCGGCGTCGTCGGCGAAGTGCTGAAGAACTACCACCCGCACGGCGACAGCTCCGTGTACGACACGCTCGTCCGCCTCGCCCAGAACTGGGTCATGCGCTACCAGCTCATCGAGCCGCAGGGCAACTTCGGCTCCGTCGACGGCGATCCGCCCGCGGCCTACCGTTACACCGAGTGCCGCCTCTCGGAGATCTCCTCCGAGCTCCTCGCCGACATCGACGAGGACACGGTCGACTTCACGCCGAACTACAAGGAGTCGACCACCGAGCCGACCGTCCTGCCGTGCGCCTTGCCCCACCTGCTGATGAACGGCTCGACCGGCATCGCGGTCGGCATGACGACCAACATCCCGCCCCATAACCTCAACGAACTCGTCGAGGCCACCTGCCTCATCATCGACAAGCCTAGCGCGACCGTCGAAGACCTCGAGAAGGTCATCATCGGTCCGGACTTCCCGACCGGCGGCGTCATCAACGGCAAGGAAGGCATCAAGCAGTACCTCCGCACCGGCCGCGGCATCATCCGCGTCCGCGGCGTCGCCCACACCGAGGAGATGAAGAACGGCAAGGAGCAGATCGTCCTCACGGAGCTGCCTTACAACGTCAACCGCTCCTCCCTGGTGAAGCACATCGCCGACCTCTGCGCCGAGAAGGTCCTCGACGAGGTCTCCGACCTCCGCGACGAGTCCGACGAGAACACGCGCGTGGTCATCGAGCTCAAGCGCAACGAGAACCCGAAGGTCGTCATCAACAAGCTCTACAAGCACACGAACTTCGAGAACTCGTTCGGCGTCATCCTGCTCGCCCTCGACAAGCGTCGTCCGAAGCAGATGAACATCCGCGAGCTCCTCGAGTGCTTCGTCGAGCATCGCCGCGACGTCGTCACCCGCCGCACCCGCTTCCGCCTCCGCAAGGCCGAGGACCGCGCCCACATCCTCGAAGGCTTCAAGATCGCCCTGCGTAACCTGGACGACTTCGTGAAGATCATCCGCGCCGCGTCCAACCGCGACGAGGCCCGCGTGAAGCTCATGGCCAAGTACGGCCTCAGCGAGCGCCAGGCCGTGGCCATCCTCGACCTCCGCCTCTACCAGCTTACCGGCCTGGAGCGCGACAAGATCGAGGCCGAATACCGCGAACTGATGGCGCTCGTCGAAGAGCTCCGCGGCATCCTCTCGAGCGAATCGAAGCTGCTCTCCCTCATCAAGAAGGAGCTCCGCGACGCCGCCAAGAAGCACATCGGCCCCCGCAAGACGAAGGTCACCGCCCAGGAAGGCGACCTCTCGATGGAGGACATCGTCGCCAACGAAGGCTGCGTGGTCACCGTCTCGCACGCCGGCTTCATCAAGCGCACCCCGGTCGCCCAGTACCGCCTCCAGAAGCGCGGCGGCAAGGGCACCAAGGGCGCCGAGCTCTCCAAGGCCGCGTCCGACGAGGACAGCGACTTCATCGAGCACCTCTTCACGGCCAACACGCATGACCATATCCTGTTCTTCATGAACAATGGTCGCGTCTACGTGGAGAAGGTCTACGAGATCGAGGAAGCCAACCGCGCCTCCCGCGGCAAGTCGATCGCCCGCCTGCTGGACCTCAAGGACGACGAGAAGCTGGCCGCGATGGTCTGCGTCTCCAACTTCGAGGAAGGCAAGTTCCTCATGATGTGCACCGCCAACGGCACCATCAAGAAGACCGAGATCTCCAAGTACGCCAACTACCGCAAGGGCGGCATCATCGGCATCAACATCGAGCACGGCGACCGCCTCATCGCGGCCAAGCTGACCAACGGCGACAACGAGGTCGTGATGATCTCGCAGTCCGGCATGTCCATCCGCTTCCACGAGTCCGACGTCCGCTCCATGGGGCGCGACACGACCGGCGTCATCGGCATGAACCTCGAAAGCGGCGACCAGGTGAAGGCGATGGAAGTCGTCGACCCGGCCTGCACGCTCCTCGTCGTCGGCATCGACGGCATCGGCAAGCGCACGCCCTTCGACGATCCCGAGACCAAGGAGCCCGTCTACCGCAAGCAGTCCCGCGGCGGCAAGGGCGTCATCGCCATCTCCACCGAGGTCGGCGTCGCCGGCGCGCTCAGCGTCCAGGAAGAGGATGAGGTCATGCTCCTCACCAAGGGCGGCCAGTCCATCCGTACCAAGGTGTCCGATATCCGCTGCACGGCGGGTCGTAACACCAAGGGCGTCCGCGTCATGCGCCTCAAGGACGGCGAGTCGCTGCTCGGCATCTCGAAGGTCGAGCGCTCCGAGGAAGAGGAAGAGAACGCCGCCAAGCCGCAGGCCTGAGCCGGATACCCGGCCAAACAGAAGGGGCGCCTTGCGGCGCCCCTTTTTTGTGCCCTCGCGGGTCGCTTAGGCGCGTTCCAGCGCGGCGATGCACTCGACGTGGCGGGTCTGCGGGAAGAGGTCGAACGGACGGACCGAGACGACCTTCCAGCCCTTGGCGCAGAGATACTTCACGTCGCGGGCCTGGGTGTCGGGAGCGCAGCTGACGTAGACGATGCGGCGCGGACCGAAGGCATGCAGTTGTTCGAGGAAGGCCTCGTCGCAACCCTTGCGGGGCGGGTCGACGATCACGGCGGACTCATGGCCTTCCACCGGGAGCTTCTTGAAGATCGATTCGGCGGAGCCGGCGATGAAGCGGCAGTTGAGGAAGTGGTTGAGCGTGGCGTTCTCGGCCGCCTTGCGGGCGGCTTCGGCGCTGACCTCGATGCCGTTGACGGACTCGAAGAGACGGGCGCCGGAGAGGGCGAAGAGGCCCGAACCGCAGTAGGTGTCGACGAGGTGCTTGGCGCCGGATTCGTGCGCGAGCTTGATGGCGTGGCCGACGAACTGCTCGAGGACGGAGGGGTTGTTCTGGAAGAATTCGCCGGCGAGGAACTTGAGCTGCACCGCGCCGACCTTCTCGGTGACGACCTGGCGGGAATCGGTGACGACGCCTTCTTCGCAATCACGGAAGAGCAGGGTGGCGCCGCGCTCGAAGCGTCCGGGGTTGGCCTTGATGTCCTTGCGGGAGCGGGCGTAGGCCGCGTTGATCGCGTCGGTGGCGATCGGGCACTTCGGCACGTCGACGACGCGGCGGGAGGTGCCGGCGGCGAGGAAGCCGATCGGGAAGTCCGCCCGGCGGGGCGTCATGAAGTGCGGGGTGATCTTGGAGCGGTAGCCGTACTGCTTCGGCGAAGGATGGCACGGGTCGACCTTGGTCTTGATGCCGCCGAGGCGCTCGAAGGCTTCCGCGACCTGCTTCTGCTTCCACTCCAGCTGCTGCGGGTAGGCGAGGTTCTGGTACTGGCAGCCGCCGCATTCGCCGAAGAGGTCGCAGCGGGGCTGGACGCGGTGGGGCGAGGGGACGATGACGCGGACGAGATCGCCGCGGGAGAAATTGGCGGCGTTGTGCCAGATGCGGGCCACCACCTTCTCGCCGGCCAGGGCGCCGGCGATGAAGACCACCCAGCCGTCGACGCGGGCCACGCCCTCGCCGAGGTTCGTCAGGCTCGCGATCTCGACCTCGATCTCCTGGTGGTAGGTGAACTTGCCGGGCCGGAACTTGGAGGCGTCGGGTTTGCGGGACTGAGGCGGCTCGAATTCGGACATGGCGATAAAGTCCGCCTCCCGGCGGAGAGGTCGAGACTTATCCCTGCCGAAGGCCTATCCTTGCCCTTCGGCTTCCCTTGGTTCTCACTTCGCCCGTGCCCGACGAGGTCATCCAGAGCCGACAGAACCCCCGCGTGCAGGCGTTGGCCCGCCTGCGGGACCGCGCCGAGCGCGAAGCCCGCGGCCTCTTCATCGCCGAAGGCCTCCGGGAGCTCTCCCGGGCCCTCGAGCGCAAGGTCGAGGTCCTCGAGATCTATTTCTGCCCGTCGATGTTCCGTGGCTCCGAGGCCGCCGAGCTCGTGACCAACGCCCGCGTCGCCGGCGTCGATTGCTGCGAACTGGGCGTCTCCGCCTTCGAGAAGGTCAGCGGCCGCGAAGGCCCGGATGGCCTGCTCGGCGTCGCCAAGACCTGGGACTGCTCCCTCGACCAGCTCAAGCCTTCGGCCAACCCGCTCCTGCTCGTCGCCGAATCGGTCGAGAAGCCGGGCAACCTCGGCGCGCTCCTCCGCACGGCGGACTCCGCCGGCTGCGATGCGCTCATCGTCTGCGACCCGGTCACCGACGTCTTCAATCCCAACGTCGTGCGCTCCTCGCAGGGCGCGCTTTTTTCCATGCCCGTGGCCGTGTGCACGTCGCAGGAGGCCGCCGCTTGGATGAAGGCCAAGGGCGTCCGTTCGCTCGCGACCTCGCCGGCCGCCACCAAGGATTACTGGGACGTCGATTGCCGGGGTCCGGTGGCCTTGCTGCTGGGCTCCGAGAAGGACGGCCTGTCGGACTTCTGGCTGAAGGGCGCGGATGAGAAGATCTCGATCCCGCAGGCCGGGCTCTCGGATTCGCTCAACGTCTCCAATGCCGCCGCGATCTGCCTGTTCGAGGCCGTGCGTCAGCGTCGTAAGTGACCATGAACCGACGGTATTTCATCGCCGCGATCCTCTGTTTCTGCGCCTCCTGGGCCTGCTGGGCCGCGTATGCGCGGAACGGCTCCCACCTGGATCAGGATGGCGTCCTGCATGAGCAGTTCGGCTTCATCCCGCTGGGCTGGTTGTTCGATTTCGCCGGTCTGGTGCTGCTCGTGCTGGCCTGGATCCGCCGCAAATAAGAAGGCCGGGCTTGCGGCCCGGCCTTGCTTGAGGGACTGACGCTTCGCTTAGCCGATGGCCTTGGCGACCAGGTCGTCGAGCTTCTTGCCGTCGACGGCGAAGGCGCGGATGCCTTCGGCGGTCTTCTCCGTGGCCATCGCGTCTTCGTTGTGGTGCCAGCGGAATTCCTTCTCGCCCCAGGCCTTGGCGGCTTCGCCTTCGGACTTGGCGGCGGCTTCGTCGAGCACCTTGGGCACCGCGGCGGAGTCCTTGGAGAGCTCGTCGAGGAGGTTCGGGGCGATGGTCAGGAGATCGCAACCGCAGAGGGCCTTGATCTGGCCGACGTTACGGAAGGAGGCGCCCATGACTTCGGTCTTGATGCCGTTGCGCTTGTAGTAGGCGAAGATGCGGCGGACGGACTGCACGCCCGGATCGTTGGCGCCGGAGGAGGCGGCTTCGTTCCAGTTGGCGCCCTGGGCCTTCTTGTGCCAGTCGTAGATGCGGCCGACGAACGGCGAGATCAGCTGGACCTTGGCGTCGGCGCAGGCGACGGCCTGGGCGAACGAGAAGAGGAGGGTAAGGTTGCAGCGGATGCCTTCCTTTTCGAGTTCGGCGGCGGCCTGGATGCCTTCCCAGGTGGAGGCCATCTTCACGAGGATGCGCTCCTTGGGGATGCCGGCGGCCTTATAGAGAGCGATGAGTTCGCGGGCCTTGGCGACGGTGGCGGCCTTGTCGAAGGACAGGCGGGCGTCGACTTCGGTGGAGACGCGGCCCGGGACGATCTTGAGGATCTCGGTGCCGAAGGAGATGAGGAGGGCGTCGACGGCGGCCTGGACACCCTTGCTCTTGTTGTCCTGGGCGGCCTTCTGGAGCAGGGCCTGGTATTCCGGCATCTGCACGGCCTTGAGGATGAGGCTCGGGTTGGTCGTGGCGTCCAGAGGCTTGAAGGCCTTCATGGCGGCGAAGTCGCCGGTGTCGGCGACGACCTTGGTGTGTTGGCGAAGCTGTTCGAGTGCGTTCATGAGAGAAGGCTTGCGAGCGTGTTAAAGGGGGCGGGCTTGTCCAGCCCGACCCGAAAAAACGGGCGACGGCGGGCGGCGGGGGCATCTCTCGCTTGTTTCGGCGGGCCGGCTGGTCCAGATTGCCCCATGCGAATCAAGGTCAAGCAGGCGCTCGCCGCCGAGCAGCCGCTCCAAGGTGTCACGGTCTCGGGTTGGGTCCGCACCCGCCGCGACGCCAAGGATTTCTCCTTCGTCGAGATCAATGACGGCTCCTGCTTCAAGAACCTCCAGGTCGTCGTGGACGCCGGGGCCCCCGGGGCCGAACACCTCAAGGACGCGTTGACGGGTTCTTCGGTCAGCGTGGACGGGGCACTCGTGCCTTCGCCGGCGAAGGGACAGAAATGGGAGCTCAAGGCCACGGCCTTCCGCCTGCTGGGCCGGGCCGACGAGACTTTTCCGCTCCAGAAGAAGGGGCACACCGTCGAGTTCCTCCGTACCATTCCGCACCTGCGTGCCCGCACGAACCGTCTTGGTTCGATGATGCGCGTCCGCAGCCGCATGGCCATGGCGGTGCATGAGTTCTTCCAGCGCCGCGGTTTCGCCTACGTCCATACGCCGATCGTCACCGCCAGCGACTGCGAAGGCGCCGGCGAACTCTTCCGGGTGACCACCCTCGACCCCGTCGCCCCGCCGAAGACGCCGGAGGGCAAGGTCGACTGGACCGCGGATTTCTTCGCGAAACAGTCCTATCTGACGGTCTCAGGCCAGCTCGAGGGCGAGACCCTGGCCTGCGCCTTGGGCGACGTCTATACGTTCGGGCCGACCTTCCGGGCCGAGAATTCCCACACCAGCCGCCATGCGAGCGAGTTCTGGATGATCGAGCCCGAGATGGCTTTCTGCGACCTCGAAGGCGACATGCGTTGCGCCGAGGAACTCGTGAAACACCTCGTGAAGACGGCCTTGGAGCAGTGCTCCGAGGAGCTGGAATTCTTCAACGCCTTCGTCGACAAGGGCCTCCTGGAACGGCTTCGTTTCGTCGCGGAGCGACCTTTTGCGCGCGTTTCATATACCGAGGCCATCGAACTGCTCCTGAAATCCGGGCGCAAGTTCGAGTATCCGGTCGTCTGGGGCGAGAACCTCCAATCGGAGCATGAACGCTATCTTACCGAGGAGCACTTCAAGTGCCCCGTGACCGTGCACGACTACCCGAAGTCCGCGAAGCCCTTCTATATGCGCCAGAACGACGACGGTAAGACCGTCGCGGCGATGGATGTGCTCGTGCCCGGCGTCGGCGAGATCGTCGGCGGCAGCCAGCGTGAAGAGCGGCTGGACCGCTTGGTCGCGGCGATGCAGGCCCACGGCCTCGATCTGGCCGGCTATGGCTGGTATGTCGACACGCGCCGCTACGGCTCGGTGCCGCATTCCGGCTTCGGCCTCGGCTTCGAGCGTCTGCTGATGTTCGTCACCGGCGAAGGCAATATCCGCGACGTCATCGCCTATCCGCGGACCCCGGGCCACGCTTAAGGCGCGACCGGCTTACTTCTGGCCGGTCAGTTCGAGGATCGCCCGAGCGGTGGCGCAGTTATGCCTGACCATCTGCTGGCTGGGCGTGCTCGGCTTGATGTCCTTGGCCCCGGCGGGAGGGATGGGCGGAGCCGTGAAGACCGGCGAAGTGGAGGCGACCATGCCTAAGGCGTTGCCATAAGCATCCAGGACCGGGCCTCCGCTCGAACCGCGGGCATAATCGGCCGTGATCTGCATGAAGACGGCCCCGTTGCGGTCCGGCTCGTTGAGGCGGGT